>QCBO01000001.1 GCA_003279105.1 Prochlorococcus sp. AG-347-I19
CCACTTCCTAGTTCTGAAAAGTCTTTTATCGCTTTCAATCTTTGTTTCGCAGCATCATTAATTTTATTTATATTTGGATAAAATAACCAAGCATGTGCTTGTACACCGCTTCTCCCAACTCTTCCTCTAAGTTGATAAAGTTTTGAAAGGCCAAATTTGTGAGAATCTTCAATAATTATTGTATTTACTTTAGGGATGTCTAATCCACTCTCAATTATCGTTGTGCATATCATTAGATCAACTTCTCCATTATTAAAAGCAATCATTGCATTTTCAAGCTCTGTTTCGTTCATTTGCCCATGAGCAACAATAAATTTTAAGCTGGGAAACATATTTTTTAATTTGTCTACAGCTTGATCAATATCAGAAATTCTCGGAAGAACATAAAAAATTTGCCCCCCCCCTGTCAAGTTCTTGATTAATTGCAGTTCTTATAACATCCATATCTATTTCAGATAAATATGTTTTTATTGATCTTCTTGATGGGGGAGGAGTATTTAGTAAGCTCATTTGTCTTAGTCCTGATAAGCTCATATAAAGAGTTCTTGGAATTGGAGTTGCTGAGAGAGTTAAAACGTCTATGTTAGTTTTAATTTTTTTAATTTTCTCCTTTTGCCTTACTCCAAATCTTTGTTCTTCATCAATAACAAGTAATCCTAAGTTTTTAATTTCTATTTCTTTTCCTAAAATTTGGTGCGTTGCTACAACTAAATCAATTTTGTTATTTTTCAAACCTGCATAGATTTCTTTTCTTTCATTAATGGATTTGAATCTATTGAGTAATGATACTTTTATTGGGTAAGGTGAAAATCTATTATTTATTGTTCTCCAATGTTGCTGAGCTAGTATTGTTGTGGGTGCTAGTAATATTACCTGTTTGCCTGATGTTATAGCCTTAAAAATAGCCCTAACAGCAACTTCTGTTTTGCCAAATCCTACATCTCCACAAACTAATCTGTCCATTGGCTTATCGCTTTCCATATCAGATTTTATTTCCTTTACAGCAATAATTTGATCTGGGGTTGGTTGATATGGGAATGATTCCTCTAATTCATCTTGCCAAGGACCATCTTCTGGGTATATGTGCCCCTTTAATTTTTCTCTCTTTGCATAAAGTTTTAATATATCGACAGCAACCTTTTTGATTTGTTTCTTATTTTTATCTTTTATTCTTTCCCATTCTGTCCCTCCTAATTTATTTATTTTTGGCTTAATTTTTCCGCTTGATCTATATCTGTTAACGCTACCAAGTTGATCAGCGGCAACACTTATCTTCCCATCTTGATACTGAATGACTAAATAATCTCTTGAATCTCCAGTTATATTAATTTTTTCTATTTTTAAAAATTGTCCTATCCCATGGTTTTTATGAACTATGAAATCACCGGGACTAATCTTATTTACATTTATATTTGAATTGACACTTCTTTTTTTTCTTCTTATGAATACATTATTAAAAAGAGATTGTTGTGAAAATAATTCTTTATCTGTTATCAGGACAATTTTCCATATCGGAAGATAAAAACCCTCGATTTCATAATTGTTCTTATTTTTTAAAATTAAAGGAGTTGAATTATTTATCGACTTAAATGCTTCATCAATATCATTAGGATTGTTTAAGAAATTTGTATTACATTCATGCTCAAAAAGTAAAGTTCTTGTTCTCAATGGCTGTGCTGATAATATCCATACTTTTTCATTATTTTTTATATTTTTATTTATATCATGGGATAATTTTCCTATATTTTTAGAGTATGAATTTAATCTTTTATCATTTAACAAAAACCTGTTATCAATATTGACTTTAGATTCAAATTCATAAAATTTTATTAAATTAAAATTTCGCAGTGAATTTAATATTTCGTCAAACTTTAAATGCAAATTAGGTTTGGCTTCCAAATTAATTTCATTATTTTTAAGGTTCTCATTTAATTCATACTTACAATTATCAAAATTACTTTCTGAATCTAGATACCAATTATTTGCAAATTTTTTACAATCTTCTAATTCATCAATTACGAGAATTGTTTCCCTATTTATAAAATCTATGATGTTTGAGGGTTCTTCTTCAATTATTCCTAAATAACTATCAAGATTATTTTTATTTATATCTTCTGAATTAAAAAGATTGTTTTTAGATAAATTATTTAACTTATCTTTTATAAGCAAATCAAATCCAGCCTGTATTATTTCAATATTATTTATACTTTCTAATGTTTTCTGCGTATGGGGATCATATTCTCTTATTTTCTCAATTACATTATCAAAAAATTCTAATCTTATAGGAAACTCATTATTAACAGGATAAATATCTATTATTTCACCTCTCCTACTCCAGAATCCTTCAGTTGAAGTTACATTATCCTTCGTATAACCCAGCAAAGTAAGTTTATTTGCTAATTCTTGAATCTCGATTTGAACACCTTTTTGCAAATCTAACTTGTTTTCAATTAATAGGTTTTTGTTTATTAGATGAGGTTGTAGTGATCTCTCAGTTGAAATAACAATATTAAGTTCATTTTTCTCTTTTTTTATTAATTTGGATAAAACAGTAAGCTGACTAAATTCAATCTCTTTGGATTTATTAATTGATGTGTATGGTAGATGTTCTGTTGGAGGATAATATAAGACTGCTTTATCATTTATACTTTCAAAATAACCAATCCATTTGTAGGCAATTTCTACATTAGGACAAATTAATAATATATTTTTTCCCTCTTTTTTTGCGATGCTATCTAATATTATTGATTTTGCATATCTACTTGAACCGACAATATTTAATTCATTATTTATTGAAATTCTTTTTATTAATTCAGAAGTAATTTGTGAGTTCGAAATATAATCAACTAAAGTATTTAAACTCATTTATAGCTAACAATCTTGATTACAAATATCCGATACATTATATTAGATTTTATACTGAATGTGAATAATATTTGATGGATTCAGCAGCAATAAATTCTTTTATACCCACACTAGATCAAGTAGACAGTTGGTACGAAATATTTACACTTTTACCAATATTAATTGCTCTAGAATTATTATTATCGGCAGATAATGCTGTAGCACTAGCTTCTCTTACTAAATCCCTCGATAGTTCAGAATTAAGGTCAAGAGCCTTAAATATTGGTATAACAATATCTTTATTATTTAGAATTATTCTAATCATATTATCTAATGTTCTTCTAAAGTTTATTCTCATTAGAGTTTTCGCTGGTTTTTATTTAATATATTTATTCTTCTCTAATGTTTTTTTAAATTCAGGTATAGAAAACCCTGCAAATGGGACAGATAATAATAAAAATAATTTTAAGTTTTTAAGGGTTGTAGCGCTTCTTTCAATTACTGATTTTGCTTTTTCCATAGACAGTATCACTACTGCAGTAGCTATAAGTGATCAATACATATTAATTATATTTGGAGCAGTGATTGGAGTATTAGCCTTAAGATTTACATCGGGGATTTTTCTAAAACTTCTGGATATATTTTCTAGATTAGAAACAGCAGGTTACGTAGCAATTTTAATAGTTGGGATTAAACTTTTACTAAATACGTTAATTAACGAATCTATTCTTCCAGACTATTATTTCTATTTTTTGATTCTTTTTGCTTTCATTTGGGGATTCTCTAAAAAAGAATCTAAAACTTAATCTGAGAGATATTCACCTACTGATGGCTTTAACTGTTGAATCAATTGCTTTTTGCTAGAAATGTTTTTGCCTTCAAGTTTTGCTTCTAACAGAATAATCGGATCAGTTTTAGTTGAAATTATGATTCCTTCATTTTCTATTACAGCAAGAATAATACCCGGTCTTGAATAATTGCTCATGAAAAGGTATTTTTCATTTTTAATTTCATCACTAGTCAAAACTTTTATTTTAATTATTTTAAGGTTCTTACCTCTAAAAATGGTATTTGCTCGTGGGTATAATGCTTTTATTTTTTGAGAAATTGTAATTGCCTCATTGCCCCAATCAACATTAAAGTCTGATTTTTCAATCATTCTTGCGTAAGTAATTTCTCTTCCAAGGGTATTTTGTGTTGTTAATTGATAATTAGTTTTTTTATTAATATTTTTTTCTATTAAAGATGTAGCATTTAAAAATAATTTTGCAGATAAAATACTAAGTTTTTCCGATAGTGTATTTAAATTATCGTCATTTTCGATTTTAATTTTTTCTTCCAATAATAAGTCGCCAGTATCAAGTCCCTCATTCATTTTCATAATTCCTACACCAGTAAATTTATCACCTTTGATCAGGGACCATTGGATTGGGGCTGCACCACGCCATCTTGGAAGTAATGAAGCATGTGCGTTCCAACAACCAAATTTTGGGATTTCCAATATCTCTTTGGGTAATATTTTCCCGTAAGCTATAACAATAAATAAATCACAAGATAGTGATTTAAGTTCATTTATGAAATGTATATTGTCTTTTATTTTTGCTGGAGTATAAATTTTTATAGATTCTTGCTCGGCAAAGCTTTTAACAGGTGAGGATATTAATTTATTTCCCCTGGATCTTTTCTTATCCGGTTGGCTAACTGCTGCAATTACCTCGTGCTTAGATTTAATAAAAATATCAAGGCTCGGAATTGAATATTCAGGTGTTCCCCAGAATATAATTCTCACTCGTCACCAGTTATTGATAATTTATCTACCCATATATGTGGAGAGATTCCACTTGTTGTTACCTCTTGGGTTGATTCGATATTTACTATGTTTTTCAAAAGATATTTGATATCCCCTGCTACAGTGGCAGATTCTATTGAGATTTTTTTACCGTTTTTATAGAGCCATCCGTCAAATGGAAGAGAGAATGAACCTTGACTTGCTCTGACACCTGCATGGATCGCATTTAATTCCTCAATATAAACAAATTCTCCATCATAAGAAGAGTGGTCTAATGATGTTTTTAGATCAGAGTTTACCTCTGATTTCTCAACTACTATCCAATCAGGAGATACTGAGACTTTTGAGCCTAGTCCAGCGTGGCCTGTGGGGATTGTTTTAAATATTCTTGCAGTTGATTCAGAATGTATAAAATTTTCAATTTTCCCTTTGTTAATTAAACATAGTCTTTTGGTAGGAGTTCCCTCTCCATCAAATGGAGATGAAGAAATATTTTTTTCGTGAAGACCATCATCATAGATATTAAGTGCTTCTGTAGATAGCTTCTCTCCAATAGAGTTTTTATTAGATAAACTGACTCCATCTAAAATGCTTCTGGCATTAAACATTGAACTAAAGGCATTAATGATCGTCAAAAAAGACTCTGGGGAAAAACATATTAAATATTTATCAGTTTTAATAGATGAATAATTTAGATGAGAAATTGTTTTATTAGAAGCGTCTTTAATACAAGTCTCTATATCTATATCTTCTACCCCATATCCAATTTTTACAGAACCTGAGCTACGAGGTTTTTTATTTTTCTCTTCTGCTCTTGCGTATAAATAAAGTGCAGCTTGGCTTTTGGTATAACTCCGAAAGGCACCATCACTATTTGCATAAACTCTCTCATAAAAACTCTCAGATAGACCATTATACGGAACAGATTTTATAGATTCATGGCTTTCTAATAGTTTTACTTCTGCTTCTCTTAAAAGCGTAAGTAATTTTTTAATTCCAACAGGATTTCTTTTTATTACGTCCTTAAACTCCACAGGATCCTTGGCAAGTGGTGAGAATTCTGTCCTTTCATTCTTGTTGCCAAAATCAGATGCAATATTTGCTTGATTTAGAGCCTTTTTAATACCAGATTCACTGATATCACTAGTTGTTGTAATACCAACTAAATTAGATTCGTTCCAAACTCTTAAAGTTAAAATTTGCTTTTGTGATGCCTTTAATTGTTTAGCTTCTCCTTTATCTACTTGCACAGAATAATCATTAGAAAAGCTTGCACCATAATCCCATTTTTTAAGATTAAGGAAATCTGCAGCTTTGGAGATTTGAGTTGTAATTTCTCTTGAATTCATATCCTATCTTCCGCCAACAGTGATTGAATCAACCTTAATATGAGGTTGGCCAACAGTTACGTTTACACTTCCACTAATGGATCCACAGAAACCAGGAGCCAATTCAAGATCATTTCCGCACATTGATATTTTTGGCATAACCTCTTTAGCTTCACCAATCAAAGTTGCTCCCTTTACTGGACTAGTTAATTTTCCATTTTTAATAATATATCCTTCTTCTACCGCAAAATTAAATTGTCCTGTTGCACCTACACTGCCACCACCCATTGATTTGCAATAAAGACCATCACTAATACTATTGATTAAATCCTCTTTCGAGTGCTCACCTTTAGCTATAAAAGTATTTCTCATTCTTGAAGCTGCAGCAAAAGAATAATTTTGTCTTCTTCCACTTCCTGTTCTTTTATGGCCAGTTCTTAATTCACCTGCCCTGTCTGATATAAATTTTTTTAAAATTCCATCTTTTATAAGAACTGATTTTTCGGGCTCCATGCCTTCATCATCTACCGATAATGAACCAAAGGATCCTTCTGATATCCCTTCATCAATTGCTGTTACAGATTCATGTGCAATTTTTTCATTCAATTTATTCTCAAATGGTGTTGTTCCTCTTTCTATTTGAGTAGTTTCAAGTAAATGGCCACAGGCTTCATGGAATATAACGCCACCAAATTTATTAGCTAAAACAACAGGCATTTGTCCCGCATCAACATAATCTGCATACAACATATTCATTGAACTTTCAAACACCTCATTAGCTGCTTTTTCGTGATCCCATAATCTGAATTCATTAGGCATTCCTGACGATCCAAATCTTCTACTTCCACTAGATCTATATTGGGCATCACTAGCAATTACATTTAGTCCAACTGTTTGATGCAACCTTATATCTGAGACATAGGTTCCATCGCTGGAAGCTATAATTACTTCTTGAAGATTTCTTGAGTAACTTCCTTTTCTAGTTATTATTTTGTTGTTCTTTTTTAGAGACTTTGTGCTGACTAGTAGTTTTTCACTTATCTCATGAATCGATGGGACTTCATTAATCCATTTTTTCTTGGATAAGCTATAGTCCCTATGTTCAGTTAATCCGTTAAATGCTTCTCCTTTTTTGTTGTTTGTTATGTCTAACATCTCAATAGCTTGAGATACCGATCTCATCAAGCCATGCTTTGTTAAATCATTTGTACTTACAAATCCATCCTTTTTTTCTTTAAAGATTCTGATACCAGCACCCCTTCCAAATGATGGACTTACACTTGTAATAAAATCTTCTTCAGCTAAAACACTTGAGTTATCGGTATTTTCTATAAATATTTCCACAAAATCAGCCCCAAGTCCAATTCCATAGAAAATAATTTCTTCTAATAAATCTTTATTGCAGCTACCAAAAATAATTTCATTTGATTTGATTTGTGACGAAAGCATTTGAGTCTAAAATTCTTCTCTGTATAAAGATTATCTAATCGAAGGTTGGAAATCTTTACTATCAAGAGGTTTTAATAAGTATAGTCTCAATAACTGGTATCCGTTTGATAAATATTTAGGTAATTTTTTAAAAGTTTTAGATACTGTATTTACCTCACTTCTTGCAATATCGGAAAGAATCTTATTGTTCTCTACTATTTTATCTAATCTTCCGTAAAAAGATTTATCATAAACGTCCAGCACTATAGGAAAAACTCTAGCAGAAGTTTCATTAGTTTTATTAATAACATACTGGTCGTAATCTTTAGCATCTAATCCTAAAGAAGCGTAGAAATCCTTTTTGATCCCCAGATCCCTTGCATACATAGTTGCAAATACAGCAAGTAAGAAAAACCTAGACCATAACTTGGATGTTAATGGAAGATTGTTCAAAAAGTATCTAAATCTATGGAAATAGTCAAATAGTGGATGTGTAAAGGTAGAGCCCCCAATGGTAATTTTTTGGCTTAATGATTTAACTGTACGTGGTTGTGCTTTCATTAATGCGTCAAAGAAATCACCATGTCTATTTTCATCTTGACACCAATTCTCAAAGTAATTAAAAAGTGGAAAAATCTTGCTATCTGGGTTCTTTTCTAGATGCCTATAAATTGCTATGTATCTCCAATAACCTATTTTTTCGGATAAATAAGTAGCGTAAAAAATACTTCTTGGTGGGAAATAAGTGTAATCTTTATTGGCTGTTAAAAAACCTAAATCTAACTGAAGTCCAAAGTCACTCATTGATTTATTTAAAAAACCTGCATGTCTTGCTTCATCTCTGGCCATATGAGCAAAACATTCAGCAAGTAGAGGGTTTTTGACTTTAATTCTCTTACTAAGTTCCTTGTAAAGTAAAAAACCTGAAAATTCTGAAGTACAACTTCCCTCGAGAAAATCAACAAAAAGTTCTCTTGTCTCAGGATCTAATTTTTCTGCAGCGCCTTCAAATTCGCTATTTCTTACAAAATGATGTCTATTATAATCTTTCCTAAATTCCTCACATATAGCTTCCAATTCCTCCTCGTTTATTGATAAATCCATATTTTCCATAGCCTCAAAGTCTGTTGTATAGAATCTTGGGGACAAAATTGTTTCTTTTGCTGGTATCTTTCCATTATTGACATCTTTTTTATTTTTGGATTCTACAGTTGATTGAGCCATTTTTATTCGGTTTATTAATACTATTATTTACTATGATTTGTATTTTCGAGGGAAAAGTTAACCTGGTGTTATGGTTTTTCTAATTAACTCCTATTAACTTTTGCCCATTCAATCTTTGAAGTACTCTTGAAATAATTAATTTTAGGGTAATTCTTTTTTCGTCAATAAGAAAAGATTCAATAATACTTGGTTTTTGATTAGGTTTAGATAAAGAAATACTTTTTAATGAACTAATGTCATCCTTCTCAAAGGATAACCAAAAGTTACATATATCTTTAATTTCACAATTTATTACCCAACATTTATCTCCAGCAATAGGTCTATTTGTGTTAGTGAGGTTAATATTGTTTATTTCTAATCCTCTTTGATTAATTTCCTCGGTAAGTGCAGGAATTAAATGTATGTTAATAAATTCTTGGAAAGGCTTTTTCTCTACAGGGAGTTCTTTTTTGGGTTTTGTTATAGGTTTTTCAGGAGTATTAATTTCATTTTTTATAACAACTTTAGTAGCAGAATCATTATTATTTGTATTCATATTGATAACTTTTTCTGAATTAGGCTCTTTTATTTTCTCAGAGTTTGATTTAGAAGTGTTGTCAGGTATTTCTTTATTTACTTCATTATTTTTGTCTAAATTTTCTTCCATAAAAAAAACTATTTATCCCATTATAAATAAAAAAACATTTTTTAATTAATTTATTTTTCTACCAATCATTATCAGCATTATCCCAGTCATCTTTAATATCTTGATTTGAATAACTTTGATCTTTTTTTAAATTATTATCATTCATATTTTTGACTACTCTGTAATTAACAGAAATTGTTGGTTGAGTTTCTCTAAGATCCCTTTCTGGTGGCATCTCAACGTTTGGTTCCGTTTCTTCCTCATTATTATTAGATACAAAATCATCTTCCACATTTTCGAAAGTTTTATTTCTGAAACTAATACTAGTAATTGTTGTATTCAATAAAGTGCTTACAAATAAACCAGAAAAAAACGATATACTGATTAACTTACCTATACTTACTTCTTGAAGGGTCCATTTAAAATATCTAAATGAAGTCTTCTGATTATTATTTGTATATAATAAAATTTGCAAAATAATTATTAAAAAAAGAGTTAACAGTAAATATTTTTTCTTAAACATAATTATGAAATAGTTATCTTAAATTTTTTTTGGTTAATATTTCCATAATATATTCTGTGAAAATTTAATTATGTTAATTCTAAATCAATTTGATATTTAAGAATATCGACTTTTATTATTTTTACTTCTATTGCATCTCCAACTTTATATGATTTTTTGGATTTTCTTCCAATCAATAAATTTTGTCTTGACCTGTATTCATACCAATCATTATTAAGAGTGCTTACGTGAACTAAACCCTCTACATTTAGTTCTGATATCTCAACAAAGAAACCATATGTTTGCACTGATAAAATAAACCCACTATAAATATTACCTAGTAATTTTTCTGCTTTTCTAACTTTTTTTATATTTATCATATTAGATTTATATTGGTTAACTTTGTCCTTGAATTCATTAAGTTTATTTATCACAAACTTGTTAAATAATATTTCTAGATTTCTTGAAATTGATGAATTAAATATATCCCAATTTACTAATTCTAATGAATTACTCTCAGATATATTAATTTCATTTATATTATTTTTCTTTGATTTCTTACCATTTATTATCATATTAAAAATACAGTACTGATTTATAAGATTTGTGAAGTCAAATCCAGGAATTGTCCATGGAGTAATAAATAATTTTTCTGATTCATCATTATCAGGATCTCTAGATATCAACCTTATTTCATTGTTCTTAAATTCATTAATTAGAAGTTTATGTAAGATTCTTTTTTTATTATCGTCGTCACATAATTTAACTACTTGACTAAATGTCAAATTGCCATCTTCATTAAGTTCTACATCATTATCAATAAATTCTGAATATTTGATAATTTCATTAGCATTAACGTAATCTATTCCATTTGAAATGTATCCTGCACTTTTTAAGCCATATTGATTTGAATGTTTAAACCATATTAAATTAGCTTCATATAGTATTGGTGAAAGGTAAGTTTGGCAATCTTCTTTATTTAATGATTCAAAATATCCTTTTGAATATTCAGCAGGATTGTGAATAAAAAATTCTTCTAGTCCTTCAATCTTGTTCAGTGGCGCAGGAATTTCCACCTTCCCCTCCAAAAGATGGTTTTCTCTGAATGAACATGAAATTTCTAGTATTTTATCTAAATCGTCGACATATTCCTTTATAGGTTTTAATACCCGAGAGGTTATTCTTGATTTGCTTTTTCTAGATAGAAGCGCGTCAGTATGATCACTTCCAACAATAAGAGTGCATTTTACTAAAGTAAGTTGAAATGACCAATCAATTATTTCATTATCACTATTTAAATTGACACAGAGGCTTATTGCTTCATTCTTTTCACCAAATTTAAATTCAGAATCATTTCTTATGGCTTCACCAAGGTAGTTTTGCCAATCATTTAATAAGGGTAATGATTCTAAGCCTTTGAATAATATTTCAAGAGATTTTTTACTATTTATATCTACTCTTTCTGCAAGATTATTTGTATGTATCCATAATTTAGTATTTTTATTTTTTCCCTGCTCTATTTGAATCATTGGGAGTATTGGAGAATTATTAGAATTCCAACTTTTGAATAAATAAGAGTTTTTATCTGTAAGGTCTATCCTCTCTCGTTGTTCTACTTTTTTTGATTCAATATGATTTAAATCGTAAGATTTAACGATATTGCTTTTTGATAAAACAAAGTCTGTATCATAGTCTTCATTATTGTTTAGGCTTAATTCTTGTATTACATGACCTAGTCCTTCTTCTTGACCTATGGGGAATCTATCAATCTCAACTTTTACTATATTCTTATTGTCTGGATTGAAAGTGTATTTTTTATTCTCTTTTGGAAGTTTAATTTTAGAAAGGATCCTATCGTCTATTGGGATTGCATATACATCATTGTTTATTATTTCTACTTTAGAAAGAAGTATTTGATTTGATCTTTCAAGAATACAATCAACTATCCCTTCAGGTGATCTTCTTCTATATCCCTCTTTTATTATCCTTACTAAAACTTTATCTCCATTCCATGCATAGTTAAGTAGATTTTCTTTAATGTAGATATCTTCTTTTTCTTTTCCTCTTACAGCAAAGCAATAGCCTTTGCTACTACATCTAATTTTGGCGACAAGATGATCATTATCCTTTATGCAAGTATATTCATCATTTTCATTTTTATTAATTATTTCAAGTTTTTCTAGAGCATTTAAAGCAATATCTAATTTATCCTTATCAGATTTCTTTGTTATTTTTAATAATCTGCATAATTTTTTATATTCTAACCCTTCTGACTGATTTAGATTATCAATAATTGATGATGATGTGAACATGATTTAAATGAAATTATAAATTAATTTAGGGGTATATACTTCATTATTACACCTTATTATCCAAGCTTAAAACTAATTATTTTCTTTCTCTTCTTTTTCTTCTTTTTCGATGGTGAAAGAGTTGATAAAAAGCTTTATACCAATGATGAAAAATGTAATGGATGCTATTGACTTAAGAACTACTTCTGGTAAAAAACTTGAAATAGAACCACCTGTTAAAGCTCCTAGTAAACTTGCAAAAACAAGTGCTGAAGATGATCCTAGAAAAACTGCAAATGGTTTATTTGAAGTACCACTTATAGTTAAAGTAGCTAGTTGAGTTTTGTCACCTAATTCAGCTATGAAAACGGTTAGAAATGTTGATAGTAATAAACTTAAAATCATT
Organism: Prochlorococcus sp. AG-347-I19; assembly: GCA_003279105.1. Taxonomy (GTDB): domain Bacteria; phylum Cyanobacteriota; class Cyanobacteriia; order PCC-6307; family Cyanobiaceae; genus Prochlorococcus_A. Next base: position 12,438 of record QCBO01000001.1, read on the forward strand.
TATAAATATTTTTTGAATGTTTCATAAGCTAAAAATATACTTATCAATATCATTAAAGTACCAGTAGATAAAGCAAATTTGCTAGGAGATATTTTTTGGGATACCCATTTGCCAATAAGAACTCCTACTATGCTAGAACTTATTAATGCTAGAGAACTTCCAAGAAAAACAATTATTGGCCTGCCCGATTCAGCAGAAAGCATTAATGTGGCTATCTGAGTTTTATCGCCAAGTTCAGCAATAAAAATTGTTGTAAAAGTCGTTATAAATATTGAAAAAAAACTTTTTTCTAGATTGTTTTCTTTTTTTTCTAATTTACTATTCATTTTCCTGAAACAGCAATTCTAAAAGTTTTCATCTCTTTACTTTGGTATCCATAATTTGATGAAATATGTTGTTTGCAGCAATCTATCAAAAATTTATCACCAGATTTCAAATATCCTTTAAATGAAGTTGAAAATTCACTTACCCGGCAAAAATGTGGTCTGGTTTCATAAATTAAGCATTTTTTATTTTCTCTGTCCAAATTTTTACACCAACCGTCTTTAGCCGTCATCGAATTTATCAAAGCTATATCTTCTTTGTTAAGTTTGTTAGCCAAATCGCTTCTTTCATTCAAGTCGAATTTACAACAAGCTCCACAATTTTCTATACATGTCCATGATTTCATAATTTAATTCAATCTTGTAACGTATCAGTACAGTTTCGTCATTTATTTGTAAAAATAGTATCACAAAACATATTCATTAATCATGGCAACACTTATTCCTTTGGCTGTAGTTGCGTTAGCAGGACCAGCAATAATTGCTCTTGTTTTTTACCGTAAATAAAAAAAATTCTTCTTGGTGACCTATCTGGAGGGTGTTTATTGGGATTTAGATGGCACAATCGCAAATACTGAATTAGAGGCCCATTTACCTGCTTTTAATAATGCTTTTAATGACATTGGTATTGATTGGGATTGGGATACTAATACATATATAAAACTTCTGAAGATAAATGGAGGCAAAAATAGGATTGCTTATTACGCTAAATCCAATAATGATAATTTCTCGGAAGATTTAATTCTCAAAATTCATGAAACAAAGCAGTTTCATTATTTAGAAATTATAAAAAAAAATTGCGTTAGTTTAAAAACTGGTGTTTTTAGATTAATAAGTGAATTACATAAAAAAAAAGTAAGACAATTTATTGTTACTTCAAGTTCAAGAGTTCAAGTCAACCTACTTGTGGATTATCTCTTTAATGGCTTCAACCCTTTTGAGTTCATTATTTCAAGCGAAGACGTTGCATTAAAGAAACCAAATCCATTGCCATATTTAAAGGCAATCCAATTAAGTGGTATAAACAAAAACAACTCAATTGTTTTTGAAGACTCCAATCCAGGATTGAAATCTTCCTTGGCAGCTAACTTGCCAACAATTTTTGTTCCCTCAAATATCCCAATTGTTCTTGAGGAAAATATTAAATTAGATTGTATCTTAGACAGTCTTGGTGATCAGAATAATGTGGCAAATGTAATTAAAGGCCCTAAACTTAAAAAATCATATGTTGACTATAACTTTCTAAGTAATTATTTAGTGTCTTTTAGTAATGCAAAAAACTAATTTTTCAAGAATAACCTACCAGTTAAATAATTTATTTTTTGGTTTTCTAAGTGATACTTGGAGAACAAAATCTATTGGTCTAATTTCTGTTTTGACAGGTTATTTTTTGTTCGCAAATTTTATTACAAAATTTATATCTGAAGGTAAAAATGAGTTGATAATGGTCCCAATAATTATTATTTTTATTGAAATCATTATAAGAATTAAACCTGCTGCAAGTTCAAAATTTTATTATCTATGGACCGTAGTTGATAAATTAAGAATTGGTGCAATTTATGCCGTTATACTTGAAGCATTTAAATTAGGATCTTAAAAGCTACTCTTCTTCTTCTTCTTCAATAGGATAAACAAATCCTTGAGCTTTCCCAGTTAAAACTGATTTACCTAAAGATATAGCTTTTTTAGCTGCTATTGCTGCTTTTCCTTTCCAAACAGCGTGCCTTTGGTTCCTTTTGCTCTTTGATTTTTTCTTCTTTGGTACAGCCATTCTGTTTCTTTATTTCCATATAATAATATAACCTTTAACTGGTTATCTCCAAAACTTTTGAGTATATTTTGTTTATATACGTCAATTTTTTAAATAAGTATATATGCTTTATTAATAACTTATAAAGATTAGTGTTTAGATCAAAATTCTCATATTCAGATTCTAAATCAAGTTATTCGGATCTTCTAGAAGATATAGAGACGGGGAAAATAGAATCAATATTTTTCTATCCAAGGCAGAGAGAAATTGATGTTCTGTATAAAAATGGCGATAAATTTAAAATACCTATCCTTTACAACGATCAATTAATACTTGAAAAGGCTACTGAAAACAAGGTAGATCTCACTATTAACAATAGTAGAAAAGAAGCCTCAGCTGCTAATTCATTTGCTTCAATAAGTCTTTTCCTGATTTTCATATTAGCTATAGTCTTAATCCTGAGGAGTACTTCAAAATTGGCTTCCAGAGCTTTTGGTTTTACCAAAAATCAAGCTAAATTTGTAACTATTGATGATGTAGAAACGAGATTCGATGATGTAGCTGGCGTGCCTGAAGCCGCTGAGGAATTAAAAGAGGTAATAACATTTTTGAAAGAACCAAAGAAATTTGAAAATCTTGGAGCAAAAGTTCCTAAGGGAGTCCTTCTAATAGGCCCACCAGGAACAGGTAAAACATTATTAGCTAAAGCAATTGCTGGTGAATCAGGAGTGCCCTTTCTCTCAATATCGGCATCAGAGTTTGTAGAACTTTTTGTTGGTGTTGGAGCAAGCCGAGTTCGTGATCTGTTCTCTAAGGCTAAGGAAAAATCTCCTTGTATAATTTTCATTGATGAAATTGATTCTATTGGTAGGCAGAGAGGGTCTGGTATCGGAGGTGGAAATGATGAAAGAGAACAAACCCTTAATCAGCTTCTAACTGAATTAGATGGTTTTGCTGATAATTCTGGGATTATTGTTTTAGCAGCAACAAATAGACCAGATATTTTGGATGCAGCATTATTAAGACCAGGTAGATTTGATAGAAAAATTGAAGTAATGCTTCCAGATTTAGATGGAAGAAAAAAAATTCTTTCAGTTCACTCACTTTCCAAACCACTTTCATGCGAAGTTGACTTAGGATATTGGGCTTCTAGAACAGTTGGATTTTCGGGAGCAGATCTTGCAAACTTGATGAACGAGAGTGCTATTCACTGTGCAAGAGACGAATCTAAATTAATCAGTGATCTTCATATAGAAAATGCTCTTGATAAAATTACCATCGGCCTGAGAAGCTCATTAATAACTTCTCCTAATATGAAAAGAATTATTGCTTATAACGAAGTAGGTAGAGCAGTTGTATCTGCTGTGAGAAATGGAATTGAATCAGTTGATAAAATTACGATTTTACCTAGATCTGGATCTGTGGGAGGATATACAAAAATATGCCCTGACGAAGATGTAATTTCTAGTGGATTGATTTCAAAAAAATTATTATTTTCAAAAATTGAAATTGCTTTAGCTGGAAGAGCAGCAGAAACGATAGTTTTTGGTGAAGGTGAAATTACACAATGCTCCATGAATGATATCTCTTATGCGACAAATATCGTAAGGGAAATGGTTACAAAATATGGATTTTCAATTATTGGTCCAATTTCAATGGATTCTGATAATAATGAAATGTATTTAGGGGATGGATTATTTAGAAGAAAGCCTCTCGTAGCAGAGAATACCAGTTCTAGAATAGATAATGAAATCATAAATATTTCTAAAATTTCATTAAATAATTCAATAAAAATATTGAAAAAAAATAGAGTCTTACTAGATAAATTAGTAGATATACTTTTAAATCAAGAAACTATAGATAAAAAAGTTTTCAAATTAACAACTTCTAAATTGTTGAAAGTTTGATTTAATTGTTTTAAATTAAAAAAAATATTTTCTTGATAATTAAAAACAATACAACGAAGTTATTATTTACACTTTCATTTTTACTTATTCTTCCATTTGTACAAAAACAATGGTTTAATTTATATTCACTCAATATTAATGATATATCCTTTTATTCAATCCTTTACTATTTGAGCGGAGCAATATGTCCATTTTTGGTTTATATAAATTCTTTAAAAAATTATACATACTATAATTTTACTCAGGATAAAATCCATAGTACAAAAATAATTAAAGGAAAAAGATTATTATTCTTAGTAGCAATAAATTTAATATTTCTCTCTTACTTAATAGCTGATTATATTTATATAAATTATGATCTTATAATTAATTTATTTATTGAAGGAATTAATGCACCACAACCTGATATTCCACAGTTAAGTTTTTTCATATTATTAATTTCTATCCTATTAATTTTTAAAAGATCTAGGTTTCTTTTAAAAAAAATAATATTGGTAAATTTTATTTTGATTTCTCTTTATCTTTGGCATCTTCAAATTAAAAATATTAGTGTTGATGATCAGTTTCATATTTATAGATATTTTGGTTTAAATGACTTAAATTTAATTAATCTTTTTATCCTAGTCGCTATAGAAATTTCTTTTTATACGTGGTCATTTTTATCATACAAAACTAATTTGAGCGATTGGATCGTGCCAAGACCTCAAAAAGTTGATGTTATCCCCTTTTTGAAGATATTTATTTTTTATGTATTTATAATTATTTACTACTCAATACTTACTTAAATGTTTCTAATTATTTTATAGCGCAGAAAAATATTCCTTACTACCTTTGGGGTCCTCTAACATTGTTTTCTCCCCCGGGGTCCAGTTTGCTGGACATACTTCATCGGGGTTTGCCGCAACGTATTGATAACCTTGTAGAATCCTTAGCGTTTCATCAACATTTCTACCTACAGGAGCCTTGTTAACAGTCGTATGCATAACTACTCCTTCGGGATTGATAAGAAATAAACCCCTATCAGCCTCCCCATCATCATTTAGAACATTGTACGCCTGGCAAATTTCTCTTTTTAAGTCAGAAACCAACGGATAGTTAATATCACCTATACCTCCTTCATTTCGTGGAGTTTGTATCCAAGCCAAATGACAGTGTTTGCTATCAACTGATACCCCAAGTATTTCCGTATTAAGTGCCGAGAAATCTTGGTATCTATCACTAAATGCAGTGATTTCAGTTGGACATACGAATGTAAAATCTAGTGGGTAAAAGAATAGAACAACCCATTTACCTCTAAGACCTGAAAGTGTAATCTCCTTAAACTCTTGATCATATACTGCTGTAGCACTAAAGTCTGGTGCTTCTTGGCCAACTCTTAAGCTCATGAAAATTTGTCCTTATTTAAATTATGTATGGTCTGATTGACCGTAATAAGTATTATAATTTTATTAATAATGAATTAGCAAGTTTTTTTTTAATTCAATGAAATGGCACTATTCCTTTACTAGGAAATTTACAATTTTGAATCACAATAAACTTTTAAAAAATCTTAAAAAGGAGTTAATTAAATATCCCATTAGCAGGCTTGACAATAAAAATTCGAATTAAAAGAAATTTTATTTCATTTAAGATTCCTTAAAATTTAACTCTCTATAATTATAAATATTCTTTTTAATATTTTTAATCATGGCTAAATATATTGAAAGACTAAAGGAAAAAGTTAAAATAAAAAAATTTGATTCTAATCAGCCTGTGGGAGCTTGGATTTTTGTTGTACTTTTGAATATAGTTGGATTTGCGGGTTATTTTTACTTAAAGTTCAATCACATAGAGCTAGGTAGTTAAAAACTTATCTTATTTCCTTCTTAATTGAGCGACAAAAATTTTTTAGTCTTTCATTTCTCGTTAAGTCAGGTAAAGTCCAAATTGATTCTGTCTCAGGTAATGGATCTTGGCTCCATTCTTTGAATTCTTCCATTATCGAAGCATTATTTAATTTTGATGTATACTTTTTTCGTTTTTTTAAGTATTTTCTTATCACTGTAAGATTCGCATCAATATATTCCCTCATAAATAAATACTTTGTCTTATATTAATTTATCATCTATCAAGTTCTACTTTAAAGAAAAAATTAATTAGACATTTTGAACTGCTTGAAAAAGTCCAAACGAATAACCTCCTATTAGAATCCAGCCAAGTACGCTTGATATTATTGTAGATCTTCTATTATGTCTCCTTAAAGCTGATTCTATCATTTCATTAACTTCATCTCTATTAAGGTATTCTTTCTTGGAGTTTTTTTTCATTTTTTTTCTTTTTACAATAAACGAATTTATAAGAAAGTGAGCTTAAGATATTTTCTTATCAGCAAAGGTTTTTTTGATGATTTTATAGATATTTTTTATATTTATCATAAAATGTATAATGAAATTTTAAAACTATAAGATATAGTATTTTAATTGAAGGATCATATTTTTTATACAAACAATGAATATTAATGATAAATCTGTTTTAGAAATGCTTAATGAACTTATTATTATTAATAGGCTAAATAAAATTCAAATTCTTCAAATGGTGAATTTAGTTTCATTATCTAATGATATCAATGATTTAAAGGATAACTTGAAATGGGAAAGTTCTAAATCATTTCATCAAAATATTTAAAATACATAAACTCATTGTTTGATAATTATTAATTCTTGAAATTTACATAAGAGATAATTAATAGTTAATTGAATTAATTAAGAGTTTTATAAATAATTTATATAAGCTATTCAAATAAATTTTTGATAGTAATTTTTCTTGTAAGAAACTTGCTCTTGATTACTATAATTAAGTGTTGTTTTCTTATCCTTGCTAAATGATTTAATTAATATTGTAGAAGTGATTATTATTATTAGTATTATTAATAAATCTCCAACTGTAATACCTCTTTCCTTTAGATTCATGGTAAAAAATATATTTTGTTTAAATATAGCCTTTATTATTTAATAAACTAATATTTTTTACAAACGTACTAAAAACACATATGAAGGAAATATAAAAAGAATATAAAAATATTAAGACTTTAATCTTTTAAGTCATATAAAAAAAATAGACGAATTCATTATATGGAAGTAAAAAAAAAATTTAGTAGTTCTAACACTCCTTATTTTTTCTCTAAAGAGATGATTATCACAAAAAAATCACTTAACGAAAATCAACTCAAATTTACTTATCAAAAACAGTTAATCTCAGATCTAGATAATAAGCACAAGGAATGGTCAAAATCGATTAACAGTAAATTTTAAAAGCTTTCGTTGATTATATTTAAAAGTTTATTTCTTTTAATTGTATTTTTTTCTTCCCAATTAAGTGTTACTTCATCATTAATAATGGGTTTTGCTTCATAAGCCAGATACCAAAGAATAAATCCCACAGGAAATAATAAAATATGCATAGCAAAATTAGTTGACTTAAATCAAATATAGTGCAACACTTATAATGTGCAAGTGTGACACTAATTTTTTTTTAATTATGCCCTCTCCGAGGAAAAGAATTGGTTTTTTGCCAAGTAAAGAAGTGCATGAAATTATTGAAAAATTGTGCACAGCTAATGAGTTTAGTCAGTCAAAAATAACGGGTTTATTGGTTGAGGAAGCGTTAAGGTCTCGAGGTGTGTTAAATGAATCTTATGGTCAAAATAATCATGATAAAGGGGATTTTATTAACTTTTCTTTTGATCACGAAACACTTTCTGAAAATAATAAATCTCTACTTAATGTAGACGAATATGCAGTTAATAAAAAATTATTATCTGATGATATCAAAATGATGCATGAATTCATTGAGTTTAAGTATTTTAAGAAAGTTATGAAGCGAAATAACAACATTATTGAATAAATAGTGTCACACTATTAATGTTTATATGAGAATGCTTTTCAATGGAATTTAGAAATTAAGCAAAAATAAATATTTTTGATTATTTCTAATTAACTTCTTAAAGAGGGATAAAAAATAAATTGAATCTTTAAAAATTCTGCGGACTAAATCCTCGTGGAGATATGAACCTTAGCCCGCTTTAAAAAAATAGCAATAAAAAAATATAAATACAATAAGTATGTGAATTTACTTTTGATTTAATATTGGAATATAAAAACTCTAAATATAAATGGCAGTAGGTGAATTAAATAAAGATACACAGGATCAAATATGTGATCTTCTTGAAAATCTTCAACAAATAGAGAAACTTAAAAATAAAGATATACGAATTTTGCTTGATAAGATAGTTAGAAAATACGGAGGAAAAGTAGTAAATAAATGAAACGCCTATTAATCCCACTATTAGTATTGCTTACTTTACCAAGTGTTGTTCGTAGCTCCCACTTAAATAATCAGAGAGAACTTATAGTCACCTCAGAAAGTACTAGGGAATCAATCGAGTTGGCAAAATACCTTAAAGATAATGGTGTAATTAAATATTCAGCATATTGGTGTCCTAATTGCCTTAATCAAAGTGAATTATTTGGCAAGCAAGCTTATAGAGAACTTAATGTAGTTGAATGTGCAAGAGATGGCATAAAAAGTCAAACTCAATTATGCATTGATAAAAAGATTAAAGGGTTTCCCACATGGGAAATAAATGGAAAACAAATTTTAGGCGTACTTTCACTAAAAGAGTTATCAAAGTTGACTGGATTTAAGAATTAAGGGAAATGTAAAAATGATTAATGGCTAGATATTAAAGGTTATTTCTTGAGCACCTTTCATACATCCTCCAGCTGGATAGTAAATTACTTTTTTTGATATTAATCCAATACTTATAGCAACTATTCCAATACCAAATAAAGCTCTTGATCTTTTGCTTGAGATGAGATACTTCATTGTTTATCTATAAGTATTAAATAGAAGATATTATTTATTGTAACGTGGATTTTTTGTTTAGAGAAATGACAAATAACCCTAAATCAAAAATTTTTTAAAATAATTTTTAAATATTAGATATCATGAAAATCCTTAATCAATAAATGCTTAATTATCTTTTTTTCAGTATTTTTAGTTTGTATTTGACAGTCTTTTTATAATTAAAATAAGACTTTTTATTTTTTTATGAAAAATAAAGAATTTAATTTGACTCAAGGAATGGCTTTGTTACTTCTGAAGCCATTAAATTTACCCGCAAACTACGTCTTAAATCTCATAATTTATATAACTAATCCTAGTAACAATATTGGATACTAATAGTCTTCCCAAACTGGTTTGGTTCTCCTCCAACCTTGAGCGATTAATTTTCTCCATTCATCTCTAGCCTTATCAACTTTAATTTCTTCTCTTGTTGTCATAAGAGGTGGTTCTTTTCCTAAAACACCAAGAATTTTCCCAGAGTCAATAAACATATATTCAAAAAATTTATCTTTATTTTGATTATTCTTTGAAAACCTTTTAACCCTTGAACGATTTGAATTTATAAGCCAAAAATTTTCTGTCAATCTTACTTATTTTATGTTTTCTCAATTGGAGCCATTGTTAATCCTTTGCTGAATAGTTGCTCATGATATAGCTCTGCCTGTTCAAGATTTCCTCTCCATACCTCTGCAGAACCTGTCTTGTCAACTTTGATGGTTAGATCCCATGCCCTTTGTTCACTCATGCTTGGGATTATTGTTAGAAGACAATTTGCGACATGCTGAAAAGTGTTAAAATTGTCATCAAGAACTATAACTCTTGCTTCTGGATATTTTGCTTTAGATTTTTTTGGATCTAATACTGTGCCTAGTGAATTAAACATTATTGTTTTTAATAGTGTAATTAAATTAAAATTTAAAATATGTTCTTTAATTGAAAACTATTGAAAATGTCTCGAGCGTGACTTGAACACGCGACCTGCGGGCTATGAATCCGCCGCTCTAACCAGCTGAGCTACCGAGACATGGGAATATTGTAAGGCATTGGTTGTACTTAATTACCATTTTGAAAATTTATTTGTTTGTGGGCCTCATATATAGCAATTCCGCATGCTACAGAAAGGTTTAGACTTCTAACACCTTTTTGATCATTGTTTCCAGTCTGTATATTCGGCATAAATATTGATATTAAAAAGTCGCTTTTATCAATAATGGAATCGGGTAATCCTGAATCTTCTCTCCCAAATAGCAAAATATCATCTTGCTTAAAATTAAAATCCTTTAAATATAATCCATTTTTTTTACTAAAAGAAATTATTCTTTTTGTTGATTTTGACATTAAAAATTTTTCAAAATTCTCATACTGATTAACAGTAACTAGAGGCCAATAGTCTAATCCTGCTCTTTTTAAATATTTATCTTCTAGCTTAAAACCCAAGGGCTCTATAAGATTTAAAGGTATATTAAACGCAGCACATGATCTGGCAATATTACCAGTATTTTGTGGGATTCTAGGTTCAAAAAGAGCGACTTCCAATTTTAAGTAGGTATTTCAATACTTATTCCATCTATTTTGATTGCTCTGCCGTTTATAGCCAGCCAATTATCTTTTGATATTTTGGTTATTCTCTTTTGAAGTTCGCCGATTCTTTCAATATATGTATTACCAATTTTATATTCAGAGACCAGACTCCAACCTACTTGTTCTCCAACAATAATTGTTATGCTTTTTCTTTTCATTAAGAGACTTATAAGTGAATTCATATTTGTTGACCAATCATTTTGTTCCTTGCCAATACTTTTCATAACGAATCCGCCAATAGAATCTATTAATAGTGGACCTTCTTCTTTCCTCAATGTATTTAATAGATCTGTCGTTTCTATTAATTTCCAATCTTTTGGCCTTCTTTTACGATGTAATTTAATTTTATCTTGCCATTCTTTATCATCCAAATTGTTTTCTGATAAGGCAATATATGATAAATTTTTTACTTCCTTTGCAAGATGCTCCGCGAATTCACTTTTGCCACTCTTTGTTCCCCCTGAAATAAAAACTATATAAGATGAATATTCACTATTACTTAAATTCTTGGCATTCATAAATTCTCTATTATTTAGAGAAATACCACCATGTTGCTAAAGGGATAATTGTGGCAGCAATTAACAAACCTACAACTATATAAGTGGCAGTTGAGCTTTCAGTATCTTTTGATCTCATAGTGTTAAAATTTGGATCAACTACAGGGTTGTCAATAGATGAAGGCTGACTTTTTTCGTAATTTATAACAGTCTTCTGTTGAGTAATACCAAAATATTTATTTATATTAGGAATTTGATTTGCGTATGTAGTCGAAGGGTTAAGAATAAAAATTAAGCCAGTAAAGATTAAAGAAAATATATATTTATTGATGTTTAGGTTCATTTTAAAAGGTTTTGGTTAATTATATATTAAAAACCATATTATTGAGTAATTTTAAATGTACTAAACAATATAATATTTGCATAATTTAATTAGAAATAACATATTTAAAATATGGGGTTCAATGGGAAATCATTAATATTAATCGGTGCCATACTTTTTATTTTTCAGATAGCAAATTTCATTTCAATAGAAACAATCACTCCTGAGCTTGAAAGAGCACAAGTGTTAGCCGCAATAGCTTCATTAATTATTATTTTGATAGGTTTTTTATTTAAACAATTCGAACCATTAGCTGGTGAGAAAGCTGCTTTAAAAGGAGAAAATAAGTTCCTCTTCGATAAAAACATGCCGGATGAAGTTATTGATGAACTTGCGTGGGGTTCTGAAGCAATATTAACTTCTACAGCAGCAGCAGCAATATTAATCCACAATGATGGCGTTAATATATTGAGGAGGGGAATTACTTCATGTAATGATTTTAAACCTGGGGAAACTTGTCTGAGATCTATAAAAGATATGAAATTAATATCATTAGCAAACACCAAATTTTATCCTGGAAGAGATGAATTTTTTAATTTTTGTGCTGAAATTCCATCTATCTTAATTGTACCTATAAATAGTAAGGCTTTTATATTGATTGGAGGCTGGAGTGCTAAGTGTTTTACGAAGTCTGACGAAAAATGGATTAATAACTGGTCCAAGAAAATTAATAATATTTTTTCAAAAAATAAAATTTAAAAATAAATTATTGATTTTACTCTATTATCTTTTGCTTTAAAACTTACTGATTCAGTAGTCAAATTATAGTAAGCATTTTCTGAATTTATTTCAAATTTATTTTCATTATTTTCCTCTTTTATTATATATTTTACTGGATTGAAAAATTCAATTATATTATCTGAACCCAATATGGCTTTTCCTGAATTTAAAATTATATTTTGATTTTCAAATCTTATATTACCCTCTAACAGATAATTGGTATTTTCTATATTCCAAATAAAATTATCAGCATATAAAAAGTCCCCATCTTTTTTAGGAGTTTTTAATTTAACATTTCCTTTCAATTTAAGGAGTTTATTGTTGTCTGATAATGTAGATTCTTCTGAACTAATAATATATTTAGTTTCTTCTCCATTGAAAATATTAATGATAGGTTTTTTTAATTCGAATCCTAATTCAAGATTGTCATAACTTGATTTTGGACTGGTAATTGAATATATTTTATCTCCCCTTTTGGAGAAAATTGTCATATCTAAACTCTCTATTTTTTGTATTACTTTATTTTCATCAATTACATTTGGTGCACAACCAATCATAAATAATGGAAGGAAAATTATTAATCTATAAATGTTGTTCATACTCCAGTTTATTTATGATTGGAGTGGGTTTAGGAAGACTTGAGTTACTTACTAATAATCCCCAACTTAATTGTTGTTTCCAAGGAATTTCTTCTGTGTATATAGAACCAAGTTGCTCATTAATTTTTGTAGATAATTCTGGCAATAAAGGTATCAATAACAATCCTATTATTCGGGTACTTTCTAAAACGTTATAAATAATTTGTTTAACTAGATGTAGATTATCTTTATCTTTTATTAACAGCCATGGCTGATTATCATTCAAATACAAATTTGTATTAATTGCTAGGCTAAGGACTTCATTAGCTGCTAGATCTAGTTTGTAGTTTTCAAAGTTATAGATATAGTTTTCGACTGCAATTTTGGCAGAATTCTCTAATTTATTTTCACTTAAAATTTTTTCATTATTTGGCACTTTATTATCAAACCATTTTCTAGACATAGATGATGTTCTATTTAATAAATTACCAATTGTATTAGCTAAGTCATTATTGATAATGTCAACAAATCTTTTATCTTGAAAATCCCCATCATTTCCTAGTGATATGTCTTTAATGAGATACCACCTTACAGGATCATTTCCATATTTTGAAAGCAATAAATCAGGGTCGAGTACATTTCCCAAGCTTTTACCCATTTTTTGCCCCTCCCTTGTAAGAAAACCATGCCCAAAAACCTTTTTAGGAACTTTCATATTGGCAGAAATGAGCATTGCGGGCCAATATACAGCATGGAATCTCAGAATATCTTTACCAATAAAATGAACATCAGCTGGCCATCCTCCATTAATTGATTTTTCCAATGAATGTTCTGTCGCGTCAGAGCTAATGGCACTTACATATCCAAGTAAAGCATCAAACCATACATAAAAGGTATGGTTATCGTAACCAGGGACAGGAATTCCCCATGAGACATTTGTTCTTGAAATTGAAAAATCCTTTAAACCTCTTGATACAAAATTTATAATTTCATTCTTTCTTTCTATTGGCTCTATAAAAGATGGCTCGTTGATTATTTTCTCAATTTCTTTTTGATATTTTGAAAGCCTAAAAAAGAGATTCTCTTCATTTTTCCATTCTAGATTTTTTTGATGTATGGGGCACTTGTATGTTGATGAGTTTTCTGGATTATCTTTAAATTCCTCGCAACCGACACAATACCAACCTTTTTGAACTCCCATATAGATATCATCTGATGCTTTTACTCTTTCATAAAATTCTTTAACAACAAATTCATGATTTTTTGAGCTTGTTCTTATAAACTTATCAAAGGAAATATTCCAATTTTTCCAGTTATTATTAAAGACTTCTGAGATTTCATCACAGTGTGATTTTGGTTCAATACCCTTTTTATTAGCTGTTCTTTGTATTTTCAAACCATGTTCATCAACACCGGTGATGAAAACAACATCTTCACCTGTAAGCCTTTTATACCTAGCTATAGAGTCACAAATTATTGTTGTATATACACTTCCTAAATGAGGTTTATCATTAACATAGTATAAAGGTGTAGTAATGACAAAAGTCATAAAGCTTTTTTATTAATACTAACAGATTTTTTTAAACGAATAACAACCTATTATATTTATTATCTTATTAATAAATAAACTCTAAAAGATTACTATCATTTATAATATATTTAACTTTATATATTTTATTACTATATATTTCTATTGATACAAAAAGTGTAATAAGTATTTCTAATGAATATTCTGGAAAAAAAACCAAAGCAATATTTTTTTTATTATTAATCCACTTAACGAATATTATTTTATAAAAAGCTTTTTTTTCATTTTTGAAAAATAATGTTAAATACTTAAATTTATCATTTTTAAATATATTATTATTTTCTGATTGTCTATTCTTTGAATAATCTATAATCTTAGAGACTGAATCTATACTTAGAACTTCGTAATTATTAATTTTATTATAGACTTGCCTTTGTATAATTAAATCCAGATATCTTCTTAATGGTGATGTACATTGTACATACATTTTAAGACCTAATGATTCATGTATTCCTGGCTTAGTAGTTAGGTAACTTCTTCCCATATATTGTTTTAATATTATATATTTAATATCACTATCATTGTATCTATTAAGTATTTCAGATGGATTGCAGTTTAATTTCTGAATCCTAAATGCAGCCGCTAAATTATATTTATTTATAAATAAACTTGTTACATAACCCATTAATATCATTGATTCTGCAACTATAATTTGTGATATTGTTTTCTCTAATTTAGTTAGTATAATCTTATCCTCATACAATTTAATTTTACTATTAGGACTTTCAAAAATTATTGCTCCTTGTTTCTTTCTGAATTTAATACTTTTTTCTAATAAATTTTTAATCTCAATTAATTCTATTTCTTCTTTAGGTTCTATTTCTAATATTTCATTTGCATCTTCATAGGTTAATTGATATTTTGGTTTTATTATTGCTTCAGTTATTTCATATTTATTTATTGATCCATTGTCATTGAATTCTATTGCGGCACTAATAGTTTCTGAAACTTTATTTTGAGCTAGATTTGCCTTTTCAAGAATATCATTAGGCAGCATTGGGACATATTGATCAATTAAATATAAACTGCTATTTCTCTTTCTTGCATTTAAATCAATATTAGAGTCATGCAAAAAGAGTTTGCATGGATTACTAATATGTATCCATAATTTTTTTTTATTTCCTTCTCTTATTTCTAATGAAATAGCGTCATCTACCTCATGTGGATCATCAGAGTCAATAATATATGTTTTTAAATTAGTTAAATCTTTCAAATATTTGAAATATTAATTATAGTGCCAACTATATTCAATATGAAATTATCCTTCAGGATTTACAAAGGGTAAAAGAGCTACAATTCTGGCTCTCTTTACAGCTAATGTAAGATCTCTTTGTTGCTTAGAGGTTAAACCTGTCATCCTTCTTGGTAGGATTTTGCCCCTCTCAGTTATGAATTTTTTTAGTAGTTCTACATCCTTATAGTCAATAGGATCTCCAGGCTTGATAGGTGATAATTGTTTTTTAAAAATTGAATTAGGCATGATTTAATTTGATTTGATTTGATTTGATTACTTAATTTCTTTGTGAATTGTCATTCTGTTTAAGTGAGGATTAAACTTTTTTAGTTCTAATCTTTCAGTTGTATTTCTACGATTCTTTTCAGTAGTATATCTTGAGACACCATTTGATCTCTTAGGATCAGTGCTTGTCCTAGCTTCAGTACATTCCAGGGTAACTACAACTCTTGTCCCTTTTTTGGCCATTTTAATTAGTACTTTATTGTATAATTTTCTATTGTACATCTTCAACAAACTTTTTTGAAGATATACGCATTTCTTTTATCATCATTGATTAAAAAAAATATATGAAAGTTTCTCAAAATTGGTTGAATAATTTAGTAGAAATTACTTCTACTCCTGAAGATCTCTCTGAGAAATTATCTATTGGTGGATTTGAGGTTGAATCATTAGAAGATTGTTCTGAAAATGTAAATGGTGTTGTTTTAGGTAAGGTATTATCTGTTTTAAAACACGAAGGATCTGACAAACTTTCAATTTGCCAAGTCGATATTGGTAATTCAAAGAATTTACAAATTATCTGTGGTGCGCGGAATATTAAACCAAATATTTATGTTTATGTTGCTACTGTCGGCGCGAAATTAAATGCTGTTGATTTAACTATTAAAAGAAGTGAAATTAGAGGTGTCATGAGTGAAGGAATGATATGTTCACTGCAGGAACTGGGTTTAGAGGACTCTAGCGAAGGGATAGAGATCATTGATGAAGATTTAGCCTTAAAATATGAATTGGGCACTCCAGGGTCTGACTTGCTTCAATTAAATGATTTTATATATGATTTAGCCATTACAGCTAATAGACCTGACGGAATGTCTGTTATGGGTATAGCCCGTGAAATTTCTGCCCTTTTAGAATCCACTTTAAATTTTCCTGAATTAAATCATAAATACAATATTCATTTACTTGAAGGAATTAAACTTTGCCCAGAGGCTATAGAATCTAACTGCATTTATACAATAAGCTGCATTGATGGAGTTAATGGAGATAAACTATCGCCAAATTGGCTTAAAGACCGTATAGAAAAATCAGGAATAAAATCTATTAACCTCCTAGTTGATTTGACTAATTATATTCTTTTAGAACAAGGTCAACCTTTGCATGCGTTTGATAAAGATAAACTTTCAGACTTAATTGGTAAGGAAGTTTCTCCAGAATATTTCTCTGTAAGAAAAGGCAAGGATAATGAAAGCCTTATTTGCTTAGATGGTAAAGAATATAACTTAAATGAAAATATCACAGTTATTACTTGTTGTGATAAACCGGTAGCTATTGCAGGGGTGATAGGCGGTTTAGAAACTTCTGTAACTAATACTACCTCATCTATTTACCTTGAAGGCGCTGTTTTTAATCCAGTTACTATAAGAAAATCCTCAAAGGCGGTTGGCATAAGAACAGAATCTAGTAGCAGGTATGAAAAAGGGATATCATCAAAAAATACAATTAGTGCAGTAACAAGGGCAATTAATCTTTTAGAAAAATTTTTTTGTATTAATTCACCAATTATCAATACTTCCAATCTAATAAGTAATGAGGAAATATTTATTAAACTACGTAGAAATCGAATACATAAAATTCTTGGTCCATTAATAATTAACGATCATTCTGAAAAAAGAAATTTAACTGATAATGAAATAGTTGATAAATTAAAACTCATAGGTTGTACTTTAAAGAATAAAGAATATGGCTGGGATGTAGCAGTAATTCCTAATAGATCGCACGATTTAATAAGAGAAATAGATTTAATTGAAGAAATAGCGAGATTAATAGGGTATGACAGATTCGACTTAAAACTTCCTAATCCAATTAAGCCTGGAAAATTGTCATCAGAACAGTTGGCATTGAGAAAAGTAAAAAATGGTTTTATAGAAAACGGTTTTAACGAGGTACTAAGCTACTCTCTTGTTCCTGAAGATAATGAAAAACTTATTAAAATTTCTAATCCATTGTTATTAGAAACAAGCTGCCTTAGAGATAACATTTGGAAAGAACATTTGGAGATAGTGAACCGTAATATAAAAGCTGGACAAGCAAGTTGTTATATATTTGAAATTGGAAATGTTTTTCATAAGAAAACTAAGTTCATTCAAGAAGAAGTTCTGAATGGAGCGATTTATGGAAATAAAAAATTTGGAAAATGGATGAATTTTGGTAAGGATAACGATCTTAATTATTACCAGGCCAGAGGAAAGTTAAAGGAGGCTTTATCATCTTTGAACATAAAAATTGAGGATAAACCTACTGATTCAATTGATTTTCTTCATCCAGGAAGAACAGCCAAATTATTTATTGAAGGGAAAGATGCAGGTTATTTTGGTGAAATACATCCCAAACTAATATTAGAAAAGAAGTCATTAAAAAAAGTTTATTTATTTAACATAAATGTTCCAAACCTCGTGGGGGCTAGTACAAGAAAAAATAAATGGATTCCAATATATAAGCAATACCCAATTGTTCCGAAAATGGAAAGGGATATAAATTTTGTTTTCAGTAAGAAATTTTTAATTAGCGAAATAATTTCAAAGATAAGAAAAACAGGAAAAAATCTCTTAGAGGATGTAAATTTAATTGATGTTTTTGAAGATACTAAAATTGGAGATGATCATATAAGTTATACTTTTAGATTGTCTTATAGAGATAAAGATAAAACATTACTGGACTCTGACATTACATCAATACATTCAAATATAATTTCTAATGTTGAAAAATGTTTTAATACTAAATTGAGGAATTAAAGGTATTGCTAATCTTATATGAGACTAGAAACTAGTCTTATAATAATTCTTATTCAAGATAAGTAATAATCCTATAAAACTAATTTATGTTGTATTATTTATATCATGATCAATATTTTATCTCTATTACTATCTTCCGTACTTTGGGTACAAGTTCCTCAATGGTCAGATGATTGGTCAAAATGTGCCGTCGATGTTCCTGACGCTTCTTGTCATTGGTATATAACTGCACCCGATAACACTTTTGGCGAAGGGTTTGATTGGGCAAGCGCCCCGTGGTTTGACGCAAATGGTTTAGGCGATGTCCCAAGTATTGATAAACAAACTGCTATTCAAAAGCTTCAAAGTAGGTAGTACTGTCTTTAAGGCAGTACTGGTAGACATAAAAGTGTCTGATAGCTTGGCTTTTTAGACGTTATTAATTAATTGGACATCGAAAGGACATAATTTGTTCATTTTATTCATTTTTTAAATTTTTCCTTGAATTAAACATCTTGGCATGAATCATTATAATTGATAAATTTATCTATCTTATATATCTTTTTTGAGACTATACATAAGACTTATAATAAGTCTTATGTAAGAAATACTATACAATAAAATTTTTTACTCTTTAATAGATTATTTTAATTTCATTTGTATCTAATTATTGTTTCCATAAATTTGAATAAAAATTATTGATAAAAATTACAAATTTTCAACTTAGTGCCTATCTTATATGAGACTATTAATTAGACTTATAATTAGTCTTATTTGAGAATTAGTATATTAATTTCTATATAGATTTTTTAGCAATTGATATGCTTCATTTAATTTTCTCATTTGATCTGTTGATCCTCCAGAATCTGGATGCGTCTCTAAGGCTATTGATTTATAGGCCTCCCTAATTTTGCGGAACGTATGAGCTGATCCTGCGGATGTTGATAAATTCAATAATTTAAGTGCTCCATGTACTGTCATTGTTGAGTTCAAAGTTTCAAATGAATTTGATCTATTATTTCGCTTAAATCTACTTACAAACCTTCTTATAAGGGTTGGTATTCTATTTATCAGGTCTGATGTAGCAAAAGGGTCTTCTAAAACGCCAATCATTAATAAAACAATTTCAAGGGATGGATTTTTCTTTATCCAAAATGGGCATAATTCTGACATTAATTTATTGGCTGCACTCCACGTAAAGGGTAGATTTTCAGTTCCATCAAGATTTGGCCATATATCCCTTTCAAACCAATCCATCGAAGCTTCTACTACATGATAATTAGGAACTGAATCATATAAGGTTTTCCAATGACTAATTAACTCAATTCGACATTTTATTAATTCAGTTTCTTTAATTGTATTAATTTGAATATCATTAATATTCTCCTTTAATTTTTCACTATTAATACTTCTTCTTAGATTCTTTACTTTTTTTTCAACAAAATTGGGAAGACTTATGTTTGAGTTGGCTTTTTCTTTATATTCATTGCTAATTGTAAATCTTTTTTTCAAAGATATCTCATTAACTTCTTTTTTTACGTCTGATTTAATTAATACCAATGCAGTATCTTCATCAATATTTAGATTTTCTTTATTATTATTCTCGTTAAAGTCTATTTCTTGCTGTTGGTTCTTAGGTAGTAAATCATCTTCTTGAAGAAGTTCTTTAAGTATCTTTTCTATTACAGGTCCTCTTGCTCTAAATCCCCATTCTTTTCTTAATTGATCAAACCTGGAAATTAGTTCCTCAGGTAAATCAATTGAAATTCTTTTTGTATTTGAATTTTCAGGAATATTCAATAATATTTTCTTGAATAGTATGGAATTTATTTAATTTTATTCAAAAAAAATTGAAAGTCCATAAGGAATATTGTTTTTAAATTAAAATCAATTTATTTTTATGTCACAAGTCAACTAAGTGGCTTTTTATAATAGAAATAAAAAATGTTTAATTGTTATTTCAAATCATCTAAAGAAAAAAAGAGTTTTTATCAACATAAGAAATTAGAAATGCTCAATTATATTAAGGATTCACTTGAACGTAAAATTGCCTCAGTTACAGCATCTATAGAAGTTCTAGAAAGCCAAATAAGCAGGGACAAGGAAGTTGAAGTAACTAACTAGTATTTAAACAAAACTTTCTAGAAGTTTTTCGGGGCCAAATTTCTTTAAATAATTAATATTTGAATTTTCAGTTACTAATAGATATCCTGCAAATCCTAAACTGTTAATACTAAAACCATGAATATGATCATTTTTTCTTTTTATAATAGCGATCCATTTATTAGTTATTAAAATATTGTAAGGATATATCGGTTTCTTATCACTAATAGGGTCCCCAAGTCCTAATTTCTTGCATAATTCTAAGTAAAATTCAAAAAGACATGATGGATTTTCTAAAAAATTAAATTTGGATACAATAATATTTTTTTTAAGCTTACTATCTAGATCTTGATATGAGTTCATCTCTAAAAACCACTTTTCTCTAGGGCATGATATCTCACCTTTAGATCTACGCAGTAGTTGAAAATGCCTGTGAGGTTGACTTGCTCCCGCAATTGGAGAACTATTGAAAAACCATAATCCACTAGTATCTTTATTAACTTGTTGGATCGCTCTCCAATCTTTAATATCTAACCATCCATTTTGAGGTTTCCATTCATTTGTAATAAGTAAAATATGACCTTTTTGTACAGGGTACTTATTTAATATTAGTTGATGATTATCACCAATTTTATCAATTTCTAGTATCTTTTCCCAAGGACAAAATGGATTTTGCTTAGGACCATAAATTTTTTTTTTATTAAATTTTGAAGTATCTAGTTTCCTAATTATGAAGTCGTCTTTTTCATATAAATCTTTTGTAATAATAATAGTTTTGAGAGGATATAATGATCCATCATCAATTGATAATCGAGTTTGTTCTAGTGCTTTTTTCCAATATATTTCTAAACTCATTTAAAAAAATTTATCATTATCATTTTAAAAAAAAAAATAAACTTGTAATTACTTTTTATTAAATTGATATTCTTTCAATTTTTCCAGAGGTACTGATTCTAAGACTACAATATTCGTAGATTCTAATATGACTTTTGGTGCAAGACCGTCTAATAATGCTTGCTTCCACCTATCAAGACAAATACACCAATGATCACCGTCCTTTAGCCCTGAGAAGGAATAAATAGGCATGGGAGTTATTAAATCATTACCTTGTGATTTACTATATTTCAGGAAATTATCATCCATTACACAACATATGGAATGATTTCCTCCATCATTTTTGTCATAGTTGCAAAATCCATCTCTGAACCACCCTGTCATAGGTGCGCAACTACAAATCTCAATTTCTTCTCCAAGGACATTTAACTGATTTTGATTATTTATGGTCATAGATTTTTTTAATAATAATAAAACACCAACATTTCTTTAAAAAAGGTTGACGAGTATGGGGGGTAAGGAGGTAATAATTCTAATAAGGTTTTTTTCATTATGGATTGGGACTTTACTGAAAACATTGCATTTAAAGCTCTTTATGAAGCTTTTAAAGATAGTGATGAAACTTCCGCATTAGAATTCTTATCTAGTGATGGTGCTTCATATTATCTTGAGTTAACACAGGATGCCGCTGGTGAGGGACTTGATCTGGGTGATAATGAAACGATGGAAGAACTACAGGAAGAAATTATTGAATATTTAGAAAACAACTAAAAATTTAGCTTAAGCGCTGAAATATTTAGCTTTTGAGTGTAGTGAGATGATAGCTGTAGTACTTTGTTCTGGATGAAGTTGTTCAGATTCATCCATGTTCAAGTTTATTCTTTTTGCATCCAACAATGATAATTGTATGTTTGAATCAGATACTTTTGGACATGCAGGATAACCAAAAGAATATCTAGCCCCTCTATATTTTTGAGCTAGTATTTCTCTATTTTTGTCTGGTTCTGCAGACCTAAAACCACATTCAATACGTATTAATGCATGAACATACTCAGCTAAAGCTTCTGCTAATTGCACTGTAAGTCCATGGAATAACAAATAATCGCTATATTTATCTTCATTAAATAATTTTTGAGAATATTGACTAGCAATATCGCCCATGGTTACTGCTTGCATAGGAAATATATCTATCGGTTTATCATTTTTCAAATCACAATAAAAATCAGCTATGCATAAATTATTCCCAGATTTTTGTCTTGGAAAATTAAATTGAGAAATTTTATTTATTGATTTCTCATCAAATAAGAAAATACTATTATCTTTTCTCCCGCATCTGAAATATCCATAAACTGCTTTAGGTGATATAAGTTTTTTCTCTATAATTACCTCTAACCATTTATCTAACAATGGTTTAGCATATGATTCTAGATAGTTATTATATTCATCTACGCTTTGGTTTTTTCCTTTTTTTATTTGCCATTGCCCGCTAAAAAGAGCTTTTGTATCTAAATAAAATATTAACTTATTTAAATCTATATCAATATCGTTCAAGACTTTCGTTCCCAAGAAAGGTGCTTGAATTGGATCTTCTTCATTTATAAATTTAGATCTTATAAAATTTTCTTTTAAATTTAATTTGGAACTCTCAGTATGTATGGATATTGATTTC
Source organism: Prochlorococcus sp. AG-347-I19 (assembly GCA_003279105.1). Lineage (GTDB taxonomy): Bacteria > Cyanobacteriota > Cyanobacteriia > PCC-6307 > Cyanobiaceae > Prochlorococcus_A. The sequence goes on from QCBO01000001.1 coordinate 35,481, forward strand.
TTAACAGCTTTAGAGTTGGATTTTGATGAGGCTAAATTAATATTTATACCCTCATTGTTAATGAAACCCTTTGTATTTGACCAATTACCCTTTTTCTTATTATCCATATATTCATTCATAAATTTAAGATCAGTGAACGCATCTTTTCCGTACAATATTTTCCCTTTATAAATTTTGCTGCAGTCCTCATTTACAAATTTTGGGGTTAAGGCTGCGCCTCCTAATATTACTGGCACACTAATATTTTCATTGTTAAAAGCCTCTAAATTATCTTTCATAAAAGCAGTTGATTTAACAAGTAATCCGCTCATAGCGATGCAATCTGCATTGTGCTTTTTTTGTGCATCTATAATTGCTGAAACATCTTGTTTTATTCCTAGATTTATTACGTCATAACCGTTATTTGTAAGTATTATATCTACCAAATTTTTTCCAATATCATGTACATCGCCTTTGACAGTTGCAATTAAGAGTTTTCCATTTGATATGTTTTCATCTACAGTTTCCATATATGGTTCTAAAATTGAAACAGCAAATTTCATTGTTTCAGCGGATTGGAGTACAAATGGCAATTGCATTTGACCTGAGCCAAATAAATCTCCTACAACTTTCATCCCATCTAGTAAAAAGGTATTAATTATTTCAAGAGGTTTATATTTTTTTAACGCTTTATTTAATTGATCCTCTAATCCTATTTTTTCTCCATCAATAATATGATTTTTCAGACTTTCTTCAAGAGTTAGGTTTTTATTTTCTGAAGATGCTTTTTTGAAATCTTGAATAGATAGATCTTGAAAAGCCTTTGTTAATTCTACTAATGGATCATAAATACAAATATCATCTTCAAATTTTCTTTTATCATAAATCAAATCTAAGCAAAGTTTTTTAGTTTCTTCAGAAATTTTTGATAATGGCAGAATTTTATTTGGTGCGATGATAGCAGAATCTAATCCTGCTTTAATGCATTCATCTAAAAATATTGAATTTAGATTAATTCTTGATAATGGTGAAAGACCAAAACTAATGTTTGATATCCCAAGTATGATATGAATATCTGGGAAATTTTTACGAATTTTTAATATAGCACTAATAGTTTCTTTAGCGTTTAATCTATCTTCTTCTATCCCTGTAGATATTGGCAGAGCTAATGGATCAAAAAATAGCTCATAATCTGACAAACCACATTCTCTTGTTCTATTAATCGCTCGTTTGACAATCTTATATTTATTTTCTGAATTCCTTGCCATTCCATCTTCATCAATTGTTCCGACAACAAGACCTGAACCATACCCTAAGGCTAAATTTAGAACTTGATCAAACCTTTCATTGCCATCTTCGTAATTGGTTGAATTTATAATACATTTACCACCAGCTGACTTTAATCCACTTTCCATTTTGTCAGCATCTGTAGAGTCAATCATTAATGGTAAATTTATATTTGTAACTAGTCTTGAAGTTATTTCTTTCATATCTTTCACTCCGTCTCTGCCTACATAATCGACATTTACATCTAGAACGTGAGCATTTTCTTTTTGTTGTTGCTTGGCAATTGCAACTAAGCCATCCCAATCGTCGTTATTTAATAAATCCCTTACTTTTTTCGATCCACTTGCATTTAATCTTTCTCCTACTATCAAAATTGAATTGTCTTGTTTATATGGCACAGAGTTATAGATTGATGAGGCAGATGGAATAAAACCGCTTGAATTTTTCTTACCCTTGTTGTTAGTCTTTTCATTATCAATAATTTCATCGATTATTGAAGAAAGGTATTTTATATGTTCAGGTGTTGTCCCACAACATCCACCTATTAATTGAACATTAAAGTCATATATAAAATTCATTAACTGCATCTTTAATTCTATTGGCTTTAATCTATAGTGAGCTACACCACCAATATTTTCAGGAAGACCTGCATTGGGAATACAGCTTATAGCGAAGGGAGAATTTTCAGACAAATATTTAATATGTTCCTTCATTTGTTCAGGACCAGTTGCACAATTAAGTCCAAGGATATCTATGTTAAATGGTTCTAATATTGTTAATGCAGAAGCAATATCAGATCCAACAAGCATAGTACCTGTTGTTTCCATTGTTATAGATATCATTAAAGGTATATCAATATTTTTACCTTCAAGAATTTCTTTTGATGCTAATAAGGCAGATTTAATTTGTAAAACATCCTGACAAGTTTCAATCAAAAGAAGATCAACTCCTCCATCTACAAGACCATAAATTTGTTCTTTATATGATTGCTTTAATTCATCAAAATTTATATGTCCTAAGGTGGGTAATTTAGTAGTTGGCCCAATTGAACCTGCTACAAACCTTGGTTTATCAACTGATGAGTATTTGGCAGCAGCTTTTTTTGCTATAAATGCCGCATTTTTATTTATCTCATAAGCCTTATCCGCAATATCATATTCATCAAGAACTATTGATGAGGCTCCAAATGTATTAGTTTCTATAACATGACAACCTGCTTCTAAAAATGAATTATGAACCTTCTCAACTACCTCTGGCGATGAAAAAACAAGGTTTTCATTACATCCCTCTAATTCTTTTCCTCCAAAGTCATCTGCAGTAAGATTTAAGTTCTGAAATGATGTTCCAGTACCTCCATCAAAAATAATTAATGGTTTTTCATCTCTATTTAGATAGGTTCTGAAAGATTCCATTTTTAGGTAAAAATTAATTTATTTTAGTGAAATTCTTGTTACCCAATTATCATAGTCTTGAGAACGACCTTCTGTTATTTCTATAAGCTTACTTTTTAATTTTTTCATTATTGGTCTTTCAACAATTAATTCAGTTGATTCAATTTTTTTAACTGGTGTAATTTTTGCTGCTGTACCAGTTAGAAAAACTTCATCTGCTATTAATAATTCTGTTTTATCAACAGGCCTCTCAATCACATTTATTCCAAATGATTTTGCTAATTCAATTACACTAGCTCTAGTAATTCCCTCAAGGATATCTTGATCAACACCAGGAGTGATTAAGTCTCCATTCCTTACAATAAATAAATTCATACCACTAGCTTCGCTTACCTTACCACTTGAATTTAATAGCAGGGCTTCATCAAAACCCGATAAACTAGCTTCTGTTTTGGCTAATGAACTTGTAATATATGCTCCACTTATTTTTCCTCTTAAGGGGAGAGATCTATCTTCTTGTCTTGTCCAACTACTCATTCTACAAGAAACACCATCTGGGGATAGATAATCTCCTAGTTCAATACAATAAATAAAGAAATCTGTTTCAATATTGTGTAACCTTGGCGCTATACCTAAATCGCTTGTATATACAAATGGTCTTATATATATAGGTTTTTCTGGCTTGTTTCTTTTTATAACTTCTTCTAAGGCTTTAAAAATATATTCTTCTGAAATTTCAGTTAAGAGTAATTTTGCACTTTGAGATAATCTTTTTATATGTTTATCAGTTCTAAATAAAAGGAATTCATCTTTGTTTGTTGGGTTAGGTATCGCTCGCATTCCTCCAAATGCAGCAGTACCATAATGTAGTGCATGAGTAGCTATTGATATTTTTGCTTCTTTGAATGGAATACATTTACCTTCGAACCAGGCGTATGGAAGAAATTCATGCATATTTAATTTATTTAATTAAGGTAAACTTGTTTTATCCTACTTACGTATTCTAAACCTTATTTATATATAAAAATGCACAGGATATTAAATATAGCAGGAAATGAAAAGAATAAGGATGATTTAATTGAACAACCTGCTGCAGATTTTATTTTTATAACAAGTGTCAAGGCTGATTTAAATCTTATATCAAACTTATTGTTAGAAAAAGAATTTGCTTCATTAAAAAATAATATAAGAGCTTTAGAAATTTCTAATTTAAATTCCTCAACTCAAATAGATAATTATTTATTAAAAACAATAAATTATGCAAAAGTTGTCGTGCTTCGAATATTTGGAGATAAAGGGACATGGAACTATGGAATTGAACAACTTTTAAATTGGCAAGCAGTTAATAAAAAAAGGAAGTTAATAATCCTATCAGGTACCATTGATCAGGAAATTTCCTTATGTGAAATAAGTAGTATAGATAAAAATATTGCATTAAATATTTCTAGATTACTAAGATCTGGAGGACTGGATAATTATAGAAATTTTCTTAATTGTTTAAATTATTTAGTTGAAGATGAAAAATTAATTCCTGATGATTTTTTGAACATTACTTTTTATGCAGATCCCTATTTATATGATTGGAAAAACGAAAAAGGCGAAAAGATAGGAATAATATCCTATAAATCACTTTTTTTGGCTAATGAAATTGAAGTAAACGAAAAACTTAACTTGCAATTAAGAAAATGCGGATTATCTCCAAAAACATTTTTTATTTCAACACTAAAAGATCATATTATTCAGAAGAAATTAATAGACATTTTTAAAAAAGAAGATATTAAACTAATAATTACCACAACTTCATTTTCTTCATCTCAAATCAAAAATAACGATTTAATTGAAAATTCAACAAATATTTTTACTTCTCTTAAAATTCCAATTTTACAACTTCTTTCTTCTAATAGATCAAGAAAAAAGTGGTTAAATTCATCTATTGGAATGAATTCATCTGATTTATTAATGCAAATAATTATTCCCGAATTTGATGGAAGAATTACCACCTGTCCTTCAGCATTTAAAGAAATAATTTCTAAGAAAAATACACTATATAGTGAAATAACTAGTTACAAAGCTGATCAAGTAGGTATTCAATGGATTTCAAAATTTGCAACAAATTATGTGAAACTTCAGAAACTTAATAATTTTGATAAAAAAATTTGTTTAGTAATAAGTAATTATCCAGTAAAGAACGGAAGAATCGGTAATGGCGTTGGTCTAAATACACCATCTTCAATAATAAATATTCTTAATTGGTTAAAAGAAGAAGGTTATGACCTTGGATCTTGTAATTATCCTCAAGATTCTTCGGAATTAATGTCAATGCTTATAAAAACTAGAACTAATGATATTGAATCTCAAAATAATAAACCATTAGATTACTTACCACTTAGTGAATATTTAAAATATTGGAATTATTTAGAACTAGATCCCAAAAATATTATTCTTAGTCGTTGGGGGAAACCATCTGATGCGATCGATTTAGATAATAAAGGCTTCTCAATAAATGGTATTAGATTTGGAAAAATAACTTTATTGATTCAACCTCAACGAGGTTATGACGCTTTCACTGATAGAGATATTCATTCTCCCGATCTTCCACCTCCCCATAGATATTTAGCACAATATTTTTGGATTGAAAAAGTTTTTAATGCAAATGCTCTATGCCATATTGGTAAACATGGGACTGTTGAATGGTTACCTGGTAAATCTATAGGTCTCAGCAATAAGTGTTTTCCTAATATTATTTGTCCTGCAATACCAAACATATATCCCTTTATCGTAAATGATCCTGGAGAAGGATCCCAAGCTAAAAGAAGAACTGCTGCAACAATAATTGATCATTTAACCCCTCCTTTGGATAGGTCAGAATTATTTGGAAAATATTCAATATTAGAAAATTATTTAGACGAATATTTTGAAGCAAAATTATTAAATTCTAATCGGATTAAAGTAATAGAAAAATCCATTTTTGAATTTATTAAAAAAGATTTTAGGGAAATTACTTTAAAGAATAAAAATAATCAAAATAATCAAATAGAAGAAATTGATTCCTTTCTTTGCAAAATTAAAGAATCTCAAATTAGGACAGGTTTGCATATTTTTGGCAATAGGCAGAATGACATTAACGAAATAAATTTATTCTTATGTATTGCTAGAGTACCAAATTCCAACCGAATTGGTGTTATTCAATATATAGCAAAACATTTAAAACTAGATTTGAATCCTTGGACAAATCAATTTGATCAAATGTTAAGTGAAAATGATAAAAAAATATTACTGACTTTTTCCAACAAAAACATTTTAAACTTTAGGATGGCAATTGATTTTTTGGAACAACAAGCAAAGTATTTAATATATTTGTTTTTTTACAAAAATAATACCAATATAAAAAATTTAGAAAAATATAAAAATCAGAAGATAATAGACTATTTCTTTAATGAAAAAAAACATAATAAGTATTTTTTATTATTAAAAAAAGAGATTCTATACCCAATCATAAATTCTTCATATAATGAGAAATTATCATTTATTAATTCATTAAATGGACAATATGTAAAAAGTGGTCCATCTGGAGCCCCTACTAGAGGTAAAACTGAAACTTTACCCACTGGTAAAAATTTCTTTTCAGTTGATTCGAGAGGACTGCCAACTGAATCAGCATGGAGTGTTGGTTGTCAGTCCGCTTCACAAATACTTGATTTATACAAACAAGATAATGGAGAAGATTTAAAAAATATAGCAATATCTGTGTGGGCAACATCCACAATGAGAAATGGTGGTGAAGACATTTGTCAAATACTATATTTATTAGGAGTACAACCTATATGGGATGGGCCTTCAAGAAGAGTAGTTGATCTAGAAATTATTCCTTTATCTGTTCTCGAAAGACCAAGGGTTGATGTTACTTTAAGGATTTCGGGAATGTTTAGAGATGCATTTCCACAGTTAGTTAAATTAACTTCTAAAGCAATAAATCTTGTTTCTACTCTTAATGAGGATGATAAATTTAACCCTCTTGCTGGTGCATCAAGGGTTGGTGATTCAATTAATCGTATATTTGGGTCAGCACCAGGTTCATATGGAGCTGGTCTGCAAGAACTAATTTCAAATTCTAATTGGGAAAATATTGATGATTTTGGAGAATCTTTTCTTAATTGGAGTAAGTGGATTTACAGTGATAATCTTGAACCTATGGAGGATAAAAAATCATTAGAAAATGCTCTTAAAAATGTGCAGTTAGTTGTTCATAACCAAGATAATAAGGAACATGATATTTTAGATTCTGATGATTATTATCAGTTTCAGGGAGGATTATCTTCAGCAGTAAAAAAATTGAGCGGTAAATTACCTGAAATGTATCATGGTGATTTATCAAAATTTGGATTATCTAAAATTTCAAAATTACAAGATGAAATTAATAAAGTTGTTATATCAAGAATACTTAACCCTAAATGGATAAATGGAATGAAGGATAACGGTTATAAAGGAGCGTTTGAATTTTCAGCTACACTAGATTACTTATATGCTTTTGATGCTTCTACTGAAGTAGTCTCAGATTGGTGTTATGAGGAAGTTTATAAATCATGGTTATGTGATCTGGATCTTAGGAATTTCTTTCTAGAAAATAATCCATGGGCTTTAAGAGATATTGCACAAAGATTTCTTGAAATTGTCAATAGAAAAATGTGGAATAATTGTTCATCAGATGTCGTTGAGAATTTAAAGAATATAATTATTAATACTGATTCATTAATTGAAAAAAACGAATTCTGAATTATCTACCTAATAGCGAAAGTCCATGACTATCTGTTCCGCATGTTTTTAACATTGAATATTCATCTGCTAATTTATCTATTTCTGTACATACAAATAAACTAGGATTCCATACTTCATTAAGTTCATAGTCGTACCATACCTCTATTCCATCAATACCTTGTATTTTGGCCTCTGGAATTAATTTATAAAAGGGAATCCTGTATCTCGCTGGATGTGCAAGAAATGATAAACCACCAGCTAAATTTATTGCTTTAATAACTGATTTAATATTTAAATCATTACCTATTGGAGACTCTCCAAGGATGTAGGGATTTAGGTATTTACTTTTTATATCTATTCCCAATCCAATTACATGTACTAAACAACCTAGAATCAAACAATTAATTTCTATTCCCGAAATTAATGTAAAAGAATCTTTAGGATAATTTTTGAGTATATTATTTTTTTTTATATATTCATGAGCTTTAATTGTATGATGATCGGTTATTGATATAAATTTCAATTTATTTTTATAAGCTTGTTCTAAAATTTCATATGGTTCTAGACTTCCATCACTAAATTTTGTATGACAGTGAAAATTAATATTTTTAGGACAACTATTTTTATTAATATTGGAAGTTAATTTTACTAAGTCTTCCCTATTCATTACTTAATGAATTCTCATTTTTCTTTCTAATCTTTGCATATAATTGTATTGAAGCCAACATAAAAATAATTAGTCCAACTACGCTCCATGTAGCAACACTAGTTGGAAAATTATTTTTAAAAATAACTAAAAGTACAATTATAAATAATAATAAAGTAGGCAATTCATTTAATAATCTAAGGTTTTTTGCTGAAATGGTTGAAGTCCCATTTTGTAATGAATACATTATTTTATAACAATAAGAATGATAAATTACTAATGCTAAAACGAAAGAAATTTTAATTTGCAACCACTTCTCACTTAACCAACTTGGTTGAATAATAACCATGCATATAGCCATACTCAAAGCTAATATCATCCCAGGTGTTGTGATTATATTCGCCAGCCTTTTTTCCATCAAGGTGTATTGTTTATTAAAGGCAATTTTTAATTCATTATCCATATTTTTAGATTCTTCATGATATATAAAAAGTCTTACTAAATAAAAAAGCCCCGAAAACCAAACGATTACACCAATAATGTGAAGTGATTTAAACCAGAGATATGCTTCAGCTGCCAAATTACTAGATTAATTTAATAATATATATTTTTAATATAGTTATATTTAACAATATCAAGAAATCTATTTTTCAAAAATTAATTAATATTTATAACTCGTTAAAATATTCATATATATCATTTACTGAATTTTTTCCAAGTCCTTTAACTTTTGATAAATCTTCTTTACTAGCTATTTTTATCGCGTCTATTGATTTAAAATGCTCAAGCAATTCTCTTATTCTTGATGGTCCTAATCCACTGATTTGGGACAATTGAGATCTATTCATTCTCTTAGATCTTTTGTCTCTATGAAAAGATAATGCAAATCTATGTGCTTCATCTCTTACCCTTCTTAATAGAAGAACTCCTTTTTGATTTTTATCAGTATCAAGAGACTTAGTAAAGCCTGGAATAAATATTTCTTCATTTTTTTTTGCTAATGAACATATAGTTACTTCTTCCTCAAGATTTAATTCTTTTAATGCTTTAATAGCTGCATTTAACTGTCCTTTTCCTCCATCAATCATTATTAAATCAGGCCAATCTGATAGAAGTTCATTGTCTAATTTACTATTCGTTTTATCATTTAATATTGAAAAATCCCCTCCGCTTTTTTTAAATCTTGACCATTTTTTAAACCTTCTATGTATTACTTCATACATCGAAGCAAAATCATCACTATGTCCTACAAAAACGTTTGGATCTTTAATTTTATATTTCCTATAATGCTGTTTAGAAGGAATTCCATCAATAAAAACGACTTGTGATGCTACAGGGTCACTTCCTTGAATATGGCTTATATCATAACCTTCAATTCTTTTAGGTTGTTCGCTTAATTCAAGTATTTGGGCAAGATCCTCAATTGATGATTCATTATCTTTTATCCCATTTAATATTCTTTCTAATTCTAATTTCGCATTTTTTAAAACCATTTCTACAGTTTCATGTTTTTTATTTCTTTTTGGGATTAAGATTTTTACTTTCTTTTTTCTTAGCTCCGTTAACCAATCCTCTATGGTTGGTTGTTTTGGAAGGTTATATTGAATAAGAATTTCTGATGGTATTTCTACCGCTTCAACATTCATATAATGCTCTTCTAATATCTTTTGTAAAATAAGATTTTCATCTTCATTATTTAATTTTTGACTATAGCCAATTCTCCCAATGAGCTTACCAGATCGCATTTGGAAAATTTGTATACTAGCTACATTTTTTTCTGAAACTATTCCAAAGATATCTCTATTAATTGAAGAATCTGGTATTGATATTTTTTGTGATTCTGTTAATAATTTTAAACCTGAAATTTGGTCCCTTATTTTTGCTGCATTCTCATAATCTAAATCATTTGAATATTGAAGCATTTTTTTTTGTAAAAATATTTCTAAGTCATCATTTCTTCCCTGAAATATCATAGATACTTGTTTCATTATTTTTTGATAATCGTCAGATGATATAACTTCTTGGCAAACTCCTGGACATCTTCCTATTGAATAATTCAAACAAGTTCTATCTTTGTAGACTGGCCTTGGTCTTTGTCTAAGTGGAAATATTTTTTTTATCGTAAATAATGTTCTCCTTAATAATCCGACATCAACATAAGGTCCATAATATCTATCTAAATTATTTCTATTTCTTCTTCTTCTTGTAATAAATATTCGAGGATATTTTTCACTCCAAGTTATACAAAGATATGGATATTTCTTATCATCCTTTAAAAGAATATTAAAGTATGGTTTGTTTGTTTTAATTAAATTTGACTCTAAATTTAATGCTTCATATTCGCTATCTGTGACTATTATTTCTATTTCAGTTATTTGACGAACCATCAAACTTAATCGGGGAGTTAAATCTGAATAATTATTGAAATAACTACTTACTCTACTGCGTAGTTTTTTAGATTTACCAATATAAAGTAAGTTATTATCAATATCTTTAAAAAGATAACAACCAGATGACTTTGGGATTTGGGATAATCTTGATTTTAATAACTCCTTATTATTAATTAATTTATATTCAATTTTAAAATTATATTTGTTATATATTTTTTCGATGGAGGAATTACTCATTTATAGTGATTAACCTCCATAATTCCAGCCAGTTGAAGTTAAATTTAGTGAGTCAACATCATTATTCAAATAAGCAGATTGAACCTCTCCTACAAAAACGGTATGGTCTCCATGCATAACACTTCCAACAACATTACATTCAACTCCACCAACACTATCAACTAAGATAGGCAATCCAAGCTCACCTAAATTAAATTCAACAGATTCAAATCTACCTCCTAATGCTTTTTGAGGTTTAAAGAAAACAGCTGCTAGATCCTTTTGATCACTTTTGAGCACATTTAATGAGAACTTATTGGTGGACTTTATTATTTCATGACTAGAACCCTCTGCTCTAACAGCCATTACAACTAATGGTGGGGCGAAGGAACCTTGAGTCACCCAACTTGCAGTAAATCCATTCACTTCATTTTTATCTTCGTCTCTAACGCCACAAATAAATAACCCGTGAGGTATTTTTCTTAATAAGATTTTTTTTGCTTCTAGATTTAATGTCATAATTGATTTATCTAATAATATTATTTTAACTAAATTTCTTATTCGATCATAATAAATTCATGAAAATTCTTTATCCAGGTACATTTGATCCTTTAACAAACGGGCATCTTGATTTAATAGAAAGGGCTGAAAAAATATTTGGCAATCTAGTAGTTGCTGTTTTAGAAAATACTTCTAAAACACCAACATTTAATCTTGAAAGAAGAATAATACAAATAAAAAATTCTCTTTCTCATTTACCTAATATTAAAGTAATTTCTTATTCTGGTCTAACTGTTGATTGTGCAAATGATCTCAAAGCTAATCTTATTCTTAGAGGCTTAAGAGCAATGAGTGATTTTGAGTATGAACTTCAAATTGCTCATACAAATAAATCTCTTAATAATGATATTGAAACTATATTTTTATCGACAAATACAAATTATAGTTTTCTCAGTAGTTCTTTAGTAAAAGAAGTTGCAAAATTTGGTGGTGAAATTAATCACATGGTACCTCCCTCTGTTGAGAGGGATTTAAAAGAATATTTTAAATAATATTTTTATTAACAAGATTTCAAGTAATAAAGATCACGTAATAATTTAAAAGCTTTTTCTTTATCAATTTTATTAGAATTTTGGATAATGCTTATAATTATTGGCTTTTCATTTTTGTATAAAAAGCCAGATAATGCAAAGACATTTGAAAGAGTCCCAGTTTTACCAAAAAACTTTCCAGACAATTCACTATTTACAAATCTTTTAGCTAATGTTCCTCTAATTCCCGTAATTGAAAGTGTAGATTGATAAGCTTTAAAATCATTAAAATATCTCATTTTATCTAAAAACAATACAATTAACCTTGTCGTAATTTTATTTTTTCGAGACAATCCACTAGCATCTGCAAAGTATGCATCAGTTGTTGGGAGGCCTTTATTTTCAAGCCATTTTTTCAATTTTATGTAGTCATTATCGTTCCATGTATTTGAGGCATTTTTAAAGAGAGATTCAGCTGTAAAATTATGGCTTTCAGAATTTGTTAGAGTTAATAATGAAAGAATTGGAGTTGAATATATTTTATTTATCTCTTTAAAATTTTTTAAATAAAAAGTTTTTTCGAAATCAAAAAAATCTACATATATTTTTGAATTTGGAAATTTATTTTTAAAATAATTTTTAATAAAATTTTTTAATGCATAAATATCATCATATTTATTGTGATTACTTTCTATTGCAAGAGATGTAATTGGAGATCCATATTCGTAAAGTTTATCAGTATTTGTCCAACCATTAGGCCAATATAATTTTGAATCAATTTCTACAATATTAAAATTAATAATTTTATTTTCCTTAACATTTGAAATTAGTTCGATTATATTTTCATAATTAAGATCTGGATCACCTTGACCGTATAGATAATAATCGTTTTTATTTTTAAATAATGAAGTTTTTAAATTATTATTTAATTTATATTTACTTAAAACATAAGCTGATGAGAATAATTTTTGATTAGATGCTGGTAACCTTGGAACATCCCCATTGTAGGAACTTATTATTTCCCCTTTATTATTAATAATTGATACACTAAAAGAATCATCAAGCGTTTGATTCAATAAAGCTTCATAAGTAGGACATATTTTGTTTTTAGTAATTATTCCCGGAAAATTAAAATAAATACTATTTAAAATAGTTATTTTCTGATTTGCTAGTAAATATCTTATTAAGAAAGGAGCTGTTACTAATACAAGAAAAATTAAGAAAAATGAATAAATTTTTTTTATCACGTTCAATCTATAAATTTACAAAAATAGATTCATTGTCGGGTTTAATTTCAAATTCTTTTTTAAAAAAATATCTTTTATTTTCTTCTTTGAAAAGCAACCAGTTATTTGGATAAATATGCATAAGAGCAGCTTTATTTAAAGGCTGAAGAAAATAAATATTTTTCCATGTTTTGACAAAGTTTTTACGTCGCTCTCTAATAACACTTCCTATACCAATATTGGCATCTTCAAATTTTGGATTTAATGAATAATGCGTACCTTGATAATTATCAGACATTGGTTCAAATGAATCGAAATCATATGGCTGAGGTAGTATCGATATCATTACACTATCAATATTATTTATATTATTTGATTCATTAAATGATTTAAAAGTTAAGATTTTATCTTTGATATCTGGATAGTCTCTTTGAGCCAAGGCCACAGCACCTTGATCAGCAAATGTTATGAATACATTATTATTTTTAGACAATATCTTGTAAATATTTATTCCAATTCTGTTAAATTTCAATCCTTCAAAATTAAATTCTATAGTAAATCTTTTATTTGAATCTAATAAACTTGGAATAATTGCATCCTCCATATTCTTAAGAGATTCATTTAAATCTTTGGGTAGTCTGTAATTAGTTTCCATTAAAATTTGTCAATACATATTTGAATAAGTTGTAAAAATTTATCTATTTCTGACTTATTGTTTATTGAACCTAAAGTAACACGAATATTTGAATATAGTTCATCATCTTTTAAACCAATATTTTTAAGAGTTGAGCTAGGTTTCCCAGATGCGCTTGAACAAGCACTTCCACTACTTATGGCTATTTTATTTTCTGACATGAAATTAACAATCTTATAGGCCCTTATAGGCTCAAAATGTTTATTTAATAGTAGAAACGAAATATGATTGGGAAGTCTATGGTTAATACTACCCGTAATCTTTATATTATTATTATCCTTAATTTTTGAAAAAAAATAATTTTTAAGTTTATTAATATCATTAGAAGGAAATTCAGTTATGTAATCATATAATTTTATTTTTCCTTTAATATTCCTTAATGATTCATACATTCCAGCGATTAATGGCAAAGCTTGTGTGCCTTGTCTAATTGAAAATTCCTGAGTAATTGATATGTCATTATTTTTTAAAATTTGTCTAGACTTTTCTTTTGTTAAGAGAATACCGATCCCTTTTGGGCCTCCAAATTTATGAGCAGATAAACTTAAAAAATCACATTTAAGATCTTTCCAACTGAATATTCCATTACTTAATATTTGAGTTCCATCTAAATGAAACATTATATTTAATTCTTCACATTTGGAACCAATAAATTGAACAGGTTGTATTGTCCCAATTTCACTTTGTCCCCAAATAATTGATACAAGCTTAGTATCATTGTTTAAAATGTTTTCGATATTAGAAATATTTAGAATTCCATCATTATTTACTGTCCATTCGTAAATATCCCAATTTTGTTTTCTTAGTTTATTAGCACAAATAGTTGTTGCTTGATGTTCAACATTTGAAATAACAACCCTACCATTGTTAAAGTTCTCATAAATATTATTAAATACAATATTTGTTGATTCCGAAGAACCAGATGTAAAAATTATATCCTCTGGATCTGCTTCAAATATATAAGCAATTTTAGATCTAATTTTTTCAAGATATGTAGAGCATCTTATCCCTAGCTCATATGTAGATGAAGGGTTATGCCAATAATTCCTGTAAGTTGAATTAATTATATTTAAAACATTCTCAGATAATGGAGTTGTAGATGCATTATCTAAATAGATAAAATTATTTTCCATTAATTTACTAACATTGATCCTGAGAAAACCTTTCTAGCATTACCGGTCATCATGACTTCACAATCGTCTTTTGACCAATCAATTTTAAGATTACCTCCTGGTAAGGTCACTATGGTTTGTGAATTACAAAGTCCTAATTTATAAGCTGCTACATGGATAGCGCAGGCACCTGTTCCACAAGCTAAGGTTGGTCCTGCACCCCTTTCCCATACTTTTACTTTTATATTATCTCTATTTAAAATTTGACAAAAATGCACATTAGTTTTTTCAGGAAATAATTCATTTTTTTCAAATATAGGTCCAAGTCTGGAAAGAACAATTGACTCTATGTCTTTTACAAAGAATATTAAATGAGGATTTCCCATTCCAACGGCATAACCCATATTATTAAAATCTTTCTCAATAAATTCGTGTGAAGGAATTGAATTTATTTTTTTTTCAATTTTTGTAGGAATATCTTGACATTCTAAAATTGGAACCCCCATTTTTACTGTAATTTCATCATTTATATATTTTGCAATTTTTAAACCTGCTTTAGTCTCAATTTTATATTCTATATTTTTATTTTTCATTGAATTATTTACGTGGAGATACTCAACTAAACACCTAATTCCGTTTCCACACATTTGTGCTTCAGAACCATCAGAATTAAAAATTATCATTTTTGCATAATTATCTTCATTAGGTTCTTCTATAAAAATCACACCATCTGCTCCAATACCAAATTGCCTGTTGCAAATTTTTTTTATATCAAATATTTTATTTGTCTTATAATTTTTATATAATTCATTTCCTCTAGAATCTATTATTACGAAATCATTACCGTTACCTTGATATTTTTCAAAAGTTATATTTTTCATTTGTAGATAATATATTTTAAATTTTAATTATAAATTATTCCTTTTAACAATCTATTTCTATTTTATACAATGGATATTAAAATAATAATTTAATAAATAAAAATTTCGTGATTTCTCCCGATAAACAATATGAGGCTGATACCAATTTATATAATCCATCTGAAATAGAAAAAAAATGGCAGTCAATATGGATAGAAAATAATTTATACAAAACCGATGAATTAACTGAAAATAGCGGTAAATTTTATGCATTATCAATGTTTCCCTACCCTTCAGGTAATCTTCATATGGGACATGTTAGGAATTATGTTATTACAGACTTAATAGCTCGATTTCAAAGGTTTAAGGGCAAATCTGTTTTACATCCAATGGGTTGGGACGCTTTTGGGTTGCCTGCTGAGAATGCAGCGATTGAAAGAGGTATTAGTCCAAGTGTTTGGACTAAAAAAAATATTTCTCATATGAAGTCACAATTAAAGCTTTTGGGACTATCAGTTGATTGGGATAGGGAATTTGCAACATGTGATGAAAGTTATTATATTTGGACTCAATATCTATTTTTAGAGTTATATAAGGCAGGTCTTGTATATCAAAAGGAATCAGAAGTTAATTGGGATCCTATAGATAATACTGTTCTAGCGAATGAACAAGTTGACTCAGAGGGTAAATCTTGGAGATCTGGGGCAGTAGTTGAAAAAAAATTATTAAAGCAATGGTTTTTAAGAATTACGAATTATGCAGATGAGTTATTGAACGATTTAGAAAAATTAGATAACTGGCCAGAAAGAGTAAAAATAATGCAAGATAATTGGATTGGAAAGTCAATTGGTACAAATATTACTTTCAACATCAATACCAATCCAGAAAAGAAAATAACTGTATTTACAACAAGGCCAGATACTTTATTTGGAGTTACTTATTTAGCAATTTCTGTTAATCATTCATTAATTAAAAAAATTTCTGATCGAGAAACCATACAAGATATAGAAAATCTTAAACAATATTTGAAAAATAATAAAAATAATGAACTTGAAAAAATTGGAATAAAAACTAGCTTACTAGCAATAAATCCAGTTAATTCTGAACCTATTCCTATCTGGGTGGCAAGTTATGTCCTCGATGAATACGGTACAGGCGCTGTTATGGGAGTGCCTGCTCATGATCAAAGAGATTTTGAATTTGCTAAAAAAAATAATATTGATATTAGACAGGTAATAATAAAGGATCAAAGTGAACAAACTCAAGAGCTTGATGAAGCTTATGTTGGAAATGGATTTCTTTTTAATTCAAAACAATACAATGGAATACCAAATACTATTGCAAAATTAAAAATTTTAGAGGAGGGAGTAAAAAATGGATGGGCCGAAAATAAGATTCAATATCGTTTAAGAGATTGGTTAATATCTAGACAAAGATATTGGGGATGTCCTATACCCATCGTTAATTGCAAAAAATGTGGAGCTGTTCCTTTAAACCAATCGGATTTGCCTGTTTCATTACCAAAAGACATAGAAATCTCAGCTAACAAGATTAATGCTTTAGGTGATAATAATAATTGGATTAATACAACATGTCCAAAATGTGGAATAGCGGCAAGAAAAGAAACTGATACTATGGACACTTTCATGTGTTCATCTTGGTATTTTTTAAGGTACCCATCTTCAAAATGTTCAACTAAGCCATTTGTAAAGAATGAAATTAATAAGTGGTTGCCTGTAGATCAATATGTTGGAGGAGTAGAGCATGCAATATTGCATTTGTTATATGCAAGATTTTTCACTAAAGCATTGCGGGATAATGAACTATTTGATATTGATGAACCTTTCAAAAAACTATTAACGCAAGGAATGGTTCAGGCCGCTGCATATAAAAACAATAAAACTGGTAAATATGTTTCTCCTTTCGATATTACTGACTTATCAAATCCTAGAGATCCAATTGACAATTCTAAACTAGAAGTTCTTTTCGAGAAGATGTCTAAGTCTAAATACAATGGAATAGACCCTGAATCAGTAATTAAAAAATATGGAGCAGATACAGCAAGAATGTTTATATTATTTAAAGCACCACCAGAAAAAGATTTGGAATGGGGAGATACAGATGTTGAAGGACAATTTAGATTTTTAAGCAGGATTTGGAAGCTTTATATAAATTGTGCAAAAGATATTAATAGTAAATCTATTTCTTTTCCAGATAAAGAAAAAAGTTTAATAAAGTCAATGAATATCGCTATAAAAGAAATTTCAAATGACATATTAAATAACCAATTTAATACTGCGATTTCAGAACTAATGAAGTTTTATAATTCATTATCAAATTCTATTAATGAAGTAAACAATAATATAAAAATTGATGCTTTAAAAACATTTTGTATTTTGCTGGCTCCATTTGCCCCTCATATTGCAGAAGAAGTATGGCATCTTATAGGATTTAAAAAATCTGTGCATTTAGAACAATGGCCTTCATTTAATGCCGAAGCACTAAAGGAAGATTCATATGAACTAGTTATACAAGTTAATGGAAAAGTTAGAGACAAAGTAAATATAAATAATGATATGAATGAAGATCAAATTAAAGAATTGACTCTTAAAAGACCTAACATATTAAAATGGACACAAAATAAGGAAATAAGAAAAGTAATTATTGTTAAGGGAAAAATTATGAATATTGTTGTTTAAGAATTTATTTTTTGAATAACTAATGAATTTGGATTTGACCAATCGCCCTTAACTAAATAATTATCATTACCGAAACACATTTCACGAAGTATGAAAAATATAGGTTCACTCACTGAATTATCAAATAATGATGTTATGTCATTTATAGAATATTCTCCACCTTCATCTAATAAATTACTTACTTTTTGTTGATACTCAATAATATTTGCGGCTGCTTTCTTTCCAGCTTCAACTCCAGGTTGATCATATGCATTTATATTTACCAATTCAGCGTAGAAGGATACAGCCCTCTCAAATAAAGCGATTAAGGCTCCTAGTGAAAAACAATTTAACTTTTCTAACGTAATAGTGATACTTTGTCTGTTTTCACTTGAGAGTGCTGATCTAGTTCCTTGCAAAAAACCAGAAAGATATTCTTTAGGATTATCTTTTTCATCAAAAATATTTGTAGATGGAGAATCTAATAATTCAATAAAAATACAAAAGAAATTATCAATACCATCTCTCAGTTGCTGAACGTAAGCATGTTGATCTGTAGATCCTTTATTACCAAAAACGGAAATACCTTGATTAACTACTTCACCATTCCTATTAAATTTCTTTCCTAATGATTCCATTACTAATTGCTGGAGATATTTACTAAATACCTGTAACCTATCTCTATAAGGTAATACGACCATATCTCTCTTTCCAATACCATCCCCAGTTAGATGCCATGCGGATGATAATAGTGCTGCTGGATTATTTTTAAAATCACTTATACGTGTGGCTTCATCCATTAATGATGCACCTCTAATAAATTCAGATATATTTTCATTAATAAGAGCTAATGGAAGTAATCCCACAGAGCTTGTAATACTAGTTCTACCTCCAACCCAATCTTGCAAATTAAATATTTTTAACCAATTTTCAGAAGTGGCTTTTTTAAATAACTTACTATCTTTCATAGTTATAGCTATAGCATTAGAATTCCATTCAAAAGAATTGTTTTCGCAGTACCTTTTAATAATTTCCATAGCAATTCTAGGTTCAGGCGTACCACCCGATTTGCTTACTACTACAAATAATGTTGTTGATAATTTTTCATATAACTCTTCTAACTTTTCGCTAATTAAAAAAGGATCAACATTATCGATATAAGAAAAATTTAACCCTTTAGAACACTTCTGCAGTGACTCTGTAATAAGTAACGGTCCTAACCCACTTCCACCAATTCCTATCCATAGAACATCAGTATATAGCTGGTCATTCTTATTCTTAATATCTCCATTTAAAATTTGTTTTCCAAATTCAGAGATTGCATTAATATCTGCTCTAATTTCCTCTCCTATTTTTGAAGATGGTGAAATTGATGGATTTCTAAGCCAATAATGTCCAACTTGTCTATTTTCATCAATATTTGAGATTGCACCATTTTCTAATTCTTTTATTGATGAAAAAACATCTATAAATTTATTTTCTAAATTTTTTATCTCTTTACTTGAGAAATTAATTTTGCTTATGTCTAACCAAATATTTAATTTTTTATCAAACCAAAGATAATTACAAAATTTATCCCAAGATTTTAAATCTCCATTCATTTTATATATTTGTTTCTTTTATTTATTATTAAATTATATCTAAACGAATAGTACATAGATTTGAATAATTTAAATTTGTTTAAATTATTATCTTCAAATAAATATGTTTTTGAATATAAACAATTAAAATTGAGGGTTTTTTTTATTTCATATGAATTTATTATTGGATAAAATAAAAAACTTTGGATAGATCATTTAATTACATAATTTCGCCTGAGATATCTGAATTCAGAAGATTTTCCCCAAAATTAAAAATAGGTGTACTTGCTTCTGGGAAAGGAACTAACTTTCAGGAATTGATAAATCTCTCAGAAAAAGGAGAATTAGATATAGATATAAAAGTTCTAATAACTAACAAAGATGATGCAGGTTGTATAAAGAAAGCTGAAAGTAAAAAAATACCTCATAAAATTATAAGAGGTAAAGACTTTCTGCAAAAAGAGGCATTTGAATTAGAAATTGTAAATACATTAATTCATTACGATGTTGAACTTGTGGTTATGGCAGGCTGGATGAAAATTGTTACTCCATTTTTTATTAATAAATTTAAGAATAAGATAATAAATATTCACCCTTCATTACTTCCAGCATATAAAGGTAGTTCTGCGATAAAGGACTCTATATTAAATGGTTCAAAAATAACTGGTTGTTCCGTACATTTTGTTGAAGAGGAGGTAGACAGTGGATCATTGATAATGCAAGCTGCATTGTCAATTAGAAATAATGATGATATTGAATCACTTTCCAAAAGAATACAAATGCTGGAGCATAAAATCTTACCTCACTCAATCTCTCTTGCTGGTTTTTTGATAAGAAGAAATGTTATGGAAAATTATTAGTTAAATCAAGACCTTCATCCATTGAAAATCCATTCATAATATTTAAATTTTGAATTGCTTGCCCAGTCTGACCTTTTAACAAATTATCAATTACGGATAATATAATTATTCTTCCATTTCGATTATCAACTTTAACAGAAAGTAAAATTTGGTTTGTATTTTTAACCCATTTTGTTGATGGGAATGTATCTACAGGTAAGACTTTGATATTTTTAAAATTTCTATAATAATTATCCAGAAGGATTCTGCAGTCATCAGAAGTTAATCCTGGATCTCTTAATCTCCCATATATAGTCGAATGCATACCCCTTGAGATTGGGACTAAATGAGGTGTAAAAAGCAGTTCAATTTTATTTCCAGATATTAAAGATGCAACTTGCTCGATCTCTGAGGTATGTCTATGGTTTATCAATCCATATGCTGATAGACCTTCTCCACATTCTGATAAAAGTAGCTTTTGGTTTGGTTCTCGACCACCTCCAGAGGTTCCGCTTTTAGAGTCAATAACTATACCTTCATTTTCAATAATTCCTTGAGAGAGATAAGGAGCTAATGGAATAAGAGAGGATGTTGGATAACATCCTGGACAAGCGATTAATCTTCCTTTTGAAATTGCTTCTTTATTTATTTCAGGAAGACCATAAACTGCCTCTTTACATAAATCATCATCATTCCTTTTATAAATAGCAGCTTCTTTGGAATATACTTTTTCCCATTCATCTAAAGAGTTATATCTATAATCAGCAGATAAATCAATAACTTTAAGTCCTTTATCTAATAATTTCCTTGTCAATGTTGAAGATAAGCCATTTGGTAAACAAAGCAAAGCAAAATCTGCATTTTTTGAAATATTATCAACTGAAATTTCTTCTATATAAGGATCATTATCTAGATAAATAAAAGGGAAATTATCATTCCACTTTGATCCAGATGTTTTATTACCTCCTAAAAATGAAATTTTGTATTTTTTATTTTTCTTTAAAAGATTTACCGCTTGAATACCGCCGTAACCTGTAGCACCTACTATTGCAACATTCATTTTTTTGAATTGGCAGACTTTGAGATAGGATTATAAAGTGTTGAATTTAAGGTAACTAAAACACTATTTTTATATATTGATAGGAATAATGAAAGAAACAAGTCCCAAATCAAATAATGGAACAATTTTGGATATAAATGAATCTTTTAAAATTGAATTTGATCCTATCAGCGATGCGTTGGCAGCTATAAGAAATGGTGAATGCATAATTGTTGTAGATGATGAGAGAAGAGAAAATGAAGGAGATTTAATATGTGCCGCTCAGTTTGCAACTCCACAGCAAATTAATTTTATGGCTACTGAAGGACGAGGTCTTATATGCCTAGCCATGCAAGGTGAAAAACTTGACTCTTTAGATTTACCATTAATGGTAGATAGAAATACAGATGAAAATCAAACAGCTTTTACGATATCAATTGATGCTGGACCTGAAAATAATGTTACTACTGGAATTTCTGCTGAAGACAGGGCAAAGACAATTCAAGTTGCTATAAACCCAAACACAAAACCCGATGATTTGAGAAGGCCAGGACATATTTTTCCATTAAGAGCTAAGAAAGGTGGAGTTTTAAAAAGAGCAGGTCATACTGAAGCGGCAGTAGATATTGCGTCAATGTCAGGTCTTTATCCCGCTGGAGTTATTTGCGAAATACAAAATCCTGATGGTTCCATGTCAAGACTTCCACAACTTAAAGAGTACGCAAAACAGTGGGGAATGAAATTAATATCCATAGCTGATTTAATAAGTTATCGTTTTCAAACTGAGAGATTTGTATTTAGAAAATCTGATGCCGTACTTCCCAGTATTTTTGGTAATTTCAAAGCTTATGGATATGTTAATGAACTTGATGGTTCAGAGCACGTTGCATTAGTTAAACAAAAATCATCAAAATTAAGCGAACCAGTGCTAGTAAGAATGCATTCAGAGTGCTTAACTGGCGATGCTTTTGGATCTTTACGTTGTGATTGTAGACCTCAGTTAGAGGCAGCATTATCAAGGATAGAAAAGGAGGAAGAAGGAGTTGTTGTTTACTTGAGACAAGAAGGTAGAGGTATTGGTCTTATAAATAAATTAAAGGCTTATAGTTTACAGGATGGTGGATTAGACACTGTAGAAGCTAATGAAAAATTAGGTTTTCCAGCTGATCTAAGAAATTATGGAGTTGGAGCACAGATATTAACCGATTTAGGGATAAAAAAACTAAAATTACTTACAAATAATCCTAGAAAGATTGCTGGATTAGGTGGTTATGGAATAGAAGTTATTGAGAGAGTGCCACTGGTTATTTGTCCAAACGATAATAATGCAGAATATTTGAGTGTAAAAAAAACCAAGTTAGGCCATATGATTGATGAAGATAATTCTAATTCGAGGAATATCGATCCATTTATATCGATTTTTCTTGATGGAAAATATAAATCTATTGATCTAGTTCCAATAAAAAATGACGCTATTAAATTCTGTAGTTATAAGAACATTAATATCAAACTAGAAAGTACTCCAAGATTGATGGCTTTTTGGAATCGACCAAAATTAGTTTGGAGAATATTGCATGACCATAATAGAACAAATTCCAACATTACTGATGAAGAAATAAATAATATAGAATTATTTATTCAGTTTTTGTCTAATTATGAAAATAGTACAAAGATTGGAATTATTGTTTCTAGAAACATTGAGCAGGCATTTCACCCAAAAAGTAGCATCAAATTAATCAATACTAAATTTACTATTAACAATGAAATCTTATATTCATCTACAAGAAAATTTAATCTAGATAAAGAGACATTTAGTATTGTTTTTGAAGGCTAAGTTACTATTTTAAAGTTGCTTTTAGAATTTTTGAACCATTAGTAAGCTTTAGAACTACATCCATATCATCAGTCTTACCAAAAACAGTATGAACTCCATCTAGATGAGGCTGAGGTTCATAGACTATGAAAAACTGACTACCACCTGTATCTTTTCCTCTATGAGCCATAGAAAGTGAGCCTTTTAAATGTTTATTAGAATTAATTTCACATTTAATATTATATCCAGGATCTCCAGTTCCAGGCATACCAGATGCTCCATCACGAGTATTAGGACATCCACCCTGAGCCATAAATCTAGGAATAACTCTGTGAAAAGCTAGACCATCATAAAAACCATCACTAATCAAATTCATAAAGTTTTTAACTGTATTAGGTGCTTCGTCAGAGAAAAATTCAATATTAATGTTCCCTACTTCTGTTTCAAATACTGCAGTTGTCATGTTTTATTTGTTAAATAATTATTCTGATATTTTAATAGCTAAAGCAACTTTTCAAGGTTTTCCTTAATGGTATTTATATCAATGTTATCTTTTTTACTAATTTTGTCTTCTTCCCAATTTTCAACTTCTAGATTTTTCTGTGGCGGTGAAATTAACAACCTATCTTCTGCTGTTTTAGGTACAAAATTTTTTTCTACTAATTTGCATTCATAGTCTAATTTAATGCAGAAATCTTTTATTTCCTCAATGTTGATCATTTCAACTGTTGGCAAAGGAAAATCTTGAGCTTCTAGTAGACCACAATATCTTATTGCGTCATCTTTATCTTCAAACATTAGAACAATGGTCCTGCCTTTTAGTTCGATTGAATGAATTCCTTCCTTATCTGTTCCTGAATTATATAAAAGAACAAATATGTTCATAAGTATCGATTTTTCTATATACATAATATTTGATTAAGAATCAGAAAGTGATAATTCTTGTAATCTTGTATATAAAGCAATTTCTTCATCATTAATATCAGCAGGTATCACTACCAAGATTTCAACATATTGATCTCCTACATTATCTTCGAAAGTTAAACCCCTACCTTTCAAACGTAACATTCTTCCCGTAGATGATTTTGGCGGCACTTGAAGTGTGACATTACCATCAAGGGTGGGGACCTCTACTGCACAACCAAGTAGAGCATCATGAGGAAATAACTCTAGTTTATAAAGAACTCTTAAACCGTCTATTCTTAGACCACTTTTGGTTTGAACTTTTAACTGTAAATAATGATCTTTACCTCCTCTTGCAATATTTTCAAGTCTTAATCGCCACCCATCTCCAGCGAAAGGAGGCGTATCGACTTCTACTACGGTTTCATCTTCAAGCTCTATTAAAATTGAAGCTCCATTTAAGGCCTCATCAGGAGTTAATTCAATAATTGTTTCAATATCTTGGTGGAGTTTAACTGGAGGTGGCTCTTCTGGAGAGGTTGTAGGGTATTCATAATTATTAAATTCATCATTATTTGTATTTTTTGATTCATCCTCAAATGGTTCATTATCATATTCCTCGTAATTCTTAGGTGAGTATTCATATCCAAATAATGAATCAAGATAATCTTGAAAATCAGGAAAACCTGTCTTGAAATTATTTTTTTCGTAGTCATCCTGGATATTTTCATCCGAAATATTTTTCCTTATATTGGGATTGCGTAGATATTCGTATGCTTGGTTAATTAATTTAAATCTCTCTTCTGCATTGAGATCGTTTTTATTTAAATCTGGGTGCCATTTTCTTGCTTCTCTTCGAAAAGCCTTTTTTAGTTCTTTGTCATCGAAATTAGGGGATAAACCCAAAATCGACAAATAGTCTTTTTCAGAGGAAGTAGTCATTGTCCCATGGATCATCGTCCCTAGAATTACCATACCTCGAATTTCTATAATTTCTATTCATTTGATTATCCCAAGGATCATCATCCCAATAATCATCTGAAAAGAGCTCATCCTTTAATGATCCAAATGTATTTTTAATGCTTTGTATAGGATTATTATCAGTTTTCTTTTCTGATGCAAATTTTCTATTTAATCCAAATAGTGCTTCTTGAAGAGCACTTACTGAGATTTCTAATTCTTGAGGATCATCATCATCTATATACTCTTCAACATCTTGAATGGCTAATTCAACGGCTCGTTGTTGTCTTTCAGCACCATAAGGGCCAAATTCCAATGAAGCATCTCTAAGTCTTCTCTCAGCTTGCGCAATAAGAGTTAAAGCACTATTTTTTCTATCAATTTCAGATCTTCTCTTTCTATCTTCATTAGCTTTTGCTTTTGCTTCTTCAATTATCGAATTTATTTCTTGTTCATTTAAATTAGAACCTCCAGAAATTGTAACTGTTTGCTTTCTTCCAGTGGTTCTATCAGTTGCACTTACTTCTAAAAGACCATTAGCATCAATATCAAATGCCACCTGGACTTGAGGTATTCCTCTTGGAGCTGGAGGTATTCCTGATAGTCTAAATTTACCTAGTGATTTATTTTCAGATGCTAAAGGCCTTTCCCCCTGCCGTACTTGAACAACCACTGATGATTGATTAGCTTCAGACGTACTAAAAACATCAGATTGTCTAACTGGTATTGGTGTATTACGAGGAATGAGTACCTTCATTAGACCACCAATAGTTTCTAAACCTAAAGATAAGGGAGTAACGTCATTTAAGAGTAAATCTTGTAAATCACCACTAATAATTCCAGATTGTATCGCAGCTCCAACTGCTACAACTTCATCAGGATTAACAGATTGACAAGGGTCATTTGGTACAAGAGTCTTTACTAATTGTTGAACCATTGGAATTCTTGTGCTGCCACCGACAAGAACTACTTCATCTATATCTTCTGCGTTCCATCCGGAGTCATCTAATGCTATTTGCACAGGCTCTAATAATCGATCTAGGAGATCTTGAGATAATGATTCAAATATTTTTCTATCTAAGTTTTCCTCAATATGTAATGGACCCTCTTTACTAGTGGTGATAAAAGGTAAGGATATTTTTGTTTTTTGCAATCCAGATAATTCACATTTAGCTTTTTCAGCAGCCTCAGTTAATCTCTGCAAAGCTTGCCTGTCCCTTCTTAGATCAATATCATGTTTAGCAATAAATTTTTCCGCAAGCCAATCAACTATTTTTGAATCAAAATTATTCCCTCCTAGCTGTGTATCACCACAAGTGGCTTTAACATCAAATACACCATTAGAAATTTTTAATAATGAAACGTCAAATGTTCCTCCCCCTAAATCAAAAACCAAAACATTATTAGAAGAACTTTTTTCAAAACCATAAGCTAAAGCTGCTGCTGTAGGTTCATTAAGGATTCTATCTACTTTTATACCAGCCAATATTGCAGAATCCTTTGTAGCTTGTCTTTGAGATTCATTGAAATAGGCAGGGACTGTAATAACAGCAGAGTCAACAGTATCTCCAAGATATGTTTCAGCATCATTAATTAATTTTCTAATTAATGAACTAACTAATTCTTCTGGTGCATACTCTCTTTCTGTATTTGGACTAAGAACTCTAACGCTTCCAGTATTATTAGATTTCACATTGTAAGGAACAGAAACACTATTCTCATCTAATTCATCCCAGTCACTGCCAATAAATCTTTTTAGGTTATAAAAGGTATTCTTAGGATTTAGAACAAGTTGTCTTCTTGCTTGATCTCCTATTACTATTTCTTTGTCTTTTGTAAATCCAACTATTGAAGGTGTAGTTCTAGAACCTTCAGAATTAGCAATAACAATTGGACGGCCAGCTTCTATAACTCCAACAACAGAGTTAGTAGTACCCAAATCAATTCCAACAATTTGCCCCATGATTTTAGATCGCTAAATTAAAGCAAAATTTACTAATAATTTAATTAATTTTTGTCTTAGATATTTACATATAATAGTAAAAATCAAATATTTTCAACTTAATTTAAATAAATAAGATTATTTATAACTTGTCAAAAATATTACCATCTATTTTAAATGAATTTTTAAAGACAAAGGTGTTGATGTATTTAACCAAAATAAATTAAAATAAAACGGAGAGAGAGGGATTCGAACCCTCGATAAAGTTGCCCCTATACAGCATTTCCAGTGCTGCGCCTTCAACCACTCGGCCACCTCTCCCAAGAAAACCATTTTAACCCTTGATCATCCCATTTTAGAGTAAAGTTATTTGAAAAAAACTTTCACAGTCACGATTAAAAATAAGGAAACCGGAAAGGTTTACCAAGAGCAGGTTAATAGTGATGATTACATACTTAAGGAATTTGAAAAGAAAGGTTTCAAACTTGCATTTTCATGTAGAAATGGTTGCTGTACAAGTTGTGCAGTTAAAATTAAATCTGGTACCTTAAAACAACCTGAAGCTATGGGTGTATCTCAGGCTTTAAAAGACAAAGGTTATGCACTTCTTTGTGTCGCTAAAGCAACTTCAGATCTTGAGGTAGAAACTACATATGAAGATGAAGTTTACGATTTACAATTTGGTCAATATTTTGGGAGGGGAAATACAAGAGTTGCACCACCTTGGGAATTTGAGGAAGATTAACTATCATGTTTGAATTATATGAAATAGAGGAACTGGCAAATCATGTTAACTTATCCTTTTTGTATGAAATAGCAAAGAATTCCGCTCAAATTGGTAATGAAATTTTAAAAGTTAATTACAATAAAATTCAAAAAATATCATCAAAGGGTAGGAAGGGTGATCTAGTTACCAATGTGGATTTGGAAGTTGAAAATAAAATAAAAGAATATTTATTAGAAAAGACACCAAACATATCTATAAATGCAGAGGAATCGGGTAAACTAACCAAATCATCGGATTTAACCTGGTGTATAGACCCATTAGACGGGACAACAAATTATTCCCATGGATATCCTTTTTTTGGGACTTCTATTGGTCTTGTATATAAAAATAAGCCAATAATAGGTGCCATATCAGTACCTTATTTAAATGAACTATATTCAGCCTGTATAGGTCTGGGCTCATTCTGTAATGATAGTGAACTTAAAGTATCGAATCCCTCTAATCTTTCGCATAGTCTACTTGTAACTGGTTTCTCTTATGACAGATTTGATACGGAGGATAATAATTATGCAGAATTTTGTTTTTTAACGCATAAAACTAGAGGTGTTAGAAGAGGAGGTGCAGCAGCAGTTGATCTAGCATTTGTTGCCGCAGGTAAGGTAGATGGATATTGGGAAAGAGGATTGGAGGTATGGGACCTAGCGGCCGGTGCTATTATTGTTAAAGAGGCTGGCGGTATTATTTCTGATTATCCATCAGGCGAATTTAATTTAAGTTCAGGAAGAATTTTAGCTTGTTCTCCAAGCCTTGAGAATGAATTAAAAAATGAACTAGATAAAGTTACTCCATTTAAAAAAAATCTCTATAACTAAAATTAGTCAGAAATTAAAATGACCGATATAAAGGAAATTAAATTAGTCGATGTAAAAAATAACTCAAGCATCATAAATAATTTAAATAGTATTTATAAACTATGGGGATATGAAGAGGTTTCACCCTCATTTATAAATACTTTAGAGACCATAAAAGGCCGTGGTGTTATTGATGAAAATCAGGTTGTAGGAATAGTAAGTAATAATTCATTATGTCTTAGGCCAGAAATGACAACATCAATTGTTAAATTGTCATCTACTAGATTAATAAATAAGAAAAGACCTATAAGGTTATTCACTAATGGGATGGTTTTTGATAAAAAACAAAATAATAAAAATTCATTTAAATTGCAAGAAAAATTGCAGAGTGGAATTGAATTAATTGGATATGATACAAAATACCCAGAAATTGAAGTGATAAATATTTTGTTTGATTCAATTGATAATATTAATTTGAAGGATTGTTGTAATTTATTTCTACTAGTAAGCACCACAAAAATAATGGACTTGATACTGAAGAAATATAAGAATAATAATTTTGAAGAAATTAAGAAAAGTCTGGTTAATTTTGATCAGGATAATTTATCTAAATTAGGAATAGATGAAGATGATAAATATATTCTTAAAGATCTTTTATTCACAAGAGGAGAGCCAATTGCAATATTAAATAAATTAAAAACTATATATGGCACTAGTAAAAAATTAGATGACTTAAATTTTTTATTTGAAACATTATCAAAAATATCAAATAAATATGGTGTTAAATTACAACTTGATCCTACTTTTCAACCTCACTTGAATTTATATGAAGGAATAGTTTTTCAACTAATAGGGGATAATGGTAAAAATAAAAGCGTCATCGCAAAAGGCGGAAGATATGATGAGTTAGTAAGATCATTTAGTCCTAATGAGAAAATATTTAATGGGATTGGATTTACAATTTCAGTTGACATTTTAAGAAATTTAATTAAGGAAGAAAAGACAGATAAAAAAAAGATTTTATTGATGTTTAAAGAATCTTATTTGTTAGAAAAAGGTATGAATGAACAAAAATTACAACAGAAAAAAGGAAATATTGCTGTCTTACATCTAAATCCAATTAATGATTTGGCTAAAGCCAATCAAATTATGAAAGAAAATAATTGTAGTGAGATTTTGTGGGTTAAATAAAACCTTATATAAATTTATTTAACTATTAAATACATATATTGTTCGGACAATACTCCTAATTAAACTTGATTAAGTAGTTTTTACGAAATAAGATTTAATATGTTTGATTTTTTTTTAAATGGAAAGAGGCGAAATTCGTATTAATACCGAAAATATTTTCCCAATTATCAAGAAGGCAGTATATTCTGACCATGAAATCTTTTTAAGAGAACTTGTTAGTAATAGTGTTGACGCAATTAGTAAAAGAAGAATGGCCTCTATGGCAGGTGATTGCGAAAATACTGAGGAGGCTCAAGTAAAAATAACGATTAACCGCGAAAAAAATACGTTAACAATTTCCGATAATGGAATTGGAATGAATGATGAAGAAATTAAGAAGTACATAAATCAAGTTGCATTTTCTAGTGCTGAAGAATTCCTAACAAAATACAAAAAAGATAATGATGAATTCATAGGTCACTTTGGACTAGGTTTTTATTCAAGTTTCATGGTTGCAGATAAAGTTGATATATTAACTAAGTCTGCAATTGGGGAATCAAAAGCTTTCAAATGGTCTTGTGATGGATCACCAAATTTCACTTTGGAGGAATCAGAAAGGGAGACAATTGGTACAGATGTAATTCTTCACCTACTTGAAGAAGAAAAAGAGTTTATTGAGCCTGAAAGGATTAAATCACTCATTAAAAAATATTGTGATTTTATGCAAATAGATGTTTTATTAGAAGGAGAGACAATTAATAAGAAAAATCCTCCTTGGAGAAAACAACCTAGTGAATTAAAAGATGAAGATTATATTGAGTTATATAAATATCTTTATCCTTTTCAGGGAGATCCACTGTTATGGATTCATCTAAATACAGATTATCCATATGACATACAAGGGATATTATATTTTCCAAAGTTGTCAGGCAGAGCTGATTGGGAAAAGGGAGAAATAAAATTATTCTGTAATCAAGTATTCGTTAGCGATTCAATTAAAGAGATAGTACCAAAATACCTCTTGCCTCTAAGAGGAGTTATTGACTCTACAGATATACCTCTAAATGTTAGTAGAAGTGCATTACAAACAGATAGAAAAGTAAGGTCTATATCATCATTTATCTCAAAAAAAATCGCTAATAAACTGAAGGATTTGATAAAAAATTCTCCAGAATTTTATGCTGAAATTTGGGATTCAATTTCTGCTTTTATTAAGATTGGTGCTATCGAAGATGAAAAATTTGCCGATTTAGTCAATAACAGTATAATTTTTGAAACAATAATAAATTCTGAGAAAGATATAACTAAATATATTGAAAATAAATCCCTCATTAAGTCCAATGATAAATATTTCACAACTCTCGCAAATTACAATGAGCGAAATAAATTTACTGATTCTAATAAAATAATTTACTGTTCAGATTTGATATCACAATCTAGTGCATTAAATATCTGTTTATCTGATAATAAAGAAGTTATTAAATCAGATCCCTTAATTGACGCGCAATTTCTTCCATGGTTGGAAAGTAAAAATGAAGATTTTCAATTCCAAAGAGTAGATTCAGAAATAAATGAACTAGAAGATAAAGAATCAAAAGAAATTGTAGATAAAGATGGAAAATCAAATACAGAAAATCTTAGAGATACTATAGTTAAGGCCCTTAACAATGAAAAAGTAACAGTTAAAGTGCAGTCACTTTCAAGTAAAGATGCTCCACCAGCGATGATTTTGCTTCCAGAACAAATGAGAAGAATAAATGATATGGGAGCTTACATGGAACAAAAGATGCCTGGCTTACCTGAATATCATGTACTCTTAATTAACAAAGAACATCCACTTATTGCTGGTCTTAATAAAATTACAGGCAACAAAATAATTATCGATGAAAAAGATCCTATTGAGAATCAATTGGCATCTAAAATTGCAAATCATGTTTACGATATGGCTAAGCTTTCAGTTGGTGGATTAGATCAAGAACAGATCATTAATTTACAAAATAATAATGCCGAATTAATTTCAGAATTACTTAATTCAACAAATTGAGCCATATGGTAGAATTTTTAAAGATATAACTAAATAAATATGTCAAGAGTTTGCGAACTCACCGGTGCAAAAGCTAATAACGGTATGGCAGTTAGTCACTCACATATTCGCACAAAAAAATTGCAACAAGTTAATCTCCAAAAAAGGAGACTATGGTGGGAAGAGGGCAAAAAATGGGTAAATATAAAAATAAGTACCAAAGCCCTAAAGTCTATACAAAAAGTAGGTTTAGATAAATTTGCTAAATCAAATGGAGTTGATTTAAAAAAATTCTAAATTTGATGAGAAATTTA
The DNA here is from genome assembly GCA_003279105.1 of Prochlorococcus sp. AG-347-I19. Lineage (GTDB taxonomy): Bacteria > Cyanobacteriota > Cyanobacteriia > PCC-6307 > Cyanobiaceae > Prochlorococcus_A. The sequence continues at coordinate 67,907 of QCBO01000001.1, forward strand.
GTTGCAAGTATATTAATTCCATTTATTCTTTTATTTAATTGTAATTCAGCCTTCTCTTTTGATTTTGCTCCTGAAGTTGGTGATTATGCTCCTAAATTTCAGTTAGAAGGTTTCAATAAAAACATAAAAACAAAAAAAATATGGGAATTAAGTGATTTTGAAGGTCAATGGCTAATTATATATTTTTATCCAAAAGACTTTACAGCAGGTTGCACTCTTGAAGCTAAAGGTTTTTCGGAATTAAAAAAAGATTTTTCAAAATATAATGCCGAAATTGTTGGCATAAGCGCTGATAATCAAGATTCTCATGAAAGTTTCTGCAGCGAAAAATCCATAAACTACACTTTATTATCTGATCCTGACGGAATTATTAGTGATAAATATGGTTCCTGGATTCCTCCATTCTCAGATAGAAATACTTTTTTGATATCTCCAGATGGGAAAATTACTTATAGATGGATTAGTGTTCTACCAATAAATCATGCTAAAGAAGTTCTCAACGTTTTAAAGAAAAAAATATAATATTTTGCACGAATTATCATTTGGAACTTGGTTAATTCATATCTCATCAGTAATTGAATGGATTTTTGTAATATTAGTCATAAACAAAATTTCTACATATAAAAAATATAATTTATTTTTTTGGTTAAGCTTTGCTATGGTACCAAACTTAATAGGCGCTATGTGTGCAATCACCTGGCATATCTATGACAACCAAGAAAATCTTTACGGTCTAGTATCACTTCAAGGAATATTTACATTTATAGGAAATTCAACATTAGCCTTAGCTGCAATAATAATATTTAAAGGAAAAGAGACTTATGAATGATTTATTTTTTAAATTTATAGAAAAATTAGGTTCAATTGATAACACATTATTGTTTGCAGTATCAATAATTCCATATGCAATATTTTTGTTCTACTTATATAAAATTAAATCTATTAATAATTTTGTAAAAACAGGATTTTCATTAACTGTTTTATTCGTATTCATAACTATATTGGTATCTATCTTCACACTAAATTACTATGGTAAAACCCTTGTTGAGGTTGACTTCTTGCATGGCTTTGCAGAATCCTTCCTAACTCTAAGTGATTTTGTTATTCTATTTGGATTTATGAAGTTGTTAAATAGTTTAGAAGTAAACAACTCTTAAGACCTTTTACAATTTTGTGTTTTTTAGCTAAAAGTATTAGAGAATATATGAAAATAACGATTTTTTATGTTTACTACATTATTTGCAGCTGCAGATCCAGCAACTTTTTCATGGTCTCCAAAGTGTGCCGTCGTAATGATTGCATGTAATGTTTTTGCTTATGCAATTGCTAGAGCAACAATAAGAAAACCTAATGAAGGTTTCGAAATACCTAATTCAAAATTCTTTGGTGGTTTAAGTCACGCTTCAGTTGTAGGTGCTAATTGCCTAGGTCATATTTTCGGAATTGGAGCTATCTTAGGATTAGCCTCACGTGGTGTTTTATAAAAATTTATTGTATTAATTTTTTAATTATTTAACTTAAATTTCCTAACAATTTTATCGGCCATCTGATCAGGCATAAGTCCAAGTTTTTCTTTACTCTGATCAGGTGAAGCATGATCAACTAAAACATCAGGTATACCAATTCTGTATACAGGAATGTTTATTTCATTATCATTAAATAATTCAATTATTGCCGAACCAAATCCTCCTATTAATGTTCCTTCTTCCATGGTTACAACTTTTTGAATCCTACTTCCTAATGCAATAATAAGATTTTTATCGAGAGGTTTAACAAATCTTGCATTAACAATGCATGGATTAATGTTCATATTTTTTAAGATTTTTGCTGTTTCGATAGCAGATGCGACCATTGATCCATAAGCAATAATTAAAATATCTTCTCCTTCTTCAAGTATTTCAGCTTCTCCTATATTCAAAGGTTCCCAACCCTCATCCATTACAGCCACCCCTAATCCAGAACCTCTGGGAATTCTTAGAGCTGTTGGACCATTATGGTTAATTGATGTTATTAACATTCTCTGTAACTCAGACTCATCTTTTGGTGCCATCAATACAAAATTAGGTATAGATCTCATATAACTGATATCGTACTGACCTTGATGAGTAGGACCGTCAGCCCCAACTATTCCAGCTCTATCAAGTACAAACGAAACAGGTAAATTTTGTATCCCTACATCATGAATCAATTGATCGAAAGCACGTTGGAGAAAAGTACTATAAATAGCTACAACGGGTTTAAGACCATCGCACGACATTCCTGCCGCAAGAGTAACTGCATGTTGTTCTGCTATACCTACATCAATATATTGATCTGGAATATTTTTCTGCAATATATCTAAACCAGTACCTGTAGCCATTGCTGCTGTAATTCCAACAACTTTACTATCTTGTTCACATATCTTTAGTAAGGTCTGACCAAAGATTTTACTATAACTAACTGGCTTAGGTTTCTTTGATGGAATAGATTTTCCAGTTGTAAGATCAAAAGCAGACTGGGCGTGATAACCTACTTGATCAGCTTCTGCATAAGGGTAACCTTTTCCTTTTGTTGTAACTACATGGACAAGTACAGGTCTTTTAAGTTTATGGGCAGCGTTAAAAGTCTTAACTAAGTTACCAATATCATGACCATCAATTGGACCCATATATGTAAATCCAAGTTCTTCAAAAACAGCACCAACCTTAGGCACAGATAGCCGTCTAACGCTTCCTTTAATATTTTTGAGTTCTTCTGGAATATCCTTACCGATTAAGGGAATATTTTTAACACTCTCTTGCACACTATCGGACAAAAATTGCAATGGGGGACTTACTCTTACCTTATTTAAGTAAGATGATAGGGCTCCAACCGGAGGTGAAATAGACATATCATTATCGTTCAATATTACAACTAAAGGGGTATTTGGTAAGTGACCTGCATGATTTATAGCTTCTAATGCCATTCCTCCAGTTAGTGCTCCATCTCCAATAATGGCTACACATTTATAATTTTCACCTTTTCTATCTCTAGCTATTGCCATTCCTAGAGCCGCAGAAATAGAAGTACTTGCATGTCCGGCACCAAAATGATCAAATTTACTTTCACTTCTTTTTAGATATCCAGCGACTCCATTTTGTTGTCTTAGAGAATCAAATTGACTGAAACGTCCTGTAATTAATTTATGAGGGTAACCTTGATGTCCTACATCCCATACAACTTTGTCAAAATCAAAATCAAGAGTTTGATATAGAGCCAATGTTAACTCAACTACACCTAATCCTGGACCAAGATGTCCTCCACTAGTAGATACTACTTGAAGATGTCTTTCTCTGATTTGACAAGCAATTTCTTCTAATTGTGAAACTGTTAAGCCATGAAGTTGATTTGGATGACTTAACTCACTTAAAAGCATTTAACAAAAATTGGTATCTATATAATCTAAAACGCCGAGGTGCAAAATGAGTATTTTTTTTTAAATAGATCATGTAATGTTTTATTAGATTAATAAATAATGCTAAAAATATATATATGAATGATTATTTTGAAAAAATACTTCAAGCTGAAGTCTATGAAGTAGCAAAAAAAACACCCCTAGAGAAAGCTCATAATTTAAGTAATTCGCTTAATAATGAAGTTTTTCTAAAGAGAGAAGACCTTCAAGATGTATTTTCATTCAAAGTAAGAGGTGCATATAACAAAATGAGTAAGCTCACCAATTCTCAGCTTTCTCAGGGAGTAATTACTTCAAGTGCTGGTAATCATGCTCAAGGTGTTGCTCTTAGTGCTCTCAAGCTAAATTGCCAAGCAACAATATTAATGCCCATTACAACACCTCTTGTAAAAGTTAATGCTGTGAAAAAGTTAAAAGCAAAAGTTATATTATTTGGTGATAATTATGATGAAACATACAAAGAAGCAATAAGAATTAGCAAAGAAAGAAATTTATGCTTTATTCATCCTTTTGATGATCCAGATGTAATAGCAGGACAAGGAACTATAGCTATTGAACTTGAACAGCAACTAAAGGAAAAACCCTATGCAATTTATATTGCTGTTGGTGGTGGTGGATTGATATCAGGAATATCCTTATATATTAAAAAGATATGGCCTGAAGTAAAAATAATTGGAGTAGAGCCTGAAGATGCAGATGCTATGACAAAATCTTTGGAAGAATCAAAAATTGTGGAATTATCTTCTGTTGGTCAATTTGCAGATGGAGTAGCGGTTAAAAAAATTGGTAAAAATACTTTTGATATTGGCAGAAAATATATAGATAAGATGATTACCGTTAATACTGATGAAATATGTGCAGCTATAAAAGATGTTTTTGAGGATACTAGATCAATTCTAGAGCCCGCAGGTGCATTATCGATTGCAGGGATGAAAAAAGATATTTTAAATTCGAATCATTCAAATAGAAAAATGGTTGCGATTGCATGTGGTGCAAATATGAATTTTGAGCGACTTAGATTTGTCGCAGAAAGAGCAGAACTTGGTGAGTGTAAAGAAGTAATGATGGCTGTTGAAATTCCTGAACGTGCTGGAAGTTTAATTGATTTTTGTAAGTTACTTGATAATAGAAATTTAACTGAATTTAGCTACAGAATGTCGAATTCTAAGAATGCCCAGATCTTTGTAGGAGTTCAAGTCTATGGATTAAATGATAAAAAAAATCTTTTAAATATATTTAGAGATTCGGAGTACTCATTTATTGACATAAGTGATGATGAATTATCTAAAAATCATCTAAGACATATGGTAGGTGGAAGATTACCAAAGAATTTTAATGAAATGGATAATAGAAACTTTGTTGAGCTTTTATACAGATTTGAGTTTCCTGAGAGGCCTGGCGCATTAATAAACTTCTTAAATAATATGAAATCTAATTGGTCTATAAGCGTATTTCACTATAGGAATTATGGAGCTGATGTTGGGAAAATTGTTATTGGAGTTTTAATCGATAAAAATGAGATTTTAGAGTGGAATAAATTTGTAAGAATTCTAGGCTATAAATTTTGGGATGAAACTCAAAACGATACATATAAATTATTCCTTGGTGCATCAGATTAAATTTAAGGTAAATTAGGAAAGATTTCGGTAATTAAAATCAATCAATCTGATCTAAATACCACGCCAATTTCTGATATAGATCTAGTTACTAAAGTTGAAGCTGTTCTATATTTGAAAGGCAGACCAATAACAAAAAAGGATCTTTCAGAAATTACTAATTCTGATATAAACTCAATAAATGATGCAATTAAAGATCTAAAAAATAAATACTCTAATCCCAATTCAGCTATTGAATTAAATGTGGTTAATAACAGTTTTTCTCTCGAACTAAAATCTAGTCTTAATGAATTCGTCGATGATTTACTTCCTTCTGATTTGAAAACATCCGAATTAAGGACATTGGCAACTATTGCGATCAAAAAAAAGATTCTACAATCGGATCTTATACTTCTTAGAGGTTCAGGTGCTTATGAACATATTAAAGAATTATTAGAAAAGAAATTTATCGTTAAACGAAAACAAAAAGATGGTAGATCATATTGGTTATCATTATCAGAAAAGTTTTTTCAAACTTTTGCTGTAAGTAATGAATATCTATCAAATATAGGAAGCAGTAATAATAGGCAGCAATAATAAGTAAATGTTAGGATATATTTAATTACGTCAAGATAATGTTATCTGAGATTTTTGCAGTTCTGGGTCAAACTTTATCAATTTATTCTTTCATATTGATAATAAGAATTTTACTTACATGGTTTCCAGGTATTGATTGGAGTAACGGTGTTTTATCTGCATTAACTTCCATCACAGACCCTTATTTAAACATTTTTAGAGGTATTATCCCTCCTATAGGTGGATTTGATATTTCATCCTTATTAGCTTTTTTACTTTTAAATGTTATACAAAATTTAATTACAAATCTCCAATATGCAAGCTTAGGTTATAGCTGAACTTATCTATCATCTCCAGAACCACTAATCTTCCCTTTAGCAGCTCTTAATTTTAATTTTTCAAGGTTTTGTAATGCAACATCCTCTAAATTGAAATTTAATTCTGTACAAAGATTTGAAATGTACCACAAAACATCTCCTAACTCCTTTTTAATACCTAATTTTGATTCGTTATCAAATATTCCATTTTTATCTCTTATAACCTTTTTCACTTTTTCTGCCACCTCACCAGCCTCTCCCACTAAACCAAGAGTTGGGTAAATATTATTTGAGCCTAAGTCTGGATATTGTGCTGTTTCTCTAGCTTTTTTCTGATAAGTTTTAAAATCCATGACTTAAATAACTAACTTTGGGTATGGTAAATTTATTTATATCTAGCAATATTATCTATATATGTCGAATATTGATTTAAAAAGAAGAACAAAAATAGTAGCAACTATTGGCCCTGCAACACAATCTGAAGAGATAATTACAAATTTAATTAAAGCTGGAGTAACAACATTCAGATTAAATTTCTCACATGGAGATCATAAAGATCATGCTGAGAGAATAAAAACCATAAGGGAAGTATCAAAAAAGTTAGATATAGATATTGGAATATTGCAAGATCTTCAAGGACCTAAAATTCGATTAGGGCGCTTTAAAGATGGTCCAGTAAAAGTTAAAAAAGGCGATAAATTTACACTGACATCAAATGAAGTCGAATGTACAAATACTATTGCAAATGTAACCTACGACAAACTTTCTCAAGAAGTTAGCGGAGGGAAAAGAATACTTTTAGATGATGGAAAAATAGAAATGATTGTAGAAAAAGTTGATAAAAAAGCTAATAATTTGGAGTGCATTGTAACCGTAGGAGGGGTTCTTTCAAACAATAAAGGTGTTAATTTTCCAGATGTTCAATTATCAGTAAAAGCATTAACAGAAAAAGATAGAGAGGATTTAAAATTTGGTTTATCTGAAGGAGTTGATTGGATAGCACTAAGTTTCGTTAGAAATCCATCCGATATAAATGAGATAAAAGATTTAATAAACAAAAATGGACATTCAACTCCTGTAGTCGCAAAAATAGAAAAATTTGAAGCAATTGATCAGATCGATTCAGTATTACCCTTATGTGATGGTGTAATGGTTGCAAGAGGTGATTTGGGAGTAGAAATGCCTGCTGAAGAAGTTCCTCTTTTACAAAAAGAATTAATAAGAAAAGCTAATACATTAGGTATCCCAATAATTACAGCAACTCAAATGCTTGATTCTATGGCTTCTAACCCAAGACCAACTAGAGCCGAAGTTAGTGATGTTGCAAATGCAATTCTTGATGGTACAGATGCTGTAATGCTTTCAAACGAAACTGCAGTTGGCGATTATCCTGTAGAGGCAGTTGAAACGATGGCAACCATAGCAAGAAGAATTGAGAGGGATTATCCACTTAAGGCTATTGAAAGCCACTTACCCAGTACGATCCCAAATGCAATTAGTGCAGCAGTAAGTAATATAGCTAGACAACTTGATGCAGGAGCTATAATCCCATTAACTAAATCAGGTTCTACCGCTCGAAATGTAAGTAAATTCAGACCACCAACACCTATCTTGGCAACTACTACTGAGAGAAGTGTAGCGAGAAGATTACAACTTGTTTGGGGAGTTACTCCGATAGTAGTTAAAAATGATCAAAGAACATCAAAAACTTTTAGTTTAGCTATGCAAATTGCTCAGGAGATGGGGATCCTAAATCAAGGGGATTTAGTAGTCCAAACCGCAGGTACATTAACTGGAATTAGCGGTTCTACAGATTTAATAAAAGTCGGTTTAGTAAGAAAGATTGTATCAAGAGGAATTTCAATAGGGGAAATAGGTGTTACGGGTAAAGCCAGAATAATTAATAATAATCTTGATATATCATTAATTTGCCCAGGAGAAATATTATTTGTTCCGATGGAATTAATGAAAAATATTCCATTGAGTAAAAATATTGCCGGTATTGTTACGAACCAAAATGTAAATGATGTTTATGCTTTATTCAACAAAAAAAATAAAAAGATTTCTACAATTTGTAATTTAGAAAATATCGATAATCATCAAATCAGTAATGGCGACCTTATTACACTCCAGCTTAATGAAGGTGTTATATACATGGGACAAATTGAAGATGATGATGCAATAGATAAATATAAATATGTCTAGGAATATCTCAATAAAAGAGGCCTTAGGCATGGCCACAAAAACTTTGGTTTCGAACAAATTGAGAAGTTCGTTAACAATGCTGGGGATAATTATCGGAAATGCTTCAGTTATTACACTTGTTGGACTTGGCAGAGGTGCTCAAACATTAGCAAAAAACCAATTAAGTAATTTAGGTGCCAATGTATTATTCATTGTTCCCGGAAATAATGACACAAGAAGAAGAGGTATTTCATTTCCTAAAAACTTAGTTTTAGAAGATGCAATAGCAATAAGCGATCAAGTACCAACAGTTAAAAAAGTAGCTCCTCAAATATCTGCTAACGAAATAGTGCAATCAAATTCTAAAAGTTTAAATATATCAATTGCTGGAGTTACTCCTGAATTTCTTGAAGTAAGAAGCTTTGAAGTAGATAAGGGTAGATTTTTATCAAAAAGTGATGTCAATAGTGCAAGAAGTTATGTTGTAATAGGTCCTGATCTTAAAGACGAATTTTTCAAAGATAAATCTTCAACACTTGGAAAAAAAATCAGAATTAAAGACCACACTTATGAAATTATCGGAATATTAAAACCAAAAGGTGCTGTATTTGGAAGTAATCAAGACAAAAATGCATATATTCCATTAACCACCATGGTCAATAGGATTACAGGGAAGGACCCTACTTATGGAGTAAGTTTAAGCTTCATTAGTGTTGAAGCGATAAATAAAAATGCAACTGGTGCCGCTAAATTTCAGATTACTAACTTATTAAGGCAAAGACATAAAATAATCAGAGATGATGACTTTGCGGTTAGATCACAAGAAGATGCATTGAATATAGTAACCAACATAACAAGTGGACTAACGTTTTTATTGGCTGGTATTGGGGCGGTATCTTTAGTGGTTGGAGGCATAGGAATCATGAATATTATGCTTGTTTCTGTAAGCGAAAGGACTGAAGAGATTGGACTTAGAAAAGCAATAGGAGCTAAACAGTCAGATATATTAATTCAATTTTTAATTGAGGCATTGATTTTATCTACAATTGGAGGATTAATTGGAACAACAACGGGATTATCAGGTGTTTTTCTTTTATCTCTGATAACACCACTTCCTGCATCAGTAGGAATTGCAACTACTTTTTCGACCATGATCATTTCAGGATCAATAGGTTTAATCTTTGGCGTTCTACCTGCAAAAAGAGCTTCTAAGTTAGATCCAATTGTTGCATTGAGAAGTTTGTAAATTAAATTTATAATAATGCTCAATTTTTATAAATTAATTGAGATACTGGTGAGTCTTCAATCACTAGTAATAACGACAATGTTACCTGTTTATATTCCACTGCCTTTTATATATAAATCGAGTAATAACTTTGAGTTGCCTATCACATGGCAAATTCCGACCATAATTTTATTAACACTTATATTTGATAAAAAAGTTGTTTTCAGAGCATTTTCTATATATATAATTTTGGGGCTATTTATATTTCCTGTCTTTCATCAAGGAGGTTCAATAGGTTATTTGCTCACTCCAAATTTTGGCTATTTATTAGGTTTATATCCATTAATAAAAATAATTGATAATTTAAATAATATAAATAAAATAAGCATTGGAGACTTTTTAAAAAATGGATTTTTAGCAATAAGTGTTATGCATATAACTGGAATATTTTACAACTTCATACAAATTGTATTCTACAGTCAATTTAATTTATTTTTATATAATTTAGGGAAATACTCATTAGGTAAGATTGGATATCATTTTTTAATGCTTTTTCCACTTTTATTACTTATTAAACCTATAGAACGTTTAAAACGTAGTAAATAATGATTAATAAAATACAAACAAAAATATATTTTTTATCTCTAAGTATTTTTATTGTTTTAATAGATCAATTTACGAAATATTTAATATTTTATAATAAAAAACTATTTATTAATAAAGATTTCCTTTTATTCAAATTAGACTTTGTAAAAAATTACGGGGCAGCATTTAACATATTTAGTGGTAGTAGAATATTTTTATCATTAATAAGTATTTTGTTTTCAATATTACTTATTTATTTAATATTTAAGAAAAATACTTTAAACTCATTCGATCTATATTCTTACAGCTTTATACTCGGGGGAACCATTGGTAATGGTATAGATAGAATATATAAAGGTTTTGTGGTTGATTTTATAAATTTAAATATTATAAATTTTCCAGTTTTTAATATTGCTGATATATCTATTAATATTGGGTTCATTTTTTTACTGTATAACATTTTTAAAAATAATCGATAATATGAATTACTTGAAATTAAAGTATATAAAATATATATTATTAATATTATTTCTATATATTTTATTTTCGATATTTATAAGAATAGTAAATATTTATACCCTTATATTTTTAATAGTAATTATTTATATTTTTTATAATATTGATAAAAAATTATTTAAAAAATTAGTTTATAAAGTTATATATAAAAATAAAAAAAATACACTTTCATTCAAAAATACATATGGTGCTGCCAAGATAAGTTTGGAAGGGGTCGAGAAAATTAGTGAAAAAATTAACGATAAAGTAAAAGTTGAACTTTTAAATTACCAAAAAAACAAACTAGAGTCCCAATTGAAAACAGGAGATTATAAAGTTACTCTTTTTGGAGCAGGTTCTTCAGGAAAAACATCTATAGCAAGATCTTTATTAAAAAATATTGTCGGACAAACTTCCGCAAAAATAGGTACAACAAAGCAAATTAATAGCTATAAAATTCGCATCCCAATTTTAAAAAGAAACATTAATATAGTTGATACTCCGGGTTTATTCGAACCATCTAAAATAGGAGAAGAAAGAGAAAAAGCAACAATTCTACAAGCATCAAATTCCGACTTAGTTCTCTTTGTGTTAGATCAGGACATAAATAAATACGAAAACTATTTAATTAAAGAATTATTAAAATTAAGAAAAAAAATAATAATAGTTCTAAATAAATGTGATTTAAGGTCTAAAGATGAAAATAACCTCATCAAAGAAAATATAATTTCTATAACTTCCGCTAGAAAAAATAAAATTTCTGTTGTTCAAACAATTGCTGTACCTCAACAATCTCCCAATATAAAATCAGATGCTTTATATTTAGTTCCAGAAGTAGGAAGTTTATTTAGAGAAATAATTGAAACGCTCGATAATAATGGTGAGGAGTTATTGGCTGATAATATTCTTTTTCGCTCAAATAAGTTAGGTATTAAAAGTAAAAATTTCGTACAAGAACAAAGATATTTAATGTCAAATAAAGTGATTAATAAATATATGTGGATAACAGGAGGTGTAATACTAGTTAATCCATTACCAGCTGTTGATTTCCTTACTACAACCTCCGTAAACCTTCAAATGATAATGGAATTATCAAAAATATATGAAATAAAGCTTACAAAAAAAGATGCAAAAGATTTAGCGACTTCATTGCTAAGCGTATTGGCTAAACAAGGAATACTAAAAGGGGGTCTCGCTATTCTTTCTCCTGCTTTAGCTACAAGTTTCACTAAAATTATTTTATCTAAATCTATACAATCAGTTACAGCAGGCTGGTTAATAAGAATAGTAGGATTAAGTTTGATTGAATATTTTAAAAATGGGCAAGATTGGGGAGATGGAGGAATCCAAGAAGTAGTAGATAAGATCTATAGAATAAGTAAGAGAGATGACATTTTAAACAACTTCGTAAGAGAAGCTATTTCAAAAATTGAAATGAAAAAATATTTTAAATCAAATAAAAGTTTGCCTCCATTTACTAATTAATATTGGATAATTGATCATTTAGATAAGTTCTGAAATCAAAGATAGTTATTAATATTAAATAAGCAATGCAAATAGTTATAGAGATAAACCCTGTTACTATTGCAATAATTTTTGGTCTTCCCATATTCATTAGTTAAGCATCTAGAAGTCTCAAAAGTTCTTCAATATCAGAATCCTTTGTATTGTAATTTCCCATGACAACCCGTAAAAAATATTTACCTTTAAATTTTGGTCTAGAAAGCATAAAATTATTTTTAACTAGTTCATTTACTTTAGTTTGAGTCCATGCATCAGAGTCTTTTGGCTCTAGTTTATTTGGTAAGAATGAAACAATATGAAGAGGACCTGAAAATATGTCAAACTTATTTTTACTAATATTTTTTACAAAAAATTCTTTTCTTTTAATTGATGACTTTAATATATTTTCTATTCCTTTGAGACCTAAAAAACGTAACCCAAGCCATAGTTTAATGACCTCAGCAGGTCTAGAACCTTGTATGCCTATTTCTCCTCTATTTATAATATTTTCTTTAGATGATATGTATGGTAGTCCAGTATGAAATGTATTTTCTAAAGTACTCATATTTGAAACCAATAACAAAGATGAAGTCTTTGTAATGCCAATAATTTTTTGTGGATTTATCGTTATCGAATTAGCCTGATTAATATTATTTAGACCTTCTATTGGAATAGAAGTTATAGCAAAAATCCCTCCAATTGAACCATCGATATGTAACCATATGTTTCTTTGTTTACAGATTTCACTTATTTCTTTAATAGGATCAATGGCTCCTCTTACAGTTGTCCCAAGGGTGGCAACAATAGCAAATATTTTTTTATTTTCTATTGAGCATTTATCTAAAGAGTTTCTCAGATCGTTTATATCCATTCGACCTTGATTATCAGTTTTAATTCTTACAAGATTCATAGTATCAAGACCCATTACTCTTATACATTTAACGAATGAAGAATGAGCATCTTCACTAACAAGTAATACAGAATTGGGATCTGAACCTAATCCAGCATTATATCTAGCTGCAATAAGTGCATTCAGATTACTTAATGTACCTCCGCTAGCAGCTATACCTCCCGAGAAATCATTAAACCCTATTTTCTTGGCAAACCATTTGCATAATGATTCCTCAAGCAAGGTTACACTTGGTGATAACTCGTAAGCGAGAAGATTATTATTTAAACCAGCAGCAATTAAATCTCCCAAAATAGAAAAAATTAAAGGTGGGGGATCAAGGTGAGCTAGTGAGCCAGGATGAACGGGATTAAATGAATTATTCAAAAGAGATTCAATATCAGAAAACAAATCTTCCTCGGAGTTACCATCTTCCGCAGGCATAATACAATTGAAACTTTCATCAAAAGGTAAAGGACCATTTTTATCAGCTTTAGAGAACCAGTCGCAAAGAGTTCGACTTGCTCTATTCAGAAGAGTAATCAATTTGTCATTAGTCCCTAAATTTGACGGGAAATATATATCTTTATTATTAATTAAATCTTCAGCCATCAGATAAGATATCTATTAATAATTCTATTCTCAATCTTGGTAAATGAGATATATTTTTGAAAATGGAAATAGTAATGAAGAACAACAACAAAAAACAAATAATTCAAAATACACTTCATGGATGAATTTGATATTAAGAAGATCCGAAGAAATTGGAAAAGTTGAGCTACCAATCTGTTCAATAATTTTAGATGAGAGAGGAAGATGTATTGGGAGAGGGGTAAATAAGAGAAATATAAATAAAGACCCATTAGGTCATGCTGAGATAATGGCACTAAGGCAGGCATCTCTAATAAAAAATGATTGGAGATTTAATGAATGTATTATCATCACAAATTTAGAACCATGTACCATGTGTGCCTCAGCACTTATTCAAGCAAGGATGGGTAAAGTTGTTTTTGGTGCCTACGATAAGAAAAGAGGGGGATTGGGGGGCTCAATTGACTTATCAAAGCATAAAAGTTCTCATCACAAAATGGAAATCGTAGGAGGTATTTTAGAAGACGAATGCAGTAAAATTTTACAATTATGGTTTAAAAAGTTGAGGACTCAAAAATAGAATATTTTTTTAACTCAGTATCAAATAGGTTTAATAATCTGTCGACGTTCTCATCACTTGAGTTATAGCCCATTAATCCTATGCGCCATACCTTACCAGACAATTCTCCAAGTCCATTTCCAATTTCTATTCCAAAGTTTCTTAAAAGATGATTTCTAAAACCATCTCCATCAACTGCAGGCGGGATCTTAACTGTTGTAAGAGTTGGCAATCGATAATCCTCTGATACATGTAATTCCATTCCTAGACTTTCTAAACCTTTCCAAAGTTTCTTTGCATTAGAATTATGCCTATACCAAACATTCTCTAAACCTTCATTTGCAATTAATCGTAAACCTTCTCGAATAGCAAAATTCATATTTACAGGGGCCGTATGATGGTAAACGCGATCAGAACCCCAATATTTATTTAAAAGAGATAAATCTAAATACCAGTTAGGTACTTTTGTTTTTCTTGAACTTAGTTTTTCTTCAGCTCTTTTATTCATCGTAAAAGGGCTTAATCCTGGGGGACAACTTAATCCTTTTTGACTACAACTGTATGCTATATCAATTTTCCATTCGTCAATCAATAGTTCTAGAGCTCCAAGAGAAGTAACTGCATCAACTAAAAACAAGCAGTTATTTTTTCTACATACATCCCCAATACCATCAAGAGGTTGTAAAACACCACTTGATGTTTCAGCATGGACAATAGCAAAAATTGCTGGTTTTTTAGTTTCTATTTCATACTTGATTTCTTCATAAGAAAAGGATTCACCCCAGGGTTTTTCAATAACAGATACATCTGCTTTATATCTTGTTGCCATATCAACAAGTCTGTCTCCAAAATATCCTTTTTTAGCGATAAGAATTTTTTCTCCTTCCTCTATAAAATTAGCTATTGATGCTTCCATAGCTGCACTTCCAGTACCACTCATTGGAAGAGTCAGACGATTATTACATTGCCAAGTATATCTTAGAAGCTGTTGAACATCAGACATCAATGAAATATATGCTTCATCTAAGTGACCAATAGGATTCAAAGAAAGAGCGCTTAAGACTTCTGGATGTGCGTTTGAAGGACCAGGACCTAATAAAAGTCTAGAGGGAACATAAGTCTTTGAGAAATGAGATAAATTCTCTTCATTTAAAGCCGAAATAAGTTTTGCTTCTGTCAAAGCATTACATTCAATTACTTTTAAATTAAACTAATATCGCCACATAAGCGATATTTATTTAAAGAAATTCATTCAATTTAAATATTTAGGTAAACAATTATTAAACTTATGACTTGAAACACTAAAAGAAGACATCAAGTCTTAAAAAAAGTTACCATTGATACATAACAAGAATCATCAAGTTATTAATTTCATATAAGGTATTACAAAATTATGTCTAAATCTCCTCAAGATGTTTTAAGTCAAATTAAAGACGAAGGAATTGAACTCATCGATTTAAAATTCACTGATATTCATGGAAAATGGCAACATTTAACTCTTACATCAGACATGATAGAGGAGGATTCTTTTACAGAAGGTTTGGCATTTGATGGCTCATCAATAAGAGGTTGGAAAGCAATTAATGCCTCGGATATGTCAATGGTGCCCGATGCAAGTACAGCTTGGATAGATCCTTTCTATAAACATAAGACTTTAAGTATGATTTGCTCTATTCAGGAGCCAAGAAGCGGGGAACCTTATGATAGGTGTCCAAGAGCTTTAGCACAAAAGGCATTAAAATATTTAGACTCAACTGGTATAGCAGATACTGCATTTTTTGGACCAGAACCAGAATTCTTCTTATTTGATGACGTGAGATACGACTCTAAAGAAGGAGGTTGTTTTTATAGTGTAGATACTATTGAAGCTCCATGGAATACAGGGAGAATAGAAGAAGGGGGAAACTTAGGATACAAAATACAATATAAAGAAGGATATTTTCCAGTAGCTCCAAATGATACTGCGCAAGATATCAGATCTGAGATGCTTCTTCTTATGGGTGAATTAGGTATCCCCACTGAAAAACATCACCATGAAGTTGCTGGTGCCGGCCAACACGAGCTTGGAATGAAATTTGATTCGTTAATAAATGCTGCTGATAACGTTATGACTTATAAATACGTTGTCAGAAATGTTGCAAAAAAATATGGAAAAACAGCAACATTTATGCCCAAACCTGTTTTTAACGACAACGGAACAGGAATGCATGTTCACCAAAGTTTATGGAAGAGTGGACAGCCACTATTCTTTGGTGAAGGATCATATGCAAATTTATCTCAAACAGCAAGATGGTACATCGGAGGCATACTTAAACATGCACCATCATTCTTAGCATTTACTAACCCAACCACTAATAGTTATAAACGATTGGTTCCAGGATTCGAAGCACCTGTAAATCTAGTTTATTCTGAGGGTAATAGATCAGCTGCGGTAAGAATACCTTTAACAGGACCAAGCCCCAAAGCTAAAAGATTAGAATTCAGATCAGGTGACGCACTTGCAAATCCTTACTTAGCATTCTCTGTAATGATGCTTGCTGGTATTGATGGAATTAAAAATCAAATTGATCCTGGTGATGGAGTAGATGTAGATTTATTTGAACTTCCAGCTGATGAACTTGCGAAAATTGATACAGTACCTTCATCTCTAAATGATTCACTTAATGCGCTAAAAGCAGATAAGGATTATCTATTAGCTGGTGGAGTATTTACTGAAGATTTTATTGATAACTTTATCGATATAAAATACGAAGAGGTACAACAATTAAGACAAAGGCCTCATCCACATGAATTCTTCATGTATTACGATGCATAATTAAAATAAAACAATAGTTTAAATTAATCAATTTGAGAAATATCACAAAATATTCTCAAATTGATTTTTTTTTTGTTGGAATATATATATATAAATCGAAAAATGGCTAGGGAATCTATCTCAAAAATTGCATATAAAACGCTACAACAAAGTAAAAGCATTGCAGGTTTCGCTCACAAGCAGATTAGTTCAAGATTAATGAACTTTATTCTTCCCGATTCAAAGCTTGAAAATTTTAATATAGACAGAGACCTTCTAATGCAAATCCAAAATTCAATGGATATCTTAAGAGAAGAAGATTGGAATGATGCAGAAAAAAACATATATCCAAAAAAATTATTGTTTGACGAACCATGGCTTAGATATCTAACTCAATATCCTAAAATTTGGCTTGATATGCCTAATACATGGGATAGACGCAGAAAACAAAACTTTGATGATCTTCCAAAATCAATTGATAAAGATAATTATCCTCAATATTACTTGAGAAATTTTCATCATCAAACAGATGGTTATTTATCAGATTTTTCAGCTAGCATTTATGACCTACAAGTTGAGATACTTTTCAATGGTAGTGCCGACTCAATGAGGAGAAGAATAATTAAGCCAATAAAAGAAGGACTGGAAATTTTTAGAGATAGAAAAAAAAGTTCTATAAAAATACTTGATGTGGCTACAGGATCAGGAAGAACATTAAAACAATTAAGAGCAGCATTTCCTAAAGAAAAAATTACTGGCATTGATTTATCTGATTCATACTTAAAAGAGGCAAGTAGATATATTTCAGATTTAGATGGAGATTTAATTCAATTGATAAAAGGTAATGCTGAGGAATTACCTTTTAAAGATGATAGTTTTCAATGCATTTCTTGTGTTTATTTATTTCATGAATTACCAAGAACAATTAGAGCTAAAGTATTAAATGAATTTTTTAGAGTACTTGAACCTGGCGGAATATTAGTTTTAGCTGATTCAATTCAAATAAGTGATTCACCTGACTTTACATCCGTGATGGAAAGCTTCTATAAATCTTTTCATGAGCCTTTTTATTGTGATTACATAAAAGAGGATATAGATTCTAAAATTGAAGATGTAGGGTTTAAAGACGTAAAATCAAATTCCTTTTTTATGACCAAAGTATGGTCTGCTATAAAGTAAAAAAAACTCTTATGACCTATTGGGATAAAGATACTATTCAGCTTGTTCAAAGTCTAAATGACAAATTAAAGATTGATCATTCTAAATGGCATAAAGATAAAGGAAATAAATATAAACGAGCTGCAGAACTAATTTCGGCTGGATTATGTCACTTAATTATTTCTTGCAATGATAAGGAAGCTATTGAGTATATAGAAGAAAGTGTTAAATGGTTAAAAGAAATAAACGTAGATCAACCTTGCCCTAGTAAAAATCACCTTTTTAAAGCCAACTGAAGCCTATTACCTTTACTACTCCATCTAATATCATCAAAACATTCATTAATAATGTAGAGGCCACGGCCACTAACACTACTTATTTTTTTTGGTAATTTGTAGTCTCTTTTTTTTATTTCTAAGCCATTACCTTGATCCTGAATTTGCCAAATACACCAATTAGGAGTAATAATTCTTCTTACTCTAATATTTTTTTTAGGATCTAATTTATTTCCATGCTTTACTGCGTTAACTAAAGCTTCATGTAAACCAAGTTTTATAAGATAGCTTGATTGAGAAATTTTAATAGGTTCTAATAATTGATCGACAAATTCATTTAACTGTAATGATGATTCAAATTCATAGTTTGACCAGTTATTCTTTGGTCTTTTAAAAAATTTTTTTAAAATATTTTTGCCCCGAAATAAGGACATAATAATATTTTGATACTATCTTAATTTTAACTTATTAAATACCTCATTTTAAAGAATATTATTATGTCTTTCTGCAATGGCAGGATGCCGTAGGATGGAGTCCATAAGTCTTACTCCTCTTAATTGATTTATTAAAGGCATATGTCCATCAGGAGCATCCAATGACCAGCGAAAAGATCCAGGATATCTAGTCCATACACCTTCTTTTTTCCAACCTATTTTCGGCCACATTAATTCATATTTTTTACCTACTGATTTTAATATCTTTGCTTGAATTGAGAATCCAAATCTACCAGTAGAATAAATAGTCCATAATCTATCTATTGTTTGTAGATCTTTACCTGACATATTCTTAACTTCACTATAGAAAACATATCCACGTTTTTCAGCTAATTTTCCAGCTAATTTTCGCAAATAGGAACTTGTTAATCTATCTGCATCTTCAAATTTTTGCTCTACCAACATCAATTGCAAATCTTCATAATTAATATCAATAGAAGAATATGTATTAAACCAATTATTGAATTTAGTGTTTTCAAAAAATTTAGGCTTAAATTTTTTTAAAACTTGCAATATCCAACCAGCAGCCCAGTCGTCTCCATCACTATCAAAGTTATCAAACAGTGAAGGACCAAGATTAAAAATATTTTCGACTTCAGATTCTATTTGAGTTAATGAATTTATTCTTTTTCTTTGATTGGAATTTACAAATTTTTTTATCAAATCTGATGTAGCATTATTATTGTTATCTTGTTCTTTGTTATTCATTTTAAAAAATCAATCAATAAAATAAAAACTATCCATGTATTTCAGAAGAAAAGAACTAGAGAAATTTAGAAGTTTTAATGGACCACTTATAGATGTTAGAAGCCCGAGTGAATATTATAAAGGACACCTGCCTAATTCTATTAATATTCCACTATTTGATAATGATGAGAGATCCATAATTGGTACGATTTATAAAAAAGAAGGAAGAAAAAAAGCAGTCATAGAGGGATTAAATTTTTTTGAAAAAAAAATAGAAATGCTTCTTGATAATTTATTCATGAATATTGAGTCTTATAAAACTATTCCTAATAAAAATAATGAATTTTTTATCAGATTATATTGCTCTAGAGGAGGAATGCGTTCACAAAGCATTTCTTGGCTACTAGAAAAATACAAATTAAATCCAATAACACTTAAAGGAGGATACAAAATATATAGAAGATGGGTATTAAATAATTTCACAAAGAACTTAAATATAGTAGTTATTGGTGGTAAAACAGGAACAGGGAAGACAAGATTATTATCATTACTAGAGAAATATAAATATCAAACTATTGATCTTGAAGGATTTGCCTGTCATAGAGGAAGTACATTTGGAGGTCTTGGAATGAAAGAACAACCTTCGAATGAACAATTTGAAAATATAATTGCGGAAAAGTTAAATTCTTTTAAATGTTCTAATAATATTTTTGTAGAAGCTGAAAGTGCAAATATAGGTAAGTGCAAAATTCCTCATGAATTCTTCAATCAGATGAAAAATTCTAGGAGAATTGAAATTATAAGAAGCGAATCTAACAGGTTAGATGAGTTGATAGATACTTATAGTGTTTTTAAGAAAGAGGAACTCCAAGAATCTGTATTAAGGATAAAAAAAAGATTAGGACCGCAAAGAACAAAAATAGCTCTAGAATCCATTGACAATGAGAAATGGGACTTAGTTTGCAGATCAGTTCTAGATTATTACGATAAGTGTTATGAATTTGAAAAGGTTGGCAAGACAAATATAAAGTTATTAGATTTAACCGACAAAAAATATGATGAAAGGATTCTAGAGTTAATAAATAATGTCTTATAAAATAATTACAAACGAATATGAAAAATATTTCCTAATATAAAAAATTATTGACTGAACATCATGACAGCAAATAAAACTGCAAAAATACAATTTTATGAAGGAACCGATGAACCAGTAGTGCCTGAAATAAGACTGACTAGGAGTAAGGATGGTACAACCGGCCAAGCACTATTTTTGTTCGAAAAACCTCAGGCATTATCTTCAATTACAGAAGGTGAAATCACGGGTATGCGTATGATTGATTCCGAAGGTGAAATACTAACTAGGGAAGTTAAAGTAAAGTTTGTTGATGGAGAACCCATATTTCTAGAAGCAGTTTATATTTGGAAGAACACATCAGACTTTGATAGATTTATGAGATTTGCAAATAGTTATGCCAAATCAAATGGATTAGGATATTCTGAGAAGAAGTAGAATGTTCTGAAAATTGAATAGTTCATCATATTTTAAGTTAGTAGTAATTTTAATCACTTCGTTAATACTATGGACTTTAAGAGATTTTCTCCTCTTAATAATTTGTTCTTTAGTTATTTCAAATATTGTATGTAATTTATGTAATCAAATACAAAAGAGCTTGAAAATCCCCCGATCACTTTCTTTGTTACTTGTCTTAACCATTATATCAGTAATAGTATTTACAATTTTCATTCTTGTACTGCCTCCGTTTATAAAAGAATTCAATGAAATACTAGTTGATATTCCAAATGGTTTATCAAAAATAAATATTTTGATTAATACAAATTTGAACAAATTTAATAGCTTGTTATATGGAGAACAATCAGAAAATGTTATAGATATATTCAGTCTTTTAAATAATGTAGTTACCATTCCAGATGCTTCAACTATTGCAAAAGCTATTCAAGAAAGCTTTATGAATTTAATAAATATAGCGGGGAATCTGGGTTCAGGTCTTTTGAAATTAATATTCGTATTAGCAGTGAGTCTGATGATTTCTATTGAACCAAAACAGTATAAAGAAAATATACTTCTTTTAATTCCAAAAAATTATCGTAACAAATTTAGAAATATTCTGGAAAAATGCAATATTGCATTAGCAAATTGGACCTTTTCTATGGTAATAAGCTCATTATCAGTAGGTTTATTATCATTAATAGTTTTGTCTATATTAGACGTCAAATATGTTGTCTCAAATGCTTTAATAGCAATGGTTCTTAATATAATTCCAAATATAGGTCCAGTTATTAGTGGTATATTTCCAATCTCAATTGCACTACTTGATAATTTTTGGAAGCCACTGGCTGTTTTAGGAGCATATGTGATAATTCAAAATATTGAAAGCTATATAATAATGCCTTCTATAATGAAGAAAAAAGCAAACTTACTACCTGGCTTGACATTAATATCACAATTTGGATTTACTTTCATTTTTGGTCCTTTAGGCTTAATACTTTCTCTTCCATTAGCTGTAGTAATTCAGGTTTTAATCAAAGAATCATTTAAGGATATTTAAAAACTACTTAATTAATTTTTTATATAAATATGGGTAGGAAAAAAGTATAAAGAAAGCTAAGGGATGTTTACCAATAGCAAAATATAGTGAACTAAATGTAAAATGATCAAATAATATTCTTAACTCGGTAGAAAGATCTATTAGAACTAAAGAAAATAAAATTATCAAATAGTAATTCAATTTCATAATTTTAGAAGATTAAACTCAGTCTTTCAGCAACAAAGATGGGGCCAATAAAATACTTGAATAACTTCCAACTGTAATTCCTAATGATAAGGCCAAAGAAAACCAAAATAGTGAGTAAGATCCAAATAAAATTATGCTTAATAAAGGGATAAGGGTTGTAATACTTGTAAAAGTTGTTCTTCTAAATGATTCGTTAACTGATAATTGAATAGTATCGTTATAGCTTTCTTTCTTTGATTTTAAATTCTCACGAATTCTATCAAATATAACAACTGTATCATTCACAGAATAGCCAGCAATAGTTAACAATGACACAGCAAATAAACTGTTTACCTCGACGGATAATATAATTCCTAACCAAGAGAATATACCGAAAACAATAAATAAATCATGAAATAAAGCTAATAATGCAAATAATGCATATTTTTTATCAAATCTAATGGTTATATATAGAGAAATTGCAAATAAAGAAACCAACAATGAAGTAACACAATTAGTAAGTAATCTTTTCCCAAGCTTTGGACCTATTAATCTTGAATCCTTACTATCATAATTCAGAGGTCCAATAATATTATCAAGATTAGTAATAAGATTATTTGATTCTTCAATACTTAAATAAGGTGTTCTTATTGATATTAATTTATTATTATTTTGGAATTGTAATTTAATATTATTTAAAACATTTTTATTTTTAGAGATCTCTCTTAAATTTTCCAAAACTGAATCAGGGGAAAGATTAGAACATTCCGCTTCACAAACTCTTTCTATTCTTAGTTCATTTCCCCCAACAAAATCCATCCCTAAATTTATAGGTTTCTTATAAGAAGTATTAAATGTAGAATATAAAATTCCTAGCAGACTTAACAAAATAAGAACAGTTGAGAAACTAATTATCTTTTTTTTATTTTTTATTATTTCAAGATTGTATTTCATGAGAACATAGAAAAAAATTTTTTAATTTGAAAAATTATTCCTTGGCAGAAAAAGATTTTTCTGCCTCAAAGATTGATATGTTGTAAAAAATCGCAAAATAGTTTTAGAACAATTTAATGAGGTAAACAAACTTATTAAGACTCCAATACCTAATGTTGCCGCAAAACCCTTAACAAAATTTGTTCCTAATAAAAACAATACAAAACAACTAAGAAGAGTTGTAATATGACCATCAACTATGGACGAATTAGCCCGTTGAAAACCGCTATCAATTGATCTTGTAAGAGTATTACCGTCATATAATTCTTCTCTAATTCTCTCAAATATAAGAATATTTGCATCAACAGCCATACCAATGCTAAGAATAAGACCAGAAATTCCAGGTAAAGTTAAAGTTACAGGAATTAAAGAATATAGGGCCAAATTAAAGAAACCATATAGTACTAGAGAAAGAACTGAAACAAAACCTAGAATTCTATAATTAAAAATCATAAATATACCAACAAAAATTAATCCAATAATTGCTGCATAAAGACTTTTTAAAATGTTTTTGGATCCTAATAGAGCTCCTATTGTATTAGTTTCTACTATTTCTATTGGCAATGGCAATGAACCACCTTTAAGTTGAACTTCTAATTCTCTAGCGTCTTCAGCGCTAAAATTACCGCTTATTGTTGCTGATCCACCTGTAATCCCAGTACTAGCAAACTGACTACCAACGCTAGCTTCACTTATTGATTCACCATCAAGAATAATAGCCAATAGTTGATTAGTGCCAGCAATTGACTTTGTGATTTCTGAAAACTTTTCACCTCCTGAATTGCTAAAAGTTAATAAAACTTCCCAATTACTATTTGTTTGTTCTTGTCTCCTTCCTGCGTTTATAAGATCTTTACCAGATAAATCTGTTTTAATAAATAAATTTATAATTTCTTTATCAACATATTTTTTGATTTCAATTAAATTCCCATATAAATCATTACTAGTAGATGAGTAATTCAATTCTTGTTCTATATCTTTAAGATCTTCTTGAATAACTTTAAAGAAATTATCATCATTTTGACTTTTTTCTGCAGAGGAATATTGTTCAATTAATTCTTTAATACTAAATCTTTGTAGTTGCAGGGTTTCTAAATCAGTAGATGTTCCTTCTTTTTGGGTTCTAAATTCTAATAAAGCAGTCTTACCTAATACCCTTGAAGCAACTAATGGATTTTGTTCACCTGGTAATTCTAAAATCAATTGATCTCTACCCAGGGTTTGCAAATTAGACTCAGAAACACCTAAATTGTTAACTCGCCTATCTATAACCGAATTAACTGCTTCAAGTTCATCACTTGTTACGTTACCTTCCTCTTTAATAATTTGTAGTGTAAGTTGAGAACCCCCTTGTAAATCCAATCCCAACTGTAAGGGATAATTTATTAATAGATAAACAGATAAAGTAAGTAGAAATATAATAAAAAAAAGCCAACCTTGCCTTTTTTTCATTGTCTATATACTCCCACGAATTAAGTGTTCAACTTTTTCAACTATTTGATGTGGTTGGATTATTGTCAAATTTTCAAGATTTCCATTATAAGGAGTTGGAATATCCTGACTAGATAATCTAATTGGTCGGGCATCAAGATCATCGAAACACTCTTCTGTTATCAAGGCAATTAATTCTGCGCCAATACCTCCAGTCTTCATACATTCTTCAACAATTATTACTTTATTTGTTTTTCTTATTGATTTTGAGATAGTTTCCATATCAAATGGTTTTAAACTTATTAAATCTATTAACTCAACATCTATTCCTTTTTTTTCTAATTCTTCAACAGCTTTAAGGCAGTGATGTCTCATTCTTGAATAAGTCAATATAGTAATATCTTTTCCTTCTTTTACAACGTCAGCCTGATCTAAAGCGCAAGTATAATCACCCTCAGGTAATTCTTCAGACAAATTGTATAGAAGAACATGTTCGAAAAATAGAACCGGATTATCATCTCTTATAGCTGCTTTCATTAAACCTTTAGCATTTGTGGGCGTACTACATGCAACAATCTTTATGCCAGGAACTGCATGAAAATATGCTTCAAGTCTTTGACTATGCTCAGCACCAAGTTGACGACCAACTCCTCCAGGTCCTCGAACTACTGCTGGTATTTTATAATTTCCGCCACTTGTATATCTAAGCATACCCATATTGTTTGATATCTGATTAAATGCTAAAAGCAAAAAACCCATATTCATTCCTTCTACTATTGGTCTTAAGCCAGTCATTGCTGCACCCACAGCCATACCCGTGAAACTATTCTCTGCAATTGGAGTATCTAAGACTCTTAACTCTCCATATTTTTCATATAAATCCTTAGTTACCTTATAAGATCCTCCATATTGACCAACATCTTCCCCCATTACGCAAACATTTACATCATTTGCCATTTCTTCATCAATTGCCTCTTTCAAAGCATTAAATAATAATGTTCCAGCCACAATTAATTACCTAATTAATCACACATATAATCCTACCACTTTGAATAATTCAACCTCCTTCAGCGAAGGTTATGAGTAGTAATATTGATAAAATCATTCCTGGCGAGAGCAATAGGACTAAAAGGCCTAAGTCATGTAAAGACATTCAAAGAAAGTGTTTTATTAATAATATTGGCAATTCAACTTTTCTTCACAAAAAAACTTCGAATAAATACAATAAAAAGACCTATACCTATAAAAGCAAAAGAAAAAGTTAGCAAAAAAGATAATCCAATTATTAATGTATTAATACTAGAGGAAATATTTTGAACTATTTCAGAAGAATTAGATGGTTTATGTACTGAAAAATAAATTACAATTTTATTACTTAAAAAATAAAAAAATATAAATAACAAAAAACTTGTTAATGATCCAACAATAAAATTTAAAGGTCCTTTTTCGGGAATATTTTTTTCAATATATTCATTATTATTATCAGCCACAATAGTTTTTAAAAAAAAATTTAAATGAATGTTATTCCCTTTTTAAGGAAAGTGCAAACCCATGAATCATAGCCTTTTTCTTTAAATAATTTAGAATTTGCAGTTAATTCTTTTTTAGCAGTCTCTATATCTTTAAAGAGTGCAAAGCATGTAGGGCCCGATCCACTCATTGAAAATGTAAGACAATTTTCTAATTTAGAAAGTAAATATAATGCCTGCTTTACAGAATCATTTTCATTTTCAACAACTAACTGCAAATCATTTTTAATAGATAAATGTTGATTATTAAAATTTAAGTTATTTAAACCATTTTCTCTTAAATTTTTTCTTATGTTCTCAATCATTTCTCTATCAGTAAGATATTGATCACAAAATCTATTACTATATTTTTTATAAGTTTCAGCAGTTGATACTGATACATTCGGATTTTTTAAAAGAATTGCTCCATATTCAAGGATTGAATCTAATTTCTCCAAAATTTCGCCTCTTCCAAAACATAATTGAACACCACCATTTATAAAAAAGGGAATATCAGATCCTAAAGTTGATGCTAATGAATATAAAGTTTCTTGATCTAATTTCAAATCCCATAAATTATTAAGAGCAATTAATGTTGCTGCTGCATTACTGGATCCACCAGCTAATCCTGCGCCAATTGGAATATTTTTTCTTAAGAATATATTCGCACCGTAATCTATATTCGATTTTTTCCTTAATAGGTTTGCTGATTTAACAATTAAGTTATCATCAGATAGGCTTAAATCATTACAATCAGACTCAAGTTTAATTAAACCTTCATTATTAATTTCAAATTCTAAATAATCAGCAAGATCGATATTTTGCATAATCATTGCCAACTCATGAAATCCATCCTCTCTTTTACCAATAACTTCAAGGTGCAAATTTATTTTGGCAGGAGATTTTATATTAATTTTCTTTCTAGCTAAATCTTGCATATACTTAAATTTTTATTTTTTAATTTTAATACAATTTTCTGCAAGCTTAATCCATTGGTCAATTGAAATATCTTGTGGTCTTAAATTAAAACAAACTTTTGAAGATTCAGATAATTCATTTATCTCTTCATTTGAAAGTATTGAATTAAGTGTATTTCTAAGCATTTTTCTTCTTGAATTAAATGAAATTCGAAGAAGTTTATCAATATATTTTTCTAGACTAATATCTAATCTTAAATCATTTTTAATTGGTTCAAAAACTACTAAAGAAGAAAAAACTTTTGGAGGCGGACTAAATGATGAAGGCGGCACATCACATATTCTTTTTATTTTTGATAAAAGTTGCATTCTTATACTAAGCGCACCAGCATTAGGACTACCTTCTTTTGATAAAATCCTATCTACCACGTCTTTCTGCATTAAAAATATTATTTTTTCGTAATTATAGTTTTTTATAATGCCCAATCGACCTATGAAAATATCCAATATTGGGCCAGTTATATTGTAAGGAATATTTGCAATCACTTTTGTAATCTTCTTATTAATCGAATCTAAATTTACAGAAAGAATATCTCCCTGCTGCAGTGAAAACTTATTATTATTATTGAATTTTTCATTTAATAAATTTATTAAATCTTTATCTAATTCAATTGCATGTAATTTTTTAATTTCTGATTCTAACAACTTAGATGTTAAAGCTCCTTTACCAGGACCAATTTCTAAAATAAAGTCATTTTCATTAAGAACAGCAATTTCTTTAATTTTTTCTAATATTTTTTTATTTACCAACCAGTGTTGTCCAAATCTTTTTTTTTGATGATAGTTTTTAGAATTCATCTAAAAGATAAATAATATGTTTAAATTAAATATGAATTTATTTAATCCTTTATATCATGAGCTTATCAAAAAAAAATTTAGATAAACTCAATAAATTTAAAAAAAAGAAAAATTTAAATAACGAAGGTAAAAATATAAATAATTACAATAATATAACTAATAATGATAATTTAATCACCAATCCACTTAATTCAGAAGATCCCAATAAAATTTTTTATTCGTTAATTGATAATTCAGAATCTTTAGAAGAGACTTCTAACGTTAATAATTCACTAAGAAAAAGTGAGATTAATCAAATTAATATGAATTCTAAAAAAGATAATTTTTCCAAAAAATTAACAACCGAAGAGGAACTATATGATGAATTTAATTATCTTCTTGATGAATAATTAGTTTTGATATTTACTTATGATTCAGAGTAATAGATTAGCAATTTATGCTATCGGCAAAATAAAGAAACTTTGGATTAGAGATGGAATTAATCAATACAAAAAAAGAATGCCTGAACTTATCATTAATGAGTTAAAGGCTTTTAATTTAAATAATCTTAGATCCAATAACAATATTATTATCTGCCTAAGTGAAGAAGGAAAACAGTTTAATTCAGTTGAACTATGCTCCTTACTCTTGAATTTTAAAAATAAAAAAATTAATTTCTTAATCGGTGATACTGATGGAGTTAGTTCAGATATAAAAGAAAAATCAGATCTTTTACTAAGCCTGTCTCCTTTAACTTTTCCTCATGAATTAGCTAGATTAATCCTAATCGAGCAAATCTATAGAGCTATTTCTATATCAAACAACTCCCCTTATCATCGTTCTTAAAAAGATTAGATTCAATCTAAAATTAATCTATAAAAGTTTAATAACTAACTATTTTTTGATTTTTTGCTATATAGTACATATATACTATTAATTTAATCTTGGATTCTTTTGATTCAACTACTAAAATATTTAAAATACCCTTATTAAATGATTCGGTATCAGCAGGGTTTCCTTCTCCTGCAGATGACTATACAGAAGAAAATATTGATTTAAACGAACATTTAATATCTAATCCTTTTAGCACTTTTTTTCTTAGAGTTAAAGGTGACTCAATGATAAATGCAGGAATTAAAGATAAAGATTTAATAATAGTAGACAAGAGCTTAACAGCCAGGCCAGGGAATATCATCATTGCAATGATAGACGGAGAATTTACAATAAAAAGATTATCTATAAAAAATAATGAATTATATTTAAAATCAGAAAATCATAATTATCCTGATTTTAGGTTTAAAAACCATATTGATGTACAGATATGGGGAGTTGTTATTTATTCAATACATAGATATTTATGAGAATTTCAAATATTGATGCAATAGCTCTTATAGATGCTAATAATTTTTACGCGTCATGTGAACAAAATATTAATCCTCATTTGAGAAATAAACCAGTAGTAATTTTATCTAATAATGACGGATGTATCATTGCAAGAAGCCCTGAAGCGCGAGCTTTAAAAATTAAAATGGGAACTCCGTATTTTAAGGTCAAAGAAAGACTAAATAAATTAGATGTAGCAGTCTTAAGCTCAAACTACTCGCTTTATGGGGATATGAGCAGAAGACTAATGAATTTGCTGAAAAACTACTGTGAACAGATAGAAATTTATTCCATTGACGAAGCATTCGTCTCGATTTCTAGACCTAATGATGAAAATCTATATCCTTGGGCAAGAAGCATAAGATCATTAATATATCAGAATCTAGGGATTACCATAACAGTAGGAATAGGAGAAAATAAAGTAAGAGCAAAAATTGCTAATAAACTAGCTAAAAATATTGATTATTCAGCTGGAATATTTGATTTAGCTAAAACCGAAAATGGGAATAACTATTTGAAAAGAATTAGTGTAGATAAGATATGGGGAGTCGGGAAACAAACCTCTAATTGGTTACAAAGTAAAGGTATTAAAAATGCGAGAGAACTAAGAGATATGGAAGAAAATGAAATCATTAAGAAATTAGGCATCGTAGGGAAAAGACTGCAATTAGAACTGAAAGGCCATAGATGCCTGCCCATAGAAAAAAACAAGAAATCAAAAAAAGAAATTCAGGTGAGCAGGAGTTTCGGCACGCCTATCACAAAATTAGAAGACTTAACTCAAGCACTGGCAACTCACGCAATAAAAGCCTCTGAAAAAATGAGAAGTCAGAATTTACAATCATCTAATATTAGAGTATTTGCTAGAACCAGTAAATATTCAAGTCACAATTATCAAAGAAGTGCTCATAGAAAACTTACAAATGCAACAGATGACACAAACAATATTTTAAAAATAGTAGTTGAATTATCTAAAGAAATTTATAATCCCGAATATAAATTCTCAAAAGCTGGTGTTTTAATGCAGGATTTAACAAATAGCGAATATTTACAGCAATCAGTTATCAATTACAAATCTCAGAAAGTCTTAAAAAAATCAACAAATCTTATGAAAACGATTGATTTATTAAATAAAAGATTTAATAACAATGCAATTACATGGGCTATTACAAAAAATCCACAAAGTTGGAAGATGAATAAGAATTTCTTAAGTCGCTCATCTACAACTGATATAGAACAAATCCCAACTATAGTGAAGTAAACAAAATAGAATGGAATTTATATTATTTTTGAGCAAATTAGATAAAGAAATTCTTAACTTATTAATGAAAGCAAACTACATAGTTGAAGAAAATAAAATTGAATGTCTATTAAACAAAGAAATAAAAGGGTTACATAATTTTAAAGAAAATAAAATAATAATATGTACTGAAAATGCAAAAAGGAAAACAAATTTTAGAAATAAAAATCAACAACCAAATAAAGATAACTTCAAAACAGAAAGGGCGATAAGAAAAGCATTAAGACACGAAGCAACTCATGCGATACAAAAATGTAATGACAATAAAACAATAGAGGATATAAAAAAATTAGAAAGCAAATTGCATCAAAGTAAAAGAAAAGCATTAGAGTTCTCTAGTTCAAATTTTTCTGGGACTTATGCGAAAGAAGTAGAAGCTTATGTTCTTGAAGATAAACCCAAAAAAGTTAAAAAATTGATTAAAAAATACTGCCTATAAATTAAAACTTTTTATATTAACTAGCGAGGAAATTGCCACAACGCTGTTTGTCTAAGAAATTTATGTGTTGTCTTTCTAGGTAATATAATTCCTGAAATTTAATGGCATCTGAGTTTAAATCCTTAAAAAGATCATCTATCTCTTTATTTGTATTTGAAGAACCTGAAGAAGGATTATCAATTAAGATAGATATACAATTTTCTAAAGTTTTTAATCTTTGAGATCCCCAAGATTCTATTAAGTGTCTACATCTTTTTAGAGAATTATATTTCTCAAGAAGTGATAATGTTCCTAGTAAATTATCCTTAGGATTACTCAGCAATGTTAAAAACAACTCATTTGGATTAATAAAAATATTAATTTTATTTGATGATTCAGGATTATTGAGAGCTAAGTAGTCAGGCAGAAGTGAAATTAAGTTAATAGAAGAAAAATCTTTTTGAAGATTTTGACTATTTGATTGTTTTAAATCATTTAAGTAATTTAAACCTAAATTATTTTGTTCAATTTTTGAAATAGCTTCCCATAGGCTTTGAATATAACTAGTATTAAAACCATTAATTTCTCTTTTGAGAAATTCATCACGAATAAATAGCCTAAGATCTGGACAATGTAAATAATAAAAAATTATTTCCGATTCATTTTTCTCCCGTCGAGAAATTTCATTTGGTTGTTCAAATTTTTTTGATCTACCATGCCAACGAAATCCCTTTACTTGATTTCTTAAATCTTGTTCAAACTGTATTGCTAACCTAGCTTGTCCCTTACTTAATTGCTCGGAAACTTTTTGTAAATAATGAGTTCTGGTTGATGATTGAGGTAATTTACTCAACAATTTTACCAATGAAGAAATAACACTTTGGAAAATTTCAGACTTAGTTAAATCTTGATCTTTAAAGATCTGATCAATCTCCCAATCAATCCAAAAGGATGAATTATCAATTAAATTAAAATAATCTTCAGGTGTATGACTATTCAAATATTCGTCAGGATCTTTAAAATGACTTAGCTGAAGTATCTTAAGATTAATTTGATCATGGAGGGATAGGGTCTCAACTTCTTTAATTACTCTTTTTGTAGCTAAAATTCCTGCATTATCAGAATCAAAATTCAAAATTATATTTTTATTATCTGTACATCTACATAGTTGAGAAATTTGATACTTATTTAATGCGGTACCAAGAGAAGCCACAGAATTAGTTATACCCTTTGAATGAAGAGAAATAACATCAAAGTAGCCTTCAACAATAATAGCTTTATCTCTTTTTCTAATATCACTAGAAGCTTTTTCGAAGGCAAACAACATTTTTCCCTTTTCAAATATCTCTGATTCAGGAGAATTAAGATATTTGGGTTCCTGACCATCAAGAGATCTTCCTCCAAAGGCAACTACTCTTCCCTGCATATCATGTATTGGAACAATTAATCTATTTCTAAAACGATCATAAATCTTGTCAGAACTATCTTTAGAAATTGCAAGACCTGAAGCTAATATTAAATTAATGGGAAATTTTTCTACCTTGGAAAGATAATTAAATAAATCATTCCATGAATTTGGGGCAAAGCCTAATTCAAAGTTATCAATAATCTTGTTACTCAAGTTTCTCTTAGATGTTAAATATTTCATGGCTTCAAAACCAAGAGAATTATTTAATTGAGACTTAAACCAATTTTTAGTGACTCTTAATATTTTATAAAGCTCTTCCTTTCTAGATAGTTGTTTTTTATATGCTTCTACTTGGGGACCCTCAAGATTTTCAACATTAATATTATTTTTTTTAGCAAGAGAAAGTACAACATCTGAAAAATTTGCACGAGTAAATTCCATTAAAAATTTAATAGAGTTTCCACCTGCACCACAAGAAAAACAGTAATAGAATTGTTTAGTTGGTGATACTGTCATAGATGGCTTAGTATCATCATGAAAAGGACAAATCCCAACAAATTCCTTGCCTTTCTTCTTAAGAACAATATGTTCAGATATAACGTCAACAATATCTGCTTTTTCCTTAACCTCTTGAATAGTTCTTGGGTGTATAGAATGAACCATTGAGATTTTTTCACAAACAAATAATGATTTATTTGTTATAGGTCAAAATCAAATAAGAATCTACTTAATTTCACAATAAAACTATTTTTTTAAATGATAAATATCGCAGAATTAGAAAAAAAATTTAATTCATTAAATAAGTTTAATTTGGTATTTGCTTCATTCTTCTTTAGTTTAATGACTTTGTGCGTAAAAAATATTGATAAAAGGATACCTATTTATGAATTAGTTTTATTCAGATCATTGTTGAGTTTAATTATTACATTATTCATAATTAATCTAAAAAATATAAATCCTTGGGGCAATAATAGACCATTACTTATCTTAAGGGGTGTTTTAGGAACTGTAGCTTTAGTTTGCATTTTTTATGCGATAAGAAATATGCCCCTTAGTATATCTACTGTCATTCAGTACACATACCCTATCTTTATATCTATATTCGCTGGCATATTTATAAACGAAAAAATAACTCGAAATATAATTTTTGCATTACTTATTGGCTGGATTGGAATATTAGTAATATTAAATCCAAGTCAATTATCAAATATAAACGTTGAAATTGAATATTTTTCGATTTCGATCGCATTTCTTGGGGCAATCTGCACTGCATTGGCTTACGTTACTGTTAAGAAACTTTCATTTACTGAAGATGTTTATGTAATTATTGAATATTTTCCACTTGTTTCTTTTATATCTTTATTGCCAATTGTATTAATGAACTGGGTTACCCCAACGTGGAATGAATTAGTTTGGATACTTGGCATTGGCTTATTTACTCAATTAGGTCAGACATTCTTAACAGTAGGATTAAAAAATTTACCTGCTTCTGAAGCTTCAACAATTAACTATTTGCAAGTTTTATTCGGATCAATTTGGGGGATTTTGTTTTTTAGTGAAATAATAAATATAAATTTTTTATTAGGAGCTTCACTAGTTTTATTAGGAACTATTATATCTACTACCAAAATAATCAAAAGGACATAGAATATAGATATTAAAATAAAAAAAAAAGTGAAATTTTTCTATTTAGCTTTATTATTTTGTTTTTCTCCTATTGTTCAAGTTAATGCAACGACCCCAAAGTCAGTAACTTGCACAAGAACTGAATACAGAGAGGAATACATTCCTGGAACCAAATCAAATCCAGGTTACGTGAAAAGCTATGAGGTGGACGTTGTAATACCTTGTGGAGGTCAAAGTACAGCTGAAAAAATAGATGATAATGACTGTAGTGAAGGTTCTGTTATAGGTGGAATTCTTGGAGCTGGAATAGCACTATCTTCCTCTAGAGGGAAAGATAGATTTTGGGCAGTACCTGCTGGCGGAACGGCAGGAGCACTAATTGGTTGTCAGGTGGATGGTGGTTAATTGATTAGTTGGATAAATGGAGAATTGGTCGAGTCATGGCAAACTAATCAAAAGTTTTTTGTTTTAATAAATTGTCAAGGATTAGGATACGAAATACAAATACTAGAATCCTTTTTTCTCAAATTAAAAACAAATCAGATATCTAATAAAAAAATTACTCTTTGGTTAAAACATATTAAAAAAGAAGATTCAGATTTATTATTTGGCTTTACATCAAAGGAGCAAAAGAATTTCTTTATTGAAATTTTAAATATTCGAGGTGTTGGATCTCAAATCGGTATGGGGATATTAAATAAATTCTCTATTGGTGAAGTTATAAATGCAATAAAGACACA
Source organism: Prochlorococcus sp. AG-347-I19 (assembly GCA_003279105.1). Lineage (GTDB taxonomy): Bacteria > Cyanobacteriota > Cyanobacteriia > PCC-6307 > Cyanobiaceae > Prochlorococcus_A. The sequence continues at coordinate 102,560 of QCBO01000001.1, forward strand.
AAACAAAAAATTAATTTGTTCCGTACCTGGTATAGGTCAAAAAATGAGTGATCGGTTAATTTTAGAACTAAAAAATAAACTTAAAAGTGAAATACAATTCATTGAAGAAAAAGCAAAAGATGAATTTGAGATCAAGGATCCAGAAATTAATAAAATGATCGAAGATCTTCATTTAACTCTTCAATCATTAAATTACAAAAATAAAGAAATCAAAACTATTCTGCCAATTATTATTAATGAAGTAGATTTCCTTGTAAAAAAAGAAAATAATTTATCATTTGAAAATTTATTGAAATTAGCTATGAATTATCTAGATAAGGAAAGTAGTAATATAGCTGGCTGACGTAGTATCATAGAGTAAAAGAAATAAAATTTATGTCATTAGATACAGCTGAAAAACAGGAGCTGATTGAGACTCATCAAGTACATCCAACTGATACAGGTTCAGCCGAAGTTCAAGTAGCACTACTTTCAAAAAGAATATCGAAATTAAGTGACCACCTCCAGGGAAACATACATGATTTCGCTTCAAGGCAAGGATTATTAAAAATGATTGGTAAAAGGAAAAGATTACTATCTTTCATAAAAGAAAAAAACGTTCAGAGATATCAAGAGCTAGTAAAGAAAATTGGAATCAGAGGATGATTTCAATTAATGAAAAAAAAGCAATCTAAAAAAAGGACACAATCTAAAAAGAAAAAAATTTATTCTGAGAAAACTGCATTTGCTAATTTAGAAAAAGCATCTAATACTGAGACTAAACCAAAGAGATCATCAACTGGGATACCTAAATATGTTGCCGATAGAATGGCAAGAAGAATATTCTTTACAGCAGGAATACCCACAATATTAGGGATGTCGGTTTTTGTTATTAGTTACATTATAGTTACAAAAAATATTGCTGAAATACCCCCTTCATCAACAATTGCAATTTCAGCATTGTTTTTTTTATTAGGTCTAGCAGGATTGAGTTTTGGAATATTATCAGCTAGTTGGGATAAAGAGCCAGGCTCTTTTTTTGGTATTGAAAATATTCCAATGAACATACAACGTGCAAAAGCAGCCTTTAGACCGGCAACTCAAAACTTCGAAGATAAAAGTTAATTTAGGAAACTAACGATTTCAAATTAACTTGGAATGATTTTTCTTTTAATAATTTGCATACTCCTTGAATATCTCCAATACAGAATTGATCACCAAATTTAACGTAGGTAACACTATTTTTATTTCTTACTGCAGCTAATACTGGAATCTTGATTCCACATCTATCTTTATCTGGTTTAAATTTAGTTAAACAGTTTTTTAAAGTATTTTGTACTCTTATATCTGATGCTTGAGAACTTTCAAGATTAATAATAAGCAACTTAAGGTTATCTATTTCTCTACAATCATCAATTATTAATTGAGTCTTATCACTTTTTTTATCTATTGTTCCCCACAACAATAATCTAGTATCAGTCAAAAGAAATTCAGATAATCTGACATAGGTTTTTGGAAAGACTATTGCTTCGCAACTTCCAGAAAGATCTTCAAGTTGAACTATAGCCATCCTATCTCCTTTTCTCGTTGTAATTTGCTTCAAATCAGGTATCATTCCAACTAATGAGACTTTGGTTCTATCTTTTGTTTCTTCTAAATGCGAAATGCTTATAGGTGATATAAGTTTTGCCGGCTTAGTTAAGTGCTTTAGGGGATGGTCAGATAAGTAAAAGCCTAATAGCTGCTTCTCTAACTTTAATTTCTCAATAAGTGAATAATCATCAACTTTAGCTAATTGTGAATCTGAAAAAGCAACATTAGAAAATTCTTCTTTAGAGTCAAATAGATTACCTTGCCCTGATAATCTATCCCGATTTCTTGAAGAAGCCCACTCAATAACATGTTCAAGATCTGACAATAACTGAGCTCTATTATTATCATTTGAAAACTCATCTAGTGCTCCACAATGAATTAGAGATTCAATACTTCTTTTGTTAAGAACATTAGAAGGTAAACGGTCGCACAAATCCGATAATGACTTAAATTTTCCAAAACTATTTCGGTTTTCAATTATATTTTTTATTGCAGAATCTCCTAAATTCTTAATTGCAGATAAACCAAATAAAATCTGATTATTCTTAATAGTGAAATCAACACCAGAAAAATTAATGCTAGGTGAAATAACTTCTATTCCCATAGAATAACAATTAGAAATATATCTTTGCATCTTGTCGGTAGAGCCAGAATTAACGCTTAAAAGGGCTGCCATATATGCAACAGGAAAATGGGCTTTCAAAAATGCTGTTTGATAAGTTACCGCACCATAAGCAGTTGAGTGGCTTTTATTAAAACAATATTCTGCGAATAAAACCATTTGATCAAAAAGATCATTTGCTAATTTTTCATTTACACCCTTCTTCATAGAACCGTCTACAAAAATATTCCTATGCTTTACCATTTCAGAAACTTTCTTTTTCCCCATTGCTCTTCGAAGTAAATCGGCATCACCTAGGGAATAACCGGCTAGATCTTGAGCAATTTTCATGATTTGTTCTTGATAAACCATAATTCCATAAGTTTCTGTAAGAATTGACTTAATAAAAGGATGAGGAAAATCAATCTTTTCGTTACCATTTTTTCGATTTATGAATTTAGGTATAAGACCTGCATCAAGAGGTCCAGGCCTATAAAGAGCCAGTATTGACGAAATATCTTCTAAAGAGTTAGGTTTGAAATCCTTAACGACCTGTTTCATGCCGGAAGATTCAAGTTGAAAAATACCTTCAAGATCTCCTCTTCCGATAAGTTCAAAGGTTTTACAATCTTTTTGTGGTAATTCATCAATATTTATTTTTTTTCCAGTAGATTGATTAATAAGAGAAACTGTCTTTTCAATCATCGTAAGATTTTTAAGACCCAAGAAATCCATTTTCAATAATCCTAGTGATTCGATATCGTCCATAGAATATTGAGTTATTATTTGTCCTTCATTATTTCTTTGAAGAGGTACAAGTTCGTCAAGAGGATCTGATGCGATAACAACTCCAGCAGCATGTACTCCATATGTTTTATTAGTTCCTTCAATTCTCAAAGCCAAATCAACCCATTTTTTCACCCTATTATCATTAGTATATTTGTCTCTAAACTCTTGGCTTGGAGAATTCTTATCAATCATTTCATTTAATTTATAGGGTTTCCCTCTTACAACAGGTATTAACTTGGCCAATTTATCCGCCTCTCCATATGGTATATCTAAAACCCTTGCAACATCTTTTAAAACAGCCTTAGAAGTCATCTTATTGAAAGTAATTATTTGAGCAACTTTATCCTCTCCATAACGATTAGTAACATAATCAATAACTTCATTTCTCCTATCAATACAAAAGTCGGTGTCAATATCTGGCATTGACTTTCTTGCTGGATTTAAAAATCTCTCAAACAACAATCCATGCTCAACAGGATCTATATTTGTAATTTGAAGAGCATAAGCTACTAGTGAGCCTGCTGCAGAACCTCTACCTGGTCCAACGGGGATAGAGTTATCTCTAGCAAATTTGATGTAGTCCCAAACAACCAAAAAGTAATCTGGGAAGCCCATATCTTTAATAATTTTTAATTCGGAAGATAGTCTTTTTTTATATTTCTCATCAACTTCTGTAAAATCATTTTTTTTAAGTCTTTTTAAAAGGCCTTTATTAGATAACTGTGTAAGTAAAGAAAGTGAATCTGTTTCTCCATTAAGAGGGAATTTTGGCATTCTATAATTACCAAATAAATCAAATACTTCAACTTTTTGAGAGATTTCCAATGTATTGTTCACTGCCTCAATAATTAATTCATCATCAATATGGTCTTTAAAAAGTTCAAGCATTTCTTTTTCACTTTTAATATATTCTGTACCGGTATATCTCAATCTTTTTTCATCACTTATTAGTTTGCCTGTTAATACACAGAGCAAAGCGTCATGTGCTTCAACATCCATACTTGATAAGTAGTGGGCGTCGTTGGTGGCAATGACTTTTATTTGGTGCTTCTTGCCAATTTTTATTAATTCAACGTTAACAATTCTATCCTCAATAGATCCGTGATCTTGTATTTCTAGATAAAAGTCATCTGCAAATAATTTTTTATACCAAAGAGCTATGTCTTCTGCTACGTCTAATCTACCTTTTAAAATAGCCTGAGGTATTTCTCCACCTAGACAAGCTGTAGAAACTATCAGACCGTTACTATATTTGCTTAAAAGAGATTTATCAATACATGGTCTAGAAAAAATGCCTCGACCTCTCATCCCATTTAGGTGACTAATTGTTGTCAACTTCACTAGATTTTTATAACCGGTATAATTTTTTGCTAACACCACCAAATGATATCTTTTTTCTTTTTTAGGTTGAGGATCATCAATAGAACCATTAATCACGTACATTTCATTACCAATAATTGGTTTTATACCTTTCTCTTTACACTTCTTGACCAAATCAAGAACACCATACATTACTCCATGATCAGTAAGAGCTATCGATTCCATTCCAAGATCACAAGCCCTATCTACAATTTTTGAAATTTGACTGGCACCATCAAGTAAGCTGTAGTCACTATGATTATGAAGCGGAACGAAAGCCATATTCAAATAATTTATATATATAAGATAGAGAGAATTTCTAAAAGATCTATACTTTGTGATTACAAATTAATTATTAATACAAATTTAAAATAAAGGTCTGTTCTTAATTACCTGAGCATCAATTTCAAAGATATTTGCGGAATTCAATATTCTATCTTCTTCTAATACATTGCCTATTAATTGCATTCCAATAGGTAATCCTTTATTATCAAAACCGCAAGGAATACTGATTGCTGGGAGACCTGCTAAATTAGCAGGAACAGTTAATAAATCGGACAAATACATTGAGAGTGGATCATTGACAAAATCTCCCTTCAAAAAAGCAGTGGTTGGGCAAGTTGGAGTTAATAAAACATCTACTTTCTTAAAAGCATTATCAAAATCTTTTCTTATAAGTGTCCTAACTTTTTGTGCCTTTTTGTAATAGGCATCACTGTATCCAGCTGACAAAGCATAAGTACCTATCAAAATTCTTCTTTGTACCTCATCTCCAAAACCTTCAGCTCTGCTTTTTGAAGTCATATCAATAAGATTTGAACCATCATTTGATCTGTAGCCGTATTTAACACCATCATATCTAGCTAAATTTGCGGAAGCTTCAGAGGGTGCAATGACATAATATGTCGCAATTCCATCGTTAAATCTGGGACATTCAACTTCGATAATTTCAGCCCCTAAAGCTTGGAATCTATCAACTCCAGAAAGAACAGATTCCTTTACTTCTGGATTAAGCCCAGGATGTTCAAAACATTCTTTAATAATTCCTATTTTTAAACCTTTTATAGATTTATTTAAATCAGTCAAATAATTTGGCACTGGCTTATCAAGACATGTCGAGTCATAAGGATCTTTACCAGATATGGAATAAAGAATTTCAGCGGCATCTGAGACAGTATTTGTAATTGGTCCAATTTGATCAAGAGAGCTAGCAAATGCTACAAGCCCCCATCTGCTAACCCTGCCATAAGTAGGTTTAAGACCTACCACACCACAAAAAGAAGCTGGTTGCCTTATTGATCCTCCTGTATCTGAACCTATAGCAGCTGCACAAAATCCAGCGGCAACTGAAGCAGCGCTACCTCCTGAACTACCTCCTGGTACTCTATTAATATCCCAAGGATTTGAAGTGACACCAAATACAGAAGTTTCCGTAGAACTACCCATTGCAAATTCGTCTAAATTTGTTTTTCCTAAACAAATTGCCCCTGAAGACCATAATTTACTAGAAGCAGTGGATTCATAAGGTGCAACAAAGCTTTTGAGCATTTTACTTGCACAAGTTGTTGCAACTCCTTTGGTGCAAATATTATCCTTTATAGCTATTGGCATCCCTGCGAGAAGAGGCAGTTTTTCGTTATTTTGAATTAATTTATCAATCTTTTCTGCTTGCGCGATAGCATTATCTTTTGTAATACAAATATATGAGTTAATTTCAGGATCCTTATGATCGATTTTGGCATAGATATCATTAACCAATTCCTTTACAGAAGCATTATTGCTGGTAATTTCTTTTCTTAAAGAATTAAAATTCATTTCTTAATTTATTTCTAAAAATCAAAGATATCAAAATGTTAATGGTTCTTCTTTTTTGCAACGTACTATACTGTGCTTAATATTTTTTGACCCTTCATCAGAGAGGTCTTTAATAAAAGAAGACATATTTTTTTTTAAACTACTTTTAGTGATAAATGGGCCGAACCAGTAGGTACTACTTGGTTGATCTGTCTCAATTTTAGCCCACCAAGCTAAACCGAGTTTGTTTCCAAAGTTTCTAATCAATTTTTTTGGCCAGTTGGACCATAAATTCTTGTTAAATTCTATACAATTTTGTTCTTAAAATTCAATAAATCTTTATTAAACATATAAATGTATTGAAATAGCAACATTTTTGTGGACTTTAAAAAAAATAATTATTGATAATAAAATTATTTCCCTGTCAAGTGAAATAGGGATATGGCGGCCGCCACAGAGGCATTTAAACTTGAAGTCTTACCTTTAAGAGAAATACTTAATATAAAATCGCATTTTTTTTGAGTAAGCAAAGAAATACCTTTATCTTCTGAACCTACTACAACCACCAAAGGGGCTTTTTCTTGAAAATTTGAGATGGATATTTGACCATCTCCAGATAAGCCAGTAATAAGAAAACCATTTTTCTTAAGTTCTTCAAGCGCTCTATTTAGGTTAACAACTCTACTAACATGAATATGTTCTAAGGCTCCTGCAGCTACCTTGGCGACTGTTCCAGTCAATCCTGCAGACCTTCTCTGAGGAATAATTACACCTTTGCAATCAAATGCTTCCGCTGATCTTATAATCGCACCAACATTATGAGGATCAGTTATTCCATCCAATGCAACTATTATGGGATTTGGACAATTTTGTTTAGAAAAATCAATTAATTTTTCTAGGGATATTGTTTTAGAGCATGCTAACTGCAATGCAACACCCTGATGTGAAGCACCATATGTCAATTGCGAAAGCCTGTTCCAAGAAACTTCTTCAATAAGAACTCCTTTTGACTTGAGATCCTTAAACAAAATATAGAATTTGTCTGAAGAAAAAATTTCCGAAGTACACCAAATCCTATTAATCGCTCTATCACTACTAAGAGCCGCATAAACCGAATGTTTACCCCATATCCAATCATCAAAATTTCTCTTATTAGTAAACTCCTGATTCATATCAGAATTTTTATTAGGGAACTCTGTATTAGATTTAAATCTTGGGTTTCTTCTTTTTAAAGAAGAAGTAGTATTATTTTCATCATTTTTCTTTAAGATATCAACTTTCTTATTTTTAACGGACTTGTTCAAAAAACGATCATTTTTTTCTAAACGATTTGTATTTTTTGAGTAATAACCAAAATCTGAATTTTTTTTGTACTCATTATTATTTTTTTCGCGAAATTTATTTGAGAAATTTTTCATAGATTCAATTCATTTTTAATTCTAAATATTCAAAAAGTGTTGATAATCTTTGAGGATCTTTTAAAAATAGCCAGCCAATAAGAGTTTCAAAACCAGTCGCTCTAGAGTATATGGTGGGGTCTGAAGATTTTGGATATCTCCTTGTTTTATTTCTAGCACGCCTAATTAGATCTATTTCATTTGAATTTAATAAATGTTCAATTTGACTTAATGATTTTGACTGAGATTTCGCTTTTACTTCGTTTACTACAGATAAATGGAGGTCTTTAGATTTTAAAGGAAAATGAACATGCCTTAGTCTTTGATGGAGCTCCCACACCGAATCTCCAAGCCAAGCAAGTTGGATAACACCTATATCCTCGGGAGATCCATATGGAACCAAGTTTTGAATCCAATAATTCAATTCTTTAAATAATTTAATGCATCTTCAAGGCTTGACTTCAAGTTAAGAAAATCCCCTAAACGAACAAGTTTAATTGTTTGGGCCACTCTCGAATTGCCAACGACAGTGAACCCAAGTTTCGACTTTTGGCACTCTTTTGCAGTTTGAACAAGTGCTCCAAGACCAGAGGAATCTAAAAAATCTATTTTTGTAAGATCAATAACGAATGGGAGGTCATTTTTTAAATTATTAGTAACAAAAGTCTTAAATTGTTTTTCTGAGAAAGCATCAAGTTGGCCTTTAAAAGTAAAAACCAAAATGTTTGTTTTAACCTCAAGGTTTCCTCTTAAAGAAACGGTTAACTTCTGGAAATCTTCTATGATCTAATACCTCCAAAAAATTAATATATCAAATGTAATTATCAAATCAAAAGATAACAATATGTCAACATCTTTCTAACATTAGAGAAACAAATTTTTTAAATAAATAATCTGAATCATGTGGACCAGGTCCTGCTTCTGGATGATATTGCACACTAAATATAGGCTTATTATGAACCTCTAATCCAGCCACAGTATTATCGTTAAGGTTATAATGGGTTATTGCAACTATGTCCTTTGATAGAGAATTCGGATCAATAGCAAAACCATGATTCTGACTAGTTATCTCAATATTGTTATTTTTACCACAAGGATGGTTTAAACCACGATGTCCAAAAGGTAATTTATAAGTTGAACCTCCTAATGCTAATCCAAATATTTGGTGGCCAAGGCATATACCAAACATAGGTATTTCACCATATTCTATGAGTGATTTTGCTAAATCTATGCCTTCAGAAACAGAAGAAGGATCACCTGGACCATTTGAGAAAAAAATACCATCCGGCTTGTTAGACAAAACATCATTTAGAGAAGATCGAGAAGGTAAAACCAAAACTTCACAACCATGGGATACAAGTCTATTTAGAATTGAATTTTTAATTCCAAAATCAATTGCCACTATTTTTAACTTTTTAGATGAATCATCATATCTTTTTCTCAAATCAAAAATTGTTTGCGTATGACTTTTCCATAAATATTGTTGCTTTGTTGAAACAACTTTTGATAAATTCAATCCCTCCATCTTTGGAGAATCACAAATTATCTTTAAACAACTTTCATCAGTTTTATCTAGAGAGGTGATAACTCCATTCATCGCGCCACTAGATCTTAAAATTTTAACAAGAGCCCTTGTATCAATTCCATATAGACCTATGATATTTTTCTCAACTAACCATTGATTAAAATTTTTTTTTGATCTCCAATTGCTGCTATTAGATGAAAAATTTCTAACAATTATCCCTTTAACATTAATATTAGATTCTGAATCTTCAAAATTAATACCAGTATTTCCAATCTCTGGATAAGTGAATGTTAATATTTGTCCATAATAACTTGGATCAGTAATAACTTCCTGATATCCAGTCATTCCCGTATTAAATACTATTTCACCAATGGCTGTACCAGAGGTCCCAAAAAAGAATCCTGGGAATACAATTCCATTACTTAAAACCAATTTCGCGTTTTTCTTATATGGATTAATCATCAATTTGAAATTAATTAATTTGTATGTAAATAATTTTTTAAAAGCAGAAACTTTTTCCAAGGTTCTCCTTGATTCATCGAAAATAAAGCCTTATTAAATCCTTCATTTAAATCATCCTCAATGCCTGCGGCCCAAAGCACTAAAGCAGAGTTCAAGGCAACTACATCAATATGAGATTTTTGTCCAGAACCATTTAAGACAGACTTTAATATTTCCTCGTTAGACTCAAGATCAGAAACCACAAGCTTTTCGTTAGATATATTTTCATGGTTAAAGTCTGAAATATTTATTTCTGAAAACTTTAGTTCGCCATTATCAACAAATACTAATTTATTTTCTCCTTGAAGCGAAGCTTCATCAAGGCCACCAGAACCATGAACAACTATTGCTCTATTCATACCCATTTTTAAAAGCGCGCTCCCCATAGGTTTTAAAAGATCCTCAGAGGCAACACCCAAAACTTGTGCATTTGGTCTTAAGGGATTTACCAATGGTCCAAGCTGATTAAATACTGTCCTTATACCAAGAGTCTTTCTTAATGGAGCAAGTTTTATTAAAGATTTATGCCAAACAGGTGCGAACAAAAAAGTTATTCCAATTTCACTTACAGCTTTGATTACTTTTTCTAATGAGCAATTTAAATTCAAACCAAGATTCAACAAAACATCAGCAGAGCCAACTTTTCCACTAGCACTTTTATTTCCATGTTTTGCAATATTTACCCCACAAGATGACGCTACAAATGCAACTGCAGTTGAAATATTAAACGTGTTAGCACCATCACCCCCTGTTCCACAAGTATCTACCAAATACAAATTTGGTCTTGCTACTGGCAATTCACAAACATTTAAGAGTTCCTCAGCCATAGAACTTAATTCGACACCTGTAGAACTCTTTGCTCTCAAAGCACTCAAAAAAGCTCCAGTTTCAACTTCTGAAATTTCATCATTAAGCCATCTTTGCATTAAATATCTAGAAGTTAACTCATCAAGGTCCCTTCCCTCCAACAAATTATTCAGGATTTCAGAGTTTGATAGATTAGAAGACATTTATTTATGGAAGAAAAATTATGCAGATAAAATTCAATTTGAGGTATCAAAACCTGAGCCAACTAAATCTTTATTTGTATTTGAAGGCCTGAAGCTTTTTGACCAAATAATTTTTGTTTTTGAAAAAAGTTCATTTTTAGTTATCTTCCAAAAATTTAAAATTTTTTCAATATCGTTTTTAATTTCAATTTCTCCTGGGAAATTGGTATAACGATTTATTAATCTAGCTAAATTTACATAGTCAAGATCTTCTGGTGTTTTTTTAGTGATAAGGGAATCTATAATGTTTTTGTCTGTTTCATGTAATGGATGAGTTTGCTCGTTACCCATAAATAAATACTGAATCATTTATAAAATTAGCTCACATATTCAAAAATGAAACATTATCTTAATCATATCGGCAAAATAAAATGAAAAATTTAAAGATAAAAGTTATATCTAAATACCTAAAACCTTACAAAAAAGAATTCTTATATGGAGCTTTAGCTCTCTTAATAGTAAATATACTAAGTGTTGTTATACCCTTAGAAGTAAAAAATATAATTGACCAATTACAAAATGGGTTCTCTTCGGATTTTGTTATTTCTAAATCTTTATGGTTAATATTTTTAGCAACTTGTATGGGTTTAATAAGACTATTTTCTAGACAGATTGTCTTCGGAATAGGTAGAAAAGTAGAAGTAAATCTTCGTCAAAAACTATTTGACCATTTACTTATACAAGATCCAGAATGGATCCAAAAAAAAGGTAGTGGAGACATTATTAGTAGAGCTACAAGCGATGTTGAAAACATAAGAAGACTCTTAGGTTTTACAGTTTTAAGCTTATGCAACATTGTCTTAGCTTATTCATTCACTATCCCTTCAATGTTTTCGATAAATAAAACATTAACAATATCAGCTTTAATGATATTTCCATTAATCCTTGGAATTGTTAGTCTATTTGGCGGAAAGATGGTAAATCAAAGAAAAGCTCAACAAGAATCATTATCAAAACTTAGTGATTTAATACAAGAAGATCTATCTGGTATAAGCGCCATTAAAATTTATGCCCAAGAGAATGCTGAGAAAAAAGAGTTTAACATTTATAATAATGCCTATCGAAATTCAGCGATAAAACTTGCAAGAACAGCGAGTACCTTATTCCCTTTGTTACAAGGGATTTCCTCAATTTCATTATTAATTTTATTATCATTAGGAACTTTTCAATTAGAGAGTGGATTTATTTCTATTGGTGGTTTAGTAGCCTTAATTCTATACGTAGAAAGACTTGTCTTTCCAACAGCTCTATTAGGTTTTACCTTAAATACTTTTCAACTTGGTCAAGTCAGTTTAGATCGTGTTGAAGAAATCTTTCAGAATAACCCAAATATTGTAGATAGAGAAGAAACTAAATTTTTAAAAAGAAAGATTAAAGGATTATTAGAAGCAAAAAATTTAACAATACAATATCCAGGATCAAAATTTAATTCATTAAATAATCTCAATTTTAAAATTTATCCTGGAGAACTTATTGCAATAGTTGGCCCAGTAGGTTGTGGCAAGACAACACTAGCAAAGTCCCTAGGACGGACTATTGAAATTCCAGACAAACAATTATTTTTAGATGAAATTGATGTAAAAACATTAAAATTAAGGGATCTTAGAAAAAACATTTCAATCGTTCCTCAAGAAGCATTCTTATTTACTTCTACAATCTCAGAAAACCTAAGTTTTGGAGAACCCAAAGCTTCTAAGTATTTAGTTAAAGAAAGCGCAACAAAAGCTGGATTAATTGATGATATCAATAGTTTTCCACAAAGATTTAAAACTATTGTTGGTGAAAGAGGTATTACATTAAGTGGTGGACAAAGGCAAAGAACTGCACTAGGAAGAGCACTACTTGTTAATTCTCCTATTGTTGTTCTTGATGATGCTTTAGCAAGCGTAGATAATAAAACAGCAGCAAGAATAATAGATGAAATGAGTGATAGAAGTAATAAAACAATCATAATGATTAGTCACCAACTTTCTGTTGCAGCCACCTGTGATAGGGTTTTAGTAATGGATAAAGGAGAAATAGTACAAGAAGGGGCTCATAAAGAACTAATAAAAGTGAATGGGCTATATAAACAACTCTGGGAAAGAGAATTAGCTACAAGAATTGTCAAGAGCTAAAAGTAATTTTTTTACTTATAATGAAAAAATTTAAATTATGTTTAAATTCCTGAAAAATATTATGAATAATGAGGAGGTAAATTTAACTAACGATTCTTATTCATTACATAGAATATTAAAAACAGATATCAAGAAAGATCCTAATTTAGAAGAAGATGAAATAATTTTTGGATGTGGTTGTTTTTGGGGTGCTGAAAAATGTTTTTGGAAACTTCCTGGAGTTATCACAACATCTGTAGGTTATGCTGGAGGAGAAAAAAACAATCCAACTTATTATGAAGTATGTTCTGGCTTAACTGGTCATTCAGAAGTTGTAAGAGTTATATGGGATAAAAGGAAAATTGATATAAGTGATTTATTAAAAATGTTTTGGGAATGTCACGACCCTACTCAAAAAAACAGACAAGGTAATGATATGGGAACACAATATAGATCAGCAATATATTACAAAAATGAAAATAACATTAAAACCATATTAGCCAGTAAGGAACAATATCAAACGGAACTAAGCAAAAATAATTTTGGTTTAATTGAAACGGAAATAAAAATGATTGATTCATATTTTTATGCGGAACAATACCATCAACAATATCTTGCATCAGCTGGAAGCAGGCAGTACTGTTCCGCTTCACCTACAAAAGTTAAGTTAGGAGTTTTTACTGGAAGCAATTATAAATTAGAAGTTCATATATGGGAAAACTTTAATTGGGAAATTGACAAGTGTGTATTGAGATCTGATAACAATCCTATAAAGAACAACATTTGAATCAATCTAATCTTTATAGTAAGGTTACGGGGCGTAGCGCAGTTTGGTAGCGCACCACTTTGGGGTAGTGGGGGTCGTGGGTTCAAATCCCGCCGTTCCGATTATTTATCGTCTTCATTTATAAGAGATTTGTATAGTTTATATGAACTTATGCCTACTGCTATAAATGTAAAAGAAGAAAAAAAAGCTAAAACCAATATAGTTAGATTTGAAACTTCTACTTCACCTAATTGGAAAGATATTAAAATGTTCATTAGAAAGAATTTTTTAAAACCTTAACACAATTAAAAAAAAAATTTTCCAACTATAAATTCAGAAGAATCAGTATACCAAAAATTACTCGATAGATGATAAATATTTTCAACCCATTTGATGAAAAATACTTTAATAAGAAATCTATTGCTAATAAAGAGGAAACAAACGTCGTAATAAGACCAACAAAAAGAGGGAAAAACCCTAATGCATAAAAATCATTAAAAGAAGAAATAAACTCAACAATCGCAGCAAGAAAAATAGCTGGCATCCCTAAAAGAAAAGAAAATTTCGCAGCATCACCTCTCTCCCAACCTGATATTAAAGCACTAGAAATAGTGATACCCGATCTTGATACACCAGGAAAAATTGCAAATGCTTGAAAGAAACCTATCAAAAAGCTATTTAAATAATTGTGGTTTTTAATATTAATGGAACCTCTCCTAGAATTATCTGCCAAGTACATGAAAAAAGCCATTAGAATTGAGACCAATGCTATTGATAAATTTGAACGAAGAACGTTTTCATAAAAAGAAGGGATAAATATTTTTAAACTCCCACCAAGCAAAACAATAGGTATAGTACCAATCAAAATAGACCTTAATAATCTTTCATTTAAGAGATATTCAAGAAAATTTTTGGAAGAATGACTTCTGAAATTAAAAATATCATTCCTAAAATACCAAGCTATGGCTAGTAGACTTCCAAGTTGAATAGTAGCGGAGAAAGATGCTCCAGGATCATCAATTCCTAAGAAAAAAGATATAACTTTTAAATGAGCTGTGCTACTAACAGGGATAAATTCAGTCAAACCTTGAATTAATCCATATAAAACAAATTTTAAATATTCCAATAATTATTAAATTATATATTTAATTAATAGCAATTTACATTTAAAAATTAAAAGCTAGTATGGGAAAATGAAAAAAAAATCTATTTTAATATTATTTTTTCTTTTTTCCTTAATCTTTTCTGGTTCTGCGAAAGCTAATTATTGGTTAATAATCGGAACTTACAGACAAGGGCCTGGTGGAAGACCAGAAGTTAGTGGAATAACAAGCCCTTCCTTACATTCTATTCCCATGAAAGATTTAGATACTTGTAATAAGGCAGGAGAAAAAATTACTAATGAAATATACAAACCAGTTTGGCAATTTGATAGTAGATGGACCTGCGTATTTATAGGCGAAAATTAGGAAAGTTACCTTTTAACATCGTGGGCACAACCATCTCCTTTATAGTTTTCACTCTCGTAAAAATCATTTTTTGTCCCAAAATAAACTGTTAATAAAACGAAGGGTAAGCTTAATATAAATAAAATAGTTGTTAAATCCATAATTTTAACTTATTCAAAAAGGTTATGAAAAATTTCAATTTTTTTATTAACTCGTGTTTAATAATCTGTGGGTCCTTTAATACCAAGATAAAAGAAGGCTCCTAAGCCAACTAAAAGTAAAACTCCAGCAATAGCTGCAGAAGGAACGAAACCACCTATTGCAAAAGAAGAAAAATAAAACATCTATAAAACTAAAACTAGTTTGATAATATCAATAAAAACAAGGTATTTGTAAAAAATTTTGACTCGAAGACAATTAGAAAATATCTGTTCTAGGCCACCAAAGTAGAATCTTCGTTATCAGCAGAAATTCTTATTCTCTCTTCCAACTTAGGGCCATATAATTCATTTCCCCAGATTTCAACTCTTGAATCATTTGGGGCCATAAAAGTAAGAATGTCAGTTGGGAATAAAACTCTTTCTAAAAAAAAATTTGAGGGACCAACACATCTCAAGACAACCATCCTACAGCCTTCATTTTTGTAAGAAAATTCAACCATCTCTAAACAAGAAATATGTTTAATTAAACACTATTAAGAACTGAAGAAAATGTATAAAAATTTACTGAAAAAAAAGAAATTTAGAAAATACTACAAATTTAATCCAACCTCAACTAAATTTCTTTCTTGATTAATTAATAAAAGCGCGTAGGATTTTATAACATCAAAGCTTTTATGAGGAATTGAGACATTAAGCATTCTCAAGAAATTAGATAATTTTTCATCTATAAGGGCGTTACCTTTCTGTAAAAACATTTCTTTTTCCTGATTTGTTTTCCATATATTCATATATTCAATCTTTAATGGCTTTAAGTGCCAAATATTATCTATTAAAGTCCAAATATCTAAATAATCGTTTAGGTTATTTTGAATTTTTAATACATATGAGGATTCATGAAGATTCAAATTTGTTGTATTTATGGGTCCATCATTTATGTCAATAGAATAAGGTTTTATTCCCAAAAACCATCCCTCAAGAATTAATAAATCAGGATTATCTAATCTCCAATGAGATCTATCTCCTAAACCATTTCTCAAGGATTTATCGAAAACTGGTACATTTAATTCTCCATTTATCTTCCAATTTAATAATTTTTCATGCATTAATTTTACTGAGTGACTTCCAGGAAAACCTCTTGAAACATTCCAAGGGTTATTCTTAATTGCTAATTTCATTTCATTTGACGGGAGATAAAAGTCGTCAATTGAAATAACCCCAATTTTGAAATTTAATTTTAACGATATAGCTTCGAGCCATTTACCTAATGTTGTTTTTCCTGTGCCAGGCAGAGCTGAGATTCCAATAATTTTTCTATCAGAATAATTATTTTGAAATTTATAAGCCTGAGATAAAAGAGGTAAAGCTAAACCCCAAATCCAATCATCATTTACTTTATTGTTCCAATATTGATCAATTGAGAGAATGTTTCTTTTATTATTCCAAAAATTGACCCAATCATCCAAGGATTCCCAACCAATATCAATAATTAATTTTTCAAATTTATCAAGAGGAAAATTAATATCTAAATCTTTCATTTTTCTAACTTAGTTCTCGCTTATTTAATAATTTATTGATTTCATTTTTCCAACCATATCCATTTGGTTCAGAAGCCAAAGTAAATTCCAAATCTTTTAATTGATCAAGTAAATTTAAGTTAGGTCCATCTATTCCAGGAATAACTATCTTAATATCTGAGTTTAAAAGTAGGGGCAAATCATTTGGAGAATCGCCTAAACCTATAATTTCAATATTATGAACATTTGAATATTCTTTAAGAGCATTTATTGCTTTACCTTTATTCGATTTTGTAGATAATAAGTGACTCATTCTATTGCCCTTAAAAATATCAACATTGAATTTTTTGCAACAGGTATTAATTTTCTCTTCTAAACAACTTGGCGGATTTAAAAAAGGCATGCTCCAGTGTCTTTCACGCATTAAGTTCAATGAGTTGCCTACTAAACCTGTAAGCTGAGTGGCTTCTTTATCAGTGAGATTATTAAGAGGAGTTAGTTTATAATCAATTTCTTTAGAAATAAAATTTAAGATTTCTTCAAGAAATTCGTATTTTATTCCAAGAATAATTTCTCCATTTACTCTTTTAAGAGATTCACCATATATTGCCGCACCATTCTCAACAATATAAGGATCCGTCAAGTTAAGTTCCTTTCTAATAACTTTTACTTCAGAAGCAGTCTTGCTTGTACAAAGAATTACAGGAATAGATAACTTTTGTAGTTTTTTTATAGTTTCTTTAGCAGGTGATAAATCATATGAATGATCCATTAAAGTACCATCTACATCACTTACTACCCAAATAGAAGAATTTTCTATCATTTTTATAAAGCAGCAAGCCAAATCACTTGAAAAGGATCAAGACTAATATTTTTGCAATTGTATTTAGTGGATGTTAAAAAATCATGGGTATTGAAATCATTGTCAATAATATTTGGTAGATCATTATCATGCAATTGATAATTAATTTTATTTTCAGTCATATTATGAATTGCAAAAACAGACTCAGGACCTTTATCCCTTTTGATTACAACAATATCACTTCTACCTTTAGATAAACATTTCATTTGTGAACAAGGGTGAAATTGCTTTAATTCTGATCGGACATCCATAGCATTGCGAAGATATTTTAAGTTTTTATTAGCATTAGATTCAGGATTATTCAAAACAGCTGAAAGATTTTCTGATTTAAACTTTTCTCTGTTTAGATCTCTTCTTTGACCTGTCATAGAAAAACTTTTGATATCATTTTCTGAAGCTAGTAATGCTGGCAAATAAAATGCAGGTACCCCTTTCAGAGCCATTACTAATAGTTGACTCAAAATGAATCTCTCATATTGAAATCTTTTAGCATCTCTACTGGAGTCTTCCATGGCACTCCACCAACTAATATTCAATTCATAAGGTTTATCATCACCATTTGATAAACGTCTATGACTTACTAATCCTCCTCTTTTCTCACAGTTAATTAATAAATCCTTAATTCTCTGCTCATTCATTAAACCCTCAAGAGCTCTTAACCCAACACCATCGTGCGATGCAGTGAAATTAAATAAAGTAGTATCTTCAGGTAATATGGGCCATTCAAAAATCCATGAGTTTAGAATATCAGCTCTTGAAGTAATAATTGCCTCTAAGAGAAGAGGTGGTAATGGGAAATTATATGCCATGTGGGCTTCATCATCCGGAACGAGATAAGATAGATTCTCTTTCTGAGGAACATTGGTTTCTGTTATTAAAACGCCATCATCAAGAAGATTATTTAAAAGAACTCTTAAGAGTTTCACAATTGAATGTGCTTTAGGTAAATGTAAGCATGTAGTCCCTGATTCCTTCCAAATAAAACCTACAGCATCAAGCCTTAACCATTTAATTCCATTAGATAAATAAGTAGTAATTAAATTTAAGAACTCAAGAGTCATTTTTGGATTATGCCAATTCAAATCAATTTGATCTGGCCCAAAAGTTGTCCAAACTTGTTTAGGACCATCATCAGTATTTATTTGAGAAAACAAGGAGGAACTTCTAGGCCTAACTACACTTGACCAGTCAAGATTTTGTTTCGGCGAAAAAACATTTGATATGCCCGGTTCTTGAAATTTAATAAATTGTTGAACCCATGGGTGAGATGATGAAACATGGTTTAGTACTAAATCAGCCATCAAATCATGATTTTTTGAAATACTTTTAAGATCATCCCAACTACCAAATTTTTCTTCTAGGGAATCATAACTTGAGACTGCGAAACCTCCATCGCTTGTGGATTTCAGAAAAGGAAGAATATGTACAACTTTAGAAAGACTACCAAAATGTTTACTTAACAACTTCCCAAGAGTTATTAATGTTGCCTCGCCATTTTTATAAATACTATCTGCATAAGTTATCAAAACTGAATGAGATTCATTCCACCTTTCTTTATTTCTTTTTTCTTCATAAGCAGATTTCTCTGAGAAATTATCTAAAATCTGTAATAATTGATTTGAAATAAAATTAATTTCTTCTGTAGTATGATTTGAATAAATTGTTCTTAACAATTTATCAATTTTTAATCTATCTAATTTTTTCTCTGAATCAGTTTGCTTCACTTTGAAAAAATCATTGAAGTATTAATACCATTCTGCACATCAATTAGAAAATGGACTTTCAACAAGGTTTAATCACAACAATACATGAATACGGAGTTACAGGGAATTTACTTAAAGAATTAAACAAAAGACTTAAAAGAAGATCAACTAGCATTTTAATACCTTGCTTATATGAAGAGTTTGAGCGTCCAGCATTAAAAGATATAAGAGAAGTTTTAAAAAACCTTACAGGCTTAAATGAATTAGTAATCGCTCTCTCTGCAAAAACTGTTGAGCAAGTTAAGGGGGCAAAATCATTTTTTGACTCAATGCCATTTCCAGTTCACGTCCAATGGACAAATTCTCCCTCTGTAATTGAGCTATTAAAAAGCCAAGAAAAAAATGGACTAGAACTTTTAGGAACTCCAGGTAAAGGATGGGCTGTATGGCAAGGCATAGGAGTTGCGACTAGAAAATCAGAAGTTGTTGCTCTTTTTGATGCTGATATAAGAACTTTTAGTCCTTTATATCCTTCAAGAATGATACTTCCACTTCTGGATGAATCATATGGAATATCATATGTAAAAGCTTTTTACAGTAGATTATCTCTAGAAACAAATCAATTGCAAGGTAGAGCAACAAGATTATTCGTTGGTCCTTTATTAGCAAGTCTTGAGCAGTTAGTTGGTAAGGGTCCGTTTTTACAATATCTTCAATCATTTAGATATCCATTGGCAGGTGAGTTTGCTTTTACTAAGGACCTTGCTGTGAATTTAAGAATTCCTTGTGACTGGGGTTTAGAGATAGGTTTATTATCGGAGGTTTATAGAAACGTAAGGACCTCCAAAATAGCTCAGGTTGACCTAGGTTTATTTGATCACAAACATAAGAATATTGGAGATTCTTCTAAAGAAGGATTGCAAAAAATGTGTACAGAAATACTATCAAGTGTTTTAAGAGGTCTCATGGAGCATCAAGCCGAGACCTTAACTAGCACTCAACTAGCAACTTTAGAAGTTCTCTACAAAAGAGTTGGAGAAGATCGGGTAAAACAATTTGGATTAGATTCAGCAGTTAATCAACTTCCATACGATAGGCACGAAGAAGAATTATCAGTACAAAAGTTTGCGAAACTATTAAGACCTGCTACAGAAGATTATCTGGCTTGTCCTACTACACTTCAATTACCAAGTTGGTCAAGAGTTCTATCTTGTGAGAACAAACTGCAAGAAGATTTAGCTATTGCGGGTTCTAAAGATATAAAGATAAGTGAAAAAGAATTAATTAAAAACTTCTAAAGCAAAAAATACCTTTGAGCCATTGGGACTTCGTCAAGTGGTTCACAAGTAAGAAGTTCTCCATCAGAAAAAACTTCATAAGTTTGAGGATCAACTGAAATATTTGGTAGTTTAGTATTAAGTTTTAAGTTTGATTTATTGATATTTCTGGTATTTTCTACGGCAATACATTTCTTTTGTAAGCCTAATTTATTTTGAATATTTTGTTCAATTGAATTTTTACTTAAAAAGGTAAAAGAACTCTTAATTAGAGATTGGCCAAAACTTGCAAACATAGGTCGACCATGTACAGGACCAGGAGTAGGAATTGAAGCATTTGCATCACCCATTTGGGACCAAACTATAGATCCTCCTTTAACAACTAATTCAGGCTTTACGGCAAAAAAGGAAGGTTTCCACAATGCCAAATCCGCAATTTTACCTTTTTCTATAGACCCAACATATTTATCAATACCATGAGCTATTGCAGGATTAATTGTGACTTTAGAAATATATCTCTTTACTCTATAATTATCGTTTCTATCAGAATCCTGCATTAGCGGCCCCCTTTGAACTTTCATTTTATGTGCGGTTTGAAAAGTTCTTGTAATTACTTCGCCGACTCTTCCCATAGCTTGAGAATCACTAGCAATAATTGAAAAGGCACCTAGATCATGCAAGATATCCTCAGCTGCAATAGTCTCTCTTCTGATCCTTGATTCAGCAAATGCAATGTCTTCTGGGATTTTAGAATCTAAATGATGACAAACCATTAACATGTCAAGATGTTCTTCTAATGTGTTCCTTGTATAAGGTCTTGTTGGATTTGTACTACTAGGAAGAACATTTTTTTCTCCACAGATTTTTATAATGTCTGGAGCATGACCTCCACCTGCTCCTTCGGTATGAAAAGTATGAATAGTTCTTCCTGCAATAGCATTGATGGTATCTTCAACAAAGCCTGCTTCATTCAAAGTATCAGTATGAATACATACTTGTACGTCAAACTTGTCTGCAACATTTAGACAAGAATTTATTGTAGAAGGAGTGGTTCCCCAATCCTCATGAAGCTTCAATCCACATGCACCAGCCTCAACCTGATCAATAAGATTGCTCTCATTTGTTGAGTTTCCTTTCCCAAAAAAACCTAAATTCATAGGAAATGCTTCTGCAGATTGAAGCATTCTTGAAATATGAAAGGAACCGGGAGTACAAGTAGTAGCATTTGTGCCAGTTGCAGGTCCAGTTCCTCCTCCCAACATGGTTGTAATTCCAGAGGCTAGTGCTGTTTCAATTTGTTGGGGACATATAAAGTGAATATGGGTATCTATTGAACCTGCAGTAAGAATATGCCCCTCTCCAGCTATAACTTCTGTTGACGCACCAATAACTATATCAACATTATCTTGGATATCAGGATTGCCAGCCTTACCAATTTCAAAAATCATTCCATCTTTTATACCCACATCAGCCTTAATTATTCCCCACCAATCTACGATCAAAGCATTAGTTATTACGGTATCTACAGCTCCATCAGCTCTTCTTACTTGAGACTGTCCCATTCCATCACGAATAACTTTACCTCCACCAAATTTAACTTCATCTCCGTATGTAGTTAAATCCTTTTCTACTTCTATGAAAAGTTCGGTATCAGCGAGCCTTACTCTATCTCCAGTAGTGGGTCCGTAAGTTTGAGCATAAGTTTTTCTGTCAATTTTATAAGACATAATTTTAACTATTTAAAGAACCATTTACTAATGAATTAAAACCATATACATTTCTTAAACCTGAAAATGGAACTAATTTGACATCTGTTGTATCACCCGGTTCAAATCTAATTGCTGTTCCTGCAGGAATGTCAAGACGCAAACCATGTGTTATTTCTCGATCAAAAATTAAAGCCTTGTTTGCTTCATAAAAATGATAATGAGATCCAACTTGCACAGGTCTATCTCCAGAATTAGAAACCGTTACTGTTTTAACTCGCTTACTAAGATTTAGTTCGATTTCACCTTGTTCAGGAATTACTTCGCCAGGAATTAAATTACTCATAACTAATTAATCGGATTGTGAATAGTAACTAATTTAGTCCCATCGGGGAAAACCGCTTCTATTTGTACTTCATCAACCATTTCAGGAATGCCCTCCATAACTTGTGATTTTGAAAGCCAGGTAGTTCCCTCTGACATTAATTGACTTACACTTTTACCATCTCGTGCTCCTTCAAGTACTTGAAAACTTAAAAAAGCAACTGTTTCAGGATAATTAAGCTTAAGACCTCGACTAAGTCTTCTTTCAGCTAAGAGCGCAGCAGAAAAAATCAATAATTTATCCTTTTCTTGAGGTGAAAGATGCATAATAAAAAATTAATCTATAAATTCTTAAAAAAGGTTCTTTCTGAACATAATTAATAATTCATAGAATCTTGTAAAGGCCATACACCTTGATATTTTGGCTCACAAAATCCACAAACAGACCTAATTTGTTTCCAAATACAAAAAAAACATTTTCTAGCATCTTGAGAAGAACTCCCTAGGAATCTCACAGAGATCCCATTTTCAAGGATTCCAATAGATAAATTATTATTAGTTTCATTGAAAATCTTTTTTATATTACCTACAAGATTATTTATTTTTGACTTAGAAAAATCTTTTTCGCAAATCCAAATTAAAGATCCAAAAACGGGCATGTAATCCATGCCTGATTTGGCCACAAAACTTGCCTTAGATAATTCAATATGATCAACATATTCCCAATCATCAAGTAAATCATTATTTCTCATAATTTCTAATTTAGACCTAAAAACTCCACTCTCAATAGATTCTCCAGAAGATGATCTTCCAAGTCTTATTAAATCAGTAAATAAAAAACTTGAAGTTTCTGAAATAGATACTTTAAAAATTTGTTCATATAAACCATTTGCAAAGATTATTGTTTCTTGGGGAAGATACTCTAAATGAGAATTGTCAAGAATGTTTATGAGATTCTTTTGCTTTGAAAAACTTCCTTTTGGATTGATTTTAGATCTTCCTACTGATCCATATACTTTCTGAGCTGAAGAAGTCGTCAACAAAACCTTAGAGTTTTTTTCAAGATTTACCTCAAAATCGAGTAAATCACCTCCTACCAATCCTCCTGCAGTATGTAGAACAGGCAAGATGCATCTGCCCTCTTGATCATGAGTAGACTTTAATAACTTATAAGGAGAAGTTGATCTAGATTTAAAGATTGTTTTATCAACATTTCCTAAACTTGTTTTATTATTGAAAAAATTTAAGAAACAATTACCTTCCCATGAAGTTTTAATCATAAATTGTTTTCTTTAATTACCAAATTAAAGTAACCAAAAATTTTGATTATGAAAATGAATAGACAAATTATTGTAACTGATTGGATTAAGGAAAAACCGAATTTAGGTTTATTTTTAAAACTTACTTTAAGTTCAGATGAAAGAAGAATCTTAAGAGGTAAAAGATTAACTGATTGTGATCAGGAAATAATTTTACAATTACCTAGAAAAGGCAAATTAAATGATGGAGATATTCTTTCAACTAATAAGTCCAATTTTTATGTAGAGATAATTGCCAAAACAGAAGATTTAATTGAAATAAGTTCAAATTCTAAAATTGAACTTATTAAAACTGCTTATCATCTTGGCAATAGGCACGTGGAAGTAGAAATCGAAGAAGGCATTCTTTTAACAAAAAGTGATTATGTTATTAAAAATATGCTTCTTAATTTTAAAGTTGATATAAAAAATACGAAAAAAAAGTTTTTTCCTGAAAGAGGTGCCCATAGTCATGAGTAAAAGTAACTTATTAAAATATTTATTAATAAGTCCTAACTTACCAGTTGGAGGATTTTGTTATTCGGAGGGAATGGAGAGTTATCTTCATAATAAAAATTTAACAGATTCAAATTCGGTAAAAGACTTAATAATAAGTGAACTAAAAATTGGTCAGATAAGACTCGATGCAAGACTTTTACTAGATTTTTTTGATATTTTCAATGAGATAAACGACCGCAAAAATTTAAAAAGTAATTTGCAAAAGTTAATGAGTTTGGATAAATGGATCCTCTCATCAAAGGACTCTCTCGAGATTAGAGAACAACAAATTCAAATGGCAAAGTCTCTCTTTGATTTAACCAAAGAGTTTGGATTTGAATATCTATATGAAAATAATAAAAAAAGCTCCTGGGCATTAGCGTGGAGTTGGGCTTGTTATTGTTTTAAAATTACCAAGTTAGAAATGGTTGAGAATTTTTTCTATTCCTGGAGTGCAAATCAACTTAGTGCTGCATTAAGAATTATTCCTATTGGGTCAACAAAAGCGCAATTAATTCAGAGAGACTTATTAGCAATAATCTCAAAAGTTTCTAAAGAAATTATGGACAAAAAAATTGATGACATCTATTTTGGCAATGTAGGTTTAGCTATGGCACAACAAAATCATAATGACCTTTATACAAAACTTTTTAGAAATTAATTTATGAGCAGCAAATTGAGAGTAGGGGTTGCTGGGCCTGTAGGTTCAGGGAAAACTGCATTATTAGAGACTCTATGTTTAAGCATGAAAAAAAATTATGAGATAGCTGTTGTTACCAATGATATCTACACCAAAGAAGATGCTAACTTTCTAATAAATAAAAAGGTTTTAGAGGAAGGAAGGATTATTGGTGTAGAAACAGGAGGTTGTCCTCACACCGCGATAAGAGAAGATTGTTCATTAAATAAAAATGCAGTTTTAGATTTAGAAAATAAATATAATCCTTTAGATTTTGTTTTTGTAGAAAGTGGAGGTGATAATTTAGCATCTAGTTTTAGTCCAGAACTTGTAGATTTATCAATATTTGTAATTGATGTATCTGGCGGAGACAAAATCCCTAGAAAAGGAGGACCAGGCATAACAAGGTCGGATTTATTGTTAATAAACAAAATTGACTTAGCAGATAAAGTTGGTGCAGATTTAAATATTATGAAAAGTGATACTGAATTTATGAGAAAAGGGAAACCTTGGTTTTTTACCAACCTAAGTAGCGGCAGAGGAGTTGAAGAAATAACTCAATTTTTAGAATCACATATACCCAACAATCGAAACTAGAAAAATGTTCATTACTAATATATTGGATTCAACAAAAAGTTACGACTGATACAAAACGAATCCTCACTCGTTAATAACTTTTATTTTATCCCCCTAATGAGGGTCAATTACCTAATTTATCCTAATTCATGAGAATTTCAAGGCGTATTTTGGCAGGTTTAGCTACTGCCTCACTTGCGGTCACCGCAACTTCCTGTGGTGGAGGCGGAACCTCCGGAAGTTTCGATGACACAGTAACCGTTGGTATTTTGCATTCGTTATCCGGAACAATGGCTATCTCTGAATCAACTCTTGTTGATACAGAAAAAATGGCTATCGAAGAGATAAATGCTGCTGGTGGTGTTAATGTTGGCGGCAAAAGCTACAAAATAGAATACATAGTTGAAGATGGTGCATCTGACTGGCCAACTTTTGCTGAAAAATCAAAGAAACTTATAGACCAAGACGGAGTTCCTGTCGTATTTGGTGGATGGACATCTGCAAGTAGAAAGGCAATGCTACCTGTTTACGAATCAAAAGATGCGTTCCTCTACTACCCAATTCAATATGAAGCTCAAGAATGTTCTAACAACATTTTCTATACAGGAGCCACACCAAACCAACAATCCGAACCCGCTACAGATTTCATGTATAAGCGTTCTCCCGCAGCTGGTGGAGATTTCTTCCTCGTAGGTTCTGATTATGTTTTCCCAAGAACTTCTAACACAATCACGAAAGCTCAGGTAAAACAGTTAGGCGGCAAAGTTGTTGGAGAGGATTACCTTCCATTAGGAAATACTGAAGTTGCTCCAATTATCTCAAAAATCAAAAAAGCGTTGCCTGAGGGTGGAATAATCATTAATACACTTAATGGTGACCAAAACGTTGCATTCTTCAAACAGATTCAAGACGCAGGTATCACACCTTCAAGTGGGTACTACGTAATGAACTACTCAATTGCTGAAGAAGAGATTAGTACAATTGGTCCTGAGTTCCTTGAAGGTCACTACGGCGCTTGGAACTACATGATGTCAATTGATACTCCTGCATCTAAGAAGTTTGCTGCAAGTTTCAAGAAAAGATGGGGAGCAGATCGTGTTGTAGCTGATCCTCAAGAATCTGCCTATAACATGGTTTACTTATGGAAACAGGCAGTAGAAGACGCCGGAACATTCGACGACAACGCTGTAAGGGAAGCCCTTGTTGGACAAAAGTTTGATGCCCCACAAGGTCCGGTTGAAGTTATGCCAAATCACCACTTATCTCAAACAGTAAGAATTGGAGAGATAAATGCAGAGGGTGGATTTACAATTCTTGAAGAGACAGGAGTTGTTCTTCCTCAAGCATGGAACCAAAAGCATCCAAGTTCAAAGGGATTTGCATGCGATTGGACGGATCCTTCAAAAGGAGAAAAGTATAAGCTTTAATCTAATTAAAACCTTTACTTCAAAATAAAAGGAGGTTAACACCTCCTTTTATTTTATATGATCAAATATTTTTTTTTCTAAATTGGAGTTACTTCTCGATAGTCTTTTTAATGGTGTTGCAATCGGATCTGTACTACTTGTTGCGGCATTAGGTCTAGCAATTGTTTTTGGTCTTATGGGTGTAATAAATCTTGCCCATGGAGAACTTATGATGCTTGGGGCTTACACAACATACGTAACCCAATTAATTTTCAAATTACCTATATTAAAACCTTTCTACAATTCGTACATAATAGTTTCTATTTTCCTTGCTTTTATTGTTAGTGGAGTAGTAGGTATTCTCTTAGAAAAAACTATAATAAGAAAGCTTTATGGAAGTCCACTAGAAACACTTCTAGCAACTTGGGGCGTGAGCCTAATTCTTCAACAATTTGTAAGAAGTGTACCTTTAGCTTATGGGACCGGTCTCGTTATAAGCTTGTTAATTGGTTTATTCTTACCTACCACATTCCCTTCAAAAATAAAAGAATCAATAAATTTCAAATATTTTAAATTTAGTTCTTGGATATTTGCTGCTTTAACTGGAGTCCTGACAGGCAGCTTAATCTCTTCCTCTGTCAGCAAACTTAGTAGAGCAAGCGCTCGAAATGTTGATGTAACAGCACCCTCATGGATGAGAGGTCAAGTTGAAATTATTGGGACTGCATTTCCTAAAACAAGATTAATGATAATCGTCATCACTATAATCTCTGTAATAGCAATAACATTATTCCTTAATCAAAGTGCATGGGGGATGCGTATAAGAGCAGTTACTCAGAACCGACAAATGAGTGATTGTCTTGGTATATCTACTGAAAAAGTGGATATAATTACTTTTGGAATTGGATCAGGCTTAGCGGGAGTTGCTGGGGTAGCAGTTTCTCTTTTAGGTTCTGTAGGACCAAATGTTGGGGGAAACTATATAGTTGGTTGTTTTATGGTTGTAGTTCTGGGAGGAGTAGGAAATCTATTAGGAACAGTACTTGCTTCATTTGGAATAGGAATAATGACTGATTTAATTGGAGCTGGAAGGCTCTTATCAATATGGCCAGATATGCCTTTACCTTTATCAAACACCATTAACTTTTTTGCGACCACAAGTATGGCAAGAGTAATGATATTTGCACTAATTGTTATATTCTTACAATTTAAACCTACAGGTTTATTTCCTCAAAAAGGAAGGATGGTTGAAAGCTAATGTCTTTAAGTAAGATTAAATTTGATAAAAAAATAGTATTATCATTTTGGATAATATTAATAGCCTTAATTATTGCAGCACCAACTCTACTCCCTGTTTTTAGACTAAACCTTCTAGGTAGATACTTATCCTTATCCATAGTTGCCCTTGGTGTTGATCTTATCTGGGGATATACAGGCTTACTAAGTCTAGGACAAGGTATATTTTTTGCACTAGGTGGATATTGTGCAGCAATGTATTTGCAAATAACTAGCTCCTCTGAATTTCCAAATAATATTCCTGAATTTTTTGCTTTATATGGTGTTGAAAAATTACCTTTTTTCTGGGAACCGTTTAGATCACCTGTTTTTACCTTCTTCGCTATCTGGATAATTCCAGCATTAGTTGCTGGTTTAATTGGATTTCTTGTTTTCAGGAATAGAATCAAAGGGGTATATTTTTCTATACTTACACAAGCTTCTCTTCTTGTATTCTTTAACTTCTTTAATGGACAACAAAAGCTTATAAATGGAACAAACGGATTAAAAACAGATGTAACACAACTATTTGGTCAGATGGTAGGCTCTGAGTCCATGCAAAGAATATTCTTTTGGATAACCGCCATACTAGTAATAGCAGCATGGTTTTTTGCAAAGTGGGTAGTTAAAGGAAGATTTGGAAATATCCTTATAGGAATACGAGATGATGAACCAAGAGTTAGGTTTACAGGATACAACCCAGTTATTTTCAAGACGATAATATTTTCTATTGCTGGAGGTCTCGCCGGAATTTCGGGAGCTTTATATACCGTTCAGTCTGGTATAGTATCTCCTCAATTTATGACTGTTCCCTTTTCTATAGAAATGGTTATATGGGTTGCTGTTGGAGGAAGAGGAACTTTATTGGGAGCGATACTAGGAGCAGTTTTCATCAACTATGCAAAAAGTCTAGTAAGTGAAGCTTTACCTGCTAGCTGGATGTTTATTCAAGGAGGGTTATTTATCTTAGTTGTAACAGCTCTGCCAGAAGGAGTTTTAGGTTGGATTCAAGGAGATGGTCCTAGGAATCTTCTTCAAAGATTTGGTTTAAAAAGAAAGATTGAAACCTATCCAAGCTTAGAAATTAACAATAAGGAAGGAAATAATGAATAATAGAGATCTTTTAAATTTAATAGATATTACTGTTAGTTTTGAGGGTTTTTTAGCTCTCAACAAACTTAATTTAAATTTAAAAAAAGGAGAATTAAGAGCTGTAATAGGACCCAATGGCGCAGGTAAAACAACTTTTCTTGATGTAATAACTGGAAAGGTTAAGCCAACAAAAGGTGAAGTAATTTTCAAAGGTAAATCCTTAGTAGGTAGAAAGGAACATAAAATAGCCAGACTTGGAGTTGGAAGAAAGTTCCAAAGTCCAAGAATCTTTGAAAATCTAACAGTCAAAGAAAATCTTGAAATATCGGTGACAACTCCTAAAAGTCCCTTAAACCTTATAAACAAAAGTATTAAGGATGAGCAGCTTAATGAGATTGATCGTCTTATGAAGATTGTTAATTTAGCTCAAAAAGTTGATTCTAAAGCTGGATCTTTATCACATGGCCAAAAACAATGGCTCGAGATAGCCATGTTAGTAGGACAGAAGCCAGATTTAATGTTAGTAGATGAACCTGTTGCAGGTTTAACTGATGAAGAAACTGATCTTACAGCTGATTTATTAAAATCATTATCAGGTGAAAATACAGTAGTGGTAATAGATCACGACATGGAATTTATAAGAAGACTTGATAGTAATGTTTCAGTATTAAATCAGGGCACAGTATTATGTGAGGGAACGATGGAAACTATACAAAAAGATAAAAAAGTTATTGATGTTTATTTAGGAAGACCTGAGGACTAGTTATGGAAAATTTACTCGAAATAAAATCGTTAAATACTTATTATGGCGAGAGTCATATTCTTAGAGATGTAGATTTAAATGTTAAATCAGGAGAAATGGTTTGTTTGATTGGAAGAAATGGAGTTGGCAAAACAACTTTATTGAAATCACTTATTGGTTTGTTAAAACAAAAAAAAGGCGATATTTATTTGGTTGGTGAAAATATCAATAGAAAAGCACCTCATCAGAGGGCGAGGAAAGGAATGGCTTACGTCCCTCAGGGGAGAGAAATTATTCCATATCTATCAGTTGAAGAGAATCTTATGTTAGGAATGGAGTCTCTACCTGGTGGATTATCTAAGAACAAGAAAATAGATCCATTTATTTATGATCTCTTCCCAATCCTAAAAGATTTTCTTCAAAGAAAAGGAGGAGATCTTAGTGGAGGACAACAACAGCAATTAGCTATTGCAAGAGCATTACTAGGCAAACCTCAACTTCTATTACTTGACGAACCAACAGAAGGTATTCAGCCAAATATAGTTTTAGACATAGAAAATGCAATCAATCAGATAATTAAAGATACAGGAATTGGTGTTTTATTAGTAGAACAACACTTGCATTTTGTAAGACAAGCTAATCGATATTATGCAATGCAACGAGGAGGTATTGTTGCTAGCGGAAATACTAGTGAGTTGAGTCAAGCAGTCATAGATAAGTTCTTAAGTGTTTAAATATATTATTCTAAATTACAAAAACCTTTATTCATTTTTCGCATCTTATTAGGTCAATACTGTTTGGATGTTCATTAATATACTTATTAAATTCCATTGCTAGTGTTCTAGCCTCGTAAGCGTCAGAAGCATAAAAACAATTTTCTAATCTTATATTTTGAAAATCACGGTAATGCACTGTATATGGCTTCAACAAATTATTTTTGTTCATTTTAATTTGCTAAAAAGCAATTTAGTTATATCTCAACCATGCATATGTTCGTAAAATTAAAGCACTAGTTTTGTTGTTATCAAAATATATTCACATAGATTATGTATTTAAAAATACTTAATGAAGAAAAAAAGTAATTAATCTATTTTTTTTTAGAGTCCTGCTTCTTACCTTCTATTAAAAAAACAAATTTAGATAAAATATAACCAAAAACTGGAACCCAAAACTTTTCATAAAAAAATTTCATAAAAATTAAGCAGCTAATGATTCGTCATCAATATTTTCATTTTTATTTATAAGCTTCAAATCTATAGAATTAAATAAATGTTGCATAAGAAGAAAATCAAGTTCTCCTTTTAACAAATTAACATCGGATGAAAGTAGATCATCAACAAAATCATCAAAAGTATCTGATTGAAGATTCACAATAAAAATTTATTTTTGTCATTATCATCGCATTAATAATAAAAGTCAACCAAATTTGAATATTAATTTTAAAAATTTTTTTAAATAAAACAATAAAGACTAAAAAATTAAATAATAAATATAAACAAGCAAAATAACAGGTTTAATATCAAGCTTAAGGTTTTTGAATTAAATTTCATTTATCCCGCTTTTCTTAATTTAATATCACTACTGATTTGCATTATCAAAACGATAAAACACATATTTGCTAAAAAGAAATTAAAAGAATGCATCATCAAACCTCTTAATATATTTATAGCAAGACTATTGATGTGCCAATTAGGAAAGAATCACTCAAAAATTTTAAAACGTAATAAATTTTAATGGCGATCAAATTTAATATTAATAGCTAATTTATAATATTATTTTTTAATTAGCTCGAAGTAACCATTTTTATTTAATAAGTATTTATCAAACCAAAGGCTTAATAGATTGTCTAATCCTATTCCATTCATTTTATTTATTTGCGAAGACTTATAGTCTGAGAGTGCAAGCAATAAATAAGGAAAAATCATATCAGAAACCCCTTTTGGCAGCTTTTCTAAAGGTACTCCATGCGCTCGATCCCATAAAATTTGCATATCCTGAGAGAATAAAGAACTCCAATAGCCAAAATTACAATATAACTTGTCTGGAGGGAGAAGATTTACAGATAAACCTGGGAGAGATGAATTCATAGGAATAAATTTTTATAGATTAATTAAATTTAGGTTTTTGAAATGATGAAAAATATTCTTTATATGTAAATCTCCTATATATACAATATAAATTTAACGCACAGTGCAACACTTAGCAACACCTTATTCAGTTTTATATTTATCCATCATTTCCTGAAATTTTAAGAATGATAAAAACTTTTTATAAGTTTGCAAGTCAAAAGACTCTTGATTCTCATCATTTAAATAGGTTGATTTATTAGGAATCAAATGATTTCCTAAGTTAGTATCAATTGAGAGTTTTGCATTATCTGTAAAGTCACCAGAATTATCAAATAAGTTTTTTGAATAACCGTTACTTTTTTGATATGATTGAGATACTTTACAATTTTTTTTATTAAATATACCTCTTTTAGAAAGTGCTTCTTCTACCAAAATACTTATTATTTTTGAATTACTTAAATTGTTCTCTGTGCTCAACTTTTCAATTATTCTCATAACATCTTCTCTAGGAATAAAACCAACTCTTTTTTTCTTGGTAGGCATTTAAAAATTAATTAAAGTTCAGCACTTGACTGTAATAAGTGTTGCACTATATTCATTATAAGTCAATTTAATGCTAATGATTTTACCAACAACATTACTCTTAGGAGCCCTTGGATATCTTTTCTATACTTCAAAAAAAGATTTTTCGCTAGATCACCATGAACTTATAGAAAACCAAAAAGAGAATGATGATTTGTATAAAGATTTGGAAGATCTATTTATTTAAAATTACCGTATATGCATTAAAGAACTTTGTTTCTTGACTAAAGATATACAAAACCCTAAAAATAATTAGAATTAAAGTAAAAAGTTACTAATTCAATGACTGTCCATCAAGATTACGAGATAAAAATCAATCTAAATGAATTGATCGAGAAGAGAATCCCATGTTGTGATTTACTTCATCCAGATCATTGTCTAACAGAAAAACAAGTCTCTGAAATTGCACATGATATCCGTATGGATTTAAATTTGCATGATCTTTACAAGCAAGTGGATCAACATATTATGAATTATGTAAATGCAGCAGGAATTGATAACAAAGATCATTGGGTTGAACCTCATCTTCCAGATTTGGAAAGAAATCTAAAAGAAGAAGTTGGAATAGAATTTGATTAATCTTTTTTCTTACAAAAGAAATTAATATATGTATTTTTTTTCCAAATCATTTATTAATTTATAAATAGTCTTAGCTGATCTCTTTCTTTTTTTTAATATTCTCAATAGTATAAATCCAATCAATGATGCAAAAATAGGTGTAAAAAAAATAATTTCATAATTCATAACCATCAAGCAGAAGCCTATTATTTAAATTATAAAAATTCTTGAATCAATAAAATAGGTACTTTATACAAATACACTTCGCTATAAATAATTAAGATATTTTATAAAAAAGTGAATGGATACCATTTTTTTCATAAATTATGTAGAAATAAATTTTAATTCAATGAATATAATGATTAATTATTTTGCTTTAACAGTTACTGAGATGGGGATCGGTAAAATAGAGTTAGCAGTTATTAGCGCAGTAATTTTAATATTTCCAATTTTATTTGTTTATGCTTCTAAAAACCTTGATGCAAAGGGAGTTTTCGAATGGATGATGGAGAAACCAAATGATTGGATAGGTAAAAAATAAGACTCATAAAATATACATTTTCTAGTTAAACTTCAAATTTTCTAAATTACTTATATCGAAATCATAAACCTGGCAATTATTTTCTAAATCATTAACTATTGATTTTTTTAATAGAGAATAATCTATCAACTTATTGAGTTTATTATTTTTAAATTCCTTATTAGTTTCTCCAATTGCAAATGCCAAAGCCCCTTTATAAGAAATACCGAAATTAGTAGTGTTGCAGTAAGTTCTAGTGAACTTGCTAGAAATCTTTTTAGTATAATTTTCAAGTGTTTTTGAAGAAGTATCTAATGAGTAAACTGGACTAATAAATAGAAAAAGCAAAGTTAAAGTGAATATCGCAAAAACCCTTTTGATCATAATATTTCAAAAATTGCAAATTTAATATAGTTTAAAATTTAACTCTGCCGACTATGTTTTATTAAAAATTATAGAAATTTACAAATTATTCACCAGAACAGCTTTTTCATATTTTGGATGATAAAAACTCTCTAAATGAGTATTTTATAGTTTGAATTTTTTTTGGTAATTTTTTTAAAAAACGCCTAAATGCTTTTGGCATAATAAAAAATCCATATCAATAATTAATAGATAACAAAAAATACATGGGTATTCAATAAATAATTATATAAAAATAAGTAAATTAACTATTAATATATGGATTAAGTTATGGAAATGTATTTAAACATGAATTATTGTTTAATTAAGTATTAAATACAAAATTAATATGGCACTCCCAGAACTTATTTATGCTCCTATAGATGGCGGAACAATACATAGATATGAAATTAGTGGTGGCAAGAGAAAATTTTTAAGATTTATAGGTTGTTACTTGGGTCAATGTAATTTCCACAAAAATATTGATGATGCCATTGATTACATAAAAAATTTGAAAGAATCACAAAAGATACAAAAAACATGAAATAAAGATACATAGATACGATAGAGACTCAATATTTTTCGATAACTACATAATTATTGCTACAAATAATAGAGAATTTTCTTTTTATAAGAAATTGATTATTTACTTGGGTTATAGTTCCGAAAGATAAACAGTCATTTAAAAAAAGAAATTAATTTATGGAAAACAGACAAATTAATTTTTTTAAATCAAAAGACTTTAATACCGTTCTTAAGCCATTTAAAAAAGGAACGGTAGTAAAAATTGACTCGTTTGATATTAGAGAAACTCAAAAAGATTTAAATATAGGTTTATTTGGTTGGTATGCAATTTGTCCCTCTAAAGAATTAAAAAAAAATAAGCTATATTATTTTTCACTCTATGATGAGCCTCTTGTTCTTTATAGAGATGAAAATAAAAACGTTAGGTGCATTAAAAATATATGTCCACATAGAGGGGCCTCCTTTTTTGGAGGAACATTATCAGATGGAGTAATAACTTGTCCATATCATGGAGCTAAGTTTTCATCTGGAGGAAGTTGCCAAAATCTCGACAGAATAACATGTCGCCATATAGTCGATCAAAACTACGATAACTACGCCAAAAGGATTCATTTATCTCAATACAAAACTTCAGAAAAAAATGGATATATTTTTGTACATTTTTCTAAAAAATCTGAAACAGATTTAAATAATATAAGTGAAGATACACCTATAAGTAACTACGAATTATATGAAAATGGTTTTTCACATAAGGATTATGTCTTTGAGGAGGTATTAGTCGACTTCAAATGTGATTGGTCAAGGATTATTGAAAATCACCTAGATATCCTTCATATTTTTTGGGTTCATGGCGATACAATCCCAGATAAAGATGTGAATAAAAACGTATTAGTTAGTTTTAACCAGAAAATTAATATTAATCCCTCATACATTGAAAGTATTTATTATTACAAGAATGAACCTACAAAAGAATTTATTCGAATAAAGTACATACCTCCAGGAAGGATACTAATTTACAAAGGAGATCCTTCCTCATCAAGATATTTACAAGTTTTAGATCATATTCCTCTAGGAAAAAATAAAGCAAGAGTGATAGTGAGACACTACAGGAAATTTCTTCAAAATAAATTGCTTAATAATCTCTTATTATTTAAAGAGACTCAAAGAAAGATTTTTTATAAGATATTCGATGAGGATTATATGATTTTAAAAACACAAACATATAATCACGATATGGGATTTATAAGTAAGGATGAAATAAAATTATTGGGAGAGGATAGGATAATAAATTATTTTTGGAAGTGGTACAAGAAGTCTGAAGATAAAGATGAACCATGGAAAAATATTAACAAAACCCAAAATCATGATATTTATGACAAAGTTATATTGAAATACCCTCCTGAGATAAAGAAGTTAGAAATTTCTAATAATATAGATATTATTAGAAAAACATTTGTAAGATTTGCTGCTCCGCTTATATTTTTTATGTTAATAATATGATTCATGAAGAAAGTAGATAGACCTTCATGGTTGAATTGGCTTTATCTCTTTATATTTATTTTAAGCTCTATTCAATTAATTATATTTTGGAGTAATAAGTTTTAGTGTTAAATAAATTTTGGTTTGACGCAAAAAATATAAATTGTTTTAAAAATGGATTTAGAGTAATTAAGGATTTAAATTTAAAGATATCTTATTCAGAAAATGTAGTATTAATTGGACCAAATGGTTCAGGTAAATCATCTCTAATTGAAATAATTAATAGAAACTTATACCCAGTAGTAGCTAATGAATCGAAACTAAAGATATTTGACAAAGAACTTGTAAATTTATGGGAACTAAGAAATAAAATAAGTACCGTAAATAATGATATAAAAAACAGAATAAATCCAAATTTACAAGTTTTTGATTTAATTTTAAGTGGACTATATGGAAGATATTGTTACGTACCAAAAAAATGTGAAAGAGATTCTTATAAGGTGGAAAAAATCATGAACAAAATGAATATTTCTATTTTATCTAAAAAGAATTTTTCCTATTTATCAGATGGAGAAAAACAAATTTCTCTCATAGCAAGGGCATTAATCAAAAAACCGGAAATTTTAATATTAGATGAACCAATTGCAAATTTAGATTATAAATCAAAGTTTTTTGTAATAGATAAGGTTAATGAATTATCAAAATTTAATACGAAAATTTTATGTGTAACTCATGATATTACAACGATTACTAAAATTTATGACCGGGTCATAATGCTAAAAGATGGCAAAATAATCGCTGATGGAGATCCAATTAAGGTTATGAATAGTGAAAATTTTAATAAGTTATTTGGTATTCAAGTCGAGGTAACTAATAATAATGGACTTTGGAATATAAACAGATTATCTAAATAACAATTATAAAAATAGCTATCGCAATAGCAAGAAATACTAATTTTTTATTTTTTAAAAATGAAGAGGATCTTTTTTTAAATGAAGAAGATCCACATTTAGAGCAGACAATCTTACCTCCTAAAGATCGGTCTGAGACGAATGAAGAACTTCCACAATTAAAGCAAACTCTATTTACGTTCATTTAAAATAAATAAATAATTAAGAAATTCTACCTAAATTATATTCATAAAAACTTTGTAAAGAAAAACTTCAGAAATGTGATGATAATGAGAATCTATTGCAATAAGTAATTCTATAGTGCATAATTGATAATAATTCTCATTATCATATTTAAATTAATGAATTTCCATAGCTATGGAGAATCTCCCTCAAAATCAGTAAGAATAATAACTGGACAATCTGTATTAATAGATCCCTCATCAAGACCAAAAGGGACATGCCTAGAAGTTGAAAGTGGAATTGCTAGAGTTTATTGCCCTTGTGAAGAAACTGAAGGAATGACACTCGCATTTTTACAATCAGGAGATCAATTAAGAACGGACCTTTTATGTAGCGAAGGTGTCTGTGTTGAAGCACTAACAGATTTGTCATTTCACAGCAATGTGAATATTGATGAGAATATTGGTTTCGATGCAGTAAATGAATGGACTTTACAACTCCTTAGGATTAGACACTTAGGAAATGCAGAACAGCGATTACAAGCGTTGTTTTCAATACTTGTAAATCGTTTAGGTAGGAGATGTGGGCAATGGTGTGAGTTACCCTTTAGGTTAACTCACGAAAGAATTGGTGAATTAATCGGTTCTACACGGGTAACGTCAACAAGATTAATTTCTAAATTAAGATCATCTGAGTTATTAATAGCTCCTATTGGAACACAAACAGTCAGTGTTGCACCTTCTTTTATTGAAACATCGCCTCTATAAGAACATGAAGGAATCACAATCAGTTACTAACAGCTTGTTAATAGAAGTTGATATATTATCTAATAGACTCAAAAATATAAAACAATCTTTCAAAACAACAAATAATAAATCATTGAAGGAAAGGTTATTTTTGGAAAACAAAAATATTTTTAAAAGAGTCAATGAAATTTATAAAATAGCTGAGCTATTAAATAAAAATAATTATGAGAAAATAAACTTTTCTAATTTACTTATTGAAATTAGCAAAAGGATATTGAATGAAAATAAATTTGAAAGTAATTTATTTTTTCTTTAAATCACTATCTATTAATAAGATTGCAGAAGGTTGATTAGAGGCAAACTTTACTTTTCCAAGTATGTTTGCGAATTCATCTTCTGATTTGGTTTGAGAATCAATGATTGGATCTAAAAATACGTTAGTTCTTGTATCGGAAATTCTTTCTGAAATAGAATAAAGTTGTTGCAGAGATGAAGTTAAATCAGCCTCCATGTTGAAAGAAAAAGAAATAAGATCCTCTATAGAATCCCATGTTTGAACGGGAGCAGGAATTTCATCTAATTTTACGCTTTGTCCTCTTGCAATTAAATAATCTGCAAACTTCTGTGCATGTTCCATTTCACCTTGTGATTCACTAAGAAAATGAGATGCAAATCCATTTAAATCACGTTCTTGAAACCAGAGATATATAGAGAAATATTGAACATTAGCATATCTTTCCATAGTTAGATGTTCAAAAATATTATCCAATAAATTATTATCTATCGGTTGAGCGACAGCTCGTCCAGATGGACCAAAATTAATTAATTTCTTAGTTTTTAAATTATTGTCAATCATTTTACAAAAAGAAACTACATAAATAATACAACATTTTGTATAAATTAGTAATAAATTAGTCCTTTAATTTTAATTAAATAATATGATAATGAAAATCAATCGCAATACTATAAATGAATTTACAGTACAGATTTTCTGAACTGCTATTAACTAATAAAATATATAACAGTAAAAAAAAGAAATGTAAAAAGAAAAAATGCTCTAATTGGAAGGGGGGCAAGTGTAATTGCCTATAAAAAAAGTCTATATATATTCCTTATATGCTCCAGGATATAAAAAATAATAACTATTTGTATTAATAGAAAGAGAACATTTATCGCCATTATTAAGGATATTATTAATATCAGTTCTAACCCTTAATATGTTTCCATTAATAGATACTTTATATATAAGAAATTCTCCAAGAAATTCTTTAGATATAACAATCGCATCACCAGATTCTGATCTTTTAATTGAGATAAATTTAGGCGAAATTGACATACTTTTGATACTTGTATTTTTCAAATGCCCTGAACAATTTATTTCACCTAAACAAGAAATATATGAATTACCATTTTTTTTGAGATTAATAATATTATTACCCAAAATAAAACTACTAACAAATATGGTCTTGGGATTATTTAGAAGGTTAATTGGCGTATCAATTTGGTGTATTTTCCCATCATTCATAACGGCGACCTTATCGCAAATTGACATCGCTTCTTCCGGATCATGAGTAACCATTAAACCGCTTGCATTACAACCTTTTAGGATATTAGGGAGTTCACTTCTCAATTTTAGTTTGACATGCATATCAAGACTACAAAAAGGTTCATCTAATAAAATAAAATTTGTACCTGGAGCAAGAGCTCTAGCAATTGCGAGTCTTTGTTTTTGGCCGCCAGACAGTTCATGTGGGTATCTTTCAACAAAACTATCAAGACCAACAACATTTAATAAATAATCAACTCTAGATCTGTCTTTTTTGTTTTTCAAACCAAAAATTACATTTTCCAAAACAGTTAAGTGAGGGAAAAGTGCATAGTCTTGAAAAACCATACCAATATTTCTTTTCTCAGGACTAAGAATTTTTTTCCTACTTGAAATTTCCTTATCATTTAAAGAAATCCTCCCTTTAGAGGGATATTCGAACCCCGCGATTAATCTTAAAAGAGTAGTTTTTCCGCAACCAGAAGGACCAAGCAACCCTAACAATTCGCCATTTTCAATTTTCAGGTTAATTTCGTTTAATATCCAATTTGAAGATTCTCGCTTATCATATTTATGATGTAAATCATCAATTATTAACGCATCATTTTTCACTAAGGTCTTCTTATTCAAATATATTAAATTAGCAGAAAATATTCACCTAAAATATCCCATGTATAATTTTATACACCATTTAATTTTTAAATTTAATGAGAAAGTCTGAAAGAGCAGAAATAATTCGCAAGGAACTCAAAAAGCTATATCCATCGCCTCCAATACCCCTTGACCATACAAATGCATATACTCTTCTAGTCGCCGTAGTTTTAAGTGCTCAATCAACAGATAAGAAAGTTAATGAATTAACAAAAAGCTTATTTAAAGTTGCAGATAATCCAGAAAAGATGATGCAGCTAGGTATTAATGGCATTTACGAATACATAAAATTTTTAGGTCTATCTAATCAAAAATCAAAGAACATTTATAACTTATCTAATTTATTGATTGAGAAGCATAATGGTACGGTCCCAGATTCTTTTGAGAAGCTTGAATCCCTTCCAGGGGTAGGTCATAAAACAGCATCAGTTGTAATGTCTCAAGTGTTTAAAATACCCTCATTCCCAGTCGATACTCACATACACAGGTTGGCACAAAGATGGGGCCTATCAAATGGCGATAGCGTAGTTCAAACAGAAAAAGACCTAAAAAAAATATTTCCTGTTAATGATTGGAATACTTTACATTTGCAAATAATCTTTTATGGCAGAGAATACTGTACAGCAAGAGGCTGTGATGGAACAAAATGTTATTTATGTCGCACTCTTTATCCCAAAAGAAAAAAGAAATTTATATGTAAAAAGCCTTAAGAAATTTATATAATATTTGAATTAGTTTTTTAATCATGAAAATAGCAATTACTGGTGCATCGGGGAAAACAGGTTATAGAATTTCCGAAGAAGCAGTTAAGAAAGGATACAAAGTAAGGCAAATCATCAGAAAGAATTCAAAAGTCTCAGCAGGACTAGAGCGTTTAGAAACAATTAGGGTTTCATTAGACAAAAAAGGAGAACTTGATGAAGCTTTAAAAGATATTGATGCTTTGATAATTGCGACTGGAGCGAGAGCATCATTAGATTTAACTGGTCCTGCAAAGGTTGATGCATTAGGTGTATACAGGCAATTAGAGAGTTGCAAAAGAGTTGGTATTAAAAGAGTTATTTTAGTTAGTTCCCTTTGTACTGGTAAATTATTTCACCCATTAAACTTATTTGGTTTAATTCTTATTTGGAAGAAATTAGGTGAAAACTTTTTACGCAATTCAAATTTTGAATGGACTATTATTAGACCTGGAGGATTAAAGGAAAATGAAGATATTAAATCAGAAAATATAAATTATTCAAAAGAGGATACTCAAATTAATGGATCAATCCCAAGAAGATTAGTCGCGCAATGTTGTATAGATTCTTTAAAAAACAAAGAATCCATAAATAAATTAATAGAAGTTACAAGTTCGAATGATAATAAAAAGATATCTTTTAAAAAAGCTATGCAAATGATTTAAAAGATGTAAATATATAAATTAAAACTATGAAAATAAATCCCAAAATTGACGCATTACAATTAATGCTTACTGATTTAAGAACTAGAAATGAGCCAATAAGACATAAAGCTGCATTTAAAGGCTGTCAACCAGAATTTCAAAGTCTTGTATCAAGATTAATAAAGCAGTTAGAGGACGAATTAGTAACTGAAAAGCTTACTAATCGTGATAGTTAGAAAATTTAGATTACTTAAATGAAATTAAGTTATCCAATTTTGCTTTTTCTGAAAGTTCATCATATCCTCCAAAAAATTTATTATCCAAAAATATTTGAGGGAAAGTATTATGGCTACTTTG
This sequence comes from Prochlorococcus sp. AG-347-I19, assembly GCA_003279105.1. GTDB lineage: Bacteria > Cyanobacteriota > Cyanobacteriia > PCC-6307 > Cyanobiaceae > Prochlorococcus_A. Next base: position 144,462 of record QCBO01000001.1, read on the forward strand.
AGCCATAATTTTTTGAAAGCTCTCATCATTGTCTATTAGAATAACTTCATGAGGGATAGATAAAGAATTAAGCAACCTAATTGCTCTTTTAGACCAAGGACAATCCTTTAAAATATACGCTTTTACGCGTGATTCATTAGCGATTAAATCATAATTTGAGATATTAATAATTTTCTGTTCAAAAGAAAGTAATAATATATCAGTCCCTTTTTTTACAATACATCCCTCCTCAAGATGCCCGCCAAACACATTACATCCTTCATCTGCAAAACTCAAATGTAAATGAACATCTCCTTTATTAAAATGTCCGTTTAAAGAGACTATCTCTAGATTTCCTTCAAATTTATTTATCTCTTGATTACCAGGGCATTGAATACAAACTGTTCTAAGATTACCAACCACTCCAGAAACATACCCGTATAAATTATTCGATAAAGAATATTCTTTAATTGAATTTATCAAATCAGATTCTGGAGATAGCTTTAGGCTATGAGGCTGCATTATATATAGGTAATAATTTTGTAATATAAAACATCATCATTCATAAAGAGAAGTTGAGTTTATAATCTTTAGGATTCAGGTTTAAATTAAATTTCAGAATCTAGCATCAAAACTATTAAAATTTTTTACTAAAAATTTAAGCTTGTTGAGAGTGTAATATATTTTTTATATACATAAACTAATTTGTTATTAAGAAAAAATCTTAAAAATTTGGCATTGAATATTCCCAATTTATTATCGATATCTCGCATTTTCCTCGTATTTCCATTAATACTTTTTTTAGAAACTAACAGACCTTTTTATGTCTTTATATTGATTATTATTGGAGGTTTAACTGATTATTTTGACGGGTTAATTGCAAGGAAATTTAATCTTAAAACCAGATTAGGAGCTATCCTTGATCCCTTAAGCGATAAAATATTCTATTTAATTCCTTTGACCTTCCTTTGTAAAAATAATTTTATACCCTTCTGGTCTTTGTCATTAATTTTATTTAGAGAATTAATTATCTCTAGCTTGAGGAACTCTACAAAAGACGGCTTACCAGCATCAATGTTAGGAAAATATAAAACATTTTTCTTTTTTATTTCATTAATTACCTTCTTTACACCATTAAAAATTAGCTTATTGAATAATTTGGCTTTAATTTTTTATTGGTTAGGATTCATCCTGACTATTTTGACTTTATTAGGCTATTTAAGAATTAAAAAGAATATTATCTGAAATTTCATCAAACTCCTCACTTTTTTTATTATTAAAATCATTCACAAAACTATCCTTTAGACCATTAAGTAAATCAAAAGTTGGCGCCCATTCTAAATCACGTTTTATCTTGGAGATATCAGTCTGATAATGATTTAATCTAATTGGAAAACCTTTTCTAGACTTGGGATCTAATTTTTGATAATCAAATGTTCTTAAAGAAATCTCATTTTGGTTTAATCCAAGAACATTTGCACAGAAATAAATTAAACCCTTAATTGTTACTCCTTTTTCACCTGAACAATTGTAAATATTATTTTTGGAATTTTCAAAATTTATGCACCTAATCATTACATCAGTTAGATCCGAAACATGGCCTAGCTGAGTAATTAAAGAACCGTCACCAGGGATTGGTATAGATTTTTTACTAAATAATCTTTCAAAAAACCAATTTTCAATTTTATTATAATTTCCTGGTCCATAAATATAAGTAGGTCTAAAACTTGTAAAAGGGATTTTTTGGTTTTTTAACCAATTTTCTGTCTCAAACTTTCCTTTATGTCTACTTTCTGGATCAATTGGATCAACTTCGGATAAGGGTAGTTCACAATTATCTTTATAAACACCTGCAGAGCTTACATATATATATCTCTTGAAAGAGTTATCTAAAATTTCTATAAGAAGTTTGGTTTGTTCTAACTCACGTCCAGAAATATCAAAAACAAAATCATACTTTTTATTTCTTAGCTTGACGATATCTTCTAAAATATTTCTATCACCCTTAATTAAATTTGTTTTTTCAGGATTACTTTTATTACCTCTTGTGAAAATATCAATATCATAATTTTTACTTAATAACTTTCCAACCAATGACTTGCCAACAAATCTAGTGCCACCCATTACAAGAATTTTCATATTCAAAAAATATTTAACTGAAGTAGTAATCTTAAATAGAATTACATATTGAATAGTACTACTAATAAGTAATTAATGAAAAGGATGATTCTATGGACCTAATACCAGCAATTGATTTAATGAATGGTAAGTGTGTAAGGCTTTTTAAAGGCGACTTTAATAAAAGAAAAGACTTCACAAAAGAGCCTCATGAGCAAGCTAAATTTTGGGAAAGCGAAGGAGCAAAATATATACATATAGTTGATTTGGATGCTGCAAAAACTGGATCCCCAACAAACGATAAATCAATAAAAAAGATTGCAAAAACAGTTAACATACCTATTCAAATCGGTGGGGGGATAAGGTCTCAAGAAAGGATAGAACAATTATTTTCTTATGGCATTGAGAAAGTTATCATGGGAACCTCTGCAATAGAAAATAAAGAACTAGTTAAAGACTTATCAAATAAATTTCCTGGAAGGATAATTGTTGGGATAGATGCAAAAAATGGAAAAGTTAGTACAAGGGGTTGGCTTGAGCAATCTAATATTTTTGCCACAGATCTAGTAAAAGAGTTTTCTTCATTTAAAATTGCTAGTTTTATTGTTACTGATATAAATACAGATGGGACTTTAGAAGGGACAAATGAAGAATTCATAAAAAGCATACTTGAAATTACAGATATTCCAGTAATAGCCTCAGGCGGTGTTGGTTCAATTTCTGATTTATTATCGTTAGTAAAATTTGAAAACTCTGGACTCTTTGGAGTAATAGTAGGTAAAGCTCTATATGAAAATAAATTTACGATAAACGAAGCAAAGAATGTATTGTCAGCAGAAAGATTAAATGACTTTGATTTAAACACAAATTACTACGCTTAAAAGAGTATAAAAATTGATTTAAGGCTGGTGTTTGCAGTAATTGTTAGTTAATTTTGTATAAGAGATAAGAAATCTAGTCTTGGAATTAATTTCAAAAAAATCGATATTGATTATTGCTCCAAGTTTAATAGCAGAATCTTTATCGCTTAAGTTAACATCACTAGACCAAAATTTAGAAATTAATTTTAATAATGAAAAAGGTGATATAACTCCAGATTTAGTTTTATGGAATGTTCTTAATTTCCAATCAGAAGACCTTATAAGGTTAGAATTATTAAAATTAAGAGAAAGATATGATGAGTCAAAGTTTCTTATAATTCTCTCTGGCGAACTTGTTTATGAAGCAAATACCCCTCCATCATTAAATTCTGAAGGTTTTCTTTTAAATCCCAGTGCAGAAAAAGTTCTTGAATCTATTGACACCATTTTAAATGGTGGAAGGGTATTTGATATTGAAAATAATTCCCGAGTTCAATTAAACAAAAATAAGCCTCTCTCATTTAGTCAAAAAATTCTAACTTCAGGTCTTAAACAAATCGATTCTGAAATTAATTATATATTCAAATATGTCAACTCTGATTCAACACCAGAATTTTATAAATTCATTTTAAAAGGAAGATTAAGAGAACTTATTACTGCAAAATCTTTTCTAATTTTCTTATGGGGTAATTCACTAGAACTTTATACAGAGGCAGTTTACACTGAAAATAAAATTAATCTTGAAAATAAGAACACTGTTTTCATTAAAGATAAAAACACCACAGAAATATGGAATTTGATTTTAGATAGACTAAAAGAAAGGTTTAGCTCAACTAACTTACAGGTTGAATTTAATAATTCATCAATAATTCTCTCAGGAATAAAGAAAGAATTTATTTCACGACTTATTTGCAAAATGTTAGATGAGTTAGATAATTTAGTAAAAAATATTAAGGAAAACTATAAGGAGAAAGATTTTAAAGATGATTTAAATTCTCTTATAAAAGAACTTAAAGTTAATACAATTTCAAATATCACAGACAGCTATTTTCGATTAAAAAAAGGAGGCGAATCTATTTCAATAAATGATTTTATTTATAGTGAGGCAAGTTGTGAAGAGATAGATAGAGAATCGCATGAATCAATAATGTTTATTGAGCCAATTATTAAAAATGAAGCTCTTGACTATGATGGGAAATTACTCCCTCTATATGAAACTGAATCGTTTTTGATCCTTGAAAATATAATTTCAAATTGGATAATAAGGAACTGTAATTTATTAGCTTCTGAAATTTTTAATATTTGTTCTTCTTGGCCTGAATTAAGAACTGTACTTATAAATCCCGAATTACAATCGACAAGAAATTTTGAAAGATTTAGAAATAATATTAATAACTATAATCGCTGGCATGACAATATTTATATGCCTATCTACTTGTATGAGAGTAAACGAGAATATATTGATATTATCGATAAAAAATTTACCCGTTACTTTAAAAATGAAAATAGGGAGAAAGAATTAGAGAATCTAGAATGGCTACAAAAACAAGTTACATTGTTAGTTGAGATAAGAGATGCCGTAGCACCGCAGTTAGAAGTTGCTGTAAAGTACATCGGTAATCTTTTCGTAACTTTCCTTACAAAGGTCGTTGGCAAAGCTATCGGTTTAGTGGGGAAAGGAATCCTTCAAGGATTAGGAAGATCAAGTTCAAAGTAAGTTTTTAAACTTTAATGAAAATAATTCAATGGATCCTAATAGCATTAATTTTCTTAAGTCCATATAAAGCAAATGCATCTAGAGATTCTGATAGTTACGATGGCAACATATTTCCTATATACGCAGGAAATGGAGCTATAGTTCCTCCCCAGGCAACTCTTCAGGAATCATTAAAAAATAAAAGAGTAGCAGTTTTATTTTTTTATCTTGACGATAGCTCAGATAGTAAAGCTATGGCTCCGATAATATCTGGGTTGGATTTGATATGGAGAAACAATATAGATATCATTGCTTTAACTACTGATGAATTACAGGATAAAGAAAAGTCTGATCTTAGAAATGAACCTAATTATTATTGGAACGGATTAATTCCACAAACGATAATTTTAAATAGTGATGGTGAAGTAAAATATGATAAAAATGGAATGATTAATATCGATGAATTAAACAAAGTTATAGGAGAGTTAAAAGGGATTGATATAAAAGATACGTCATTTTCTTTAGAAAGTTTTAATGAATACAACAGTATCATTTCTGAAAAAAAAGATAAAAACATAAATTAATAAAAAAAATGATATTAATAAATATCTTCTTAGCTCTTTTAATTTTTTTAATTCTTTCAGATTTATATGTTAAAAACTCACCCAAATCAAAGTTAAATCTGGTACCTATAAATTACAAAATCAAAAAAAAGGATGGTTTAAAGAAATTAATTATTGATTTAAAAATAACTAATAAAAGTAAAACCAAAGAAACGATGGTATCTAATATAAATTTTGAATTAGATTTTTTTAAAAGTAAAAGTAACGAGTATTGCCAAAATTTTAATTATCAAGAAGATATTTATATATATGAAAATAATAAAATCAAGAATTTAAATAATTACTGGCCAACAACAATTATCAAGTCAAATTCAGAATTATTTGTAAGAATTATATATACATTTAGTAATAATAATTTTAGAAAAAAAATAAAATATCTATGGCTAAAAGTATATTGGGAGAACTATGGACATTTTGGTATTTCAAATAATAAGGATTGTTTGTTAATTAATTTAGATGGTCAAAAACATTGGCCCAAAGAGGTTTTTGAAATTCCAATAAATAATAAATATAAAGCTATTGCTATTAAAACTGATTTACTTGGTTGCTTTGATAACCCTGTAGATACCGTAATTGAATACTGCAAAGGAATTATAGAAAAAAATGATATTTTAACAATCGGTGAGAGTCCGCTAGCGATTATGCAAAATAGATATATTTCCCCTCAAAATTTAGAATATAGTTTATTTTCGAAAGCTTTATGCTATTTTTTTCACCCAACAAGCAGTCTCGCAACAGCTTGCGGCATGCAATTATTAATAAATAGAATCGGAATCACAAGAATAACCTTTGCACTATTTGTTGGATTTCTCTTCAAATTAGTTGGTATTAAGGGTATGTTTTATAGGTTAACTGGTTCTGAATCATCTCTCATTGATGATATAAGCGGAACAGTTCCCCCTTATGACAAGAGTATAGTTATGGGTCCTCTCAATGCGGATTTATTTTGTAAGGAGGTCTCGAACTATCTGAATATAAATGTTGCTGTAGTCGATGTTAATGATCTTGGAAGTGTGAAAGTCTTAGCTAGTTCAAATAAAAAAGTAAATAAAATACTCAAAAGAAACTTAAAATCTAATCCAGCTGGCAATGGTGATGAAAAAACCCCTATAGTGTTAATAAGAGAAAAAAAGTAAATGAAAAAAGATACCTCTTATTCTTTTCAATCTAAAAAAGGAATTGAAGTAACTTTTGAAGAACTCCATATAAGGCACATTAACCTTTTAATAGACATTAAAAATAAGGAATTGAATAATTGGTTTTTAAAGATGGCAATTATAAATACCTTTGATGACTTAAAAATTTTTTTAAATAATCTTAAGAAAAATAAAAAAAAATGCATAATTGCTATATATGGAAACGAAATTATTGGTTATTTAAATATTTTTCCCTTAAACAAAAAAGAGACTTGCTTAAAAATATCTAAGCCTAAGTTGATTAACAAAAAGTATTCATTAACAGATAAACAACTAACTTTAGGATTGATAAAAAAATCCATCTCAATAAAAGACATCAAAACTTCAAGTTGGATAATTAACGCTGAAATAAATAATGTTGACCTCATATCAACCTCAAGAGAATTAGGCTTTCAGCCTTTAGGGGAGATAATCCTTTGGGATGGTTCTTATCTAAATAAATCTATGAAGCAAAATACCAATGCCTATGAATTAATTAATGAATTCCAAAACATTAATAAACAAAATATATTAAAAATAGTAAATTTCATAAGATCAAATCAATCTCCCTTAATAAGAAATATTTTAGATTTTGATCAAGACGACATTCTTAAAAGAAATAACTCTAAAAGTGGTGCCTTAATATATGAAAATTCAGTTTTATGTACAATTTTAAAAGATATAAATTATCAAAACAAAGAAATTTATACTTTAACTATAAGTAGGTATTGGGATAAGAGATTCAATTCTATTTTAAAAGAATTTATAAAAAGATTTTTTGAAAAATCACCCATTTCACATTTAAAAACCTATAAAGAAAATTCTCAATTAAATCTTTTTCTTGAAGAATGTAATCTCAAAGAAAAAGATCAAGAAATTATACTTATCAGGAACACAATAGTTAAAAATGAAGCCAAACAAGTAAATATAATAAACCAATCTTTGGAATCAATCTTTGAAAAATTAAGTCCTCAAGGTAATCCATATCCATCTCCTTTTCCATTAAAAACAAAGTGAAATTTTGCAAACCCAAACCCAAGTCAATTTTGAGTTTGGATATAGGTACCAAAAGAATAGGATTAGCTTATTGTGATCCTTTATGCATAACATCAAACATACTTCCAGCAGTAAAACGGTTTGAAAATAATCAAGAGATTAAAATCATTAGAAATTATATAAATGAGTTAAATTTGACTGGGTTTATTGTGGGAATTCCACTTGATGCGCAAGGTCAAATGACCACTCAAGCTATTGACTGTAAAAATTACGGTCAATTACTTTCAAATAAATTAAAGCTTCCTTTTTCATACGTCAACGAACATAGTTCAACTTGGGAATCTTCAAATAGATTTGGAATTAAAAAAGATAAGTCCGGATTGATTGATAGTTTTTCAGCAAAAATAATACTTGAACAATGGATAGAAGAAGGTCCTGAATTAGAAGAAATAGCTGGTAAACCTCAGATAAAATATTAATATTAATAAGGATAAATTATTTTAAATGAAAGAAGCCAACTCAAATGATAATTATGATGCACAGACACTTTTATTAAATGACTCAAATGGAAACGAGCTATTTTGTTTTCTTGAACAATTAGTAAGTGTTGAAGGCCAAGAATATGCTTTATTAACGCCAGTTGATACTCCAGTAAGTCTTTTTAAGATAAATGAAAAAGATGAACCTGAACTAATTGAGAAAATAGATAAAAATGAACAAATATTAAAAAATGCTGAAGCAGTTCTTCAAGAACATGATTTAAGACTTATCAGATCAGCAGTTACATTAACAGTATCAGGAGAACTTGAAGAACCAATTTACGATGAATTAGAAGAAGATTACGTCGATGATGATAGTGAGAGTTATGAATTGCTCGTTAACTTTAATCTTTTTGACCAAGAATATGGCTTATATATTCCACTAGATCCTTTTTTTATTGTGGGTAAATTAAAAGACAAAGGTGCATTATTAGTTGAAGATGATGAATTCGATAAAATTCAACCTTTGATTGAAACTGAGCTTGAAAAAAGTAGTTCTTAAAATAAATGAGATCTATCCTAAAAGTTAATTGGGATTCAAACTTACCAATATATTCGATTTCTCAATCTGAGTTGCAAAAAAAAGGAATTCATTCTCTATTGCTAGATGTGGATGGGACTCTAGTAAATAGAAAATCAAATATGATCCCTAAAACTGTAAAAAATTGGATCATAGAATCTAAAAAACTTTTCTCCTTATATCTAATAAGTAATAATCCATCAAAAAAAAGAATCGCAAAATTAGCGAAAGAACTAAATTTAAGGTATAAATACAATGCATCAAAGCCAAGAAAAAAAGTAACTTTGTCTGCTATCAAAGAAATTGGCATTAAGCCAGAAAATATAGCCATTATCGGCGATAGAATTTTTACAGATATTATTGTTGGAAATAGATGTAATATAAAAACAATATTAGTTAAGCGATTAAATAGAGATGGCTTGCCTATAAAATTTAATTTAACTTTGACAATAGAAAAATTAATTTCTCATTTTATAAAATGAAAACTTGGGTTATAAAAATTGGTACCAGTATTTTAAGAGGGACAAAGGAAACATCTACAGAAGCAATTATTGAAACTCTTTCTAGATCCTTTACAGATTTTCTTTCAAAAGGAAACAAATTAATTTTAGTAACTAGTGGAGCCGTTGGATTAGGTTGCCAAAAATTGAATATAAAAACAAGACCAAATGATTTAAGTACCCTTCAAGCTACTGCTGCAGTAGGTCAAGTTAATTTAATGTCCTTATACGCTAAAGTATTTAATGAATTAGGTCATAATATTGCTCAAATTTTAATAACTAAAGCTGATTTCAATTCGCGAGAATCCTTTAATAACGCTTCAAAAACATTAAAAAAATTAATAGATTTGAATGTTATTCCAATAGTAAATGAAAATGATACCGTAGCCAATGAAGAGCTTAAATATGGAGATAATGATACCCTCTCTGCTTTAGTTGCCTTAGCTATAAATGCTAACAAGCTTATTCTATTAACCGATATTGAAAATCTATACTCAAAAGATCCACGTAATAATAAAGATGCGCAACCTATTAAAGAAGTTCATAATAGTGAATTAAAAGAAATTAAAGATAAAAATATTCAAAACTCAAATAATGAATGGGGAACAGGAGGAATCTCTACAAAATTAATTTCTGCCGAAATAGCAACAAAAGGAGGAGTTGAAGTCCAACTAGTTGATGGAACTAATAAAAAAAACTTAATTGAAATTTTTAATGATAATAAAATTGGAACTTTATTTTATCCAGTAGAAAAGCCTATAGGAAACAAAAAAAGTTGGCTCTCACATGCAATTCAAACGGTAGGGAAAATTACTTTGGATGATGGCGCTTCTTTTGCAATTAAAAAAAAAGGGGCCTCACTTTTAGCGGTCGGTGTTAAGAATGTAGAAGGAAACTTTACGATTAATCAGGCAGTTAAAATTGTCAATACAAATGATAAAGAAGTTGCAAAAGGTTTAGTATCAGTAAGTAGCGACAAATTAAGAAGTATCTTAAATAATAAAGAAAATAACAACTCCTCGATAATTGTCGTACACAGAGATGTTCTTGCTCTCTCTTAGAAAAAAATTAAAACTGAAAAATGCTTTTAAGTAATTTAGTTGATCTAATAAAAAAAGGAAATTCAAATTTTATTAGTGCCAATATTTTAGAAGATTTAAATATAGATGATGCTGCCTCATTGGATACTGCATTTAAACATCAAATATCTTTTTTAGAAGAAAATAATATCCTTAAAGAAAAATTAGATCAAACTAAAGCATCAGCAATAATAACTACTAATAACGATGAAATAGTTAGTGCCCTAAAGAAACTCAAAATATCAAACATAATCGTTAAAAATCCAAGAATTGCATTTGCAGAAGTATTGGATTGTTTATATAAAACTATCAATTTCAAATCGGGAATTCACGCTTCAGCAGTTATAGATAAAACAGCAATAATTGGAGCAGATTGCCATATTGGACCTAATGTCTATATTGGAGAAAATACTGTAATTGGTGAAAATAATCGTATTCTTCCTGGATCATCAATTTTAGGCAATGTTCGAATAGGAAATAATAATATAATTCATTCAAATTGTGTTATTTACGAAAATACCACTCTAAAAGATAATTGTGTAATTAATTCAAATTCAGTTATTGGATCAGAGGGATTTGGTTTTATTCCTAAAAATGGCAAATGGGTCAAGATGCCTCAAAAAGGTGGTGTAAAAATAATGAGTTTTGTAGAAATTGGAACGAATTGTTGTATTGATAGACCAGCAGTTGGATTTACTTTTATTGATGAGGGAACAAAGTTGGATAATTTAATACAAATAGGGCATGGAGTTAAAATTGGAAAGAATTGTGCATTTGCAGCACAAGTTGGTATAGCAGGAGGGGCAAATATTGGAGATGGTGTTATTTTGGCAGGGCAAGTAGGGGTCAATAATAGAGTAAAAGTTGGTAATAATGTCATAGCGAGTTCAAAATGCGGAATCCATTGTGACATAGAAGATGGCAAGGTAATTAGTGGTTTCCCCGCGATGGAAAATAAATCATGGCTAAGGAGTTCAAGTATTTTTAAAAAATTACCAGAATTGGCAAAAAAACTTAGACAATTAGACAAGCAATAATTTATTGTTCTATTAAACAAAAATTTAAATGAAGAAATATAAGATTGTTTTATTGTCAGGAGATGGAATTGGACCAGAGATTTCAGAAGTTTCAAAAAAAGTTTTAAAAAAGCTTTCGAAAAATCATAATTTCGATATTGAGATTATTGAAAAATTATTTGGAGGGATAGCTTATGAAAAATATGGGACTCCTGCACCAGATGAGACATTAGATCAATGCAAAAAAAGTGATGCTGTACTTTTATCTTGTGTTGGAGATATTAAATATGATTCTCTTGCAAGAGAATTAAGGCCAGAAAGTGGGTTACTAAAGTTAAGATCTGCCCTAAACCTTTTTGCAAATATCAGGCCTGTCAAAATAAGAAAATCTCTATTAAATGCAAGTACATTAAAAAAAGAAATTGTTGAGCATGTAGATCTTATTGTTGTAAGAGAATTAATAGGGGGAATTTATTTTGGAAAACCAAGAGGACATATAACAAATACAAAAATTCCAAAAGCTTTCAATACGATGGTTTATGATTCGGCCGAAATAGAGAGAATTACTGAAATAGCAATAAAAATTTCTAACCAAAGAAATAAAAAAATATGTTCTGTTGATAAATCAAACGTTCTTGAAGTTAGTCAATTGTGGAGAGATACAGTTTTAAATATCACCTCAAAAGATAAAAATATATCTCTAAGCAATATGTACGTTGATAATGCCGCAATGCAATTAGTTAGAGATCCTGGTCAATTTGATGTAATTTTAACTAGTAATTTATTTGGAGATATTTTAAGCGATTTAGCCGCAATGTTAACTGGTTCTATTGGTATGCTTCCATCTGCTTCTCTAAACAATAGTGGTCCTGGTGTTTTTGAACCTGTTCATGGTTCGGCTCCTGATATAGCTGGCAAAAACATAGCGAATCCTATAGCAATGCTTTTATCAGCTTCCATGATGTTAAAAATTGGATTAAGTGAAGATGAAGCTGCAGAAAATTTAGAAACTGCCATTGATAAAGTTTTGTCAAAAGGATTTAGAACAGCAGATTTAGCTGATGAGTCTTCTGAAGTTTTATCTTGCAGTGAAATTGGAAATAAAATAATGGATGAAATTTAAAAAAAAATTAATAAATAAAAAAATATTTCTAAGTTAAACATAAAGTTGGCATATGACCTGTCAGAATCATTAGATATTGTTTTTAAAAAATGTCAAAACGTCATCCAGTAGTTGCTGTAACAGGATCTTCAGGAGCAGGAACAAGTACTGTAAAAAGAGCCTTTGAGCATATTTTCGCCAGAGAAGATATTGTTCCTGCAGTTGTAGAAGGTGATAGTTACCACAGATTTGAAAGAATGCCTATGAAAAAAGCCATGGCAGACGCTCTTTCAAAAGGCGAAAATTTCTCTCATTTTGGTCCAGAGGCTAATCTTTTTGACAAGCTGGAAGAACTTTTTAAAATCTATGGTGAAACTGGAGGAGGGAAGAAAAGATATTATTTACATAGTCTTGAAGAAGCAGAAGAACATAATACAAGACTTGGGACATCATTAGAACCTGGGCAATTTACTCCATGGGAAGATATTCCTGAGGGAACAGACGTACTTTTTTATGAAGGTTTGCATGGCGGGGTAGAAGGTGATGGATACAATGTGGCGTCTTATGCTGATTTACTTGTTGGTGTTGTTCCGATAACAAATTTAGAGTGGATTCAAAAAATCCATAGAGATAACGCAGAAAGAGGTTACTCAGCGGAAACCATTGTGGATACTATATTGAGAAGAATGCCCGATTATATAAATCACATTTGCCCCCAATTCAGCAAAACCGATATTAATTTCCAAAGAATCCCCACAATTGACACTTCTAATCCTTTCATATGTAGGAATATCCCAACTCCTGATGAGAGCTTTGTGATCATACATTTCAGAAAAGGAGCAAGAGAGAAATGGGGGATTGATTTTCAATACTTGCTTGGAATGATTAACGATTCATTTATGTCAAGTCCAACAAGTATTGTTGTAAATGGAGGAAAAATGGGTTTCGCAATGGAACTAATTCTCACTCCAATAATTCATAAAATGATTGAGGAGAAAAATAAATAATTAATTTTCGATTATCAACTCAGATCATTATATTTTTACTTTGAAGAGTTTTTAATCTATAAGATCTCAAATTTTTATATATCTTTCTTGATAAAAGTACCTCATTTAGATTTAAATAGAAAAAACAGGAAAAGTTGTGTCATTAATCGACTGGTTTGCTGCAAGGCGTAAAGATCAATTTGTTGGGAAAGTTTCGCAAGATACTGATGAGGGAGATGGTTTGTGGGTTAAATGTTCAGAATGTTCGCAAGTAGCCTATAGAAAAGACCTAATTTCAAATTTCAATGTTTGTAATAATTGTGGACACCACAATAGGATTAATAGCGATGAAAGGATAAATATAATTGCAGACAAAAATTCATTCGAAGAGTTTGATAGTTCACTAAGTCCTACAGATCCTTTAGGTTTTAAAGATAGAAGATCATATGCTGATCGAATTAAAGAAAGTCAAGCAGGTACAGGTTTAAGAGATGGAGTCGTAACTGGTATCTGTTCTGTAAATTCAATGCCTTTAGCATTAGCTGTTATGGATTTTAGATTCATGGGAGGATCCATGGGTTCAGTAGTTGGTGAAAAAATTACAAGGATAATTGAGAGAGCAACTTTAGAAAAGTTTCCAATTCTTATTGTTTGTGCATCAGGAGGAGCAAGGATGCAAGAAGGTATGTTAAGTCTCATGCAAATGGCAAAAATATCTGGAGCACTAAAAAAACATAAAGAAAAAAATCTTCTTTATATGCCCTTATTAACTCATCCAACCACTGGAGGGGTAACAGCAAGTTTCGCAATGTTAGGTGACTTAATATTGGCCGAACCTAAAGCTCTTATTGGATTTGCGGGAAGAAGGGTTATAGAACAAACATTAAGAGAAAAATTACCCGATAATTTTCAAACAGCTGAATATCTGCTTGAGCATGGTTTTGTTGATGTAATAGTTAAAAGGAAAGATCTCAAGGATACTCTGACTAAAATTTTAAAAATTCATGGTGTAAAAGAACTTGTAAAAGCAAAAATATAAAATGAGAATTATTTCAAATTTATTTTATTTTTCTTTGAGTCTTTTATTTTTTATTATAAATTTTGCTTCCTATTCATATGCGATAGGAAATGTTGACTGGGTCCTACTAAAAGAGAATAATGAAGGGAAAGAATGGCTAGATAAAGGGAGTATTAAGGAGCTTCCAAATAATGAAATAAGTGTTTTAACAAAGTTCTTTAAAAATCCAACTAATTCTGGAGATGATGGAGAGTTATCACTTTATGTAATGAGAATTAATTGCGATGAAAAAAAGTTTAAGGATACTTCAATAAATGGAATTCCTCAATTTAATTCAAAATGGCGAACTTCTAATGATGATGAACTAATTGATGTTGTTATCGAAAATAGTTGTTCAGATTTATTAATGGATAAGAATGATTTCTAATAATAAAAAATTAAAAATAGCAATAGCTGGACTAGGGTTTGGTAAAAAAGTTCATTTAGAGGCACTAAAAGAGTCTGATTACTTAACTCCTGTAGCTATTTATCATTACGAGAAAAAGCAAAAATCGATATTAGAAAAAGAAACGGGCTTAGATTTTTTTCATAATTGGGAAGAATTAGTTAACTCTCCAAAAATTGATGGGATCATTATTGCTACCCCTCCTGAATCAAGATTTAAGTTAGCAAAACAAGCTCTTGAGAATAATAAAAATTTGCTCCTAGAAAAACCCGTTTCAATATCCTCCTCAGAAATTGAAGAGCTTCAGAGAATATCTTTGATTAATAATTTAAGCGTATGTGTTGATTTTGAATATAGAGCTGTACCTCTTTTCCTTCAGACAAAAAAACTTATTGATGAGAATATCTTAGGAAATATATATTTAGTTAAATTAGATTGGTTAATGGGCAGTAGATCCGATCCCAAAAGATCTTGGAATTGGTATGCATTGGAAGAAAAAGGTGGAGGAGTTATTGGCGCGTTAGGTACTCATGCATTCGATATGTTGAATTGGTTTTTTGGAGAAGCAATAAACGTTACTGGTAAGTTAGCAACATCAATAAAAAAAAGACCTTTACCTAATTCATCTAATTTAAAAAATGTTACGAGTGAAGATGTATGTTTAGCCAATATAGAAATATCAAACTACAGCTCGAGTCTTATTCCATGTCAGGTATCTTTATCATCGATTTCTAAAAACGGTAGAGGATTTAGTTTAGAGATATATGGAAGCGAAGGTTCACTTATTCTTAAAAGCGAAAACCAAAAAGATTATGTACATGGTTTTAATTTGAAATATTCAAACAACGAAAATAAGATACAAAATCTAACTGCAGATTCAAGTTTTAATTTTGAAAAAACATGGACTGATGGGAGGATAGCTCCAGTTTTGAGAATTCAAAATTTATGGGCTGAGAGTATTTTTAATAAAACACCTGTAATCCCAGGCTTATGTGAGGGACTTGCTAGTCATAAAGTTTGCGAAGCCATAAGAGAATCTTCGAAAAGTGGATTAAGTATCAAAATTTAAGGCTATACATTTATAAGTAGCAATTATCACCCGATAAAGTATTGAATTGATTTTATTTTTTTTTCATATTCTGGAAAAATCAATTGAACTGAATTATTAAAGAATGGCTTTAAATTATTACAAAAATGAGCTAAAAGAAAATGCTCAATTACTAGCTTCTAAAGGAAAAGGGATATTAGCAGTAGATGAATCCACTAAAACAGTAGGTAAAAGACTTGCTGGTATTGGCGTTGAGAATACTGAAGACAATAGGAAGGCATATAGAGGAATGCTTTTTACTACAGAAGGTCTTGGCAAATATATAAGTGGGGCAATCCTCTTCGAAGAAACTCTTTATCAGAATCACCAAGATGGTGAGTCAATGGTTAAGAAACTAAATGATTTAGGTATTATTCCAGGGATAAAGGTCGATAAAGGCCTAAATCCACTTCCAGGAGGAGGAGATGTAGAAACTTTTTGTTCTGGCCTGGATGGGTTAGTTGAAAGAGCAGCAAAATATTATGAACAAGGTGCCAGATTTGCAAAGTGGAGAGCAGTTCTGCAAATTACAAATGATGGTTGTCCTTCAAAACTATCAATTCAAGAGAATGCTTGGGGATTAGCAAGGTATGCAAGATCAGTTCAAGAATCTGGGTTGGTACCAATTATTGAACCTGAAATCTTGATGGACGGTGACCATACTATTGAAAAAACTGCTGAAGTTCAAGAAGAGGTAATAAAGCAGGTTTATATTGCCTGTCAAGCAAATGGAGTTTTTTTAGAAGGCACTCTATTAAAACCTTCTATGACTGTTAATGGAGCAGATTGTCCAACAAAGGCTGATCCTATGAAAGTTGCTGAAATGACAATAAGAACTATGGAAAGATGTGTTCCAGCATCTGTCCCTGGAATAGTTTTCTTATCAGGAGGGTTAAGCGAAGAAGCTGCTTCTGTTTATTTAAATAATATGAACACTCTTTACAGGAAAGCTTTATGGAATGTTTCATTCTCCTATGGAAGAGCATTACAACACTCATGCTTAAAGGCCTGGAAAGGAAGCGACGTTGAAGGCGGCCAAAAGGCATTAATAGCAAGAGCGCAAGCAAACTCTGAAGCTTCAAAAGGTGCCTATGTAGCAGGATCTCAACCTTCATCTGATGAGCAATTGTTTGTAGCAGGCTACACTTACTAACTAAAATATTCAAAAATATACTCTGGGTAATAAAATTAGTTTCTTTAATTTAGTATTTTGTATATCTAATGACGTGACATTTGATACCTCTTTATACTAAACTCGCGGAAACATATGCTTTATATAGCATTTAACTTATTTTAATTATGGCCCTCGTCCCACTAAGACTACTTTTAGATCACGCTGCTGAGAATGGTTACGGTATTCCAGCTTTCAATGTTAATAACCTTGAGCAAGTTCAAGCAATCATGGAAGCAGCACATGAAACTGATAGTCCTGTAATCCTCCAAGCTTCAAGAGGGGCAAGAAATTATGCAGGAGAAATTTTCCTACGTCATCTAATACTTGCCGCTACAGAAACATATCCTAATATTCCAGTTGTAATGCACCAAGACCATGGTAATGAGCCATCAACATGCTATTCAGCGGCAATAAATGGTTTCACATCAGTAATGATGGATGGTTCTCTAGAAGCAGATGCAAAAACACCCGCTAGTTACGAATATAATGTTGCAGTAACTAAAAAAGTAGTAGATTTTGCTCATTCAGTTGGAGTTAGTGTTGAAGGAGAGTTGGGTTGCTTAGGTTCATTAGAAACAGGAAAGGGTGAGGCAGAAGATGGACATGGATTTGAAGGTGAACTTTCTACAGATATGCTTTTAACTGATCCTGAAGAAGCGGCAGATTTTGTTGCTAAAACGAAAGTTGATGCATTAGCAATTGCTATAGGTACAAGTCACGGTGCATATAAATTCACAAGGAAGCCCACAGGAGAAGTTCTTGCAATAAGCAGAATCGCTGAAATCCATAAAGCACTTCCAAATACGCATCTTGTAATGCATGGATCAAGTTCAGTGCCTCAGGAATGGTTGGATATCATCAACAAATATGGTGGAGAAATCCCTCAAACATATGGTGTTCCTGTTGAAGAGATTCAAGAGGGAATAAGAAATGGAGTTAGGAAAGTCAACATTGATACCGATAACAGACTTGCTTTCACTGCCGCGGTTAGAGAAGCAGCATTTGCTGATAAGGCAAACTTTGACCCTAGACATTTCAACAAACCTGCTAGAAAATACATGAAGCAAGTTTGTCTTGACAGATACAAGCAGTTCTGGTGCGAAGGTCAAGCAAGTAAGATCAAACAAAGCAGCACTAATTACTTTGCTGATCTTTACGCAAAAGGTGATTTAGATCCAAAAGTAAAAGCTACTGTTTAATTTCTTCCCAAATTTAATAAAGACCTCCAAAATTGGGGGTCTTTTTTTTATTTCAATATTAATGATTTTAATGTAAAGAGACCATCAGTCCCACCAATTGTCTCATCACATGCTCGCTCTGGATGAGGCATTAAACCTAGAACATTTCCCTTTTCATTAGTTATGCCTGCTATATCGAATGAGGACCCATTAGGATTATTTTTATATCTCAAAGCAATCAATTCATTATCTACAAGTTTTTTTAAAGTATCAGAATCACAATGATATCTTCCTTCTCCATGCGCTATTGGCAACTTAATAGTTTGTTTTTCATCTCCATTATTAAACCAACCTCCTTTTGAAGAAACAATATCCAGTTCAACGTCATCACAGATAAAATTAAGATTTTTATTTGCAACAAGAGCACCAGGCAAAAACCCTGATTCAGTCAAAATTTGAAACCCATTACAAATTCCTAAAACTCTTTTCCCGCTTTTAACAAACTCATCCAAGGCATTTATTAATGGAGAGAATCTCGCAATTGCTCCGCATCTTAAATAATCACCATAGCTAAATCCTCCAGGTAAAACTATTGCATCTACATCACTTAAATCTGAAGACTCATGCCACAAGTATTTTGTTCTTATGTCTAGACAACCTTCCAATGCCCATGAAACATCACGATCGCAATTAGAACCAGGGAAGACAACAACTCCTACAGTAAAATTATCCATCTTATAATTTTTCTAGTGAATACTCATAATCTTCAATGACAGTATTTGCGAATAACCTATCACACAATAAATCAATTTTTTCTCTTACTTCGTTTTCACCATTACCTTCTATTTTCACCTCAATAAATTTTCCTATACGTAATGATTTTATTCCCTCAGCTCCAAGTTTTATAGAAGCAGATTTTGTAGCTTCCCCAGCTGGATCTAAAACTGAGGGTCTTAGTCTTACAAAAACTTTTACAGCAAAATGGTCCAATTAAAAATAAATTTCTACTAGAAGATTAGTTTAAATTTTAATAAAAAGTACTATTGATTAATAAACAAATATTTTTTTAACTTTAGGTTTTTTGAGTTATTAAATGTTTATATAGCCTCTACCAAAACAAACTAAGCAAGTTCTTCTTGAATTTTCATGTGTTTTAAAATTTCCTGTCCCTCCACATTTTGAACATTTTATTTTATCAATTGAAGTAACGTCTTCAGAGATTATTCGCTTTAAAGCAATTTTTGGATTTTCCATATTGGGCTGTCTACTGTAGTAAGTATCCCGACTGCTAACTATAAAGTCAAATTGCTATTTTTGGGTCACTTAAAATCTTAAATTTCTCTTTAATTTTTCTATTGAAAATTTTTATAGATTTTTCATCAAAGGAAATTATTACTAATTCAAGCCCAGCATTATCATTTGGTCTCCAACAATTGTCTGGAGCTTCTTCAAACCAAGTATTAATTTTCTTTCCAACAATTTGTATTTGTAAAGGCAATGATTTGTTTGGTATCCAAATACGTCCTTTTATTCGAAGAATATTTAATTCATCCAAGATTTTTGACATCTCCTTTTCAAAGTCATTTTTCTCAAGGAAATAATTTAATTTAAATGTATCTGATACAAGCTCAACATGATTATGGTCATGTTCTTCCGTTAAAAATTCTTTATAAGTCTCTTTTTTAAAATTAAAATCAAATAGATAATTTAAATCAATTTTGCCATTCTTGGATTTAAGGATTGGTGTAGATGAATTTAGACTTCCCTGGATTTTATTTTTTACAACGTCAAACTGATCATCATTTAAGATATCTGATCTAGAAACTAAAACAATATCAGAAACTTCTAGTTGCTCCTCAAAAAGTTCATCTATGGTGGCTTTGTGATCAATTTTATCTGTTTCATTATATTGTTTTGTTATTTTATTTAAATCATTAATTGGTGAACCATTAAGCATTGATTCTCCATTAACGATACCAACAACAACATCAAGGTAGATGGAAGACCTAATCTCAGGCCAGTTAAGTGCTTGAATTAAGGGAATTGGTAATGCCAAGCCACTTGTTTCGATAATTATTGATTCGATAGGAGGATTAAATTCTAGGAGAGCTTTTATTGATGGAACAAAATCATCTTGAACAGTACAACATAAACATCCATTGTTTAATTCAATTACGCAGTCATCTTCAGATTCATCACATTTATCACAACTTTTAATCAAATCACCGTCAATTCCAACATCACCAAATTCATTAATTATTAAACCAAATTCTTTATTACTCTCTTTTAATAGATATCTTAGAAAAGTTGTTTTACCTGAACCAAGAAATCCCGAAACAACTATAACTGGTATTTTTTTTTTCATCTTTGATGATTAACAACCTAAGCTATATTCTGTACTTTCTCCTGTAGAACTATTTGTGCCATTTGCAATCGCACATAATTGTTTTTGTTGTGTACGACTAAGAACAGCATCAGTAAAATCTGCACCATCTATTTTCGCACCTTCAAAATTACTCTCCATTAATAAAGCATTAGTAAAATTAACATCCGAAAGATCAGCATCTGTAAAGTCTGTTGCATAAGCTAGTGCATCTCTTAAATTTGCTCCAGTAAACTTTGAGTTTTGCAATTTACTATTATTGAATACCGCGCCTTCTAAATTACTTTCACTGAAATTAAACCCATTCAAATCAAACTTAACGTATTCGTTACCGCTTAAGTCTTGACCATGCATATCTGGCTCTAAATTAAGGTCTTGTTGGTTTCTAATCTCAGGAGGTCTTTTAGCCCATGCAGAATTTACAGAATTAAAAAATAAAATCCCAACGAACAACAAAGTAATTAATGCATTCTTTAGTGAGGGGAAAACAATTGATTTAATCATAATAAGACTGTATTTTAGAACTTAAGTATTTAAAGTTTGTAAGAGTATCTTAAAGGAAAATATATGGCAATGTCACTAAAGGTTATTGTTCCTCCTCATCCATTAATAAAACATTGGCTTTCAATATTGCGAGAAAAAAGTACTCCAGATATTTTGTACTCAACAGGATTTGAGCAATTAGGGAAATGGCTTACATATGAAGCATTACGTAATTGGCTGCCATATAAAAAAGAAATAGTAAATACTGATAATGGGGACGCAGATGGATTTTTTATTAATAATGATTATCCAATAAAAGTGCTCGCAATGTTGCCCGAAGGGTTATCTCTTTGGTTTGGATCTAAAGAATTAATCCCTAATTCAACCCTCTCATTAGGAGAACTTCCTAAAACTATTGAATCAAATGAAGGAGTTATATTTTATTCAGAACAAATAACGACAAAATCAGCAACATTAGAAACTTTAATTAAATTACAGGAATTAGGTGTTGATTCAAATAGGATTCTTTTAATAACTGCTATTTGCTCAAATAAAGGATTAAATGAAATTGCAAAATTATTCCCTAATCAGGTAATTTACACTTCTTGCATAGATGAGGAAGACGAAAAAACACCATTATTAGTACCCGGTATTGGGAATCCTTTATCGCGTTTAAGTACTATATTTCAAGATAAGAACTAATATAGAATATATGAGTAAATATTTTACCAATGTCTGAATACAGAGATTCGTCTTCAAATAATCTTTTATCATTAATAAGCGGTGCTTTTATTGGAGCAGCAGGTCTAGCTTGGTGGTTAATTTCCGAAGCAGACAAAAGAAAGGAGGAAAAAAAACAAAAGGCAATGATGTATTCCTCCAGAATTCAAGACGGCTCAGAAGCGATTGATTCTAATAAAAATATAAATGAAGCTGAAGGAGAGAATCTAGAGAAGAAAGTTGAGCAACTTAATTCTGCAATTGCTGATGTGAGGAAGCAACTTGAAGAGTTGGGGCAATAGAATAAAAAAGGTTCTCAAATAATATGAATAAACTCAGATCATCTGCAATAACCCAAGGTGTGCAAAGATCCCCTAACAGATCGATGTTAAGAGCTGTTGGATTTAATGATGAAGATTTTAATAAACCTATTATTGGCGTTGCAAATGGATACAGCACCATAACACCATGCAATATGGGTTTAAATAAGTTAGCTCTTAAAGCTGAAGAGTCAATAAAAAGATCTGGTGGGATGCCTCAGATGTTTGGGACCATAACAGTAAGTGATGGAATTTCTATGGGAACAGAGGGCATGAAATATTCCCTAGTTTCAAGAGAAGTTATTGCTGATTCAATTGAAACAGCATGCAATGCTCAGAGTATGGATGGAGTACTTGCTATAGGTGGATGTGATAAAAATATGCCGGGTGCAATGATTGCGATTGCAAGAATGAATATTCCCTCAATTTTCATTTATGGAGGGACAATAAAGCCTGGAAAATTGCATGGAGAAGATCTTACTGTTGTTAGTGCATTTGAAGCTGTTGGACAATTAACATCAGGCAAAATTAATGAAGAAAGGCTAATCCAAGTTGAGAAAAATTGTATTCCTGGTGCTGGTAGCTGTGGAGGGATGTTTACAGCTAATACAATGTCTGCGGTTATTGAAGTATTAGGGTTAAGTCTTCCTCACAGTTCCACTATGGCTGCTGAAGATCTTGAAAAAGAACTAAGTGCAGATAAAAGTGCTGAGATATTAGTCTCTGCAATAGAGAAAGATATAAGACCTCTAGACCTAATGACTAAGAAAGCATTTGAAAATGCAATATCAGTAATTATGGCAATTGGCGGATCAACAAATGCCGTATTGCACATTTTAGCTATTGCGAATACTGCAGGAATAGATATCAATATTAATGATTTTGAGAGAATCAGACAAAAAGTACCCGTTATTTGTGACCTTAAACCGAGTGGTAAATATGTGACGGTGGACCTTCATAATGCAGGTGGGATTCCACAAGTAATGAAAATACTGTTGAATGCAGGATTAATTCATGGCGATTGCAAAAACATTGAAGGCAAAACCATCTCAGAATACTTACAGAATATTCCAGATAAGCCTCCAACAAATCAAAATGTCATAAGAGACATAGATGATCCTCTTTACAAAAAAGGACATCTAGCAATATTAAAAGGTAACTTAGCGAGCGAAGGTTCTGTAGCCAAAATTAGCGGAGTAAAAAATCCTGTATTAACAGGTCCCGCAAAAATTTTTGAAAGTGAAGAGGATTGTTTAAAATCGATATTAAATAACGATATCAAGGCTGGTGATATTGTTGTTATCAGAAACGAGGGTCCTGTAGGAGGTCCAGGCATGAGAGAAATGTTAGCCCCAACATCTGCGATTGTTGGTCAAGGGCTTGGAGAGAAGGTGGCTTTAATTACTGATGGCAGATTTAGCGGGGGTACCTATGGTCTTGTTGTTGGTCACATAGCTCCAGAGGCTGCTGTAGGAGGAAATATCGCTCTAATAAAACAAGGTGATTTAATTACCGTAGATGCTGTAAAACAACTAATTGAAGTTGATTTATCTGACGAAGAATTAGAAAAAAGAAAAAAAGATTGGGTAAAACCTATTCAAAAATACAAAAGAGGAATTCTTTCAAAATATTCGAGAATCGTTAGCACATCAAGTTTAGGGGCTGTTACTGATTTATAAATCAACTCAAATTTAATTTTCTTAATCAATAAAACTTTTTATCCTATTTGCTAAATTTTCCAATCTAGCGCTGTATTTTGGTGAGTTGCATTTTTTCCCATTATTGCTATCCATCCATAATGTTTTAACTCCACACCATAATATTGGCTCATCAGGGAAATTAAGCTTAGAGATTACTAAAACCAACTCTCTATTTGATTTAAAAAGTTCTAATTCAAGATCATAAATTTCTAATCTTTTACCTTCTTTATCTCGACATAAGATATTAACTGTTAAATCAATATCTTCATCTTCGAATTCGTATTCTCCATTTATTTTTACTACAGAATGAACAAAAGGTTTATTTGTTAAATCTGCTGACTTAGCGATTAAGATCTCTATATTTTTAGTTGGATTTTCAAATAACACTTATTGATTTAATTAAAACTTTTATTGAACCCTGTCTAAACTCATTATTAAGTAATCCATCATCACCGAACTTAGAGTGTAGTAGTTGCAATCTTTTAATTTTAGATGGCTTGAATTTAAATGGAAAACGTACTTTATTAGCTCTTACTGAAGGTTTTAACTCACTAAAAGGAATTTGAACATTTGTTGTCCCGAATTTTTTTGTTCGGAATGATTTAATCCATCTAAGTCCACCCGGAATAAATTCGGTTAGTCCTAGTAAATCATCTTCACAAGCGACAGCAAATTTAAAAGTTCTTCCTTGTCCATCAATATTTAATTCAAAGGATGAATACTCAGATACATTTAATGAAGGTTTATATATCGACGATCTACAACTAACAAATCCTCCTGCTTTTTCGACAATATTACCTTTTAATATCAAACCCGAATTTGAGATTTCACAAAAAGCTGAACTTGATCCGCCCATAACAGTATCATTTAATGTTTTCCAACCATCGAACTTCTTTTTCTGGAATAAAAATTTTTTCTTATTCATTAAATAATTTAAATTATTAATAGACTTTAACTAAATTTCTAATTTTTTTGTTGATTCCTGATCACAAAATATTGAAATTTGATTAATAGATTTTATTAATTTTGATGGTGTTCTATCTGGTGGCTCTTTTTCATCTAATAACCTCTCAAGAGCAATTCTTTTAGAGGCTCCACTAACTAAAAATACTATCTTTGAAGAAGCTGAAAGAACCTTTGGAGTTAATGAAATTCTTTTTAAACCTTTACCTTCATTAAAAATAACAAAATCATCTACATTATTATTTTTTTGATAAGGAAATAGTGAAGCTGTATGACCATCGTCTCCAAGACCTAATAATGTTAAATCAAAAGTTGGAGGGTTAGATCCGCATTTTTCAAATAATTTATAAATGAATTGATTTTTTGTAACTTCATCATCAGCATTTAAATCATTGAAAATTTCATAAAAAAAAGCTTTTGATCCAAAATTAGTTAACAATGAATTCTTCAACATTAACGAGTTACTTAATTTTGAATTTGGATCAACACATCTTTCATCCCCTAAAAAGACATCAACCATATCCCATCTAAGATCACTTTTTGATAAAAGCTTATAAACAGATTTTGGAGTTGAACCTCCACTTACACAAAATTTGAACCTGTCTTTCTTTTTTAAATTATTAATAATGTGACTTTCAATAAACTTAAAAACCGCTTTAGATAGCTCTAACTTGTCTTTGTAAATGTTAAGTGTATATCCATTTTTAAACTTTTTAATCATTTCATCCATTCAGTATGAAAACTACCTTCCCTATCAATTCTTTCATATGTATGAGAGCCAAAACAGTCTCTCATCGCCTGAACAAGATTTTGAGGAAGTCTTTTGGTTCTATAACTATTCAAATAATCTAAAGTACTGGATAAACATGGGACTGGTATACCTGCCTTTGTGGAGAGAGAAACTACTTTAGCTAAGTTATCTAATCTTGTCGCAATTTCATTATTAAACCAATCATCAAAAATTAAATTTTTTAGATTAGGATCTTTATTATAAGCATCTTGAATTTTACTTAATAATTTTGATCTAATTATGCAACCACCTTTCCATATTTGAGCAATTGACGGCATATTCAAACCATAGTTATATACTGCAGATGCTTCTCTTAAAATATCCATACCTTGGGCATAGCTAGCAATTGTGGCAAGGACTACAGCATCAAATAAAGGTTTCATTCCATCTGATATATTTCCTAAATCAAAATCCTCTATCTCTTTAGATGGAATGGTTTTTTCAATCTCGCTACGTTGCTCTTTTAAAGAACTCATTACTCTTGCATTTAAAGATGCATAAATAGTTGGGACTGATACCCCCAGTTCTAGAGCACTTACAACAGTCCATAAACCTGTACCTTTCTGGCCAGCTTTATCTAATATTTTTTCAACAACATCATCTCCAGTTATCTCATCTTTTGTATTTAGACAAATCTCTGTTATCTCAACAAGATAAGAAGCTAATTCATCAGAATTATTCCAAATACCAAATACCTCTGACATCTGCTGTCCCTTCATACCTTTGACTCTCTTCATAAGGTCATAAGCTTCTGCGAGTATTTGTTCAATTCCATATTCAATTCCGTTATGCACAGTTTTTACAAAATGACCTGAGCCTCCTGGTCCAACATAGGCAACACATGGGCCGTCATCAACTTTGGCAGCCATTTTTGTTAATAAGCTTTCTATCTCATCATATGAAGCCTTAGTACCGCCTGGCATCATGCTTGGACCTTCTAGAGCTCCTTTTGCACCACCAGAGACTCCCATTCCAATGTATCCAAAACTTTTACTTTCAAGAGTATTAACCCTTCTTTCTGTATCTTTAAATTGAGAGTTACCTCCATCTATTAATAAATCTCCTTCCTCGAGGTAACCAGAAATATTGTCTATAACTGCATCTGTTGCGGGTCCAGCTTTTACCATCATTAGAATTCTTCTAGGTCTCTCTAGCTTTTTAACAAATTCTTGAAGAGTTTCAGCTCCCTCTATATTCCTACCAAGACCACGACCTTGTAAAAATTCTTCAGTTTTTGAGTAAGTTCTATTAAAAACTACACTAGAAAATCCATTTCGCTCTGCGTTAAGAACTAAATTTTCCCCCATAACACCAAGACCTATTAAACCAAAATGTGCCTTGGACATAAAAATTAAAAAACTCAATAAATACAGTGTGCCTGCAACTCAACAAAATTGCTCAAAAAAAATACTTATGTCAGCGAAAAATGATCGAAAAGATTTAAATAACAGTTCCGTTCGCAATAGTTGCATTTTTAACAACTACAACAATTCCATTTCTTATATAGAAGCCTAATTCTGGCTTATCTGCTTCTTCTACTCGATCCTTATTAGTGATTACGACGTTATCACCAATCCTTGTATTCTTATCAAGAATTGCTCTTTTTACAGTAGTTCCTTCACCTACTCCAAGCGGTGTTCCGCCTCCTTTTCTTAATTCAATCCTCTCTTCAGGCGATTCAAAGAAATCGGCGCCCATAACAAGAGTGTCCTCAAGAACCGAATCACTTTCAATCCTGCTTCTTACACCTAAAACACAATGCAAAATACTACATGACTTCAAGATTGTACCTTCACAAACTATTGAATCAGTAATTTGGGCATCTACTAGTTTAGAAGGAGGAAGAAATCTTGGTCTTGTATAAATTGGAAATTTTTCATCATAAAAACTAAATGGAGGTTTTGGTTGCTCAGTCAAGGCAAGGTTTGACTCAAAGAATGCCCCAATGGTGCCGATATCTTCCCAATAATCGTCAAATACATAACTTTTAAGAGTATCTCCCCTATTTAGGGCTTCAGGAATTATGTCTTTACCAAAATCCGTATAATTAGGAAATTTATTTAAAAGATCGAAAAGGGTATTTCTGCTAAATACGTAAATACCCATAGAGGCTAGATAAGGTTTTTCGGTAGCTGACTCTTTACTTAATCCAAATTTTGAAGTATCAACTGCCATAGCTTTCAACTTCTCTCCAGATGGCTTTTCACTGAATTCCTTAATATTTCCTACATCGTCTGTTCTCATTAGGCCAAAACCCTCTGCTTGAGCTTCATCAACAGGTAAAGCTGCAACAGTTAAATCAGCACCATTATCTCTATGATGTTGAACAAATAAACTGTAGTCCATTCTGTACAGTTGATCGCCTGACAATATTAAATATTCATCAACATCCCATTCTTGAAATAACCATTGGTATTTTCTTACAGCATCAGCAGTACCTTCAAACCATTTAGGACTATCAGGAGTCTGTTGCGCGGCTAAAACCTCCACAAATCCTTGACCGAAAGGGCCATTTAAATTATAGGTTCTTCCTATATGTCTATTTAGAGATGCACTATTGAACTGGGTCAATACGTACATTTTTTCAATGCCTGAATTTATACAATTACTAATTGGGATATCTATTAAACGATATTTACCTGCTAACGGCACAGCAGGTTTAGCCCTCATTTTTGTTAAAGGGTAAAGTCTAGAACCTTTTCCTCCTCCGAGGATTATGGCCAACACACGCTTCATTCAATCTAATGCAGGTAGATATACAACTATTTAAAGTAACTGATTATGGGCATATTTAGAAATGCTAATGGTCAGTTTACAAAGGTATTTCGATAAATCACTAGAAAAACTTAATATAAATAAGAAAAATTAGTTATTTTTTTCCTCTTCTACCAAAGAAAATAATTTTTCAACTATTTTTAAAGAAACTTGTCTTTCCTCTCTTGATTGAGGACTTCTCAATTTGGTAACAGGTGTGTGAAGTATTTTATTGATAATTCCTTTAGTAAGCGCCTCTACAACTTTTCTTTCTCGAGCCGAAAAATCTGGTCCCATCCTACTAAGGGCTTTTTGCAATTCCTCTTTTCTAATTAACTCCAAATCTGATCTAAGTTTATTAATTACTGGAACCGCCTCTAAACTTGCCCACCATTCTAGAAAAATGATCCTTTCTTCTTCTACTAAAGATTCCGCCTCCTTTGCTATTTTCTGTCTAAATTCTTGATTTCTCGAAACGACCTCTTGTAAGTCATCAACATCAAATGATTTTACAAATTCATGTTGTTTGACATCATTAGATATATTTCTCGGCACACCAATATCAATAAATTTAAGTCTATTACTCAAATTTAATTTTTCAATTTTTGCGAGATCAATAATTGGCTCTTCAGAAGCTGTACTGGTGAAAACAATTGAAGATAGTGATATGCTTTCTTCTAATTCGTTTAAACCTCTACAAACAATCTCTAAATCAGGGAAGTCTTGAGCAAGATTTAATGCTCTATCAATATTTCTATTTAGAAGGATAAGTTTATGACATCCTTTTGATTTTAAATGAGTTATTAAAAGCCTACTCATTCGTCCGGCGCCAACAACAAGAACGTTCTCTGATTCCAAACTTGCGAGAGTATCAAAACCCTTTTCTTGTCCAATTTTTAATTGAGCAAGTTCTACCGCCGCTGAACTAATTGATACGGCTCCAGTTCCTAAATTTGTTTCAGATCTTACTTTTTTACCTGTACTAACTGATTGAGTTAATAATCTATTAAGAATTGGTCCAGTGGATTGATTCTCTTGACCTAATCTCATCATTTTTTTTACCTGCGAAAGGATTTGTCCTTCACCTAAAACAAGGCTATCGAGTCCTGCCGAGACTTTCATCAAATGCAAAACTGCTTCTTCCTGTCTAAAGCAAAAAAGATGTGGATTTAAATCTTCAAAAATAATTCCAGAATATTCTGATATGAATTCTTTAATAGATGAAATTCCAGTATTTTTATCCTTTACTAGCGCATATATTTCAAGCCTATTACAAGTACTTAAGATGGACACCTCTAGTACATCAGAGAAAGCTTTTAATGCTTTCAATGACTCTGTTATGGATTGGTCAGGAATACTTAACTTCTCACGCACTTCGACAGGTGCCGTGCGATGACTCAGTCCGACGACAACAATATGCATAAAATCAAAAGGGCATTTTTAAAGGCTGATACTCTTAGCACCATCTTTTATATGGACAGTATTTGTGAATCTTGCAGTACTATCTAATGTACTAATAACTAGACTACTTGTTCTAACACAATCCTTTTCAAATTTAACTCCGTCAAATAATAATCCATCAGTTATTCCACTTCCAGCAAAAACAACATTTTCTCCCGATGCCAATTCATTCGCTTCATAGATTTTATCTATATCGGTTATGCCCATTTCATTAAGACGTTTTATATTTCCTTCTTTTGTGTAATCAGCCCATTCAGAAGTTTGAGCGATTGCTGGATCATAAACTAGTTGTCCTTGAAAGTGCCCGCCCAGAGCTCTCATTGCTGCAGCTGAAATAACACCCTCTGGAGCTGCACCAATGCCCATCAAGCAATGTGTTCCAGTACCTGCAAAACCACATGCAATCGCAGCTTGAACATCACCATCAGAAATCGGTTGTACTTTTGCACCACATCCTCGAATCTCTTTAATTAAATCTTTATGTCTAGTTCTATCCATTACAACAACAGTAAGCTCATTAATAGAAAGACCCAAGCAATCACTTAGTATCTTCAAGTTTTCAGTAGCTGAATTTCTAATATCTACTTTACCTTTGGCCGCAGGAGGAGCTGCTAATTTATTCATATAAAAATCAGGAGCATTGAAAAGACCACCCGTATCAGAGGCAGCTAAAACCGCCATAGATCCTCTTTGACTATTCGCACAAAGATTAGTTCCTTCACAAGGATCTACTGCAAAGTCAACCCCTGGGCCACTTCCACTACCAACCTCTTCACCTATATAGAGCATAGGTGCTTCATCTCTTTCACCTTCTCCAATAACAATTTTCCCTTTCATTTCAATTTTGCCCATTCGCAATCTCATTGCTTCTACAGCTGCAGCATCAGCTTCATCTTTTTGACCAAGTCCTGTAAGTTTTGCTGAGGCAATAGCTGCTTGCTCGACAACTTCGAGAATTTCTTGAATTAAAGTTTGATTCACAATTAAATTTTGAGGATTTTCTTAAAGGTTTTGAGTATGATCCCATAAAAAATGTCATTTTTTATGAGAATTATTATGCTAGTAAGCTTTTTTTAACTCTTTACAGCTGATACTTTATCAGGCCGTGACTTGAAATTAGGAATAAACAACTAAATATAGTATCTTTATTAAATATTTTAAAAATTAAATGACTGAGTCAAATCAAACAATTACAGCTGGTGTTAATAGACCAATTCAAATAATTCCTTCAGTTTTACCAGCAGATTGGGCAAATATGGGTGCATGCGTGAAAGAGCTCGAGGAAGCTGGGGTAGATAGAATTCAATTTGATGTAATGGATGGAAATTTCGTACCAAATCTCACATTCGGTCCTGAAATGATTGCTGCATGCAGGAAATATTGCAATGTCCCATTTGAAACTCAATTAATGGTGAGCCAATACAATTGTGAAACCATGCTTGAATCTTATGTAAACGCCACAAAAGGGGCTAATGGTGAACCAGGAGTAGTAATAGCTCATGCCGAAGCAAATATTCATTTACATAGAGTTCTCGGAAGAATAAGAGATCTAGGAGGATCTCCTTCTGTTGCATTAAACCCTCATACTCCTTTTGAAATGATAAAAAACATTATGGATATGGTTGATCATGTTTTGGTTATGACAGTTAATCCAGGCTTTGGAGGACAAGCTTACATACCAACAATGCTTAATAAAATCAGAGAAATAAGAAACTTTATTATCGAAAAAAACTTAAATGTCGACATAGAAGTTGATGGGGGGATTAAAGCTAATTGGACTATTTCACAATGTGCCGATGCTGGTGCTAATTGTTTTATTGCAGGTAGCGGAATGTTTGCTTACCCAACATTAAAAGAAGGATGTGATGACTTGAGAAAAGTTGCACAAGAAGCACAAAAAGGGAATGTTCTTTCAGAGCCTTAATCAATAAGATGGGTGATTTCTTAATCACCCAAATATCCATCCATAACTATGTAACCCTATTCCTAAAAAATTAACTCCTAAATAACAAACTAAAACAACTAAAAAGCCTGTAGATGCTAATAATGCTGGTTTGCGTCCTTGCCAACCCTTGCTTATTCTCATATGCAGATAAGCCGCATAAAACAACCATGAGATAAATGCCCATGTTTCTTTTGGATCCCAACTCCACCATGTGCCCCAGGCCTCATTAGCCCAAACCGCACCTGAAATTAAACCGAGAGTCAAAAGAACAAAACCTACTAATATAGAACGATAACTTAATGTATCTAATTCTTCTGAATGAGAAAATTCAATAGGTTCAACTAAATCATTTACAGGATAGCTATTTGAAAGTTTAAATCCTCCTATACCTGTAGAACTACTTCTGATTTGAAGTGGCGTATTTTTATTAATAAACAAAACGGACATTGAAAGTAAAGAACCTATTATTAATGCTGCATAACTAAGCATTACGACGCTAACATGCATTACTAACCAACTAGACCTTAAAGCTGGAACTAAGTTGGATGAAAATTTCAAATCTTCAGGTAAAACAAAACAAGCAAAAGCCACAGTCAGTAACTCGATAGGTATGGCAATTGAGGGAATTATTGGAGCTTGGTATTCTCTTTCAACCAATAGTTGACCTAATGTAATACCCCAAGTAAGGAAATAAAGAGATTCATACAAATTGCTAATAGGAAAATGCCCAGAAATTGACCACCTAAAAAGTAATTGTAATGTTATTAATAAGTTCACTAAAATCGTAATAAGTCTTACAGCAGAAGAAGACTTTTTTTTAAAAACTGCACCTAAAGAAATAGGTAAATTAATTAATAAAAAATAAAAAACTAGAAGACCTAAAACTGAAACCGGTTCATATATTAAATTTTTAAAAAAATTATCTAGTATCATTTCTAGTAATTTCTCAAGTTTTAATATTCTGTGACAAACAAATAATAATTAAAATCATTCTTATCTGAGTAAATCTTTAATAATATATTTTTAATTTATTTTAAAAAAAGCATTTCAAAGTTTAAAATTATCACCTAGATAATACTTTTTGACTATTGGATTATCAGCCAATTCACTTGATGAACCGTTAGCTAAAATTTTTCCTTCACTTAATACATATGATTTGTTAGTAATAAGAAGAGTTTCCCTCACATTATGGTCTGTAATGAGAATCCCCACTCCATCACTACTTAATTTAAGAATTAGTTTCTTTAGATCATTAACAGCTAGAGGATCGATACCAGCAAAAGGTTCGTCTAATAACAAATATTTAGGTCCTTTTCTGCCTACAGTGAGGGCTCTAGCTATCTCACACCTCCTCCTCTCTCCTCCTGAAAGTTGATAACCATAATTATCTACAAAATTATTCAAATTAAATTCATTAATTAATTGTTCTCTTCTATTCCTTATCGCTGCTCTACTAAAAGATGAATTTTGTAAAGCCAAATCTATATTATCCTTAACAGTGAGGTCTCTAAATATACTCGCTTCCTGAGTTAAGTACCCTAACCCAAGTCTTGATCTAATTGGTAGAGGAAGATTGGTTATATTTTTCCCATTCATTAAAATTTCACCTTTATCTGGTTTTATATTCCCAACTGCAAGATTAAAAGTTGTAGTTTTCCCAGCACCATTAGGCCCCATCAAACCTACAACTTCCCCTGGATTAACAGTTATAGAAACATCATTTACGATTAATCTTCCTTTAATTGAAAGGGACACATTATGAATCTTTAAGTTCATTTTTCTTGAGATCGATTAGTTTTCTTGTTTTCTTGAAAAAAAAATGAGATAGAAAATAATAATTTCATTGAAGATAAAGATATATGCATAATATTCAAGAGATATATTCATAATATTCATATTTATCAAAGAGGTTTCAAAAAAGGCTTATCGGTCTCACTTAATTGCTCTTTATATTGTAATTTCTTCAATAAATCTTCCAAACATCTACAGAATAATTCAAGATCAATTCCTAAATTAATCTTAGTTCTATTTTTTATTCTACCTAAACCCTCTCCAAGCAGAATAGTAGCTCCATTCAAATTACCCTTACTTAAGTGAAACTGAGAAACAGATACTTGTAAAATTCCTTGGATAACTTGTCTTTCGTCACCATCAACGGAATTCCATATTTCTTCAAAAGCATCATGAGCCTCATACCACTCATGATTGTTAAAAAGATTTAAAGCATTAAAAAGAGAATCTTTAAAACTTTTTTCACTTTCTTCGTTCATAAAAATAATTATAAATTTCTTTTCTTTTTATTTATTTTTCTCATTCTTATTGAATCCGGTGTTACCTCTAACATTTCATCTGGACCAATATATTCGAGTGCTCTTTCGAGAGTAATGTCAACAGGTGACTGTAAAGTATCAAGTTCTTCTGCCCCTGCAGACCTCATATTAGTCAACTGCTTAGTTTTACATATATTTAACTCAAGATCTTGAGGTCGATTATTCTCTCCAATTATCATTCCCTTATAAACTTTAACTCCAGGTTTAATGAAATAGACTCCCCTATCTTCAGCATTCTTTAATGCATAGAATGTGGCCACACCTTCCTCAAAAGCTATAAGGACCCCATTCCTTCTGGTTTCAAAATCTCCTGTTTTAGGTTTATATTCATAAAATGAATGACTCATGATACCTTCACCTCTTGTTATCCGAACAAATTCTCCACGAAATCCAATTAGTCCTCTTGATGGTACAAGAAACTCTAATTGAGTTCTCCCATCTGAACTTGTCTGCATATTTTTCATCTCTGCCTTTCTTGATCCAAGTTTTTCTATACAAGAACCAACGGACACTTCAGGCACATCAAGGACCAAAGTCTCTATAGGCTCACATTCAACATTATCAATTTCTCTAAAAATTACTTGAGGTTGTGAGATTTGAAACTCGAACCCTTCTCTTCTCATAGTTTCAATCAAAATACCTAAATGTAATTCTCCTCTTCCTGAAACTGAGAACCTATCAGGAGAATCAGTTTCTTCGACCCTTAGCGCAACATTTGTTAAAAGTTCCCTTTCAAGTCTATTTTTTAATTGTCTACTAGTAACAAATTTCCCCTCTTTACCTGCAAATGGAGAATCATTAACAACAAAAGTCATATTTAAGGTGGGTTCATCTACTTTGATTAATGGAAGTGGATAGGGCGAATCGGGACATGCTATGGTCTCACCGATATTGACGTCATCGAAACCAGAAACGGCAACAATATCTCCTGCAAATGCTTCATTTATATCAATCCTTTGTAATCCTTCAAATCCAAGTAGTTTACTTACCTTTCCTTTAATAGTTTTACCATTTTCTTTGATTAAATTAGCTTGTTGACCATTTTTTATAGTTCCATTATGGATTTTCCCAATTACAATTCTGCCCAAGAAATCAGAATAGTCTAAAGTAGTTATTTGTAGCTGAAGAGGCTTATTTGCATCACCTACTGGAGGTGGAACATGCCTGATAATAGCCTCAAAAAGAGGCATCATATTGTCACTATTAGATTCCATCTCTTCTTTAGCAAAACCAGATAGCCCGCTTCCAAAAAGATAAGGGAAATCACATTGATCATCATCAGCTCCTAATTCTAAGAACAAATCCAGTACCTTATCAATTGCTATTTCTGGTACTACCCTTGGTCTATCAATTTTATTTACAAAAACTATAGGCCTAAGTCCTTTTTCTAATGCTTTTTTTAAAACAAACCTTGTTTGAGGCATCGGCCCCTCATTTGCATCAACAATAAGCAAACAACCATCAACCATTCCCAAAACCCTCTCGACTTCTCCTCCAAAATCTGCATGTCCGGGTGTATCAATAATGTTAATTCTGGTATCTTTGTAATTCACTGCAGTATTTTTTGAGAGTATTGTGATTCCTCTTTCTCTTTCAAGATCATTCGAATCCATTACACATGTAGGAATAACTTCATTGTCTCTAAATATTCCTGATTGAGATAACAATGCATCCACAAGAGTTGTCTTGCCATGATCTACGTGGGCAATAATTGCAACATTCCTAATTTCTTTTACTGAAGATGACATTTATAAAATTTATATAAATAGTAAATTAACTTTATTAAGGCTAACTCAAAGGATGCTTATTATGAAAATTTTCTCTTTAAGACTTTGAAAAACATAAACATATTGAATAATTTAATTAATTGATTAGATTTGTGATTCTCTATTTGAACTTTCAAAAACTTTTAAAGCCTCAATTGATCCTTCATATCTCCAATGCCAAGGTTCATAATCTAAATATTTATTATCTTTGGTGAACGATAATTTAAAGTGGAATTTAGCTGCATTTTTTATTAACCATTTAAAGGCATCAGTATTCTGAAATTCAGTCTCAAAATCTGTTTCTCTTTGAGTGGCATCACCAATATCAATTGCAAAACCAGTACTGTGTTCAGAATAGCCTGGGGGGGCTGAAACTCTAGCTCTTTCGGCCGCTACTTGATTTCTAAAAGATTTTAGAGAATAGAAGATTTCTTTTTGCAAATTTATTGATCTATAACCACTTAAGAAAACCAAATATATCCCCTCCTTTCTCGCTTCTTTCCTCATATTCAATAAAGAATCACGCATATCAATATGAACTTCAATATTAGGTTCTATTAGAACTAATTTCTCCCTACTAATTTCCGCATAGGGTAAATGGCCCAAAATTCTATTATCTTGATTTTTCTCAGCCTGAAAATTGAGATTGATAAAAGGGATTTGTTCTATATTTTTAATCAAACGCAATGCAGTATATGAAAAAAGTAGTAAGAGAAATGGAGAAGAAATTAATAATTTTTTAAAAAATATTGAGTTGGAATTATTTATGTAGATTCTTTTGGCTAGTGGTATATCAATTTGATTAAAATCTTTGTTTTGTTCCAATATTTATAGGTGAACCCAGAAAACATATTTCGATATTAACTATTATTTTACGAAATGCACTTTTATAAGCAAAAAAGATGTAGTTTTTATATACAGTATTATTTTTTTCATATGTTGAGGGTAGCTGTTATTGGTGGAGGTCCAAGTGGTTCATGCGCTGCAGAAATACTTGCTAAAGCTGGGATAAAAACTTGGCTCTTCGAGAGAAAATTAGATAATGCAAAACCATGTGGAGGAGCAATTCCACTTTGCATGGTCGAAGAATTTGATTTGCCTGAGTCAATTATTGATAGAAAAGTAAGGCATATGAGAATGATATCTCCATCAAATAGAGAGGTAGATATAAGTTTAGATAGAGTTTATGGGAAAAGTGATAATGAGTTTATTGGGATGTGTAGAAGGGAAGTTATGGATGCCTTTATGCGTAACAGAGCATCAGATCTTGGTGCTACATTAATAAATGGATTAGTTACTTCTATTGATACTGGCGACAATAATCAAGGGCCATATAAGCTTTCCTATTCGGATTTTACGAATGGAGATAAAAAAGGGGAACTCAAAGAGCTTACTGTTGACCTTTTGATCGGAGCTGATGGAGCCAATAGCAGAGTCGCAAAAGCAATGGATGCAGGAGATTACAAAGTTGCAATAGCATTTCAGGAAAGAATTAAATTACCTAAAGAGGAAATGAGTTACTACGAAGATCTTGCTGAAATGTATGTCGGAACTGATGTTTCTCCTGATTTTTATGGGTGGGTATTTCCTAAATATGATCATGTTGCTGTAGGCACTGGAACCATGCAAAAGAATCAGTCATTAATTAAAGGACTTCAAGAGGGTGTAAGGAATAGGGCAAAGAAAAGACTTGTTAATGGAGAAGTAATAAAGGTAGAAGCTCACCCTATTCCTGAGCATCCAAGGCCAAGAAGAGTAGTTGGGAGAATGGCATTGGTTGGTGATGCAGCTGGTTATGTTACAAAAAGTTCTGGAGAGGGCATTTATTTTGCCGCAAAAAGCGGAAGAATGTGTGCTGAAGAAATTGTTGAAGCATCAAAAAACGGTCAAGTAATTCCATCAGAAAAAGATTTAAAAAACTATCTTAAAAAATGGGATAAAAAATATGGCACAACTTATAAAGTGCTAGAAATCCTTCAAAATATATTCTACAGAAATGATTCTGCTAGAGAAGCCTTTGTAGAGATGTGTGATGACATGGATGTACAAAGACTTACTTTTGATAGTTACTTATACAAAAGAGTTGTTGCCATGAAACCATTGCAGCAACTTAAAATTACAATGCTTACACTTGGTTCTATTTTAAGAGGGAAAGCCCTAGCACCCCTAAAATATAAACCCGTTGATAGTGCTGTTAGGGAAAATAAAGAAGTTGAAAAAATGCTAGAAAATTATTCAATAAAGGGAGGCATTAAAGTTAAGAGTTCAAAAGTGTAAAGTCGGCTATTTTTAGAGAATAATTTCTAATTAAGCTCAACAAATTGAGTCTATTATTTCTTATTTTTAAATCCTCTGACATTATTAGGACTCCATTTTCATTATCAAATAAATCTTCGATAGTGTTTATATTAATCTCAAACAAATTTAATAGTTCCAAATAATTGCAATAACCTTCCGAAAAAAGTTTTTCTAATTCTCCAATAAATTCAAAAACTTTCAATTCACAATCTTTTTCAAAAAGTTTTGTGTTTACATAATCTCTTGTTGAGAGAACTGTTTTTGAAAGATCACTATTTTTAGCTAATTTGCTTACCCTTGTAATTACCTTCTGTATTTCAACAAAATTTTCCTTTTCGTTAAAATTCATAATAGATTTAATCCTATTTTTAAGATCAACAATATTCAATACTCTTTTTTGAGATAATTCATCAGAAGAGCAAATGGCGTTTATTAATTCTTTACTTAGTGATATTTCTTCTAGATGACTAACAATTCTTTGAACTAAAAATTCATTTAAATCATTAAATACTGTTTCTCTTGAGAAGTTTAAATTCGGAAATGCGATTTCCCAAAAATCAAAAAGTTCATTAAATAATTTATCTAAAGGTAAATCAAGTTCATAATCCCAAATTATTTTAATTACTCCATTCAAATTTCTTCTTAAGGCATAAGGATCAGATGATCCACTGGGACGTTTACCAGAAATAAAAATACTTATTAAAGTTTCAACCTTATCTGCTATGGAGACTATTGCACCATATTTTGTGGAGGGCAAAGCATCTTTATA
The DNA here is from genome assembly GCA_003279105.1 of Prochlorococcus sp. AG-347-I19. GTDB lineage: Bacteria > Cyanobacteriota > Cyanobacteriia > PCC-6307 > Cyanobiaceae > Prochlorococcus_A. Next base: position 183,235 of record QCBO01000001.1, read on the forward strand.
AAAAGAAGGTAAATAATGCTCAGCGACAGCCAAGCAAACATCCTCACTAAATTCCTCATATTTAAGATATTTACCACCCATTATTCCTTGTAGCTCAGGGAATTCGAAAACAATTTCACTACATAAGTCATTTTTACAGTATTTGGCAGCTTCTATTATTTTTTTTTCTTCTAAAGACTTATCATTTAAAAATTTAAGAATTTTTTTAGTAATTTCCTCTATTCTTTCTACTCTCTGAAATATATTTCCAAGCCCTTTTAAATAGGAAACAGATTTAAGTTTTTCATTCCTTTCGATTGCAGCAACTTTTTTGTCACTTTCTACGAAAAACTTTGCATCTGAAAACCTTGCCCTCAAAACTTTCTCATTACCTTTGGCAATATTATTATTTGATTCTTCAAGACCATTTGAAATAACGAAGAAATTTGTACTGATATTTTTTTCAGAGCTTAAATCTAGTTTAGAAAAACTTTTGTTTTTCAATAAAAGAGGAACATATCTCTGATGACTTTTCATTACTGTTGAGAGTACTTCAACCGGAAGATCAAGAAATTCATCACTAAATTTGCCAATAATTAAGTCTGGCCATTCAACTAAGTCAGTTAGTTCATTTAGTAATCCCTCAGAAAGGTCAGGTTTCAGATTTAAAGATTTAGATGCCTGAGTTATCAAACTTTCAATTTTTTCTTTTCTTTCTTTTCGAAAAGGTATTACTCGATTTCGTTTCAATAATTCAAAAAATTCATCAGGATTCTGAACTTCTAAAACTTCATTGATTAGCCTATGACTTTTTGTTTTATTACTTATTTTGATCTTTGGATCACATTCATCAAAATCAAAATCAAGAATTTCATTATTATAAATTGAAGCAATCCACCTAATAGGTCTTGAAAATTTTATGTTCCCAGCCCCCCATTTCATAAATCGAGGGCCTTGAAGACTCTTTACTAATTTTGGGATAATCGAAGACAAAGAAATTTTTGTTGATAGTCCTTTCTCAATTTTCTTTCCAAATACAAAATCACCCTTTTCTGTATTTTTTATTTCTAACTCACATACATCTATATCTAAGCTATTAGCAAATCCTAAAGCAGCATTAGTAGGACATCCATTTAAATAAGCTAAATTTGCTTTAGGCCCTTTTCTTTCTATTATCTTATCTTCTGAATAATCAACTAAACCTTCGAGAAGTAGAACTATCCTCCTTGGTGTGGAGGTAACAACTATATTCTCGAATTTGATTAACTTTTTATTCAATTCAAATTCAATGAGAGATTTAAGTTGCTCTAGAACAGAATGAGAAAATTTTGCGGGCAACTCTTCTGTTCCTATCTCAAGTAAATATTTAGACAAGAAAAAATTATGACTTTACTTACTATAATTTACTACCAGTTAAATAAGCTTTTCGCTAATGTATAAAAAGAGATATTTTTTGGTCCTTTGATCAAGGTTGAGAAAGTAAAAAAGAAAAAAGATTCTGCCAAGGAAACTGTTTGTTTGGCAAATGGATTAGAAGTTTCTAAATTTGAAAATTTTAAAAAAAGTAGCCAATTTCTCAAAGAACCACTTGCTACGGAATTAGTCAATGAGAGCGATCATTTTACCAATGATGCAGTGCAGTTATTAAAATTTCATGGTAGTTATCAGCAAGATAACAGGGAAAATAGAAGGCCTGGCAAAAGTAAAGATTGGCAAATGATGCTTAGGTTAAGAAATCCAGGCGGCGAAGTCCCTGGGAAATTATTTTTAGCATTAGATGAATTATCTGAAAAACTAGGTAATGGAACACTTAGAGCCACTACAAGACAAGCCTTTCAAATGCATGGAATTAGAAAGGAGAACCTAAAGGAAGTAATTCAAACAATAGTAAATTCAATGGGTTCCACATTAGCTGCATGTGGAGATATAAACAGAAACGTTATGGCCCCTGCGGCTCCATTTGATTCGCCAGACTATAATATTGCAAGATCATTGGCAAAAAAAGTTGCAGATCTTCTCACCCCAATGGCTGGTCAAGGTACTTTTTTAGAGCTTTGGGCTGACGGTGATTTAGAGTACACGATAAAGCCTGACAAAGATATTGAAGCAATTAGGAAGCTCCAATTCAAAGATAATGTTTTTAGTGGGATAAAAGATGAGCCTCTCTATGGTTCAACTTATTTACCGAGAAAATTCAAATGTGCTGTTACAGTTCCTGGGGACAATTCTGTTGATCTTCTTACCAATGACATAGGAATAGTTGCCTTTACCTCTAAAGATGGAAACTTAGAAGGGTGCAACTTCTATGTTGGAGGTGGTATGGGTCGCACACATAATAATGAAGAAACATTTGCCAGAATTGCAGATCCACTTGGATATGTTGAAGAACCTGATATCTATGAATTAATACAGAGCATTGTGGCTATTCAAAGAGACTATGGCGATAGAAAATCAAGAAAAAATTCGAGGATGAAATATCTTCTTCACAGAAAAGGTATTAAATGGTTTAAAAAGATACTTTCTGATAAGTATTTCAAAAAAGAAATTAAAAAAATCAGAAAAGAACCTGATAATGTTCTTATTGATTACCTAGGTTGGCATAAACAAAATAAAACCTCCTGTTTTGTAGGTTTACCATTATTATCAGGTAGATTATCTGGAGAGAAGAAAAATACCATCACAAGCATTGTTAAAAAATATAATTTAGATTTAAGACTTACACCTAACCAAGATATTTTACTTTGTAATATCGCCAATAAAAACAAAGGTGAAATTCAAAAATCGCTATCAAAAATTGGATACGAAAATTTAGAAAACATCAATGAAATACAAAGGCACGCTTTAGCTTGTCCTGCTTTACCACTTTGTGGTCTTGCAATGACTGAAGCTGAAAGAATATTACCTGATGTATTAAAAAGGATTGAAAATTTACTATTGGATCTAAAAATACAAAAAACAATATTATTCAGAATGACTGGATGTCCGAATGGATGTACCAGACCTTATATGGCCGAATTAGCACTTGTTGGAAGTGGGCAAAACAAATACCAATTATGGTTGGGGGGAAGTAAAAATCTACAAAGGCTTGCTAGACCATTTTTACAAAGAATGGAACTTAACGATCTAGAAAAAACTCTTCAACCATTATTTGATAATTGGAAGAGTAATTTGGATTTGGATTTCGGAGATTTTATAAACACTCAAGATGAAAATTATATATTGAATTTACTAAATAATAATCAATAGAATTTAAATTTTTCCATAAAGGGCATTTGCTTTTTTATTTTTCCAAGCCCATAATTGATCGCCATAACTAAAATGCCACCATTCATTAGGATGTTGAGCAAATCCGAGTTTAGTCATAATTTCCCTTAATAAAATTCTTCTACTATTCCAAATAATTTCTTCTTCATTCTTTGTGTTTGCATAAAAATAAGGATTTGAGGTCTCATCCATTTGATCAACCATGCTTCCCATTTCAACAAGATTTCCATCCTTATCTGATAAACAAACATCCAATGCACCCCCAGTTGAATGAGGGGGAGGACACCTAGCGTCATAAGAAGGGTATGCCCAAAATTTTTCAACTTTTTTTAAAATGGATGGATAAGATTGTATATTTTCAAAAGAAATATCAATATCGGATTTTTCACACTCTAATAAAAATGCTCTTTTAAACATAAATTCCTGAACTTCTAAAGGTCGCCAACTGTCATAAATTAAAAGGTTAAAACTACTCTTTGATATCAAATAATCATTTACTTTTACTAATCTATTTACGACCTCCTCTCTTAATTTCCAAATACAAGTTTTATCTTTGTAAGGAGCTCCTAAATGAGAGTAAGGGTGGGGATCTAAAAACTTTAGGCAGCTGGGTATAGCTATTAATTTATCTCCATTATCTTTAATTGGTATTTTATTCCAAATTTTCAATTGAAATTTGCAATTGATTTATAGTGGCATAAATATCAAAAATTACAATGATAGTTTTCAATTTAAAAAATCATGAATGAATTTATTATCAGAATTATCAATAAGTATATTCCTTAAAACAATATTTTCTTTTAAATCAGGATCATGACTAACAATCTTAATAGCCTCTTCACGAGCCTTATCAATAAGAAATTTATTATTAGGTAAATTATCCAGCACAAAATCAGGCAATCCTGATTGTCTATATCCTAAAATTTGCCCTGGTCCTCTAAGCTCCAAGTCTTTTTCAGCGATATAAAAGCCATCATTAGATTTTTGCAAAACACAAAGTCTTTTATTTTCTAATCCATTTTTATCGGGGGTTACCAGATAACAAAAAGATTTAGTTGATCCTCTACCAACTCTCCCCCTTAATTGATGTAGTTGGGATAATCCAAATCTGTCCGAATTATAAATAATCATAATTGTGGCATTAGGCACATCAATGCCAACCTCAATCACTGTGGTTGAAACCAATATATTAATTTCATTCTTTAAAAAAGAATTAATTACTTCATTTTTTTCTTGTGAACTTAATTTGCCATGTAATAATCCAACTTTTTTGTTATAAAAGACCTCTTCTGATAAATGTTTGAATGTTTTCTTTGCGGAGCTTAAATTCATTTTTTCTGAATCTTCTATAAGTGGCAAAATCACATAGGCTTGCTTTCCCCTATTGATTTCATCTTCAACAATCTTGAACAAGTTAGTTAAATCATCTTCTGAAATTATTTTTGTTGTTATGGGAACTCTCCCTGGAGGGAGTTCTGTAATTTGACTCACATCTAAATCACCATAAATAGAAAGCGCAAGAGTTCTTGGAATTGGTGTTGCTGTCATTGATAACAAGTTAGTATTGTCTCCTTTATTTAGTAATCTATTTCTTTGAGTAACTCCAAATCTATGTTGTTCATCAATTACGACCATCCCTAATGTATTAAAGATGACTTTATCCTCAAATAATGCATGAGTACCTACTAGGATATCAACTAATCCATTATTCAAATTAGAGAAAATTTCTTTTCTCTTTTTTTGAGGAGTATTCCCAGTAAGTAGTTCAACAGAAACTAAAAGGGGGTTCAAATATTTCAATAAATTTTTATAATGCTGTTCTGCCAATACCTCCGTTGGGACCATAAATGCACCTTGAAGGTTTTTTTCAATGACAAGTAAAAGAGACGCTATTGCAATTATGGTTTTACCGCTTCCAACATCTCCCTGAAGCAATCTAGACATTGGTGCGGGATTAGATAAATCTTTCTTAATTTCATTTAAAACATTTTCTTGAGATTTTGTTAATTCAAAAGGAAAATTATTTAAAAATTCTTTTAATAAAGATTTCTTTTGAGGAAATTGTTGGGAAGTTACATTTTTATTCTTCTTTCTTTTTCTTAGTAGGAACTTTATTTGAAGTAGGAATAATTCATCAAAAACCAAGCGTTTTTTTGACTCAACAAGTGCCTGTTGAGTTGGTGGAAAATGAATATTAATCAACGACTCTCCCTTTGATAATAAAGATAATGAATCAAGTTGCTTTTTATTTAAAATTTCTGGATATTGCTTTGCATAAATTAGTACCTTTTTCATAAGTTTTATAAAACTCATATTTGATAATGCTTCACCTAATGAATACAAGGGTAAAATTTTGCCTGAGAAATTAAAATTATCATTTTTATCCTTAAGAATTTCAATCTGTGGATCTACAAAAGTTTTGCCATACTCTGTCAATTTAACCTTACCGGAAATTGCTAATTTGGTGCCAGAACTATACAAAGATTTTTGAGATTTGAAGAAGGAGTAAGATCTAAATCTTCTTCCTAAAAAGAATTTTGTGACCTTTATTGAAGACGTTTCATCAGAAACTACAATATTCATTATTGATAAATTACTATTTTTTTTACTTTTATGTATATAAAATCTTTTAACGTTTGCGATGCACGTATATAAATTTTCTGGTTTTAAATTTATTATCTTGACTCTATTAGTATAGTCTAGATATGTTCGTGGGAAATAATTAATTAGATCTTTTATATGAAATATCCCTAATTCATTAAGCTTATTTTTATAAACTTTTCCAACATTTTTTATTAATGAAATATCTGAATCAAAAGACAAACTTGAATCAGCTTTATTCAGAAAAACATTATTAGAACTTTCTATTTCCAGAGTTTTACCTAGTTTATAAAGATTTTTTCTTGTATCTATAATTAACCTTTTTCTTTGATTTTCATCTAATTTATTGTATTTATAATATTTTTTAGAAAATTCATAAAATATACTTAAATATTCATCTGAGAGATTTAGATGATCTAATTTTTTTAATGATTCATGTAAATAATCATTAAAATATTTTTCTCGTCCTAAGGTATTAATAAATTTGTTTTCAGTTTCAATAGTAAGAGATTTTTGAAGAGGTCTTATCCAATCTTTAATTAATTTATAGTTATTCCCGCTAATAGTCACATTTGAAAAAAGAATTATTTTTTCAACGTATTTTATTCAAAGTTATTTCTTTTTGCCTCCAATATGTCTCTTTTTTAATCAAACGCTGAAATTGATTTTTTAGCTCATTTATTTTGTTCCTTTGAATAGAAAGATTTAAATTTTTAAATTCTAACTCAACAGTAGATATATTGAAGAAAATAATGCTTGGAAAGTTATTGCCGATTAATGACGACCGATTTAAGTTAAATTCAAAGTTAATAACAAAAGGATGTGGATGTTTTATCATAAAATTTTTACCTAGTAAGTAATCAAAGGAGTCTTTAGATATAATCTTTTTTATTAGATTTGCCTTGAATAATTCTTGGTTAATATTATATGAAAGATTCAATAGTAAATTTTCCAATGACTTGTCTATTAAATCAAAATTATTAAGAATCTGATTTTTCGGTAAATTATCCATTTGATTGATATTTTCTTTTTCTTGATATCTTGGTTTTTCTACCTTTTCTTCTCCTATTAATTCAAGTAAGGAGGAAATAAATTGTTTTTCAACTCCCAAATTTGCAAACATATTGTTTATAGATAAATAATTATTTTGGTAGTTATTATCTAAATCAAGTGATACGAATCTCTCATAATTATTAGCTAAATAGTATTCAGAAGTATTTGAGAAGTCTTCAGTAATCTCGAACTGAGTAGGTTCTTTTAATGGAAAACCATCTTCATATTGAAACTTTTCTTTTTGATCTTCCCTTATTTTTGTGGAACTATCAAAAATAGTAAAATTAATTTCCTTATTTATATTTTTTTCAATTTCATTTATCTTTAATTGTTCTACTGTTAAAAAGGGCAAATTCATAAATATTAATTTACTTATTTTTTTTTCAAAAAGACTATAGAATTCATTTTCCTTTAAGAAATTATCATTAATTGTTGGATAACTATATATTTGATTAAGACCTTTTTCTACAGAAATGAAAAGTAGATCTCTTACAAGATTAAGATAAAGTTCATATTCCCTATAGATATTTCTATTTAATATTTTTTTTTGTATGTCTGCTCTCTCTAATTGAGAGTTAATTTTATCTATATCTATGTAATTATTGAAATTATTCAAATCATTCAAATGGCTAGTTTGTTTTCATTGATGCGACTTCTTCAGCAAAGTCCATCTGATTTTTTTCGATACCTTCACCCAATGTATATCTTGTAAAGCGTCTTACTTTGATATTTTCCCCAATTTTTGCAGCTGCTTGTTTAACAAGATCCTCAACTGTTAGAGAACTATCTTTAATGTAGGGTTGTGAAAGCAAAACAAGCTCACTAAGTCTTTTTGCTATTCTCCCTTCAACTATTTTTTCTTTAATTTGCTCTGGTTTTCCAGATAAATCATCCCTACCCATTTCAATCTGTTTTTCTTTTTCCACAACATCTTCTGGTATTTCATCAATTGATACATACTCAACATTTGGGCATGCTGCTACTTGCATTGATACATCCTTCAAAAGAGATTGGAATATATCACCTCTAGCAACGAAATCAGTTTCACAATTTAACTCTAGTAAAACTCCGACTCTTGATCCAGTATGTATATAACTACCAATTGACCCTTCGGCCGCTACTCTTCCTGATTTCTTTTCAGCACTAGCTATACCTTTCTTTCTTAACCATTCCAAAGCTTTATCTAGATTTCCTTCAGTTTCGTTAAGTGCTTTTTTGCAGTCCATCATTCCTGCGCCAGTTTTGTCTCTAAGATCTTTTACAAGTTTTGCTGTAATGTTTCCCATTTGAATTAATAAAAAAAGTGATTAATAAGTTTTAAATTTGAATTTAATTCTTTCTTTCGGCATTAGAGCCCTTTCTACCCTCATTTATGGCATCTGCAAGTCTTCCTAAAATAAGTTGCACAGATCTAACGGCATCATCGTTACAAGGAATTGGAACTTCACACAAATCCGGATCGCAATTTGTATCCAACATTGATACTAATGAGATATCTAATTTTCTAGCTTCTAATACTGCATTAGATTCTCTTCTCTGATCAACCAATACGACTACATCTGGTAATCTTCTCATACCCTTAAGTCCACCTAAATATTTTTGTAATCTTTCAAGTTCTCGCCTTAATACTGCAGCTTCTTTTTTTGGCCTCATTGCTATTGAACCACTACTTTCCATTCTTTCTAGATCCTTTAATCTTTCAATCCTAGCTTTCATTGTTGTCCAATTAGTCAACATCCCTCCAAGCCATCTTTGATTTACATACGCAGCTCCACAGCGTGTAGCTTCCTGAGCTACTACATCTGATGCTTGTTTTTTTGTCCCGACAAATAAAAAACGTTTACCGCTTTTTGCAGCGTTTCTCGTCCATTTATATGCATTGTTCATACACAATGCTGTTTTTACAAGATCAATAATATGAACTCCATTTCTCGCGCAATATATATACTTAGACATTTTGGGATTCCAACGTCTAGTTTGATGCCCAAAATGAGCACCAGCTTCCATCATTTCTGATAGTGATACAACAGCCATAATTTAAATAGGTTTCGGGTTAGCCTCCATCTGACGGGGAATTAATATTAATAATTCACCCGAAACTGTCAGATGTGTGAAATTTTATTTCATCCATTCTAGCAAGTGATGTGTATTTCTTAAAGTTTTTTATCTTGATTTGGTTAACTGTTTAATGTAAATCATATTTAAAGGGATCCTAAGTATCTCAAGTGCAAGTCTATTTCTTCTTATATTTACTAGGAACCTTAACAAAGGAAGGATTCTATCAATACTGATAAATCCTCCCAAGCAAAGAATTTGCCAAAGAAAATTATGGAGAGGAGTTAATTGAATCATTAATCTAACCCTTAAATTTGGGTGTTTTTTATAAAACACTAAAGCCATTTTTGCTCTCTCTTTTTCTTGAGCTATTAATGAATCTATCTGTTCGCAATTAAATGGCGGATGCCAATGAAAACCTACTGCATTTGGGCATTTAATTAATTTTGTCCCAATTTTTTTTAATCTTTCTCCAAGTTCTAAATCCTCCCAACCGTAAAGACTAAAAGAAGTATCAAATAATCCCACACTTAAAATTAATTCTTTTGATATCGCTACATTCCCAGTTGCAAAGTATGCAAAAGAAGTGTCCATTATTTTATGTTTTTCACTCTGAGGATTTAGAAAATTAGATGTATTGACTACAGAGCCATAGGTAAAACATTTTTTATCATTTTTTTTCCAATAGACAAGTAATTTTTCTACATGGCAATTTATAAAATTGTCTAAAACAATAAGATCACTATCAATGAATATAATAATTTCATATTTTGATTTTATTACTCCCAGATTTCTTCCAAGTGCAGGCCCTCCATGTTCTTGCTGAAATAGAAGCACGTGTGGGAGATTAGCTTTGTTTTTATTTATCCAAGAGGTTGTCCCGTCTGTTGATCCATCATCAACTACTATTACTTCATAATTACTGATATTTGTATTTAATTTTTGATTCTCAAGCGCAAATAGACATTTCTCTAATATGGGTAATCTATTGTAAGTCGGTATAACAATACTTACATTCATGATTATTTCTTAAATATGCATAATATATTGAATTTCAAAAGATAAAAATAAAAGATATTCTTTAATCAGCTGCACCGCCATTATTTGCAGTACCTGTAACGTTTCCACCATCAGGTCTTCCATCGGTTCTTAATTTCCTTTTTTTGAATTTTCTAGCATAGGCTCTATTACGTTCCTGCTTTTCTTTTTTTAAATTCCTTCTCTTAGACATAAAATTTTTAACTTTTAATTATATTAGCTCACTATGAGCACTATATATTTTACCATCTTCCATATTTAATATCCTATCAGCCATATCAGAAATTCTTGGATCATGCGTCACCATAAGTACAGAACAATTTTGCTCTTTTGCTAGTTTCCTTAAAAGGGTTACTATTTCTCTTCCAGTGACGCTATCTAAAGCAGAAGTGGGCTCATCAGCTAATAAAAGTTTTGGGTTAGCAGACAAAGCTCGAGCAATTGCTACTCTTTGTTTTTGCCCACCAGATAAGTCATTTGGCAACTTTTTATGATGTTCTTCTAATCCTACTGCTGACAACCAATTCCGTGCTATTTCACGTCTTTGCAAATATGTTAAACCTTTTATTAAATCGGCACCCATCTGGACATTTTGTTCTGCTGTCAAACATCTCAAAAGATTGTGACCTTGAAAAATCATTCCAATACTTCTTCTAAGAATCTGACGAGTTTTCCTTGATGCTCCATTTAACTGATTATTTAATACAGTTAAATTCCCACTTTGACAGGTTCTCAAGGCACCAATTAATGTTAAAAGAGTCGTTTTACCACATCCAGAAGGTCCTTTCAAAAGAACCAACTCTCCTTTATCAATATTTAAATTCACGTCATTAAGAACTTGTTTTTTATTCTCATTTTTTCCATAAAAGTGACTCAAATTATTTATTGAGACTGTTTTAACGTTTTTAACATTATTTTTTAATTTCTTAGCTTTAACCATTTATCTTCAATTATTAAAAAATTTCGGCAGGATCAGCGTCAACTAATTTACGCATCGCAACAGCAGCGGACCCCATACACATGACTAAAACTAATACGAAAATTAAAATAGTTTTATCTGCATCCATTATTATTGGGAGTTTAGTAGAACTTCTTATGACTGAGTAAAGTATTTGACCAGAGAAATAAGCAGGTAAATAACCAAACAATGCCAACAAAAACCCCTCTCTAGCTACAACAAAGAAAAGGGACTTAAGTCTATACCCCATTGCCAATAAGGTGGCGTACTCTGGGAGGTGATCTGTAACGTCACTATAAAGAATTTGATAAACGACCACGCACCCTACAACGAAACCCATCAATGCTCCCAAACTAAATATAAAACCTATTGCAGTACTATTTTTCCAATAATTCTTCTCAAATTCTATAAATTGATTTTTAGTAAGAACCCTAACATCATTTGGGAGTGAGTTATTTAATATCCTTGAAATCGATTTAGGATCGGATCCTTTTTTTAGCTTTACCAAACCAATTTCTATACTGCCAGGAGGATTAGCAGGAAAAAGTCTTAAGAAGGTTTCTCGACTAGTTATCAAATTACCATCTGCACCAAAAGATGGTCCCAACTCCACAAGTCCCTCAACAATTACTCTTTTCCCAGCAACCTCAGTCTCAACTTTTTTTTCAGATAAGAACCATTCTTCAATAGGTCCAAATTCAGGTCTAGATAGTTTGTCAAAAAGAACTCTTGATGGATTTCTCAATTTATAAGCTTTCTTTGAGAAACCCTCATCTAAAAGAAGTGAATCAGAGGGATTAAAACCTAATGCAAGTATTGATCTAGTTTTAAGATTTTCGGGATTTCTCCAAAGTAAATAATTTAGATTAACGGGAGCAGTTTTTTCAACATCTTCTACAGCGAGAGTTTGAATTAACCTTCTTTTTGGGAATCCACTCATGCTTATAGAACTTTTTGATCTGGGACTTATCAAAACAAGATCGGCATCTAGAAGTTTATGAATAGTTACGCTCGTGTCAAATAAACCATCTCTAAAACCTAATTGCATAAACATCAAGATCCCTGCAAAACTGATTCCAGCAATAGCAACTGCTAATCTTAATGGTTGCCTAGTTAATAACAACCAAGCTAATGGAATTTTTCTAAATTTTAAAAAAGAAAAACTCATTGGGGAATAAATTTAGCAATCACTTTCATTCCTGCATAGTTTTGAACGATATCTATAGAAGCTTGATCTAGTTTGACTAATACCTCGATAATTCGCGAATCAGCATCCCCTGTTGGATCAGTCGATAAAACTTTTCTTTGTTTTACCTGAGGACTAATCCTAATCACCTTTCCATTAAGATTTTTTTGGAAACCGCCATTCTCACTGCTTAATTCAACATTCTGAGAGATAAAGACTCTATCGATGTCAGATTCATAAACCTCTATCAAAGCTTCCATTTTTTGACTAGAACCAATATCCAAAATCCCTTCATTTTGGGGCCTTTCACCAACTCTCGTATTTATTCCAAGGATAAAACCATCTATTGGACTCCTTAGTTTTGAATTAAATAGATCTATCTTGATATTTTTTTGATCTCCGATGAGGTTTATTTTTTGTTTTTGCAATTTTAATAATTCATCTTTTCTCTGTGAAAAATCTACAAAAGAATATGCATCATTACTCAAAGCTGACTCATACCTTTGAATTTGATCTTTTTTTAGGATAATTTCTTCGTTAATAGCTTTAATTAGATTTTCATTTCTTTCAAGATCAGCAATTAATTTTTCTCCATTTTCAAAGATTGCCAGGATATCACCTTTTTTTACAAAATCTCCTTCATTTACAAAAATTTCGACAATTCGGGGGGAAGATCCAAACTGACTTATTGGAGCTGCCAATTGCCTAATCTCTCCCGAAGGAGAAAGTTTACCTAGTGCGGCAACAGCTGTAATAGGAGGAATGAAATCTGAAGTTATTTCCTCTTTAATTTTTGAACTAGATTTATTATTCCCAGAACAGGAAATAACCCCAAGAGATATTGGTATAAATAATAAAAAATAAATAAATAAATTTTTTAATATTTTCATTTCTTTAAAAATCGAAGAGAACTGTTTTTATATAGTTATTGACCCATTTTTTATCAAAATATTTTAGAAGCACCATACTAGTCTTTTCATTTTTCATTTGTTGAACACAATAATTTTTTTGAAAATCTATTCTCTCTTGGATAATTCCCTCATTAACTTCAATTTTAGCTTTCTTACTTAATTTGATCAAAACAGAAAGGTATTGATCCACAACTCTACAAAAATCAATTTTTTCAGATTTACTTTTTAAGGAAGCAAAGAATACATTATTAGAAAAAATACCCCCCCATTTAGGAATCTCTCTCAAAGAGGTAAAAGAACTTTTATCAACTTCAGAAAGTAATTTTTCGTATTTCAAACCTTGGTTTTGCGATGCTGGGGATAAATCAACAATGGCAGCAGAGACATTATCATTTATTTTTACCAAATCCATGCCAAAAATTGGAATATCAAACTTAGGATCCGGGAAAAAAACGCAGTGTAATATTTTCAGATTCTTTGAAAATTCTGCTACTTCAATATGTAACTTTCTAAATCCTTTTGCTTTATGAAATTCATTTTCTATATAGAGTTCTCTGCCTATTTCTTTAGATATTATGTTAGTTAGTTTTGGGTCAATTTTTATAGTCTCAAGGTCTTCAAGAATGGATCTATGCTCTCTAATATTTTGTAATAACTCCAAAATTAGAGGATCATTTAATTTTGTTTTAGTTAAAGATTCAGACAACAAGGCTAAAAAGTACCAAAATAGAATTTAAAGAGAGGATCGAAATGAACGTCGGAGTTGTTAACTACTACACCCATTCAAGCAAAACTAGATGCGTGTTTGTGGATAATAAAGAATTGCCGCTTATAAGCATTGATATTTGGTGCAAAGCAGGTTCTTCATTTGAGGATGTTGATAAAAACGGCACTGCTCATTTTCTTGAACATATGATTTTTAAAGGATCTAACAAAATAATGCCAGGTGAGTTTGACCATAAAATTGAATCACTAGGCGGATTAAGTAACGCTTCAACTGGTTATGATGATGTACATTACCATGTCTTAGTTCCACCCAATAACTTTAGAGAATCACTTGCTCTTTTGACAAATATTGTCATTGCTCCAGACTTTAATCCTGATGAATTTATAAAAGAAAAAGGTGTAGTTATTGATGAAATAAAACAGCAAAATGATCAGCCTGAAGAAAGATTATTTAATTATTTTTTGAAAAGGGTTTGGTTAAGTCCTAATTATGCCAATTCGATCCTGGGAACTGAACATAGTATTAAAAACTTAGAGATAAATGACCTTGTGAAATTTCATAGCAAACATTACACTACCGAAAAAATTTGTATCGCAATTGCTGGGAATCTCTCTGAAGAAATTTATAAAATTTTTGAAAAAAGTGATCTATCTGGCATAAAAAAAAGTCCAAATTTAATAAATCTAAAAAATAAACCTTCTTTAAAAATTAGGAATGGTAGAGAGTCAGTTAAGTTTGATAATTTAGAGTTTTCAAGAATATTTATGGCTTGGTTTATCCCAAACCTAAATGATCAAAAAAATATTATTGGACTAGAGATATTGGCATCAATACTCTCTGTTGGAAGAAACAGCAGATTAGTTAAAATTTTAAAAGAAGATAGTAATCTTGTTGAATCGATATTTGTAGATGTAAATGCTGGAGAATTAGGCGGATTATTTATAATTGAATCAAGTTGTGAGTCCAAAGATATTGATTTAGTAGAAAAGCAAATTAATAAAACAATTGATGAGATTTCAATTTGTAATGCCTTGACTATGGGTGAAATAAAAAAAGCAATTAATATTGTGAAAAGTAATTATATATTTAATTTAGAGACATCTACACAACTCTCTTCATTCTTTGGAAATGAATTTCTTTGGGGGAGAAAATCTTCAATCAATAATTTAGAATGTCATCTAAAATATTGGAATGACTTGGATAACTTCAAAGAGATCACAAAATATATTCGTGGAAAAAAATTCACTTTAGTTGCATCCCCTAGTAAATGTTAAAAAGATATTTTTTAAATAATAAAACAAGGGATTTTTCAACTGCTTCAATTTGGATTAAAGGAGGCAGTGATGTGGATAGTGTTGGCAAAAAAGGTATAAATAAAATCCTCAGTTCATTACTTACAAGAGGATGTGAGGGTTTTAATAATTTCACTCTTTCGGAGTATATTGAGTCATATGGAGCAGAATTAAATAAAGAAGTATTTGAAGATGGTATTTCAATAAGCATTAAATCCCTAAATGAACATTTCAGCAAATTATACCCTTTGTTAGATTTAATAATTAATAAACCAACTCTCTTAGAAATTGAATTTCAAAAAGTAAAAAAATCTTCAATTAATTTTTTAAAAAAAGATAAAGAGAATCCATTTAATATCTGTTTTGAAAACTGGAGAAGAATTGTTTACTCAAATCATCCTTATGCATTTAATACAAATGGTAATGCAAAAGATGTCTCAAAGATTACCTATGAAGATGTTTTGCTTGAGTTTAATAATTTCAAAAGGCGAGATAAGTATTTAATTTCAAATAATTTAGAAATAAATGGCATAAATATAGAAAAATTAGAAAAAAAACCCTTAGAAGAAAAATCAAGAACTATAAATCACGATTTAAGTTCTAACAATAGATTTGATTTTAATAACAATAATTCAAATCAGACAATAATAATGATGGGAAACCAAACTTGCTCGCGAAAAAGTAGTGAATATTTAATGTTTAAGGTTTTGGAGTCATATTTATCTTACGGAATGAGCGGTGCTTTATTTAAACTTTTTAGAGAGAACCATGGTATCACCTACGATTTAGGTGTTTATTATCCTATTAGGAGTGGGAATGCCCCATTTTTAATTTATTTATCAGTATCTAATAAGAAAGCACTTTTTGCTTTTGAACTTTTATCAACACTATGGAAAAATTTACTTTTTAATCCGTTGACTGATGCTGAAATATTTTTAGCTAAAGAAAAGCTAAAAGGTTCTTTTCTATTAGGTAGTCAATCACTAGATGAAATTCTACAGAGAAAGATACAATTAATTAGTTATGGAATTTCACCCATCTCTAAGCTCGATTTATATTCAAAAATAGAAGGAATATCTTCGTTAGATATTCTTAAATTAACTAAGAAATATTTTCCAAAACCTTTTCTAAGTATTTCTGGAAATGAAAAAATATGTTTAAAAATTTCTAATATGTGGAAGAAAAACTTTTAAGTTAGTTTTTTCTCAATCTTATCAATATCAATTAAAAAAGAACCTCTTCTAAACTTTACTTCAACAGTATCTGGAGATTTGATTGATAGGATTTCCCCAATTTCATCAATTGCCACTAGATCAGGTGGTCTTAACATTGGCATATTATCTGAAGTCTTCAAGTAAGAGACTGGCGCAATTAACTTAACCTTATCTTTGATCTCAAATTTCATTTATAAATTGGATACATTCAAGAGTAGTATAAGCATAAAGTTAGAGTAAATATCAACGAAATGCACTGATTCATTCTACAATCTTAGAATTAACTTTCTACAAATTAATGAATCAGAAATTTAAAACATTAATTTTATGGGCTTTACCTATTCTTTTAGTAATAGCACTTTCTTACCAATTTTTATCTTCGAGCAATGTTGATTCGCTGAAATCTAATGGGACTACTGTTGCACCAAGAAATACTGCGGTAGCAAGAGTTAGTTACGGAAGATTTTTAGATTACATTAATTCAGGAAGAGTTACATCTGTTGATATTTTTGAGGGAGGCAGAAATGCAGTTATAGAGACAATAGATTCAGATTTAGATAATAAGGTTCAAAGGTTACGTGTAGATCTTCCGGGCTTAACACCAGAACTTATAAATATTTTAAAAAATGAAGGGATCAGTTTTGATGTTCATCCAGTCAAAACAGCCCCTCCTGCATTAGGAATTTTAGGTAATTTACTCTTTCCAGCTATCTTAATTGGAGGTTTAATTTTGTTGGCAAGGAGGTCAAATGGTATGCCCGGAGGTCCTGGCCAAGCAATGCAATTTGGAAAAACAAAGGCAAGATTTGCAATGGAAGCTGAAACAGGAGTTGTATTCGATGATGTAGCAGGTGTTAATGAAGCCAAACAAGATTTGCAAGAAGTCGTCACTTTTTTGAAAAAACCAGAAAAATTTACTTCTGTTGGAGCAAGGATTCCAAAAGGCGTATTATTGGTAGGGCCTCCTGGTACTGGCAAAACCCTTTTAGCAAAAGCAATCGCAGGTGAAGCAGGCGTACCATTTTTCTCACTATCTGGTTCTGAATTTGTTGAAATGTTTGTTGGTGTTGGTGCTAGTAGAGTTAGAGACCTATTTAAAAGAGCTAAAGAGAATAGTCCTTGTTTAATTTTTATTGATGAGATCGATGCTGTAGGAAGGCAAAGAGGTGCAGGTATTGGTGGAGGCAATGATGAGAGAGAACAAACTCTTAATCAACTACTTACTGAAATGGATGGCTTCGAAGGGAATAGTGGGATAATTATAATTGCAGCCACAAACAGACCAGATGTTCTAGATTCAGCTCTAATGAGACCAGGTCGATTTGATAGACAAGTAACTGTAGATGCACCTGATATCAAGGGCAGACTATCAATATTAGAAGTTCATGCCAGAAATAAGAAACTTCAAGAGGACTTAACGCTTGAAAGCATTGCGAGAAGAACACCAGGGTTTACTGGAGCAGATTTAGCAAACCTATTAAATGAGGCTGCCATATTAACCGCTAGGAGGAGAAAAGACTCTATTAGTATTTCAGAGATTGATGACTCTGTAGATAGGATTGTCGCAGGGATGGAAGGTTCTCCTCTAACAGACGGAAGAAGTAAGAGATTAATCGCTTATCACGAAGTTGGCCATGCTCTTATAGGTTCACTTGTTAAAGCTCATGATCCTGTTCAAAAAGTTACAGTCATTCCAAGAGGTCAGGCTAAAGGATTAACTTGGTTTACCCCTGACGATGAACAAACCCTTGTTAGTAGGGCTCAACTAAAAGCGAGAATAATGGGTGCTTTAGGGGGAAGAGCTGCTGAAGATGTAGTTTTTGGAAAAGGTGAGATTACCACAGGAGCTGGAGGTGATTTCCAACAAGTTGCTTCAATGGCACGCCAAATGGTTACCAGATTTGGAATGAGTAATTTAGGTCCGATAGCTTTAGAAAGTGGTAATCAAGAAGTATTTGTTGGTAGAGATTTAATGACTAGAAGCGAAGTTTCTGATTCAATCTCTAAACAAATAGATGAAAGTATAAGAGTAATGGTAAAGGACTGTTATAAAGAAACTTACGATATAGTAAGCAAAAACAGAGAAGCTATGGATAAGATAGTTGACCTATTAATTGAAAAAGAAACATTAGACGGTGATGAGTTTGTAAGTATTCTTTCCAAATTCACCAAAATTCCTGAGAAAGAAAGAACGCCTCAATTATTAAGTTAGACTTTAATAGGTTTTTTATCTAATACCAAATCAATTAAACCGTACTCAACAGCTTCGTTTGGTGACATATAAAAATCTCTATCAGTATCTTCTTTGATAGTGTCATAGTCTTTTCCAGTTCTCTCTGATAATTCAGTATTAAGTCGCTCTTTTAAGAACAAAATTTCATCTGCTTGAATTCTTATATCACTGGCTTGTCCTCTAGCCCCGCCAAGTGGTTGATGAATCATTATTCTTGAATGTCTAAGGCTGCTTCTTTTACCTTTTGTACCTGCCGCAAGCAAAAATGCACCCATACTAGCTGCAAGGCCTACACAAACTGTATGAATGTCAGGCTTAACATGCTGCATTGTGTCAAAGATACCCAATCCATCATATACTGATCCGCCAGGTGAATTTATGTACATATAAATGTCCTTATCTGGATCCTCTGCTTCAAGAAACAATAATTGAGCAACAATTCTATTAGCAGTTTCACTAGTAACTTGTTCTCCCAAAAAGATTATTCTCTCTCTTAATAGTCTCGAATAAATATCAAAGACTCTTTCACTACCACCAGATTCTTCTAATACTAAAGGGATCATAATAATATTTATCTGTTTATTAGATATTAACGATATTGAGTCAACATACGCTAACCTTATTAAGGTTTACATATAAAAAATTGAAAGAAAAATTGACTGTTTCTGATAGCAAAAAGGTATTTCATGAAAAATTTCCTTACGTCATTCCTGGATTATATAAAAGAATAGTTGATGAAATGCTTGTCGAACTTAATCTTCTAAACCATCAAAATGAATTTTCGCAAGATTATCTCTTTTGTATCGGCCTCACCGAAACATTCAAAGAATTAATGAAGGGATATCAACCTGAAAAACACTTGGATCTACTTTTTGATTCTTTATGCAGTTCTGCAAATTTTGAAGCAAAGGAAATTAATGAAATATCTCAAAAATCTCAAAAGGAATTCAAAGATAAAACATCTAAAGATATTTTGAAATTATTAATTGAAAAAAGCAATTCTAAACTTTATCCCTCAAGGATTTTGAACTTAGGAATATATATATTAATTTCAAACTCCCAAGATTTTAAAAAGAAAAATGAATCAGATTCAAATATGTTAACCTCTGATATCTTTGAAAAATTAAACTTATCTGCTAATAAAGCAGAAAAAGATATTGGGATTTACAAAAGCAGCATATCAAAAATGGTACAAGCAAAAGAATTAATTGAAGAGCTCAGAATTAAGGACAAGAAAAAAGAGCAAAAATAATATCTATTTTTTTAATCTTTTTTTATCTTTCCAAGAGACATAAGATATATAAATTACAGAAAATGTTATTAATATGAGTAAAACAAAGGATGTAAGGATAAGAAATTTACTTAAATAGACTTCATAAGTTAAAAATGAAATCATATATCAATGGAACCATCTCCATTCCTTCCCCAAACAACCATTGCAATTGAAAAAGTAAAAATTGCAGCCAATGCTGCCCAACCTATTTGAAAGATCATTAAATTTAAATCGCTAACATAAATATAACAGAACTTCAAAATTTTTAATCATTTTAAAGCTAAAATTAATTTCTCAGAAATAAATTTTTCTCAATAGAATAAAAATAAATCTAAATTGGGAAGGTTAGTTTTAAATCATAGTACAAACATAGAAGGTTTAATTCCAATACTCCAAAAACTAGCACTGGATATTAATATCAAGACAGTAACTCCAGCCGCTATTTCAAGAGCCAGGGGAAGATCTTCTAAATTGATAATTAGATTGTCTGTAAAAACTATAAACGGATATAAAGCAATAGCAAGAAAGGGTAAAACAGCCCAAGAAGTTTTTATTTCAACAGACTTAAGTAAAGAAGAACTGATACAAATTATAGATATTTACAATACAAAGTAGTTAAATTAAAGAAAATTAGAAAATATTTAGGAGAGAACAAATGAAATTAGCATTTAATTTTTCTATATTTTTATTGGCCTTTTTTTCATTATGTAATGAATCATTCGCATTTTCTGACTACCAAATAAAAAGATTTTGCAAGAAGGAAAAAAGGGTATCAATTTGTATAAAAAATTTAAATGAGAAAAGATCTAATCTCCAAAAAGGAAAGCCAATTGAAATACCAGTAAAACCTTACAAAAAGTAATTAGAAATTTAATTTAAATTTCAAATTCTGATTCAAAAAGATTAAAAGCATCTTTGTAGTTTGTGAGTAGTTTTTCTGAATTATCAGAAAATCCTTGTTGTTCATAATCTTCTTTTAATTCATCATATAAGTAAACCACTTTGTTAAAAGCGCTCATATATTCTTTTTGTATATCTTCATCATCGATATCATAGATTTTTGCCAATACTAATTCGACACTTTTTTTTGATGAATATATTTTTCTCTCAAACTCTTTATTTAACTTCCTTCTTTTTTTTGCCATTTAAAATCTTAAATACAGATTAACAATACTCAAATTCATAGATAAATTAAATCAAAACACATAAAATAAAAATATAGTTTTCAAATCAAAATAAAACCTCTACATTCCTAATAAATCATTAGATGATATGAGTAAAAAAGAAACAACTAATTCTAAAAACGTTAGAGACCAAAACTATGAAGTCAAAAAAATGAATACTTCCGAAAACTTAAGGAAAAAGAAAGCTAAGGATCTTCCCTGGTGGGTAGAGTTATTATTTGTTCAAATAGGATTACCAGATAAATTACTAATAGAAATATTAAAAGCCCAAAAAACATCTAAAGAATTTATTAAGAATGAAAAAAAATCAATAATAATATTTTTGTTTGTAATTACTATACTGGCTTATTTTTATCCAGTTATTAAACATTCAAAAAACAAATTAGATTGTGAAGCAATTGCTAAAAATTATATTATTAAAAATAAAAATATAACCGGAATTAAAAATAGAGAATTAAAAATGATATCTACAAATTTTTGTTATGGTGGGGAAGAAATCTATGAAATAGAAAATTTAAAAAATTAAATTTTGAATTATTCTCTACAAATGAACATCTCAATATTATGATAGTAACTTTAAGTTTAATAGAGTTAAAATTTTATTTCTATGACTGATGTAAAGCAAAAGAAAGAAAACGTAAAAATGCATTTAAAAGATTTGAGGCAAAACTTAAAGAAAATGCATTTAGAAGTTACGGAAGAATTAATATTACCGAAGCCAGGAGATGTTAAAGAATTGATGAATAAAATGGATAAACTTTTAAAATTAATAGAATCAAAATAAATTATAATTTAAATAATTTAGAATCATCAAAATTTAAAAAAATGATAATAATAAAACAATTTCCACTTATAATACTAATTTCAATTTTCTTAATTTCTTGCAGGACATCAACTAATAAAGAGTATCCCATAAATAATTTAGAAAAAAATATTGATGAGAATCCTAATTCAGAAAAGAAAAGAATGGAAATAAAGTTTTCTTGTGGAAAGGATGGTATTTCAGAATACTTGGATGATGGTTGGAATATTTTAGAAGAAGATTCCAAAGAAAAAATTTGCACCTGGAAATCTGTTCCTGCTACAAAAGATTGTAATATGGAAAAAGATAAAGGATGTAAGATAACAAAGCCAGATAAAATAGGTGAAGAGAAAATTTATTTATTGGAAAAATAAATTTAATATATGACTTCAAAATCAGAGCACATAGTTGATTTAATTTTTAAGAAATTAAAAAACTATAAGAACAAAAAAATATTTTTAGAAAAAGAAAGTTTGAATAAATTTATTCTTTCACTTTTTAAAGAAAACTGAATGCAGTTCTCATTTAAGCTAACTGTTATAGTTAAATAAATTTTTTAATTAATATAGATATGGATAGTTTTTCTTCATTAACTGTTATTCTGACAATAATTTTTATTGTAAGTCTTTATTTTTTATTTAGGGTCACTTCAAGTAGAAAGAATTAGAAAATATTTTTACATCATAATTAAATGATCGGATCATCTCTTAGTAGTAAAACTGTATGTTTATTTAAACCATCATTAATCCATTCCTTATATTCTTCTATGACACAATTTTTATCAGAATTATCTAGTAGATTAATTCTTTGCTTTGCATTATCTAAAGCCAACTTGATACAAAATTTATAGTCATTTGAGTTTTCTTGCATTTGTTTTTATTAAATATTAGTAAAAATAATTTCTTATTCTGTATTTAAAAATACAATAATAAGCGTCGTTTTAATAAGAGTATCAAGCACTACGGAAGAATTTTTAATATATTTGAGAATATAATTTTTTAAACAAAAATCCTATGTCCTACGAAGCAGGCAGTAAAGAATGTAGACATTTAATTGATGCCAAAGAAAGCCTTCTATCAACATTAGATGCGTTAAGTAATATACATTCGACAGATTTGATACAAATCCAAATTAAAGAAATTTACAATAAATTAGAGCAGATGCACGATAATAGAAAAAAAATAGAATCAACTACAAATTATCTTTAAAATATTAAAATTAACCGGAAGTTTTCAAAATTGGCTTTTTATCTTCGTTACTCTTTTTTGATAATAAATCCAATAAAGCATCAAGCTGTGCGAGTACTTCCTTTGCCTCATTAAGATCAGGCAACAAATCTTCTTTGATAAGCATTTGATGCATCTCTCTGAGCTCTAACCTTATATATCTAAGGTGAGAACATACTTCTTCTCTCTTAGTTGCACTCATATTCCCTTAGTATTCTTTACATTATACAATACGATCTTTTTTGACTCCCATAACAATTTTGTTAAATTGAAAAATTATTTCAAATCTCATAACATTTCAAAATCTTTTAAAGTCTCGTTGTAGTAGTATATCTTTCATGAAAAAGAAAAATTCAAAAAAAAATCAAACTAATTCAAATTTAAAAGATCAAAAATTAGGTGAAACAAAAAATTCTGCAAAATTAGTACTGTTTGTTTTCGGGATAGGTCCAATTATTGGCATAATAATATTTTTATACAGTAAAGGATTTTTTAATTCACCAAATATTTAAAACTATAGTAATTAAGACTAATTCAAAATTATTTATTCAAATTAAAAAATATTTATTGAAATTTTTTTAATGAAAATATCCTAAATTCTGCAATTTTTCTGGCATTTTCTGGATTAGAAATTAAAAAAGGGTGATCTGATAAAAGTTCAAATACCTTATTTATCTTTAATCGTATATCATCGCAATCAGTCTTTTCCCATTCCTCATCAAACGACATTGCAAAGCTATCAGCATTATCATATAATTTGTCTCTCATAATATATAGAATTTAAATTAAAAAATATTTCAGAAACCGACACAATCTGAAAGAGTAATCAGAAGAAGCATATAAAACTAAATTCATGAATATTAAAGAAATAACCTTTATAAGTGTTATTGATAATTATACTTTAATCTCATTATTAATATTTACATTTGATTATTATTTTTAAATCTGATTATATTTGACAGAAGTGTTACAATATCGACATATGTAAAGTCTCATGGAAAATAAAGTTAAAAGAATAGGATATCTCCCTAGAAAGAGAGTACTTGAAATTATTGATGAAATATCCAAAAGCGAATCTATAAGTAGATCTAAGGTAGTTGGAATATTAGTTGAGGAAGCATTAGATGCCAGAGGAATTGCAAATTTTGGATATAGTAATACCAGTAAGTCAAATATATATAAGTCGGATAATTTTAAAAATCTCCAAAATGAGAATGCCCACCTAAAAGATACCGAAGATGAATTTGTTGATGATAGTGGTTACACAGTTTCATCTCACAAAACTTTAGACCGCTCAATATCATCTGCAGATATTGAATTAGCAAATAAAATAAATATTCTTAAGGAATCAGGATTAATATGACTTTTATTGAGTAATTATTTTATTTTTTAATGCATAACATTGGATCATTGATTATTCTTAGTCAAGAAAAATATTCTTTTTACATAATTTGAATATTTAATCATTTCTAATATTAATTCTGTAATTAAAAAATGAAAGATATTAAATGTCCTTCATGCGGAAAAACTTTCCGAATTGATCCCAGCAGCTTTGAAGAAATACTTCTTCAGATAAAAGACGAAGAATTTAACAAACAAATAAAAGAAAGACTTATCTTGGTTGAAGAAGATAATAAAAAAGCTTTAGAAATTTTAAAACGTGAGTTAAAAATACAGTTAATAGAGCAAAATCGCATTAAAGAATCTGAGATCCAAACTCTTGAATCTAAATTAAAAATAGCTGAAGAAAAAAAAACAAATGCTCTCAATGATTTAAAAAACCAAGCAACAAATAAAATTAATACATTGAATAATGAATTAATCAAGTTGAAGGATGAAATCAAAAACCAGTCTTTAATTTCAGAATTATCTTTAAAAAACAAAGTAAGTGAAGCTGTTAATAATTTAGAAAAAGAGAACTCTTCACTAACAAATTCCATTGAAAAGATGAAACTTGAACATTCAATTAATGAAAAATTAATTGAAGAAAAGTTTAAAAGCAAAATTAGTGAAAGAGACCTGACTATTCAAGAGTTAAGAGAAATGAAGTCTAGATTATCTACAAAGATGGTAGGGGAAACCTTAGAAATCCATTGCGAAACCCAATTTAATCTTAATCGTGCGTCTTCGTTTAAAAACTCATATTTCGAAAAGGATAATGATGCCTCTTCGGGAAGTAAAGGGGACTATATATTTAGAGAATTTGATGAAAATAAAACAGAAATAGTATCAATAATGTTTGAAATGAAGAATGAAAGTTTAAATGGAACTAATAAAAGAAAAAACGAAGACTTCTTAAAAGAATTAGATAAAGATAGAAGGCAAAAATCTTGTGAATACGCAGTGCTCGTATCCCTTCTAGAACCAGATAGTGAACTATATAATGCTGGCATAGTAGATGTTTCTCATAGATTTCCAAAGATGTATGTCATAAGACCGCAATTTTTCTTGCCCATTATTTCTCTGTTAAGAAATGCATCTATGGAAACCTTAAAATATAAATCACAAATTGATTTGATGAGACGCGAGAATTACGACATAACTAATTTTGAAAGTACTCTTGAGCAGTTCAAAAATGCAGTAGGTAAAAATGTTTCACTTGCCCAGGATAGATTTAATGATGCAATTTCAGAAATTGATAAATCAATAACCCATTTACAAAAAACCAAAGAAGCTTTAATTCTTTCGAAAAAACATCTTTTATCTGCTGACAGCAAATCTCAAGATTTGACAGTAAAGAAATTAACTAGAAATAACCCAACCATGAAGAAAAAGTTTAATGATTTAAATAATTTCGAAGATGAAGTTGCTTAATTAAAAGTGTTTTTGAAATTAATAATAGTTAAAAATATATTTAATTTATTACTTATAAATTAGTATAAATAATAAATTACATGGAAAAAAAATAATGTCTATCAACACTCCTATTTTTAGTATTGCCAAAGATCTAAATGTCGAAAGTAATAGAATATTATTAGCCTGCAAGAAACTTGGAATCAACGCAAAAGGTGCGACAAAAAGATTAAATGAAGAAGAATTAAAAAAAATTAAAAGTTATTTTGAAACGGGAAAAAATGTTTCAGATGAAGTGATCAACTTAAATAAAGTTAAAACCAAAAGCAGTTCTAAAAAAATTGTAGAAAATGTAAAGATAAAATATTTTGCAAACAGACTTATTCGCAAATCTTAAATAAAAATAATTTTTTCTAATCACTTAAAGAAATAAGCCACAGAAGAAAAAATTAATAATTTATCATAAGTAAAAATACTTACAAATGAGCATAAGCAAAATTTTAAATTCTCTTGAAGAATCTTGGCAAAGAGATAACATTCTTCTTAATATAAAGAAAGGTTTAGGAACAGATGAAATAGTTAGTGAATTTCTTGTTAAAAACGAAAGCCAAATTAAAGAATTAAACTCTTTATTAAAACCTAAAGATATTGATTTATTAAATCAAGTAGAAAAACTATCAACTTGTGAATCTAAATTAATAAATGAGATTAAAAATTTAAATTACTTAGAAAATAATCATATATTGAATCAGAAAAAAATTGTGTCATCTAAAAGAGGTTCTCATAACAAAATTAGTTCATTCATGATTAATTGGAGTAACAAATTTGTAGTTATTGCTTTACTAACAATTTCAGCCATAGCTCTATCAAAACAAGCGATGGCATAATTAGCTAAATTAACTTCATTGAAAGAGATGTAGTTTTGAGAACTAAACAAGAATATTTAATTAGATATAAAGATGGAAATCTTTATTGTGAACTTGCTGATATTTGGATTGATCCAAGCAAGCCAGTAAAAAAGGCTTTAATAACCCATGCTCATTTTGATCACTTTACATTTGGCTGTGATGAATACATTTCTACTGAGGAGACTGCAATACTTCTTAAAGAAAGATTTGGAGATAATATCAAAATTAAGACTTTTGAATATGGAGAAGAATTTAAGATAAATGGCATCAATATTTCTTTTCATCCATCAGGTCACATCCTTGGATCTAGTCAAATAAGATTTATTTTTGCTGAGGAAAAATGGCTAATTTCTGGTGACTTTAAGCTTCAAAAAGATGAGACTTGCAAACAATATGAAATAGTAAAAACTGATTATTTAATAAGTGAATGTACTTTTGGTTTACCAATATTTAAGTGGGATGACTCAAATAAAATAGCAAATGATATTTCAAAATGGATAACTAATTCACCAGAAAAAACTTCTTTACTTTTCTGCTATTCACTTGGAAAAGCTCAGAGATTATTAAACGAAATTAGTCAAACAAACTTTAAAGGGGATATTTATTCCCATGGCAGTATTAATAAAATGAATAATATTTATAAAAAACTTGGAATTGATATTAAAGATACTATAAAAATCGAAAATAAAAAAAAGATTGATGAACTTAAAGGAAGTCTAATATTATTGCCGCCATCTTTAAGTAAGGGCTCTTATTTAAAAAATTTCAAAAATATTCAAACAGCTTTTGCGAGTGGATGGATGTCAATAAGAGCTCTAAGAAAAAGATCAGGATATGATAAGGGATTCCCAATCTCTGATCATGCAGATTGGGATGGGATTCTGGAATTAGTAAAAAAGTCTGAAGCAAAAAATGTATTTTTTCATCATGGAGATAGTGAAGCTTTAAGTAAATTTTTAATTGAAAAGGAATCAATAAATGTTCTTTTCTTCGGTAAATAAATATGAGCTTAAAAAATTTTTCAGAATTATTTATAGATTTAGATTCAAGTAACAGTACAAATAATAAAATTGAAGTTTTAAAGAATTATTTTTTATCTAATGATCCAATAGATAATTCATGGGCGATATATTTACTGACAGGTAAAAATAATAAGAGATTTATTAGTGGAAGATATTTAAAAAATCTTTTTTCTCAAATATATGAATATCCAGAATGGTTAATTGATACTTGTTATCTAAAAGTTGGTGATTCTGCTGAGGTAATAACGTTATTACTTAAAAATAAAAGTACTAGCAGAAAAAAGAAATTATCAAATATAAGTCTCAATGAATTACTTAGCAAAACAATACCTGATTTATCAAAACTTAATGAGGAAGAGAAAAATTTACAAATAAAAAATATTTGGGAAACATTACCTGAAGATAACCATCTAATTTTCAATAAAATTCTTACAGGCACTTTTAGAGTAGGAGTCTCTATAGGATTAATCACAAAATCAATATCAAAACTAATTAATATTGATGAAGAGATTATTTCCCATAGGTTGATGGGGAATTTTGAGCCTTCAATTGATTCATATGAATTTTTAATTAACAAGAATATCAATCTTCAAGAGTTAAATTCCAAACCATTTCCATTTCTACTGGCGAATACATTTGAAGATAAAATCTTAAAACATTCAATAAATGATTTTCAATTTGAATGGAAATACGACGGTATAAGGATTCAATTAATTAAAAGATCAGGCAATGTTTCGTTATGGACAAGAGGGCAAGAATTAGTCAATGAATCTTTCCCAGAATTAGTAGAAAAAATGTTGGATATAAAAGATGATTTTGTTCTTGATGGGGAATTATTGGTTTGGAATTTTAAAGAACAAATTGCCTTTGATTTTTCTTTACTTCAAAAAAGAATAAATAGAAAGTCTCCTACTAGATCTATCCAAATAAAATATCCAATTATTTTTATTGGTTATGATCTTATAGAGATTAATGGAAGAGATATAAGAGAAATTAAATTAGAAAATAGAAGAATTGAGTTAGAGAAATATTTTTCAAAATGGCAAATTAAAACTAAGAATAATATCTCTGATATTTTCAAAATATGTGATTTAATCTTTCCTAAAGATTGGGCTGATGTTCTAATATATAAAGAAAAATCTCGAGAAAATAATACTGAAGGATTATTAATTAAGAAAAAAACTTCTATATACTCCTCTGGTAGAAAGAAAGGTATTTGGTGGAAATATAAAGTTGATCCTATGCAACTGGATGCTGTTCTAATTTATGCTAAGGGCGGTAGCGGTAGAAGAGCTGGTCTCTATACAGATTACAGTTTTGCATTATGGAAAGACAAAGAATTAATTAAATTTGCAAGTGCATATTCTGGTTTAACGAATATTGAGATTAAAGAGCTAGACAAATGGATAAGAAAAAATACAATAGAAAAATTTGGTCCTGTTCGATCGTTAAAACCAGAAATGGTATTCGAAATATCTTTTGAGAAAATACAAATTTCTAAACGTCATAAGTCAGGCATAGCAGTACGATTTCCAAGAATAACCAAATGGAGAAAAGATAAAAATATTAATGATGCAGATAGCCTAGAGAATGCTTATGAACTAATGAAAAAAATGTCATGAAAAATATTACGAAAAATAATAAGCAAAATAATTTAATTTCTAAAATTAAACAGTTTTTCTCCATAAATGAATGGGAGCCACTACCCTATCAGATCGAATCTTGGGAAGCATTTTTAAATGGAGAGAGTGGAATAATACAAGTTCCTACTGGATGCGGCAAAACTTATGCTGCATTAATGGGTCCTCTATCAAAGATAGAAGATCCCAAAAATAATAAAAGTGTGAATATATTATTAATTACCCCTTTAAAAGCATTAAGTAGAGATCTAAAAAATTCCATACAATTAGCAGCTTTGCATTTTAATAAAGAAATCAGTGTTGAAATTAGGAACGGGGATACAACCCCATATGAAAAGAAAAAGCAACTAGCTAAACCACCTAATATTCTTATTACCACTCCAGAGTCTTTATCTCTTTTACTTTCTAATAAAGAATCTAATAATATGTTTAAGGAGTTGTCATCAATAATTATTGATGAATGGCATGAATTGATGGGTAGTAAAAGAGGAAACCAGTGCGAGTTATCTTTAAGTTGGCTAAGAGGTAATATAAAAAATTTACAAATTTGGGCAATGTCTGCAACTATTGGGAATATTGAGGAAGCAGCAACAGCAATAGTTGGCATGAGCGCTATTAAACCCAAAATTATAAGTACAAATATTCAAAAAGAGATCGAAATTATAAGTGTTTTACCAGAGGAGGAAACTACCTTTCCATGGAGTGGGCATCTTGGGATTAGAAGTCATTCTTCACTATTAAAAATACTAGATAAAAATAAAAGCACCTTATTATTCACCAATACGAGAAATCAATCTGAAAGATGGTATCAATGTCTTAAATTTTTTCTCCCAGAGATGGAAGACAAAATTGCACTTCATCACGGCTCCCTGGATAAAGAAGATAGAAAAAGAGTTGAAGAAGGGGTTAAAGACGGATTAATAAAATGGGTAGTCTGCACCAGCTCGTTAGATTTGGGAGTTGACTTCCAACCTGTAGATCAAATAGTTCAAATTGGTAGTGCAAAGAATTTAGCTAGACTTATCCAAAGAGCTGGAAGAAGTGCTCATAGACCAGGTGGAAAATCAAAAATAATTTTTATGCCTACTAATTCTTTAGAGTTATTAGAGATTAGTGCAATGAGAAGAATAATAAAAAGTGGTATATCTGAGGAAATTAGACTTCCCGAATTATCTTATGATGTGCTTCTACAACATTTAATAAGTTTGGCATGTGGAAATGGTTTTGATCCGAAAATTGAGAAAGATAGAATTAAAAATTGCTGGAGTTATAGAAACCTAAAAGATCAAGATTGGAATTGGTGTCTTGACTTTTTAGAATATGGAGGAAAATGTCTGAAAGCATACCCAAAATATAAAAAGATAGTTAAAGAAGAATCACAAAATAATAATGAAAACTTTAAATATTTTGTAAAGGACAAATCATTAATAAGAATGCATAAGTTCAATATTGGGACAATTACAAGTGACAAATTTGTGAATGTCAAATATATGAAAGGTAAATCTTTAGGTAATTTAGAGGAGAATTTTGCTTCAAAATTAAATCCCGGGGATACATTTTACTTTGCTGGCAAAATGCTTCAATTTGTAAGAATAAGAGATATGATTTTATACGTTAAAAAATCAACAAAAAAAAGTTCTTTAATTCCTGCATGGGTTGGAGGTCAAATGGCAATTTCTGATCTACTTTGTGAGAGTTTGAGAAAAGAAATAGATATATGCAACGAACTAGAAAATTATGATTGCTTAAATCCTGAACTCAATTCATTACGCCCAATATTGAAGAAACAAAAAGTTCTTTCAAATATTCCAAAGAAAGATGAATTCCTTATAGAAATATATAAAACCAAGGATTTATCAAATCTTTTTGTTTTTACACTTGATGGCAAATTTGTAAATGAAGGAATTGCATTCTTATGGGCTTTGAGATTGGCAAAATTAAAACAATCTACATTTAGTATTACTGCTAATGATTTTGGATTCAGCTTAACTACTGCAGAAGATTATGATTTTTCCATAATAAAAAAAGAATCTGATTACTTTTTGAATAACAAAAAATTAGAAGAAGATTTAGAAAATGCAATTAATTTTTCAGAATTAACAAAACGTAGATTTAAAAATATTGCCCAAATAAGTGGACTAGTAAATCAAAATAATCCAACCAAAACAAAAACTTCTTCCCAACTTCAAATAAGTTCAAGTCTTTTCTACGATGTCTTTACTAAATATGAAGAAGGCCATCTTTTGATAAAACAATCGCATCAAGAAGTTAAAGAATATCAATTAGAAAATAAAAGAATATCTAGATCATTAGAAAGATTAAAAAATTTAAAAATAGTATTAAACGAGATAAAAACTCCAACTCCTTTTGCTTTCCCTTTACTAGTTGAAAGACTTAAAAATACTTTAAGCAATGAGCCAATAGAAAAAAGAGTAGAAAAACTTATAAAAAAATATAGTGATTAAATGAAAAAAAGTTCTTTTAAATTTTGTTGGGAAGATACATTGTTAGAATTGCTTCCTTCAAGGGCGTTATTTCTCCCGGAAACAAAAGAGTTGTTAATATGCGATATTCATCTTGGGAAAGCTGATTATTTTCAGCAAAATGGTATACCTCTTACTAATAATTCAGATAAAAATAATTTTTCAAGAATGAAAAACATAGTAAAAAAATATAGTCCTGAAAAATTAATAATATTAGGAGATTTATTCCACAGTAAATATTCAATAGATAATACTCTTCAAAAAAAAGTTGAGGATCTTCCTGAACTACTAAAAACTAACGTTGAACTAGTCCTAGGAAATCACGATGTAGGTTGCAATATTAAAAATATTAAAATTTTTGATATTAGAAAAACTAAAAATATTACTTTTAGTCATGAACCGGTTAATTTAGCAAACAATAAAACCTTGAATATTTGTGGACATTACCATCCAAAAATCTATATAAAAAACAATGGAGATAAATTATCATTTAGGTGCTTTGCAATGGATAAGAATAAAAACACTTTATTTTTGCCTGCATTTGGAGACTTAACAGGAGGATATCCCTGCAAAAAGTCATTTAAAAAATGGGCAATTGTTTCTGAAAAAGAAATTATCGAAATAAAATCCTAAAAAAATCCTATTAAAGTGACTTAAATTTTTCATTTAGATACTCCAATTTATACTTAAAAGTCTCGTTTATTTTATTTATCTATTAATTTATGTCTATTATCAATTTCTACTAGTAGAAATAGATAATAAAAAATTTATACAGCTAATAACCCTTTCTTTAGCAGACAATCCACGTTATAAAAAAAATAAACACATTTTGTAGAAATGAAAAAATTAATAACCTTGATTTTATTTCCATTTCTTTTCATGCCATTTGGGGCAAAAGCAAATGATAATTTTTCCGTTGAAATAGAAGCACTTACATTAGTAATGGAACAATATAAGGAAGAAACTGAATCAAGTGTTGAACTAGACATGGAAAATAAAAAGCCAAGTTACATGGCTCTTAAACAAGACGAATGCAATGCCACTGTTGAAGTTACAGAAAAAACAGGATTAGAAGTTGTAAATACTGAATCTTTCGATGTAAATGTTTGCTTGAAAGAAATCTATAAAGTAATCAACTAAATAAGCAGGTTATAAAAATATAATAAAAACATCCAAATTAAAGAGGTCTTTTACTTAAAGAAGGTAAGACCTCGAGACCTAACAGAAAACTTTGGAACGGGTTCTGCATAACCAATTAATAACTACAATGGATTTATAGAGGTGTAATTAAAAGTACAAAACCTAAAATAATTTTTAAATAATTACTTCTTCTTAGATAATGTTTGTGATTCTTCTCTAGACATTAAAGCTTCGATTTGAGCAAGAACTTTTTGAAGTTCATCCGTTTTTGTAAGAGATGCTTCTGCTACTTCTCTTAATTTTTCTAACTGTTCTTTAGTTTTATCCATGATAAATAAATTAGAAATTAACCACTTTTAAAAATGGTTTTAATACAGATTTTTTACTCCCACACAAATTCATATTCTCTCTTTTTTTTATAAAGTCAAATAAATTTGCCTTTATTAAGGTTTTATGAGGACTTCCAATTAATTCTTTATTTAATATTGAAACCATAAGATTACCTGAAATAGAAATACTCTTAAATTATGAAGTAAATACGGGCAATCCTATTGTTGCAGTTGTTATGAGAGCCCCTGCAAAAATCAAGAAAGGTAGAAAAGGGTAGTTTTTCAATAATAAAATTACTAATTCGAAATAACTATATAGGTATTTATACTGTTTGTCTACCCTTAATCCGTTTTAAAGCTAAAAATCTTTCTTTTACAAGTAAAAATTAAACATTAACCAAATTTACCTGATATGTATTCCTGAGTGGTTTTTTCTTTTGGAGAGTTAAAAATTTTGTTGGTTGAGTCAAATTCTGCAAGATAACCAACCTTTCCTCCATCACCATCTTCATACTCAATTGCATTAAAAAATGCAGTCATATCACTAACTCTTAATGCCTGTTGCATATTATGAGTAACGATTATTATTGTGTAATTCTTCTTAAGTTCATGCATCGTTTCTTCTATTTTTAAAGTAGAGATTGGATCTAATGCAGAACATGGCTCATCCATGAGAATTATTTCAGGCTCAATAGCAATAGTTCTAGCGATACATAATCTTTGTTGTTGTCCACCAGATAAAGAGTAACCACTGTCATTTAATTTATCCTTACATTCATCCCATAATGCTGCCTTTCTTAGAGAACTTTCTACTAATTCATCCATATCTCCAGTAAAGCCATTAATTCTTGCCCCAAATGCAATATTTTCGTAGATAGATTTCGGGAAAGGATTTGGTTGTTGAAAAACCATTCCAATTCTTCTTCTTACTTCAACTGGATCTACTCTTTTATCGTAAATATTAGTCCCATCAAAGAGTACAGTCCCTTTTAATGAGCAATTAGGAATAAGATCGTTCATCCTATTTAAAGATCTAAGAACAGTTGATTTGCCACAACCAGAAGGACCAATAAGAGATGTTATATTGCCTTTTTTAAAGTTACAAAAAACATTTCTTACAGCTTCGAAAGTTCCATAACTAATAGAGACATTCTCTAGAGATAAAATGATATTCTTCGGTGTTTTTTTATTATTTTTAATCATTTATACTCTTTTGGTTTTCTCAGTAAAAGCGGCCAATATCCTTGAAAATATATTTACCGATAGTATCGATAAAACAAGAATAAAGGAAGCTGCCCAGGCTAATTTATTCTGTGCATCGTATGGTTCTAGAGCAAAATTGTATATCAATACAGCCAAAGAACCCATCTCATAAAACAAGTCTCCAAAGCTTGTTATGTAGTAATAAGAGAATAAAGCCGTAAATATCAAAGGTGCTGTTTCACCTGCAGCTCTTGCGATTCCAAGGACAATGCCAGTAGCAGTAGATCTAAATGCGGAAGGTAATGTAACTTTCAATATGGTTGTATACATACTTGCTCCTACACCAAGGGAGGCATATCTCAATTCATTCGGAACCAACTTTAAACCTTCGTCAGTGGTCTTAATCACGGTAGGCAACATTAATATTGAAAGTGCCATACCTCCGGCCAAGCCACTGTACATACTTCCAAATAAGATCTTTGTTGAAACAATTAAGGCATAAATAAATACACCAGCAATTATTGAGGGGACTGCCGCTAAAACATTCACCCCAAATCTAATAAACCTTGAAAAAGCTCCACCTTTAGAGTATTCAGCTAAATATATTCCACCACCAACACCTACTGGAATGGCGATAATTGAAGCAATGGTAGTTATTATTAATGTTCCGATCAATGCAGGATTAATACCACCTGCATCTAAATCATCTCCAGGTGGATTTGGTTCTAAAGTAAATAGTTCTGGTGTGATTTGGGATCCACCTTTGATGAGAATATAAGTCACTAGAAAAATCAAAGGGAGTATTGCGATCAATGCGCAAATTACTGATAAAGAAGTAAAGAATTTATCTCCTATATTTCTTGATAATCTTTTCTGGTAATAGAGTGAATTCATAATTATCTAATATTTGAGACTAAATTTCTTAACTAGCCACTGCGCAAAGATATTTACTACCAAAGAAAGGATCATCAGTACAAAAGCCGCATAAAACAGTGATGAAACCTGACTTCCATCAGCCTCACCAAACTGGTTTGCGAGCATGGAGGAAATGGTATATCCAGGAGATAATAGAGACCAACTAAATGCATTTGAATTACCAATAATCATTGTCACAGCCATTGTTTCTCCCATTGCCCTACCTAAAGCCAATAGAACACCTGCCATAATTCCTGATAATGCTGCCGGCAAAATTACTGAAAATATTGTTTTCCATCTACTTGCTCCAATTCCATAAGCCGCATTTCTTAGCTTTTTAGGAACCTGATTAAGTGAATCCCTCGCAATGGAAGTCACTATTGGCAAAAGCATTACTACTAAAATCAAAATTGCTAACAATGAATTCCTACCTGTAGGTTCTGTACTGAATAAAGGTATCCAACCAAAGAAATTATGTAAAGAGACAAAAAATGCTCTAAAAAAGGGTTCCAAAACAAATATTGCCCAAAGTCCCAATACAACTGATGGAATTGCTGCTAATAATTCAACAAAAGAACCTATTATTTCTCTAAAAACTTTCGGCACAAAGTCCTCGGTAATAAATATTGCAGTTCCAACGCCCAAAGGGATAGTTATTAACAATGAAAGAAATGAGGTTACTAATGTGCCATATATTGCGCTAAAAGCTCCGTATTCATCCTTTACAGGATTCCATTCAGAGGTTACTAAAAACTTCAAGCCATATCTTGAAAAGGATTCAAATGACTGAAAAAAGACTACTAAAATAATTCCTAAAAGTATTATTGCTACAAAACTAGACAAGACTAGAGCAGTATTCTTGAAGATAATATCAATATTTTTTTCGATACCGAATCTTTTACGATTCTTGAAAAGAGTTAATTTCTCTTCCATTAAAAAAAGAATATCTCTATAAATCTACTACTAAATGTTGTAAAAGACTTTAAGAGGGGTTAAAGGTATAAGAAAGTCATGATAATTTGACATCTATTAAGATAATTTAACTACCTATTTTTTCAACTGCAGATCTTGATTTCAAAAGGATATTTCCTTTTAAGGGGATAAATCCAAGGGATTAAGCTTTATTTAGAATTTAATTTTTGTTTTTACTCTATTTTTATTTTGAGATTTGAATTCAAAAAGTCCTTTTTCAGTAAATATGGTCAACTCATCTCCAGATGTTTCTTCAATTGAAATTCCCTCAGACTCTAGATTTTTAACATATACATTACCAATAAGTTTTAGAGATTTATCATCCTTGTCAAAAGAAAGCTTGTCCGAATAAGCTTCAAAATTACCACTATTACTCTTAATGACTACATTTCCCTTAGCTTCTAGATCACCTTCTAAAGTATTTACTTGAGAATCAGATGTAATTGTGTAATTAGTTAATTCTTCAGCAAAAGAAAAATCAGCTAATAGAAATAAAAAAGATGCAAGAAGTACGCTTTTCATTTACTCCCAACCCTTTTCTGCATTTTGAATAATCCATTGTGCAAGAACCTTATCCTCTCCATCCTTCAATTTATTTTTATAACCCTTCATAAAACCAATCCCTTCATTGGCAATAATTGTTATTGAATTTACATCTGCTATCCCTCTTTTTTCAAGGTCGGAAAGTTTTAATGATTTGGATCCTTTAAGAACGACTGATCCACCTTTTACATGGCAGCCTGCACAAACATTTCTAAAAATTGTTTCTCCATTTCTAATATCAGAAGCCATTAGATATCTGTTTTGCAAAGAAGTTTGAAAAATAATTATTAAAGTTATTACAGGAATAACGAATAGAAATTTAAATATTTTCATTTAATTTATTCCACCCAAAATCAATTTAGCAATTAATTCTGAATCCTGATCTATCTATTTTAATAGTTCTACTGCTACTACAAGATTGCCCAAAAGACCGTTCAAAATATTAAGCTGTTCTTTACTGCCAAATGCTATTAATACCTGACCTGGCTGAAGTATGAAATTACCTCCTGGATTAGTGAACAATTTTTCATTTTCTTTAATAGCTAATATTTTTGCACCACTCTTTCTACCTATTCCAAGTTCCAAGAGTGATCTTTTCTCTGCAGTTTCAAAAAGACTAATATCATTACTTAATTCAAATTCTTCAATTTCACATTCACTTCCTGCAAGCAGATCAAGAAAGTCAATAGCGATAGGTCTTAAAGCCATTGATGCCATAGCTCTTCCTGCTGCAATATAAGGACTTACTACAATACTTGCTCCAGCTAATCTCAATTTACTTGCAGCTTCTTCAGTGCCTGCTCTTGCAATTACTCTTATAGAACTTCTTATCCCTTTAGCACTTAAAACTACATATAAATTTGCGGCATCATTGGGCAAAGTAACAACCAAACTTTTGCATTTTTCTAATCCTGCCAGTTTTAATGTCTCATCAAGGGTTGCGTCAGCACAAAGCACTTCTAAACCATTTTCTTCAGCAATCTTTTTTCTATCTTCATCACTCTCAACTACAATAATTGGAATATTTTGCGTTTTTATTTGGTTAGATATTTCCTGACCTACCCTCCCATATCCGCACAAAATTACATGATTTTCCATTTTTCTAAGAAGTCTTTTAAAACGTAATTCGTTTACTCTTTGAAAATAGCCGGATTCGAATAATCTAACAGCTTTTTGAAAGGTAAATTGAATAAAGATCAATCCGCCTACGATTACTAAAACAGTTACGATCCTGCCTTCAGGACTTAAAGGTTGAACTTCTCCAAAACCAATAGTGGTTATTGTGATTAGAACCATCCATAAGCAATCACTCCATTCCCATCCTTCTGTTATTCGATAGCCAATTGCACCTAAAAAAAACAGAAAGAATAAAGAATAAATAAGACCAAACCAGGGCCTTAAATAGTCTTTAATAAAATAGAACTCAAATAATCTAAGCTTCATATCCCTTATTATCGTTAACTATTCAAAAATTTCAAAAAAATTTTCTATTATGTTCCTAAAACTATTTATTTGTTTAAGTGAAATATATATTAAGCAGGATAATAATATTTATTTTCGTGGCCTTATGCATTAAACAAATGATTACTGTCTCAGGTCTTATTTAATGCTTTATTAAAAAATTAATTCAAGGTTTTACTTGTACTGTTTCAATAAGAAAATCAGAAGCTGCTTTTAACCAATCAGCTACTGTAAGACGAAGGTCAGGTTGAGAATATACAAGCGCGACAATAATTCCAACTAAGATTATCTTTACCATGGCATTTCAAATATTCTTATGAATTAAAGCACACCTATTTAGTAAAAAGAACCTTATATTTATAAAAAATAGATTAATTAAAATTTCTCTAATTGATTAAACAAGTATTCCACTCTTCTTAGATTAACGCCTAAATCTGATTGCCCTAATCTTGCTGCAGATCTAATCTGAATAATTCCTTTTGATCTATCCACATAACTTCTTACATCAAGCTTAAAAATTTCTAGATCATCTGGAAATCTAAAAATTAAGCTTCTACATACACCTCTCCAATAATTTCTACCACTTTCAATAACTTCTGTACGAGGTAACCCTTCTGCCAGAGAAACAAGTTGAATAAACTTTTGATCAACATTTATTAGTTTCTTTTCTACTAAGACACTATTTAATGGATTAGTTATTGGAGCAAGACCTTGAATGGAAGAAACCATATGTTTTAAGAACGATGTAGATGTTCTAACCGATTTCATATACAAAGTGAGAGAAAAAAGTGAAGAATTTTCCCAGAAATTTGATCTCTTTATAAAGATTCCTTATTTTGTAATCAAAATTCTAAAATTTGAGATTTTTTATTATTTTTTTTGATAGAGATGGTTGCCTACTTTTTTTACTATTTAGTTTCCTAACCCATAAAAAAACTCCCACCAACAAAAAAATTTCAACAATAATTCCAACCTTTATTAAACTCATTTTTTATCCTCTTTTTTCTTGTTGGTGCCCTCTATGTACGGCACAAGGATATTTAATAACCATTTTTTAAATGAACTAAACGTTTTCATAATCTATTTACTTTCCTTTTCTCCACATACTCCTTCCTTTAATGAGATCCTCTATATTTGGCCAAGCTGCTATTAATTCTTTAAGTGCCTTTCTATTAGGAGTATAAAAAACACATGACAAAGCACTTATTACATAAAGTATGAACCATAATTTACTTTCTGAATAAGCTAAAAACAAAGAGAAAAGAAAACTTCCAATAAAGAAAAAGAAAAATGACCTATTTAATATTTCTAATGGAGTTCTTTTAAGTCTGTAAAATTTACTATCTTCTTCAGTATCTTTCTGAAATTTACTTTCGTATGAATTAATTATTTCTTCTTCTAGCACTTTTTCATACTCCAAATTATCAATTGGATCGCTTTTATCCTTTTTATTTATCATTGTTATTTCTACAATACAAATATGGTAACTAATTTAAGGTTTTTTAATAAGTATCAAATTTTATCTGTTAATTGGAGCTATACGAACAGATCATGGTTTTTAAAATACTTCAAGATTGTCTTATTTATACAAGATAAATTAGTCAAAATATTCTTTTTGATTTTCCCAAATCTTTCGGTCATTTAAAACAAACTCTTCTATAAACTTCATAGCATTAATAAAATTGGGAGGCAATATCTAAATCTAGAGTTAAAATAGTTTAGAGATTTTAATAATAATCTATATGCAAAGGTATTTGATTTCCTACGAATTTACAGATGGCGAGGATCAAGAAGAAGGGGCAGAAATGCTAATTAATTGGTACGAATCAGGTGGTCCCCAAAACAGACCTGAAAACTATGAGGTTCATTCTTGGATTTTTATGGTTCAAAATGGGATTGGACATTCTGTTGTGAGCGCAGATTCTCTTGAGACAATTTGGAAGCAATGGCATCCCTGGAGAAGGTTAATGGATATTAGTATTCAGCCTTGTATGGATCTTGATGAGACAGTTGGATTATTTAAAAAACAAAAAATGAATACTCGGATAGTCTAAAAGTATTTCTAACTTCTAAATGTAAATTTCTTTTTAGTAGCACCTAATACTACATACATATTTCACTGCGTTAAAAAGGGTAAGATTTATTTACCATGATGAATGATTCCTATCACATTTACTTCAAAGGTGAAATTCTTTTCAAGAATTTAAGTAAAGATGAATTCGAATTTGTTTGGGGAAAACTTTATACATCCTATATAAATGCTCTAAATAAAGAGCTAACCTACGAATTAATAAGTGAAAACAATATTATAGAGCCGGCTTTTAACCTTGAGCCGTCTTATTAAATCAAGAACTAAATCCTAGATCATGAATAAAACAAGAAAAGCTGCCTCTCTTTTATTTTAAGATAATCTTTTTCCTCTTTACTTATATCCAAAGCTATTTTATTTGCCTCAATTTCTACGTTCGAACTATAAATTTCGAAGTTCTCATCTCTTTTAAATAAAGCAACAATACCAATATCTGTTATAAACCAAATAAAGTGATCAGTTTCACCAATTGGCTCCTCTTTTAAAGAGTCAAATATCAAATCACTTGTCGAATCCATTTAATTTTTCTGTGAAAGGCTTTTAATTGCCCCCATTGCAATACCTTACCGCCTCTGAATTAGTCCCACCATCTTCAATAATTTCGGCCACACATTTATTAAAAAGTTTAGACTCTTTTTTTACTGAACAGAATCCAAAAGCTATCGCAGCTAAGGCTAGTGCAGATACGAAACTAGAACCCAGTTGTATAAAACCATAGGCAAACATAATGTTTTTCCTTCCAGAACATTTTTTTGAATCCTTTTTTTCTTCTGTCATTTTGAATTATTAACTTAAACAAATTTATTTGATTAATTTTAGGTTTAAGAAAAATTTGCATAGAGAAAACCGAATTAAACAATTTTTTATCGTCTATGACAAAAATTGAAAATTTCAAGTTTAGTTTGATTTTTCTTCACTTTAATTTTCAATTTGATACATCATGAAGAAAAAAATTCTTAAATTTTTTATCAACATAAGTTTCTAGTCTAGATATTTTATCTTTTTTTAAAAGTAATGATCCCACTGTTATAACAAGAGATTATGATACTTTTTAAACTATATTTTTTTTTTTTTGATGAAGTATTAATACTTAAAAATTTTTCTAGAAAAGCTTGTTTTGGTAATGCTCCCGAAGAGTTATCCACTTTTTAAGCGTTTTTCAACAGGGTTTTCCACAATATGTTGATTAAATTTAAATTTCTATGTGCAAAATAAAATATTATTTTCTTTTAAGAAAAAAATATCCACAATTTTTTTTTGGGATCACTATGATTTCAATTGACTTTTAAATAATTCTAAATTCAAATCCAATGAATTTAAATGAGATAAAAAAGGATTTAAATCCCGAAATTAAAAAAGAGTTTGATAAATCTAAGCTTAAAGTCCTTACTAATCAAAATGATTTTTTAGTTAAAAACCTCAAAAAAGCTGGATGATCAAACAGAGCTTAAAATATTTTTTAAACAATAAATTTTCTAAATTCCTTTAAGACAAAATAATATTTTATTGAATGATCACCCAAAAAAGTTCAGGTTTTTCAAATGTGAAATTTATATTAAATATACAAATTAATAATCTTGAAATCAAACATATAAAACAAATCCTAGTTATATTATAAAGATCTCAGTAAGAGATCAGATCAGAAATATAAACGGGAAATCCAAAGTTTTTCAATCATTTAAACATTTAGTTTTTCCTGTATTCGCATTTTAGTTTCTATAAAAATGAATATTCAAGAACTTAAAGTCAATTATAAAAAGCTTTTAAACAAAGCCGCCAAGGCAAACGGTCGTAAAGAAACAGTTTCTTACTTAAATCGTGCTGCTAAAATTAAATCAAAAATTTATTCAAACACTAAAGTAAATTGCTTTAGATGTAATGGAGCAGGTTTTCTAAGAATTTCATTAGATGAGACTAAAACATGTCTATCTTGCTATGGGAAGGGTTTTTTGATTAAAGAAATTAAGCAGGTTTAAAAAATTTGATTGTTCATGAAAGATCTCATTCAAGCTCACAAAAAATTGATTAAAACAGTTAAAGAACAAATGGGATTTTCTGATTATGGGATGTATTGGTTAGCTTTCCTGGAAGGGGGTCTAACTATATGGCTGCTGGATAGAATATTTTTCCACTGGTTAAAGTTTTAATTTTTATTTAAGTCAAAAAATTTCTGCGGGTATTAAATAAATTAATTTATCGAAACCATTTGAAAAGTTGTAGGATGGACAAAAACTAATATGCAATTAATCGGATTAATTCTTCTTCTAGCAAGTAGCTGGTATTTATGGAAATTAACATCAAACTTTCTTGATGAACCAACAAAAAAAGAACTGACTAATAGTTTAAATAACCTCAAAAATAAATTTTCTGAGGGAAAACAAAATTTCTCTAAAGCAAAAATAAGCGAAGCTTGGGAAAAATACAAAGAAGAAGGTGGTGCTTTATCTAATAAAGAAAAAAGCTAGTGGAATTTTTTATTATTACAAGTCTCACTAAAGATATTTCTAGAATTGATCTAATTGGTATTTTGTTTGGTCATTTAATTTTTGGAGTTGCATTGACACAGCTTTTAGATTGGACGTGGTTAAAGAACCTTATGAGTGAAGAAGATAAAACAAGGATGCTTAAAAGTTATACATGGAAAGACTTATTAGTAGATGGAGCAATTGTCACGGTAGTTCTAGGAATAATCTTTTTGATAATTAGCATTTTTCTATAAATGAACGTAACTTACATCCTTTTAGTTTTTTTAATGATATCAATTGTGATTTTCACTCAAATAATCAATTCCTCCGATAAATCAAAATAAATGACCGAAGTAACTAGCAACTCCTCAACTGGATGGTACTTAATCGCTTTGGTAAGCACTTTATCTTTTTTAGCCTTAATTTACTTCGGCCAAAAAAGATAGAGTAAATTTTGAAAGAATATTTAAATTCATAAAAAAAACTCCGCAACTTCATGAGGTGCAGAGCTTTAATTATTAAATAACTGATTTATATAAATCTATTGATTATAAAACCTTTATTCTTAATCAAAGAAAAAGAGACCGATGAATGTGATGAAGATACTGAATTCACGGCCCCATTGATAACCGCATTTTTCGGTAGATACGACAATGAATCACCTCCTTTACTAATGTTTTTTTTAAGATAACTAAAAGAATGAAACAAGGAAAGAAATTCGTTAAAAATTTAAAAGTTTTTTAACAAATTAACAATATAAATCTCTTAAAAATAAAAATATAGATATTACCAAGGCAAAACCTCTCCGTTGGCATGCCAAAAAGTACCCGAATTATTTTTATTTAAAGAATCAATACGTTTTAAAAGGCCATTTGCTGATTCTTCAGGACTAATTCCATTTCTTGTAAAGCCAGTCATTCTTGTACTCACTAAACCAGGATGCAAAATAGCTACATAAATATCATCTCTGGATAAGTCTATGGAAAGTGATTTTGCTGCCATGGACAAGGCGACCTTAGACATCCTGTAACCATAAGAACTTCCAGATGAATTATCTTCAATAGATCCCATTCTACTTGTGATAAAAGCAACTTTAGAAGATCTTTTTAAAAGGTGTTTAAGTGATTGGGTCATACATATTGGGCTCAATGCATTAACTTCAAATTGATGCAAAATGCTTTTCTTATCTAAGTTTTCGAAGGAATTTAATTCATAAATTCCTGCATTATGAATTAAGCAATCTAAATTAACTCCAGATAGTTTTTCACACAAATTTGTTATCGATTCATCAGAAGAAATTTCTATATTCTCTTCAATTCTCACTCCCAAATCTCTAAGTTCTTTTGAAGCTTTCCTACACGTTGCAATCACATTATCTCCCCTCTTATGAATTTGCTTACATAGTTCTAATCCAATACCCCTATTTGATCCTGTAATTAGATAAGTCGACATCTCTAAACTAAATAAAAAATTAATCTAAATCCAAATATAAAAGAAAACTAACTATAAAAAGAAAAAATTTATAAAATTCCTTATTAGAATTTTTAAGGTTATGATGGATTATGGAATTTAAAAGATTTTATAAAAGAAAGCAAAGATATTTTTATCATCAAAATTTAATGTATGGAAATTTTCAATCAAGAATTTAC
Organism: Prochlorococcus sp. AG-347-I19; assembly: GCA_003279105.1. Lineage (GTDB taxonomy): Bacteria > Cyanobacteriota > Cyanobacteriia > PCC-6307 > Cyanobiaceae > Prochlorococcus_A. Next base: position 227,843 of record QCBO01000001.1, read on the forward strand.
ACAAGAGATTATTAGGTTAACTTGGAGAAATCCAGCTTTCATGGCTATAGCTATTGCTTTAGTTTGGCTTATCCCACAATTATTTATCAGAAAAATAATGGAAAAAAAATATGAAAGAAGAAAAATAGAAATTCAGAAAAATAAAATTCAGAAGCTTTACCCAACTAATACTCCTAAATAAGATTTTTATTTATAAGATAATCTAATGAATCAAAAAAAATACTTTCTGCATCTAAATAAAATATGACCTACAAATTAATTAGAATTGATGGTAAAGATGACGAATTAACAGCTCAAAGTTTTGCTAAGTATTCAGATGCGTACGACTTGTTAGAGGAACTATATGGAGATTTATGTTGTTCAGATGCTGATTATGGAGACATCACCTATTACGATATTGTGGAAAATAATTTAAAAAATATTAATGGAGAATAAAAAATGGGCTCCCTCCCAAGAAGAAAATTTAGGGGTAATAACGAGTGTATATGAATTCATTAAAGAAGAACTTTCAGAACTTCAAAAAAAAACTGGATGTCCCGATTCATTTATTTATGATTTTATTGGCAAGATTCAGAATGAATGGCATCCAGAATCTTGCCACTCCATAGTTAGAAATAAAAAAATGAAAAATTAGAAAATATTAAATCTTCAACTCAAATTTATAAAATTTCTCTAATATAATCTGAATTTAAAAATATTAAATCATGATTATTAGGATACTAGGAATCGTACTTATCCTTGGTACGATTGCATATTATAGTTTAGTGTTAACTGGGCAAAGCAATCTTTAGTTTTTCAAATTTTAAAATTTCTCATGAAATGGCCTCCTACTCTTTGTTGGACAGCACCAAAAACTATTAATGGTAATAGGCATTTTCAAGTTAAAGCTTATGGTGGTAAAAATGAAGATAGATGGGTTGATATTTTTCCTACCAAAAATAAAAAAGATATTAAAAGAATCCTATGGGCAAAACTAAAATCAGAATGGACTTCAGGATGGATAAGGCTCCCAAAAGATGAAGATTAATTTGTCTATGTAAACAAATATTATTAACCAGAAAAATGTAAAAAATAATACCTAATACAAAAATAATAACTTCTAAAATTTTTAAAAATCTATTAAATATGAAGCCAGAACCGAAGAAAAAATTGCCCAATAAAAAAGTTATAAGTTCAGCAAAATTTGAGGCTAAAGAACAATTCACAAAATCTGCATTAGAAAATTTAAAAACAGAAAATGAAAGGCTTGTTGATTCACTTAAAAAATCTGGAGAAATTAAAGAATCAAAAAGAAAATAGACCTACAAAATAAAAAAATTTCTATTAATATATAAAATTATAGATAGATAAATGATTGAAAAAATCTCTTTAGCAAATTCTCATTTACCTCAACTTATTGGGTTTATACTCATGTCAATTGGATATACATTAGGCAATAAATTTTACCTTCCGGAAATCAAACAAAAGTGAAAGATTATAAATATTAAATATATTATAAATAATAAAAATATATTCCTATTAAAAATTTTTAATACTTTATGTAATTTGGAGAAACAAAAAATTTAGCTAACTTTGTTATTCAATAAAATCCTTAGGATTTAGCTGACACATAAATGTAACATTTTAGTCTTTAAAAGTGCTAAATCCAAAGAAAAAGTAAGAATTCATACTAATTTTTTTTAAATATGTTACATTCTTTAATAATTAAAGTTAAAGTTTCCTCTGTTAATAAAGCAGAAATGAGGAAATTTTTGATGTATGCAAATGTCATTTAATCTTTAGCTTACTAATTGATCACATATGAAATCTAAAAATGGATGCACTTACTAGTTTTATAGTTGTTATCATCGCAATTACGATTCAATTCTCTTTATACGCCATCAAAAGGTTGCAGGAACCTTTAGAACCAAATTATTTGATAGATAAAAATTCGAAAAAAAGTAAAAACTACATGGGTAAATTTTGGAAAAATGCCGAAATAACAAATGGGAGATTAGCTATGGTTGGTTTTTTGGCTTTGATAATAAACTACGGTTTTTTTGGGTGGATAATACCTGGTTTTATTTAAACTATAAATTCATTAAGGTCTTAAAGAAAAAAATAAATCTCTCCTTCAAAACAAACTCTCCTTTTAAAAAAAAAATTTTTATTATAAGTAAAAAAGCAATTGAGTAATTCTGATTTTGATAAAAATGGATTGGACATCTATGGAATACATTGGCTTCAATATGCTGCTTTTGCTGTCTCTGGTTTTGCTATATTTACAACCTGGGCATTTTTTTATGATGATAGATTCCACAACTTTGTAATGAATATTTTAAGGGTTATTAATTGCAGTGGATTCAACTGTAATGGAGCATTTTAAAATTCTATGGCTAATCCAGATCAAAAAACAATATTAATTGATAATGCTTTTGAGGAAATAAAAAACATTTGTATAAATCTTCAAAAAGATACTGATGCTTCGAATTCAGAACTTAAAAGTTTACTAAAACTAATTATTAATGAATGGGAAGAAAAAGAAGAACAAAAAACTGGTTTTGGATTCAGGTAAAGTTAGCCACTATCTAAGAAGAGACTTAGGCCTTAAATCATTTTAATATGAACAGATTTTGTACTTTAAAAATTAATATTTATAATTTACATTTTTTAGAAAGAAATTAAAAAGGAATGAATCTCAAATAGAAGATTCATTCCAGATTTAGCATTAGTTTTATCTAGATTTAAATTTTATAATTTAACTCCTCTGGTGGACTGTCAATCATTAGATCCCTCCTATTCAACAAGTTAAACCTAAGCCTTACTTATTAAGAAAGTAAATCAGTAAAAATGCTGATTTATTATTTTCTAAAATGTTTGAATTAAAGTTGCCAATTCTGGTGCATCTAATAAAAGTGCAAAAAATGTAAGCACAACTAATAAAAATATGGAAAAGTAGAATTGGATCATACTTAAAAATTACTTAAAAAGAATTTTTTAAGTTGTATAAAATAATGCTTTGTTTACATAATTAAATATCTCTACCTAGAGAAGTTGAATTAGAGAATAATTAAGATGCTTCAGGGGAAAATATCGTCCTATTTTTTTGCCAATACTCACAGCCTTTAAGTAAATGGTCACCCTGTGGTATGCGTTTTTTGTATTTTGGACAGGTCAAGATAGTAGCAAAAGTTTCTGTAGTGCTGTAGCGAAAGTGATTGCAAGTAATACAAATCTTTGTTCGTTTTCGTTTTAGGGTAGATTCTTTTAGATATTCCCATTTTGACGGATTTACCTTTATCATGATTACTGGAATTTATTAGTAACAATTTGCCAACCTCCTGAAATTAATTCATTCCATGTCTCACAAGCACACTCAATAGAATGTAGTCTTGAATTTTTAATTTGGGCTGGTTCACCTAATTCATTTGCATAGAAAAGATGAGTATATACTTGTAAGTTATTAGATACAGATTTCTTATAACTCTCAAAAAAAATTAATAAACCACTTTTTTTGTTAAACAACCAGCCAGTTGGGGGGTCAATAAGGCTGCTACGATAAAAATAAGTCCGAACATTAGCGACTCCTGAAGTCATGAAGATAATACAGTTGTACTATTAATATAAATGTACTACTCTTATACGTCAAGTATTCCTCTGGTAATTATTTAAATACTAAAATTAATTTCCAGAAATAATCAGCCCTAAACTTCTTATTTGGTAATTGTGAATACAAGTAACTTTTTGAAAAGGAAAATATCATTTAAAGAGTATCTCCAAAAGAATGCAATGTATCGAAATCCCTTCTATTTAGGATGGAACAAAGGTTGGTCTTTTTTATTTTTTTTAGAGGGCGGCATTGCAAAAATTGAAGCAAAAGGTTTTGGTATTTCTATTACAACAAAAGTTGAGAAAGGAGAATCACCCCTAGAATCTGCGGATAGACTAGTCTCGAAAGAGCAAAGGATTAGAAAATCAAGATATTATTCTTGGGTTAAATCTATTAATGAACAAAAAATAAATTAACCAGTCCTTAAATTTCTAAAGTAATTTGTTGACATTCAATTTAAAATAGAAACTAGTCATTTATTTTTCGTGTCCAATAAATTTTATGAATGGTGGAAAAACCATAGAAAAGTTGTTACCTATGGGTCTTTTATCATCTTGTTTGGTTTTTATTTATCTCCTGTTGTCAAAGAAGCAAAATACAAAAACCAATGTATTAAGTACTCTTCTAAGGGAGCTTTAACTAAATTTAATAAGGACGATATAGGAGAAACTTTACTAGAAGAAACAGGTTTGAATATCGATGAACTAGCAAAGATTGAGGGTTATAAGAATTGCATTAATTAAAAAGTTCGCAAAAATTACGCTGAGTTTTTAAATGATTAAAAGTATTTTTAAACTTATTTTATTAATATTATTATTTGGATTTATATCAATAAGTCCAAAAACAAGATATTGGGTTAGCATAACTCTAAAAGAAATTTCTTCATTTCTTTTATGGACTGTTAAATATGAAGATAGAGAAAAATGGATTATAGATAAACCAAGTTGGATACCTGACCAAAAACTTAAGCCATCGTATTAAATGAAGACTTATTTAGAAGAACGAATTGAATGGTATGACGATAATTATCGAAGTGGTAATGCTTTAATCTCTGATAAGCAGTTCGACCAACTTGAAAAAAATTTATTAAGAACAAACCCAAATTGTGATTACTTTAAAAAGAAAAATAAACTAGTTTTACCGTCATTAGAAAAGGATTCGATAGATGAATTTTTGAAAGGATTATTAGTAGATACCAGATTATTAATTGAACCAAAAATTGATGGTTGTGCTGTTGCTTTGCAATATAGGGATGGAACTCTGGAGAAAGCAATTTCAAGAAAAGGGGCAGACGTTACTAGTAAACTCACTAAAGTCCAAGACATTCCTAATAATCTCCCTTTGCGAGGAGTTCTTCAAGTTAGAGGTGAATTATATGCACCCAACCAAAGTCCAAATATCTCCCAGAGAATCGCTTCTGGATTTCTAAGAGCTAAAGAAGGATTTTCTGAAAGTCTTAGCTTCTGCGCATTTCAAATACTTAATTCAACACTTAACCAATATGAGTCCAAAAAATGTCTTTCAAAGCTTGGCTTCACGATCCCTCAGGATATTTCATGCAACTTTACGAGCCAAGTTGAAGTATTTAGAAAACAATGGCTAGAAGGGAAGCTTTTTAGTAAATATCCAACAGATGGAATAGTAGTAAAAATAAATTCTAGAAAATTACAATTGATTAGAGAAAAATCAAATTTAGATTATCCTTATTGGCAAGTGGCAATAAAACATTAATGGAATTAATACACCAGATTTTTCCTTCTTGGCATATTTACTTGGATATGTTTTTGGTTGGCTTTGCAACTTACGGTTTTCTGAGAATTAAGAAAAAAATAAAAACTAAATAAAATTTTTAAATCATCCTTGGTCCTTAAGCATGGATTTAAGTTGTTCGGTATCTAATTGTTCAAGATAATTTCTCATTGCCAACCAAGATCTTCTGCTTTCTAACTTTCCACTTTGTTTAAATAAATTTGCGGAAACTTGATCTATCAATTCTTTATGAGTCATATTTATATTCTTCATCAAGTTCAATGACAACACCATTAAAAAATTCTGCTAATAATTTTGATGGGTCTTGCATAGATATCTTTCTATCTACTTTTGATAATTTCTTTTTGATTGGATTTAAGTTAGTCATACAGATTCAGGTAATTCAAGTTCTTCGAAAGTCCAACCTTCTAATTGAAGGTCATGCCATTTATCCCAAGCATTATCCAAATACATTTGAGTGGATGATTTAATTGCCATTGGCTCACCAAGATCATTTGCATAATATGTATGAGCAAAAATTCTCATATTATTTCTTGGAGATTTTTTATTCCTTATAAATAAAATTAATCTGCTGCGGTCTGGGCTAAGCAACCAACCACTTGGGGACTCATTACGATAACCGTAAGAAAAATTAGTCCAAACATTAGCTCCTCCTAAAGTCATTAATTAGTAATACATGTGTACTACTAATATAAATACATTAGAAATGGATCGTCAAGTATTTTGGCAAATAAATTATTTAAACTGATAGAGAATAAAAACAGCTCAGTTATTCCAAAAAATAAAATACCCACCAAAAGCCTGTTTTAGCAAGCATTTTGATAGGTAAGACCGGATCCCCGTCAGTTCTCTGCTGCATCGACCTGGAAATGCCAGAAGAGGATTCAAAGTGGGCTTTCGTTTCCGATTACAAGATCGGTTTACTACCGCATCACGACAGTCTCCTCATGTCGAAAGAGAGTCAGATCAGAGCACATAAAGAAGAACTTAACCAAAGATCCAGTAATCTAACTCTAACTTATTTTTTTATGCATTTGGAGATGGCCAAATGTCTCTTACCATAGTTAATAAAATTTGAGCTTCATCATATCTTTCTGAATGCGTTTTACCATTTAATAAAAATGTGATGTGAGCCATTTTTCTTCCCAGAATTTCGCGAGATTTGCCATAACAATGAATATTAGAACCCTCAATTTCAGATAACATTTTAATTCTGGTTTCCATTGAGATTGGGAAATTCTTTTTTAACCCCAGTAGATTTATCATAATTGCACCTTCACAGTTCATTTTAATTTCAGGTGGCATTATCCCAGAAGAAATGCAAACATATTGATCAAACTGACTTGAAGTGCAAGCTTCAATAGAGAAATGAGCTGAGTTATGTGTTCTAGGAGCTATTTCATTAATTAAAAGACCATTATCTCCATAGAAGAATTCAATAGCTAAAACTCCAACGTAATTAAGTTCATTGACTATTGAGGAGAAAATATTTATTGCAAATAAGTTCAAATCATATTCATTTGTTCCAGGTGCAAGAACCCAATCACATACATGGTTTGATTGGAACGTCTCAACTATTGGAAAGAATCTTATCTTACCGGTCCTATCTCTCGAACCAACAAGAGCCAGTTCTTTTTCATACTCTATCCATTCTTCTATTAACCATTCATCAGAATTATTTTCTGTTAAAAAAGAATCTAAATCTTCTTTTGTCTTTATTTTTTTGTTCCCTTTACCGTCATATCCACCTTTATTTGATTTTGCCATTAGAGGAAAAGTCCAATTTTTGATTTCCTCATCCGAGATATTTTTAAAATCTTCAATACTTATCCATTTTGGACAGGGAATATTCAATCTATCTATTAATTTTTTTTGAGAAAACCTATCTACTAATGGCTTAATTGCATTAAGGCTTGGAACAAAAATATCGTTATTGCCAATTAAATTTAATTTATCAATTTTTATCCATTCATTTTCAAAAATTATTTTTTCACACTCATTAATTAATGATTTATTACCTCTTATCTTTAAAGGATCAGCTTCAATGACATGATCTGCTTTTGAACCAGCAGGATCATCACAAGATTTTGTTTGCACACATACTTCTAAATCTCTTTTTTTAGCTGCCTCGGTTAACATCAACGCCAGTTGACCACCTCCAATTATTCCTAGGGAATAATTTTTCTTAATATCGTTAATTTTTTTTTTAAAACTCATAGCATGATTTTATTACCATTTCTAATTCTTAACAACTGAATTTTTAAGGATCTAGAGCTTAGATTTTGCTAATATATAAAGTATTTAATACCAAATATTTATAAATTTTAACTAGGTAATCAATTGTGAATAAGAGAAAAATATTAGTCCCATTGGGTGATAAGTCATACGAAGTAACTCTAGAAGCAGGGATATTGAATAATATCAGCGAAGAACTTTTAAAAATTGGAATAACAAAGAATAGAAAAATACTTGTGATTTCAAATGAAGAAATATCAAATTTGTATGGAGAAAAATTTTTAAATAATTTAAAAGATAATAAATTTCAGGCCAAAATGTTCCTTATCAAGGCTGGAGAATCATATAAAAACTTAAAAACCTTAAGTGAAATATATGATGTAGCATTTGAATTTGGCTTAGATAGAAATTCAATAATTATTGCCCTTGGAGGAGGAATTGTTGGAGATGTAAGTGGTTTTGCAGCTGCGACTTGGCTGAGAGGTATCGAATATATTCAGATTCCAACAACATTATTATCAATGGTTGATTCATCTGTGGGAGGGAAAACAGGAGTAAATCATCCAAAAGGTAAGAATTTAATTGGAGCTTTCAACCAACCTAAAGCAGTTTTTATTGATCCAGAAACTTTAAAAAGTTTGCCAAAAAGAGAATTTAGTGCAGGCATGGCCGAAGTAATAAAATACGGAGTAATAAGAGATAAAGAACTTTTCGAATACTTAGAAATTGAAAAAAACAAAAATGAACTTATAAATCTCAAAAATGAATATCTAATTAAAATAATTAATAGTTCAATTAAAACAAAGTCTCATGTTGTTTCTCAAGACGAACATGAAAATGGTGTTAGAGCAATATTGAATTATGGTCATTCTTTTGGTCACGTTATTGAAAATTTATGTGGATACGGCAAATTTCTGCATGGTGAGGCAATATCAATTGGTATGAATATTGCGGGGAAAATAGCAATTGAAAAAGGGTTATGGTCTAAAGAAGAATTAGAGAGACAGCGAATTCTCTTAGAGAGTTATGATCTTCCTACCGAGATCCCCAAAATAAATAAAGAAGACGTTCTAACAATACTTATGGGCGATAAAAAAGTTCGTGATGGCAAAATGAGATTTATATTACCGAAAGAAATTGGTGCAGTGGATATATATGATGACGTAGAAGATTCATTATTTTTAAAGTTTTTTTCTTAACGCAAACAGGTTGAATCTATATTCATTTCCTTCTCCTTAAACTTATTAAAAACAAACCACCTAAAATTACCTAGACATACAGGATCAACGAGTCTAAGTAATGCCTCTCTTCTTAAAAGAGCATTTGATAAATCCTCCTTAAATTCCTTCTGAATTCCATAAAGTCTCTCTGCCAATCCAAGTGCCAACAAAGCCTCTCCTTGTTTAGTTATTCCAAGAGTGTTAAATCCAAGAGTCTCAGCATCATTAATTAAAGTTTCTATGCACACATGAGATGTTAAATCGCAATTCCCAGGAAAAGCTAAGACATCATTCATCATTTTTTGATTTTCATAAGAAACTATGGTCCCATCAGAATTCTTAGAGTTATAGTATTTTTTAGCTTCTTTAGCATAATCAATTATCAATAAAATACCATTATTGATTTTTCCATAAATAGCTTCTAACCATTTTGAATTATCTACATGCCATTCGGTTGTCCATCCTTCAAGAGCATCTTCAGGTGGAATAGTTATTCCCAACTCACTTTTAGCAAGTTCAAAACTTTTTTCCAATTCACTTGTAATTGGCATTTTATCAAAAAATAATTTATGAGATTTTTTCTCTATAGAAACGGCTTGTCGAATTAATTTTCCCTTTGAGAAGGTTATTCTCTCTACTGGCAAAGCATCCAAAACCTCATTTGCTAGAACTATTCCATTTATATTATTTTCTTCTATTTCATCCAAACCTTTCCATAAAATATCAATACCTAAGTTCAAAAATTCATCCAATTTATTTTTTTGTTTTTCTACCATCCCTTTATTAGGTTCAATAATTACAAAAGAAACTCCTTCTAAAAAATTCTTACTGTTTTCTAAAAAATATTTAATTAATCCACTCATAAAGCTTCCATCTCCAGCTCCAAATTCAGTTACAGCTAATTTCTGATTAGATAAAAAACTACTTTTGAACTGAATCAACCAATCTTCTATTTGTTTACCAACCAGAAAAGCAAAATCATCAGATAAAGATGGTGATGTGACAAAATCTCCTCGAACGCCCAACTCAGCTTTACCGCTGCCGTAATAACCATTAGTAGGATCATTTAATGCAAAATTCATAAAGTCATAAAAACTTATAGTCCCACCCATTTTTTTTATTTTTTTTATTAACCAATCTGGATTATTCACAGGTAAGCTATTCATCAGCGAAAATATAAAGAGACAAAACTTATTTTATGCCTTCAAAGATTAACTATTTATTAGGAATATTTCTATCTATATTAGTTTTAATTTCAAATAAACCCGTTTTCGCTATAAATAATCCAAATCTCTTACCAGAAGAAAAAACACCAGTAATTGATTTAGCTAAAACATTAAGCCCTAATCAGAAAAAATCTTTAGAGGAAAAGCTCAACAATCTAGAAATTGAAAGTGGCTGGAAAATTAAATATTTATCTCAGTTTGAGAGTACACCTGGCAGTGCAATAAAGGACTATTGGGATTTAGATGAGACAAGTTTGTTGATAGTTGCGGATCCTAGAGGGGGAAATTTACTGAACTTTAACGTCGGGGAGGCTTATTTTAATTTTATGCCAAGGTTATTTTGGGTTGAACTTCAAACAAGATTTGGCAACCAATATTATGTTAAAGATCACGGCGAGGATGGTTCAGTATTAGACGCAATTGATTCAGTAAAGATTTGCCTCGAAAGAGGAGGATGCCAAGTTGTCCCTGGCCTACCCAAAGAGCAATATATATGGACTTTATGTACATCGATTCTTGGAGGTTTAGTAGCAGGTTTTGCATCTGCCCCAAGAAAAGAAGGTCAAGTCATATCAATTGGATTTTTAGCTCTTCTTTCTCCTTTATGGGGAATGTTATTTGGAATTTTTGGTTTGGCACCGATAATATCCAGAACAAATGATTTATTACCTTTATTTAAAAATGGTTTAGCTTTTACAGCCGCAGGAATTGCGGGTTATATCTTGTCTCAAACATTATTTTCAAGATATGAAAAGCCCAAAAATACTTAAAAAATGAACAAAAATATCTAATCCTAAAAAAATTTATCTTCTTCACGAATTTCACCAGATTCTGAATACCATCGATGAGAAACATGACTTAAGCCCTTTTTTTCAAACTCAATCCATGAAAAGTTAATTAGTAATTTTCCATCTTCATCAGTTTTATATCTTGGCACCACAGCAGTGTTGAAATAAATTGTTCCTTTACTATCAATTTTAAACATCTCTCTTAAACCAAGATTTCTTTTAAGCCGGTTGTGCATATGACCAAAAATCACAAGATCAACTTTTCTTCTCTTTTGTATTTGAGAAATAGCAGTAGACAAATCTCTATCTCCCCAATCTAATGAGGGTAATTTCCAGTCTTTCCCACAAATGCTTTTAGGTTCTGAACCTAAACCCGAAGGACCAGCATGAGACATAATTATTAAAGGTACATCGTCAATACTCTCTTCTGAACATTTGATGATTTTATTTATTGAATCTTGTTCGGTTATAGGTCCATAAACGCCTTTAACTTCTTTTGAAAGATAATAGCCGCCGCCAGAACTACATGGTCTAGCAGACAATAAATTTATTTGATTATTAAAAACTTTCAAATCCCATGCAAAGTATTTTTCACCAAGAACACGTATCTGCTTTGAGAGAGTTTCGCCTGTAGAATCTTTTCCTCTATCATGATTTCCTAAAATCACAAAAGTAGGAATTTTGATCTCATTGATTTTTTTAATTATTTTGACACTTCCATCAGAAATATCACCAACAAATAAAACAATATTTGGTTTGATAATCGATAAAACTTTCAAGTCTAATTCAGACCATTGACCATGACAGTCACCAACAATAGCAATTTTTAAATTTGTCAGAATTTTTTCTGTTTAAAGGCATATAATCTATTTAGAGATATTCTAAATCCTGACCAGTATAACTTCTACTGCAAAACAGAAATCAGTTCAAAACGAAGAGGATTTGATTTCTGAAATAAAGGAGCGTTGCAAAAAAGCTAATGCAATTATTCTTGCGCACTATTATCAAGCTCCAGAGATTCAGGAAATTGCAGATTTTATTGGCGATTCATTAGATCTATCTAGAAAAGCTGCAAATAATGACGCAGATATAATAATTTTTTGCGGTGTGCACTTTATGGCCGAAACCGCAAAAATACTTAGCCCTAATAAAACAGTCCTACTACCAGATATTGACGCAGGATGCTCATTAGCAGACGATTGTCCTTCAGATAAATTTCAAAAATTCAGGGAAGAAAATCCAGATCACTATGTCGTAAGTTATATAAATTGCACTGCAGAAGTAAAAGCTCAAAGTGATCTGATATGTACAAGCAGTAATGCAGTCTCATTAATTAAAAAGATACCTGAAGATAAAAAAATAATATTTGCACCAGATCAGAACCTTGGGAGATGGGTACAGAAAAATTCAGGAAGAGATCTTAAATTATGGCCTGGCAGCTGCATTGTTCATGAATCATTTAGTGAAGAAGCACTTCTAAAATTAAAATATCAAAATCCAGGATCAAAAGTAATTGCTCATCCTGAATGTAGTCAAAATTTACTAATTCTCTCAGACTTTATTGGATCAACAAGTAAGCTGCTTGATTTCGTAAGTAAAGATCCATCTAAAACTTACATGGTACTAACTGAACCTGGAATAATCCATCAAATGAAAAAGAAAGAACCTAACAAAATTTTTATTGAAGTCCCAGATGTAGAAGGTTGTAAATGTAACGAGTGTCCATATATGAAATTAAATACTTTAGAAAAAATTCTTGATTGTTTGAAAAATAATTCCCCGTCTATCGAACTAGACCCAGAAATAATAAGAAGAGCCTATGTGCCAATAAAGAGAATGCTGGATATGAGTAATTAATTTAATGAAAATACTTTATCTTCCTTATTAATTTTTAGGAATGCATTAAGGTTTGTGGTGTCGGGCTTAAATTCGCTTATCTGATTCTTTCTATTAATTATATTTATTAGCTCTTTTTCACCAGCTCTATATTGTTTATCTTTTCTAGTTCCTATCTCTCTTTGAAGTATAGGATTTATATTCATTCTTACTTCTATGTCTGGAATAATTCCAGATTTGTTTATATCAGTGCCGTTCGGAGTTAAATACTTAGCGACTGTAACAGTTAGACCTGAACCATCAACTAATGTTCTCATAGATTGAACTAAACCTTTACCAAACGTTTTCTTCCCAACTAATTTTCCTCTATTGTTGTCCTTTATTGCGCCAGAGACTATTTCACTAGCACTAGCAGAACCCTCATTAACTAAGACAACTAAGGGCTTTTTTGTTAAAGCTTGACCGTTTCCTTTTTTTGTTTCTTTTAAACCATCTTTACTTACCGTACTTACTATTACTCCTTTGTTAATGAAGTGCCTTGAAATATCAATGCTTGATTCTAATAAACCTCCAGGATTACTTCTCAAGTCAAGAACATATCCTGCGACTTTTTTTGTTTCTAAATCCTTAATAGCATCTCTAGTCTCTTTTGATGCATTTGCATTAAATTGTTTAATTCTTACATAGCCAATTGATAAGCCGTTTTTGGTTTGATTGACTTTACTTGATACAGATTTTATTTCAATTTTTTCTCTTGATAAAATCTTAAAAAAGGAATTAGAACCTCTAAGAATTTCAAGCTTTACTTTAGTACCTCTTTGTCCTCTTATTAATTTCACGGCCTCCTCAATATTCATACCTTCAGTAGAAATATCATCTATGGATAATATTTTATCTCTAGCTTTAATTCCAGCATCAAATGCAGGGGTGCCCTCTATGGGAGAAATAATTATTAAATCATCAGATTCTTTATCTTTAACTATTTGGATACCAACTCCAGTTAATTCACCAGAGGTATCGATTCTCATTTGATTAAATTCCTTAGGTTCTAAAAATCTTGTATAAGAATCATCTAAGTAAGAAAGCATATCTCTAATCGCATCATATGCTTCATTGCTATCTGAATATGTTTTTGATAAAACTTCTTTTCTTAAATTAATCCAATTGGACTTTTGAAATTTGCCGCTTGAATCAAGAAAATCTCTATATACAATTTGCCAAACATTATCAATTACTTCTTTATAACTATTATTTAAAACTGTTGCCTCTGCAAAATTATTTAACAATAGTCCAGAAAAGGATGTCGCAAACAGAAATATAAATTTTTTTTTAAGCAATTTTCTTATCTTCAAATAATTCGATATTTTTTATTATAAAAAGAATTTATTTATAATTCAAAATTTTGACAAATCCTTAAGGATCAATCCACTTCCCATCATCCTTAATAAGTTGGATTAAAGCATTAACACCCTCATCTTCAGGTACTCTTTTTATCTCTTCTTTCCTTCTATATAAGGCAATAGTTCCTTTACCTTTTCCAACATAACCATAATCAGCATCTGCCATTTCTCCTGGCCCATTAACAATACATCCCATTATTGCTATATCTAGTCCCGTTAAATGTGAGGTGGCGTTCCTAACTTTATCTACAACTTCTTCTAGATTGAAAAGTGTTCTACCGCAACTAGGACAACTGATGTATTCAACCATTGTTTTTCTTAATCCTAAAGATTGCAAAATTGAATAGCACACTGGTATTTCCTTTTCTGGAGCTTCTGTTAAAGAAACCCTGATGGTATCTCCTAATCCCTCTGCTAAAAGCGTTCCAATTCCAGCAGTACTTTTAATCCTTCCATAATCACCATCACCAGCTTCGGTCACTCCTAAATGTAAGGGATAGTTATATCCTTCTGAGTCAAGCCTATCTGCAATCATTCTGTAAGCTGCCATCATGACCGGAGCCCTAGAAGCTTTCATAGAAATAATTATGTTATGAAAATCAAGCTCATCACAAATTTTTACGAACTCCATCGCAGATTCTGTCATTCCTAATGGCGTATCTCCATAAGTAAAAAGCATCCTCTCAGATAGAGACCCATGATTAACTCCAATCCTAAGAGCTTTGTTTTCAGCCTTTAAAACTTCAACTAAAGGGGTAAATCTTTTAAGTATTGTTTGCTTGATAGTTTCAAATTCCTTATCTGTATATTCAGTTCTTGTAGGGTCTGCTTTTTCAAAAACAAACAATCCAGGATTAATTCTTACTTTATCAACATGTTTTGCAACTTCCATTGCAATTTTCATACCATTATGATGAACATCAGCCACCAAGGGGGTATTGATATTATTTTCTAGTAATTTAGCCTTTATATCTCCTACTGCTTTGGCATGTGCTAAGGAAGGGACAGTTAACCTTACTATTTCACAACCCACATCATGAAGTCTTTTGATAGCCAAGTAAGCATTTTCGACATCCATCGTATCTTCATTTATCATCGATTGAACTCTTACTGGATAATCACTTCCAATAGCTACATCACCCACCATTACTGTTCTAGTTATCCTTCTCTCAATATGAGTTGAATATCTTTT
This sequence comes from Prochlorococcus sp. AG-347-I19, assembly GCA_003279105.1. Lineage (GTDB taxonomy): Bacteria > Cyanobacteriota > Cyanobacteriia > PCC-6307 > Cyanobiaceae > Prochlorococcus_A. The sequence goes on from QCBO01000001.1 coordinate 243,099, forward strand.
GGAGAGACTATTAACCTCTTTTGATTGAGTTAATGACATTAAAATTCTTGATATTCAAAAAGGATTTCACTAAATTATACGGCATATAGTTTACCACTTACATTCTCTAGGTCTTTCAAAGTTAGATGGTAAGGTTTATTGATTTCTTTTGAAGGAAATCTCAACAAATAAGATGGATGAAAAATTACCATAATTTCTCTCCCATCTTTTTTAATCCATTGACCTCTTAAATTACTTATAGGATCTTTAACTTTTAAAATAGCTCTCATAGCAGTAGAACCTGTAAGTAATATAAATTTTGGATCAACTAGCTTTATTTGCTGTAATAACCAAGGTTTATGAATATTAATTTCTCTAGCAGTGGGTTTTCTATTATTTGGTGGACGACATTTAATTACATTACAAAAATAAACATCCTTCTTATAGTCAATCCCAGCTTGTATTAATAATTCGTTTAATAGCTTACCAGATTTACCTACATAAGGTTTTCCTTCTAAATCTTCCTGTGCTCCAGGTGCCTCACCAATTATTAACAAATCTGCAAATACACTTCCTCTCCCAATTACTAATCTTTTCACCGAAGATAAAACTTTAAATATATTTATCTTAAGAACTCAAAACATGAAAATAAAATAGATTAAGAAAATGAACTAAATTAAACCATAGTGTGATAGTTTTATTTATTCTTAATTTATGCATTTGTCATTATTAAAAGTCATATTTGAAAAGTCATAAGTCAATGAGTCAAGTTAATTTATCTTATCGGGCACTTTCAATTGAGCCTTCTCTTACATTGCAGATAAGTGCAAAAGCAAATCAATTATCTGCAGAAGGAGTAGATATTTGCAATTTAAGTGCAGGAGAACCTGATTTTGATGCCCCAAAAGAAGTTATAGAGGCTACAAGTAAAGCTATATTTGATGGATTCACAAAGTACGGGCCCGCAGCGGGGAATTTAGATCTCCGAGAAGCAATTGCAAATAAACTTCAAATTCAAAACGATTTTAATTATGAATTTGAAAATGTAATGGTCACAAATGGTGCTAAGCAAGCAATATATAATCTTTTCCAAGTCTTGTTAAATAATGGAGACGAAGTTATTATTCCTTCTCCATATTGGTTAAGTTATCCCCAGATGGTTAGATTGGCGGGTGGGAAGCCAATTTTTACAAATTCTTCTGCAGAAGATGGATTCAAAATAAATATAGAAGATCTGAAGTCTAAAATCTCTACTAAAACTAAATTTATAATTATCAATTCTCCTAATAATCCAACTGGAAGAGTTATGTCAAAGGAAGAATTATTACAAATTGCCGATTTAGCTAGAGAAAATCCAAATATCAATATTCTTTCTGATGAGATTTACGAACTAATCCTTAAAAAAGAATTTAAACACTACAGTTTATCTTCATTAGCAAATGACTTAAAAGATAGGATTTTTATAATAAATGGGTTCGCGAAAGGATGGGCTATGACTGGCTGGAGGATAGGTTATTTAGTAGGTGCCAAAGATGTAATAAAAGCATCCTCAGCATTACAAAGTCAAAGTACAAGTAATGTTTGCTCTTTTGTTCAAAAAGGTGCTTTAGAGGCTTTAAAAATTAATAATGAGTTTTTCTCAATGATAAATAGCCATTATGATCAAAGAAGAAGACTTCTCTATGAGGGCCTTAATAATATAAATGGGATTTATATTGAAGAACCTAATGGAGCATTTTACGCATTTCCAAAATTACCTAACTCCTCAATTACTTCTGTAGATTTCTGCAATAAAGCTCTTCAAGATTACGGATTAGTTGTTGTACCTGGAAAAGTTTTTGGAGCTGATCAATGTATTAGGATATCTTGTGCAGCTTCAGAAATTAAAATAAAAGATGGACTACAAAGGATTGAAAAAGCAATCTCTGAGTACTATTAATTGAGACTAAGATATGTTTAATTTAAAAAATTTCCTATTAAGTTCATCTATATTTTTTTCTATTTTTTCATCACCTGTATTTTCAAACCCCAAAGTTTTAAAAGTTGGAGCAATACCTGATCAAAACCAAGATGTTTTGGACAAAAGATTTAATTTATTTTCAAAAGAATTATCCAATCAACTTGATGTAGAAGTTAAATACATCCCAGTTATTAATTATGTTGCAGCAGTAACTGGATTTAGAACTAAAGATTTAGATTTAGTTTGGTTTGGCGGTTTATCAGGAGTTCAAGCCAGACTACAAAATCCTAATTCAATTGTCATAGCTCAAAGAGATATAGATAAGGAATTTAAAAGTGTTTTTATTGTAAACAAAAATTTAGAACTTAACTCAATTTCAAACATTAAAGGACTTAAAAAACTAAAGAATTTAAGATTTACTTTTGGTTCTGAAAACTCAACTTCTGGAAGATTAATGCCAGAATATTTTTTAAATCGAGCGGGGGTAGAAATTAAACACTTTAAAGGAAAAAAAGCAGGTTTTAGTGGGAGTCATGATGCCACTATAGCTTTAGTTAATAGTGGGGCATTTGATGCTGGAGTTTTAAATAAACAAGTTTGGGAAAACAATCTTAAAAATTATCCCAAAAGAACAAGTAATTTAGAATTATTCTGGATCACCCCAGAATATTTTGACTATCATTGGGTAGCTCAAGGGGATCTTGAAAATAGATTCGGGGCAGGGTTTACAAAAAAACTTAAATCAGTAATTCTAAATTTAGATATAAATCAAAATTCACATAAACAGATTTTAGATATGTTCAATGCAAAAAGATTTATAAACGCAGAAGCAAAACAGTATAAAAATATAGAGGAAATCGGGAGGAAATTAAATAAAATTAGATGAAAAATACTCTCTTAGAATTAAAAAATATATCTTATAAATACAAAAATAATCTGATCCTAAATAAAGTAAATTTAAAAATAAATTCAGGAGAGAAAGTTGCACTTTTAGGTAAAAGCGGTTCAGGAAAAACTACACTTATATCAGTACTTAATGGCACTATCAAGCCAACTCAAGGTGAGGTTAAATTATTCAATAAAAGTTTTGAGGAATTAGATAGAAAGCAGAAAAGTAAGATAACAACTATTTGGCAAGATTTAAGATTAATAGAAGATCTCTCTGCAGAACAAAATGTTAATTGTGGACTACTAGCGGAAAACAATTTTTATTTCGCTTTAAAAAATTTGCTAAATATAAGTTCTTTTAAGGGGGCGCATAAATATATGCAATTATGTAGACTTCATAACTCTGTTTACGACAAAAAAATCAGAAAACTATCTGGGGGGCAAAAACAAAGGGTGGCTATAGCTAGATCATTAATTCAAGGATCAAAAATATTACTTGCAGATGAGCCTTTTAATAATTTAGATCCCAAATTGATAACAACAATTAAAAACCTGCTGCTAGAAAATGTAGATAAAAATAATACAAAAAAATCCCCAAAGACGGCATTAGTTGCATTACATAGATTTGATTTGCTGAAGGATTTCGATAAAGTTATTGGAATAAGGGATGGTAAAATTTTGTTCAATATTAAAAGAAATAACTTAAAGAAGCTTCATTTAGACAAAATATATTAATTAGTTGAATAAATTAAAATTAAACTATACCTCATTATCTTTTCTTCCAATTTTGGTTTGCATACCTCTAGGGTATCAATTAATAAACAATATTCATTTTGGAGGATTTAAATTATTCCAAGAATTCTTAATTTCTGCATTTAATCCTAAGATCGATAATGAAATTATTTTTACAGTAATTAATCGATTAAATGAAACTATCTTAATTGGTTTTTTTAGTTGGTTAATAAGTATTATTTTTGGAGCAATTTTTGGAATAATATCCTCAAATATTTTTTATAAAATCTTTAATATCCCAAATTATTTCTACCGCATAATAAAGTTTTTTCTAACAATAATTAGATCTATTCATGAAGTGGTTTGGGGAATATTATTAATGCAAATATATGGCATAAATTTTTCAATAGGAATAATAGCTATATGTATACCTTATATTGCTGTAAATTCAAAAGTTTTTGCTGAACAATTAGAAACTATTGACTACAAAAGATTTGAATCTATAAATCAAATAAATGCATCTAAATTATCTTCTTTATTAACTATAGTATGGAATCCAATAATAAATACATTTAAAAACTTTGGTTTATATCGATTAGAGTGTTCAATAAGAAGTACGGTGATTTTAGGACTTTTTGGGATTGGAGGAATAGGTACTAGTATTTTTTTATCTTTCCAGACTTTGAATTTTAGGGAGTTATGGACTTATTTGTGGTCCTTAGCAATTTTGATAATTCTTTCTGGATTAATATTCAAAAAAATAAAATTTAATACTACAAATAAAATCCTATCTATTTTTTTTATTGCAATTTTTTTCATAACAATTTTATTTTCTTTTTCATATTTTCTTTATTTTATTTTTAATAATAATTTTGAAAATTTTAATTCCATAAGTTCTCTATTTAAATCAAGTTCAGATTTAGGATTATTTGATTTCTTAAAACTTATATTAGAAACAATAATTTTAAGTCTATTATCAACAGGAATTGCAATTAGTTTACCTCCATTAGTAATAGGAATTTTTAACAACAATACTTCTAAAATTTTTATAAAAATTTTTGCATTTTTATTACGTTTAATACCTACACCTGTAATACTTCTAATTCTATTAACTTTTAATAATCCTTCTTTATCTTTAGCAGCTTTAACATTAGGTCTTCACAACGCTGGCATTACAAGCAAATTACTTTTTACAAATCTAGAAAGCCAAGACAGGAGAAATTACATTGCAATGAAATCTCTTGGAATCTCAAAAAAGACTAGTTGGCTTTTAGGTTTATTTTCTCAACAAGCAAAAAGTTATTTAGCATATTGCGCTTATAGATCTGACATTATTATTAGAGAAACTGCAATTGTTGGGGTCATTGGAAGTGTTGGTCTAGGTTGGCAATTGCAAGATTCTCTAAGTTCCTTCGCATGGCAAGAAGTTACCATAGTTTTGATAGCTTATAGCTCCATCGCAATAGTTGGCGAATTAATAAATGGTAAAATCAAAAATAGTTTAACTTGATTTGTAAGAATAATATGTTAAGTCAAGTAATTATTTTTTTCCGGTTATAGTGATTAGTTTACCAAAACAGCTAGTTGTAATTGGAGATAGCTCAGTTTATGGATGGGGAGATATTGAGGGTGGTGGATGGTGTGAGAGGCTTAGAAAAGATTGGTGCAATAACCACAATGGGCCGGTTATATATCAACTTGGCGTTAGGGGAGATGGGATAGAAAAAGTTTCATCTAGATGGGAAAAAGAATGGTCATCTAGAGGAGAAACGAGAAGAAATAAACCTAAAGCAATCCTACTAAATGTAGGTCTTAACGACACTGCAGCAATTGGTCAGATAAATGGAAGACATCAATTAGATATAGATGGATTTGAATATGGATTAGAGAGGCTAATTAATGAAATGAACTCTCAAACAAATGTATTTGTTATTGGTCTGACACCGGTTGACGAAAGCAAAATGCCGTTCGCAGGATGTCTATGGTACTCAAATTATTTTTGTAATTCTTATGAAAGGAGAATGGAGGAAGTATGCCTCAATCAGAATGTCCCATTTCTTCCTACTTTTAGAGAAATGTACTCTGATAAAAGGAGTAAAAATTGGATTACGCATGATGGAATTCATCTAAATTCCGAAGGTCATTTCTGGCTTTTCCAAAGACTTAAAAGCTGGGAGATTCTTACAAAATGGAAGGAATCCTAGGTCTTTCCAAATATTATTAATTTAAAAAATATGAATATAAAATAAGAGCAAAGATAGCAAAAACAGAAGCAATACTTGTCTGAATAGCATTTACCAATTCATTACTTAATTTATATTGGTTTTGAAATTTAGCACCAATAATACTTTCAGAAAGTGTTGCCAAGAATCCAGAAACTAAAACAACTATAAAATGATATTTTGTAGAAATAATTGATAGACAAAGCATTATAAAAGCCATAAATATCGACCCCAAAACACTAGCTAATGTTCCTTCAATACTTATTCCTCCTTCAGTTCCTCTATCCACCTTTTTAAGTGAAGTAATTAAGTATGTGTCTTTACCAAATCTTTTCCCAATTTCGCTACCAAAAGTATCCGCCAACTTTGCAGCAAAACTTGCAGCAAAACCTACTTTAAACATCACTATATTGGCAGCATTAAATTTGGTCATAATGGCAAGAAATAATCCTGTAGCTGCAGAGCCCCATACATTTTCAGGACCTCTTTTCCCGCCTCTTTTTTCAGCAATTCCTTGTGCTTTTTTAAATTTAAAACCTATTTTGGTAACTAGAGATCCAAATAATAAGTAAATTACAACTGACATCCATCCTTGCCAAGACAAACATCCCCACAAAATTGTGCCTAAGATGCCTGCACTTACCCAACCACTTTTAGTCATCAAAGGAATCTTGCAAAATATATAAATCAAAATAAAATTAATGCAAAAACCTATTAAAAATTGATTTCTAATTAAATCCATATTTATTTAATTCGTTAATTTCAAATCAATTCTCCACTGATTTAGAATTGATGATGCATTAATACTAGCTGTCGAAGTTCTTAAGATAGTGTCGGAAAGTTTAACAAAGGTAATATTATTTTTATTAAAAAAATCAACTTCTTTAGAGGACCAACCTCCTTCAGGACCAATTACATTCCAAAAAATACCTCCTTTTTTACTTCCAAATTCTTGTTGTTTTTTTAACCATTGATTTAAGTCATATAGTGTTTCTTCTCTAGTTATAGAAATTGAAACTTTTTCTTGATTATCTATACTTTTTAGCCATTCAATAATATCCATTCCATTTAAAATAGATGGTTTCCATAATCTCTCACTTTGTTCAACTGCTTCTTTGATAATTAAATTCCATCTCAAAAGTTTTCTAGAAAAATTTAAATTTTTGTTTACTTGTCTTTCTGAAAATAATGGCTGTATATAATCAATTCCAATTTCAGTACACATTTTTAAAATATCCTCAAACCCATTTTTTGGTATAACAACAGCTATGCCTAATAAGAAAATTTCTTTTTCTTTAAATAAGTAAGGTTTTTTTAATTGAATTATTTCTAAACAATCATTTTTAACTTTTATAGCTTTCCATAATGAACCCTCTCCGTTACCTATAAATATTTCTTTACCATTTTTTATCCTCATTACTTTATTTAAATAATGAGCCTCTTCTTTAGAAAGTTCTAAGTTTTTGTTCTTAATATTTTCAATTCTCTCATGGGAAATAATTAATCTTGTTAAGTCTTCCATCTAAAACACTTAATCTTTAAAAACTAAATCTTCATGTTCTTCAATTGCCCAATCATTATTTTCACCCCCAATAATTAACTCTTCAATTTTTACATAATTATTTGAAATCTCATTCAAAGAATTAATTAATATATCTATTGAAATGGAATCTGAAGTTCCAAAATCAACCCAACATCTTCCCCAAAGGTTTTGATATTCCATAATTCCTAAATTATGCATTAAGGCTGGAAGAGATGAATTTTTCTGTTCATTATCGTAGGACATCCAACTTAGATCGGAACCCTCTTCATGAGTTTGTAAATTTTCAGAATTAAATCCACCTAAACGACCTAAAACGTACCAACTATCAAAAACACCATCTAAATAATTTTTTTCATCTTGAGTTGGTGATTCTGAAAACCTGATCCATATCCAACAATTAAAAGGATCAACTTCCCTAAAAATAATATTCATATTGACTAATATCTTTTTAGATCTATAGCTATTATAAGTAAGTTATTACTAGATTCAAATTCATACCTATAACTTAATTAATAATGCTTGATTTAAAGAAAATATCTTATCAACCCCAAACTGGTGAAAGAAAAATAATAGACAATTTAAATTTAAAAGTTCATGAAAATGAAATCATTTTAATTTGTGGCAATAGTGGTTCTGGGAAAACAACATTACTCGAAATAATAAGCGGATTAACAAATCCACAAAAAGGAAAAATTACTTGGAAAAATAAAATTTTGTCTTCTAGACAAAGAAGATGGTTTTGTGGAGTAGTATTCCAATTTCCTGAAAGATATTTTATAGGTACAACAATTGGGAAAGAATTAAAAATAGGCCATAAATCTTTAAGAGAAAAAAATATAGAAATAGTTTTAAATAAAGTTGGTTTGAAAAAAATTAACCTGACCCAACCACCAGAACAACTAAGTGGCGGACAACAAAGGCGCTTAGCTGTAGCAGTTCAACTACTAAGAAACCCCTCAATTCTTTTACTTGATGAACCAACTGCTGGGTTAGACTATTCAATGAGAAATGATGTAAAAAATTTAATTCTTGATTTAAAAAATAAAAATACAATTATTATTGTTACTCATGAACCTGCATTATTTGAGGGGATTCCTTCTAGGATATTATTCTTGGAAAAAGGGAAAATCAAAAATTTTGTGAAAGAAAGTTATGCAGGATAGGATAGTTCGGGCTACGGCAGCAAATGGAGGAATAAGATTAGTTGCGGTCTTAACAACAGAATCTTCTCTAGAGGCAAAAAAAAGACACGATCTTTCTTATTTAACCACCTGTATCTTAGGAAGAGCATTTAGTGCTTCACTGCTTTTAGCAAGCTCTATGAAGATAATGCATGGGAGAGTTACTTTAAGAGTTAGATCTGACGGACCTTTAAAAGGATTACTAGTTGATGCAGGTAGAGATGGAAAAGTTAGGGGTTATGTAGGGAATCCTAATTTAGAATTAGACCTAGTCAAAATCGGTAATAATAAATATTCTTTTGATTTTACAAAAGCATTAGGTACAGGATATTTAAATGTAATTAGAGATAGTGGATTTGGAGAACCCTTTACAAGCACTGTTGAATTAGTAAATGGAAATATTGCTGAAGACTTAGCTTCATATTTATATCATTCAGAGCAAACTCCCTCTGCTGTTTTTATTGGAGAAAAAATTCAAAATAAAAGTGTTATTTGTAGTGGTGGCTTATTAGCTCAAGTTTTACCTAAAAAAGATACTGACCCTCTACTTGTCTCACTACTTGAAGAAAGATGTAAAGAAATCAATTCTTTCAGCGAAGACCTATTTAAGTCAAAAGATAATCTTCTTTCGTTAATTAGAAATATATTTCCCGATATTGACGACAAATCGATCTCTGAAAAAGCTCGCTCCCAAGAAGTAAGTTTTAAATGCAAGTGCTCTAAACAAAGAAGTTTAAATGCGATGAAAATGCTTGATAAAAGAGAGTTAGAGGATATCCTCAAGAAAGATGGCAAAGCAGAGTTGGTTTGTGAATTTTGTAAGAATAAATATCTTATAAATTATGAAGAAATTAAGTCGATGATAGAGAATCAATCATAAAAAAATTACGCCCAGCCATAAAATAACCATTGCTGGAATACTTTGAATTTTTTGTATTGATAAAGAGTTGTTTGATACTTCCTGAATGAAAGAATTATTTTCAAGCAATCCACCAAATATTAATCCTATCGAAAGAAAGGTAACACTCCAACCCAGAGAACCTATAAATCTTTTCCCCGATTTAATTTGGGTATAGGTAAGTATTAATGTTGAGATAGAAAGTAAAAGTCTATTATTAGAGTCTGGACTAATAAATAACAAAATTAAAAATAATAGACCAACAGATATTTTTATTGAAAGATTATCAAATGAAGGGGTGGTTATTTTTGGCAGAGTATACTGACTTGAATTCTTAGAGTTATTATTTAAATTTTTTATCTTAGATAACAGTGGAAAATTATTATTGGAAAATTGATTAATTTGTTTTTCTTTTTTTGAGGCACTCACAGCTTCATAGCTTACATTTCCTGATTGCCTAGCTTTCAAACTACCCATGAGTAATTGATCAAAGGAAGATTCTATTTTCGCTTTTAAAATTAAATCTTCACCCGCCTCTTTAACTTTGATATCTCTAGCCTTCTGAATATCCTCAAAAGCAGCACCTTCTTTTACACCTAAAATTTCATAAGGTGATTTTTCGTTATTGTTTTTACTACTGTTTGAATCCAAAATTTTTTATTAATAATAACAGATTAACTAATTTTATAATCCATTAAGACTTTATAAAACAATTGGTTCGACTCCACTAACAACAGGTGCAACTTTGTTTAAATTTAATTGATTATTGTCTTCAACGAATTGATTTAGATTCCACTCATTTTTGAAAAGAATAACTGGTCTATTCCAACAATCTTTAACTATTTTACAATTGAATATTCTGCCTAGTTTTTCAATGGCTGGCCATCCATCAGAAATCCATCTAGCCAATTGATATGGCATTGCTTCAAGATTTGCATCTACACCATATTCACTTTTTAATCTGTGAGTTACTACCTCCAACTGCAATTGACCAACGGCTGCGAGTATAGGATCTCTTTTGCTCTCATCAAAGTCATAAAGAATCTGAACAGCACCTTCTTCTCGAAGTTCATTAACACCCTTTCTAAAGTTCTTAAATGCTGAGGGATTTGGATTTCTTAGCCAGCTGAATATTTCAGGACTAAAGGATGGTATGCCCTCATATTCCAAATGAGCACCAGTATAAAGAGTATCTCCAATAGAAAACATGCCTGGATTATTTAAACCAATTACATCTCCGGGATAGGCATCATCAACTACTTCTCTATCTTGCCCAAATATTTTTTGTGGTCTTGATAATCTAATTGTTTTCCCAGTTCTAGAGTGTTTAACTGACATATCTTTTTCAAATTTGCCACTACAAACTCTTATAAAAGCAACCCTATCTCTGTGCTTTGGATCCATATTTGCCTGAAGCTTAAAAACAAACCCACTAAATTCCTCGCTTGCAGGTTCAATATCCCCTTTATTACTATTTCTTGAAGTTGGTTTTTGTGCCATTTTTAAAAAACTATCTAAAAAAGGTCTTACACCAAAATTAGTCATAGCAGATCCAAAGAAAACTGGGGTTAAAGAGCCATTAAAAACTTTTTCTTTTTCAAATTTCGATCCTGCCTCATCAAGAACCTCCAATTCTTCAAGTGAGTTTTCAAGTAAATTTCTCTCTACATATTTTGATAGCTCTTCATCTTCAAGACTTAATCTTTTCTCTTTCGATTGTTTCCCTCTCACGGCTTTATCAAATAAAATCACCTCTCTAGAAAATCTATCAATAACCCCCCTAAATTCCTCGCCACTCCCAATTGGCCAGTTAATAGGTAAGGTATTTAATCCAAGTTCTGATTCAATTTCATCAAGTAAAGAAAATGGCTCTCTCCCGGGTCTATCCATTTTATTTATGAAAGTAAATATTGGTATTTTTCGCATCTTGCAAACTTCAAACAATTTTCTAGTTTGAGGTTCTAGTCCTTTAGCAGCATCTTCCAACATAACTGCATTATCAGCAGCAGCTAATGTTCTATAAGTATCTTCGGAGAAATCTTGGTGTCCTGGTGTATCTAATAGATTGATTACTGATCTTTCATATTCAAATTGCAATACAGTTGATGTAATAGAAATACCTCTTTGTTTCTCAAGTTCCATCCAGTCTGAGGTGGCTTTTCTCTGATTACCTCTAGCTTTTACTGCTCCTGCCTGTTGAATGGCACCTCCATACAAAAGAAGCTTCTCAGTAAGAGTCGTTTTCCCCGCATCTGGATGTGAAATAATAGCAAAATTTCTTCTTTTATTTACCGCATCCAGTATTTCTTTATTATTTAGAATTTTAGTACCTAAGCTCATTTATATAATATAAGGACCTTTCACTAAGTTCCTAAACCTTACCATAGACTATTAAATAATTATCACCTTCTTCAAATACATCTAAAGAGGATAGATCATTCTCTAAAGTAAAAATTTTTAACTCTTTAAAAGTATAAGAAGCTCTCAAAGATGCATAATAATCATTTGTTAAAATCTTGTTAAATTTTTTGGAACATTGGGCTTTGAGTTCTAAAGCAGACTTTTCATCTAATGGCCTTTTTAAATCCTTGTGAAAATTCACAGTGATATCACTAGACAAACTTTTTATGGTGTTGAAGAAATCTTCTAGATTGGTAATGTGATGAATCAAACTATTGCTTACAAGTAAGCTAATTCTTTTTTTAAATAAAAATTTATTTGCTTTAATGTCTTTGATGTCAGAACAAATATAGCGTAATTTTCTTAATTTTTTTTGATTAGTAGAAGTACTTTTATTATATTCTGCTCTCAAAATCATCTCTTTAGAACCATCTATTCCAACTACTTCCGTATTAGGCCATTTTATTGCTAACTTCTCCGAAATATTTCCTGGGCCGCATCCTAAATCAACTATTAAATCTTTTTCACCTAAAGAAATATTTTTTCTCAAAAGATAATGATTTATTTGATTAATTAGATTAACTTCCCCTTCTGAAAAATCAGCTTCGTCATAAGAAATGACCTGCTCTTTTTCTACCATTAATTCAGGTTCAGGGATTCTTTCCATATCCTTTTTTTAAACAAAGATTTCATATTAAACATAATTCTACACAAACCGTTAAATAGTGGTAAGAATGGTTGCAGACGCCACAGGTAGAGTTATTCTTCCAGTACGGGTTATTTACATACGTTTTTTTTTATCGTGACTGTTGCACCAAATAAAGCTTCTTCAGAGAGCAATTCCAATAATCTTAAAAAAGATGATTTTCCAAAGACTGCGCCAGCTGCTTATCCAGTTTTTTTCAGATCTTACAGTAGAAAAACTTCATCTGGCAAAAGGGAGAACTGGAGCGAAGTAGGCGAAAGGAATTTATCGGGATTAAAAGAATTAGGAAAACTTTCTGATGAAGAATTGATCCTAATGAAAGAGATGCAAAGTAACCAAAAAGCCCAACCTTCAGGAAGATGGTTATGGATAGGCGGAACCCCTTGGATTAATAAGAACCCAAATTTCTCAGGAGCATACAACTGCACCTCAACAAACTTAATTGATTGGGAAGCCTTCGCATTAATGATGGACTTAGCAATGATGGGATGTGGAACAGGTGCAATAATTGAGCCTCATTTTATAAATAATTTACCTACGGTAATTAACAAAATAAATATCAAATCAGTCAGTGAAGTTGGAATAACTCCTAAAGATCAAAGACAAGAAAAGTCATCAATAGAAATCAAAGGAAAAGATCTTCACATCAAAGTTGGAGATAGCAGAAGAGGCTGGGTAGATAGCTATAAATATCTTCTTGAGGCATCAAGTAATCAAAATCTTGAAAGAGAAATTGATGTTTACATAAATTTGGAAGATATTAGACCTGCTGGAGAATCATTAAAAGGTTTTGGTGGGATGGCAAATCCTATTAAATTGAAAGATCTCTATTCCAGAGTCGCATCACTTCTTGGAAAGGCAATAGGCAGAAAATTAAGTACAGTAGAATGTTGTTTATTAATTGATGAAGCTGCAGTAACTATAGTTGCTGGAAATATAAGAAGAAGTGCTGGAATGAGACAATTTGCTTCAGATGATAAGGAAGCAGCATCGGCAAAAGAAAATTTATGGAGTCAAGATGAGAATGGTAATTGGAGAATAGATCCTGAAAAAGATGCCCTCAGAATGGCTAATCATACTAGGGTTTACCATACAAAACCCACTTACCAAACTGTTTTGGATGCTGTAACAAAACAATTCCACTCAGGTGAAGGAGCTATTCAATTTGCTCCAGAAGCAATCGCAAGGTCTAATGCAGATATTCTCAAAGATGACGAATTGAGAAAGGAATTTATTGAAATCTACTCAGAGCAAGGTAAGGATGAAGCGAGGAATTGGATAAATAGTAGTTATGGTCCTTTTTCTGAAGAAGAGTTGGACCACAGGATGAGCCGATATGGACTTAACCCTTGTGGTGAAATCTTGGGAAATGATTTCCACTGCAATTTGGCTGAAGTTCATTTGAATCAGATAGATCCTGAAAATTTTGAAGAGCAAAATAAAGCTTTTAAGGCAGCAGCTCTTTCTGTAGCATGCTTACTTAATCATGAATTTGAAGTTGAGCGTTACAGAAAAAGTAGGGAATATGATCCTATTGTAGGAGTAAGTTTCACTGGATTATTTGATTTTTGTGTCCATGCCTTTGGGACGCCATGGTTGAAATGGTGGGAAGCAGGAAGGCCAAATAGCGAAGAAGGAAAGGCCTTCAAAGAAAAGGAAGCTAAATTTTTAGATTCTTGGAGAAAGATAGTAAAAGAAACTGTATGGGAATATTGTGATAAGCACAATCTAAGAAGACCAAATAGATGCACAACAGTTCAGCCAGCTGGAACTAAAAGTCTTCTTACAGGAGCAGCTCCAGGATGGCATCCTCCAAAGGCTCAAAGATTTATAAGAAGAATAACTTTCAGAAAAAATGACCCAATAGCTTTAGCTTGCATGGATTATGGTTACTCAGTTGTTCCATCTCAATCAGATAAAGATGAAAATGGTTGCTTGCTCGATAATCCATTTGATCCAAGATGTACAGAATGGTTAGTTGAAATCCCTACAGAAGTTAGTTGGGCAAATATAGAAGGTGCAGACCAAATAGACATCAATAATTTCTCGGCACTAGCTCAATTTGATTTTTACATGCAAGTGCAGAAATTTTACACAGAGCATAATACCTCTGCAACCGTAGAATTTAGAGAAAATGAAATCGAGGATCTAGCTAAGGCTATTCATAATGCAATAGAAAATAATGAGGGATATATTTCAGCGGCATTGCTAGCTAGATTTAGTGCTAACGCTACTTTCCCTAGATTACCCTTTGAACCAATAAGTAAAGATGAGTATATATCATTGCAAAATAAAGTAATAGAAAGGAAAGTTAATAATGATTTCTTTGATGCCCTTAATAAATATGATGTTGGAGAACTATCTGAAGCAGGACCAGCAGGTTGTGATTCAGATAAGTGCTTGCTTCCTCTTGCTAAACCAAAAGATTAAATTTTGAATAATTTGTAAATAAAAAATATAAAATAGTTTTTAAAAATTTAATTTATGGCTACCTCTTAAATAGGGACATAAATTATTTATGACATTAAGCTTAAATATTGGGAATTTGTTTAATGATTCCTCCAGTCATGCATTGGTGGATGAGCTAAGAAAAAGAACATCAGAAGAGGATATCTTAGATTTTGAGGAAAAATTTAACTCCAAAAACGAAAAAAATCTACACGTATATATATGTAGATTTCTAAAAAATAGATCAATCTCAAGAGGACTAGCCTCTAAATGGTTAATAACCATAATTGAAAACAAAGAATCAAAAATTGATGCTTTGCAAAAATAAAATATTTAGGTCAGCCCTGATAGTTTCCATAGAGCAATTCCAAAAATTGAGAATCCCATAATAAAAGTAAAAGCCAAAGCATTTACCAATTGGACCTTATCATTCATTCTGTTTGCGAATGGTAATAATTGAGCAAATAATGGAGTCTCTTCAACTATTGCAGATTTTTTTACTGTAGGTTTTTTGCTTCTAGAAAACATAAAACAAATTTTTATAATCTTAAGAATTTTACATTTAAAAGTTCATTAAATAAAAAATACTTCTCAAAAACGAACAAAATGTAACCTGTGAGAAATTAAGCCGGGATTATGATAAATATTTTTATCAGAAACCTAATCTATCATTAATATATTAAGTTTATTTATTAAAAACCTAGACAAATAATTTTAATGGATGTTATTATAAATTTGTAGCAACCGCTACCAAAACGTTCAACTTGCGTATAGCAAGCCGCAAATCGACTTAAGCCATGGAACGGGGACTTAAGCGAAACCGGAGCTAAAAAAATGACTCTAATTTACAGAGGACAAAAGTACGTCCAGAACAAAGAAGCAGCTAAAAAGCAGCACAATGAACTAACTTATAGAGGAAAAACTTACACAAGCTAGTTTTTTTAACCATTAAAAAAAGCCACTGAAAGTGGCTTTTTTATTATCCATTCTTAGACTAAACAATAACTTAATACTTCTCACAAGCATTAAAATAATATGATTCAATTGCATTTATATATTAGATAACAATGGCAGACCAAAAACCCTTATTTAAAGCACCTTATGACATAAAAGATGTTAGTGCTCTTTTCGCCATAGTTGCCTTCGTTTTAATAATCGCTGCCATAGTTGGGAATAACTTATTTGGTTTATTTCAACAAAATGTCAACTTTGGGTGATTTTTTATGGCCTAAATTTTTGGACTAAATGTGACTAATAATTGACTGTTATAACGACTTAACCCCTCATTTTTAAATAAAATTCCTCTCTCAGACAAGTTTCTTGAAATAAATTTTTAATCTTTGAATTTATAGACTATGACTAATTTCTTATGTTATAGTTTTGAAGTTCAACAAAACTGAATAGCCTCTGGAGGGGTGGTCGAGTGGTTTAAGGCTCTAGTCTTGAAAACTAGCGTGTCTGCAAGGGCACCGTGGGTTCGAATCCCACCCCCTCCGTATTTAGAAAACCTGCATATGGTGTCATATTCCACCATAAGCAGACAGTATTAATTTATCTTAGATATAAAGCCATATTTGAAAGATTTAAGAAACTTAGCCTCGTCATAGCCCTCCATAAACAACCAGATAGGGACAATTATTTACTGGGGGATTTACTGTGGGATTTGTTAAAAATTACTGGGGGATTGAATTCGATCTAAAAGTCGAATTAAAATAATAAAAAATTGGCATTTTTGGTGGCTCAAAGCAAAAAGATTTCTGAATATAAATTTCCAATAGAATTATTTGTGGTGGGTAACAAATACAGCAGAGATGATATTAATCAAAGATTAGATAAAGGAAGAATAGATGGATTTAAAGGTATAACTGAATTTTCAAATTGCTTTGCATTGGTCGTAACTCTCGAAAAAAAAGATAAGCCTAAAAATCAAAAGTATAAAGATTTCTTTAAAAACAAAAGAGAGTTTTTCTGGGAAAGTCAACAACCAGGAATCACAAATAAATTCGGCTCAACAAATACACCAGAAATGAGCTGCTTACTTAATAGAGAAAAACCATCAATATTATTTGCAAGAATAATTGACAAGACTAAAGGGAAAACTAATAAATTTATTTATTGTGGAGAAATAGAAGTCGAAAGTTTTGATAATGGCGCAAATAATCTCAGACCATTTGGAGTTAAATTTACAACTAAGGAAATACCAAAAGAAATTCCTTCAGATTTATCAGATTTAATAAATTGGAAACCTTCAAATAATTCATCTCTTATTGAAGCTGAGAACCTCGCTATAACTCATACAGTAGATAAGGATTCAGATATAAATGAATCTGAAGGTCAGGGGATATTAACTAACCAAAAACTTAAAATAGCTATAGAAAATTATGCTATGGAAAAAGCTTTTGAACATTATAAATCTCAGGGCTATGCAACATTTGACGTGTCCAATAAAAGAAATTTAGGATACGACATTAGGTGTGAAAGACCAGGATCAACAAAATATGTGGAGGTGAAAGGGAGTCATAAAAGTGGTTGGTGTGTATTAGTGACTAAACAAGAAGTTGATAATGCAAAGAAACAACCTGTGGATCTATTTATTGTTAATAAAATAAAATACAGATGGATCGATGAAGAAATTGAATATGAATGTTTTGAAGGAGAAATAAGAATTATGTCGCCCTGGAAACCAAATCCAAATAAGTCTTCTCTAAAGGTTATTAATTATAATTTCTGCCCAGATAAATGAAACGCTTACTACTTGCACTTCTATTATTTTCTAATCCTGCAGTTGCTGAAGAGGATCCTATCTATTACGTCCACGTCAGACCTCCTTCCTCTTACTCAGGCACAATTGGTCCAAATGGTTTTTTTCACTATTTCACTAATTCTGCTGTAAGTGCATCTGCTGACGGATGTGATATGCGAATTGATGGGGCTTGTTTTATAAAAACTGATATTCCTGCAAAAATTATTAGGAAAGGAATATTGAAAGCTGGTTCTAAATTTTGGTGTTCAGAAGATCATATACAAGCTCGAAAAAAAGCCGACCCAAAACCTGTACTTCGGCGTGGTGGTGGTTATATGGATTATGGATATGGAATCTGTACTAAAAATGGTTGGGTAACTAAAAGTTTGGACGATTTATAAATGAAACGCTTACTATTCGCAGCGATAATATTATTTTTACCCTTTCCTTCTTTTGCCGGTTTCCCAGAAGGAGAAAGTGGATATGATCTTAAAAAAATTGAAGAGTCATTCAGATTACCCTGTGATGAGATAGGTAATGATGATTGCATTGCCAGAGCTTTTGGTATGGGAGCTTGCACTTGGATGTTTGAGATAAATAAAGACAAAGAACCTGATGAAGCTTTAAGGATTGCTGATCAAGTATTAATTGCTCTTTTAAAGGGAAATGAACTTGAAATAAACGATATTTTTGAGAAAAATGGCTCAATTAAAAAAAATATAAAAAAAGAAGCCATCTACAGAATTAATTTCTGCAAGGAGGAAACAAAAAAAGCTATTCCAAAATTAATTAAAAAATTACCCGAGGGTGTTGTATTAGATGAAGAGAGAATTAATAATTTAACTAGTGTATTTCCTCTCCAATACCTTACTATGTTTGAACAGATGAAAAAGGGATTTTAATGGAAGGGACAGTATATGTATTAACAAATCCTGCAATGCCAGATTTGGTAAAAATTGGAAAAACCACTAGAGATGTTCAGCTAAGACTTGCTGATTTATATACAACCGGAGTTCCATACCCCTTTGAATGTGAATATGCGGCAAAAGTAACAGACTTAGATAAGACTGAAAAAGCATTTCACATCGCATTTAAAGATAAAAGAGTAAACCATAAAAGGGAATTTTTTAAAATTGACCCTATACAAGCCATTGCAGTCTTAGAGTTAATGGCAATTGAAGATATGACGCCAGTAGTTCAAAAAGAAGCTGAAAATGTTGACATTGAAGTTAAAGCATCAGTAGAAAAATTTAAAAAAGATAGATTGCCTGTTGTTAATTACTTTGAAATGGGTTTAAAAGTCGGAGATGTATTTACCTATGAATTTGATCAAAATATAACTTGCAAAGTAAAAGATAATAGAAAGGTTGAATATGAAGGACAAGATTATTATTTAACTGGATTAACGAAAAAATTAATGGATACAGATAAAGCAATTAGAGGTAGTAAATACTGGTATTGCAAAGGGAAAAATATCGTAGATATCTATAACGAAACCTATATCAAAGATTAATTTTTAAGGGATAAAATTTACTGGGGGATTTACTGGGGGATTTAGTTGATCTAATTCAAAAAATATCGCCATAGACAGTCATAGGCAATCATTCGGGCTGAATGAAAATCACACCCCCTCCGTTCAAATAGAAAGAACCGAATAATATAAACGCCCTTTTGAAACGTTCTTGTTAGTATTAATTTTATTTGGATTATGAGTAAAGGATTTGCTTCAGATAATTTAATAACCAAAAAGTCGAAAAAAAAAGTTATTTCAAATGAACCGCAAGGCAGATTAATATCTTGGTCTCCTTGGCCTCCTGCAAATTTTCAAACACGATATCCTGCTTTCCCTTTTGTTCTTACAATATTGATTATAGTAATAGGTCAATGGTATCTTTCTCTACTCAGATGACCCGAAACTGATTTTTTATTTAAATTAGGATGAATTAAGTTTGAGAATTTATTTTGTTTTTTTCAATTTTATTATTTGCCCACTTTCAAGCGGCAATAATCCCAATATTATTAGGTATTAGATCGATCAATAAATTCAAACATATAAGTAAGAACAAATTGATACCTTTCGGTTTTGTTTTTTTAGGATTGGCATCGATTTCTGAAATGATAGATCATACTCAAACGTCTTGGATTTATGTAGATCACTCCTCTTTATTTAATTGGTTATTTTATTCTTTCCTATCTTTAGGTCTAACATGTTTATCAATATCAGTTATAAAAAATAAATTTATTCAAAAAACTAATTTTTGCATTTCTTTATGTTCAATAATCTCATATTTTTTATTTGATAAAACTATTGCTCTCCTTTTTCAAGTAATAATAAGTATCCTGCTAATTATAAATTGGCAAAGAGTTTTTAAAGATTGGCTTTTTATTCTTTACCCAATATTTGGTATTTTATTTACGACTTTCTTTGGCTCAAGGCTCTCAATTAGTGGCGATCAATTTTGGCATGTTTTAATAGGCCCATCTGGAACAATTAGCGTTCTTACCTTTTATTTAGTATTAAAGAGGTCAGACAAAAAATTTACTTAAGATTCTTATGAAAATATTTGTATTTGTAAGTTTTATAGTGTGCTTAGTCACAATAATCTCTCCAGTTGAAATCTTTGCTGATACAGCACTTGATGTTTACATGAATGATTTTTATTCTAAATCGAATGAAGCTAGCCAGATTCTTAAAGAAATCGAAAATAGTTTAAAAGAGGGATCAAGAAAAAAAGTATGCTCTAGGCAAAGAGAGGCAGCAAGATTAGGGCTACTAGCTAATAAATCATTAATTAAAGCCTTTGAAATAGAGGGAGCAAATCCGCCAATGCAAGCGATAAAGGCAAGTCAACAAAGATGGGAATCTATTCTGAATGAGTGCTGAAGAAAATCAGTAAATCCATAAATCTTTTTAAATTTGCATTCTTACAGATTTACTAATTAAGGGAATTTCAGGTTCAACTCCAAAAATACATTGAGAAATTGAATAAATAAAAATACATAGTGTAAATATAAAAATTATTGAGCCTAATTCAACTATGGGAAATATTCTCAAGAGATAAGAAATTATTATTAAAGCAATATCAATTAATAAAGCTTGGCATGCGTTAAATCTAACGAAATAGGGAACATTTGGATTTCTTACTAATCCAGCAAACAAAATTATAAATAATAAAAAACTACCAAAAGGCAAAGATTTTTCAATTATTGCTATCGGAAAAGTTAGTAATAATAGTATTTTTAAAAAAGAATATTTATAGAACAAAAAATATCCAAAAGGTATTGATGCCTTTAATGGCAAAGTATACAAAAATACTGATGAGAGTCTTTGGAATATCTGATTCAATATATTATTGAAATTTCGTATTTGTATTTTAACCTAATTTTTTGAAGATAATAAAAAGACTTACTTTCGAAAAAATCAACTTTGGCAGATGGTTATTAAATATTAGATAATTGATTCAGGTTCATAATTCAAAATGCGTATCCTACATACAATGTTGAGGGTTGGAGATTTAGATAAATCCATTGATTTCTACGTCAATAGATTAGGAATGAATTTATTGCGAAAAAAGGATTACCCTCATGGAAAATTCACTTTGGCATTTGTTGGTTATGGCTCAGAAAAAGAAAACTCAGTAATTGAATTAACTTATAACTGGGACAAAAAGTCTGAAGACTATGAGCTTGGAGATAAATATGGTCATATAGCTATTGGAGTAAAAGATATTCATCTAATTTGCCAAGGATTAGAAAAAAATGGTTGCAAAATAACAACCAAACCTAAAACAATGAAAAACAGTACTACTGTCTTGGCTTTTGTTGAGGATCCTGATGGTTATAAAATTGAACTTATTGAAAGAGATTAAAAGCTCAGAAGTTTTTAATTAAAAAAACAAATAACTAAAATTTAAAAAGATTGAGTTATCAAATATATCGTTTTCAATTAGCTAAAAAATACCTCTAAGATCACTTTGGATTGATTCTGCAGTTTCAATTATTGTAAAAGATTATTACTAAGACAAGGAATTATTAAAAACTAAATTTTAACTTAAACAATCTATATTAATTCTAATTAGAATATATAGACATTCTATATAGATTTATATATCATAGAATTATCTTATAAAGCTTATGCCTAGTAATTGGTCAAAAATAAGAGATGAATGGCTTGATAGAACCGCGGTTGCGAAAGATGATGCCAAATGGGCATTAGAAGCTTTAATTAATTCAGAAGAAGAGTTATTTGAAATAGAACAAAAAATAAAGAATAAAGAGGACGCTATAAGCCAAGTAAAATTTTTGAAGAAAAAGGTTAAAGAAACTATTTCCTCTAAAGAAATTAGTCTCGATGATATTGCATTAAATACTTCAAATTCAAACAAAGTACAGATCTCAGTGCCATCAAATCTTACTTATCTTTTGAAAGTTTGGGCCGCAGCAGAAGGAAGAGATCTATCAAGTGTTGCTTTTCAATGTTTAGAAACTGGTATAAGGGAAATGAAAAGCAAAGGTTCAATACCTTCAATAGCAGTAAATAGATATGACTCGGCCTGTCAAAAAAGGATTGCACTAGCAGAAGTAAACAATCTATTGGAGAAATACGAATTAGCTCAGGATGAAATCAAATAATTATGAATAATAAAAAAATCATTAAAGGATACAAAACATTAATATCATCAAGATTTAATGTAGATACTTCTTTAGATAAATCTAAAGATGGAATAATTTATACTCTTTATTCTGATGCATTTAATTCACTTAAAGTTGGTTTTGCTGAAAATGATAAGGTACTAGAAAAAAAATTATCAAGTGAAGCATTGATATTATTGGATATGAAAAAAGGCAAAAAGAAAGATCTATGTTTATTAATAACCACTCTAAATGAACTTGGCATCAAATATTCAGACAATTTTTATTTCAAATACTCAGGTTCTTTAATGAAACATTTATCCACTTTAGGTTGGCCTGTTGGAAGATCACTTTATAAACAAAGAAAGATTAAAAAAGAACTTGTATGTGCATAAATTTAAATGTAATCGCACTCTAAAGTTTCTCTGGTTTCTCTATTTGTAATTGGATTAGTTCCAGTAGCACTTTCACAAAATTTCCTAATAATATCTTTTGGCAAAAAAACATTTGTGAAGTCTGCGCCTTGGATTTTTACATTTTCAAACTGTGTACTATAAGCAAATGAATCCTCTAAGTTAGTATTTGATAAATCTGTTCCATCTAAAATAGCCGAATCTAAAGTTACTTCTCTTAAATTGGAGTTACTTAAATTAGTATCTTTCAATTTTGCTCCATAAAGAGTAGCATTTTGGAGCTCACACTCTGATAAATTTGCATCTTGTAAATCAGTCAAATAGAAAGTTGCCCCTTTTAAGTCAGAGCCAGAAAAATCAGCTCCTATTAAGGATTGTTTACCATAATCCAATGCAGCGAAGCTTCTAGAAGGGAGAGTTAAAACAACTATTAAAAAAGTTAAAATTATAAATCTCATTTGTTTGAGTAGTATTTCAATAAATTCTAACTTCTTAAGCTGAAATCTAAAAATTAATTATTTACTGAATGCTATATTTATTGAAATAGCAAATCACGAAATAGGTTTTGGATATAAGTCCTTATGATGCAATTGTTGTTGGTTCTGGAGCTACAGGAGGAATAGCAGCACTTACATTGGCAGAACAAGGGATCAAAGTTTTAGTAATAGAAGCAGGGCCACAAGTTAAAAGGGATGAAGCTAGTAATCATGAGCCAAAAAGTACATTAAAAAGATTATCAGGAGTCATAACAAAAAAACATGCCAATCAGTGCCAACATCCTGGTTATTGGAAAAATAATCCTGACTTATATTCAAATGAATTGAAGCATCCTTATGACTTCCCAAAAAAAAAGCCATTTCTTTGGACACAAGGTAAACAATATGGAGGGAGATCATTAACTTGGGGAGGCATAACATTAAGACTTTCCTCAGAAGACTTTAATCCGGCTAAAAAAGACGGATTCGGACCAAACTGGCCTATTTCATACGAAGAAATTTCCCCGCACTACGATTTTATTGAAAATTTCTGCGGAATTTATGGACGAAAAGATGATATCAAGGAGGTCCCAAACGGTAAATATATTGGTGAAATTCCTCTTACAGAAAACGAAAATGTTTTTGGCAGCAAAGTTAAATCAAAATTAAACTATCCATTTATCCAATCAAGAGGATTTGACCGTAATTCATCTGTAAAAGAAAAAAATTGGCCCAAGTCCTCTAGCGTAGGAAGCTCTTTAAAAAAAGCTTTAGATACTGGAAATGTACAAATAATCTCCAATTACCTAGTGGAGTCTTTTGAGATTAACAAGATAACAGAGCTTGCCTCAAAACTAACGATTGTAAACCTAGAAAATGGACACAAAGAAGTATTGGATTGTGATTTGATTCTTCTTTGCGCATCAACAATTTCAACACTGAGAATACTACTGAACTCAGAATACAAATCAAATTCCGCAGGGTTTAAAGATAATTCTGGGAAATTAGGTAAATACCTAATGGATCACATATCTATTTGTAGATTTTTTTCAGTTCCAAAAGCAAAAAACTCAGATAAATCACTAGATAATCCTCCCGATCTTTCTGGAGCAGGCAGCTTCTTTATTCCTTTTGGTTCAAATTTACCAGAAATTGACGACATAAATTTTCATAGAGGTTATGGAATCTGGGGGGCAATTGATAGATTAGGGATACCTAAATTTTTACAAAAAGACGCAAAAAAATCCATTGGCTTTCTTATCGCCCATGGTGAAGTCCTTCCTAGAGAGAAAAACTCAGTTTCTCTCTCAAGAAAAACAGATGAATGGGGAATACCAATTCCCTACATTGAATTCGAATGGAGTGAGAATGAGTTAAGTATGGCAAAACATATGGAAAAAATAATACAAAAATCAGTCAAAGCTGCAAATGGGAAAATAAAAAATATTGATGAACTAATAAATATTCCCTTAGGGAGTTTATTTACAAAAAATTTAATGGCACTTTCAGATAGTCCTCCTCCACCTGGATATTATATTCATGAGGTAGGGGGAGCACCAATGGGGTTTAATGAAGAAAATAGCGTAGTTGATAAATTTAACAGATTGTGGACATGTAAGAATGTACTGGTACTAGATGGAGCATGCTGGCCAACCTCATCTTGGCAAAGCCCTACACTTACAATGATGGCCTTGAGTAGAAGAGCCTGTTTAAATATTAAAAAGATTTAGAGGGTGTAAATAATTGATTTAAATAAATTTCTGAGACAGAATTATCTGTACAACCGTTTTGGACGAGAAAAGTAGCTAATGCTGAATTTATAAGCTTATATTGATCCCAAGTCGGGTTACTTAATACGAAATCTTTCATAGTGTTATAAAGAGTTTCTGAAAGCTCTGTTTCTAATGAAACTTTATTTGAAGAGCACTCTACGAGTTTCTTATCAGTTAAATTTGTTTGGTTGATTTGATGCATTAATTTATTTTTCTACCTCAACAATAATGATATTTTTCACTAAAAATATCAAGAAAAATCTTCTGGTAAACTTTTCAAATTATCAAATAAGACTCATGTTATAAGTGGGTTTTTAAAAAACTTCTTTTTCAAATAAGGAAATTGAATAGATCCTAAAAAAAAGTCAACATTAATGTTGAAGTCCTGTTTTTTTTTGAAAAATACCGCCATTTCTAATCCAGTGTGGATTTGGACGTGGAAAACAACCTGCAAATTGTGGAAAATCTAGCTCAAAATACTTTCACGATTTTATATTAAGAATACTTATATATACTGAGTCTATTAAGACTAACTCGAGAAAGAGACAGGTGATTCATTGATTTCAACGGATTTTCTTAAGATTTAGTCTTTATTAGGCAAGCGAAGCGTGACAGGTCCTAAAGGGTGTTTTGAATTTGGATAAATACTATGGTGATGGTGATGGTGATTATGTTCATGTTGATGAGCCTCTACATGTTCATGTTCTAAGTAATCACTTCCTCCTATGACTGATTTTTCTTGATTATGAGTTGGTATTTGATTTTGTATTTCGCAAGCACCATTACATTCAGGATCACATAAATCACAGCTGATACCCAAGCCCTCTACATGGTCATGATGACTTTCTTGGACCATTCCAACTTCTTTTTCAAAGCCAAATAAATTTGATCTATATTTACAAGTTGAGCAATTCATAAAATTATTACCTTCGTTATTAAGAATCTCTTCAATCCTTTCTACAAAAGTGTCAACCACATAAGACTGTGACGAAAGATATTTTGCATGTATAAATGAAATATTTGGATTATTAATCGCAACTAAATCACTTTGCCTTTTTATTCTCGTAACAAGGACACCTGAGAAAAGGAAATAAGGGAAAACAATTATATTTTTATAACCAAGTCTCACAACATTTTTCAAGCCAGGTTCAACAAGGGGGAAAGTTACTCCAGAAAAAACTGTTTCCCCCCACCCTAAACCAATACCCTCTACGATCATTCTCGTAATTTTTGAAACATTGGAATTCGCATCCGGGTCAGAAGAGCCTCTACCCACAACAACTAATAATGATTCTTCAGGTTTGAGATTATTATTTTGTTTAAATACATCTTTTACTCTTTCACAAGCTGCACTAATCATTAAATTATTAATACCTAATTCCCTTCCATAAATTATTTCAATTCCTGTTTTACTTGAATAATTCATAAGCAGGCTAGGTATATCATTTTTTACATGGCCAGCAGCGAAAAGCATTGCAGGTATTGCAATTACTTTTTTTATAGAAAGATCTTTTAATTTGTCTAAAGCATCAACAATCGAAGGTTTAGCAAATTCCAGGAAACCATATTCAACTAAAAAGTTTGGATATCTTTTTTGGATGAAATTAGTTAATTCTTGAAATTCAGTAATGGCTAGTTTATTTCTACTCCCATGTCCACAGATAAGTATCGCGACTTGATTATTTAACTTCAAATCTAAATTATCCAAATTCAAATTATTACTTATACCATAATAGTAAAGAACAATATCATGTAGTGAAAAATAATAATAACTTGCTTGAAGTTCCAAATATCAACTCAAAGGATGCAAAATTAAAGAAATTAATTTATGACGTGGATGAATCCTTATTTAATGAGGATAACTATTCTTACGAAAAATTCGAGCACCTTTGCGTATGTAGTGGAGGTACAACTTCTAGCTGCGCAAAAAATGGTTTTACAACTCTTGATCTAAGAAAAAATCACAGCAAAATTCATCTAGATAGAAAAACCAATTTAGTAACAATTGGAGGTGGCGTAATAATGGGGGATCTGTTAAATCATTTACAAAAATATAATCGAAGTTTTCCAATCGGACTTTCTAAACTTCCTGGAGCAGGCTATATACTTACTGGTGGAGTAAGCCCGCTCAGTAGAGCCTATGGATTAGCCATTGATAATATTGAATCAATAAAAGGTTTCTTGGGAAATGGAACATTTATCTCTTTAAAAAAAAATCAAATCAATCCAGAAGAACAATTGATTTGGGAAGCAATTAAAGGCGCAGCACCATTCTTCTCAATTATTACCGAATTAGAACTTAAGACTATCCAATCTAATCCAATAAAGGTTATTGAAGGATTTATAAATCCAAATGAACTTTCAGAAATAATAAAACTATCAGAGAAATTTCCAGAAAATATTAGTCTTCAATGGATTTATGCCCAAAAAATATATATATATATTTTTGCTGAACTCAAAAATAATTTAGAGGATAAAAGAACGGAAGAATACTTAATGCTTCTAGACAAATTTCCCGCTCTAGAAAAACAATTTTATGAGAACTTTAACGAAATTAATTTTTTTCCAAAGGAATTGAATTTATATGAGCTGAATGCAAATAACCATTCTGAGGTAATTAGTCTTCTTGGAGAAGATTTAAAAAATGATATCCCAATTTTCATAAAATGCTTGAATGAAATAATGGATAATAAACCCAATAATTCCTGTTATATTGCTTCTCAACAATTAGGTTGCAAAACTAAAAAGTTAAATCATGGCTCAAGCTTTTTTGTTCATAGAAAAAGTACTTGGAAACCATGGATATATGCATCATGGAAAAAAAATGATCTTCAAGAGAAAGAAGTCGCTCTGGAATGGATTTATAAATCGTGGAGCAAGCTAAAAAGGTTTTATCCAAATATTCACTTAGCCCAATTACATAATCATTTGAATTCTCATGAAGAAGAAATTACATTAGCCTTTGGAAATAGAATAAAAGAATTAAAAACTTTAAAGAATATTTTTGATCCACAAGGTATTTTGCCTCCTTTATGAGCTAACTTCATAATTATAAAGAAACTTAAAATGTCGAATTTCTCAAAATATTTATCTAAAAATTGGTTAGATGATCCAAAGTCAAATATTCTCTCTGGCTTAGTTGTTGCTTTTGCAATGATCCCAGAAGCAATTGCATTTTCAGGTATAGCTGGTGTAGATCCTAAAGTTGGCCTTTTTGGTGCATTTTGCTTATCTATAACAATTTCGATTGTTGGAGGAAGAAGGGGGATGATCACTTCAGCCACAGGTTCAACAGCTCTTTTAATGACAGGTCTTGTTGCTTATGGAGAATCACAAGCCCCTGGATTAGGAGTCCCATATCTTATTGCAGCTGGAATATTAACTGGAATATTTCAAATTCTTTGGGGATATTTAAGACTTGCCTACCAAATGCGATTCGTGCCAACAGGAGTATTAAGTGGATTTGTAAATGCACTGGCACTTTTAATATTTCAAGCACAACTACCTCAGTTAGGAATAGGTATAGAAGAATCAAGAGGATTAGTTGAACAAACTATAAGTCAATATCCAACTAACTCTCAGATTCCTGTAGTTTGGATTCTTGTAATTCTAGGATTATTAGTTATCTATGGTCTCCCAAAAATCACAAAAGTAGTCCCATCTCAACTTATCGCAATAGTAGTAATTACTCTTATAAGCATATTCTTTAATCTAGATATCCCAACAGTTAGCGATTTAGGTAAATTACCTGATGGATTACCAAGTATTTCTCTTCCTTTTGGATCAATAGAAAATGGGAAAGTTCCTTTTAGTCTTGAAACATTAGGGATAATTTTACCGACTTCACTTGCGATATCTCTCGTGGGTTTAATGGAAACCTTTTTAACTCAAGATATTTTAGATGATGTAACTGATACAAGTTCTAATAAAAATAAAGAAGCAAGAGGACAGGGAATAGCAAATATTGCGGCATCCTTATTTGGTGGAATGGCAGGCTGTGCCTTAGTTGGGCAATCTGTCATGAATACTGAAAATGGTGGTAAATCTAGATTATCAACCCTCTCCTCGGGTATATCTCTACTAATTATGATTATCTTGTTGAAGCCTTGGATTGGAGCAATACCAATGGCTGCTTTAGTAGCAATAATGATAACGATCGCAATAAGTACAGCCGATATAAATGGAATAAAAAATATTAGAAAGATACCTAAAAGCGATACTGCAGTAATGCTTATGACTTTTGCAGTTACAATGCTTACAAAACCTCATAATCTTGCACTTGGAGTTATAGCAGGAGTTGCATTAGCTGCAATTCTTTTCAGCAGAAAAGTCGCAAAAGTAATAACTGTCTCAAGAGCTAAAGAAAATAATTTGACTACCTACACAGTAAAAGGACAATTATTTTTTGTAAGTAAAATTTATTTTTTACAAGGATTTGATATTCATGAACATCCTGAAAATATTGTAATTGATATGTCTTTTGCTCATATTTGGGATCAAAGTGGAGTTGTTGCTCTTGAGCAAATTATTAGAAAATTCCAGAATGGTGGTTCTAAAGTTGAAATTATAGGATTAAATAAAGAAAGTCTTAACTTATTTGAAAGACTAGGCGGTATGGAAAGCGCTCATTAAAAAAGTTAATTAAGGCTAACTTGTTGATAACAAAACCAAAGCCATTGTTGAAAAAGCAAATTCCTATGAGATCTCCAAGCTGTTTTTGAACTATTTATATCAAAATTTTTAGGAGGGGGAACATCTCCCTTTTCTTTGTCTCTTTCAATTTCACTAATAATCCTATGCACTGTATATTCTGGATGACCTAAATGCATAAGTTGTTTTTGATCATTAGATTCAAATATTGTATATCCGACGTTTTCTCCATAAGCTAACAAATTCAATTTCCCTTCTTTTTGGGCCTTCTCCATTTCCAAATCAGGTAATCCCGCAAATCTACTTTGAGGACATATAAATTCATCATCTTGTGTACCCATCAAAGGGTGTCCAGGAACAAGACTTTTTAAAGGGAATACCCCAAATAATTTCCTATCAAAAACTTGCTTATCAACCCCTGCCAAATAAGCTAGCGCAAAGCCCGCCCAACATAATCCAAGTGTACTCGCGCAAGAATTTCTGGCTTCATTTACAATTTTCACAAATTCATCCCAATACTTAACCTTCTCAAAGGGTAGGTGCTCAATAGGTGCTCCAGTAATAATGATTCCATCTAACGGTTCTGGATTATTTGCTTCTTCCCAAGTAATGTATAGATTATTTAGATGATTAAGATCCCATGTTTTATAAGTGTGTGTTTCAAGCTTTATCCAAACTGGCTCAATTTGAAGAGGAGATAAACCAAGTGGATGTAGTAAGTTAAATTCATACTGCTTGCCAAGAGGCATTATATTTAAAATACCAATCCTAAGAGGACGTATATCCTGTCTTTCTGCCAATTCTGGTTCTATCCAAGATATATGATTTTTCTCAACATCACTAATCTTGTGATAGTTACTAGGAATTATTAAAGCCAATAAATCTCCTTTCCTAAGTGATTTGTGAAAGTGCTTGTTCGAAATCTGCTTTTATATCATCAATATGCTCAATTCCTACAGAAACTCTTACCATCGTAGGAGTAACACCTGCAGATAATTGTTCTTCTTCAGATAATTGCTGATGAGTTGTTGAAGCCGGATGAATTACTAATGTTTTTGAATCCCCTACGTTAGCAAGGTGGCTCGCTAATTTTAAGGAATCAATAAATTTTACTGCATTTTCATAACCCCCATTAAGTGAGAACATGAGCATGCAACCCATTCCTCTTCCAGTAGTATATTTTTTGGCACTTGAGTAATATGGATCAGATTCTAGGCCTGGGTAATTAACACTACTTACATTAGAATTAGAATCCAACCATTTTGCTAATTCAAGAGCATTAGAAGTTTGTCTTTCTATTCTTAAACTTAGAGTTTCCAGCCCCTGCAATAACAAGAACGCATTAAAAGGACTTTGAGCTGATCCCCAGTCCCTCAGGCACTCAAGTCTAGCTCTCAACGCAAAAGCTATATTTCTATTATCAGGAACTCCCAAAGATTTGCAGATATCGCTTCCGAAACCAAAAGCGTCCCAATGAACGAGCCCATGATAAGCAGCGCTTGGCTCACTCATTAGCGGGAATTTGCCATTTCCCCAATCAAAGGTTCCGGCATCAACAATAACCCCTCCGATACTTGTTCCATGCCCACCTATCCATTTTGTAGCACTTTCTACAACAACATCTGCTCCAAAATCAATTGGTCTTATTAAAGCACCACCAGCACCAAGGGTATTATCCACTATTAAAGGAATTCCATTTTCCTTCGCCAAAGCAGAGAGCCCCTCAAAATCTGGAATATTAAACCTTGGATTTCCCATTGATTCGACATAAATTGCTTTGGTTTTATCATCAATTTTATTTCTAAAACTATCGATACTATCACCATCAGCAAATTTAACTTCTATGCCTAATCTTGGAAATTGTACTTTAAATTGATTGTAAGTCCCACCATATAAAAAAGAAGTAGAGACAAAATTATCCCCTGCTGTCATGCAGTTCACGATTGCCAAGAATTGAGCAGCTTGACCTGAGGATGTTGCGAGTGCTGCCATACCTCCCTCCAAAGCTGCCATCCTTTTTTCGAAGACATCTGTGGTAGGGTTCATAAGTCGAGTATAAATATTTCCAAATTCTTTTAATCCAAAAAGATTTGCTCCATGCTCGGCATTATCAAAGACATAGGAACTAGTTTGATAAATGGGTACTGCTCTAGAATTTGTAGTTGGATCAGGCACTTGTCCTGCATGTAACTGAAGCGTCTCGAACTTTTGGTTGCTCAAAATTTTTAAATAATCCTATTATCTATTTAACTTAAAAAAGTCCAAAAAAAAAACAAAAAAAAGATAAATATTTATAAATCCTTTTTTAATGAGGGGTAATTATCTTTCATATATAAACTCAGTTCCTCTTTTATCGCAGATCTGAGTTTTTCTATATTTGCAGAATCAATTATTGGAAAAGTTTTATTTGCCTCAGGATCTTTTTCAGTAATTGACTTCCAATTCTTACCAACATCTTTTTCAGAGTTATTTAAAACCTCATCAAAGTTGAGAACCTTATCATTGTTTTTAGCGTCAAATTCGCTAAAAGCTTTACTTATGAGCTGTTTTCTATTTTCGAATAGATTCTTGGCTTTTAAAGTATCTGGAAGACCCATAACTGGTTGCAATTCCTTAAGAAGTTTTATTTCCTCTTCGATCAAGACTGTCCAAACACCATATTTATTTTTGGGGAGATTGGAATTACTAAAAATATTAATTTCATCTAGGTAAAAATTTAACCATAAGTAATATGATTTTTCTTCAATAGTTTTTTTAACTGATATTTTTTTATTTTGGATCTTTGGAAGCAACTTTTCTGCTTTCTTTAAAAACTGTCTGTCTTCTCTCTCTAAATTTATTAATCCCCATCTTTGACTATAATCCCATAAATCTTCGTATCTTGTTAAATCTTCTTGATTCCAACCAAGAGCTTTCAGTTCATGAGAACGATGTGATAATTCCTTTTTCAAAAAAAACCTTTTAAAAACATAACAATTCTAACCCTGCAATCAAGATTAGTAAATAAACGAAGAACTTAGCTTTTTAGTAAATTTAATAAATAATTAATTATGAAAATAATTATTGATAATTTTCAATACATTTATATAGCTTGGATATTTTTTAGAAATTTGATTACTATATTCATTTTTAATATCATTTTCCTCTTTATTAATAAACAATTTCTTGTAAAGATTTTCAATATCATTAAAAAGATAATCTCCTTTTAATTTTTCATTTAGTTCTAAAGATAATTCAGATTTAACAGATTCTTGGCAAAAATTAGTGATCTCTTCTGAACTAATTAAAACCTTATAAATTTCTTTTTTTTCTTCTGAATTAGCATTAAAGCATAAATAAATAAGATTAATCATTGAACAATTATTATTTTTGATTTTGAATTCTTTATAAATGTCTGGCCAAAATTTTAAAGATTTTAGACCTTCTAAACCTCCTTGACTGAGAGAGTATTTATTACACCAATTTACAAATTCTGAGACATCTTTTGGACATCTATTGAGTTGCAAAAGCATATCTGATAAAACTTGTCCTGCTTGAAAATTCCGTGTTGGTTTTCCTTCAGTTGGTAGAGTCATACTTCCTAAGACATCAGCCTTAACGGCATTTAATTGAGAAAATGTATAATCTCCTTTTTCGCAAAATTTATCATTAATTATTTCCCTTGCACTAATTATTTCTTGACCATAACCAAGTTCTTTTAATGAAAGATATTTATTCTCTAATTTATTTTCTTTTCTAACTTTTATTGATACTGATGCGGCCTGATCTAAACATTGAGTTAACAAAATCGTATTAATGCTAGGCAGCATTCCAGGCTTATCGGAATGAAAGTTATTTACAAAACCTGCAAATATTGATGAGATATTTTTTATTGATTTTATATATTGACATTCAATATTGTGAACTCCAGGAGAAACTTGAATTTTCGGTGATAATTGATTCAAAATGCGTGCTCCTATTAATGCTGTTAGCGCATCAGGATGGCAGAAATTTGCAGTAAAACTATCATTAGGATTTCGTAAAGCTCCGTGACGATGAAATCCTGTAAAAAAAGCTAAATTTGGATATTTATTACAAAGAATAAAAGGGTTTTTATTTTTATTATCAATACAAAAAGAACCGACTAGACAGCCAAGAACCACATTTTCTCTTTTTAAATTTTTTCTAAGTTCTAAAGCATTTTTAACATCATCTTGTATGTGATTACTATTTGAAGCAAGAATAACCATTTCACATTTCAAAAGAAGATCTTTTAGATCAAAAGACTTTATTTTCCCCTCTGAAGAATAATTTCCCATTCTCTTAATCTTTTCAATAATCTCATTATCCATATCAGAAATAACATCATTTGAGAAAGCACCTAACAAATCTCTATCTTCCCTAGGAGCCAAGAGAATATTATTTGATTTTCCATGCATAGCACAGTTGTATGCTAGTGATGCAGGATATAAACCAACACTGTAAAATCCAACTTTGCTATTCTCTATATCTTCAATCAATGAATAAAAATATTTTTCATCTTTGATGTTTTCTACGAAATTATTCTTCATTTTTGGAAACTCTTGATAAATTTTTTAATTTCTTACCTATACCAACATTTTTCTACATTAAAGCAATTTTTGACCATAGCAAATTATTTATTGAAAATATTGAGTTTTTTAATTTATAATTTCTGAGAAAGTGGAAATTAAAAGGAAAATAATTATAAATATGGAATATAAGGCAAGTTATTCAAATGAACAAAATCAATTAATTTCTTCTAAAAATATCTTATTTATTCAAGACATTGACGGAGTTTGTATCCCATTAGTTAAAGATCCAATGACTAGAGAATTAGAATTAAAATATATCTATGCAGTAAAAGAATTTGCCGAGGAATTCTTTGTATTAACTTGCGGGGAACATGAAGGTCCAAGAGGAGTTAACAGAATAATAGAGAGGAGTTTAATGAGCACTACTGAGCCTAAAAACAAAGAACTATATTTAAGAGGTTTAGCTGCCTGTGGAGTAGAGTATCAAGACAACAATGGTGAAATAAGTTTTGAAGGAGTCTCAGAAAAAGAACTAAATTTTTTATCAAAAGTACCTAGTTTAATAAGACCAAAATTTAATTTCATAGTTAAAGATATTTTTCCTGAACTTAGCCCAGAAGATATCAATTTTCACGCGGTAAAATCAATTTGTGAAACTCGCTTCTCGCCAACGATTAATTTCAATAGTCTATTTGATTTAGTTCATGAAGATTCTGATAAAAGAAAGCTTATTCAAATTAGTTTTGAAAAAATGATGAATGAAATCATTTTAAAAGCTGAATCCGAAGGCCTCAAAAACTCATTTTTCCTTCATATTTCACCAAATTTAGGTAATAAAAATGGCAGAGAAACAATTAAACTTTCTTCTCCAGATGATATTGGATCAACAGACATACAATTACTTATTAAAGGAGCAGTTAAAGATTCTGGAGTTTTATTTCTTTTAAATAAATTTATTGCGGATAAAACTGGTAAAGCTCCTTTTGGGAGAAATTTTAATTTTAGAAACTCTCCAAATTCTGTTAAGGAAAAAATTGATTTATGCAAAAGAACTATTCAAAAAGAAGATATGCCTTTGATTGTAGGAGTTGGTGACACAGTCACATCAAAAAAAAATAATGATGAAAAAAGTTATTCAAGAGGAGGAAGTGACAGGTCTTTTCTAGAATTAATACAAATACTAGGTGATGAATTTGGGATTAAGAATAAAATAATTTTTGTAGATAGTAGTTCTGGTGAAGTTGAAAGACCCTCTACAAAAAAAACTGGTTTAATAGGGATCAGTGATGTTAATGACAATTTAAAATTTGACATAATTTTTAAAAATGGTCCCAAAGAATACATAAGTTGGTTTATTGAACTTGCTAATAAAAGATCAAACTTTAAAAAAAATAGTTGACTTTTAAATTTTCGAATGACAATTTATTAATAATAGATTTATGAAAGAAAAATTCCCCCCAATATATAAAGAACCTATAGAAACATTGCAAATTAATATAGGTTATAAATGCAATCAGGCTTGTAAGCATTGTCATGTCAATTCGAGTCCCCTAAGGACTGAAAAGATGTCCAATGAAATGATATCTCTTATTCCAAAGATAATTCAAAAATACAAAATCAAGACTTTAGATATTACAGGTGGTGCGCCAGAACTTCACCCAGAATTTAAAAATCTAATAACCAGTTTGAGCACAAAACAAATTGATATTATTGACAGGTGCAATTTGACAATTTTCTTTGAAGAAGGTTATGAAGATCTTCCTCAATTTCTTGCAAAGAATAAAGTGATAGTTACTGCTTCACTACCGTGTTATGAAAAAAATAATGTTGATTTTCAAAGGGGTTTTGGGGTTTTTGAAAAAAGTATTAATGCTATAAAAATTCTTAATGATTTAGGCTATGGAAAAAAAGAAAATGGATTACAGTTAAACCTTGTTTACAATCCTGTAAGCCCAATTCTTCCTCCTTCTCAGGAAATATTGGAGAAGGATTATAAAAAAATACTATTCGAAAAATACAATATCGTTTTTAATAATTTATACACAATAACTAATATGCCGATAAATAGATATGAAGAATCTCTTAGAAGAGAAGGGAAACTAGAGACTTATTACAAATTACTAAAAGAAAATTTTAATGAAAAGAATTTAGAAAATCTTATGTGTAAAAAGACAATTAGTGTTAATTGGTTAGGAGAAATTTATGATTGTGACTTTAACCAACAAATAAATTTCCGAGAGGATAAAGGACCAAAGACACTTTTTGATCTATTGGATGAATCATTTACTTTTGACTACGGGGTAGCTGTAAAAGAACATTGTTTTGCTTGCACTGCAGGTGCTGGGTCAAGTTGTGGAGGGACTTTAAGTTAAAACCTACTAAATGCAATTAGGACAAATAGCTCTTACATTTAAAGAGGATTCAATTAGTTTAAACCCATTAACTTTTGCTGCGACTTTGCCTGCTTCTAAAACTTCTTCATTTTCGAATTCTTCTGTTCTTCCACACCTAATACAAATCAAATGATGATGGTCCGGTGTGTCGTTACTAAGCAATTCATATCTGTGTCCACCCTCACTGAGTTCTAATTCATGAAGCAAACCCATTTGTACTAAAAGTCTTAAAGTTCTATAAATTGTTGCTAGTGAAACTTTGGAGCTTGTTTTAACTAACTTTTCATGAACCTCTTCAGCACTAAGATGCTTTCCAGAGCCAATATTTTCAAATAAATTAAGAACCTTAAGCCTTTGAGGAGTTAACCTCTTCCCATCTTTATGTAAACCGTCTCCAAGAGGAGATGTGATGACATTGTATTGAGAGGATAATGACAACAATTAACCCACGGCTATTCTCAATAATAACTCTAGATGAGAGTAAAACAACTTTTTGATTTAAAATGTTTACTAAAGTTGTTCAAAATACTATGTTGAATATATCTTTAAATACAAATGATGAAGGGGCATGAAAAATCTTCTGACACACCATCACCAAAAGAGAATGCTTTACTAATCATAGATGTTCAGGAAAAAATTATAAGAGCAATATTTAAAAAGGATTCAATAACCAAAAACATCAAAAAGCTAATAGAAGCCTACCAAATTTTAGAAGAAAACATTTTTTTATCTGAACAGAACCCAATCAAATTGGGTGCAACGATACCTGAATTATTGCCCAAAAATGGATTTAGAAAATTTGAAAAAATGGATTTCAGTCTAGCTAAATTAGAAGAATTTTTAAAAGAACTTAAAGATAAGAAAATTAGTAATTTGATAGTTTGTGGGATCGAAACGCATATTTGTATTCAACAAACAGTCTTAGATTGTTTACAAAAAGGATTTGAAGTTATTCTCATATCAGATGCCATGGGAAGTCGAAATAGGGTAGATCATGAAATAGCATTACAAAGAATGACTAAGAGTGGGGCGATCTTAACAACAACTGAATCAATAATTTTTGAATTATGCAAAACTGCGGATAGAAAAGAATTTAAAGAAATTAGAAACATAATAATGAGTTAAAGAAAAATAAATACTGGTTTGTTGTTGAGAGATAATTTAAAATTTTATTAGAGATAAATTTTGGGTTTATTTGAATATGAAATTAGTTACTGAAAACTTCCTTCTGGCAATATCTATTTTTTTTATTGGAACTTTATTGTCGATAATAATTTCTAAACTTTCAAAAATATTTTTTAAAAAGATTTCCAAAAGAACAAAAACAAATTTCGATGATTTTATTTTTGATGTAATCTCTGGAATTATAAAACCTATAGGTTTCCTGCTTTCATTTTATTTTTCAATTGACTATTTTTTTGCTAATGAAATAACTTTCATCTCTGTCTTATTGAATATTCTGAAATTATTTATATTAATAATCATCATAAAAGCTCTCAACAAAGTTTTAATAAGATCTTTAACAGAATCGACCTCGAAAATTAATGATTCCTCAATTAGTTCAATGGTATCTTCACTAACTCCATTGATAAAAGCATTAACATGGACTATTGGTTCAATATTTTTCTTACAAAATATAGGTGTTCAAATGACTGCTATATGGGCTTTACTAAGTGCCGGGGGTATTGGAGCAGGATTAGCTTTGAAAGATCCAGTTCAGGAGTTTTTTGAATATATAACAATTTTGCTTGATAAACCTTTTCAAAAAGGTGAGTTTATAAAATCTGATGGAGTCCTCGGAATGGTTGAGAGAGTGGGAGTACGATCCTCAAGGATAAGAAGTATTAATGGAGAAGTAATAGTAATGAGCAACAGCGCCCTAACAAATGGAATAATTTCAAATTACGCACAAATGGAAAAAAGGAGGTTAGTGCATAAATTAGGAGTTGTTTATGAAACCTCTCCAAAACTTATGAAATTGATTCCAATAATAATTGAAAAAATAGTTGAAGAGACAAAAGATGCTTCTTTTGATAGATGTCATTTCACAGATTTCGGCGACTTCAGTCTTAATTTCGAACTTGTTTATTACATCCCAACAAATAATTATCTCGCTGCAATGGAAGCTCAACAATCTATAAACTTAAGAATTATTGAGGAATTTGCAGTTAATAATATAGAGTTTGCATTCCCAACACAAACCTTAAATATTGAAAGTAATAAAGCCAAATGATCTACAAATCTCTTCACTTAAAATCCAGAGTTTTGAAGCCAACTCAGAATTATTTGCCTCATCACTAACCTTACTTTCAACTAATTTATGTTTTTTAAAAGATATAAGTTTATTACTTAAATGAACGTAACCAATATTATTTAAATTTGAATCAAAAACAATTTCAGAAAGTATCTTACCAGCATTTTCAATACTTTCAGAAATTCCTAAAATATTTTTTGCAGCTTTAGAAAAAATTAAATATCCAAAGAGATTAAAACGTTTACTATATCTAAAGAAACCGGAATCATCATTTGGTATTACTAGACCAGGAGCCCAAGTAATTACAGAAATTTTACTGGAGGAAATTTTCAATTTTTTTTCAAGTTCTTTAGCAAACAAAATATTACATAACTTACTATTTTTATAAGCTTCATCAGCATTAAAATTTAAAAATTTCCCAGTTACTTTTTTTCTAAAATCAACTAGTTTATTAAGTCCCGCTTTCTTTCCTACATTGCCACCTGAACTTTTGGGGTCGTGAACATCTGATGATGTAATAATGATTCTAGATTCTTCTTTATCTCTAACAAAATCTTTTAGGATATTCACCAAGTAAAAATGTGCAAGATGATTTACCGCAAAAGTTAGTTCTATGCATTGTTTTGATACTTTAGGGTAAAAAGAGCCTGTATATTGTAATCCTGCATTTAAAACAACTACATCTAAAAATATCTTTTTAGTAATAAAGTAATCTTTAATTTTTTTAATATTCTCTAAATCAGAAAGATCACAATTTTCAATAATATTTAAA
This sequence comes from Prochlorococcus sp. AG-347-I19, assembly GCA_003279105.1. Taxonomy (GTDB): domain Bacteria; phylum Cyanobacteriota; class Cyanobacteriia; order PCC-6307; family Cyanobiaceae; genus Prochlorococcus_A. The sequence continues at coordinate 282,693 of QCBO01000001.1, forward strand.
TATTTACTGAGGTAATTTTTATCAAAATATTTCTCAATTGTTTTAAGAAATTCATTCTTTCTTAATTCAGATTTTATTACAACGTATAAATTATTTTTCGTCTTTAGTAAATTAATGATGGCAAAAAGCCCTATGCCCGAATTACCTCCAGTAATTAAAATATTTTTATTTTTAATCATTTAAATTGTTATATTTTTTTTATAATAAAAAGAATATTATAAGTATTTTTTATTTTGTAATCTTATAAATTATTGTTAAAACACTGAAAACTTAGTCACTAGTAATTGAGTAATTTGATTATTATTAATCTACTCTCATTACAAGTATTGGATGAAATATATAACCCTAAACGAAGAAGTAATAATTTGTTCCGTAAATTTCCTTAATCATAAGATTTATATTTAATGTCAAAGGAAAGCATGCCAGATGTTCTTGTTTTGGGTGCAGGGCCTGCAGGTATGGCAATTGCATCAGCTTTAGGAAAGGAAAAATTAGATGTTGAAGTGCTTTCTCCAAATGGACCAGATGAGCCTTGGCCAAACACATATGGTATTTGGGGGGAAGAAGTTGATCAACTCGGGCTTCAGGATTTACTTGAATATAGATGGAAGAATACCGTAAGTTTTTTTGGTCATGGAGCTTTAGAAGAACAGGACGACGAGAATAAAGCCACGGAACATTCACTAGATTATGGACTATTTGATAAGAAGAAACTCCACAATTTTTGGTTTAATGAATGTAATAAGTCTTTTATTAAATGGCATCAAGGCTTTGCAAGTAAAATACATTATGAAAAATATAAAAGTACAGTAACCACAAAAGATGGCAAGACTTATTCTGCAAGATTAGTAGTAGATGCGACAGGATATGATCCTGTTTTTCTTAAATTAAAATCGTGTGGTCCTTTAGCAGTACAAACTTGTTATGGGATAGTGGGTAATTTTAGTAAACCTCCACTGAAAAAAGGGCAGTTTGTATTAATGGATTATAGAAATGACCATCTTAATGAAGAGCAAAGAAAAGAACCGCCCACTTTTCTTTATGCCATGGATATGGGGAATGGGAAATATTTTCTTGAAGAGACATCTCTTGGTTTAGTAAATCCTCTAACAATGGAAAATTTAAAAGAGAGACTAGAGAAGAGGCTCTCTTATAGAGACATATCAATCACAAGCATGCAACACGAAGAGCTGGGTTTGTTTTTACCAATGAATATGCCAATACCAGATTTCAAACAACAAATACTCGGATATGGTGGTGCTGCTTCAATGGTACATCCTGCATCCGGATATTTAATAGGAAATGTTTTAAGAAGAGCTCCACTTGTGGCAAAAGCAGTTTCAAAAGCAATTAAAAACAAAAATCTTAGTGCCTACCATATTGCTAGAAAAGGTTGGGAAACTTTATGGTCAAAAGAATTAATTAGAAAGAAATCACTTTACCAATTTGGATTAGAAAAACTCATGAGGTTTGATGAAAAACTATTGAGAGAATTTTTTGGCAGTTTTTTCCAACTACCTAAAAATCAATGGTATGGTTTTCTAACTGATACCCTTTCCCTAAGAGAGATTGTTTATGCGATGTGGATAATGTTTATTAAGGCTCCATGGAGTGTAAAGAAAGGTCTTATGATTATGCATGGTAGAGAATTTAAGATGTTACTTAGGATAATATTCCCAAATATATAGTCTAAAAATGAGAAATATACTAATAAGTGGAGCCAATAGAGGTATTGGACTAAATATTGCACATAAAGAATTAAAAGAAGGAAATAGAATTAGTGTCGGAATAAGAGATTTAGAAGCATTAAAAGGAAGTATTATTGATCCAAATAAATGGCCAAAAGGAAGAATTATAATTAACGAATATGATGCATTAAACAAAATATCAGCCGAAAATTGGATAAAGAATACTTTGGATGAATTTGGAGAATTTGATTCAGTAATAAATTGTTCTGGAGTATTATCGAAAGTTCCTTTTTTATTCAAAGATGGCGATGAAGAAGATATTTTAAATACACTAAATATTAACTTTTTGGCAATTTGGAATTTATGTAGGCTTTCTTGGGATCATTTATGCGCCTCAGGCAGAGGAAGAATTATTGTTTTAGTTTCAATGAGTGGGAAAAGATCTAAAGGAGATTTAGCAGCTTATTCTTCTTCAAAGTTTGCTTTGATGGGATTATGTCAAACAATGAAAAATAAAGGTTGGGATAAAAATATAAGGATTACAGCGATTTGCCCAAGTTGGGTTAATACAGAAATGGCTCAAAATATCTCTACCCTAGACAAATCGAGCATGACACAACCTGAAGATATTGCTGAAATATGCTCAACGATTCTGAAGTTACCTACCCAATCAGTTCCATTTGAAATTGCCCTAAATTGTAATTATGAAATCTAGCCTAATTTTAAAATCAAGTAAGCCATTGAGAGCATTGCAATTGCTATAAATAAACCTTTTATTCGATTAGTTAACAATGAAAAAAGAGATAAATCTTCAGAAAAGTATCCGCCAAAACTACCTGTTGTAAATAATATAAACATTGGTAAAGATGCCATTCCGAAAGAATAAGATATAGATTTTACAAATCCAAAATTTAAATAATTGAAAACAAAGAAACTCAATGAAAACAATAAAAAAGATGCAAATAGAGTTATGGAAACTTCAGCATCTAAAGTGTGAGGTAAGCTACCCTTTAATTCAAATTGCTTTTTACATTCTCTAATTTGTCTTTTAGAAAGCTTTAAATAACCAGTTTCAGGAATTCTTTGCGACTTATATTTTCTTAGTAATCTTGCTTCAAGAGTTTCTGGCTCCTTTGTCATAATTGATGTTAATAATTCATCTGGCTTTAATTTCTTAATTTTCTTTTCAAGATTATCCGTTTTCCCAATCCTATAAAGGTCCCCTACTCTAATAAGGTAAACATATCCCGTCATTTGCGTTGTAAAATTAATACTATTCCTATTTAAATAATACTAAAAGAAATAGATTAATTAAAAGTTTTTACAATATGAAAAACGATATTTTATATTCATTTCGAAGATGTCCATATGCAATTCGTGCAAGATGGGCTCTATTAATTTGTGAAATAAAAGTAGAGATAAGAGAAATTAATTTAAAAAATAAACCTCCGGATTTTTTAAATAATTCAAAGACCAAAACTGTTCCAATACTTATAAAAAAAAATAGTGAGGTTATTGAAGAAAGTCTTGAAATCATCCAGTGGGCTCTCTCAGAATCAAAAAAGGAAAATTTCAAATTAATTTATTTTCCTGAGAATAAAAAAGAGGATATTTTTGAAATAATTAATGAAAACGATAACGAATTCAAATATCATTTAGATCGATTTAAATATGCCACAAGATATAAAAATAGTGATGAAGAATTTCATTTCACAAATGCGATTAAATTTATAAAGAGATGGAACGAACTTCTTGCAGAAAACAAATACTTTTTTGGAGATAATCCCACAATCGCTGATTGGTCTATTTGGCCTTTTGTTAGACAATTTAGAATCGCTTGCGAAAGTCAAAAAAGAACAAATTATTTTGAATCCCCGATAAAACACTGGTTAGATTCATTTGAGAAAAATAGAGAATTTAAATCCTTGATGTACAAATACGAATTATGGGAACCATATTCTAGAAAGAATTATTTTCCATCTAATTAACTTTCCAACAACTTCCTTTTCTCAATTATTCTTGCTAACTCCAAAAAATATCCTGCAGTCCTAAATTTGCCTATATTTTTTTCCTTAAAATCAAGATCGCTCCTAATTTCTGCAGTCTCCGCCATAAGCAAATCTAAATCATTTGATCCAAGACTATACAATTCACCAAGTTCGATTTCCCTTCCGAGCAAATGACTCCTAAACCACTTCCCTTTATTTTCTTGCGGTGGAATATCGTAAGGAGTAAATGACATTAAAATAAAATTTAGGCTTACACCATTCTAGTGTTCTTATTGAAACTTTTTCATCTCTACTTTATTAAAAATCAATGCAATAAAAAGAATTGCGAATGTAATTAGGGCACAAATTTCTGTCCAATAATCTAACCCAATTTTTGAAATCATTAAAGGTGCAAGAACTGTGAATAGTCCCCCGGAAAGGATTAACTGAGCGAATAGCTGTTTTGACGTAAAAATTGGTAAAGTCTTAGAAATATTTTTAGGATCTGCAAGCCTTAAAAGAAGTAACCCAGATGCTACTACACCTGTTGAATTTCCAAACTCTATCAAACTTTTTTCAAACCAATAATCATCAAAAATAAAGTATGCGAAATAAGCAATGCAGATTAAATTCCAAAATAATCCGAAAATAGTAAACACTAAAATAAGTATCCAATTATCAAAAACAACTGCAATATCTAAACTCGCCATTGCTGTAAAAATCAATAAGTCTGTGGATAAAATACCAATCTCCCTTTGCAGAATATTTGAAATAAATTCTGTGTTTTTGGTTTTCTCTAAAATATATCTAATAAGGAGCGAACCTATAAGGATAAAGGGGAATACTGGTAGTGAAAAAATAATTTCCTTCGAAAAATCACCAAAAGAACTTGAAATATACTTTAAAAATTTAAGTAGCAAAACACCAAAAGAAATTGCCAACCCAGAGAATCCAAGATTTATTATAAAAATTCTTAAATCTGTAAATATTCCTTTCTTATTTTTTTCCTTTAGAGTATCTTTTTGTTCAAGAATTTCCTCAGTATCTGAAAGTCCTAAGCTTCTACCAAGAAAAACAAATATACTACCCAATATTGAAGAAGATAAAAGACCCATGGTTGCCATAGCCAAACCAAGATCTAAACCATTTTGGAAGCCTAGTTTATTAAAGCTTTCACCGATTATTGATGCAGCTCCATGACCACCCTCAAAACCTACTTCTATTAAACAACCCATTAGAGGATTTGCATTCATAGATGGAGGTAGAAAATATTTTACAACAAGACCACCGACAAAAAATTGTCCGAAACCTAGTGAAAGAGCTAATAGAAATTGATTAAAAATTGGTTTAACTAAACCATTTATATTCGGGATAGGTCTTCCCATCATTAAAGTTGCGAAGACTAATGATAAAAGAGGAGTAGGAAAATTACTCCAAACATTGATTGTTTCTTTTGGCAAAAAGTGTATCGCTCCAAATGGACCAATAGATATACCTAAAATTCCTGATAATACTGCTATCGGCAATCCAAATCTCTCGAGTTGAACAGCTAGTTTAAATTTTCTCCCAAAAATCAACAAAAAAAATATAATTAATAATCCCAAAAAACTTATCAATAGAGAATTTGAAAAAATATCTTCATTCTGTAGAGAAAAAATATTCAATGATTTCCAAAACATATAATTATAAATCTAAATTAATAAACAAAATTTTTCAAATAAAAAAGGCCCTATTAAGGGCCTTTAGTATTAATGTTTAATTAAAGAATTTAATCCTTAAGAGTAATTGTGGCACTATCAATATTACTAATAGCATTAGTAACTCTCTTGAAATCAAAGCCTAAAGCTCTTAATGCATGCCATAGGTGACCTTGAATAAAGAAGAAACCAAAGTAGTAATGTACATTTGCTAACCATGCCCTTGATGTAAACTCACCATCAGGAAGATCAACAGTATCAACCCAATATGGAGAAATACTAAACTTCAACTCAAGTGGTTCACCAAAAAACTCAACTGGATATACAGTTGTATTTGAAGCGCTCCAGAAAGCAGCAATAATTGCCATCCAACCTATACCTGCTAAAGACCATGAAAGTACGGCTTCTGCGGATAAAAGACCTTTACCTTTGAATTTAGTAAATTCTCCAACTTGCTTGGTAGCAATATGCCATGCACCACCAGTTATTAAAACAAATGCTAGGAACGCATGTCCACCCATAACATCTTCTAAACTATCTATCAGAAGAAAATCAGTCTGGTGATTCCAAATTTCAGCAAGATTCAAGTCATATTCGACTTGCCTCACAGCTCCAATTGCTGGATCATAAACACCGTGAACTCGAGCCCATTCAACAAGAAGAATAACAGCAAATCCAAGAATTATTAAGTGATGTCCTAGGATAAAAGTCAATTTATCTGGGTTATCCCATTCGATATTAAATTTTCTAGCTCTTGCAACTTCAGAATCTTCTAAATTTCCCGGAAGAAGTAAAGAATGTAAAAGTCCACCAGCAGCTAAAACCATAGAGGAGACGAGGTGTACTATTGCTATTGCGAGGACAGGCTTTGTATCTCCCATCATTACTCCATCAGCATCAAACCCAATTCCTAGGGTCGCCAAATGAGGAAGTGCGATAAGAGGTTGGTGTCCCATTGGAACACTTGGATCAAATCGTGAAAGTTCAAAAAGGGTGAAAGCACCAGCCCAGAAAACAATTAATCCTGCATGAGCTACATGAGCAGCGATAAATTTTCCTGAGCGATTTGCTACACCTGAATTTCCAGCCCACCACCCGTAAGTGGTATCTGGATTACCGTAGGTTTGCATTTAGGAAATGATTAGCTTAAACGTATTGAGAATACTTTAATTTTCATCAAACAGTTGAATTCACAACAAAATTGTAAAAATTAGTAATCCTATAAAAAAAAAATAAAAAAATCTAAAAATAATCTTTTTGTATTGTAGTTAGATCTCAACAGTAAAATTATTGCTATAGAAAAGATTACATATCAAATGAAGAGAGTTTTTAGTTTAATTTATTTTTATTAAATTTCTTTTTGCTGACATTAAACGATGTTTTGTTTCATTAAACCATCCAATTTATTGCTTCATTCTCAAACAATTATTAAATATGGGATAAGACATCTAATATTATGACTACTTCTCAAGAGTCTTCTAGAAAATTTTCACTAGAAATGAAATCTGAAGTTCATTACAAAAAGGCCGCGAAATCATACAGAAAATCAAAACAATATATAAATATGATTAACTTATATCCAACTTTGCAAAACACTCTACTTGAGTGTAAGGATGAGAATCTAATAGAATAGAGATTCTATATATAATTCCAAATCAATCAAATATATATTTTCTTTTATGCTGCAATATTATAATTTTCTTCAGAATAAAATTTATTAATTATTTTTTTGCACATTTTTATATTGTAAAGCGCTTTGGGTTTCCAAGGTTTTTTTTGACCGAGTGGAGAGCTTTTCCAATGAATCCCAGGCTTGAGTATTCCATTTTCACGTAAAAAAGAAAGTTTAATTTCAGTTATTCCTAGTTTTTCTGCGGTCAACTCTGATGAGCTCCATATATCCCCTAACATTGAATTAAGTTAATAATATTAATCCTTGATAACGTTAATTTTATTTTTTTGAAAGGGGTAAAACTTTTAATTAATTATTAAGTAACAAAAAAGCCTTGTATTAATAAAGAAAAAAGATCTGAATGATTTATTTCAAATTAAGAAATATTAAATAAAGAATCATCATTTATAAATATCTCATCGATACCTTCTCCTTTATTGATGGATTTATAGTTAACGTATTCTTCTGTAATCGATTGAAGCTTTGGAAGATTGATCCAACCCTTGTACCAATTTCCACTTTTTATTAATTCTTCGTAAGTAGTTTTTAAATTAATTTCAGAATCAAGTACAGAAACCATCGAAAAAATCATATTTCCTTGTTCTCTAGTCTCATTTACTAAAACAAAATGTCTTAATCCTTTAATGGGTTTATTAGAAGTCCAGAAATTTTCCATAATTATTTTTTCTTAATGTTTTTCTTCGAATTTTCTCTAGATATTTTTTTATACTCTTTTCTAATTTCCTCTAATAAAAGTTTTCTTCTACCCATATAGTTAAACGAGTCTTCTTTTGATAAGTTATAACGCTCTTTTTTGGTTAAATTCATCCAATTATTAAGATTCTTCTTATTGAAAGTTGTTAAATTTTTAGCCTTAAAGCCTTTTTGTTTTTTATTTAATTTAAGAAATTTTCTTAAATTAAATAAAATAATTATCAAAAGAAAAATTATTACCAACATCAACAGCATTATTTCACAAGCAAGTTTTTATTAATCCAATTTTCTAATTTAATACTATTATCAAAAGATATAACCTCTTCTTTATTTTCATTACCTGATTGATCAAAGAGTCTTATTAAAAATTCTCTTTTAGCTGCCTCATCATCACCAATGACAATAATACTTTTAGATTTTAGTTTATTTGCCTTTTTAAATTGTTTAGAAAATGAGGATCCACTTAAATCTAACTCAACTATTAAATCATAATTTCTTAATTTTCTAGATAAATCCATAGCTAGTGATCCAGCAATTAAGCCTTGATTAATAATATAAATATCAGTATTTCTTGGAACTTCAAGCTCTTTCCCTGCTAGTAAAATTAATCTTTCTAGACCAATAGCGAATCCAATTGCCGGGGTATTTGGACCTCCCATTTGTTTTATTAAATCGTCGTATCTTCCTCCCCCGCAAACTGTAGCTTGGGAACCTAAAGCCCCACTAGTGATTTCAAAGGCAGTATGAGTGTAATAATCTAAACCTCTTACTAAATTAAAATTTTCCACGTAAGGTATTTTTAAAAAATCTAATTGTTTTTTTAAGTCTAAATATCTACTATGACTTTTCTCAGACAAAAAATTAAATAATCTTGGTGCATTTTCAAGAACTTTTTTAGTTTGAATATTCTTTGAGTCCAAAATTCTTAAGGGATTTTTAGTAATCCTGTTCTGAGAATCTAAATCTAGAGAATTTTTATTTGTTTCTAACCATTTTAAAAAAGATTTTTGAAAATTTGATCTGTCATTAGTATCACCTAACGTATTTATTTCAAGATTGAGTTCTTTTATTCCTAATTTACCTAAGATATCCCAAGCTAAAGCAATAATTTCAACATCACTTCTAACTGAATCATATCCTATAAACTCAACACCTAGTTGATGAAACTGTCTTTGCCTCCCCGCTTGAGGTCTTTCGTATCGAAACATAGGACCCATGTACCAAAGCTTTTGAAGAGGATTAGATGATATTCCATTTTGTATTAACGCTCGTGCGACTGAGGCTGTTCCTTCAGGTCTTAGAGTGCAAGATCTCTCCCCCCTATCAAGAAATGTATACATTTCCTTACTGACAACGTCTGTTCCTTCACCAATTCCTCTTATAAACAATTCGGTCATTTCCAATATTGGTGTTCTTATTTCTTTGATGGAAGCTCTAGAAAGCTGTTCTAATAAAATTTTTTCAACGTTTTGCCACTTTATTAATTGATCAGGAAATAGGTCTACTGTTCCTCTAAGGTTTTTTAAGTTATTCAAAGTTCTAAAAAATAATTCAAAATTTTTAATTCATCTAGAAATTAATCTTTGATTGGTTATTTTGTGAGACAATTTTAATTTAACATTTAGAAAAACTATTGGGAATTAATAAAGGTAAAGAGAATCAACATTGCGGTGCAAAACCAAAAAAAATTGCTTTTGGAATCGCACCTCTTGGTATAGTTTCAATAGGAATAGTGCCAATGGGAGTAATAAGTATAGGGGTAGTCCCAATGGGTGTATTTTCTTTTGGTGCAGTCGCAATGGGAATAGTCAATTTATCAGTTGTCGGGATGGGAATTATCTCTGCCGGTGTTACTACTATGGGGATATGGGAGTATTCACCTAATTCTCATAAAAATTATCATAATCATTCCAAACAAATTTCAAATTTAAATAAGGAAAATATGATGTCAGATCTATTTAACACTAAACAAGAGGCTGAAAAGGCTGCTTCAAAATACGGATGTATTGGAGCACATAAAATGGGTAATAAATGGATGCCTTGTAAGATGCACTAAATATTTTCTTAGTCAAAAATCAAATAAATATTAATTCAAAATCTCAACTCTAAAATCAAGATTTTTTGCCTCATCAGTAGTTAATTTTCTTGACCAAGCTCCTTGCACAGGACTATTCCATCTGAACCCAGCATTTTTAGCTAAAGACCTTTCTTCATAACTAACCAAAGCCTTGTATAGAAACCTCGGTTCAGTAGCTTTAAGTAAAAGTTCCTCTAAGTTGTTGCATTTTTTGAAGACCTCAGATATATAAATGCAATCAGATAAAGCTCTATGTAAATTCCAAACTGGTATTGAAAAAGATAAGGCCAGATCAGTCACTGAAGGTCTTGTTTTTAGTGATTTTTGAAAAGACCAATTAATATCCTCCAAACTACATATCCATTTCTTATTAAGCTTAGGCAATCTTCCTTTTCCAAACCATTTCTTATCAAACTCCACATTATGAGCAACGATGAAATCTGAAGAATCAACAAGTTTTAGAAAGAAATTCAATCCATCTTCCCATGGTTGAGAGATATTAGTTACTTCTGCAGATATACCATTTACATGTTCGGCTTCATTATTATTAATTGGAAATAAAAAAGAAACTTGTGAAAGTACACACTTAAAAGATACATCAAACAATATGCAACCTATTTCTATCACTTCATCTTTATTTTCGTCTAAACCAGTTGTTTCAGTATCAAGAATTAAAATTTTTTCAATTTTTTTATTTTTATTCTTTACTCTCTCTTCAGAGGGATTGGTGTTAATTTGATCACGAAGAAAATCCATTTGATTTAATTCTTTTTTGTTAAATAATTCCAATTAACTCAAAATACTTTCATTTATCTTGACGCATTTAATAAATATTTCTTTTAAATTAATATAAATTAAAAAACAGGCTAGAAAATATTTTTGCAACTTTTTTAGTTTATGAAAGATGACTTTTACAAAATTTCAATTTAACAATTTCTGTTATTGGCCTTCAAATCCAAAAAAAATTGTTGAATTTATTGGTGGAAGTTATTTAGCTTCTAAGCCAGATTTAACTTATAGAAGATTTATAGAGAGTTTAATTAATAAAAATTATGCAGTACATGCATATAAATACACACCACAATTTGATCACCAACAACTTGCTATCAAAGCATGGAAAGATTTTAAGAATTGCCGAATATCTTTATCCAAGAGAATAGGGGCATCAATTCCTTCAATAAGAATTGGTCATAGCCTAGGCTGTAAACTTCATTTAATTTCTCCTGATGGAGGAAGAAATTGCGAAAAATTCATATCTATTAGTTTTAATAATTTTAGTGCTAACAAATCAATTCCATTATTGAAACAAATTTCTCAAAAATTAGAATTCAATAGTGAATTTAGCCCAAGTCCCGAAAGAACTTTGCGATTAATTGAAAAAACATATAGTCAAAAAAATAACTTCCTAATAAAATTCAACTCAGACGAATTAGATCAAACAGATAAATTATTTTGTTGTCTAAAAGCAAGAAAAGAAGATAATTCTAAGGGGATAATGCTAAAAGGTACACATACCATAATTGCAAGCGCAGGACTAAGAGAAAATTTTTTAGGAGATTGGGCCGATGATGAATTCAAAAGAAATACTATAAAAAAAATTTCTAATTTAATTGATCAATCTTAATTAGGATAATTCTTTCAATTTTTCTAAAACAGAACTATCTTCCAGAGTGCTTATATCCCCACTAATTTTTTCTCCAGCAGCCAAAGATCTCAAAATTCTCCTCATAATTTTTCCACTGCGTGTTTTCGGAAGAGAGTCTGAAATTATAATTTTTTCAGGTTTTGCGATAATTCCAATTTCATTAACAACATGTTTCTTTAGATTCTCTACTAATTCTGAAGAAACTTTCACGTCTTTCTCGAGAGATACAAAAGCAACTATAACTTCACCTTTTAAATCATCTTTTTTGCCAACGACTGCAGATTCTGCAACTGATTTATGACTTACCAAAGCAGATTCTATTTCCATTGTTCCTAACCGATGTCCTGAAACACTTATGACATCATCAACTCTTCCCATAATCCATATATAACCATCTTCATCAATACGTGCTCCATCTCCAGCAAAATAAACATTTTTTTCTCCTTTGAAGGAAATATATTCCCAATAACTCTCCAAATATCTCTCTGAGTTTCCGTGAATTGTTCTCATCATTCCTGGCCATGGTTTCTTAATAATTAAATAGCCACCATCATTCTCTTTAACCTTATTTCCATTCTTATCAACGATTTCAACTTCAATTCCTGGCAGAGGGAAAGTAGCTGAACCTGGTTTTGTAGCAACGACTCCCGGTAAGGGACTTATCATCACACCACCAGTCTCTGTTTGCCACCAAGTATCAACAATAGGACATTTATTTTTACCAATAACATCTTTGTACCACATCCATGCTTCAGGATTAATTGGTTCTCCAACTGTGCCCAAGAGTCTAAGACTCTCAAGATTATATTTATCAGGGATTTCACGTCCAGACTTCATAAATGCTCTTATTGCAGTTGGTGCAGTATAAAAAATAGAAACTTTATATTTTTGAACAATTTCCCAAAAAGCCCCTAAATTTGAGGGTCTTGGCACGCCCTCATACATCAAGGTTGTAGCACCATTAGATAAAGGCCCATAAACTATATAACTATGGCCTGTAATCCAACCAACATCAGCAGTACACCAGTAAATGTCGTCATCTTTCAAATCAAAAATCCATTTAAATGTTAAATGGGACCAAAGATTGTAACCACCTGTTGTGTGCACTACACCTTTGGGCTTTCCAGTAGAGCCTGAAGTATAGAGAATAAAAAGTCTGTCCTCGCTATTAATGACTTCTGGTTCACACTGATCTTTTTGATCTTTTAATAATTCGTGCCACCATAAATCTCTATCATCATCCATCAAAATATTTTTTTTGGTTCGTTGAACAACAACTACTTTTTCAACAACTTTATCTGCTCCACTTTCAATGGCAGCATCAACTGCTTTCTTAAGTTCAATTACCTTATCTTTTCTAAAGCCACCATCAGCAGTAACAACAAATTTAGCGTTTCCATCAATCAACCTATCTTTTAAAGCTTCTGAAGAAAATCCTCCAAAGACAACTGAATGAGGCGCGCCAATTCTTGCACAAGCTAACATCGCAAACATCGCTTCTGGAATCATCGGCATATAAATACATACCAAATCTCCTTTTTTTACACCAATTGCTTTTAATGCATTAGCTGCTTTACATACCACTTTTAGAAGTTCTTCGTAAGTATATTTTTTGCTATCTCCCGGTTCGCCTTCCCATATCAGTGCAGTCTTTCCTCCAAGCCCTCTCTTAATGTGTCTATCTAAGCAGTTATATGTAATATTGAGTTTCCCTTCTTTGAACCATTCGAAAAAAGGCGCATTTTCGTTTTCTAATACAGTTTGAAATGGTTCAAACCAATCTAATTCAGATTTGGCAAAAGATTCCCAAAATTGAATAGGATTATCTGATGCTTGTTTTTTTAGACTTAGTAATTCTTCTTGAGAACTAATATTTGAGTTTTCTGCAAATTTTTTTGATGGAGGGAAAATTCTCTTTTCTTCAAGTATGTTATTGATTGAATTTTTTTTATCTAATGACATTAAATAAATATATGCTTAATAAATTTAGTCGAAAAAATTAGGGTTTTCAAAAATTTTAATATTAATTAAGCTCAAAGATTTATTTCTAGTAGATCTAAAAAATACGGCTTAGGACAAATTCTGGAAGAGCCATTAAAGCTCTTTTATATTCGGAATCAGGAAGCCAGACTATAGCTTCTTTAGAAAGCATTGCAAAATCCTCAGCTAGTTTCCTTGAACTTTCAATAGCTTTAGAGTTCATGATGATATTAAGTGCATCATCTAAATCATCTTTTTCAGCAAGTTCTCTGTTTATAAGAACTGACAGTTGTTTATTTTCTTCTAAGGCATATAAAACTGGGGCGGTAAGATAACCACTAGCAAGATCACTTACAGCAGGTTTTCCAAGTTGTTTATCATTTCCAGTAAAGTCAAGAATGTCATCTACAACTTGGAAGGCCAAACCAATATTTTTGCCAAAATCGTACAAGGAGGTTAAGTTTTCTTCATTAATCCCACTCAAAACTCCAGCTGCTTTGCAACTATTTGCTATTAGTGATGCTGTTTTACAATAACTTTTATTGATGTATTTGGAAAAAGATTGAGCTGAATCAAATCTATTTAAATTTTGTTTAATTTCACCCTCTGCTAGATCCATTATTACTCTACTAAGTAATTTAACTACATTTACATTGTCAAGATTTGCTAGATGCCAACTTGCTTGAGCGAATAAAAAGTCTCCAGCCAAAACAGCTACTCTGGTATTAAATCTACTATGAACTGTATCAACTCCTCTTCTTGTAGACGCCTCATCAACAACATCATCATGGACTAATGAGGCTGTATGAATCATCTCAGTTATTTCAGCAAGCCTTTTATGTTTGGTTGTCAAGCAAAATTCAGGAGATACGGCTTTTGAAATCAATAAAACTATTCCAGGTCTCAACCTTTTCCCCCCAGCACTAAAAAGGTGTTCTGCTGCGGCTTGAAGAATTGGGTGACCAGCTCCTATTAAATTTTTCAGTTCTAAAATAAGATCATCAAGATCATTTTCGACTGGTTGTAGTAGCTTTGTTACTGTGTTCATGATTTGCCTCTTTTATATCTTAAGGAATCAAACATTACTTCGGAGGTTAACCAACCTAATTTCTTTATTAATTTCGAGCCAAAATTTTACTTTATTGGAAAACTCATCTCTTTCTGAAGTAACAAAAAATTTTACATTTTCGAAAGAAATACTCTCATACCGGTCAGTTTCTGGAATATTAAAAGATTTATTAAATTTTTTTATTAATGCTACCGATGGATCAATAATTTTTATATTTGAATCTAACTTTTTTCTTAAAAAGTCATAAATTAAAGGATAGTGACTACATCCAAGAATTAATTCTTCAATATTTTTGTCTATTAGTGGTCTTAAGTATAAGTCTGATAGACTATTTAACTTATCAAGATTTAATTTTTCTTTTTCAATTTCTGATACAAATTCTGGACATTCTTGCTGAATTATTATCGTATTCTCTTTTTTAGCATTTATAGCTTCCTTGTAATACGATGATCGAACAGTTGTTTGTGTTGCCAGGACACCAATTATTTGTTTATCAACTATTTCCGATACTGAGTTTATAAGATCAAAACAAGGGACCTTTAGCTTGTCTTCTAAAATATCAAGCGCACACGCATTTGTTGTGTTGCAAGCAACTAAAAGTGCATCTAAATTCTTATCAACAAAAAAAGTACAAATCTCCTTTGCAATTTGTCTAATCTCTTTAGAATTTTTGTTCCCAAAAGGTATTCTTTTTGTATCCGCTAAATAAAAAACTTCTACATCTTTACGAGTTTTTATTAAAGAATTAAGGATAGTAAAACCACCTATTCCGCTATCAAATATACCTATTTTAAGTTTCACCCTACTTTATCTAGATATTCGAGGATGCCTTTTGCAATTGCATAGGCTAATCTTTTTCGATGGGTTATTTTCTCTAATCTTCTTGCATCTAATCTTCCCGTTAAAAATCCAATCTCTACAAGGACTGCGGGCATCCTAGTATTTTTAATTACATAAAATCGACCTTGTTTAACTCCTCGGTCAGGACTCCCAGGGGAAACTCTTAAAATTTGTTTTTGAATTCCTTTCGCGAGTAATCTTCCTCTCCACCCTCTGTAATAAAAAGTTTCCAATCCATTTATGTCTCTTCTTTTACCTCTTGAGGCATTTGCATGAATACTTACAAAAATATCTGCATCCGTATTATTAGCAATGGAAACTCTTGGAGGTAAATCCAAATCAGCTTCATTTGTTCTAGTCAACCTTACTTTGACACCTTTTTCAGAAAGTAAATTTTTAACTATTTTTGAAACCTCTAGGACAACATCTGTTTCTCTAATACCACCTATACCTATCGCTCCTGGATCAGGTCCTCCATGCCCTGGATCGATTACAACCTCAAACTTGTTTCGTTTCACCTCTGGTAGTTTCAAATAACCATAATTGTTTTTCTTCTTATGAATTACATTTTGATTTACTTTGATATTTCCTCTTTTCTTTTCAACTAAACCTTCACCAATCTTTTTAAATGAATATTTTGAGTTAAATAGTTTAATTCTCCATCTATTTTGATCTAAGCCAACCATTTGCCAAGTCAAAGGTTTCAAATAAGTTTCTTCCTTAAATTCAATTACTAGTCTTGTTTTACCCTTATCTGGTTTACCTAATCTAATTTCTTTTATTGGGCCATTACCTTTTATTGTTCTAGGATTTATTAATTCTCCTGGAAAATCTACCCAGAATCTATCTCCCGATATTTGGTTAGCCTTCTGAAAGTATGCCTTTAAATTTGTATTTGATTTAGTTCTTAATTCTAAAACCCCATTGGCATTTATAGCCCATGCTGCAAGAGCACTTGAAGATTTAACTGGAAGGATTAAAGAATTTAAAAATAAAAAAACGGATAAATAACGAAAAAGTTTATTATCTAAAAACTTTATCATTAGTTTGAAAACAATTTGTTTTTTCTATGTTTAAGGCTTGGCATCTGCTCCCTAATTTTCTTCACTCTTTCTTTATCAGCAGGAGCTATTGCAGCTCCCTGAGTTTTCCCAGCATCAGATAAAACTGTACCCCAAGGGTCAATTACCATTGCATGTCCATGACTTTGCCTTCTTCCGTAATGAATACCAGTTTGAGCTGGAGCGACTACATATGCTGTATTCTCAATTGCTCTTGCTTGTAATAGGATTTGCCAATGATCTTTTCCAGTGAATGCTGTAAAAGCTGCGGGAATCATAATTAGCTCAGCACCATTGGAAGACAAATATCTATAGAGCTCAGGAAATCTAACGTCGTAACAAATCGATAATCCTATTTTGCATAAACCTGGGACATCTACGATTGGTGGATACTCTGCTCCAGATAAAATAGTGGATGATTCCTTGTATAAATTTCCATCTGGCAAATCAACATCAAACAAATGAATCTTGTCATATTTTGCCAAAATCTGTCCATCTTTACCAAATAAGGCTGACCTATTAAAAGTATGACTATCATCACCAGCAGGGACTGGATACCCTCCTCCCAAAAGAAATACTTGATATCTTTGTGACATAGTTTTTAGAAAATTTGTACACTTCTCCGACAATTCAGAAGCTAATCTAAGTTTTTCATCATCTCCTCCTAAAAAAGCGAAATTTTCAGGCAATCCTATTAACTCAGCACCTCTTCTAGCAGCTAATTCAATTTGTTCTTCTGCTTCAGTAAAATTTTCTTCAACATTTGAAGTACTCGTAATTTGCAATGCAGCTACCAAAAAATCAGTCAAGACTTTACTCCTAATGAACCAATTCGTAAATTATGAGGCACGAATCACACCTCTTTCAACTTGAGCTGGAACAATATCTAAGCAATCAAGTTCAGAGCAACATTTAAAATCATCCTCATAATCTCCAAGACTTGTCAATCTTTTGCCATGGGTTGCTGTTTTTAAACATTTCAAAATATCATTTTTCCAGAAATCCCAAAGCGCCAAAGCAGATTGTAATTCGTCATTCATAATATTAATTTCTAAATCATAGTTCTGTTTTAGGTACGAAGCCAAAGCACCCGCAGCTAAAGAATCCTCAAGTGAATAAGAACCTTCCCAACCACTACCAAGTATTAAAACATTTTCACTTTTTAATGAAATGATTTTTTCGGCAACTGCTTTCCTGTTTGGGAGACCCATAGCAAATAAATGATTAGCATTTTGAACTTTTTGCAATGATTTAGTCCCATTAGTCGTACTCATAAATAGTCTTTTACCATTAACGACTTTTTGTGTAACTGATAAAGGAGAATTTCCCAGATCAAAGCCCTCAATCTTCTTTCCGCCTCTCTCTCCAAGCATTAATCTTTTTTCAGCTTGCCACTTATTTGCAGATTCTTTTAATAAATCTAAATCTGCAAAAACTTGTATTGAGTCAGCTCCATTTCTTAAAGCCCAAGAAATTGTAGTTGTAGCTCTTAAAACATCAATGACTACTGCAATCTCAGGACTATTTTCAGGAACATCCTTTGCAACGTGATAATAAGTAAGATTAATAGTCAAAACCTTTTTCTGATTTTATTATAGAAAACAGTTACTTAATTTGATTATTTTTTTTTTAAAAACAAACTTATTGATAATATAAAACTAATTTGTTTTTACAGAAATTTTATCAAGTAATTAATTTGAAAATGAATAATATCCGCACAATAAAAGGTGGAGTTAATTTAAAAGGAAAAGTAAAAGTACCTGGAGATAAATCTATTTCTCATAGAGCTCTAATAATAGGAAGTATTGCTAATGGTGAGACGACGATTGAGGGGTTCTTACATTCCGAAGATCCACTTTCAACTGCTGATTGCCTAAGAAAGTTAGGTGTAAATATACCAGAAATAAAAAAAAATGAGCCTTTTACGATTTCAGGATTAGGTCTTGATGGTTTAAAAGAGCCAAAAGAAATTCTCAATTGTGGAAATTCAGGAACCACTATGAGGTTATTAATGGGTTTATTAGCCTCACAAGAAGGTAAGAATTTCATCTTAAGTGGGGACGCTTCTCTTAAGGAAAGGCCAATGAGAAGAGTTGGCAAACCATTATCTTTGATGGGTGGCAAAATTTACGGAAGGGAAAGGGGTAACAAAGCTCCAATCTCAATTGATGGGAAAAAACTTAAGGGATGTGTTATTGGAACTCCAGTTGCAAGTGCTCAAGTGAAATCTGCAATATTATTGGCAGGCCTCAATGCTTCTGGAACTACTTCTGTAATTGAACCAGCATCTTCAAGAGATCACACTGAAAGAATGCTAAAAGCATTTGGAGCAGACATCAGTATCAGAGGAGAATTGGGCAGGAATGTAGTTATCAAGTCAGGTAGCAACTTAATTGGTCAGAGAATATTGATTCCTGGAGACATAAGCTCTGCTTCTTTTTGGATGATTGCTGCATCTATTGTTCCAAATTCAGAGGTTTTAATTCAGAATGTCGGATTAAATCCCACTAGAACAGGGATTTTAAATGTAATGGATTCAATGGGGTGCAATTATGAGATCCTAGATAAATCGACTATTGCAGGTGAACCTATTGGGTCTATAAAAGTAAAGACTTCAAATAATTTAAGATCATTCACTATTGAAGGAGATATTCTCCCAAAACTTATAGATGAAATTCCTATCCTTACTGTGGCTGCCTGTTTTTGTAATGGAGTTTCTGAAATTAAGGATGCACAAGAATTGAGAGTTAAGGAGACAGATCGATTAAAAGTCATGGCACGACAGTTACAAAAATTCGGCGCTGAAATAACAGAAAAAGAGGATGGGTTAATTATTAATGGGCAGTCAAAATTTCATTCTGCGGAGGTAGATAGTGAGACAGATCATCGAGTAGCAATGAGTCTTGCTATTGCTTCACTTCTTGCTAAAGGTACCTCAAAAATCATGAGATCTGATGCTGCTAGCGTCTCGTATCCCACTTTTTGGGAAGAGCTGGCCAAACTAACTAACTAGCCTAAAAAAAGTTGTTGTCTGAATTAATAGAAGTTTTAACTAAAGATGGTAGTTACTCTTTGAGAAGTGTGTTTTTTCAAGAGAATTTCCATAGTTTATTGGGCGCATTGGAGGAAACAAAGTCAAAGTTTACAGCTACTTCTAATTTGCAAAGATTTCAGGGCAAATCTCTTAATGTTTTGGATATATGTTTTGGTTTAGGATACAATTCCGCTTCTTTATTAGATGAATTAATTAAACAAAAATCATATTTAAATTTATATGCATTGGAGATTGATAAAAAGCCTCTTGAATATTCGCTTAGAAATGAATCTTTCCTTAAATTATGGAATCCAAAAGTCAAAAAAATATTTGAATCACTTTATCGAAAAGATTACTTTGAGGATCAATTCTTTAAATGCAGTATTTTGTGGGGTGATGCTAGAAAAAAAATCAACATTATTCCATCCTCTATTAAATTCGATCTGATTTATTTAGATGGTTTTTCTCCTCAAAAATGCCCACAAGTATGGACGATTGAATTTTTATCCAAAGTCACAGAAAATCTCAATCCTTATGGTTATTTAATAACTTATTCTTCATCAGCGGCAGTAAGAAAAACCCTAAGAAATCTTGGTTTAGAAATTTTTACTATTAAGCCAAGTTTTAAAAACAGACCTTTTTGGAGTCAGGGAACTGTCGCAATATCAAAATTTGATAAGAATAAATTGAAACCAAATTTCAATTTTGAAAAGTTATCTCTAATGGAAGAAGAACATCTCTTAACAAAAGCTAGTATTCCATATAGAGATCAAGATTTGAACTCAAGTAAAGAAGATATAATCAGGAGAAGATTAGATGAGCAATTATTCTCAAATCTATTATCTACAAATAAATGGAGAGAGAAGTGGGGAATGACGAAATTATCCTTTAAGAGTTAGATTTAAAATAGGATTTCAAATAAACATGTTAAGTGTTGCGATATTAGCGGCAGGCAGGGGCACTAGAATGGAAAGCTCATTGCCAAAAGTTTTACATAAAATTTCTGGCAAAAGTCTTCTACAAAGAGTAATTGATTCATGTGTCGAATTAAAGCCCGATAAGATTTTTGTAATTACTGGACACAAATCAAAAGAAGTACAAAAGTCAATCCCAAACGATAAAAAATTCCATGTTGTTGTTCAAGAACCTCAATCAGGAACTGGTCATGCTATACAGGTACTTTGTAAAGAAGTAAAAAAACATGAAGGAAAACTTTTGGTACTAAACGGCGATGTGCCACTCATTAGGCCTAGCACTCTAAAAAGACTTTTGTGTTTACACGATTCAAGAAATGCTGATGTTTCTTTAATTACTACAAAGAAAAAAAATCCTCATGGATATGGCAGAGTTTTTTTGAAGGGGAGTTTTATAGAGAGAATTGTTGAAGAAAAAGATTGCAATGATCTAGAAAGAGAAAATCCATTAATCAATGCAGGTGTTTACTGTTTTAACTGGGGTAAATTATCAGAAATAATTTATACCTTGCAAAGCAATAATAATCAACAAGAGATTTACTTAACAGATACAATATCTCTGCTAAAAAATTCCTCAAGTCTCGAGGTAGAGGATAATGGAGAGCTTCAAGGAATTAATAACAGAATTCAACTTTCAGAATGCGAGGAATGTATTCAGAATTCAATTAAAGAAAAACATATGCTTAATGGTGTAACTTTTATAAATAAAGCAAGTTGTTCAATTAGTGAAGAAGCTGAAATTGGTAAGGATGTAATCATAGAGGCTAATACACATATAAGAGGAAATACGAAAATAAATAGTCATTGCATTATCGGTCCAAATACTTTTATTGAGAATTCTAATGTCGGATTAAATTGTGAAATTTTAAACTCTTCTGTTTATGATTCTCAGATAATGGATCATATAAAAATTGGCCCATATAGTCATTTAAGACCTAATTCCAAAATATCTTCCAATAGCAAAATAGGTAATTTTGTTGAGATAAAAAATAGTCAACTAGAGGAAGAATCTAAAGTAAACCATCTAAGTTATATTGGTGATTCTATTATTGGAAGATCTACAAATATTGGAGCAGGCACTATTACTGCAAATTTTGATGGACAGAAAAAACATCAAACAAAAATTGGCAAAAATTCCAGTATTGGAGCAAACACAGTTTTTGTAGCACCAATAAATCTAGGGGAATCAGTAACAACAGGTGCTGGTTCAGTGATCACAAAAGACTCTAAGGATAATTCATTAGCGATATCAAGAACTAAGCAAGTAAATATAGAGAATTGGAAAAAAAGAAATCCTGATTTAGTTAATTAATTCAATAATTTTTTCAAGTTGCCAACATCTGCTCCCCTTTATAAGAATAGAATCACCTTTTTTTGTAGTTTTGTTTATCTCTTGAGGTACATCTTTAATATTATTTAAAACTAAGAATTTATTCTTATCTTTTAGATAATTGGAGTAAATTTTTTCATTTTCTTTATCGCAAATAAATAAACACTTTTTTATTGCCGAATTATTTATTAAGTTGAATATTTCTTTATGGTATTTTTCAGATTCATCTCCCAATTCTTGCATACTTCCAAATATGAAAAATTTATTTCTCGGTTTTTCAAGTAGGGTTTTAATACATGCTTTTACTGACTCCGGAGAAGCATTATATGATTCATCATATATTGTTGTTTTTACTGATTTAAGAATTTTATTTCTTCCACCTAAACTTACAAAATCAAATTTATTAAAACTTGCAAAATCAATGCCTAGCTCTTTAGCAACTGCATAAGCAAATAAGAAATTCGAAGCATTGTGAAACCCCTCTGATGAAATTTCAAAGATATTTTCTTCAATTAATATTGTTTTATTCGAAGGATTATAAAATCCTCGCAAACTATCATCTTTCTTGAAACTCTCCTTTTGATTTTCTATATTTATTAGTTTTACTTTAATAACTCTACCTTTCCAATATTCTTTTAAAGTTTTTTCTAGGAATGGATCATTTGCTGGAATTATTACAACTCCCTCGGGATTTAAGAACTTACTAATTTCACACTTTGCATAAGTAATATTTTTTTTTGAGCCTAACAATCCAATATGAGCTGTACCAATGTTAGTAATAACTGCAATATCGGGTTTACTATATTTAGATAAATTTTCGATCTGTCCAAGACCTCTCATCCCCATCTCAAGAACTAAAGCTTTATCTTTTATATCTGTAGCAAGAATAGTAAGACCAACTCCAAACTCATTATTGAAATTTGAATGGGATAATTTAATTCTTCCAAGTTTTTTTAAAACTTCACCAATCATTTCTTTTGTTGTTGTTTTACCCACTGAACCAGTTACAGCGATAATAGGGATATTTAATTTTTTTCTTTTTAGCAGTGCTAATTTTTGAAATGCCTCTAATGTGTCATTTACAACCCAATAAGGAAAATTACTTGGAAGTAATCTCTGCATCCCTTTTTTAATTACTACTGATTTAACTCCTTTATCTAAAACATCTGGAAGAAAACTATGCCCGTCAAAATTTTTACCCTTTATAGCTATAAAAAGATCATTTTTTAATAAAGTTCTACTATCAATACTTATATTTTTAAAACTTAGAGAATTTCTTTTCCTCTCACTCAGATTTTTAATATCCCCCAAAACGTTGTTTAATTCTGATAAAGAGAATTCCATTAAAAAATTAAGTCATACTTTTTTTAAAGATGGATCAGCCGATTGTCCATAAGAGAATTTTTCAACTTCAGCAAAATCTGGAGATGGTTCTTTTATTCCACAAACATCCTTGTACATGATTTCGTATTCGAGTGCGGATCTTTGCCAACTAAACTCTTGGCTCATTGCTCTTTTTTGCAATAATTCCCAACTATCTTTATGCCTGAAGGCCTCCCATGACCTTACTAAAGATGTATAGAAATCTATGGGTTCAAAGCGATCAAAGCAAAAACCAGTTCCACTATTATTTTCTGGATCATGAGGTAAAACCGTGTCAACTAAACCTCCTACTCGCCTTACTATTGGAATAGAACCATATCTCATAGCAAGTAGTTGACTAATCCCACAAGGTTCGAATCTGCTTGGCATTAAAAATGCATCAGAACCACCATATATAAGTCTTGATAAAGAATCATCATAGGTAAGAAATACAGAAAATCTTCTTGGGTAATCTAATGCAAGTTGCCATAATCCTGACTCTAAATATCTATCGCCAGTCCCTAAAACAACTATTTGAGAATCTGTATATGCTAAAAGTCTTCTTGAAACTTGTAAAAGTAAGTCAACCCCTTTCTGATCAACTAACCTACTGACCATACCTAAAAGATATTTTTTAGAATTAACTTCAAGACCCATTTCTCTCTGCAGAATTTTTTTATTTTCAAGTCTATTTTCTATATTCTTAATACTGAATTTTGCAGGTAAAACTGGATCTTTCGCTGGATTCCATTCATCAAGATCTATGCCATTAAGAATTCCCCTTAATTTTCCTGAAATGTAATTAAGTAATCCTTCAAGACTTTCCCCATATTCATGGGTTTTAATTTCATCTGCATAAGTCGGAGAAACAGCATTGACCCTATCTGCGAATAACATTGCCGCAGCCATTGTGTGGTCTCCATGCATATACCAAGGACACCAAGTCATTTTTTCAAGTTTCCACCTCCAAGGGCCTTGGTATTTTAAATTATGAATTGTGAAGACAGTACTAATTTCTGGGTCCTGATGCATCCACACAGGAATCATTCCAGTGTGCCAATCATGGCAATGGAGAACTTGAGGTTTCCAACAATTCCAGGCAAATTCTGCAGTGGCACTAGCAAAAAATGTAAAGCGCCAGTCCTCATTTTCGCCTCCGTATATTTGGTCAGAGTCAAATGTTGGATGACCCACTAGGTAAATCACATAATTATGTATGGGATGTTTTGCTTTATATACGGCGAAATCAGTTCCCATTGTATTTGCTCTAAAAACTGGTTCACTCGATACCTCTAAAAGACTCCACAATTTTCCATATCCTGGAATTATTACCCTTACATCGTGACCAAGTTTTATCAAAGATGGAGGTAACGAACCAACCACATCTCCCATACCTCCAACTTTGATCATTGGAGCACATTCAGCGGCGGCAAGAAGAATTCTCATTGATAATTATCTAAAAAAGTTCTTTTGAAAAATAAACTAGGATGTCCACTTATAATCAGAGAAGTCTGGTGGACGCTTTTCAAGAAAGGCATCTCTACCTTCTTGGGCTTCTTCAGTCGAATAAAATAATTGAGTCGCATATCCAGATAATTCCTGAATACCCGCAATCCCATCATTCTCCGCATTGAATGAAGCTTTAAGAATACGAATAGCAGTTGGACTATTTCGTAAAATCTCTCTTGCCCAGATTACACCCTCAGCTTCTAATTCTTCAATCTTTGTAATTGCATTTATCAAGCCCATCTCAAGAGCTTCCTTGGAATTATATTTTCTACATAAAAACCAAATTTCTTTTGCTTTTCTTTGACCAACAAGCCTTGCTAAATAACTAGATCCAAAACCGGCATCAAAACTACCAACTCTTGGGCCTGTTTGACCAAATATTGCATTTTCAGAGGCGATACTGAGATCACAAATTAAATGAAGTACCTGTCCTCCTCCAATTGCAAAACCGGGGACTAAGGCAATAACCACTTTAGGCAAACTTCTTATTAATCTTTGAAGTTCAAGTACATTTAATCTCTGCTTCCCTTCATCATTTTTATACCCATTTTTACCCCTTACACTCTGATCACCTCCAGAGCAAAAAGAATAAATGCCTTTCTTGTCAGGTCCCGCACCTGTAAAGAGAACTACGCCAATAGTTTCATCATTTCTTACGATATCAAATGCGTCAATGAGTTCATCTACAGTTTGTGGCCTAAATGCATTTCTTTTTTCAGGCCGATTAATTGCAATTCTCGCAATTCCCTCATCTGATTTGTGAAACAATATATCCTCATAAGATTTGCACTCTGACCAATTTAAAGTTGTTTTACCAGGTAATACTTTCATGAAATCTAATTATTCAAAAATAGAAAATGATAAATTTAACTGCCAATTATTTTTTCTAGCAGGGCATTTTTTTCACAAATTTCATTTTCTGGATCAACATCAACTTTAATTATTACAGATTTCTGGATAGAAATGCTCCAATCGAATGCCTCTCGTAATTTTTTAAAATTTGCCACGCTTTTAAAGTTTACCTGATAGCCCTCTGCGAGTTTTGGCCAGTTTATTTTTTTTGGCATAAGAAACAGTTTTTTTAATTCATCTTCTTTTAAATTTTTTTTATAAATACGATTAAATATATTTCCGCCATAATTATTTATTAGAAGAATTGTTAAATTCATATCGATTGAATTTTCAATCAGCCAACCGTTTATATCATGAATAAAAGCTAAATCTCCAGTCACAAGAAGTAGAGGATTTTTAATTCTAGAAATACCTAATGCAAGAGATAAAGTACCATCTATGCCTGAAGCGCCCCTAAAGCTGAAACAGTTTCTTGTTAAAGTACCATTCTCAGAAAATGTGAGCCAATCTCTAATTGGGCTACTTGCGGAGAGCATTATAGGATTTTCAGCTGGCCAAAGTTTTGGGACAAGGTTTGCAAGCATATACTCAGTAATTTGATTATCTTGAGTAATTTTCTCTTTTAAAACCCCTCTAATCTGTTCGCCTTCCTCTATTAGATCTAAAGCCATTGGAGTAAGAGACTTTTTATTTTTTTCGTTAATTGATAATTCTTCTTGCAATAGAGTAGTAAAATTTGAAAGCCCAAAATCATATTCAAATGATTTTTTTATTGGGTCCAATTTTCTATAGTTTTTTTCTTTTATAAGAATTTGTATACCTTCGAAAGTTGTTAAAAATTTCTCCAAATCAATTGAACATGACATGGGGCCAAGCCTCAAAAGTTGATGACAATTTATTGAATTTTTATTTTTTCTTAAAATTAATTCCCAATTCACAACTAATCCTCTCAAATCAGAATTAACTCCTGAAACAGGATCAGCAAATACTGGCCAACCAGTGATTTCTTGCAATCTTTCTAAAGATTTATTGAAAGAAATCAAATCATTCATAGAACCTTGATAGGGACCTACCAAAATAATGCCGGATTCATCTAAATTTAAACTTTTTGAAATTTCTAAGAATTTGTTTTTATCAGATTTTATTTCAACTTCTTGAAATATATATTTTTTCTTTAAATAAATTCTTTCAAAAACCTCCAAAACATTTTTTTTATTTAAAAGTGAAATACCTAAAGGCTTATCAATAGGAATATTTAAATGAATAGGACCAGGAAAAGTTAATATTTGTTTCTCAGTAATTCGAACTAAATTCAGGATTTCGTTTTCTTGTGTTTCATGAAGTCCATTTAGATTTGTACTTAAAACCCTTCTACAGACTGAAGTCAAAAAATCTTCTTGATTTACTGTTTGATTAGCGCCACAGTCTTTTAATCTTGAGGGTCTATCAGCAGTAAGAAATATAATACTTTTACAAGATCGGTCTGCCTCAACTGCTGCTGGCAATAAGTTACTTACGGCAGTCCCTGAAGTGGTAATAACTAAAGAAAGATTACCTGATGCAGCAGAAATCCCAAGAGAGTGGAATCCTGCAGATCTCTCATCTATTGAATTAAAAATATTTACCAGTCCTAGTTTATTTAATTCTCCAGCAGCTATCGCTAAGGGTGCTGATCTACTTCCTGGACATAGTATTAAATTTTGAACTCCTATTTTTATTAAGAGATTCAAAAGTTGTAAACTTCTAAGAAAATTTTTGCATTCAATAGATGATGTCATAATTTATATAAATGCTTTGGGATTTTCCTTATAACTGAATTAAATAAAACATGTCTACAACTCAAGAAAAAAGAAATTCAATACTAAAGGATTTAAAAAATCTTTTAATCTGGATATCTATAGCACTAATTATACGATGGCAGGTTGTAGAGCCAAGATGGATCCCATCAGGTTCAATGCTTCCAACTCTTCAAATACAAGATAAAATTCTTGTTGAGAAGGTAACCCCCAAAATCACTTCCAAATCAAATCTTTCAAAATTAAAAAATAAAATAGTTGTTTTTAACGTTCCGCAACAATTAATTAATGCTGGTTATGAAGCAAATACTGCACTAATAAAAAGAGTAATTGGAATACCTGGAGACAAAGTAGAAGTTAGAGACGGTAACCTTTACATAAATGATATTGCTCAAAAAAAATACGTTTTTGACAAAAATATTAATTATTCTATAGGGCCTTTTATTGTCCCAGAAGAGTCATTATGGGTGATGGGAGATAATAGAAATAACAGTATGGACTCACATATTTGGGGATTTTTACCCTATGAAAAGGTTATTGGTAAAGCTATTTTTAGATATTGGCCGTTTAATAAAATTGGACCTATTCGGTTCCCTGCCCTTAATAATTTAGATTAATGGGTACTTGATGTTGTAGGGTTTTTATATCTTGAAGTTGTAGAAATGTTTAATCCAGAATTTCTTGCTACTGAAAATAATGATCCAAACGATGAGAATGATTTAATCCAATATTTACAAAAACAATCTCCAGAAGTTTTGCAAAGAGTAGCAAAATCTGCTAGTGAAGATATTCAAGAAATTATTAGACATAATGTTCAAGGTCTTCTTGGAATGCTTCCTTCAGATCAATTTGATGTAAAAATTACATCTTCAAAAGACAACATTGCTAATTTATTATCTTCTGCAATGATGACAGGATATTTCTTAAGACAAATGGAGCAAAGAAAAGAGTTGGAACAAACTCTTAAAAATGATGAGAACATGTCTATAGAAGAATAAATGTTTTTAAAGATTTACTTCTTCAGGAATTATTCCTAGTTCAAACAACTTTTTATATAAACCCATCAAAAATTTATTATCCTCAGGAAGTTTGTCCCACTTTTGGGAATTAATTTCATTAATTAATTTTTGACAATCTTCTATTGTAAATTTTATAGGGGCCGTAAAATGAGCTGGAATTAAATATTCCATATCTTCAAAACACTTAATATTTTCTAACCATTTGAGTAAAACTTCTTTTGAACGCGGAAAAATTAATTTCTGTAAAACTGGCGCAATTTGAATCTTAGGAGTATCTTTACCCATTATCTCAACAAGAGAAGATTCCCAATCTTCGTCCCATAAAAAGGGATAAATACCGAAATGAGATCTCCAATTCCTCATATCTTTTTTGAATGAATACTTAAATATTTTTTTTAAAGGTGGAATATTTAATTTACCTGGTTTTAAAAAAGATGAAAACAAGACTAACCTTTTCCATCCTTTTTTTCTATGTTCGATGGAGTCAATCAAAGGTTCATCTCCTCTCTCTCTAGAATGAAAAAGAAGTGGAGTTGGATCAAAATCAAATATCTCAGGGGGAGTGGAGTCTATTCCGACTATTGCGTCTGTCACATGAAGTGTTTTCGTAGGATA
This sequence comes from Prochlorococcus sp. AG-347-I19, assembly GCA_003279105.1. Taxonomy (GTDB): domain Bacteria; phylum Cyanobacteriota; class Cyanobacteriia; order PCC-6307; family Cyanobiaceae; genus Prochlorococcus_A. The sequence continues at coordinate 311,615 of QCBO01000001.1, forward strand.
ATGGAAACAGCTTATCTCCTGATATCTTCCAAGTCCTAAATTCAGAGGGCCTAGTGAAGACCATTTAAAGTAGTTTGAATGTGGAGTACCTTCCTCAAAGAGTATTCTTGATCTTTTTGATGGAATTCCTAAGAAATCGAGTGGTAGATTTATGGGGAAACTCCATTGTCCAGGACAAAGCCAAATTTCTGCATCTTGAAAAGTTCTTGAAAGAGCTGGCAGTCCGATTTTATGTTCTAGTCCAGAGGCACTCGGTAGAATTATTGTTTTCACTTTGCCATGAATCACAATTAATTTTTCTAACTCATTTATTAATTCTTTTGTCGGAGGCAGTGGATTTATTAGCATCAATCCATTATCAACCTTTATTACTGTCATTCTTATTGGGACCGCAACATAATAAAGTCCCTGTATCTGTTCCAAGGACCATATTTGATCAGTAATTAATTCTTTTAAAATTGTTTTCTTTTTTCCATAAGGATATAAGGGGAATAATGGCCACCAATTCCACTTTTTATTTAAAGTTTCATCTACCACAATCATTTATACCCAGCAAATAATTTCTTTAACTTAAATATTCCGTATCTAGGAGCGAATAAAAAAGCAAATAAAAATATAAAAGTTTGTGCTAAGACAATTGATCCACCTGTTTCAAGATCAAACCAAAAACTTACATAGATTCCTATAAGGCTTGAGATGATTGCACTTAATACTGAAATTACTGTCATATTATCAAACTTATCCGTGAGTAAATATGCTGTAGCCCCTGGCGTAATCAACATTGCAACTACCAAAATAATTCCAACAGACTGCAACCCCACAACAGCTGCCAAAGATAAGCATGTGAGGAGTAAATAATGAAGAAAAAATACATTAATCCCGACTGTTTTTGCATGCCTAGGATCAAAACAATAAAGCATTAAATCTTTTCTGAAAATTGATAAAAGGATTACTACCAATAAAGAAATGAATATAGTTTGTTTTACATCTGAAAGTGATATTCCTAATGGACTACCAAAAAGAATAGAGTGCAGATCAATATTACTTTTAATCTTAGAAACCAATACTATTCCAAGAGCGAAAAATCCAGTAAATACCAACCCAATAACAGTATCTTCCTTAACTCTAGATTTCTGTTTAATAAACCCTATCAAGGCTACAGAACCAACTCCGAAAATAAATGCCCCTAATGAGAAAGGAAGACCTAATGCATAAGCAACCACAACACCAGGCATTACCGAATGTGACACTGCATCTCCCATTAAAGCCCATCCTTTAAGAGTCAAATAACTTGATAGAAAACCACAAACAGCTGCAACTAATGAACTCATAAGAAGTGCTTTTCTCATAAAGTCATGAGTTAAAGGATCTGTGATGAATGAATCTAAAGTTAAAAATGAACAGAGCTCCATATAAATTAAAATTTAGGATTCAGGTCCAAACAAGAAATCAGGTGAGATCCCTCCAAAAGTGGTTGTAATATTTTCAGGGGTAAACACTTCAGAGGTTTCACCATAAGCTACAACAGTTTTATTTATTAAAAGAACCAAATCACAAAATTCACGGACATGAATCATATCGTGCGTTGATAATAATATGGTTTTCCCCTCATTTTTAAATTGAATAAATAATTCCGAGATAAGTTTTTCAGTTCTTATATCAACACCTGAAAAAGGCTCATCAAGAAGAAGTATTGATGCTCTTTGAGCAATTGCTCTAGCTAAAAAAGTTCGTTTTCTCTGACCTCCAGATAAGTTTCCAATAGGTGTAGATAAATGATCAGTAAGATCAACTCTCTCAATAGCATCTCTAACCGCCTGAACATCAGACTCTCTAGGACACCTAAAAATATTCATCGAACCATATCTTCCCATCATCACTACATCCCAAACACTTATTGGAAATTGATTATCAATTCCCTCATTTTGAGGAACATAAGCAATAGTCTGATCTTTTTGAGCAGATCTTACAGACTCTCCATTTATTCTAATTTTTCCCTTTGAAATATTTACAAAGCCAGTTAAAGCATTAAAAAAAGTTGTTTTACCAGCTCCGTTCATCCCTACTAACCCACAAATCTGGCCAGGTTGCAATCTTAAATTGGCATCATACAAAGCCACCTTACCGTTGTAATCTACGCAAATATTCTCTGCCTCAATCCTAAAGTTTTGATAATTGATTGTTTCCATAATTCAAAAAAGCCCTTTTTTTATCAAATCCAAATTATGCTCAAGCATTTTTATATAGGAACTGGCAGGCCCATTATCATCAGATAATGAATCAACAAAAAGATTTCCTCCAAAACTAGCTCCAGTTTCGTTTGCAACAACCATTTGAGATTCGTTACTTACAGTACTTTCGCAAAATACAGATGGAACATTTTTTTCTTTAACAAGTGAGATTGTTCTTGCCATTCTTTTTGGAGTAATTTGACTCTCAGCATTAACTGGCCACAAATAAACTTCCTCTAATCCATAATCATTTGCTAAATATGAAAAAGCACCTTCACAACTTACTAGATACCTCCTGTCTTTATTTAAGTTATTAATAAAAAGTGAGAATTCTTTATCTATTTTAGATAGTTTATCTTTATAAATTTTTCCATTTTCTTCAAATAATGCCCTTTTGGATGGCCTCAATTCTGATAAAGAATCCACCAGAATATCTACGTATAGGATTCCTCTTTTTGGAGAAATCCAGGCATGAGGATTGGGTTTACCTTTATAAAAATCTTCACTGATAAAAATAGGATCTAAATCTTCTGCGACAGTAATTCTTTTAACTTTTAAATTAGAAACAAATTTTTCAGCCCATAATTCAAATCCAAATCCATTATCAATAAAAACAAAAGCATTAGAGGCATTTACCAAATCGCTTGGAGTTGGTTGGTAGCCATGAACTTCAACTCCAGGTTTCGTTATTGATCTAACAATAAAATCATCTTTAGCGACATTACTAATTATGTCGGCCAAAACAGTAAAACTTGCAAGTATTACTTCTTTAGTTTTATTTTTATTTGATATTCTTTTACATGATCCTGAAGCAAGAGAAAGTAGAATTATCAAACTTAAAAAAAGAATATTTTTTTTCATATTTAACATCCATTCTTGGATTATAAACCAAAAGATAATTTCATAAGTGGTTTTCTAAGATCAGAAATAAATCCTTTCCAATTTATTTTTTCTTTTTCAAAAGCTTTTTCAACAATTTTCTCAGAATTTTTCTTTATAAAATCCAAATCAGGTTCCTCTACTCCTTTTGTTATTGCCATAAAATCAGCCAAAGAACTTGATACTACTCTTGTTAAATAAGCAGCACTGACAGCCTGAAATGTTCCAGAGACAAGCCAATTTGGGCCATGTAATTTTGTTATGCCAATTAGAGTCTGTCCACTCCATTCAATAACTCCCTGAGCAATTGCAGTCTTTAAAATCTCTTTGGATACTTTATCCAAAATTTCAGGAGACCATTTACATCCCCATATAGACTTAATTTCTTTAATCATTAAAGAATTTAGTACTGTCATTGCCATAACATCAATTGATGGGATAGGAGACAAGAAAATAGTTGTTGCTACAAGAATTTGATTTTTTCTTTGTATACCTTTTAACTGCATTCTTCTTATCCCTTCAATTTCAGATTGCCAGGCAACATGAAGTTCTTTCAAGAGTCTTTTTTTTGTATTTTCAATATTTCTTGATGAACTTATAAAAAACTTCCTTAACGAAAAAGGTATGTTTGTTATTTCATTCTTAATAATGTCAAAAGTAATAATTTTATTTATGAAGTCATTTGAAATTTGAGACTTTAGATCTTCTATCTGATTTTTGGCTTCTATTTCACTAGAAGTTAAAGCTACCAACCAGATTGGCATATTTTTAGGAAATTTTTCCAGCCACAAAAAATCATTTGCTGACAAAGGCAAGTTTATAAAATACAAGATTGCATCACTAGTCAAAGCTTCTTTTGGAATAATTTCAGAAGAATTGTATTTAGGCAGTTTTTCGTACAAATCAAAGTCAAACTTATCTGCTTTAAAATTACTTTTCAAAACAGATTGAAAACTTTGATAATCTTTTTGTCCAATGCAACTTATTTTTTCTTTTCCACATCTTTTAAGAATCGATTCAAATATTTTTTGTCTTTTTGAATTCTGTTTTTCTAATTCATTTGTCGCTTCAAGTTCTTCAAAAAAATTTAAATCTTCATTACATAAATTTATCCAACCATCTAAATTATTTGGCTCATTAAATTTAGGTTTATCATTCTTCAAGTAAAAATATCCCCCTAAACACAACCCAAAAAATCCTATTGAGCCTCCTGCAAAATGAATTAAATCACTGACAAACCATTCCCCAAAACCTAACAATAATAAAATAAAAAGAAGATTTTTTTTTGGAAACTTTATGGAATCCTTTAAGAGGTTGTCTTTACTAATATCAAACACAATACATTATTTTTCTAATTTTATTTTAATGCAAGATGTGAATGAGAAAAGCAAAACATCATAAGTCGTTAATCAAAAGATAAAAATTTAAGTTTTTTAAAAAGACTTATTGCATAACAAGATGCTAAGTTAATAGACTATTTAAATAACTTAAGAAACATCAAGATGTCTAATTCAAATTTCAGCAATAATCCTAGACAAGAAACTTACAGAGGTCGTTCTAATAATGAAAGATCTAATTTCAGAGATAGATCGGGCGGCAGAAGAGATGGAGGAGGATTTCGCATAAGATTGAGTGATAATGAAATGAAAGCTGTTAAATCAATACAAGAGACCTTTCAATTAACTTCTACCGTTGCAGTTCTGGGTTTCTCTGTTAGAACACTTAGCGAAATGATCAAAGATGAAAAATTGATTGAATCAATCACTGAATATGCAAAAAACAATAAAAACTCTTCTCCGAGTAGACAATCACAAAATTCACATGAAGAACAGACAAAAACAGCACCTAACCCTTTTGCAAGACCAGTAAAAAGTATATCAACTGAAAAGATCCAATCTAGCGAAGTAGAAGAGGATGGCAAATAAAAAAAGAATTCTTTCGGGAGTTCAACCAACTGGTGATTTACATATTGGGAATTGGCTTGGAGCCATAAATAATTGGGTTACGCTTCAAGAGCAATATGAAACATTCCTATGTGTTGTTGATTTGCATGCAATAACAGCCTCATATAATCCCAAAGAATTATCTAAGAACACTATTTCTACTGCGGCTTTGTACGTCGCTTGTGGGATAGATCCCAATATATGCTCAATTTTTGTCCAAAGTCAGATTTCAGCGCATTCAGAACTTTGTTGGATACTAAATTGCATGACCCCAATAAATTGGATGGAAAGAATGATTCAATTCAAAGAAAAATCCATACAACAAGGTAATAATGTTTCTATTGGATTATTTGACTACCCAATACTTATGGCTGCAGACATCCTTCTTTATGATGCTGACTTCGTACCAGTAGGTGAAGATCAAAAACAACATCTTGAACTTGCAAGAGATATTGCACAACAGAGAATTAATGCCAGATTTAGTAAGGATAAAAATATTTTAAAGATCCCTCAACCAATCATCATGAAAAACGGTTCAAAAATAATGAGTTTAGTTGATGGTTCAAAAAAGATGAGCAAAAGTGATCCTAATGGGGGCAGTCGAATTAACTTATTAGATCCTCCTGAAATAATCACAAAAAAAATTAAAAGAGCAAAAAGTGACAGTTCTATTGGAATTGAATTTAACAACCCTGAGAGGCCAGAATCTAAAAATCTTTTGATGATTTATTCAATATTATCTGGCAAAGAAATTTCTCAATGTGAAAATGAATTCTTAGAGACTGGATGGGGGACATTTAAAAAATTAATTACTGAACAACTTATTGAATCATTAGAACCTATTCAGAAAAAATATAAATTATTAATTAATGATCCTTATCAACTAAATAAAATCCTTGATGAAGGAAAAGAAAAAGCTGAATATTTAGCAAATCAGACTTTAAAAAGAGTTAAATCAAAATTGGGATTCTTTGAAACGGAGAAATAAATTATGCCAATAATCACCTTGCCTGATGGTTCAAAAAAGGTTTTCGAAAAATCAGTAACAATTCTAGAAATTGCCCAGAGTATAGGGGCTGGATTAGCTAAAGCAACAATTGCTGGGAAAGTAAATGATGTTCTTCTTGATGCAACAATTCCTATAAATAAAGATTCTAAAGTTGTAATAATAACATCAAAAGATAAAGAAGGAATTGAAATAATAAGACATTCCTTCGCTCACCTTATTGGTCATGCAGTTAAACAAATTTACTCTGATATTAAAATGGCGATTGGACCTGTAATTGAAGATGGTTTTTATTACGATATTTTCTCTGAATATAGATTCACTCCCGAAGATTTAAAAAAAATCGAAAATAGAATTAATAAATTAATAAAAACAAACTATGACGTTGAAATTACACAAGTTTCTAAAGAAGAGGCAATTAAAACTTTTAAAGAAAGAGATGAGACTTTTAAATTAAGAATAATTGAAGAAATTCCTGAAGAAGATCTCATCAATTTATACAAGCACGAAGAATACATCGATATGTGTAGAGGGCCTCACGTCCCTAACACTAGACATTTAAGACACTTTAAATTACTTAAATTATCAGGTTCATATTGGAGAGGTAATAGTGAGAATGAATCATTACAGAGAATATATGGAACTGCATGGGCAAAAGAAAAAGAACTCAACGACTACTTAACAAGAATTGAAGAAGCGGAAAAAAGAGATCATAGAAAACTTGGTAAAAAACATTCACTATTTCATATACAAGAAGAATCTCCAGGAATGATTTTTTGGCATCCAAATGGATGGACAATCTACCAAGTACTGGAAAAGTACATAAGAGATATACTCAAAAAAAATGATTATTTAGAAATTAAAACCCCACAAGCTGTTGATAAATCTCTTTGGGAAAAATCTGGTCATTGGGAAAAATTTAGAGACGATATGTTCACTACTGCCTCAGAAAATCGAACATATGCAATTAAACCAATGAATTGTCCGTGCCATATTCAAGTATTTAATCAGGGTCTAAAAAGTTATAAGGATTTACCTATTCGTCTTGCCGAATTTGGTTCTTGTCACAGAAATGAGCCCTCTGGAGCACTACATGGCTTAATGAGAGTAAGAAACTTTACTCAAGATGATGCGCACATATTTTGCACAGAAGAGCAAATTCAAGAAGAAGTATCTATTTTTATAGATCTTGTTTTCGAGGTTTATAAAACTTTTGGTTTTGATGAAATCATTATCAAATTATCAACTCGACCTGAAAAAAGGGTAGGTAGTGAAGAGATTTGGGATAAATCAGAAGAGGCTCTTACCAAAGCTTTAGATAATAAGAATCTAAAATGGGAACTTCAACCGGGGGAGGGGGCTTTTTACGGTCCAAAAATAGAATTTTCGTTAAAAGATTGTCTTAATAGAGTTTGGCAATGCGGAACTATTCAGGTTGATTTCTCAATGCCTATTAGATTGAATGCAACTTATGTAGATATTGATAATGAAAAAAGAAATCCAGTTATGCTGCATAGAGCAATTTTAGGATCATTTGAGAGATTTATAGGAATATTAATTGAACAATATGAGGCAAAATTCCCAATTTGGCTTGCGCCTTATCAAATAATTTTATTAAGCATTACTGATAGAAATATTAAAAAGTGTTTAGAGTTTAATGAATTAATAAACAATAGTGGTTACCGATCAAAAGTTGATATAAGGAATGAAAAAATAGGATATAAAATAAGAGAGGCAACTCTCGGCAGAGTTCCTTTAATTGCGGTTATTGGAGATAAAGAAGAGGAAATTGATTCAGTCGCCTTAAGAGCTTTAAATGGGAAAAGTTTAGGAATTTTCAACTTACCTACTCTATTCAAATTAATGGAAGAACAAATTCAAAAAAAAGGGAGAACAGAATAATTTCTAATATATGAATTTTCTGGCTTGTGATTTAGGAGGTACAAAGGTTTTATTAGGAATTTTCGAAAAGGAAAATAATAATAATTCGCCCAAGCTAATATTCAAAAAGAAATATATATCGTCTGATTGGAGTTCTTTTGAACTGATCCTAGAAGATTTTCTCAAAAAAGAATGCAAACATTTTAATCATCCTTCTTCTGCATGTTTCGCAGTAGCTGGTCCTATATCTAACAACAACGCAAAAATCATTAACTTGTCATGGAATATTTCTGGAAACACATTACAAAGGAAATTTAATTTTAAAAGCTGCGAGCTAATAAATGATTTCGCTGTACAGATTTATGGAATACCTTTTTTAAAAAAAAATCAATACTCTACAATACAAAATGGATCCCATGCTGAAGGAGCTAATAATGATTTGCATGCCATTGTTGGAGCTGGAACTGGCTTGGGTATCGCAAGAGGAATAATATCAGGGAAAAAGGTAAAAGTCTTAGCTAGTGAAGGTGGTCATGTTGAGTACTCCCCAAAGTCAAAATTAGAATGGGAATTAAAAATTTGGCTTCAGAATTATCTAAAAGTTGAAAGGATATCTTGTGAAAGAATTATTAGTGGCACTGGTTTATCAAGAATTGCCGAATGGAGGCTAAGCAAACCTGATGCCCAAAACCATCCTCTACAACACTATCTAAAAAAAATTAAAAATTTTGATGCTGCGAGAAAAGGACTACCTGAAAAAATTTGTAACCTTTCTAAAGAAGGGGATCAGCTAATGATTGAAGTTGAGAGGATTTGGTTAGGCGCTTATGCCTCTTTATTGGGAGATGTTGCTCTTCAAGAATTGTGCTTTGGCGGCTTATGGATTTCTGGGGGAACAGCATCAAAACATTTCAAAAACTTTAAATCAGACTTATTTTTAAAACAATTTTTCGACAAGGGAAGATTAAAAGATATTCTTAAATCAATACCAATGAAAGTAATTTTAGATGAAGAGTTTGGACTTTTTAGTGCAGCCTGTAGAGCAAAAATGCTTTTAAAAACTTAAAAACAAATGTCTATTCCTGAAGTAGGTAAAAAAATAAGGGTTACAGTGCCTTCCACAACTGCCAATTTAGGGCCTGGATTCGATTGTCTTGGAGCAGCATTAGATTTATATAATGAGTTTATTTTTACAAGAATTGAAGGTGGTGGAGATAGATTTGATTTAATAATGGAAAGTACAGATGGTAATCATTTAAGAGGTGGACCCGAAAATTTAGTTTTTAGAGCAGCTCAGAAAGTATGGGAGAGCGCAAATATGGATCCTTTTGCGCTTGAAGCAAGAGTTAAGTTGGCAGTGCCGCCTGCACGAGGGCTTGGAAGTAGTGCTACAGCAATAGTTGCTGGATTAATCGGAGCAAATTCAATAATGAACTCTCCATTGTCCAAAGAAAAACTCCTTGAACTTGCCATTGATATAGAAGGTCATCCTGATAATGTAGTTCCCTCTCTTCTGGGTGGACTTTGTTTGACAGCCAGGTCCTCTTCTCAAAGATGGAGGATCATTAGATGCGATTGGCACGATTCAATTAAAGCTGTTGTAGCAATACCTGCAATTCGTCTAAGCACAAGTGAAGCAAGAAAGGTTATGCCCAAGAATGTACCCATATCTGATGCAGTTACAAATATGGGGGCACTTACTTTGTTATTAAATGGCTTAAAAGCAGGTAATGCGGAACTTATAAAAGAGGGAATGTTTGATAAGTTACATGAACCCTATAGATGGAAACTTATTAAGGGTGGATTAGAAGTTAAAGATGCCGCACTAAATGCAGGCGCTCTAGGATGCGCAATTAGTGGAGCCGGGCCAAGTATCTTAGCTTTGTGTAAAAAAGAAAATGGTAAAAACGTTAGTCAAGCCATGGTTAAAGCATGGGAGAAGTCAGGTGTAGCTAGCAGGGCACCGTTCTTAAACGTTCAAACAATGGGCAGCCAATTTAGCACTATCTCAGATAAGTAGTTTTACTTAGGCATTTTTGATGTTATAGTCTCAAGCTAGTACTACTTCAACTAGAATAAATAAATTATTCATTATATAAATGAATTTAGAATCTTTTCCTTGGCTATCATCTATTGTTTTACTACCTTTAATTGGGGCATTAATAATGCCTTTCTTAAGTTCAAAAGAAGGAGAAGATAATTCACTCCCTAGAAATATCTCATTAAGTTTTTTATTTATAGATTTTTTACTAATAATCGGCGTCCTTTTTCAAAAATTCAATACTTCAGATAGCTCTTTACAACTGGTAGAGAGAGCTTCCTGGTTACCATCTATAGGCTTAGAGTGGTCTCTTGGCGTAGATGGCTTATCTGCTCCATTGGTTGCTTTAAGTGGTTTAATTACATTTTTATCAGCTGCAGCTAGCTGGAAAATTAAGAAAAAATCTAATCTATATTTTTCTCTTTTATTGGTACAAGCATCAGCACAGGCACTTGTTTTTCTTTCTCAAGATTTCCTATTATTTTTCTTGGCATGGGAACTTGAATTAGTTCCGGTATATCTTCTTATTGCGATTTGGGGAGGGAAAAAGAAATTATATGCGGCAACTAAATTCATTCTTTATACAGCTTTAGCTTCTTTGTTAATACTCATAAGTGGGTTAGCACTTGCCTTGAGTGGTGATAGCTTTACTTTGAATATTACAGATTTAACCAATAAACATGTAACTGGTAGCCTAGCTTTATTATCTTACTTAGGATTTTTAATTGGTTTTGGAGTAAAACTTCCTATCTTTCCATTACATACTTGGTTACCCGATGCACATGGAGAGGCTAATGCTCCAGTTTCAATGTTACTAGCTGGAATACTCTTAAAAATGGGAGGTTATGCTCTCTTAAGATTCAATGTTCAAATACTACCTGAAGTACATCTTCAAATTGCACCTGCTTTAATTATTCTTGGAATCATTAATATAATTTACGGGGCTTTGAATGCATTTGCACAAGATAATGTCAAAAGAAGAATTGCATGTAGCTCTGTGAGTCATATGGGTTTTGTTCTGTTAGGGATTGGAGCAGTAGATGCTCTAGGCATAAGCGGAGCAATGCTACAAATGATCAGTCACGGACTTATAGCTGCAGCTATGTTCTTTGTTACGGGCTCATTCTATGAAAGAACAAATACTCTTTCCATACCAAATATGGGCGGCTTAGCAAAGGTCTTGCCTATAACTTTTGCTTTTTTCTTAGCAAGCTCATTGGCCTCTCTAGCACTACCTGGTATGAGTGGTTTTATAAGTGAAATAACTGTATTTTTAGGTATCACTAGTCAAGAAGGATTTAGCTCTATCTTTAGATCAATCACTATTCTAATTGCAGCCATAGGATTAGTTCTAACGCCAATATACTTATTATCAATGTGTAGAAGAGTATTCTTTGGCCCTAGAATTCCAGCACTAGCTACAGTTAAAGAGATGAATGGTAGAGAATTGACTATTGGTTTCAGTTTATTATTGCCTACATTGGTAATAGGGTTTTGGCCCAAAATCGCCATAAATTTATACGAATCTTCAACCAATGCTCTCAGTCAGCAGCTTACTTTAGCTAAGTTAGTTGGATTAATACCAACTTTAGTTAATTAAATTATCTTAATAAATGGATACCTCAATTTTTAAATATGGAGAGTTACCACAATTTAAAGAATTTACTCCCGAAAGTATAAGTAAACAATTTCCAGTAGTTCTAGAAAATATAACTGAAGAATTTAAAAACATAGAAAAAAATTTATCTAATTATTTGGGTCAAAATGATTTAAATTGGGATAAAGTAATAAGTCCTTTAAATGAAGTAAACGAAATTCTTAGATGGAGTTGGGGAGTAATAAGTCACCTTAATGCTGTAAATAATTCTGAAAGTTTAAGAGATATTTATTCAAAATTTCTTCCAGAGATTATTAGCTTGAGTAATAAATTCGGACAAAGCAAAATAATTTACAATTCTTTAGTCAAGCTTAAAGAAACAAATAACTTTGATCAAATTAAAAACAGAATTTTAGATAAAGAAATTCTTGAGATGCAACATAGAGGAATTTCATTACAAAAAAATGATCAAGAAGAATTTAACAAAATTTCAGAAAAACTTGGAAAGCTGTCAACTGAATTCAGTAACAATGTTCTTGATGCCACTAACGAATGGTTTTTAATATTAAGTAAAAAATCTGAAGTCGATGGTCTTCCTGAGCGAGTACTTGAATTGATGGCAATTTCTGCACACAATCACTTAAAAAAAGATGAAGAAGTTGATATTAAAAATGGTCCTTGGAAATTAGGTCTAGATATTCCAACTTATACTTCGTTCATTACATATGCTACCGATCGTAATCTTAGAGAAAAACTATACAAGGCATTCGTTAGTAGGGCTTCTCAAGGAGAAAAAAATAATTCTCAAATCATTGAAGATATTCTATCTCTTAGAACTAAACAAGCTAATCTTCTCGGTTATAAAAGTTGGGCAGAACTAAGTTTGTCAACGAAAATGGCGAAAGAAATTAAAAATGTAGAAAACCTTTTAGAAGAATTGAGAGAACCAGCATTCAAAACCGCAAAAATTGAATTAGAAACGCTCGATAAGTTTTCTAAAGCTAATGGGTTTCCAAAATCGCAGAATATTGAGCCATGGGATATCAGTTATTGGTCTGAACTTCTTAGAAAGGAAAAGCTCAATTTGGATCAAGAGTCCTTGAGACCTTGGTTCCCACTAAATGATGTTTTGAAAGGTTTATTTAAATTAAGTGAGAAGCTTTTTGAAATTAAAGTAGTTGAGGCGACTGATGAGGCTCCTCTATGGAATGATGACGTCTTATTTTTTAATATCCTCAATAAAGAAAATAAGAAAATAGCATCTTTTTACCTAGATCCATATTCGAGGCCTGAATCTAAGAGAGGAGGGGCTTGGATGGATGAATGTTTGAATAAAAATAATGTTGGCAAAAAGACCCTTCCTGTAGCTTATCTCGTTTGTAATCAGACTCCACCATCAAAAGATAAACCTAGTTTGATGAGTTTTGAAGAAGTTCAGACACTTTTCCATGAATTTGGTCATGGTCTTCAACACATGCTTACTACTGTAAATCTTCCTCAAGCAGCTGGCATCAACAACGTTGAATGGGATGCAGTAGAACTTCCAAGTCAATTTATGGAAAACTGGTGTTTTCATAAAAATACACTTATGAATATTGCTAAGCACTACAAAACTGGAGAAAAATTATCAGATGAGAATTTTGAGAAGCTCCTAAAGAATAGAACTTTTAATTGTGGCATGGCTACTCTTAGACAACTACATTTTGCAATTACAGACCTCAGATTGCACAGTAGTATTGATAAAAACGAAGGTAAAACAGCAGATGAAATAAGAAGAGAAATTGCAAAACAAACTACAGTTATTGAACCAATTCAAGATGATCACTTTCTTTGTTGCTTTAGTCATATATTTGCAGGTGGTTATTCTGCAGGATATTACTCATATAAATGGGCTGAAGTTCTAAGTGCTGATGCATTTTCAATGTTTGAAGAAGCTGATCTAGAAAACTCTGAAGATTTAAAGTTAATTGGGAAAAAATTCAAAGATACAATACTTAGCTTGGGTGGGAGCTTACCTCCCTTAGACATATTCAAACTATTCAGGGGAAGAGAGCCACAAACAGATTCCTTAATAAGACACTTAGGCTTATCTGGAGCTACATAATAATTTCACCGATTATTTTATCAACCACAGATTTATTTCTTACAAGATTTCTATGTTTATATACTTTTACTGATATTTTTTTCCCAAAATTTAAATTTGTCCACCAGCTAGGGAAAACCATCAAATCCCAATAAGTAAAGAAATTTATACACTCAATATCATCAAGAAAAAAATCATTATTAGCGAGTCCTCTCAAAAACTTACTATTTATTTTCATTTCTGATATGCCCTTAAAAGGGTATTTAGGTATTAATTGAGCCATCAAAGTTCCTTTGTGAGGAGAACCTATAGATATTAATCTTCTTGTTCTTTTATATCCATTAAATTTTTGAAGCCAGTGCCTACCAATTATTCCTCCCATAGAAAATCCCAAAATATCTATTTCTTTTTCTAAACCGTATTTCTCTAAAATTAATTCGTTTAATTTATTAGTCAAATCAAGAATTGAAGTCATTCCATATGAATGCTCAAGAGTTGGGGCAAAATATTCAATACCAATATTATCAAGTAGTGGGGTAATAGAAGAAAAAATACTTGAAGTATTCCATAGGCCATGAATCAATATGATAGGATTTCTTCTTTCCAAAACTTTAATTATTTTCAAGAATTCTCACTATTGACACCTTTCCATCGAAACCTGTGATTGGAGGATTACATTTTGTCAAAATAATTTTAATTTTAGAAATCTTAAATTCCTGATCAATGATTTCTAAAATTGAGTTGGAATACTTTTCGATTGTATAACAATATATTTTCTTTGATTGATCTTTTAAAATATGAACTAATTTTGAATAGTCAACTGTTTTTTTTATATCATCATTTACTGTACATTTTTCAAAATCAGTCCACAAAAATATATCTAAAATAAATAGTTGTCCTAATTCCCTTTCTTCATCAAGCACGCCAACTCTAGCCCAAAGTTGAATATTCTCAATTTTTAAAAAAGTATCCATCTTTAAAAGTTTTAAAGATCTTTATGCGTATAGATAGCCTTTCCTGATGAAAAATCATCAACTATATTCCCTTCACCTTTTAGGAAATATTTATAAGTTACCAAACCTTCTAGACCTACAGGTCCCCTTGGTGGAAGAGTTTGGGTAGATATACCAACTTCAGCTCCGAATCCATATCTAAACCCATCTGCAAATCTAGTAGAGCAATTATGAAAAACACCTGCACTATCAACTACATTCATAAATTTATTGGCAGTATTTGAATTTTCAGTAATTATTCCATCTGTATGTTTTGAACTATATTTTTGAATATGTGTGATTGCTTCCTCGAGATCATCAACAATTTTTATCGATAAAATTAAATCCAAATATTCAGTTTTCCAATCTTCTAGACTAGCCTCATACTTTAACCCTAATTCAAGTGATCTCTTGTCTCCAATTAATTTAACATCATTAGAATTAAACAAAGGGACGGCCTGCTCTAAAAAAGCTGGCGCGATATCTTTATGGACTAATAAAGTTTCGATAGCATTACATGCTGCCGGATATTGAATTTTGCTATCCAAAGCGACTGATAAAGCCATCTCTATATTTGCCTCAACATCTATAAACAAATGACAAATTCCATCAGCATGGCCTAGCACAGGAATTCTTGTATTCTCCTGAATAAATTTAACTAATTCATTACTTCCTCTTGGAATTATTAAATTAATGTATTTCTCAAGATTTAACATCGCCATGCTATCTTTTCTGCTTGTTAATAAACATATTGCATTTTTATCAAGACCTGATTCATTTAAACCTTCATGCAACGCTTTCACTATTGAAGTATTTGTTAAATTAGCTTCACTACCGCCTTTTAGCATTACTCCATTACCTGATCTTATTGCTAATGAACTAATCTGCATCACGGCATCTGGCCTTGATTCAAAAATAACACCCAAGACTCCGATTGGCACGGTTTTTCTTTCTAAGATCAATCCCTTTGAAAGCTCTCTTTTAATTTGAACTTGATTGACTGGATCAGCTAAGTCTCCAACTTTTCTTACTCCTTCAATTCCTGAATTTAATTTTGCTTTTGATAACTTTAATCTAGAAAGTAAAGCCTTAGAAATACCCTTTTTTTGTGCACTTGAATAATCCTCATTATTCGCCGCTAATATTTCTTTAGAATTTTTTTCTAGATAATCAGCCATATAATTTAAGGCTTTAATTCGATTTTGATTTTCAGTCTGACTTATTTCTATGGATGCCAAACGAACTTTATCAGCTTTTTCTAAAAGATCATTACCTGGTTGAGGAACTTCAAAGATATTAGCCATAATATTTTTTAGTTAATTTAATAATAATTCAAATTAAAGATTCTTTAAAGTAAATTTCTTTCTGAGTTAATATCTAAAAAATAACTGAACTTGGCTTTTCCAATCCCCATTGGAATCATAAGAACCTAATAGTTCTAAGTTTGGATTTGCCTGAAAAGTCAAAATTCCTAAAGGTGAAATATCATCTCTACCTGGAACGGTTTGGAAGGCTAAATTTATCGCATCAGTAATATCAAGCCCTATTTCGGCTACCCAAGCTTGAGAAGAAAATTGCTCATTAGAAGATGATTGACCATCATTCTCTATATCTAAATTTTCATTGGAAAAAATATTATTTAATGAATCATTATTTTCTATTATCGCTGGATATAGAGATAACTGAAATCTTTCACTAAATGCATCAGCATTATTAAGTTGAGAAATAAATGCTCTATTGATTAAATTTGCAGAGTTGCCTCCAATCAAGCCAATTATTTGTGATCTGTTATAACTTGGAGTGCTCCTTAATTGGATTCTTCTATTTTCATCAGCAAAAGATAATTGATCTAAAAATCCTTCATAAGATGCTTCAATTTTGATAAGCCTTGAATTACCAATACCAAATGATCCCAAACCACTAGAATTCGCATTTACATCAAGATCACCTGAGATGTTTGAATCCTGATTATTTTCACTTATAGGTATTATAGAATCTGGAACTTTACTAACCAGAGAAAAATTAATAAATGGAACAACGCCACTTCTTGATGCAAATAAAATATAATTATCTTTATTTTTATCAAGTTTAAATGGAGTGGTATAAAGATTAGCTCTACCTTTTTCAAGGTAAATTAAACCTCTAGCATTTAAATCTTTACCCACCTTTCCGTTTATATTAAGGTCTAATTTGGTATCTAAATAAGCTTGAATTAATTCTGAATATTGAAGTTTAAAATCTGGACCAAGTTTTAATTTAAGATTATTAAAACTCAAATTATCCAAATAATTAGGCAAAGTTTCTCCCAAAAAAACTGAGTTCAAAATTGTTTCATTTGATATAATTTCAATATTTTTTTTATTATTCCAATAGAGTTCTGGCCACTCTTTTTTATCCTGTTTTCGTATGCGATTATTTTCTTTTTTGCTATTTTGATTGGCGTTATTGAAATTAATAAATCCATTATTAAAAGATAGAGAGCCTCCCAAAACAGGACTTTCGAATGAGCCACTTAAATCTATATCTGAATCTATTAAAAAATTAAAATTATCTTTTTCTAAAGTGAACCTATTTGTTTTCAAATTAATTTTTGTCTTGTCGAAATTATTCTTACTGTAAAAAGGCAAAGACCCTTTTATAAAAATTTCCCCAGAATCTTCACCCTTTGCTTTTAGATTATTGATCTCTAAAGAATCAAAATCAAAAATTATTATGCTATTAATATCTTTTATTTTAGTATTGAAAAAATCAATTTCAGAATCGTTAATTACGATAAATCCATTTAATAGAGGTTTATTTAAGGTGCCTTTTAGAATCATTCTAAGATTCACATCACCTTCTTTGAAGGTAAAATATTCATCAGCAAAAATATCTATTAACTCAATAAATTTTCCATGCCCAATCAATCTTAGATCTAAGTTATCTGATTTATCTATAGGTATTGAGCCTACAATATTAATTGGGATTTCAGAATCATTTATTAGAATGGAAAAATCAATATCAAAAATAGAATTATCAAATTGAACTAGTCCTTTATCAAATATTATTGTTTTATTTTTAATTGATGAATCATTGGAAGAAATTTCACTAGAGAAAGATTTTGTATCAAGATCATAGAATAAATTCATATCTATCCCTCCAAGAAAATCTCTTGGCTTATTTAAAAAGATATTTGCAGCACTTATTGGTAATTTATTAATTCTTAAAGAACCTTTCCCCGTTAATAATCCTCCTTCCAAATCAATAGAAAATTCCTCTTTATTATTCTTGTAGTCATCTTTAGGTATATCAAGATAGCCATTTAATTTTGCATTCAATTTATAATTTACTGGTCTGTCGCCTTGAATAGCAATTTTCCCATTATATCTGCTTCTAAATTTATTTAAATATTTTTGCAAATTAAATTTGTCCACTAGCACATTTCTATTTTCAATAAAGTTATTTATGAAATCGATCCTCTCTTTAAATGATTTATTTTGATTATTTATTTCCAAATCATTCAAAATATTCGTTTTACTTATGGGAATAACTTTTTTATTATCAAAGCTAAAAATATCTACAGCGGTAAGAATAGTCCAACTAGTGCTTATGTCTTTAAATTCTGAATTAATTAAATTATTTTTACTAGAATCATATTCGACTTCAATTACTCCTCCATCAATTGGATAAAGTGAAGAATTTATATAAAAATAATTATTTTTGAAACTGAAATCAAATAATGAATTAGCTAGATTAATATTCCTATATTTACCTAAACTCCAACCAAGTCGGCCAACTACGGATGACTGGTCTGACGAAATTGATCCTTCACCATTAATAATTCCATCAATTTTATCAAATTGATTTTTGTATAAAGATAATTCAAGTTCATCAAGAGGAAAATTATCCGCTCGCCAGTTATAACTATCTTCCTCTTTGACAATTCCTACAGTCCCTTTATTTGAGTTAAAAACTCTTATAAAATTTGCATTATCTAGTTTAAGATCAGAATCAAACTTAATTGAAAGAAATGAAGGGATTGGAGAATATCTATTTTTCATATTTAGCAGAAATTCATTATTTTCATTTTTAATATCTCCCTCCCATGTTTCTCTAATTCGGATACCTTTATAGTGCGGATAATCAACATTAAATTTTATAGAAATATCAGGATCAGTAATTTTTCCTTTTAATTCTCCTTTAGCAGTAATGAAACCCCTTATATCATTTTTTCGGAAAATATTTAAATTAGATAATTGTGTTCTATTTATTTTGAAACTAGTATCTATATCACCAAAATTAATACCTTTTTTATCAAACCAATAGGGAATATTACCCGATAATTTAATATCTGGATTCAGGCTATTTATGTATCCAATACTTCCTATTAGATTAATATTATTGGAACTTTTATTAAATGGTACATTGAGATTAAAATTCGAAGTCAAAGTTCCATAATTTAATTTTTCTGTATTACCAATTAAATTATTATCTTTACAAAAAAACCTAGTTGAATATGAATTTATATTCTCTGCGAAATCTTCTGGTTTTATTTTTAAATTAGAAAAAGAAAATCTTCCTTCACAAAATGTACGGTTTGATGATTTATTAAATTTAAAGTTAGATTTAAAGGTACCCTTTTTAAAGCTAATTTTTCTTTTACCAATAATATATTCAGAATTCTCAAGATCTAAACCCTTAGAAAATAAATCCAGTTTTAAAAAGTCTTGATTTAACTTTGCATTAAATTTAAGTTTTAAAAAACCCTTTTCACCAAAATTTGATTTTACATTTGCAATGATTTGTCTATTTCTTGGCTTGTAAATAACATTACCTTTTACTTTTGTTTTTAATCCTGCTTTATTAAACTTCAGGTCTGAATATTTGTTTAAGTTAAAGCTAAATTCATACTTTGATTGTGATTTTTTTGTAATTCGATCATTTTTATAAGATTCGTCTTTTTTTAAAAAATCTCTATCTACATTTATAGATGCTTCCTTGGGACTAATTTTAACAATCCATTTTTGTTTTAAAAAAGATCTAAAAGGCATAATGCCCACATATACATTTTTGGCTGTAATTTCAGAATCTATATTTTTTTTATCGTTAATTTTTGAATTACCTAAAGAAATACCTAGAAATCTAATCCCGACATAATCACCTAAATCAACATTTTTATCTAAAATATTCTCAATACTTTTTTCTAATTCTAATTTCCTAGAACTATAAGTTTCTTTTAAAAAATTATTTAATAAAAAAGTGCCTAAAAAACCTAAAGGTAAAAGCATCCCTACCAAAAGAATCTTAGTATTTAATTCTAGAGATCTAATTTTTTTCAATTTAGAACCCAAAAATAGAGTAGGCTTACAAAATATAAGAAATTAATCAGGTCAAAGCCACTAAATGTCTTTTTTTGAACTATTAGAGAATACACCCAAAATTTTTGGATTCTTTGGAATATTTCTTTTCATTTGCACAATTGCAGCTTTTATATTTAATTTTGGATTTAAATTTCGAATAATTGGAGCAACTATCTTTTCATTATTGCTTTCTTTGAGTAGTTGGGCATTTATACAAAGTTACTCAGAAAATGTTGTAATAGAAGGTGCAAAATATGTTCCAATTGTTTATGACAATGGGTTCGATTTGATTATTGCTAAAGCAGATGATGACTTTCCAGAGGAATCTATTGAACCAACTTTAGAACAATTATCGGAAAACATAATGAAAGGTAGCAGATCTGGTGCGAATGTAAAAATAAAAATAAGAAAACTTGAAAAAATTTCAGATGGTGTAAGCAAACCAGTGGTTATAGGCGAAATTCAGAAAAATGTCAAAATGAATTAGTCTTTTAAAAAATGGAAAGTAAAACGTTTTTAGATTTTTTGCCAACTAATTTTAGACATGAGAAATCTTTTTTTATTCAAAATAATCTAACTGACTTTGAAAAATTAAGTAATCTTTCGGACTTACATATAAATGAGATTCAAAGAAAATCTTCACTATGTACATTGAATAATCTAAAGAAAATTAGAGCTATAGCTATTTTTAAAAAAGAAATTGGAATTTCTCCACCGCAAGCATATCTACTTTTACATTGCGGTATATCTTCTCTTAAATCATTATCACTATCTACCCCTTACGAATTAGAACGCAAAATTGGTAGATTAGAAAGAATTCATAGAGTAAAAACTGAGACAGATACAACTTTTACTCTTTTAAAAGAATGGATTAAAAAAGCTAGTCAAATCGAGAAATCTATTGGAAATCTTTGATAAAAAAATTTTTTAATGTAGAATTTAGGAAAAAGTAAGTGATAATGAAATCTTTGTTGTTTTTTTTATTTTTGTTTTCCAACTCTTTATACCCTGTTTTAAGTCAATCTAACTTATTGGAAACTGTAAAAAAGAATCCAAATGAAGCTAGGATTTTATGTAACAAGTTTAGAGAATTTAATTCAAAAGGGATTTCAGCTAGTTCAGATAAAGCTATAGAGTATGTATCAAACAAAAAAAAGTTAACTCCCGTTAACGCAGAGATCTTTTCAATTTACGTCATTGGGCTGCACTGCCCAGACATTATCTAAAGCCTAAATGTCTGGTTCAAGATGGTTTGACAAGTCTCTAGTACTTAGAGATGGAGTAAGACTTATATCCAGAATTTGGTTACCTAATAGTAATGGGCCATGGCCTGCGTTATTAATGAGACAACCATATGGCAGGGAAATAGCTTCAACTATTACCTATTCTCACCCAGAATGGTGGGCAACCAAAGGATATATGGTAATAATTCAAGATGTTAGAGGTATGGGTTCTTCTGAGGGAGTTTTTAAAGGTTTTTCTCAAGAGGCTAACGATACTTCAGAAACACATGAATGGGTAAGGTCTCTAAAAGAATGTAATGGAAAACTTGGCTTATATGGTTTTTCATATCAAGGATTTACTCAACTAACTGGTGAATTAAATTCAAAACCACCCGATTGTTTATCTCCAGCAATGACTGGTATGAATATTAAGGATCATTGGTGCTCTGATGGAGGAGCCTATTGGTGGCATAACAATATTGCATGGGGACTTCAAATCGCAGCACTAAAAATGAAAAGAGAAAATAAATTTCTTGAGTGGAAAAAGATAAGATTAGCCTTAGAAAATAAAAGTTATTTAATTGAAGGAATTGATACTTTAAAAAAATATGATCCTAATAGCTTTGTTTTGGAATGGCTTAAAAATTTAAATAATGCTTGCCCATTTGAAGAATTTAAACCAATTTCAACATGGATTAAACAACCTATGTTAATTATTGGAGGACTTTGGGATCCTCATTTAAAAGGTGCCTTTGATCTTTATAAAAAATCTAAAAAAGCTGGTGGAAGCCCGGAGATTATTATTGGGAATGCTACACATCTAAATTGGTGGGAGGGATCACAAGAATCTTTATTAAAATTTTTTGATAAACATTTAAAATCAGATGAAAAATTTAATTCTAAGAACTTTAAAGACGAGAAAAAAATATGGAATATTTCATTAAATAAATGGGAAGAATTAGATAATAAATTTCACCCTGAATTTATTTTTGGGCTCAAAAGCGATGGCACAGCAAATGTAGAGGTTGAAGATGGAAGTCTGACCATAAATTCAAAAGGATCAGGATGGTTCACAATTGTTAATGACCCATGGAGACCTACTCCATCTGACGGTGGTCATTTAGGTCCAAATCCAGGAAAGTTTAATAGAAGTATTATTGATAGACGCATGGATGTAGGCGTTTTTCAAACCAATTCTTTTGAAGAAGATCAATATTTAAGAGGGGTTCCAAAATTAGAAATTCAAGTAAAAAGTGATCAGCCCAATTTCGATATCTGCCTTGCTTTATCTTTAGTTGAAGAAGGTAATGAAAAGGTGAATCAATTTTCAACCGGATTCTTAAGGGTTAAAAACTCCAAAATAAGTGAAGAATGCATTTATCAAATCACAATGCAACCAACAAATATTTGTTTGATTAAAGATAGCAAGCTTCGCTTATCTATATCTGCAGCAGCTTATCCCGCTATTGGAGTTAATCCTGGATTTGGGGAGGGAAATATTGGATCTCCTTCAGCAAATCATAGAGTTATTACTCTAAGTTTTAGCCTTGATAAAACATTTATGAAAATGACCCCTTTTTTTTAATAAATAATTATTTTTTTGGTTAATCATTTGATATTATTAATCGTTAATATATACCAGTCATGATCGAGACAATTCAAGCAGACTGGATTAAATCAGAAGCTATCAACCTAGAAAATTGTTGCAATGATAATCCATTAAAAATATTAGGTCCTCATTTTTATAAAGAACAATGGGTAATTAGGGTATGGATGCCTGAAGCCGACGAAGTTAAAATAAATTTTAAAAACAATACCTATAAGGCGGAAAGCATTAACCATAAATGGCTTTTTGAAGCTATTCTGCCTGAAAACCCGAATTCTAATTACGAAATAAATATTTCACGAGGAGGGATCACACATACACAACATGACCCTTGGTCATATAGAGAAGAGTGGATGGGAGAAGTTGATAGACATCTTTTTGCAGAGGGTAATCATCATCATATTTGGGAAAAAATGGGAGCACATCTCATTGAAGAAAAGAATCAAAAAGGAGTAATGTTTTGCATTTGGGCTCCAAATGCAAAATCAATCTCGATAATAGGAGATACAAATTCTTGGGATGGAAGACATCATCCAATGCAAAAAAGATTAGGGGGAATTTGGGAACTATTCATGCCAACAATGCAAGAGGGGGACACATATAAATACGAAATAAGAACACAACAAGGTCATATTTATGAGAAAGCTGATCCATATGGTTTCCTTCATGAAATCAGACCTCAAAATGGTTCAATAGTTTCACAATTGAAAAACTTTAATTGGAATGATAGTTCTTGGATTTCAAATAGAGATTCTTCTAGTCAAATTAACAAGCCAATTTCAGTTTATGAAATGCATTTAGGAAGTTGGCTCCATGAATCAACAGATAATAAATATTTGGAGGACAATGGTGAACCAAGAGACCCAGTGCCTGCAGCCGATTTAAAACCTGGAACAAGATTATTAAATTATCCAGAATTAACCGAGAAACTCATCCCTTACGTAAAAGAGAGAGGCTTCACTCATATTGAACTAATGCCAATTTCTGAACATCCTTTTGATGGTTCATGGGGATACCAAGTTACAGGCTGGTATGCTCCAACAAGTAGATTTGGCACCCCAAATGAATTTAGAGAGTTTGTAAATAAATGTCATGAAGAGGGCATAGGCGTAATTCTTGATTGGGTGCCTGGTCATTTTCCAAAAGATAAGCATGGTTTGGCATTTTTTGATGGTTGCCATCTTTATGAACATGGGGATACACGCATAGGTGAACACAAAGAATGGGGAACCCTAATATTTAATTACAGCAGAAACGAAGTAAGAAATTTCTTAGTAGCCAACCTCGTTTATTGGTTTGAAGAGTTTCATATTGATGGCATAAGAGTAGATGCAGTAGCTTCAATGCTTTACAGAGATTATCTACGTCCAGATGGAGAATGGATACCCAATGAAAATGGTGGGAATGAAAATATAGAAGCCGTTAAATTTCTTCAACAGGCTAATCATGTACTCTTCCAACACTTCCCAGGTGCACTTTCTATTGCAGAAGAATCAACAACTTGGCCAATGGTAACCAAACCAACTGACATGGGAGGGCTAGGGTTTAACTTGAAATGGAATATGGGATGGATGCACGATATGCTTGATTATTTTGAAATAGATCCTTGGTTTAGGCAATTCCATCAAAATAGTGTAACTTTCTCAATTACATATAACTATACAGAGAACTTTATGCTTGCACTTAGTCATGATGAGGTTGTTCATGGAAAAAGTCATCTTTTACATAAGATGCCTGGTGATGACTGGAAGAAATATGCAAATACTCGAGCATTACTAACTTATATGTGGACCCACCCTGGTAAAAAAACGATATTTATGGGAATGGAATTTGGGCAAAGACAAGAATGGAATGTTTGGGATGATCTGCAATGGGAGTTACTAGAATTTGAGCCTCATAAAGGTATCAGGAACTTGATTGATGACCTAAACGTTATTTATAAAAATGAACCTGCATTATGGAAAAATGACTTTGATCCTTATGGATTCCAATGGATTGATTGTAATGACAAATCCAATTCGGTTATAAGTTTCATGAGAAGAGAAAACGATACTAATGAGTGGCTTGTTATTGTTGCTAACTTTACACCTAATACTCATGGGTCATATAAAGTAGGTGTTCCTGTGGAAGGATTCTATAAAGAAATATTTAATTCAGATGGCTCTAGATACGGGGGCAGTAATAAAGGGAACATGGGTGGTAAAGAAACTATAAATTACAATATTCATGATTATCAAAATGCTCTAGAACTTGCTTTGCCCCCATTAAGCGTGTGTATCTTCAAACATCAATCAAAAAAATAAGAAGGCTCATTTAACTTAGTGCTTCATATAAATGTTCATATAACGCTTTTGCTCTGCTTTACATTGTAAGATTTTTAAGTTGGATATTAATTTTTTAAAAATATCGAATTTAAAAATGGGTCAAGATTTACCACTACTACTTTCTGCCGCACTAGGTAAAAAAGTAAATAGGCCTCCAGTATGGATGATGAGGCAAGCAGGAAGATATATGAAAATCTATAGAGATTTAAGGGAGCGTTACCCAAGCTTTAGAGAGAGGTCTGAGAATCCAGAACTATCATATGAGATTTCAATGCAACCTTTTCATGCTTTCAAACCGGATGGTGTGATCCTTTTTTCAGATATTCTCACACCTCTTCCAGGGATGGGAATAAATTTTGAAATAATAGAAAGTAAAGGTCCAATCATTGAGGACCCAATAAGAACACTTAACCAGATAGAAAATTTAAAAGAATTAAATCCAAGCGAGAGTTTAGGTTTTGTTGGGCAAGTTCTTACTTCACTAAAAAAAGATGTGAATAATAAGGCAACAGTTTTAGGTTTTGTTGGTGCACCTTGGACTCTTGCTGCATATGTAGTTGAAGGTAAGAGCAGTAAAAATTATTCCTTAATAAAATCAATGGCTTTTAATGAACCAGATTTACTTCATAAACTTCTTGATCATTTTGCGAAATCTATTGGTGAATATCTTAAATACCAAATAAAATCTGGAGCGCAAGTAGTACAAATTTTTGATTCATGGGCAGGTCAACTAAGTCCACAAGATTATGATATCTTTGCTGGGCCGTATCAAAAAAAAGTTGTTGAAATTGCAAAAGCGGAATACCCTGAGACGCCAATAATTCTTTACATTTCAGGAAGTGCTGGGGTACTGGAAAGAATGGCAAAAACTGGAGTAGATATAATTTCATTAGACTGGACAGTAGATATTGAAGAAGCTTGTAAAAGAATCCCCATGGGGATTGGAATTCAAGGTAATGTTGACCCTGGCATTTTATTCGGAAACAAAGAATCAATAAAAGAAAGGATAGATAATACTTTCAATAAAATTAAACACAGGAAATATATTCTTAATTTGGGTCATGGGATTTTACCGGGGACTCCAGAAGAAAATGCTCAAACATTTTTTGAACATGGGAAAAAACTCACTTACTAGTCAAAGTCTTGGCATATAAAAACTTATTAATAACAGGCGCTAATGGATGTGTTGGCCAATATTTAGTTGATTGGTTTTTGAAAAACACAAAATTCAGGCTTTATCTCATGGTAAGAGACAAAAGTAAGTTACCAATTTCTGTTCAAGAAAATAAAAAAGTCAAGTTAATGGTGTGCGATATCAGGGAATCAAATAGGTATAAAAAGGAAATTAGTCAAATTAATTACCTAATACATACTGCTACAGCTTGGGGAGATCCAAAAAGAGCCTATGAAGTAAATATTAAAGCTTTTGAAGAATTACTAGAAATGCTTGATATTGAAAAGTTAGAAAAGATTATTTATTTTTCAACAGCTAGTATTCTTGATACCCAAACAGAATTAATGAGGGAATCATTGATTTATGGAACAGAGTACATTCAAACAAAATATGAATGTTTCCAGAGACTTAGAGAAAGCTCATTTGCAGAAAAAACATTCGCTGTTTTCCCTACCTTAGTTTTTGGAGGGAATCTTGGAGAGAAAAGTAAATATCCTGTAAGTTATTTAACTAGTGGATTGAAAGAAATTGGGAAATGGCTTTGGTTAGCAAGATTTTTAAAACTCGATTCTAAATTTCACTTCATACACGCAAATGATATCGCCCAGATCTGCGGGTTTCTAATTAAAAATCATGAAGAAGAGCAATACCAAGGCTTTAGAAAATTTGTGCTAGGTCAAAAATTCATTTCAATTGATGATGCCATAATTACACTGTTAAAAAGACATAATATGAGGAGATTTTTTGCGATACCGCTTACAAAAAAAATTCTAAAAATATTATTAAGAATTCTCCCCATCCAAACTACACCTTGGGATAGCTTCAGTATCAAAAAATATGACTTTAATCATGTCCCCATCACTAATCCTGAGACTTTTAAACTTAAAAGTTATGCCAAGTCACTGAATGATATTTTAAGGTTATCAAAGTTACCAAGCTGTAATAACAATTAAAATTCTCGCAGTTGGGTTCCCAAAGCCTTGTAATATGTAAAGATAAGCAAATTTTTTATTATGTTACGTTCAATCTTTGCAGGGTTATTTGCAATAGTTTTAACTCTAGGTGTAGGTATTTCATCAGTTTCAGCTAAGACTGTTGAAGTAAAACTTGGAACAGATGCCGGAATGCTTGCATTTGAACCAAGTACAGTAACCATTAGTGCTGGTGATACAGTTAAATTCGTCAATAATAAACTTGCCCCTCACAATGCTGTTTTTGATGGGCATGATGAATTAAGTCATGCGGACCTAGCTTTTGCTCCAGGAGAGTCTTGGGAAGAAACATTTGATACTGCTGGAACTTATGATTACTATTGCGAGCCACACAGAGGCGCTGGAATGGTAGGTAAAGTTATTGTTGAATAAATCTTCTAAATAGTTAAACACCCTTTTTGACTTAATATTTATTACTGTTATATCCAATTTTTGATTGATGAAAATAGTTCCAAGCGAATTCTCAAATTCTGCTTGGAACTGTTTTGTTTTTGCCAAAGAATTTGCTTATAAAAATTATCAACAAAATGTAGACTCTGATAATTTATTATTAGCTCTTATAAAAAATGACAATATTACACAAAAGATTTTTAAAAAAAATAATGTAAATCTAAAAGATCTTCAGAAAGAAATAATTTCTTCATTAAATGCGAAGGCAAAAATGAAAAATAAACAAGATAATTTATATATTGGTGATACTCTTCACAAAATATTTTTGAAGGCGAATGATATTAAAAATACTTTAAATGATGTAGTGATATCAACAGAACACTTAGTTTACAGTTTCACTTATGATAAAAAATATGGATTTCAAATTTTAAATCAAAAAGGTATTCCAGAATTTCTTGAAATTATAAAGAAAATGAAGTCAGATCCGGCAGTAAAAAATGAATTTAATAGTTCTAATGAGTCTTTGGAAAAATATGGTATTGATCTAACTCAATCTGCACGAAATGGGGTTTTAGACCCTGTTATTGGTAGGGATGAAGAGATTAGAAGAACAATTCAAATATTGAGTAGAAGAACAAAAAATAATCCAGTTCTTATTGGAGAACCTGGGGTTGGGAAAACAGCCATTGTAGAAGGGTTAGCTCAAAGAATTATTAATGGCGATGTACCTTCTGCGCTACAAGATAGGAAACTAATTTCATTAGATATGGGTTCACTTTTAGCTGGAGCAAAATATCGTGGAGAATTTGAAGAAAGAATAAAAAATATTCTAAAGAAAGTGAAAGAATCAGACGGTAAGATTATTCTTTTTATTGATGAAATTCATACGGTAGTTGGTGCAGGAGCTAGTGGAGGTTCTTTAGATGCAAGCAATCTATTAAAACCAATGCTTGCAAGAGGAGAACTTAGATGTATTGGTGCTACAACTATTAATGAACATAAACAAAATATAGAAAAAGATCCTGCTTTAGAACGAAGATTTCAAAAGATAAAAGTTGATGCTCCTTCAATAGAAGATACTGTATCAATTTTAAGAGGATTGAGAGAAAGATACGAAGTTCATCATAGTGTGAGAATCTCTGATAATGCTTTAGTTGCTGCTGCAACCCTTAGCGAAAGATATATTAACGATAGATTTCTGCCTGACAAAGCAATAGATCTAATCGATGAAGCAGCCTCAAGATTAAATATGGTCATAACTTCCAAACCTGAAGAAATTGATGAGATTGATCGAAAAGTTCTACAGTTTGAGATGGAAAAATTATCTTTAAAAAGAGAAACGGATGATTTTTCTATAGAAAGATTAAAAAAAATCAATAATGAACTCATATCCCTTAAAGATAAACAGGCAGAATTAGGCGCTCAATGGAAAAAAGAAAAAGATGAAATTGATGAGATTAGCACCGTAAAAGAAGAAATTGAATCTGTTCAATTGCAAATAGATCAAGCCAAAAGGAGTTTTGACCTCAACAAAGCAGCAGAATTAGAATTTGGAACCTTAAATTCTTTGCAAAAAAAATTGAAAGAAAAAAGTGAGTCCCTTGTAAATTCTCAAAAAAATGGAGATACAAGTCTTTTAAGACAAGAGGTAACTTTTGATGATATTGCAGAAGTTGTCTCAAAGTGGACCTCTATTCCAGTACAGAACTTAAACCAGTCAGAAAAAGATAAACTCTTGAGCCTCGAGTCAATCCTTAAAGAAAAAATTATTGGTCAAGATATAGCAATTAGGGCAGTTGCAGATTCCATTAAGAGATCAAGGACTGGTCTTAATGATCCAAGCAAGCCATTAGCCAGTTTTCTCTTTTTAGGTCCAACTGGTGTTGGAAAAACAGAGCTAAGTAAAGTAACAGCCAAAATAATATTCGATTCAAATTCTTCAATTACAAGACTAGATATGTCTGAATATATGGAAAAGCATTCAGTGAGCAAAATTATAGGTGCGCCTCCTGGATATTTAGGTTTCGAATCAGGCGGTCAACTAACTGAGGCTGTACGCAAAAATCCTTATTCATTAATACTCCTAGATGAAATAGAGAAAGCTCACAAAGATATTTTAGATATTCTCTTACAGGTTCTTGATGATGGAATCATTACTGATGGTCAAGGTCGTACAATCAATTTCAAAAATTCAATCATTGTTCTCACAAGTAATTTAGGAAGTCAATCAATAAATGATTTATCAGTTAGAAAAGAAGATACAAATGAAATTAAAAAAGTTGTAGATAATGAAATTAAAAAATTTTTCAAGCCTGAGTTTTTAAATCGACTTGATGAAATAGTTATTTTTAATAATTTAGAATTAAATGATATAAAAGAAATTGCAAAAATACAGCTTCAACATTTAGAAAAAAGACTTAACAAAAAAAACTTAAAATTCAAAATTACGGATGAAGCAATTAACAAACTTATCGAAAATAGTTTCGATCATGTCTATGGTGCAAGGCCTTTAAAAAGAATTATTCAAAAACAAATTGAGACAAAAATTTCAAATAATATATTGAATAATCATTACCTTAATAAAGACGAGATTAATATTTATCTTATTAATGGAGAGATAATTGTTGATTAAATATCTAATTAAAGAATCCTATATGACTTTAAAATTAACAACTTTAATCTAAGATTTGAACCAATCAGGAATTTCCTCAAAACTTGCTTTATTCGATTTATTTTCCTTTGATTCTGTTTTCCAACAACATGTTCTGCCCTTATCCTTATCCTGTAAGTATTCATTAGCCCATCTCCAAATTAATTCAGAGGTGAACTCCATTCCCACATTATCCATAATTCTCAGATCTAAAGCATCTAAGTCATGTAATTTTTCCCAGTAATTCAGCAAAGGATCATCTTTATTTATTAGAAAAGTATGGTCAAATTGCTCCTTTAGTCTATTTTCTAGGGGCTTTAGACTTGAAAAATCGACAACAAAACCATTTAGGTCTAATTTTTTTGCAGTGAACCAAAAGGTGAAAGATCTTGAATATCCATGCACAAATCTGCAGTGGCCTTCATGGCGCCATTGCCTATGTGAACAAGGAAAATCCTCGTAACTTTTGCTGCATGAAAATTTCAGAGAATGAATATACATCAATTAACTGTTAGGATAATTTTTAATAAAACATATTGAGTAGGATTTAACATAACGAACATAATGACTTATTCAACTAATTTTTCGATAGAGGATCTACGCTTTGATAATTATGGATTAATACCTGCAATAGCACAAGATTGGCTTGACGGATCAATTCTCATGCTTGCTTGGATGAACAAAGAATCTTTGACAATGACACTTGAAACCAAAAACGTTCATTATTGGAGTAGATCAAGATCCGAAATTTGGAGAAAAGGAGCTACAAGTGGAAGCACCCAAATACTTAAGGAGATAAGATTCGACTGCGATAATGATGCACTAATCCTGTTGATTGAACAAAATGGTTCAGGAGCATGTCACACTGGGGAAAAAAGTTGTTTTTTCAACGAAATCCAAATTAATCAAAGCGATAAAAAAGAGAAAAAAACAACTCCCTTCTCAAATGTTTGCTCTGATTTATTCAATACAATTAACGAAAGATCAATAAATCCCTCAGAAAAAAGTTACACAAATCATTTATTAACAAAAGGCAGTAATACTATTTTGAAAAAAATAGGAGAGGAATCTGCAGAATTTATAATGGCTTGCAAAGATAATGATAAGAATTCAATCTCAAATGAAGCTGCCGATTTAATTTATCATCTGCAAGTAGCCCTTATGCATAAAGGCGTTGAGTGGAGAGATGTACTTGCTGTTCTAGAATCAAGAAGAAAAAATTAAATAATTAAAATTTACAATATATTGTTTTAAAAAATTTTTAATTTTCAAAAATAATGTTAATTAATTATTAATTAATTATTACATGTATGGCTTATTACTGAATTGACTATAAGTTAAATATATTAACAGTGAGGTAAATCGTGAGTTCATTAAGCGATTTTCTTGGTGAAATAGGTCGTCATCAACTTTTGACTCCCGAAAGAGAACTCACAATGGGCAGAAAAGTCCAAGAAATGGTTGTACTAATTAATAGATGTCAAGAGGCAGGAGGGAAAGGCCCTGCTTGTGAATACTCCGAAGCTGAGAGAAAAAAGATCAAAATTGGTGAAAAAGCTAAAAACGAGATGATAACAGCCAACCTAAGGCTAGTTGTCAACCTTGCCAAGAGATACCAGGGGAAAGGATTAGAATTACTTGACTTAATTCAAGAGGGAACATTAGGTCTTACAAGGGCTGTAGAAAAATATGATCCCTCTAGAGGGCATAGATTTTCTACCTATGCTTATTGGTGGATTAGGCAAGGTTTAAATAGAGCATTGTCAACTCAAAGTAGAACGATAAGGATTCCTGTTAACATTAATGAAAAACTTACAAAACTAAGATCAGCAAAATCAAAGCTTATGCAACTTAAGGGTATTCCACCCAATAGTGATGAGCTAGCTGAGGAAATGAAAATAACCAAAGAGGAAATTGACGAACTCCTTTCTTGTGAATTGAGAAGCATCACAGTTAGTCTCCAAGGTACTGTTAAATCAAAATCAGATCCTTCCGAATTAGTTGATATTCTTCCAAGTGATCAAACTCCCCCAATGGAATTAGCCGAATTAGCCGAAAGGACAGCCTCGGCTTGGAAGTTATTAGATAAAGCAAATTTAACTGAGAAAGAAAGAAAGATAGTAAGCCTAAGATTTGGTTTAGACGGCTCAAATGAGTGGAGAACTTTAGCTGAAGTTGCGAGACATATGAGTTGTAGCAGGGAATATTGCCGACAAGTTGTTCAACGTGCTTTAAGAAAACTTAGAAAAGCAGGAATACAGAATGGATTAGTTGATAGTATTAGCTAAAAATTCTATTAAAAATATTTTAAATTTCATTTATAAGGATGAAAGAGAATTACAAAACCCAAGAAAAAATCTATGATGCCGAAGTTTTAGAGAGTTCAACATTTGATGAAAATATCATTATCAAGATTCTTATTAAAGCAGGAAGAACAATTGCCAAGCCTGCCTTAGAAGTTTTGGAGATGGCTATAGATCCTTATACTCCAGCACAAGCAAGAGTTTCATTAATGGCTGCTCTAGCATATTTGATTATGCCATTTGATCTTTTCCCTGACTTTATGCCCCTAGTTGGTTTTAGTGATGATTTTGTAGCTCTCACAGCAGTACTCAGTATATGGAGCAAATACATGACTCCCTCAATAAGAGCAAGAGCAGAAAATAAGCTTAATAAGTTGTTTCCTTTCTATTAAATGAGTAAATTATCTATACAGGAAGAAAAAGAACTAGTCTCCTTCATTAAAGATTGGTTAAAATCGCATGGATTTACCCAAAAAGACTTAGCAAATGAATTAAATATTAAATCGAGCAGAACCTCGGAGATTATTCTCAAAATTAAAGAATTATATAAAAAAGGGGGCATGTTCAATATTGCAAAAAATCTTATAAAGATTGAGCAAAAATGGTTAAACAATATCAATAACGATTATCGAGAAACAAAACAAACGCCACCATATAATCAATTAGATATCGACTCATTAGTAAACCAGATGAATCAAGATACTAATAAATAAATTTTATTTAAAATATTATATTTTTAATTAAAAAAGATATGAGCTCTTAAAACTAATCTTTAAATTAATATCGTTTTAACTCCTAGATATGATATTTAATTGAATTATTAAAGCAAAAATATTATCTATTATTGGTTCTTTTTAATTAATAGTTAATAATTACTAAATTTTTTCATAAATCATATTTAAAATGCCTGAATCCAGGGGTAAATATCATAATTAATCCATATACCTTTTTCCCAATATATATCCCCCTCAATGAGATCTTTCAACTCATTTACATCATTAGCATTAAAAATTCCAAACAAATATTTGGTACATTTTGTTGGCCCTAATGTAACTAAAATATCTTGATCTTTTAAGTTTTTAAGTCTATTAAGATGTTGTTCACGAAATGGTTCCCTTTTAGAAATTGCATCTTCACAGTACCTTCCAAAAACTACAAACTTTTCCATTTTTAAATATAAATAATAGAATAAATACATACTAAATAATTGCATATATTACACGCAAATTGCTATGTTATTTAATACAACTTTCTTATAATTAATTATGCTAACTGGAAGCGATCTCCTTGCAAAAGTTAAAGAACTTGGTGATGTTAGCAAATCTGAGCTAGTTCGCGCCTGTGGTTATGTTTCCACTAAGAAAAACGGAAGTGAACGCTTAAACTTTACCGCATTCTATGAAGCACTTTTAGAAGCAAAAGGGGTTAATCTTGGTGACTCTGGAGTTGCGGGTATTGGGAAAGGTGGAAGAAAACTTAGTTATATAGCTACAGTACAAGGCAATGGGAATCTTCTGATTGGGAAAGCATATACAGCACTTCTTGATTTAAAAGCAGGTGATGAATTCGAAATTAAGCTTGGAAGGAAGCAAATCAGATTATTACCTACAGAAGAATCTTAAAGACAAAAAAACAAATTGGTTATATTATTTTTTTAATTATTTTTCAATAATTAATTTTTTTAATTAATAAAAAAAAGTATCTTTCATTTATTTTTTTTGATCAGCAGCTAAACGCATTTCTTTACAAAATTCACCAACATGATCGACAACATCTTTTTCACTAGAACTAGAAATTCGTTTTACAAATGCACTCCCAATAATTACCCCATCTGCTCCCCACTCACGAACTTTATTAACATGTTCTGGAGTGGATATTCCAAAACCAACAGCAATTGGATTGCTATTTACATCTTTTAATTTAGAGATAAGACTTTCTACTCTATTTTCCATTTTGTTTCTCTCTCCAGTGACACCAGTAACACTTACTAAATAAGTAAAGCCTTTTGTATGATCTGATATTTGTTTCATTCTTTCAAAAGGAGTAGTTGGAGCTACCAATAAAATTAAGTCCATAAAATGGCTACTTACTATTTTAGAAAATTTATAAGCTTCCTCTAAAGGGAGATCAGGAACTATTAGGCCAGAGACTCCAGCATTAGATGCCATCTCACAAAACTCTTCAAAGCCAAAACATAGTAATGGATTTAAGTAAGAAAAAAGGATGATGGGAATATTTAATTTACCTTTTAAAGACTCTAAAAGTTTAATTACTTTTCTTAGGCTAGTGCCTGACTTTAAGGCGCGAGAGGCCGCCACTTGAATAACTGGTCCGTCTGCAAGTGGGTCACTGTAAGGGATACCTAATTCAATAAGGTCAGCTCCATTTTCTTGTAACTTTAATAAAATCTCAGACGTTATTTCAATATTGGGATCCCCAGCCATTATAAAAGGCATCAAAGCTAATTTTTTTTTATTTTTTAACTCACAAAACATCTCATCTACCTTAGATAAAGATTCATTTTTAGTAATTTGCATTTTTTTATCTTTCATAATTTTTAGATATCTTCTATGAAAAATTTATATATTTTTTTCTAAATCTTCCATTAGTTTTTGCTGCTCTTCCCTTGACAATGAGTTGAATTTGGTTTCTAGTTTATCATTAACAACTTTTTCATACTCTGTTCTATAACGCTTCCTTTGTTCCATAAAAGTCATTTTCCCATTTATAACTCTATAAACATAAGATGTGACCCAAGTAATAACAATCAAAATCAAGATACAACTTGAGATAGTAGTGGCTGTAAAATTGTCGATCCCAATTTGCGGTGCAAATTTATAACCAATTAATCCTATTAATGAAAAAAATAAACCTAATTGTAAAACTTTTCCTTTTGTCAATTATTTACCCTTTACCACTTCCTTTTAGTCTGAGATTTAAAAACGGAGAAAATAAAATTAAACCTGGAAAGAAAAGAAATACAAGGCCATAAATTCCGAATCTTTCAAATTTGCCCATAATATTCCATCTATTATTCATCCAGTAAAATAGTAATAATGGAATAACTAATAAATAGGTAGAAATAATTCCAATGTAAGCAATTAAAGTAGCGGATGAATTATTGAAAAAACTTTCCATTTTGATTTATGGTTGCTTAGTTAAAACATAACAACTATTGGAAGTTATCGTCAGAACTAAAAAAAAAATAATTAAGTAATGGGAGTGGGGGGACTTGAACCCCCACGAGCTAAATCGCTCGACGGATTTTAAGTCCGGCGCGTCTACCAATTCCGCCACACTCCCATAAGGAATTTGCGCTTTCTAATCGTAGCCGAAAGAAACCCATTTAACCAAGAAAAATTGGAATATTTACACTTTTAATTGTCCGATTAAATCTAATTTTTTAATTTACAATCCCTCCTACTTGCCATCGTAAAGTTTCACCTGCATGAAATGGTTTTATTTGGCCGACAATATTTTTTTCTTCAACAACATCAATAAATTCTTTAATTTTATTAGGTCTGGACACTAATTTTAATTTTTCTTTATTTGGAGGCAAATTATAAAAATTAGGGCCATTCAAACTTGCAAACTTTTCAAAATTATCTAGAGCATCCTCTTCTTCGAAAACTGTTAAGTAGCTTTCTATTGCTACTGGCGAATTAAAAATACCTGCACATCCACAAAAAGCCTTCCACTTCATAAGATGTGGAGCAGAGTCAGTTCCCAAGAAAAAACATTTTTCCCCACTTGTTGCCGCTTTCCTTAAAGCGAGTCTATTATATTCCCTCTTAGCAACTGGTAAGCAGTAAAAATCACTATTTAAGCCTCCAAAAAACATTGCATTTCTATTTATATGCAAATGATGAGGAGTGATAGTAGCTCCAATATTATTTTCTTGAACAAAATTCACTGCATAAGAGGTAGTTATATGTTCTAAAACGATTTTTAATTTTGGAAATCTTTTAGTGATTTGAGAGAGTTCTTTATCTATAAACACTTCTTCTCTATCGAATACATCTACTTCAGAATCAGTCACTTCCCCATGAATTAAAAGAGGCATTCCAGAATCTTGCATTAAATCAAAAATATTATATAGATTTTCTATTTTCCTAACTCCATGACTGGAATTTGTTGTGGCATTAGCAGGATATAATTTTGCTGCAAAAAAAGCATTATTTTTGAAACCATTTATTAATTCCTCTTTATCAGTCTCATCTGTAAGATAAATTGTCATTAGTGGTTCAAACTTAGAACTTTCTGGTAAAGCATCAAAAATAGATTTCTTATAAGAAATAGCGCTATTAATTGATGTTATGGGACTTTTAGTGTTTGGCATGACAATTGCTCTTCCAAAATATTCTGAAGTAAAGTGAATAATATTTTTTAATACAAGACCTTCTCTTAAATGTAAATGCCAATCATCAGGTTTTATTATGGTTAGAGTCTTCAAAATTTTTTCTATTTAATCAATTTTAACAACAAATTAAAATTGACAATAATTTATAGATATTCCAGGATAGTTTATTAACCAATTATGAAAATTTTTATTATCTAAATAAAAGCCTAAATATGAATGAATTTTTATTCCCCATAATAGAAATAGTTTTAGGTGTAGTTCTACTTTTTACTGGAGGAGAGTTCTTTATTCAAGGAGCAATATTTTTATCTTTAATTTTAGGAATACCTCAAATAGTAATTGGTTTGACAGTTGTTTCTCTTGGTACAAGCTCTCCAGAATTGTTAGTAAGTTTGAGTTCACTTTTAAAAGGTAGTGATTCGCTTGCGGCAAGCAATGTAATTGGAAGCAATATTTTTAATGTTCTCGTTGTTTTGGGCATAAGCTCATTGATAACACCTCTTAAGGTAAAAAGCAGAATAGTCAGAAGAGATGTGCCTCTTTTAATGGCAATTTCTTGTGCAGTTTGGGCTATGTCATCAACAGGCTTATTAACATTGCAAGCAGGGGTATTTCTAATATTTTGTTTAATCTTAAATACAATTTGGGAAATTAATACCATCAATGAGAAAGGAGAGGAAACAAAAGATGCTGAACCAGAGATAGAAGAATTAAAAGATAACTATAAAGGGAAATTTAACATTTTACTAAAGTTAATATTGGGAATATTTCTTTTAAGCTTTGGTTCAAATATTTTAGTAAATGGTTCTCAAACACTTGCGACTCTTTTGGGTGTAAATGAAATTGTTATTGGTTTAACTATCGTCGCAACTGGGACATCTTTACCAGAATTAGTAACTTCAATAATTGCTGCATTTAAAGGCAAAACAGATCTTGCGATTGGGAACGTAATAGGAAGCAATTTACTCAATCAACTTTTAATCCTTGGAAGTTGCAGTATTTTTTCAGGATTTAAAGGTTTAGTAATTGAACAAAGTCTAATAAAAGTTGACTTACCTTTTATGGTCTTAACTACCTTTGCATGCTTACCAATTTTCTGGAGCAAAGGGAAAATCACAAGAATTGAAGGATTTATTTTGCTTAATCTTTATATTTTCTACATTCTCGATAAGATACTTTTTCTGAATGGATTTAACTTCCTTTCTGAACTAAGGATAGGTTTATTTATTTACTTTGCGTTACTTATAGTGTTTCTGATTGTTCAAGAAAAATTAAAATTTTCTAATTCATAATTTTATCCATACATAGTCACAAATTCTTCTGAAATTGTTGGGTGCAAAGCCATAGTACTATCAAAGTCTTCTTTTGTTATCCCTGCATTTAATGAAATTGATACCATTTGAATAATCTCAGACGATGTTTCTCCAAACATATGACAACCTAGGACTTTGTCAGTAAGCTTATGAACTACAATCTTCAACATACATTTTGATTTATTTTTTTTAAAGGTATTAGACATAGGGGTGAATTTGCATTTGAAAATTTTTATATTTTTTTCAGAATAAATCTCTTTAGCTCTTTTCTCACTTAAGCCAACTGTTGAAATTTCTGGAATGGTAAAAACAGCCTTAGGTATACATTCATAATTTACTTTTCTTTTTTGGTCATTAAAAAAATTATCCGAAAAAACTCTCCCTTGTTCTATCGCTACTGGAGTTAAGTTTGGTTTATTTATTATATCTCCAACAGCAAAAATATTTGCGTTACTTGTTTGATTAAGTTCATCAACATCTAAATATTGGCCATCCATCTTTAGATTTAAAAAATCTAAATTTAAAGGCAAAAGATTTGGTTCTCTTCCTGTAGCAATAAGGATATTATTAGTTAGGAGTTTATCCCCCGAGTCTAGGGTAGATTCCAGATTTCCATTTACTCTGTTTATAGACTTCAATTGAGTATTGGAGATTATATTGATTTCAGTAAAAGTAGGTGATTCTTCTAGGCATGAAGAAAGATCCTCATCAAAACCTTTAAGTAAATGTTGACCCCTAATTAATTGAGTTACTTCAGTACCTAAATTTCTGAAAATAGAAGCAAATTCGCACGCAATATATCCACCTCCTACTATTAATATTGATTTAGGAAACTTTTCTAATTCAAAAATATCATCACTAGTCCATGCCAAATCTATCCCAGGAATATTTAATTTCTTTGGTTTACCTCCAACTGAAATAAGAATTTTTTTTGAACTTATTTTGTTTTTAATTTTCTTTGTATTTGAACAAATAATTTCTAATTCATTTTGAGTAATA
This sequence comes from Prochlorococcus sp. AG-347-I19, assembly GCA_003279105.1. Taxonomy (GTDB): domain Bacteria; phylum Cyanobacteriota; class Cyanobacteriia; order PCC-6307; family Cyanobiaceae; genus Prochlorococcus_A. The sequence goes on from QCBO01000001.1 coordinate 350,941, forward strand.
AATCTTCCTAAGCCTTCAAAAATAGTTATATTCAACTTTTTTAAAGAATTTCTATGTAAATTACTTAATCTAGAAACCTCCTCCCTAACATTCTTCAACAAAATATTTGATTCAAAATTAATACCTTCATTTTTTAATCCATATCCTTCAGAAGAATCCATATTTTTTTTACTTTTAGCTGCATAAACCATTAATTTCTTAGGCACACATCCCCGCATAACACAAGTTCCCCCTATTTGATTTGCTTCTATTATTGCGACTTTTGCTCCATAACTAGCCGCACGTTTAGCCGCCGCGAGTCCTCCTGATCCAGCGCCAACAACAATTAAATCAAATTCAAATTCCAAGACTTTTTTTAATCAATTATTATAACGTTAGTTTATAGCTTTAATTCAAATAATGAATGGGATTTTGACATGGGATGATTTAAATAAATTTGAAGTTGAAGATCTTGATAGAGTCCATGGTATAAATAATTCCTACTCAAATTTAAGATTATTTGGACATAGTGAAAATGATGTATTAGTTACCCTCTATAGGGATAGGCATTCTTGGTGTCCTTACTGTCAGAAGATATGGTTATGGCTTGAATTTAAAAAAATTCCATACAGAGTCAAGAAAATAAATATGTTTTGCTACGGCCAAAAAGAAAGTTGGTTTCTTGAAAAAGTTAGATCGGGGAAATTACCTGCAATTGAATTTAAAGGGCAAGTTATAACTGAAAGCGACGATATCATAGCTTTTTTAGAAAATGAATTTGGAGTACTTGGATCTTTTATAACGTCTAGTCACCTTATCAAAATTCGAGAGTTAGAAAGAGAAATTTTCAGATCCTGGTGTAATTGGCTCTGCCGAGAAAGCTTTAATTTTATAGATAACTCTTTTAGAAAAAAAAGATTTAAAGAATCCATTTCTAAACTCGATGAAATCTTAAGTAGCTCAAAATCAGGGTTTGTTGATCCATCAGTTTCTAACAAGGGTGATATAGAGCCTGGTGTTGGAGATATAATTTTTATTCCCTATATGGAGAGAATAAATGCATCACTTATTTATTATAAAGGGTTTAATTTAAGATCTAATTACCGTCATGTAGATAACTGGCTTACCCTTTTTGAAGGGACAAGTGCTTATAGAGGCACTCAAGGAGATTTTCATACTCATTCTCATGATTTACCCCCACAAATGGGAGGATGCTATAAAGAAAGCAATGAACAACAGATTACTTTCTCTAAGCTAATAGATACTGGGGAGGGTTTGGGTAATTATGAATTTAACCAAAATTATGAGTCAAAATATTATGCAACAATTGCTCTTAAAAGAGTAATAAAGCATAAAGACAATTTACTAAAGGTAAACCCATACAATAAAGAATCCTTTGACGAATCATTGAGATCAGCTTTGAGCCATATGATCACAGGTGAAGTATTAATCCCTAAAAAACTTTCTGGAATCTCTCTAAGATACTTAAAAAATAGAATCTCAGTTCCAAGAGATATGCCAATTATTTCAGCAAGGTTATTAAGGCAATCATTAAATAAAATTGAATCGCTTAGTGATATGAATGAAATAGATAAGATACCTTTCAGGCATAGATATGATCAAGATCCTATAAATTTCATTTCTAGTTATTAGTAAAACTACAAATTTTTTCTTGAATCTATTTGAAGTAAATCTCTTATTTTTTGAACTTGACTTGCAATATTTGGATCAATAGATAATTTTTTTTCAACTTGTTCAATAGCATACATAACTGTTGTATGGTCCTTACCCCCAAACTCATCTCCAATTCTTGGTAGGCTTAGATCCGTACCATGTCTCATAAGATACATACCTATTTGTCTAGCTTGACTTACTGGTTTTCTCCTACTTGAACTGATCAATTCATCAGTAGAAACTTTAAAGAAATCTGACACTTTATTAATAACTTGTTTTGGAGTAACAACTACTCCAACACTATTAGGATCAAGCATTGGAGCAATTGATTGAACTGTCATTGGCAAGCCTGTTATTGATGCAAATGCAACAGCTCTAGTAAATGCTCCTTCCAATTCTCGAATATTGGAAGTGAATCTTCCTGCTATAAATTGAATTAAATCTCTTGGAAGACTCATCCTCTCTTGTTCTGCCTTTTTTTGAAGGATGGCTGTCCTCGTCTCAAGGTCAGGTGATTGAATATCTGCGGTCATACCCATTGAGAACCTAGAAATTAATCTCTCTTGAATTCCCGATAATTGATTTGGTGGTCTGTCACTTGCAATAACTATTTGACTTCCTGATTCGTGAAGTGCGTTAAAAGTATGAAAGAATTCTTCCTGTGTATACTCTTTGCCTTCTAAGAACTGTATATCGTCGATTAAAATCAAATCTACATTTCTATATTTGTCTCGAATAGCTGTCATTCCATCTCTTCGAATACCACTAATAACATCATTTGTAAAAGTCTCTGTAGATACATATTTAACTTTTGCTTCTGGATCTATTTCTACTCGATAATGACCTATTGCTTGCATTAAATGAGTCTTACCAAGACCCACTCCTCCACAAATAAATAATGGATTGAATTCTCTTCCAGGAGATTCGGCAACGGCTAAAGCGGCGGCATGAGCCAACCTACTATTTGGACCTACAACAAATCTTTCAAATACGTAGCGTAAATTTAAACCATTAGGATTTTTGAATTGATTTTTTGAAGAAATTTTTTGGTTATTACTAGAAATAGATCTTGTTTTATGATGAACTTTCTGTTCGTTAGATTTATCTTCATTTGTTAAATCGCTGCTGGTATTCGATTCAGATTTAAAAACAACTTTTACATCATGACCGCAGATTTCCTTTGCAGCTTTTTCAATAGTTTCACAATAATTCTTTCTCAACCAATCACTAGAAAATGTATTTGGGGCGATTAAAGTTAATAAGCCATTTTCAAAACAATTAAATTTAGCTGGCCTTATCCATGTCTCAAATGAAGGCTTACTTAAAGTTTTTTGGAGTGATTTTTGAACTTCCGCCCAAATAGGATTAGTTGCTTGCAAAGTTTTATTCTCTAGATTATTAATCTAGTTGGAATTTAATAATTGGCCATTATCAAATCACAAGATCACGACAAATTTAAAATTATGCAACAAAGTATCGACTAAATTTATAAAAATAAATTTTATATTTTTTAATAGGCATATAATTATCTTAAATTTTACTAAATTATTGGATAAAGCATTACTTATTATCATGGCGAAATGGCATGGTTTTGGAAGATGCAAAACAAGATTATCTAAGGATATAGGTAAAAGTAATTCTGCAAAAGTTCAAAGCGTAATGACCAAACACACTATTTCAGTGGCAAAATTTCTCCAAGAAAATAAATTAATTGATATTTCGATTGCTATATCTGGTCTGGGGGTAGGTAATTGTAGAAGATGGACAAGAGAATTAGGTATCAAAAAATTTAATTTACAGGGGAAAGGCTGCTTGGGAGAAAAAATGAAACGGCAAATAATTATCAACAAAAAATTTTGTGCAAGACATAAGATCAAAAATATAATTTTTGTTGGTACTGACCTTCCAGATTTATGCCATCAAGATTTATTGAATACTCTAAAAGAGCTTCAACATAATGATCTTATTTTAGGTCCATCTAACGATGGAGGATATTGGCTTATTGGTTTATCAGAAAAAATAATGTTATCACATATATATTTACCTTTTATCAACATAAAGTGGGGGACAGAAAATGTTCTTCAAAATACAATAGATAATTTTGCTTCTAAAAAATTAAAATATAAGTTTTTAGATAAAAAAATAGATATAGATACAATTATTGATATTGAAAATAGAAAGTAATCGACTTGCCAAAAATTTCAATTATCATTCCAACAATTAATGAAGCTAGTAATTTGCCATTATTACTTTCAGACTTGTCAAGTATTCAGAAAGATGGCGAAATCATAATTGTTGATTCTGGAAGTGAAGATAAAACTATTGATGTGGCAAATATTTATGGAGCGAAAGTATTTATATCCAAAAAAAGGAATCGAGGTTTACAATTAGATATTGGAGCTAAAAATTCAAAAGGAGAGTGGCTCATATTTTTACATGCAGACACAAGATTAACTCATGATTGGTTTAAAAAAATAAATTCATTTTTAAAAGGAAACAAGAATAGTATTTACTATTTTGAATTCAAAATTAATCACAAAAAGATAATTTATAGAGTTCTCGAAATTCTCGTGAATTTTAGAAGTAAATTTTTTAAACAACCCTATGGTGATCAAGGTTTGATAATTCATAGAACTACCTACTTTAAGAATAATGGTTTTAGAAAGATACCTTTGATGGAAGATATAGATTTTTTAAGGAGATTAAACAAAAAAAAAGATTTAAAACAATTAAATTTACCTATTTTGATAAGTTCAAGAAAATGGGAAAGAACTAATATCTTTCTCCAAGCAATTAAGAACTGGCAATTTAGAAGAAGATGGTTAAAAGGCGAATCGTTAAAATCTATATATTCTGACTACTACAAAAAATGATTAATTTGCATACCAAAAAGCACATTTAGAGCCTCTAGGTTCTAATATCCAACCTTGTCTTTTGTAAAATGAAACCACTTCGGCATCAGCAAAAAGGGTTACTTTAGAAATCCCAATATTTTTCAATTCTTTTAGGACATATTTCATTAACTCTTTCCCCAATCCAAGTCCTTGATAGACAGGATTAATAGCCACATCCCAAACTGTTGCTTCTAGAATTCCATCGCCAGTGCATCTTGCAAATCCCACTAGTCTGGGGAATTTATCATCATGACGCCATAACCCAACCACCAAAATACTGAAATCTAAAGCTCTTTTTACTCTCCTTATAGGTCTTCTGCTCCAACCAACAGTTTGCAAAAGTTGATCTAGTTCTATTAGATCTAAATCTTTATTTTTACTACATACAAATATTTCTTCTTTATTTGTTTGAGTGAACTCATAAGAATTTAAACCATAGAGATCTATCAGCTCTTCCCTAGATAAAGTGTTTGATTTTTTTATTAAAGTACCTTGGTTTCTAAAAATCATTAAAAATTCACGAATCCTTTTTGTTGAAGCTCAGAGAGCTGAAAATATAAACCCTTTTTCAGTCTCAATTCACTATGTGTTCCCTCTTCAACTAATGATCCCCCTTTTAAGACTAAAATCTTATCAGAACTTTCAATAGTAGCTAATCTGTGAGCTATTACTAAAGCTGTTCTTTTTGACAGAATCCTCTCAAGATCTTTCTGCAAAGTAGCTTCTGTAGAGGGATCCATAAACGCTGTTGCTTCGTCCATTATTAAAACAACAGGATTTCTAATCGCTACTCGAGCTACTGAAAGAAGTTGTCTCTCTCCAGAAGAAAGATTTCCCCCTCTTTCTCTTAGTAAAGTGTTCAAGCCTTCTGGTAATTTTTGTAATAAATTATCCAACCCTAATTCGTTACAAAGATTTTCTAATTCAAGATTGTCTAAATTGGAATTTAGTCTTAAATTATCTGCGACATTTCCACTAAAGATAAAGGTATCTTGCAAAACTACTCCCAACATATTTCTAAGAGTTGCAATAGGAATATCTTTGATGTCTATGTCGTCGATTAAAATTTGGCCTGACTGAGGCTCATACAATCTACATAAAAGTCTTATTATGGTGGTTTTACCTGAACCAGTTGGCCCTACAAAAGCCACATGCTCGCCTGGATTGATCTTGAAAGATAAATTTTTTATAATATGTTCTCCTTCGTTGTAGAAAAAATTAACATTCTTGAACTCTATTTTGCCCTTAAATTTTTTATTTAAATTTTTAGAATTTTCTAAAAAATGTTTTGCGGAAGTAGAGTCCTTAATCTGTATTTCTTCATCCAATAATTCGTTTATTCTTTCTACAGCTGTTAAACCCCCTTGTATTTGAGTAAATCTTTCTGCAAGCTGCCTAAGAGGTTCAAAAAGTCTTTGGGAATATAAAATAAAAGTTGTTAATGTTCCTAAACCAATATTTCCAGAAGTAACAAGATAACCTCCAACTGCCAAAACCAAGGAAACTGCTGCGAGAGAAATCCACTCTATAAATGCCGAAATACTGCTGTCATAAAATATTGTTCCATTAACTGCTTTCTTATAAGCAACTCCAGTTTTGGAAAATTTCTTGCTATTAAAAGCCTCTCTTCTGAACATCTGAACGACTTCTAAACCTTGAAGGTTCTCTTGAAAATCAGAGTTGAGTTGAGACAATTCTTCCCTTACTTGATAATTGGCTCTTCTGTAACGTTTTTGAAGCCAAATAATAAAATATGAAACTGGGACTTGAGTCAAAAGCAATAAAATGGCAAGCCCTCTATCAATTGAAAGCATTGTCAAAGAAATTACTATCAGACTGACGAAGTCAGCAATGACTCCAACTGCCCCACTACCAAAAACCTCGGCTAAAGCATCAACATCATTTGTTAATCTCGTTAATAATTTCCCTACAGGCATTTTATCGTGATACTTAAGAGATAAAGATATTGAATGATCAAAAAGCTCTCTTCTGATTCTTGCTGTCAAACGTTGACCCACTGCCTGGATATTATAAGTTTGGTATCCTTGCAGAACCAATCTAAAAAGAACAGTTATAAATAAAGTGAAGATTATGGCATTTATTGATTGCCCAAAAAAAGTTTTACTTAGCCAAACATCTGTAGTTTCGTTCTTGAGAATTGTAATTGCTTGACCAACTAATAATGGTTGAATGGCTCCAGAGAAAGAAACAGGCAACAAAACTATCAAGATTAGATAGATTGTTTTTTTATCTTTAGTTAAATATTTACCTAACTTTTTAATTCTTCTAAAATCTTTAAAAAACATTTAGCTAATCTTCTATAAAGCATTAGTCGATTCTATTGATAAAATAGTATCTCTGAGATGATTATCATCTAACCTCATAGATAAAGGATTTCCAATTAATCTTGCAGTTGAGTAAAAAAGATCTTCTATTTTAATTAAACCATTCTCTTTAAGAGTCTTTCCGGTTGCTACCAAATCAACTATTGCCTCTGCCATACCTGTAATAGGACCAAGCTCGACTGATCCTGTCAAATGAACAATTTCTACAGGGATATTTAATTCTTCAAAATAAGATCTTGCTGTCTTTATAAATTTACTTGCCACTTTACAATTCGCAGGAAGATCAGTTGGTTTTGAATAATTGCTATTTTTCTTAACCGCCAACGACATATGACAACCCCCAAATCCTAAATCGAGTAACTTTGCGACTTTTAATTCAGATTCTCGTAAAACGTCATACCCTACAATACCCAAATCAGCCTGACCATAACTTACATAAACGGGGACATCTCCATTTCTTACTAATAAAGCTTTAGCCCGTTTGCAATTTGATTCAAAGGTTAATGATCTATTATTTTCGTCCAACGCGTCAGAGAAATCTAACCCAGCTTTTTTAAAAGTTGAAATTGAATCTTTTAACAAAGCTCCTTTTGGTAAAGCTATAGTAAACATAGATCAATTTCTTCCAACGATTCTTCATTCTAAGTTAATAATGGAATTTAATAAAGCTCGAAATATAATTGGACTCAGAGTTTTAAGTGATAACGTCATTTGGTTGTGGGTAAAAGATAAATCCGTTGTAGTTGTAGATCCATCTGTTCACGAACCAGTAATTAGATATATAGATGAAAACAATTTTCACTTAAAAGCTATTTTGCAAACTCATCATCATTCAGACCATATTGGAGGTACGAAGTCTCTTATTGAAAGATGGCCAAATGTAAAGGTGATTGCTTCCTCCAAAGAAAAAAAGCGAATACCTTTTCAAAATATATCTGTAGAGGATGGAGAAACTTTGAATATTCTAGGAGAAGAAGTAAAAATAATTGAAGTATTAGGGCATACAAGCTCACATATTGCCTTCTTTTTTAATGGGAAAAATCCTGTTCTTTTTATTGGTGATACATTATTTTCTGGAGGCTGTGGAAGAATTTTTGAAGGGACTTATCAACAAATGTATTCTTCACTAGAAAGAATCAAATCTTTACCAAAAAATACTCTCATATATTGTGCACATGAATATACTAAAGCAAATATATTGTGGGCATTGAATCTCAAGCCTAAAGATCAAGATATAAAAAATAAACTTTCGGAAGTTGAAAAAAAACTTTCTCTTAATGAATTGACAATTCCATTTTTACTTGATGAAGAGATGAAAATAAACCTTTTCTTAAGAGCAAAAAATTTAGAAGAATTTACTTTTTTAAGAGCAAATAAAGATTTATGGGTTTAAATAGATAGGTATCTTCTTAAACAAATGTCCCCCAAACAAGTAATCAAAACATCAAATGCTCCAGATCCAGTCGGACCTTACAATCAAGCAATAAAAGCTGGGGATTTTATCTATTGTTCTGGACAAATTGCTATAGACCCAGTTTTAAATGAAATAACATGTTTAGGTGATATAGAGAAGGAAACTATTCAAGTTTTAAAAAATCTCGCAGCAGTTCTTAAATCTGGTGGAGCAAAAAAAGAGGATGTAATTAAAACAACTATTTACTTAACCGACTTAAGTAATTTTAAAATTGTCAACAAAATATATAGTGATTTTTTTAATATAGAGAATCCTCCAGCCAGGGCCTGTGTGGAAGTTTCATCTCTACCAAAAGGAGTTTTAGTTGAGATAGATTGCGTCGCATTTCTAGATTAATTTCTAATTATTGAGAAATTTGAAATATGCACCTATTGTGCACCATAGTTGTATAGATTATTAGTTGATAATTCATCTTTGATCTATGTCAGCAGCAAAGCTTAATATAGATGAACTAGAAGCAGGTTATCCTTTATTTTGCAAAGCTCTAAGACTATTAATTTTAAAAGGTAATTCAGTAAAAGATATAGAAAAGACCGTTTGTTGGAGTCATCTTGAAACTTTAAATAGATGTCTACCTGGTAGATATAAAGCCCCCACATATTTAATGGCTTTAATCAAAAGAGATATTGCAAAGCCAAATAATTATTAAAAAGAACTAATCTTCTAAATAAAATTTATCAATATCCTTTGAAAAGTTTTTTTCCTTTTCTGATATTTCTTTATTATCTAAAAAAATTGAAAGACTTACAAAATTTTTACCGAAGCTGATATTTGGATAGACATCCCTTTCTTTACATAATTTCTCAATTTTCACCATGAATCTACTAATTTTTGAGTATTGCTCAAATTCAAATCTTTTTTCAATCCTTAAAGGTGATTCTCTTTCATTCCACATTAAATTTTTTAATCAAAACTTATTACACTATACCTTCAACAAAGTTTCTCAATAAATTTTTGAAGTTAAAATTTTTAGTCACTCTCCCAATAATCAATAATACCTCCTATAGTTAAATCGGTTTGAATTTCTGGATTAGGGCAAGCAAATCTAGCGGCAGAGCCACTAGAAGTAAAAACCCAGTTACCTTCTCTGGCACCAACTGGATCAACAGCAACTAATTTCTTCCCTTTATTATTTTCTAAAATTCGTAAATTCATATATCCTAAGCCAGCGACTCTTTGAGTACAAACCATCCTTCCTAATACCTTCATAATTTCCACAATTTCTATCCTCCTTTTTTATGAATTATCAGGATCCCAATGATCAATTATTCCAACAATCGTCAAATCACTTGGATAAGATTTGCTTCCCGCTGCTTCCCTAGCAGCAGAACTTCCAACACAAATAACCCAATCTCCTGGCTTACAACCAACAGCATCTACCGCAACCTTACTTGAAGAACCATCTAAAACAACCTGTAGATGTTTATGTTCAAAACCAGGAATCCTATTGGTAGAAACAAGTGGTTTTACAACCTTGCAAATTAACATAATTAGTGAGCCTCCTCTGTTTTTTTATCTAAAGACATTCCAATAATTTGGGCGGAATGAATGTTGTCTCTATCTCTAATAGTAGAGCAAGTATGTAACAACCCTTGATCAACTAAATTTTTATACCTAATTGATATCGCATTATTAACCCTTTCACAATCTTTTATTGCCCTCTCTTTTGCGCCGGGTACTTTGCCAGAGTAATCAAATCTTATTACTACTGGGATAGGTAGATCTTGAGACACATTTAGTCCAGTAAAAATCTTCACTCCTACATCTAAATCTGGAGCCCCTTCTTCGACTGTATCTAAATGAGCAAAATAAGTTAAATTTCTGAGATGTACTTCTTTAAAACCTATACCTACTCCAATAAACCTCTCTGCATGTCCAATATCTTCATAAGAACCATTATGAAAACTCTTTACATAATCAATTTGAGAAATATTATTGACAATTAATTTATACATAAATTTTTCCAGTCCACCGAGTTTATCTTTTGAAAATTGCTTAGAAATTGTCTGACAAATTTCTCTTTCCGCATCCTCTTTTGAAAAGTTTATTGTTGAATTATAAATTTCTAAAGTAGAAATAGTTTTTTCTAAATCAATACCTCCATCACTTGTTGGGATATGTATTTTTAATGAATCAGTGTCTGTATCAAGTCCAATTAACATTAAATCCACAGAAGCACCACAGCAAAAGCTATTCTCTACAGCCTCTTTAAAAGCATATAGTTTACTTCTGCCTTCTTCCGCAGCTAACTCGTCATTACTCCCATGAGCTGCGCATCCCTGATGCAAAGGATCTACAGAACTAAAATGATAAGTTACAACTTTTAAGTACCTAGTATCTTTATGGGCTTCATTAGGGATATTCTCTCTATATCTTTTATGTTCAGTTTTTACCCATCTATTTACTGTATTTTCAATATCAAAAAGTGCACCAGCGTGAGATCTTCTTCTTACTGAACTAAAAGGTATTCTCATTACATATGCTACTGAATGAGCTAATCTACCATCCGAACAAGGAGTTATATCAAGTAAATGTATTCCACAATCTAAAAGGAATTTTTCAAAATCTTCCGCACCTCTACTTCCTGAAGCCCCTTCAAGAGGATCATTTTTAAAAAAATTGTCACTAAGTTTCTCATGTTGTTTAAAAGCACACCATGCATATATAGCTCTCATATCGAGAGGTTTAACCCAAGATTTATCTAATACATGAAGAGGAAGCTCTATTCCCAAATTTTTTCTTGATATTACCTGAGCTTTACTTATAAAATCTTCATGATGTTGTATTCGAGCAATTTCCTTTAAAGTAGGAACAATTTCATCAAAATCACTTTTTATTTTGCTTTCATACCTATATAGATTTTCATTCTGGATACTGTTAGTTAATTTATGAGATTTTCCAGATTTACCTAAATCAATTGATTTTTTAGTTTGTGTATGAATATTTTCCGTAAAAGTTTTCATTGGAGCTGTAGGCCCCAATGTGAAGTTCTTGGCTTTTGCCAGTCCTCTTAAAGGCATTATTTAATTACCCTCGTGCACCACCTGAAAAGGTAACAAGTTGACCTTCACGAGTATTACCACTTGATCCAGTTATCAAGAAATCTGGCTCTTTCATTTCGTCATTCCTTTTTATATCCATCACTGGCATTGCACTCGTCATGCCTGGTCTTGTAGGATTTCTTTTTCTTGCTGAAGCTCCTTCAGTACCTGTTACCCTGTTTCCTCTTGCCCAATCATCGCCTGTTATCTTCAACCCAGCAGATTGACCCTCGCCAGTAATTCTGGATTGTGCTCTCTCTTTTGAAGAATCAAATTCCTTTAAATCTTTTTTTGGGGTAAGTAGGGAATTTTTGTTTTTATCAAACCTAAATTGTTCTGTCCCTGTTACTGTGTCCATAGCCATATCGAATGGGCCTGTAATCCTTGAGCCATTTTCATACTCATTGCCTGTTACACCATCTCTTTTTTTATCAGAGTATTTATCTCTAGAGGGAGAATTTACAGAAAATTCTTCCCATGAGCTTGAATTTTTTCTTTCACTATTGGCATAATTTTTTTCGGATGAATGATTGGAACAATTATTACCTAACTGATCTCCGCCAACATAAGGGGTGCCTGTTGGATTTAGACAAGCACCTTTGCCTGCTCCAGTCATACTTCCTCCGATACCAGGTTGTATACCAGTAAGACGTGCATTTGAACTACCTCCTAAATAAATCTTTCCTTTATCTTTTAATTCAGTTATTAAGTCAGAATTACAATTTTCCTCAACTTGATCTAATCCAGCATATGGTGTCCCAGTTACATTTTTGCAAGTTCCAGGTTCATCGCCAGTAACTTTCTCAGATCTTCCAGTTAAGGTGCCACTAATTTCATTAGCGTTATTTGAGAGACTAATACCAACCTTCATTGCTTCAGGTTTTGGTTTGGATTTACAGAATGACTCGTATTGTTGGGAACCAATATATTCATCGCCAGTTACATTTTTACAGCTTCCTGGTTCATTACCAGTAACGAATTCAGACCTCCCTACTCCTGTACCAGTTAATGCATTGCCATTTAATGTATTGTATTCCCCGACTTTTTCATGAGATCTCCCTTTAGGATTAGTTTCTGAACCAAGATATTGATCGCCTGTTAATTGATGACCAGATCCTGACTCATCGCCAGTTACAAGTGCAGATCTCCCAGGTAAAGACCCAGATACTTTTAATCCGTCAGCTGTATTACTATGTTTAACCTTTGAGGGATTTTTAGGAACTTCCCCACAATATTCCTTTGACTGATTTGCAGAACTATATTCAGTACCAGTTACATTTTTGCAAGTTCCAGGTTCATCGCCAGTAACTTTCCCAGATCTTCCGACCTCATTACCTGTAACTTTATTTCCAGCTGATGTTGAAGTTACTGAGGATCTAGTTGGCTGTTTATATTCAGGTTGATTTTGGCAAAATTGATTAACTACTTCGGATCCCAAATATTGTGTACCTGTGACGCTTCTACATGTACTAGCTTCATTACCAGTAGTTTTTAACGATCTATTAGCCTGTGTTCCAGTTACTGTTTGTCCAGAATTAGTTTCACTTTTACCAACTTTCCAACTTGCATCAGCAATATTCATTTTTGATCCATTTTTATTTGGACCACATGGTCTACATTTACCATTTCCTTTTTTTGAGGTTGCTCCAGTTTTACTTCTTAATTCCCTAACTCTTTGAGATATTTCTCTGCTTGATAAATCTGGATCTCCTCTTCTAGCTAAAGATGCTGCACTAGTATTTTGTTTAGAAGCTGATTTGCCATGTTTAGATTGAGCTTCTCTTCTTGCCAAAACAATATCTCTACTTGTATTGGTGATAGGTTTTCTTTTTTGAGTTACCCTTCTTTTAATTTTAGTATTAAGAACTTTATTCTCTGAATTACCAGAATTTGATAAGTCTGGGCCTTTATCTGAAGTTATTTTAATTTCATTTACTTGGATCTTTTTATTAGCTTCTGTACGAGTTCTATCAGATGAACTTATGGCTGATTTGCCATGAGTTGACATTGCTTTCCTTCTTTCAATTACAAGTTCTTTGCTGGATAAATTTTTAGAAAAGGATTTTTTATTCATTTTTGCTGTTGAAATATGTTTTTTTGCAGTATTTGTACTATTTGTATCAATAGAAGATTTTATCCCAGAAATTTGCATATCATCATATGTGCGAACCCTGTCTTTAGTAGTAGAAGAATTGGCAACAGCTTTTTTTCCGCTATCACTCATAGCTTTTCTTCTCTCTAATGCAATTTCTCTACTAGTTTTCATTGACATAACCTTCAATTGTGAAACTTTTTAAAAAGACTTTCTCCAAAAAATTTTTTGGAGAAAGATATTAACTACGATAAGTAGCTTTAACGTCCTTGGAAAACTACAAAAGCTGTTCCTTGACTTTGAGTGTAAGCATCGTATCCGATGATTCTTACATGATGATCAGGGTATGCTCTATGGCATGCCTCTAATTCGCTCACGATCAAGTTAAGATCTTTTTCCCCAAAGAATGGGAGTTTCCAATAAGACCAATAAGTTTGCATACATCCACTTGGATGAACATGCTCAATAACTGGACTCCAACCTTGAGCAATTATGTACGCAATTTGGTCATATATTTCTTCCTGGGTCATCGGTGGTAAGAAACCGAATGTTTCCAGGGTTGCAACTGTTTGATAGTCGCTTACTGTGCTCTGGAAAGGCATAATTAATCAAAATGTGAATGTAATTACTCGTAAAAACGAGATTTTAATAAGTTTGAGGAGAATTAATCTCCTCAATTTCGAAACTTGAGTTAACCCTGAACATCAAGCTTGTCGACAGTGTCAAACTCGAACTTAATTTCCTTCCAAGTTTCTAGAGCAATAGCTAATTCAGGACTATGCTTAGCAGCTTCCATAAGAATGTCTCTACTCTCTTTTTCGATTTCGCGACCAGCATTACGAGCTTTTACACAAGCTTCTAAAGCAACTCTGTTAGCTGCAGCTCCAGCAGCTGAACCCCATGGATGACCATGTGTTCCTCCACCGAACTGAAGGCAGGAATCATCCCCAAAGATCGCTAGAAGTGCAGGCATATGCCAAACATGGATACCACCTGATGCGACTGCAAATACTCCAGGCATTGAACCCCAATCTTGATCAAAGAAGTTACCTCTTGATCTATCTTCAGGAACAAATGACTCTCTTAAGTTGTCAATATAACCAAGAGTTGTTTGACGATCACCTTCTAGTTTTCCAACCACGGTTCCAGTATGTAATTGGTCTCCTCCAGATAGTCTCAAACATTTTGCAAGAACTCTGAAGTGAATTCCATGCTTTGGATGTCTATCAATAACAGCATGCATAGCTCTGTGAATATGCAGAAGCATGCCATTTTTACGACACCAATTAGCTAATCCAGTATTTGCAGTAAAACCACCAGTTATATAATCATGCATGATGATTGGCATATCTAGCTCTTTTGCAAATTCAGCTCTTTCATAGAGTTCTTCAGGAGTGTTAGCAGTACAATTTAGATAGTGACCTTTAACTTCTCCAGTTTCTCGCTGAGCAAGCTTAACTGCTTCTGCAACAAACTCAAATCTTTCTCTCCAACGTTGGAATGGTTGAGAATTAATATTCTCATCATCCTTCGTTAAATCAAGACCGCCTCTAAGACATTCATATACAACTCGACCATAGTTTTTACCAGATAATCCTAATTTAGGTTTAATGGTACAACCAAGTAGAGGTCTTCCGTATTTGTTAAGTCGATCTCTTTCAACTACGATTCCATTTGGTGGACCACCGCAAGTTTTAATGAAAGCAATTGGGAATCTAATATCTTCTAGACGTAAATGTCTTAGAGCTTTAAATCCAAAAACGTTTCCTACAAGAGATGTTAATACGTTTGTAATTGACCCTTCTTCAAAAAGATCTAAAGGATATGCAATAAAAGCATAGAAAGCTTCAGGATCTCCAGGAACGTCTTCTATTCGATAACAACGTCCTTTATAAAATTCTAAGTCTGTAAGTAACTCGGACCAAACTGTTGACCAAGTACCTGTTGAAGATTCAGCGGCAACAGCTGCTGCAACTTCTTCTCTTGGAACACCTTCTTGACCTGTACATTTGAAACAGGCTAGTAAATCGGTGTCTAGGGGTACATATTCTGGAGTCCAGTAGGTATCTCTGTACTCCTTTACCCCTGCGTCATACTTCTTACTCATAAGGATAAATTTAGGTCTGTGTAGGGAAAATAATTATTGTGCAAAATTTATAAATCTTGCTTTAATTAATTAGTCCTTTTGACCAAGAAATTCACCGTTACCTAGAGCGGGCTCAACTTCTCTATGAGGACGAGCAATAATGTGAGCTGCAACTAAACCGTCACCAACTCTTTCACAAGCATCAGCACCAGCTCTTACAGCTGCGTTAACTGCGCCTGTTTCGCCTCTAACTAATACTGTGACATAACCGCCACCAACGAATTCACGACCAATTAGGCGAACTTCTGCTGCCTTTGTCATTGCGTCTGCTGCTTCGATTGCAGGTACAAGTCCGCGTGTCTCGATCATGCCGAGAGCGATACCCATTGTTTCTGTAGCCATTGTCTACTAAATACTAAATGTGGAATGTTCAATTCGAAGAATGCTTCATTAAGTACTTATAAGTCAAGCGTTTTCGACAAAATCTCCATTAATGTTTTTTCTATCATTGATAAGTTAAACTTATCACCCTTGGTACTATTGATATGTCAATACTTATGCAAATTAGTTAGTGCATCAAAACATACTGTTGTGTTAAGAAAAAATTTACATTATGTTATTTTCGTACGAGACAGGCCCTGTCTACACAGGTGTGGAATGTTCAACCTTTCCTGTCTCTGTATCAAGCTTTGAAGTAAGATAATATTCACAATAAATTTTTAACTTTATTTTGAACCTTCCAGTTCTAACCATTGCGAGTGGCAATCAAAGAAAAGTATCTGAAATTTCAGAGATGCTGGATGTTTTGTCCTTAAAGGTTGAGAAGCAACCAGAATATTTAAATGTCGAAGAAACTGGGAAAACATATTTTGAGAATGCACTACTTAAAGCCAAGGCAGCTTCTCTAGAGACAAAAACTTGGGCATTAGCTGATGACTCGGGTCTTGAAGTAGATGTTTTAGATGGTCGACCAGGAATTTATTCTGCTCGATATGCCAAAAATAATGATGAGAAAATTAAAAAATTAATTAATGAACTTTCTGATAGTCCTTATAGGAGTGCAAGATTTATAAGTTGTATGGTTTTGTGCGATCCCTCAGGAAACTTAGTTAAAGATACAACAGGAATATGCTGGGGAGAAATTCTCAAGAACCCCAAGTATCCTAATGGGGAATTCGAATCTATTTTTTGGGTTAAGGAAGCTAATTGTGTTTACGGTGAGCTCTCACAATCACAACTAAATAAATTAGGTAGTAGAGGTAAAGCTGCAAAAATTATGTCACCTTTTTTAAAAAAAGAGATAGGTTTAAATTAAAAAAGGTTTAAATAAAAAATTCTCAATAATTTGAAATTTCATCAATTGCTCTTATAGCGGCAGCTGCTGCTTCTTCTACATCTCCTTCTTTTCCTGCGAGAGTTAATCTACCAAAAGCACCAACTGCTTTTACATCAACAACAGTTATATTTGATGCTTTTTCTGCTTCATTTGCTGCTTTTAAAACATAACCAGCCGGTTCAGTTTCTAATATAAACATACTCATTCCAGATTGAATCATTGATCCACTTCTGTTTTGTCTATTTATTAAAACAGCATGATCTGGAGTAATAGCTCGAATAACTTCTGTCCAACTTGTTGAAGGTTTAGTTCTTTTTCTAACTTCGCTCCCAATAGCATCTAGAACAACATCTCCAGAATGTAAAACCGTGCTTTGATCTTTATGGTAAAGGGCAAGAGATCCAAATGCTCTTTCAACAATCATCTGACCAAGTCTTACATTACTTGCTTTTAGTGCAATATCAGTGACTCTATGAACAGCCATCCCGGGTGAAACTTCCATCCAAAGACATGAATCACCAGGAATAGGTAAAAAACCTCTACTAACAGTTCCCATATATGCGGCTAATTGAGGCTGCAGAGAATCTAAAAAAACATATGTTCTTAACTCAATTTGCTCAACTTGACTTGCTTGTCTAGATACCAGAGACTTTTCTGAATCAGTAGTAATAAAACAGCTAGCACCACTGGCCTGAGATTGCACCTCAGATCCAGTGACTAGAGAACTCCCTTTTTTTCGTTCCCCTCTGTTTAAGCTAGAAGTTGGTTCCATTGAGGCGACTATAACGGATAACGGTTCATTTTTTCTATTAAATTTACTTGCATGCTTACCACAAAACGATAACTTCAAGTAAAAGATATGCATTTTTATGGGAACTTCTCAAAAAAAAGAACCAAATGTTTCTGGTACTGAAAAAGAATTAACTCCTGATCAAACTCTTGGATTAGTTAGCCTAAGCTTGATGCAAAAACTTTCTCAGAAAGACCCATCTTTTAGTTGGTTAGAAGAAGATAAAATTGAGAAAGTAAATCTTAAGAACCTTAGAGATAGACTGGAGTTAACCCAATTAGCTATAAATACTGGAGCACCTTTGACCACCTCAGAAGTGGCAGCTCTAATTGGAGCTAAGCCAGGCAAATCTAAGTTAGAAAGAGCAGGATTATTAGCTACGAAAATAGCTAGAAATGTATGGAAGCTTTCAAAAACAAGTCAAGGAAATTCCTTCTATAGGAATTAGAATATACCCTAAAAATAATTTTCATAATTCCCATTTAAGTATTTAAACATTCATATAAGTTTTTTAAATGTGTTCATTTTGTAAGAGAACTTATTAATTACTTTCTTAAATTAAAAAGTTTATGCAAGCTTGAAATATACGCTCTTGAAAATTTTTAATGAGTAAAGTTGAATTTAATAAGGAAACTGGACCAAGGGAAGTTTTTTGTGGTTTAACTTCAATAGTTTGGCTCCACAGAAGAATGCCTGATGCGTTTTTTCTGGTAGTAGGCTCAAGAACATGTGCTCATTTAATTCAAAGCGCTGCTGGAGTTATGATTTTTGCTGAGCCAAGATTTGGGACGGCTATTCTTGAAGAAAAAGATCTTGCTGGACTTGCTGACGCTCATGAAGAATTAGATCGAGTGGTTAATGATCTTATTGCAAGAAGACCAGAAATAAAAACTCTTTTTCTAGTTGGATCTTGTCCAAGTGAAGTGATCAAATTAGATCTTGCAACTGTCGCAGAGAAATTAAATAAAAGATTTTTTGGTCAAGTAAGATTCGTTAATTACTCTGGCAGTGGGATAGAAACAACTTTTACCCAAGGAGAAGATGGTGCATTAAAAGCTTTAATTCCATTAACGGAGTCATCAAATGAGGAGAAATTATTATTAGTTGGGACTCTTGCAAATAATGTAGAGGATAGGTTTAAAAAGATTTTTAGAAATTTAGGTATTTCAAATATTGAGAGCTTTCCACCACGGCAATCAACAGAATTACCAAAAATTGGCAAAAATACAAAAGTATTATTAACTCAGCCTTATCTAAGTGATACGGTTAGAGACCTCAAACATCGCGGTTGTGAAATAATTTCAGCTCCATTTCCTCTTGGTATCGAAGGAAGTACTAAATGGTTTTTAGCTGCAGCGAGAGCTTTCAATATTAGTGAACTTAAAGTTCATGAAATTATTTCGCCTTTAATCAATAGATCAAAACTTGCTCTTGAATCTCACAAAGAAATTCTTAAGGGCAAAAGGTTATTTCTCCTTCCTGAATCGCAACTGGAGATATCTTTGGCAAGATTTTTGCATAATGAATGCGAAATGGATCTTATAGAGGTAGGAACTCCTTACTTAAATAAAGATTTAATGAAAGAGGAGATTAATTTATTACCTGATAATACAAAAATTGTGGAAGGCCAACATGTAGAAAAACAATTAGATCGAGTGAGGAAATCTAATCCAGACTTAGTAGTTTGTGGGATGGGTTTAGCTAACCCACTGGAAGCGGAAGGAATTAGTACTAAGTGGTCAATAGAAATGGTATTCAGTCCAATTCATGGTATTGATCAGGCCGCAGATTTGGCAGGTCTCTTCTCTAAACCTTTAAGAAGGAATCAAATACTAACTTCAAAAACTTTAGTAACGCATTAAAAGAATATGGAATTAACTCTATGGACATATGAAGGCCCACCACATGTTGGTGCGATGAGAATTGCCTCTTCAATGAAAGATATACATTATGTACTTCATGCACCTCAAGGAGATACATATGCAGATCTTCTTTTTACAATGATTGAGAGGAGAGGGCAAAGGCCTCCAGTAACTTATACAACTTTCCAGGCTAGAGACCTCGGAGGCGATACAGCTGAATTAGTTAAGAAAAATATTAAGGAAGCTGTAGATCGATTTAAACCCAAAACTCTTTTAGTGGGAGAAAGTTGTACAGCAGAACTTATCCAGGACCAACCTGGAGCACTTGCAAAAGGTATGGGGTTTGATATGCCAATTGTTAATCTTGAATTACCTGCTTATAGCAAGAAAGAAAATTGGGGAGCTTCAGAAACTTTTTATCAATTAACAAGAACTCTTTTAAAAGAGAAAGTAAGTTCTTCAGAAAAAATAAGTCCTCTAAGGTGGAAGGAATTAGGTCGCAGACCAAAAGTCAATATACTGGGACCTTCATTACTGGGATTTAGATGCAGGGATGATGTTATTGAAATCCAACGTATACTCTCAGAACAAGGAATAGATACAAACGTTGTTGCTCCATTAGGCGCTAGTCCAGAAGATATTGAAAGATTAATTGATGCTGAAGTAAATATTTGTCTTTATCAAGAAATTGCTGAAGCATCATGTGAATGGCTTAGAAGGAACTTTGGAATGGAATATACTAATACTATTCCAATTGGAATAAAAAATACAATTGAATTTATCAATGAAGTTCATAACAAGTTGGATCTCCCTTTGACTAATAAAGAAGAATTAGAACACAAGTCAAAACTTCCTTGGTACTCAAAATCAGTTGATTCTAATTACTTAACTGGCAAAAGGGTTTTTATTTTTGGTGATGGAACACATGCAACCGCGGCCGCAAAAATTGCCCAAGAAGAATTAGGTTTTGAAGTAGTTGGTCTTGGTACATACAGTAGGGAAATGGCAAGACAGGTAAGAGCAACTGCAAAAGATCTTAATTTAGAAGCTCTGATAACCAACAATTATCTAGAAGTAGAAGATGCCATGAAGAAAGCCGCCCCTGAACTAGTTTTAGGGACTCAAATGGAAAGGCATAGTGCCAAGAGGCTAGGCATTCCATGCTCCGTAATTAGTACTCCAATGCATGTTCAAGATGTTCCTGCAAGATACAGCCCTCAAATGGGATGGGAAGGGGCGAATGTGATTTTTGATGACTGGGTGCATCCTCTAATGATGGGCTTAGAAGAGCATCTTATTGATATGTTCAAACATGACTTTGAATTTGTTGATGGTCATCAAAGCCATTTAGGACATACAGCTACGCAAACAAAGGACTTTTTAAATTCTGACGAAAAAAAAGAAAAAAATAGTAAAGAAGGAATTATCTGGACTGAATCTGGTAGAGCTGAATTAACAAAAGTTCCATTTTTTGTAAGAGGTAAAGTCAAAACAAATACTGAAAAATACGCAATCTTGAGAGGAATTCCAGAGATAAGCGATGAAACTCTTTATGATGCTAAAGCATATTTCAGTTAATTTATCTACTAATAAACTATAATTAAGTCATGAGTATTTTCACTTATAATTTAATAGATTTCATTCTGAAAATTGAGTTATAAGAACATATTTCCCACTTTTAATACAATTAAATACATATTTGTTTAGAAACATATTTCATGTGTATTTACGCTGCAACAATATAAATAATAATGTGTTTTTTAAGCTTTAAATGACAAGTACTATAAATAGACCTCTTGATGGAGAAGGCAGTGTTCAAGTAAAGCAAGATCCAAAAATAAATATTGAAGAAGGGGCTTTAGTTATTGCAGTATACGGAAAGGGCGGCATCGGAAAATCAACTACATCATCAAACCTTTCTGCTGCATTCTCAAAATTAGGTAAAAAGGTTCTACAAATTGGATGTGATCCGAAACACGATAGCACTTTCACTTTGACGCACAAAATGGTTCCTACAGTTATCGATATTCTTGAAGAGGTAGATTTTCATAGCGAAGAATTAAGGCCAACCGATTTCATGTTTGAAGGCTTTAATGGCGTAATGTGCGTTGAAAGTGGAGGCCCTCCTGCTGGGACAGGGTGCGGGGGGTATGTAACTGGTCAGACAGTAAAACTATTAAAAGAGCATCACTTACTTGAAGATACTGATGTTGTTATTTTTGATGTCCTTGGAGACGTTGTTTGCGGTGGATTTGCAGCTCCTTTGCAACATGCAAATTATTGTCTAATTGTTACTGCAAATGACTTCGATTCAATATTCGCTATGAATAGAATTGTATCTGCAATTAAAGCAAAAGCAAAAAATTATAAAGTAAGATTAGGTGGGGTAGTCGCAAATAGATCAAAAGACACAGATCAAATTGATAAATTCAATGAAAGAACAGGTTTAAAAACCATGGCCCACTTTAAAGATGTCGACGCCATTAGAAGATCAAGACTAAAAAAATGCACCATTTTTGAAATGGAACCAACTGAAGATGTTATTGAGGTTCAAAATGAATATTTATCTCTTGCCAAAAATATGCTTGAAAACGTAGAACCATTAGAAGGTAATCCACTTAAAGATAGAGAAATTTTTGATTTATTAGGATTTGATTAGTCTAAATTAATCTAATCCAACCAATTGGCTTGTTAAATCATAAGTTTGTTTAGAGGTCTTCGTATCAATTATTCTTTTTGACAACTTTTGAGAAAAAGCTTTTCTGCCAGATTTTTGACGATTTCCCCAGCTCCAATGAACTGATGGTTTAGCAAATTCTTTATAAGTTGCCACTTGAGCGACCCTCTCTCCTGCCAGTCTTTGTGAAACATATCCTTTTGTTATGAATTTTTGAAATATAGGGAAAAGGAATCTAAATAACCAAGGTGTGTCTCTAAAAAGTTTTGTATCTGCAACACATCCAGGATATAGAGAATTTACAATAATCTTCTCTGCAGGATATCTTTTTGATAATTCCTGAACGGTAACCATATTGCAAAGCTTACTATCCTTATAAGCCTTCCCAGGTTTAAATTTCTTTCCATTCGCCATACTTATTGGAGATAAAAAACCATTTTTGAATCCAGATAAATCTCCCAAATCAGCTGGGGCAGGAATGGGGATCCTTCCTCCAAGTTCTGAATAATTAGCAGTAACAGTTCCTAATACTGTAATTCTTGGCTTGAATACAGTTGATTTGCCATTTAAAACAATTTCTCTTTCAGAAGATAAAATATTTTCCATAAGTAGATTTATCATAAAAAAATGCCCAAAATGATTTACTGCCATAGAGTTTTCAAACCCCTGAGCAGACCTTTCAGGTCTCTTTAGTCTCGGTTTATAAACTGCTGCATTACAAATAAGAGAATTTATTGGCTTTTTAAATCTTTCTAATATTTCATTGCAACCTTTTCTCACATCATCCAAGTTAGAAAGATCTATTTCTATAAAGTGAACATTTTCAACCTCCTCTTTTGTCAATGATTCCTCAGCTATTTTTATAGCTCTTTTATTTGATCTATTAACTGCTATAACATCCCATCCAAATCTTAATAGAGGTTTTAGAGTATTTAATCCAACTCCTGAAGTTGTTCCTGTTATTAGGACTAAACCCTTAATGTTCTTACTCACTAGCAAAAAAGTTAATTGAAAAATTAAAAGTAGAATGATTCAAGATCATCCTCATCAACGCCATATTACTCTGATAATGTCCCTAGAAATTATTTGATCCTGATCCTTCATAAATCTTTGCTCACCTTCAGAAGAGAATAAATCATCAAACTTATCTGTTAAAACATTAAATCTATATTTTTCGTATAAAAATGAGTCTTCAATTTCCTTTAATCTGGTCAACCTTACTTTAGAACTGTAGCCGAGTTTAATCAGGCTTGTTATTGCTAAAATGGAAAAACTGATTTTTATAATTAAAAAAATCAATGATAAAAAATTATCCTGTTTCTGTTTTCTTTTTATAAATAAAGACCCCAAATATTTTTTGTGGAAAATACTATTTTTATAAAAAATTTTTGACAAATTAAGTACTAGATCATTTTACTGAATAAATTTATTCAGCCGTACTTTATTTTTACCTTATAAATTTTAAATTTTCTAACAGACTTTAGCTCCTACCTAAACTTATTCCTAGTCTTAATGCTAAAACTCCTGCATGCATAACAACTATGAGGCTTAATGCAATAAGATTTATTGTTTGAGTTGGCTCCATGGTAAAGAAATTATTTTCTATATTCTCCACCGAAAAGAGAAGATTTGAAACACTATTACAAAATGATGTTACGTAATTAACAAATTGAAAGAAAAAATTTATTGAAAATTATCATAAATAAACCTACATAATTAATTTTGGGAATTGAAAATCAGGCTTTAATTTTTTCAACAAATAATTTACCTGGATTTGATCAAATGGCTTTAGATTTAAATTCTTTAGATCAGACAATTTCGAATCCTGAAATAATACTCACATTGAGGTTCTACTATTGGACTGGGGATTGGCTATCAATAGGCTATCACCAAAAAGAAATTCCTCTTCATTGGAAAAATTTATTATCAAATAGGGAAATTAATATTGTTAGACGTCCCTCTGGGGGGGGGGCTGTTCTGCATTCAGGAGGCATAACATATGCATTAACATTTAAAAAAACTTACTATAAAGTTTTTAGTTATGAAATGGTTAATAATTGGTTAATTAAAAGTTTTAGAGAATTAGGTCTAAAATTACAATATGGTAATTTACGAAAATCAAGCATAAAAACAAATTGTTTTGGGACTTCATTAATTTCCGATTTAGTAGATCAGGATGGGTTTAAGAGAATAGGTAGTGCTCAATTTCGCAAAAAAGGTGCATTCCTTCAACATGGAGAAATTCAAACAAATCCTTCAAGAGATTTATGGTTCAAATTATTCAAAGAAGAAGCTCCACCAAAAGTAAATTTAAAACTAACAAATGATGAAATAGTTGAACATTTGAGAAATTCGTTCCTCAAGAATAAATCAAATATAAATTTCAAAAATATTGCCATAGACAATAAAAAATAGAAAATTTTAATGACAAGAATTATTAAAGATCTCCTTTCTGCCTCATTAAATTAATTATTCTCGGCAATTCGATTCCTAAGGGATAATGATTTTTAAGGTTAAATTTGTTAACAATATCTGAAGGCAAATTAAAACCTAATTTATTCAATACAAAGTTTCCAATTTTTGACCTATCAATTATCCCCAAAGGGATATCTGCAGAATTGAGAACCAATATAAAACCTTCATTTGTTTGTTCAAGTCTTTCTATAGTTCTCCATAATTTATCGTTATAAGATACACTTTCAAAACTATCTATTGGTTTCTTAAAATCCCCAACAAAGTTCCGTTCCCATTTTTTTAAGGAAACAGTTTTTAAAATATTCTCATCAACAAAACCGGTCCATCTACCACTATTCGTAACAAAAAAATATTTATCCGATGCAGCCTTCTTATTTTTTATTAATTTATTAAATTCTGAGAAATTTGAATCAAATTCAATTTTGCTTAAAGGTTTTAATTTGATCTCAGAAACTTTACTATATTTAAGTATGTTTTCAATTTTAAAAAATTGACTTTCAGATTTAGAAGAATTAACTCCAAACAAGCCCAAAAAAGAAAGAATAAAACCAAAGTAAAAGTTAAATCTAAATAAACAAACTATCCCAAAAAATAAAACAAAAAAAGATAATAATAAATTTACTTTATTGAGGAAATTCCTTCCTTTATTTTTACTCCCTGAGAAATGCCAAATAATACTTTTTAATAAATTCCCTCCATCTAAAGAACCAATTGGAATCAAATTTAAGAAGCCAAAGAACAAATTAAATATTCCTACTCTTGAAATTACATTAACTGCTATTTGTTCTTGAGATGTACTGTTATTACTAATTAAAAGTAGGATAGATGCTGTAGCAAAACATAAAAGAGGTCTAACAATTGCAATTTTTATATTACCTAAAGCAGTTTGACAATACTTCTCTATTTGTAAAATTGCTCCTAAAAAATAAAAAGTAATTTTTTTTATTTTTACACCTTGATTAAGTGAAACAAAAGTATGAAAAACCTCATGAAAAATAATTGAAGATAATAAGAAAAAAGAAGTTAAAAACCCTATAATCCAAGCTTCTTTGTTATTATAGATATCTCCAGAAGATAAATTGACCTGATTACTTATACTCCATGAGAATAAAAAAAGAATTACAAACCAATAGGGATGAACTTTGAAGGGAATTCCCCATATTTTAAAAATTTGCCAACTTCTCAAAAATAATCTCCGCTATATTTAGCAATAATATTAATCTTACATGCAGGATAATGATATGCCCAAGACTAATCCTTTAGTTAAAATTTGTGGACTAACTTCTGAAGAACAAGTTCTTCAAATCGCAAAATTAGGAGCGCATGCTATAGGGATTATTTCAGTGGAAGAGTCACCAAGATATATATCAGCTGAAATTAAGAAAAATATTTTTACAACCTTAGAAAGGTTGCATCCAAAAATCGAAAGGGTATCAGTTGTAAAAAATTGTCCAATAGACTTAATTATTAAAAATTTCTTAGGAAACCCAAGTGAAACTATCATTCAATTACATGGAGATGAAGATATTGATTACTGCAAAAAAATAAGGGAAAAAATTCCCAATATTGGCTTATGGAAGGCTTTCAGAATAAAAACGGAAAAGGACCTAGACAAAATCAAACCTTTTGAGGATTTTGTAGATGCGATACTACTTGATTCTTGGAATAAAGAAACTTATGGTGGCTCAGGGAAAAAAATAAAATCTACTTATTTAAAAGATATCCAATTTGGCAAGCCTTGGTGGTTAGCCGGGGGGATATCAATTGAATGGATTGATGAAATCCTAACGGATATCAAACCTGACGGGTTAGATATTTCTAGTAGTATTGAGATTTATCCGGGACTAAAAGATATAAAAAAAGCTAAAGAACTTTTTAAGTTTTTAAAAAGGGATTAGTAATTATTAGTAGCAGACTGCTGTTTTACAAGCTCAAAAAATTCTTGTTTTAAACTTAAATCGTGTCTAAAATCTCCTCTTACCACAGAATTAATCATGCTTGTATTTGGTTCTTTGACTCCCCTCCACTTCATGCAATAATGTTGGGCTTTTACAATAATGCCTAAACCTTTAGGTTCACATAGTTTTTCGATTTCATCTGCGAGTATCATTACAGCTTCTTCCTGAATATGAGGTCTTGAAAAAACCCAATCAGCAACTCTCGCAAATTTTGAAAGTCCTATGACTTTATTCCCAGGTTTAATACCTATCCAACACTCTCCTAGAATTGGAACTAAATGATGTGAACATGCAGATCTAACAGAAATTGGGCCGACTGTATAAATCTCATCAAGATTCTTGTCATTTGGGAAACTTGTAACTTTTGGTTGTTGATGATATCTACCTTTAAAGACTTCATTTAAATACATTTTGGAAACTCTTTCAGCAGTTTCTTGAGTATTATGATCATTCTCAACATCTATTATGAGAGACTTAAGTAAGTCCTTAACTCTTGAGGCAACTTCTCTTTCTAAAATCTCTAATTCTCCAGGATTTATAAAGTCTGCAATATTATCGTTGGCGCTAAACCTGGTTCCAGAATTCTTAATTCTGTCTCTTATAATTTCAGAGATTAATTTATTAGTAATCTGGTCGTCAAAGTTTCTAATATTATCGTTGGGTAATGTAGAGGTCATAAAATTTTTGACAGAAAATTGTATGCAACTTAATTAACTGTATCTTCCAAAAGCTTAATTGCTTATACACTATATCACATTCTCTTGTTTAATCGGGTTCTCTTAGCCCTAAAAAAAATCACTTTTTAGGGATTAAGCAAAGAAAAAAAATGTTTAAAAAGCTCCTCCAGAGGGCATTAAAGTTAAGTCTTCAATCAATTGTGATTCAGGTTGTTGAGCAATATAGAGAATAGTTTGTGATACTTCGCTTGAGGAGAGCATAGAAGCTCTATCAAAATCAGCATTAATAGATTCTGAGTCCCAAAGAGGAGTATTTACTGAACCTAAAGTTATTGTGCAGGCTCTAATTAAATTAGATCTCTCCTCTTCCCTCAAGCATTTAGTAAACATAGCTAGTGCAGACTTTGAAATGCAATAGGCTCCCCATTGGGGAAAGGCATTATAAGAAGCATGACTACTAACGTTAATGACTAATCCACCATTTGTTCTCATTTTAGGAATAATTGAACTGCAAATTTGGAAAACACTCGTGAGGTTTATTTGCATAGTTTGTTCCCATTGACCTAAATCCATTTCAACTAAGGGACCATTAAATGCACAACCAGCATTATTTATCAATACTGAAGGGCACCCATACTTCTCAATAGCTTCTTTAACACAATGCTCTATTTCTAAAGGATTAGACAAATCACATTTAACAAGGTTAATTTTTGATTTAGTAGCCAAAAGTTCGCTCTTTAGTTTCTCCATTAAATCCATATTCCTAGAGAGCAAAATCAAATCCCAGCCAGCATTAGCAAAAGTAATTACAGTAGATCTGCCAATACCTTTAGTAGCACCCGTTATAAAAGCTAGTTTCAATTTAGTCAGTTTTTTGGGAGATTTGACTATAAATCTTTTCAATATTATTTGCTTCGATAAATTTACCTAAAACCCTAAATTTTTTGTATCTTTCCTCAATTAATTCGTCTTCAGGCATTTGCAGTAAAGCATTAAGGTGTTTCTCAATAGCCTCTTTTAGTGTATTGCCAGCATCTAAAGGGGCCCAATTATTCCCACCGGAGGGTTCTGGTAATACCTCATCAATTATCCCCAATTTAAGTAAATCCTTACCTGTAATTTTAAGTGCTGATGCAGCTTCTGGTGCCTTCGCAGCATCTCTCCACAAAATTGATGCACATGCTTCCGGACTAGCAACTGTGTAAACACTGTGTTCAAACATTAGTAACCTGTCGGCAACACCTATTCCAAGTGCACCTCCTGAACCTCCTTCTCCAATGACAGTAGCCACAATTGGAACTTTCAATCCAAACATCTCTCGAAGGTTTCTTGCAATCGCTTCACCTTGTCCTTGTTCTTCAGCTTTTAAACCAGCATAAGCTCCAGGAGTATCAATAAATGTAAGAATCGGCAAAGAGAATCTATTTGCATGCTGCATTAATCTAAGAGCTTTTCTATAACCTCCTGGTTTTGCCATCCCAAAGTTTCTTACTACATTTTCTTTTGTATCCCTACCTTTCTGATGCCCTAACATCAACACTGGTCTATTATTTATCGAACCTATCCCCCCTATTAGTGCCATATCATCGCCACCATTTCTGTCTCCATGTAATTCGATCCAGTCATCACAAAACATTTGAACAAAGTCCAAAGTACTTGGCCTTTGGGGATGTCTAGCTACCTGAATCTTTTGAGCAGGGGTGAGAGATTTAAAAATTTCTTCTCTTCTTCTAGCAGCTAAGGTTTCAAGCTGTAGAAGCTGCTGACTAACATCTACCTCTGAATCTCGTGCTAATTCTTTAATTTGATCTATCTGCTTCTCAAGTTCAACAAGAGGCTTTTCAAAATCAAGGAGGTAACGTTTAGCCATAATTTAAACAGTTAATACTTTAGGCTGCTTATCAAGTCCAATCGCAGAAAAACCATGCTTTAAAGATGCTGCTCCAATAAACTCCATCTTTTCAAGGGAAATGTTATTTCTTCCCCAACTAAAGTTTGTATGACACTTTTCAAATTCTAAGATCATAGCTTCTGCAAAGCAAGCAAACATCTCACGCTGAGGGTTTCGCATTTCCGCAAGTTCCATCATATTCCAACCAATATCATTGAAAAACTCTACTATACCTCCTTTTAAAACATAAATATTTTCACCCTGAAATTTCTCATCAAGATTTTTGGGGTATCCGCCATCAATCATTAAACATGGTTTTTTTAAGTTATCTGTATCAATTTCAATAGTTTTAGGCATACTTGCAACCCATACAACAATGTCCGCCTGAGGCAATGCCTCATTTAAGCTTGTTACGGTGCCACCATCTAATTCTTTTTGTAACAGCGATAGTGGTTCTTGTTGTCTTGCCACCATAAGAAGTTCTGAAATCCCAGTTTTATTGATAAGCCATCTACAAACAGCACTACCAATATCACCTGTAGCACCAATTACAGCAACAGTTGCTTTTTTAAGGTCTATCCCAATGCGAGGCGCATTTACTTCTAGTTGCTTACAAATAACCCAGGCGGTGTGAGTATTACCAGTAGTAAATCTTTCCCATTCTAATGAAGTATTTCTAATTTGTTTATGCTGTAGAAGATTAAAATTCTCAAAAATAATAGAAGTAAATCCTCCTAAAGCGGTAATATTAATCCCTTTTTTCTGAGCTAGTTCCATAGCATTTAGTACTTTTCTTCTGGCCGTTTTAAACCTAGAAAGCATCTCAGGAACAAAGCACGAATCTATATAAGAACCTTCAATGGATATTCCAGTAGCACTCTTAACTTCTACATTTTCAACAAGCTGAGGAGGAGCAGTACACCAAACATCCAAGTCGCCATCAGCAATATGATCAAAGCCTAGCATCGAAGCTTTTCTTTTTGCATCTTCAAAACTGGTTGAGTGGCCTATTAACCCAAACATTTAAAATTTATAAATGGTTTCTATACGATGTTATGAACAATAGCACAGAGGTAACTACTTAAATAAGATTGATTAATTATTAAAATTCTTAATTAATTAGAAATGTAATTAGACGATAGCTGCCATAGCCATTCTTGCAATTTCTCTATTATCTAGACCTATTTCCATCAATGTATCTTGATAAGCAATCATAAATTCTTCCATTAATTCTTCTCTGTCCATAGCTAAAACTGATGCGTCATCTGCTACTTCATCTAACATCTTTTTTATTAACGGAAGATTAACCTTATTAGCTTCGATTAATTCCTCTTTACAAGTAGATAGATTCTCTTTAAGCCACTCTTGACCATAATTCAAATGAAGATATTCATCTTTAACCACTCCCTCTGTTATTTTTTTTGCAAAAGGATCCGCAACTCTTATGTAGACGTTATAAGCAGAAATTGCAAATGCTTCAATCAAGATAGCTTGTATTAAGAGACATGTTGTTAAATTTCCTTTTTCAAGAGCAGCTTGAAAATTACCATGTAATTTAGAAAAGAATTTTTTAGCAAATTCCATATCAGCTACTACTCCTAAATTTCTTCCACATGCTGTAAAGCCTTTTTTATGCTTCATTTCCATTCTCGCCAATTTAGTTAACTCCTCTAATTCATTTGGAATTAAAGTTGCTATTGAAATGTAATTATCATGAGCCTCTTGCTCTCCCTCTATAACAATTGCATTTATTCTGCTGTATGCATCCTTATAAGAATCTGTAGTGAAGTCGGGCAAATCTAAAGAAATCGGATTAGTCGATTCTTCAATAGTTTTTTTATTTGATTCTAGAGTTTGCATGTCAGTAATCTTTAGCTCATTATGCATGAATATTACATGATTATAGAGAGTTTATTTAAATATCATGAAAATAGTTTCAATTGTTAAGTCACATTTTTTACTTGAACTTATTTAAGAATTGTTTGGCCAATCTGAATTCATCAGATTCATAATCAATTTGAACCAATGATTAATCAATAATTCCTTTAAATTTTTCCCTAAAGACTCATTTGCTCCTCTACTATCTCCAATAACACCTGATTTGCTGAAGTCGTCAGTAAGCCAAGCAGTAGGCGCATCGCCCTCTAGACTCCAACCTTCAGGGATCTCTACTTTATTAACCTCATTTGGGCGTTCATCACCTACTAATTCTGGTTTCAAAGCCAGCATCAAACTTGTTTCAGCTAAAGAAGCATGAAGCCCATCCTCAATCTCAGTTTTTGTTAACAATTCACTCAATCCATTCACACCACTCCATAAGAAACAAGGGAAAACTGACATCCCTGGTGCGACACTTCTTAACTCTCTTGCAGCTGTATTTAATAATGAAATTTGACCTCCATGCCCATTAATTAATATCAATCTTTTAAAACCCATTTCAGATAATTGACCTCCGACTTCCTTTATCATTGAGGTTATTAAATTTGAGGAAAGTGAAATTGTCCCAGCAAAACCCTTATGTTCTGGAGAAAAACCAATATATTGGGTTGGAAGTTTTTTTAATGGAATATCGGCAGAAAATAATTTTAAAACTTCGTTGATAATTTCATCAACAAAAATACTGTCTGTAGCAAGAGGCAAATGCGGTCCATGTTGCTCAACAGCACCAAATGGCCAAATCACTGTTGATCTGTTGTTTTTTGCAACGCACTCGATTTCTTGCCAATTTAAATATTCAAATTTATTAGGTATTGGTTTAAAGTTCATTAATTTTAATTTTGAGTACTAACATTTAGAGTATGTTAATAATTAATTATTCTTATTTTACCTACGATGGGAGTCAGTAATAAAAATGCCCAAGATAATATCCAACCAAAGGGCAATAGAAAACCTCTTCAGGTACTTCACATAAGCAAGAAAGATACTCAAACAATAGATCATGAGCAAACTAATTCGCAAGAAGAAATTAAAAAAGAAGATATCGCAATCAAACCGCAAATCACTAAAAATGATTCATTAAAAAAAATCGAGGAAAATAATGAAAAGACCAAGGATTTTGATATTTCTCAACAAAATTTAATTCAACAAGACTTAAATAGACCCCTTAATTTTTCTGATCAAAACACAGATTTTCAATTAGAAAGAACAGTTGATGAATTCGATTTTGATGAAAGTGCTTTTTTGGAGGCTTTAAATGCAAACGAGCCAATTGGGGCTAAGGGAGAAACAATTTCAGGTAAGGTTATAGCAATCGAAAGTGATGGACTATATGTTGACATTGGCGGAAAAGCACCTGGTTATATGCCCAAAAAAGAATGTGGTTTGGGTGTCATCACTAACTTTAAAGAAAAGTTTTCTATAGGACTTGAAATGGAAGTTTTGGTTATCAAAGAACAAAATGCTGATGGGATGGTAACAGTGAGCGCAAGGGCATTAATTCTCAGGCAAAGTTGGGAGAAAGTATCAAGTTCCGCAAAAAATGGAGAATTAATTAACGTTTTAATTAATGGATTTAATAGAGGTGGGCTTACGTGTGATGTAGATGGATTAAGAGGATTCATCCCAAGATCCCAACTTGAATATGGTCAAGATTATCAATCTTTTGTTGGTAAAACTCTAAAAGTAGCGTTTCTTGAGGTGAATCCAGAATCCAGAAAATTAGTTCTCTCTGAAAAGAAAGCATCATTAGTCTCTAAACTTACAAGTTTAGAATTAGGGCAATTAATTGAAGGAGAAATTTTAGCAGTAAAACCATATGGCTTTTTTATAGATTTAGGTGGAGCTAGTGGACTTCTTCATCAATCCTCACTAACAAATGGATCGATTCGTTCTTTAAGAGAAGTTTTTAGAGAAGGGGAAATAATAAAAGCTTTAATATCTGAAATAGACCTCGAAAAAGGTCGTATTGGTCTCAATACAGCACTCCTAGAAAACTCTGCGGGAGAATTAATTATTGATAAGCAAAAAGTTATGCAAGAAGCTACAGAAAGAGCACTAAAAACTAAAGCACTCTTCGATAAAAAAGAACAAGATAAATGAACATTAATAAAAAAATGGAGTCAAGTCTTAAATTAAAAATTTCAGATTGGGAATTAGACTTTTACTCGAGACCAATTATTGAATCAAATGGAAAAAAAAGGTGGGAATTAATTATCTGCTCTACAAGAAGTTATGAGACACAAGATGTTTTTCTTTGGAATAAAAAGTGCCCTGCTAATGAAGTTAATTCAGTATGGCTTACAAAGGCGCTAAATGAAGCAATAAGTGAAGCAAAAAAACAAGGATGGGAGAAACCTTCCATAGTTCGATTCTGGAGGTCTTCAATGAAATCGATCATTAAGAAATCGCTTGAGGCCTTAAGTATTGAGCCTATTGTAAGTAGGAGAACTTACAATTTATTAGATAGAATCCAATTTCTTGAAAAAGAGATTTATCCAAAGGAAAAAGGTTATGTAAGAGGTGTATTAGCTCCTACTTTTACCTCTAAAATGGAAAACTCTCCTACACCTTTACCAGAAGCAGTAAGAGGTGATGCCTTAACTATCTCTGAAATATCAATTGGCGAATTAAAATCAGCAGAAAATTGGCCTATGGAATTTGGAGATATCTTCCCAATTCAGCAAGATTTAGATGATAATTACTTAGTACCAGGATTAAGACTTTTTAGCAAGGATAGATCTTTGGCACTTTCTGCATGGTTTAGTTGTTTAGAACCTATTAAATTAGTCGTAAATAAGAACCAACTCATACTTGAAGCTTCAGAAGATGATAAGTGGCTGGTAACTGATTTACCAGAAAAAGATGCAAGCATTTTGAATACAAAGTTTTTAGAGAATAAAAAAAATTCTTTTAGTTATCAATTTATTTCCATTCAGTCAACGCCGTATATCGAAAAATTTGCAGGATTCTGGATCTTAAGAGATATTGAATTAATTTCATAAATTCAGTTTAGGAGCAGATACAATCCCTTACAAAGAAATATATTTCTCAAAAGATGAAATTTATATTCAAAACAAAAAATTTGAGTATTATTCATCACCTATTCTTAGTCAAAATAATTTCAAACATGCATACTTCACGAAGTCTTGCTCTGAGGAATTTCTTCAATTATTAGGGAATTACTTTAATGAAAATTCCATAAATTGTGTTTCCAATCAAATTCACAGTAATATCATAGTCTTTGGATCTAATTCGCAAAAAGGAATTAAGACTGATGCAGATGGTCTTGTTGGCAATAAATGTAGTCAAAACTTATGGGTTTACACAGCTGATTGTATGCCAATATTTTTTGCAGATAAAAGGACAAGAAAAGTAGCAACCTTGCATTGTGGAAGAAAAGGTTTAGAAAAAAAAATAATAAAAAATCTGGTAAAAATTTTCGATACTTTTGGGACATCTAGAGATGACTTACTTGTTGCAATAGGACCTGCTATTTCTAAGGAACATTATCTAGTTGATAAAATGACACTCAAAGAATTTTATAGAAAAGCCGAAAACAAAAACATAACTGTCAAATTTACAAAAACTAAAAAAGATCTTTTTCTTAGTGATTCAAATCATTTCAGAGAGCAAAACTTGAATCAACTTGATCTAAAAAGATCAGCCTATAGGCAACTTTTAAATGAGAACCTCCCTCACACAAATATAGACATCTCAAATTTATGCACATACAAATCCAATAATGAATTTTATTCCTGGAGAAGGTGCAAAACAATCTCGAGACAATGGAATATTATTTGCTCATAAAGATAATTAACTTGGACAAATTTCACTACTCAAGTTTTTAGCGACCAATAATTCCGACATCTCCTTAGTACCTTTAATATTAAAAACTTTGGCTAACAAAACATTGTCCTTGAAACCAAAAGGCTTTATTTTCACTTTGCTACCCCTTGGGAATTCACTCTTAAGTAAATTAGTTGCTTCAATCTCATCATTTTCATTTACATCTACACATAATAATCCAATATTTAAATTTCTATTTTGATCCCCCACCAAAATAGTATTTGAACTTTTAATTTGAAGAATTTCGGCCGAGTTTACTATTGCAGGGTTAAGAAAAATCAAGCAAATTATAATTAAAATTTTTGATAATTTTTTCAATTCAGAAATATCTTAGTTTTGAGAATTATATTAAAGTTAATTTCTAAAAAAAATTATTCTTCACAATTAACATATCCAACCATTTGAGCATTACTTTTACCAGGAGGAACCATTGGATAACAATTTTCACCTCTTCTGACAAGGATATTAATCAAGGCAGGGCCGTCATGATCAAGCGCATTTTTTAATTCACTCTGTAATTGTTTTCTATCAGAAATTAAATATCCTTTAACTCCAAAAGACTCTGAAAGTTTTACAAAATCAGGTTCGCCACAACTCATATCAGATGAGGAATATCTTTCATCATAGAAACTTTCCTGCCATTGTCTTACCATCCCTTGCCATCGATTATTGATAATAATCAATTTCACATCTAGACCATATTGAGATAAGGTTCCTAATTCTTGAATATTCATAAGGACACTTGCATCTCCAGCAATACAAATTACATCTGAATTAGGTAAGGCTGCTTTTACTCCAATTGCCGCTGGCAATCCAAAACCCATAGTTCCTAAGCCTGCACTACTAATCCATTTTCTTGGAGAATTCCTAAGATATTGAGCAGCCCACATCTGATGTTGTCCTACATCTGTAGTTATATAAGCTTCTGGTGAAAGTTCCCTCACTTTTAAAAGAACTTCCTGAGGATAAATTTCTCCTTCTTTAGGCGGGTCATATAAAGGGTGTTTATGTTTCCAAAAATCAATTTTTTCTAACCAGTTTTTCGTCTGACAAGTAAATTTATTTTTTAAAGATTGTTCATTAATTTTCAGAACAGCTTTTGAAACATCAGAAACAATTGCAACATCTACACGTCTATTTTTATTAACTTCTGCTGGGTCGATATCTATGTGAATTACCTTTGCATTAGGCGCAAAAGTATCTAATTTCCCTGTCACCCTATCATCGAATCTAGCTCCAATAGCAATTAAAAGATCGCATTCTGTAACAGCGAAATTTGCATAAGCAGTTCCATGCATTCCTAACATCCCTACTGATAAATTGTCTTTTTCATCAAAAGCACCCTTTCCCATTAAGGTTGTGGTAACTGGTATTTGATAATTCTTCGCCAAAGTT
The DNA here is from genome assembly GCA_003279105.1 of Prochlorococcus sp. AG-347-I19. Classification (GTDB taxonomy): domain Bacteria; phylum Cyanobacteriota; class Cyanobacteriia; order PCC-6307; family Cyanobiaceae; genus Prochlorococcus_A. Next base: position 387,371 of record QCBO01000001.1, read on the forward strand.
TTTATTTCATCATGAGCGCCTGAAGATATTGCCCCACCTCCTACGTATAGAAGAGGTCTTTCAGAATCTTCTATTAATTTAATTGCTTTGTTGATATCACAATCATTAATTTCTCCATTCCTTTTAAAACCTTTAGGAATAATCTCACCAGGCAAAACTCTTTGGTAATTGAAAAACTCCTGACCTACATCTTTGGGTATATCAATTAAAACAGGGCCAGGCCTTCCAGATGAGGCTATAAAAAAAGCTTCAGAAACTACTTTCGCGATATCTGAAGGATCCCTTATTACCCATGAATGTTTCACTATTGGAAGAGTTATGCCAAAAATATCAGTTTCTTGAAAAGCATCTGTTCCTATAGCGGGTCTTGGGACTTGACCTGTAACTACAACTAGAGGGACTGAATCCATTTGCGCAGTGGCAATTCCAGTTACCAAATTTGTTGCACCTGGACCTGAGGTTCCAAAACAAACTCCTACTTCACCAGTGGATCTTGCGTATCCATCAGCCGCATGTGAACCACCTTGTTCATGCCTAACCATATAGTGCTTTAACCAACCATCTTTTTCTGCCTTATGAACAGCGTCATATATTGGCAGTATGGCTCCCCCAGGATATCCAAATATAACTTTTACTCCATGAATTTTTAAAGAATCCATTAGTGCATCTGCACCAGTTATCCAAACTGGATTATCATGTTTTGAACCACCCTTTGAAAAGGATCTCGAAGTAAGGGTCACTAAAGAAATTCAGTATTTACTATAAATATTAAACTCAATTAAATACTTTTGCCTCATTTAGAAATGTAATGTCAGAAATGTATTCAAAAAAATCTTTAAAAAACTTAAAAATTTTCAAATAGATATCAATTTTGCTCTATAAGATGCCTAATTTATGTAGAGGTCCAGAGCCTGAAATAAGTTCAATAAAAAGCACAAGAAAAATAATCATTGCAACTCTTCCGTTCCATACCTCTGAACTATTATTCCAACCCCATTGCCACTTCTCCTGAGGATAAAGTTTAACTTTTTCCGGCAACTGAGAAGCCTCCTCTATATTAATTAGAGGACCTTCCAAGCAGGAAATAACTAGATCACTAAGACCTTCAATAAAAGTAGGATGAGTATTTAGAGCCTTAACTCTCCGAAAATTTTTAATACCAGCCTTTTCAGCAATTTCTTTATATTCAATATCAATTTCTTGCAATGTTTCGATATGCTCTCCAACGAAACTTATAGGGACCACAATCAGATCATTAATATTTGACCTTCCAAGATCAGCTAAAACTTCTTCTGTATAAGGCTTCAACCATTCAACAGGACCAACTCTACTTTGATAAGAAAGAGTATGAGGGTTACTATGGCCTAAAGATTTTTCCAACTCATTTATAATTAATAAAGAACAATCTTCAATTTGTTGCTTGTAAGGGTCTCCAGCTTCCTCTACGTAACTCTTAGGAACTCCATGAGCAGTGAAAAATATATGGGCTTTTGAAGGCGATTCACAAAGTGAAATCTGTTCAGAAATTAATTCGACCATAGACTTTAAATAACCTGATTGACTAAACCAACTCCTTACACATCTCATTGGAACTTTCTTAAATTCATCATCAGAATCTCGTAATTTTTTTAATTCTCTAAAGCTCGAACCACTAGTACTTATCGAAAAATGCGGATACAGTGGTATTACAACAACTTGATTTATGCCATCTGCTTTCATATCAGAAATTGCTGATTCTGTAAAAGGATGCCAATACCTCATAGCGATGTAAGTAGTGGCATTAAACCCTTTGTCTCTTAATTTAGATTGTAGTTCTCTTGCTTGTTGTTCAGTTATCCTTCTGATAGGTGAACCTCCACCTATGGAAAGGTAGGCTTGTTGTGAAGTAGTACTCCTAAGCGTACTAATTAACCAAGCTAGGGGCTTTTGAAAAACAGGAAAAGGGGTCCTGATTATTTCTGGATCAGAAAAAAGATTATATAAGAATGGGCCTACATCGTTAATACGTTCAGGCCCCCCTAAATTCATTAGTAAGACGCCTATTTTATCCATCTAAAATTTATAGAGATTGAAAATAAACATTAAAAACGTCATTATAAGGTCAATTATATAAGTAAATGAACGTAATTCAGGAAATTAATATTGTCAATGATAAATTTGCTACTCAAGGAAGCAAGCTTAAAATTGAGAAAAGAGGTGAGAAATTAAATATTCGTGGTTCACTACCCTCGAAAGAAGATAAAAATAACTTTAAAATTCAAAGAATATCTCTTGGTTTAAAGGCTAATATTTCTGGATTAGAGGAAGCCAAAAAAAAATTACAATTAATCAATTTGCAATTGGAATTGAATCAATTTGATTGGATTAATTGGGTAGGTAATTCCTATAAAAAACAAATAAAAAATGGTTTTGAATTTCCAAATAGATTAAATCAATTTGAGGAATTTTTTTTTAAAGAAAAAAAAGGTGATTTTAGAACCAGCACTAGAAAAACTACTTGGAGAAGTTCTTACAAACCATATATGAAAAGAATCCTAGATGTTTATAGTGATAACAAAAATCAAGCTTTGGAGAAAATATTTCAAAAGACACTTGAAAGTTACAAGGAAGGAAGCAGGAGTAGAAAACAATGCGCTACTTCTCTAAGTGTTTTGGCTAAGTTTTTGGACATTAAACTACCAGAAGATTGGAAATTAAATTCTAGAGGATATGGTCTAAACAAAGCAGGATTTAGGGAACTCCCCACAGACGAGTTAATAGAAAAACTTTGGGAGAAGGTACCAAACAAATCTTGGAAATTTGTTTTTGGTTTGATGGCTACATATGGATTAAGAAATCATGAAGTATTTTTTTGTGATTTAAGTTCTCTAACTAATTTTGGGGACAAAATTATTAGAGTTTTACCTACAACTAAAACTGGGGAGCACCAAGTTTGGCCATTTCATCCTGAATGGGTGGAAAAATTCGAATTATCAAAACTTGGTGAAAATCCAGAACTACTACCAAACATTAATAGAGACCTTAAAATCACAACCTTACAGAATATTGGAAAAAAAATAACAGATCAGTTTAAGCGTTACTCTTTACAAATAAAACCTTATGATCTAAGGCATGCTTGGGCAGTGAGAACTATTTTTTATGATTTACCTGATACTGTGGCAGCTAGAATGATGGGACATTCGGTTAGTTTACATACGCAAACTTATCACCACTGGATTACTAAAAGAGATCAACAACAAGCAGTAAATAATGCACTATTAAAAGTTAAAAAAGCTAAAAATATTTAAAGATTTATAATCATTAAATTAGAAATTAGGTTCATATGCAAGAAAAACCTTCATCTTCCGAGAAAATATTTAATCTCGATAATCAAGCAAAAAAACTTGGAATGGGAGGAAAATTATCTCCAGATAGCGATGAGAGCTTATATAAAAAAAGAATGCAGCAAAGAAAAGATATTCAAGCAGAAAGACTACAAATTAGAAAAACAAAAAAAGGATTATTGATTGTCTTTACAGGAAATGGCAAGGGCAAGACAACTGCATCTTTAGGTATGGCTTTAAGGACGATAGGGCATGGCTATAAAGTGGCAATAATTCAATTTATCAAGGGCGGCTGGACCACTGGAGAAGAAAAAGCACTTAAAAATTTGTCTCCAAACGTATCTTGGCATTCATTAGGAGAAGGATTTACTTGGGAAACACAAGACAGAATAAGAGATGAAAAATTAGTTCAGGAAGCATGGCAACTAGCCAAAGAATATATAAAAAACAAATCTTATAAACTTATTATTCTTGATGAAATTAATATCGCTACAAAACTTGGATATCTAGCACCAGAAGAAATTATCACTTTTTTAAATAGCTTAAATAATAGAAAAAATCATATTGTTTTAACTGGAAGGGGAGCATCTGATTCAATTATCAATTACGCTGATCTAGTTACAGAAATGAAACTAATAAGACATCCTTTTAAAGAACAAGGAATAAAAGCCCAAAAGTGTGTTGAATTTTAATTACAGCAAATTATTATTTAAATTTTCTTTAGGCAGGTTTAGAAATGTTTAAAGACGCAAGCAATATCTGAACAAAAAATAAATTTGGTGCATTTACTTGCTAAGGTCTTAAAAGTACAATTATTGAATGACTTACAAAAGAGTTCTCTTAAAACTTAGTGGTGAAGCACTAATGGGTGAAAAGCCATATGGTATTGATCCTGCTATAGTTCAGTCAATTGCAGAGGATGTTTCAAAAGTAGTCGAAAATAATGTACAACTTGCAATAGTTGTTGGGGGTGGAAATATATTTAGGGGGCTTAAAGGGTCTGCAGATGGTATGGATAGAGCTACGGCGGATTATGTTGGGATGCTCGCAACAGTAATGAATGCAATTTCACTTCAAGATGGTTTAGAAAGAGTAGGGGTTGCAACCAGAGTGCAAACAGCAATCGAAATGCAGGAAATTGCAGAACCCTATATAAGAAGAAGAGCTATGAGACACCTTGAGAAAGGTAGAGTTGTAGTCTTCGGAGGTGGATGCGGAAATCCATTTTTTACAACTGACACTACAGCGGCTCTTAGGGCAGCAGAGATAAATGCTGAAGTTGTCATGAAGGCTACCAAAGTTGATGGAGTATATAATTGTGATCCTAATAAATTTAAAGATGCAAAAAAATATTCTACCCTTAGTTATCAACAAGTTCTTAGTGATGAAATTGCAGTAATGGATAGTACTGCAATTGCACTATGCAAAGATAACAATATCCCTATTATGGTTTTTGATATATTCAAGAAAGGTAATATCTCCAAAGCTGTTGCTGGGGATCCTATAGGTTCATTAATTAGTTAAAGCTCATTTAAATTTTTTTATTATGAAAGAAAAAGAAATTAAAGAAAATATGAATAAAAGTATTGAAGCAACCCAAAGAAACTTTAATACAATTAGGACAGGTAGAGCTAATGCTTCATTGTTAGACAGAGTAAGTGTTGAGTACTACGGAGCAGAAACACCAATTAAATCACTTGCCACAATAAGCACTGTTGATTCACAAACAATTTCAATACAACCCTTTGATATTTCATGTTTACAATCGATAGAGAAATCTATTTCTATGAGTGATTTAGGTATTACTCCAAATAATGATGGGAAAGTTATAAGAATAAATGTTCCTCCTTTAACAGAGGAAAGAAGAAAAGAATTTTGCAAATTAGCCTCTAAATATGCAGAGGAAGGAAAAGTAGCTTTGAGAAATATTAGAAGAGATGCTGTTGATAAAGAAAAAAAAGACGAAAAAGATGGTCTCATTTCTATTGACGAATCGAGAGGCAATCAATCTGAAATTCAGAAAATTACTGATAAATATATTGCTTTAATAGAAACTAAATTGTCTGAGAAAGAGAAGGAAATTCTAAAAGTTTGATAGGATTTGACGTTGTAATAATTGGTGGAGGTTTATCAGGATCTTCTACCGCTCTTAACCTATCAAAGAAAGGATATTCCGTTTTAATTATAGAAAAAGAAAAAGCCAAAGATTACAAACCATGTGCAGGTGGGATGGCATCTTCAATGCAAAAATATCTTCCTTTAAATATAGAAGATTGCATAGAATCAAAAATTAAGAATGTTGAATTCAGATGGAAAGCTGCAGATAATGTAACTGCTGATCTGACTGGTGAATCCCCTTTTTGGATTGTTAAAAGAGAAAAACTAGATCAATTATTACTTGATGAATCCTTGAGTAATGGAGTTCAGTTAATGAGACAATTATTAATACATAAAATCATAAAAAAAAATGATAAATGGGAAATTATTTGCAACAACAAAATAAAATATATTTCAGAATTTCTTGTAATTGCAGATGGGTCCCAATCGAAATGGGCGAGTTATTTCAATTTAGGGCCAACAAAACCGAAATTTGCTAATACAATCTCATTAAGATTGAAAGGGTTAGGTGAAATACCTAGAGATGCAGTTAGATTTGAGTTTGGATTTATAAAATTTGGTTTTGCATGGGCATTCCCCTTAAGAGAAAGCTTAAATATTGGTTTAGGTACTTTTATAAATAATGGTCTCTTAGAAAATCAGGCTATAAATAAACAAGTTATCAGAAGCTTCGGTTTTGATGATTTTCCTCATAATACAATTAGTAAGAAACTGAGGGTATGGAACGGCTTTCACTCAATTAATGGTGACAAAGTTTTAGCGGTTGGAGATGCAGCATCTCTATGTGATCCTTTTTTAGCTGAAGGAATTAGACCTTCTTTAATTAGCAGTTTTCATGCTGCAGAATACATAGATCAGTGCCTATCAGGAAAAGTAGATGATTTAAATCTTTATACGAAAAAAATTAACAACATTTGGGGGAAATCAATGGCTTGGGGAAGGAGAATAGCCCAAGTATTTTATAGATTTCCTAGAACTGGATACCAATTAGGTGTCAAAAGAAAAACAGCACCTAAACGAATTGCTCAAATATTATCAGGAGAAATGAGTTATGAAGATATTGCAAAAAGAGTTATTAGAAGACTTTTAACAAAGAGTGGAACTTAATTTTTTTTCTAATTCAAACTTAAATTTAGTTAGCAGAAATCAATTTATGATTTTTAATCTCTGAATATCTATTTAGTAACAGCTCTTCCAATTCTTCTATAGCCTTACTGAATCCAGTGATACCTTCACTAAGCTTTTCACTTGCCATTTGATCTTCTAACATACTTAATCTGAAATCTTTTTCTTCAAATTCGTAATCAATAGAATTATCTATTTGGGTACTTACATCTAATTTTCTAACTAACTCTCCTTTTTCTTTTTTCAGTTCCTCAAGAAATTTTGGTGCAATTGTTAAAAGATCGCAACCTGCTAATTCTTTTATTTCATCAAGATTTCTAAAACTCGCTCCCATTACTTCTGTCTTGAGTCCCTTTTCCTTAAAGTACTTGTATATTTGTGTAACAGAAATAACACCAGGATCTTCAGCACCAACAAAACTAGTTTTACCAGTTTTTGCTTTATGCCAATCTAATATACGACCAACAAAAGGAGAAATTAGAGTTATCTTTGCATTGGCGCAAGTTACCGCTTGGCAGAAGTTAAAAAGTAAAGTTAAGTTGCACTTAATACCCTCTTTTTCCAAAATTTCAGCTGCCTTAATTCCCTCCCAAGTTGCTGCAATCTTAATCAAAATTCTTTCCTTTTCAATTCCAAAATTTTTGTAAAGATTGATCAGTTTTCTCGCTTTTTCTACCGTAGCTTCGGTGTCAAAGCTCAATCTTGCATCAACTTCTGTAGATACTCGCCCTGAAATAATTTTCAATATTTCTTTTCCAAAAAATACTGAAACTTGGTCAACAGTTTCTTTGATTAATTCAATTTCGGAGAATCCTTGTGGCAAGGCATTTTCTGAACTTTCTAAAGCTTTATCAATTAATTTCACATAATCAGGGTTCTTAGCAGCAGCAAGTATTAGCGATGGATTGGTGGTGGCGTCCCTTGGTTGAAATTTTTTTATCGAATCTAAATCTCCAGTATCAGCAACAACAACGGTCATTGAGGACAATTGTTCTAAAATTGATTTCATATCTAGATAATCATATATATATATAAACTAGCTTTTATTCCTGATGAAATCATCAGATAATGAACTAAATATTTATAAAAAAGGAAAATTTTAGGGTTTTTTAACAATCATTCCGTGATCTTTAATATTAGGAGGTATTTTTTCAATTACTATCAAACTCTCGATAATTTCTTTCGCTACAGGTACTGCAACAGTTGAACCATATGCATATGATTTAGATGGCTCATCAACAACCACAAGGACAGCAAATTTTGGATCATTAACTGGTAAGGTTGCGACAAAACTACAAACTTTTTTACTTGTATACGAACCATTTATGGCTTTTTGAGAAGTACCAGTTTTCCCAGCTATCCTATAACCCTCGATTTTTGCTCCAGATCCACTACCTTTATCAACTACACTCTCCATCCATTCAAGAACAATTTTAGAGACATCCGGTGAAAAAAATTGTTTCTTTGGATTTTTAGTAACTCTTTCTTTGAAAGTTGAGGTTACATGTGGAGTCACTTCAAAACCTCCATTCGCTAAAGCAGCATGAAGTTGAACCAATTTAAGTGGCGAGATTGAGAACCCTTTACCAAAAGCAGTTACAGCAGGTTCAATTGATTGATTTACAAATAAATCTTTTCTCTTTAGTTGGCCAGCAGTTGATTCAAATAAGTCAGTCTCTAAATTTTTATTTATTCCTAAATTTTGTAGCCAATCCCAATAAATTTTGGGGTCTAAATTTTGCATTATTTTTACCATCCCAACATTACTTGAAACCTGCAATACTTTTGGATAGTCAATATATCCATTACCTTTTTTATTCCAATTCGAAAGTGTCCATCCTCCAACCTTAATCTTTCCAATATCTTCAACTAATCCATCTTTCTGGATTACTTTTTCTTCTAACGCTAAGGCAAGATTAATAGGTTTAAAAGTTGAACCAGGCTCAAATAAATCTTGAGAATACCAACCCCTAAAGAGTTCAGAATCATACTGCCAAAATTTATTTGGATCATATGATGGGACTGTAACCAAGGAGAGGATCCGACCATTATTAACATCCATAACTATGGCAAATCCCTTCTTGGCTTTCCATTCGCTTACTTGTTTTGATAATGCATTGAATGACGCTTTCTGTAATTTTGAGTCTATAGTTAGTCCTAAACTTTTGTAATCATAAATAAAATCACCTGGGGCCGAATTATCTGGTAGAGGAGTTCCATCTCCGCCTCTTTTTATTAAATTACTTTTATTAAAAACTTTAATTTGATTATCTAAATGAAGCTCTAAACCTGCCGAACCTTTATTCTCATCATTAACAAAACCTACAAGATTAGAGTAAAGCTCTCCTTGGGGATAATATCTCTGCGAATATTTAAACAAATCAAGTCCGCTTATTTGAAGGTTCTTAATCTGTTCTGCCTTTTCTTCAGAAATCTTATCCAAAAGCTTGATACCAATCATTTTATTATTAAATTTCTCAACGAGTATTTCATTATTAATATCCAAGATAGATGACAATTTTTTTGTAACTTCTTCAATACTGCGAACTCTATTAATTGAATCTCCAGGAAAATTAAAATATTGTGGATGGGCCCATAATTTGTAGAGAGGTTTATCGTAAGCAATTAGTCTATTATTTCTATCCACAATTGATCTCCTTTTTTTTAAGGCGTTAATTTTAGAGGACTGTATTAATCTAGCTTTCCTTTGCAAATCAGATGCGTTAAAGACTTGCAATTTAACTAACCTACCAAACAAACAAAATATTAGTAGTAAACTAAAAATATAGAGAAACTTAAATCTTCTTTGATCCAGCGGTGTTAGACGAACAATTTTTTTGTATTTTTTCATCAATATCCCCTTTGATATTTGCTATCTACATAGCCTTCAATGAAACTACTTAAATTTTTCTTAAATAAACTTTCTTTTTTTTCTGGAAGTTTATCTAGATAGATTAAATCTTTAGGTTTAGTTTTTGTATAAGAATTAATAGACTCAAGTTCACTAATATAAAATTCCTCAATTTTGGAAATATAATCAATAAGATTATTATTGATAGCTCTTGTTTTAGATAAGTTTTTATATGTATTTGACCATTTTCTTTGACTATTCAAAGACAAGAAAAACAAGGTGAAAATTAATATCAAAAGAGAGATATTAATGGTGTCGAAAATTTGATGTATTAATTTGAAATTAATTATAGATATTTTTTCAGGGTTTTTTTTACTTTCATATGAAACTTTTTTTTTTAAATTAAGTTGATTCCCATAAGGTTTCATCTATGATTTATTTTTTAAATAAAAGAAGTCTTATTAATTAAATAAACATCTTTTTGTATGATTCGCAAGTAAAAATTAAATTCTTTATGTCCTCAATAGGAACAAATTTAAGAAAGTCAATCCATTCCATAAAGAATGCATAATCACTGCGGAAAACAAACTCCCTGAAGCAATTCTTGTAATTGCTAATCCAATCCCTAGAACAAATAATGGCGGCATTTCTCCCAAACTTAAATGGGCTAATGCAAAGATAAAAGCTGAAACTATGATGCCCGAAATTACTCCAAAATCTCTTGAAAGAGTTGGCAGTAAAATACCGCGAAATATAATTTCTTCAAATAGAGGAGCTAATAGAGTTGTTGTTACAAATAACAGAAAAAATGAAAAGTAATTATTCTTATTATTAAGAACAATTTCCAGCAAGGGGTTGCTACCATTCTGATTATCGATCAGACTATTCATAATTAGAGAGACCAATAAAACAAAAGGAACAATTGTTAACCAACCTTTAATTCCCTGAATAATTGCATATTTTATTGGCAAGAAATTGAACTGTAAATAATCCTTTTTAAAAGTAAATTCACCATTCAAGGATTTAATTTGATAAAAAACTATCCATAATGGCGGAATAGCCATAAAAAGATATCCAAAGAAAATTTTTAAAGATTGAGACAATTCATTAGAGATATTTTTAGAAAAAAGTTCAACCAAACTGATAGAGAATAAAGGTGATACCACTTCTCCTAAAACAACAAATCCGCCTGCAATTAATAAAACCATATCTATTAATTCTAAATCTAATGATTTAATTTCTTTCCAACCAAACTTTTTCAAAGATATGGTTTTATATAATATTTTTAAAGCCAGAATAGAGCCAATAAGTATTGTTAAAAGTGGAATTAGTCTTATGGCTAATATTTTTAAAAACATTTTTCTTGAAAATGATTTTGTTATTAATGCACTATCGTCAAAATCAAATTTCCTGCTTAAAAGGTGATATAAAAATCTATCACCTTTAAATAAATCAAACTTATCAGAATTTGCTTTATATAAATTATTCTTAGATTTTTTTTCTATCTCATCAATCAGAAATTTAAAGTTTTTATCTTTAAAATCTTTGGATAAATTTTTATAAGTTAAATAATCATTTGATTCTGAAGTGATTATTCGAATAAATTTATTTCTTTCTGTTAGCTCTTCAAATGAGACATCAGAGAGTGATTTATTTATTTGATCAACAGGATCATTAATGATAAAAAATTTTTTAAGATTTACAGGTATTGATTGGACAGATAATTCTGCAATTTCTTGCTCTTTTTGACTAATATCAAATGAAACAGATGGTCTATTTAAACTGTCTCTTAAGCCTTGTTGCCATACAAAAAAAGTTATGACGATAGAAATAAAAGCTAAAGTGAGTTTTGACTTGGAACTGTTTTTAAAGATCATAACTTATTATATTCCTGAAAACTATAGTTAGTTATCATTGAATTTCCTTATATTTATGTATCTATTTTAATCACGCCATGAGATGATTAAATTATCTTAATTTTCAAATTTATATAATGTCTATAAGATTAATTTTAGTTAGGCACGGACTAAGCAGTTTCAATGCAAAAGGATTAATTCAAGGAAGAGCAGACGATTCATTATTAACCGATGAAGGATACGAACAAGCCCGAAAAGCAGGAAAAGCATTATCAAAAATAAACTTCGATAAAATCTATTCCTCCCCACTTGTGAGAGCGGCAGAGACTGCAAAAACAATTAAAAAGACCTTCAATAAAGAACAAAATATTGTATTCGACGATAATTTGCTAGAGGTAGATCTTAGTGAATGGTCAGGTCTAAAAATTGATGAAATAAAAAAGAAATTTCCAGAAATTTACCCTATATGGAAAAATGATCCAGAAAATCTCATCTTAAAAAGAAATGACAATAAAACTTATAAACCAATTCAAGAATTATTTATTCAAGCAACAAATTTTGTAGAAGATATTTTAAAAATTTATCAAGACAAAGATGATATAAATATTTTAGTTGTTGGACATAATGCAATTCTCAGATGTTTAATACTCTTGTTATTAGGGAAGCCTAAGCAAGGTTTTAGAAAAATAAGATTAGAAAATGCTTCTTTCTCGATACTCAATATTTCAAAGAAAGATAACTCTTTTAAGACTCAAATTGAATGCTTAAATCAAACTTCCCATCTTAATAAAAATATTCCAAATAAAATTGGAGATTCCAGAATATTTCTAATAAGGCATGGTGAAACTAACTGGAACAAAGAAGGTAGATTTCAAGGTCAAATAGATATCCCTTTAAATGAAAACGGAAAAGATCAAGCTAGAAAGACTTTTGAATATTTGAGAAATATTTCTTTCAATAAGGCATTTTCAAGTTCAATGCATAGGCCTTATGAGACTGCACAAATAATTCTTCAAAATAACAAAGATTTAAAAATTGAGAAAATAGATTCACTCGTAGAAATCAGTCACGGATTATGGGAGGGTAAATTGGAAGCAGAAATTAGAGAAGAGTGGCCTGCTTTATTAAAAAATTGGCATGATAAACCTGAAGAAGTAATAATGCCCGAAGGTGAATGTATAAAAGATGTATCAGAAAGGTCAGTAGAAGCTTTTGATAAAATTTGTTTATCTCAAAAGGATAATGATCAAACCCTCATGGTTGCTCATGATGCAGTCAATAAAACTCTAATTTGTAATATCCTTGGGATTAATTATTCAAATATTTGGATGATAAAACAGGGTAATGGCGGCATAACTATAATTGATCTTTTTAATGATCCTAATAAGCCCCCTTTGATTAGCGCTCTTAACATTACAACACACCTAGGGGGAATACTTGATTCAACTGCTTCAGGAGCACTTTAAATTAAACCTTGTTAAAAATTTATTTTGATAAAGTCGGGTCATGAAAAAGGCTTCATTTACTGAAAAAGCCAACTTGACTAAGAGGCCAAAATCTGAAATATGCTTTACCAATTATCTCTTTTTTATGAAGAAATTTACTTCCAGGCCAATATCTTCCATCCCAGCTATTTGACCTATTATCACCTAAAACTAAAAAATGATCTTCTGGCACTTTAATGTTTTCAAATTTACCACAATTATTAAATAGGGATAATGAGCACTTATAAGAGACATAGGGTTCAGGAATTAATTTATTATTTATTATTAATTCACCATTAGAGTTTACGCTTACAATTTCTCCTGGAAGGGCTACTACTCTTTTAATATAAGCATCGCAAGCTTGATCCCTCAAACCAGGAATAAACGACATTGGAGGAAAACTCATAAAAAAACAATATCTTTTTTTTGGTAAAGGCTTAGATCTTGATGAAATTAATTTTTTGTCAAACGAGTAAGGTGAGTTAAAAACAACAATATCTCCTCTTTTTGGTAAAGAGTTTCTTAGCGAAAATTTTTCAATAATTAACCTATCATTTATTTGTAATTCTGGGAGCATTGAACCAGAAGGGATATAACGTGGTTCTGCAAAAAAGGATCTACAAGAAGAAACAAAAAAAGTTAATAGAATTAGTAGACCCCATTCTTTTAAAAAACCTTTTATGGAACTAGGCATAGGATTAATCAAGTCTTGATTTTCTAAACTTATATAAATTGTTTTGCATATTCAATTTCGTTAAAACCTAATATTACTTTTTTCACTTCGTAAATCAAAAATGGTCTTTTTATTAATTTGCCATCACTTAAAAGAAGTTGAATAATTTCTTCCTTTGACAAACGATCAATATCAAGATCAAGAGTTTTAAAGGCTTTACCTCTTGTATTAAAAATCCTTTTCTTATCATCAGAGTATTGTTCTAAGGCTAGATTTAAATAATTAACAAGTGGAGGTTCTTTTACAATATCAATTAACTGAAATTCAAAATCTTTGCTTTCAAGCCACTTTGCAGCTTTTCGGCATGTAGAGCATTTTAAATAACTATAAAAAATTATTTTTTTCAATTTAATTTACTTATATTTGATTTCTTAAGTACTTTAAAGTTTTTCTTTTTTAGAGGCATACAACTTTTCAATAAATTTTCAACTACATCAAAATCCCTCCAACCATCAATTTGAACTGTTCTTCCATCGAGTCCTTTACTTGTTCTAAAAAATTCTGCAACATCCTCAAGCTGATTAGGAGCAATTTGATTAATACTCACTATGTTAGCCTGCCTAGGATTAGCCATAGGCACACATAAAAGTTTTCCATCATATGCACCACAATCATGCATATCCAAAACTCCAATAGGTCTAGCTTTTATTAGACAACCTGCAAAAGTAGGTTCGTCCATTATCACCATTGCATCAAGGGGAGCTCCATCTTCCGCAAGGGTATTTGGGATAAAACCATAATCAAAAGGGTACCTCACTGAAGAATGTAATACTCTGTCAAGGGCCATTATTCCTGCGTCAGAGCAATATTCATACTTATTCCTACTCCCTGCAGGTATTTCAACAACAATATTCACTATTCCCTTCATTGGAGATGGAGGTATTGAACTAAGGTCCATCTTTTTTAAAATCGTGATTATGAATTATCTCGTTTCCTTGAGATAAAGGTCTGCCAATTAAAATGCTCATTGAAGGTAAAAAAATTGTCAAAAAGGCAAAAATAATACCTAAAGATGTTATTGATAAACTCCTTATACTTAAGGGGTCATCATCATCTCTTTCAAAATCATTTCGAGCAGAACCATGAGAAGATTCTTCGCTTGATTTACTTTGAATAAACTGCTTTGATTTCGTGTAACTCAAGAACTCTTTATTTGGTAAAGATTAAGGAGATAATTAAACATCATTATCCTACATTCAAAATGTCAATAAATCAAAACATTAATTGGTGACTTTTTTATTACTCTTTTTCTAGCAAAGACCTAATAGATTGTAATTCGTCTAATATTTGCGCCAGTATATTTTGAGCAGCGGACGAGGGTGTATTAAAGACCTCTACAGTAACTTCCTTTATTCTTAAAATATCTTTTGCAAATCTTGCTACTTCATTAGGATGAAATTTTAAAGGATCTTTTTGATCAGTCCGAAATTCGGGATTTAATTTTCTTGGATTAAAACTAGGGTTTAGATTTCTTAAATCTGTATTTGTATACCTATAGACAGAAGCTCTTGATCTATTTAGGAATTTTTGAACTTCATCAATACCTACTAATTCCTCTTCACTAGAAATATTGGAATCTATATTTTCCATAATCTTAAGAAAATGATTAAGTAGTAATGAACTTTTTAAAAAGTTTGAACTTCATTACAGAAAAAGTTAGCAGAAAGAACATTCTTGGACTAGCAGCGTTGAGGGACTCAAGACACTTTAAATTATTTTTTCATCTTAATTGATAAAATTAAATATTATCTAAGGATTTTTCTGTATGCGCGTGACCACCTCATTTCCTCTGGGGACACTTCGTGACACACCTTCTGAAGCTGAGATTATTTCACATCAATTACTCTTAAAAGCTGGGTATATTCGCAGAGTTAACAGCGGTATTTATGCATACATGCCACTAATGCTTAGAGTTATTGAAAAAATATCCGCAATAATAGAAAAAGAACTTAATAGTATTGGTTGTACAAAATTACTATTACCCCAACTTCATCCTGCAGATTTATGGAAAAAAAGTGAAAGGTGGGAAGGATATACCGCAGGTGAAGGAATAATGTTTAATCTCAAAGATAGACAAGGTAAAGAATTTGGTTTAGCCCCAACTCACGAAGAGGTGATCACGAGTATTGCATCAGAGACCATCAACTCCTATAAGCAATTACCTCAATGTTTTTACCAAATTCAGACAAAATTTAGAGATGAAATAAGGCCAAGGTTTGGATTGATGAGAAGTAGAGAGTTCATAATGAAAGATGGTTATTCTTTTCATTCTTCAGAAAACGATCTAGCTTCTTTCTATGAAAAAGTGGGCAATGCTTATGAAAATATTTTTAAATCTTGTGGACTGCAAACAGTTGGGGTTGAAGCTGATAGTGGAGCAATTGGCGGTGCTTCATCTAAAGAATTTATGGTCACTGCTGATGCTGGGGAAGATTCCATTTTGTTCACTCAAAGCGGTTCTTATGCCGCCAATATAGAAAAAGCTGTTTCTCTACCCTCTCAACCTATTCCACTAAAAGATAATATTGCAGAGTGGTTGGAAACGCCTCATCAAAAAACAATCCTAGAAGTTTGCAATAATAACAATTTAGACCCAAGTCAGATTATTAAAGTAGTAATATTCCTTGCACAGTTCGAGGGAAAATTTGAGGTCCCAATTCTTGCATGCATAAGAGGCGATCAACACATTAATGAAGTAAAGCTTTTTAACTTAATCAATAAACTTCATCACTTCAATCTCCTTAATCTTAAAAAGATTGAAGACAATAATACTATCGAAAAAAATCTAGTTGGTTTACCCTTAGGTTTTATCGGGCCAGATTTAGATAATAAAACTATTAAAGCTAGTTCTAATTGGGAAAAAAAATGGACAAGAATAATTGATAATTCTGCAAATGAACTTTCAAAGTTTATAAGTGGTGGGAATAAAGTTAATTTCCATAGAGTTTTTCAAGAATTTTCTTTTGATTCGAAAGACTATCTAATTGAGGATATCAGGAATGCTCAAAAAGGAGATAAAGTGAGTTTTTATGATAATGAAGAACTTAAAGAAAAAAAAGGTATCGAGATTGGACATATTTTCCAACTAGGTCAGAAATATAGTGAAAAATTAAATGCAAAGTTCTCTGATAAGGACGGTCAGTTAAAAAATTTATGGATGGGTTGTTATGGAATAGGAGTGACAAGAATAGCTCAAGCGGCTATCGAACAGAATCATGATCAAAAAGGAATTTGTTGGCCTATCCAGATTTCTCCTTTTGAAGTTATTATTATCCCAACAAACCTAAAAGATCCTATTCAAAGTGATCTTACTGAGCAAATCTATAGCAACTTTTTAATTAATAAAATTGATGTCCTTCTTGACGATAGAAACGATCGAGCTGGAGTGAAATTTAAAGATGCGGAATTAATTGGTATTCCTTTTCAGATAATTATTGGCAGAGATTCTATTAATAAAGAAGTAGAACTTTTATGCAGAACAAATAATACAAAGCTTAAAATTAGTGCTGATAAATTGTTAGAAACATTTATTTCCGAATCTGAAATAATGTACAATAAAAAGTCTTGAGGCTTATTTTTTTTGGGAGCTAAGTTATGTTACTGAAATGGACATCAAAATTATTTTTTAAGAAACTTACCAAAGCTATATCTTTTGCAATATCCTTAATTGTTGTTTTTACACTATTTAGTTCCCCTTCCATTGCCGCAAAAACTGCTATGACAGGTGACTATACAAAGGATACAATTTCAGTTGTAAAAACATTACAAACAGCTGTTGATACTCCAAAAGATTCACCAAATAAAGATGAAGTAAGAAGTGAGGCTCTTACACTCATAACTGACTATATTTCAAGATATAGAAATAGAGGGATGGTTAATAAAACGCAATCATTTACCACAATGCAAACAGCATTAAATGCTATGGCAGGTCATTACAAAAACTTTGCAAGTAGACCTTTACCAGATAAACTTAAAGAGCGTTTAACCAAAGAATTTTCTCTTGCTGAAAAAATGGTTCTAAGAGAAAGTTGATACAATTAATTTACTTTTTAAAAGTAAACCAAGATTTTTGAATATATTAAATATTCGCACAAAAATAATGCTCTTCTAAAATTGGCCAATGTTGTTGTAATCGGAGCCCAATGGGGTGACGAAGGAAAAGGTAAAATAACGGATTTACTCAGTCGTTCGGCGGATGTTGTAGTTCGCTATCAAGGAGGAGTAAATGCAGGTCATACTATAGTCGTAGATGATAAAGTCTTAAAATTACATTTAATTCCCTCAGGGATACTTTATAAAAATACTTCTTGTCTAATTGGTTCGGGAACTGTTGTAGATCCAAAAATCTTGCTTAAAGAAATTGATATGTTAATTGATAATGGAATTGATATCTCAGGATTACAAATTTCATCAACATCACATGTAACAATGCCCTACCACCGAATATTAGATGAAGCGATGGAGGCTGATAGGGGTTCAAACAAAATAGGGACCACAGGTCGTGGGATTGGCCCAACTTATGCGGATAAGTCACAAAGAAATGGCATTAGGATAAGAGACTTGCTCAATAAGGAAAGGTTAAGTGATGTGATCGAAATTCCATTAAGAGAAAAAAACGGTCTACTTGAAAAA
Source organism: Prochlorococcus sp. AG-347-I19 (assembly GCA_003279105.1). Taxonomy (GTDB): domain Bacteria; phylum Cyanobacteriota; class Cyanobacteriia; order PCC-6307; family Cyanobiaceae; genus Prochlorococcus_A. Next base: position 405,493 of record QCBO01000001.1, read on the forward strand.
ATCTATGGCATTAAACCACTTAAATTAGAAGATATTGTTGAAGAATATCTTAACTATGGGGAAAGATTATCAAAGCATGTTGTTGACTGTACGAGGACTATACATGCAGCCTCAAAAAATAAAAAGAATATTCTTTTCGAAGGTGCTCAAGGGACTCTACTTGACTTAGATCATGGGACTTATCCTTTTGTTACCTCATCAAACCCTATATCAGGAGGAGCATGTATTGGAGCTGGAGTTGGTCCAACTTTAATTGATAGAGTCATAGGTGTCGCAAAAGCTTATACCACGAGAGTAGGTGAAGGGCCATTCCCAACTGAATTACAAGGAAGTATTAATGATCAACTCTGTGATAGAGGCAGTGAGTTTGGAACCACTACTGGTAGAAGGAGAAGATGTGGGTGGTTTGATGGAGTTATTGGTAAATATGCTGTATCTGTAAATGGTCTTGATTGTTTAGCCGTAACGAAACTTGATGTCTTAGATGAATTAGATGAGATTCAAGTTTGCATTGCATATGATCTCGATGGAGAGGAAATAGATTACTTTCCTACAAATTCAGATGACTTAAAAAAATGTAAGCCAATCTTCAAAAAATTAAAAGGTTGGCAATGTTCAACTGCAGATTGCAGAAAACTATCTGATCTCCCAGAGAATGCTATGAATTATCTAAGATTTTTAGCTGAATTAATGGAGGTTCCAATTGCCATTGTCTCCTTGGGGGCGAATAGAGATCAAACCATAGTAATTGAAGACCCAATACATGGTCCTAAAAGAGCACTGCTAAGGTAATTTAGTTCCAAATTCATGAAGGAATCCTTTAGACATTTTGAACATAAAAAAGTTGATCTCGTTGGTCTTGGCAATGCAATAGTAGATATTATTGTAAATATTGAAGATGAGTTTCTTGAGATAAATAATCTGGATAAAGGATCAATGAATCTAATTAATTCTGAAGAATCTCAGAGATTATTAGAACGTTGCAAAGTGATCAAACAAATTTCAGGTGGGTCCTCAGCAAATACTGTTGTTTCTTTAGCAGAATTAGGAAATTATGTGCAGTTTATAGGTAGAGTGAAAAATGATCAATTTGGGAATTTCTTTTCTGATGATATAAAAAAAAGTAAAACTATATTTAATACTCCACCAACTATTGAAGGTGCTCCAACAGCTCATTCAATCATTTTGATTACAACTGATGCACAAAGAACTATGTGCACTTACCTAGGAGCATCTGTAGAGTTTGAACCAAAAGACATTGACTTTACTGCAATCAAGGAAAGTAAATACTTATATTTAGAAGGATATTTATGGGACAGCGAATTAGCCAAAAAAGCTTTTATTAAAGCTGCCCAAATTGCAAAACAATCTAATACAAAAATAATCCTTTCTTTGTCTGATTCATTTTGTGTAGATAGACATCGTCAGAGTTTCTTGGAATTAATTTATGAATATATAGATATTGTTTTTTGTAATGAAGCCGAGGTGTTAAGTCTATTTAAAAATGATAAATTAGCAAGCTGTCAAGAAGACCTATCTTCCTTATGTGAATTAGTCATAGTAACTCTTGGAAGCAATGGTTCTCTTATAGTTAACAAAAATAATGTTGAAATAATTGAGTCAACAACGAAAGGCAAGATTATTGACACTACAGGAGCGGGAGATATCTACGCGGGAGGATTTATCCATGGATTAATAAACAATTGTTCCCTCAAAAAATGCGGAGAGATAGCTTCAATTTGTGCGGGACAAATAATTACGCAATTAGGATCTAGATCAGATATTGATCTTAAAGAGTTAATAAAATAGATTTAATCAAATAGTCTTATTCAACCAATCATAGTATTTCATCTCAGCATGGTATTTTTTGTTAATAATTTGAGGGACATCATATGTGGAGTTTTTATTTACGAAATCAATTAAAAGATCTTTAAGTTCTAGTTTACTTTTTATTGTGATTTCAAACTCTTTACTTTCTTCAATTTCATCTTCCCACTTATAAATTGAAAAAATTTGCTTTATCGAAACACAAGCTGCAAGTTTATTTTGTATGAGTAATTTAGCCATTCGCAAAGCATTTGCTTTACTTGATTCAGTTGTGATCATAACTAATACTTCCATAATGAATTAAAAATCAATATTTTTAATTATGTGATTTATCAAATTGTGATATTGATCAAAAGAGTAAGAATAATCATTTTTAACTTTCGGCCTTTTAACCAAAAATAACTTCATTTTACTGCCAGAAACTATACTCTCCCAGTTTTTCTGAGAATAACTTCCAGATTCTCTGCATAGAACATAATCTATCTCCCAAAAATCACAAAGTTTTTTTTCTAAAATGCTTTTATTATTTTTACTCGGTTCAAGTATCGCTATGTTTGAATTTTTAATACATGATCCAAAAGCTTTAGTTATACTCTCATAAGTTGGAAGTACCCTTGTAAATACATTTGCTTTACTATCAATATAATAATTAGCTGTATCGTTAAGGAATCTTGATCCTATTGCCAGAAGAATATTCTTATTTTCTATATCAACATTATTTATATCCTTTAAACCATTAATATAAAAAAAATTATTAGTGTTATTTATTAGAGATTTCCTCTCAAATAGTAAGAGAGGTATATTAATCTCTTTACATGCATTATTAAGATTTTTAGAAATTAATACGGCAAACGGATGAGTAGCATCTACAACGCATGTGATTTTATTTTTATTTATGAAATTAATTATTTGATCTTTATTATTTAATTTACCTGTAATGATATGTAACTTTGGATTTTCAATATAAGCTTGCCCTGCTTTATAAGTTAAAACACTTGCAAAGACTGAATAATTAAGTTCAAGAAGTCTATTAGCTATTACAGGCCCATCAGAAGTTCCTGATAGGATCCAAACATTTTTATAGCAATTTTCTTGATTCTGCATCAGTATGTCTTTAATTAAATAGTAAGTAATGAATCATTGTTTAATTCAGGCGGTAATTAATAGCGCTCCCCAAATGAGGTATACCAAAGAAAACCAAACTCCAATTGCAGAAATGATTGTTAATTTTAAAGGATTACGTAGTGAAGATCCAACCAGAGATCTCAAGATCATAGGATGGGGAAATATTGCCCAAGAAATGATAGATGAACTAAAGGAAGGGCAAAATATTGTTATTGAGGGACGTCTAAAGATGAATTCTGTCACTAGAAAAGACGGAACAAAAGAAAAGCAACCAGAACTAACAGCTTCAAAAATTCATCAAATATCGCCAGTTGATGTTATTAAGTCTGATCAAAAAGAAAATAATGAGTCATTTAAAAATAAAGAAACCGCCAAAAAATCTAGTTGGGATAGTTCACCTTTAGTCCCTGAAGTTGACGAAATACCTTTTTAGATCAAATATTAACATTATTTTCTTGAACACTTATAATTAATTTGCTTATTTTTCTTTCAAGCGCGGCAAGTTCGCTTCTGATTTCTGGCCATTTACCCTTATCAAGATTTTCTAGTAGCCATGCTCTATCTTGATCAAGTTTAAAAATTAAATCTCCTTGATTTGCAGTATTAGGATCTTGCATAATACTTGTTAGCCAATTTAAACCTCATTCTACTAAATCAAAATGAAGAAATACTTATCGCCTGGAAACTTAATCGTAACCGCTGGGGGTATATTAGCTTTTGTTGGAATGACTGCTTATTTTACAGACTCAGTGAATTTAAGTGTACCTACTTTTTTTTATGGAGTACCTATTTTCCTAATTGGTTTAGGCTTAAAGACTTCCGAAATACCACCTGTAGAGTTATTTGACAAGACAAATTTTGCGACAAATAAATTTAATAGACCAAAAGAACTAACAGCATTAGTCAAAGATGTTACAAGATGGAGGTATGGGATAAAAGCTCATCTTGAATCATCATTAGAATCTTTAAATTTGTGGGACGAGGATAACCCCCCTCAATTAAAAGAAATAGAAGAAATTACAAAGGAAGAAAAAAATGGTCTCAGGATGCGTTTCGAATTAAACGCTGTCCCTCTAGAAAAATGGATTGAAAAACAAGAAAGATTAAATAGATTTTTCGTCAAAGGTCTTGAATCAGAATTTATTATCGATGATAATAAAAAAGAATTTGATTTTATTCTCTTTTATTGAATATAGGGATATATTTGTAAAAACCTAATTTCTCAATTCAATCAAGTTTTAATAAATTTTAATAATGAATGATTCTCAAAGAGTATCAATATTAAGCGAAGCACTTCCATATATACAAAGTTTCTCAGGTAGAAAAATTGTTATCAAGTATGGTGGTTCTGCTATGAAGAATGATAATTTAAAAAATGCTTTTTTTAGAGACATTGCACTTTTATCAACCGTTGGGGTTTGTCCGATAGTAATTCATGGAGGTGGACCAGAGATTAATAATTGGTTAAAGAAATTAGAAATATCTCCTAAATTCGAAAATGGATTAAGAATTACTGATCAAAAAACAATGGAAATTGTCGAGATGGTTCTAATGGGTAGAGTTAACAAACAAATTGTAAAAGGGATTAATAAAACTGGATCCTTAGCTGTGGGAATATCAGGTCTTGATGGCAACTTAATTCAATCTAGAGAACTAGGAGATGGTAGCCATGGGTTGGTGGGCGAGGTTACAAAAATCAATCCTGAAATATTAGATCCTCTTATTTCTAAAGGATACATCCCAATTATTTCTAGCATTGGATCAACCATGGAGGGTATTTCCCATAACATTAATGCAGATTTTGTCGCCGGAGAAATTGCTGCTGCAATAAATGCAGAAAAACTTATTCTTCTTACAGATACTCAAGGGATTTTAAAAGAAAAAGATAATAAAAATAGTCTTGTTGAAAAAACTAATCTCAAAGAGGCAAGGGATTTTATTGATAAAAAAATTGTGACTGAAGGTATGATTCCAAAGACAGAATGCTGTATAAGAGCTTTAGCCCAAGGAGTCAAAGCAGCTCACATAATTGATGGAAGAATAGAACATTCATTACTTCTTGAGATTTTTACAAATTCCGGAATAGGTACAATGATAGTCGCCTAACCTATGAAAACTTATGAGCAAGTTTTAGAAAAAGTAGAACTTGCTTTAGCCAAAGGTGAGTATCATTATTGCATTGAATTTCTTTTGCCCATAATCGAATCATTTCCTTTATCAAGCAAAGAGGGAGTAAATTTAAGAACAATCTTAATTACTGCTCTATGTGGTATCAACAAAAGGGAGGAGGCTAAAAGGTTTTGTAAAGAACTTCTAAAATCTTACGATAATAAGACGAGAGAAAATGCAAAATATTTGATGGAAGTTATAGACTCTCCTGACATTAAAAAGCCAGAAAATTGGAACGTACAGTTTGAAAGCGACCCATCACTAAATAAAAAATCTCTTAACTCACTACGCAAAAAAAGAGAAGTATTGAAGAAAAAAAAATTTATTAATGTAACTGAGACCCCAACTGGTGAAACAAAACCCTTTCAGAAAGGCTTTTCGCTGATCATTTTTTTAATACTATTATTATTAATTCCACTTTTAAGTGGCTGCGTTAAAATTGAGGATACCCTTGATCTTAGTGAACTTGATTCAATAACCAATAATTTAGTGATAGAAAGTAAATACATAAAGAAATTTCCTTGGCAATTAAAATTTGAAGAGAAGATGAAAGATATTTTCCCTGACGCAGAAATTGAACAAAGCGAATCAATCTTTTCTTTGAAACATAAAAATCTCAATTTAGAGGATACAAAGCAAGTTCTTAAAATCACACAAAATACAGCTGGAGAGTTAGCGGGTGAATCAACAAATATAGAAATTAATACTATTCAAAAAAACTTCATTTTTTTTAAAAAATACTTTTACAGGTTAGATTTAGATCTAAATTCTATTCAAGGTATTGATAATTTAGAACTCATTTTCAAAATTATTCACCCTAATAAAGCTATCCTTACTGATAAAAATAATTCAAATTTAGAAATCACAAAAAATCTAATAATTTGGAATTTAAATCAAGGGCAAATAAATAGCCTTGAATTTTCTTTCTGGAGCCTCAACAAACTCTTGATTGGGATATCTATTATTTTAATAATTATAATGTTTGCTTATTTATTAAGATTCTACAGATTTAAATTAGGTTCAGATTTACCTCAACTTCCATCAAAGTAATTACAACTCTGCTGGATTAACATCTATTGTTAAAAAAACATTTTTTGGAATAAGTTTCCATAATATTGATCTATCAGGTAAAGGTACCTTTGTTCCTTCAGGACCATGTATTAGTATCTGCCATCTAAATTTTTTACCGACTTTAGCAATTAAACTTGGAGCAGGACCAATTAATTTCCAGTTCTTTTTCTCACAAAAATTGAGTAGATATTTTGCCAATTTTATTGCAATTGACTCAGTTAATTCATAATTTTCACCTGATAATTTAAGAAGGCAAATGGTGCAAAATGGAAACAAATTAGCATCTTGTCTCAATTTCGCGTTTTCATCTAAGAATCTTTCATAATCTCTTTTCTGAAGATACGAAATTACCGGGTGGTTAGGTTTATATGTTTGAAAAATTACTTTTCCTTTTTTTTGAGCCCTGCCTGCCCTTCCAGCTAATTGCAAAAACAATTGTAATGATTTTTCTTCTGCCGAAATATCTGGGCGATGAAGCAACCCATCTGCTGCAATAACTACTGAAAGAGTAATATTGGGGATGTCAATCCCTTTAGCCAACATTTGAGTCCCCACAAGAATATCAGCATCACCTTTAGAAAACTTTGAAAGAATATCCCTATGACCATCTTTTCCTGAGGTTGTATCTCTATCAAAACGAAGTACTCTTAAGTCAGGAAATTCTTCATTTAAAAACTCTATTACCCTTTGTGTACCTATTCCAAAAGGTTTAAATGCAGTTGAATGACAATCTGGGCAACGATTGATCAATCTCGATTTATGATCACACCAATGACAGCTTAACCATTTCTTTCCTTGTGAACCGAGATGCACTGATAAAGGAACGTCACAGTTAGGGCAATTTATTAAATATCCGCAATTTCTACAACTTAAAAACCCACTGTGGCCCCTCCTAGGGATCAAAATTATTGCCTGCTCTTTTTTTAAGCGTAGTTGAGGAAGCAATTGTAATAATTCATTGGAAAAAATTTTCATATTTCCTTTCTTAAACTCCTCCCGCATATCAATAATTCTTATTTCAGGAATCTCATTACTGGATATCCTTTCAATCATTCTTACCAATTTAAAATTCTTTTCAAAAATACACTTTTTCCAAGTCTTCATTGATGGGGTTGCACTCCCAAAAATTAACTTTGCAGAATTCCTTTTTACTATTTCAATAGCAATCTCTCTTGCGTCATAACAAGGCATAGGACTATCTTGTTTATAAGAAACATCATGTTCTTCATCCATGATTATTAATCCTAGATTTTTTATTGGAAGAAAAACTGCGGACCTTGTTCCTATTACTATTAAAGGTTCATTAGCATTATTAATTTTCTTCCAAACCACAGTTCTATGATTGGGAGAACAGTTACTATGATATTCGTAAACGACATTATTAAATCGCCGACTAAACCTATCAATAAGTTGAGGAATTAGTCCGATTTCTGGGGTTAGTATCAAACAACTTTTTTTCTTAAGATATTGATCTTCAGCAATTCTCATATAAACTTCTGTTTTACCCGAACCTGTTTCACCCCAAAGAAGTAAAACATCTCCTGGTTTCATTGTTTGAAATTCTTGAAATGCAATTTTTTGCTCATTTGTAAGATTAGGTTTTTTCGTTGCAATATGATCATTTAAAAAGGAATTTAATTTAGTATTTATAATTTTTTTTCGTTTAGATTTAACAAGATAATTTTTACTGACCATTGAGTTAATAAGAGTATAATTAAAACCAGACTTTATTAATTCACTTTGCCAATTACCTTTTTCAGGCAAAGTATTAATTAAAAAAAATTCTTTTTTGGTTAATCCATTTTTCTTAATATCAAATTCTTTTTCAGTTTCAATCCATATTTGGTCTTTAAAACCTTTAGAAAAATTCTTATATTTACCAATCCAGCCAGGAGGAAATGCGGTTTTAAACATTTTTAAATTACTAACCATATAAAAAGAGGCTAGGGACTCTATCAATTCTCTCCAAGAGTCATCAATTATTTTTTTCTGCAAAATACTTTCAACAAACAAATATCTTATGCTTTTTACTCCAGTAATATTTGTTTCATCATTATTGATTGTCGAAAATTTTTTTTTGGAGATCACCAACCCATTCAATAATCTCCCTCTTAGTCTCACACTAACAATATCTCCAACTTCTGCCCCAAGATTATTTCCATCTAAATAGTAAAAGCTTTCATTACTACCTATATCAAGCAAAATTTCCAATTTGTAGGAGATATTTAATAACTGATTACTTGCCGGCTTCAAAACTTTTTCTTAGTATTGGATTGTTGAACATTCCACAAAGTGTTTTTTGCACATTGTAAGTATCCTGCTCTTAAGGGAGACATGAAGCTTTGATCATTGACTGAAAATTCAAAAAATGATCTGCCTGTCTGAGAAATCCCAAGACTTTTTACTTTAGGTAATCTATAGCACTATTTAAATTTTTCAACAATTTAGAAAACTTTTTCTTTTTCTCATTTTGTAAAAAAGTTTTTTAAACATTAAGGGGAATTTTACTACTAAATGTTCAAATTAGCCCTAAATAAAATTTTATCTAGTTAAATTCACCGTAGAAAGGAGTCAATTATGTGTCCAGTCGCAGCAGAATCAAAGCATTCCAAGCCTAGTTCAAAAAAAAAGATCAATAAAAAAATTAATGCAAACATAGGAACAGTAGTTGAAGAAGATATCAATAAAAATGTTCAAAGTTTAGACAAATCGTCTGATTTAAACGAAGCCAGTATTGAGAATTCTAATGAATTTAGTGATTCAGAACAAGAAGATAAAGGCCTTGGGAATATAAAGCTTGGCCCAAAAGGTATCTATACTGAAGATTCAATAAGAGTTTATCTCCAAGAAATTGGAAGAATTAGACTTTTAAGACCAGATGAAGAAATTGAACTTGCAAGAAAAATTGCTGACTTACTCCAATTAGAAGAACTAGCAACTCAATATGAGTCAGAGAAAGGGCATTTCCCATCAGTTAGAGAATGGGCCGAGTTAATAGATATGCCTCTTCCTAAATTCAGAAGAAGACTTCTCTTAGGGAGGAGAGCTAAAGAAAAAATGGTTCAATCAAATTTAAGATTAGTTGTTTCCATTGCAAAAAAATATATGAATAGAGGTTTATCATTTCAAGACTTAATTCAAGAGGGAAGTTTAGGTCTAATTAGGGCCGCGGAAAAATTTGACCATGAAAAAGGTTATAAATTCTCTACATACGCAACTTGGTGGATTCGCCAAGCTATTACAAGAGCAATTGCGGATCAAAGTAGAACTATTAGATTGCCAGTTCACTTATACGAGACAATATCTAGAATTAAAAAAACCACAAAAGTTCTTAGTCAAGAATTTGGAAGGAAACCTAGTGAAGAAGAAATCGCTGAAAGTATGGAAATGACAATTGAGAAATTAAGATTTATAGCTAAAAGTGCTCAACTTCCTATTTCTTTAGAAACTCCAATAGGTAAAGAAGAAGACTCAAGACTAGGAGACTTTATAGAGGCTGATATAGAAAATCCAGAGCAAGATGTTTCCAAAACTTTATTAAGAGAAGATTTAGAAGGAGTATTAGCCACTCTAAGTCCAAGAGAAAGAGATGTTCTCAGATTGAGATATGGGATTGATGATGGAAGAATGAAAACTCTTGAAGAAATTGGCCAGATTTTTGATGTTACGAGAGAAAGAATTAGACAAATAGAGGCAAAAGCCCTAAGAAAACTTAGACATCCAAATCGAAATGGGGTTTTAAAAGAATATATAAAATAAAAAAAGTTAAGTATAATTTTCAGCTTTAGAAACTTGCAAAAGAATAGCTTAAAATAAATTCGACTTTATTTTAATTCAAACTCAAAATAATATTTAATGACTAATTTTAAGCTGAAAATAGCTAGTAGAAGAAGCAAACTAGCAATGGTTCAAACTTTATGGGTTAAAGATCAACTAGAAAAAAATATTCCCAATTTAGAGGTATCTATTGAAGCCATGGCAACTCAAGGAGATAAAATTCTTGATGTTGCCTTAGCAAAAATAGGAGATAAAGGCTTGTTTACAAAAGAACTTGAAGCACAAATGCTTGTTGGCCAGGCAGACATAGCAGTACATTCTCTAAAAGATTTACCAACGAATTTACCTAGCGGTCTTAAATTAGGTTGTATAACAAAAAGAGAAGACCCTGCTGATGCTTTAGTAGTAAACAAAAAAAATGAATGTTATAAATTAGAAACTTTACCCGCGGGTTCAATTATTGGGACAAGCTCTCTAAGAAGACTTGCACAATTAAGAAATAAGTATCCACATCTTGAATTTAAAGATATCAGGGGAAATGTTATTACGAGAATAGAAAAATTAGATGCTGGTGAGTTCGATTGCATAATACTGGCTGCTGCTGGGTTAAAGAGATTGGGTTTTGAATCAAGAATTCATCAGATTATTCCAAATGAGATTTCCCTTCATGCTGTTGGTCAAGGAGCACTAGGTATTGAATGTAAATCTGATGATAAAAAGGTTTTAGAAATTATAAATGTCTTGAAAGATCAACCTACTAGTCAAAGATGTCTAGCGGAAAGAGCTTTTCTAAGAGAGCTTGAAGGGGGATGCCAAGTGCCAATAGGTGTGAATAGTAAAATTCAAGATGAACAACTTTGCCTTACTGGTATGGTTGCATCTCTCGATGGAGAAAGGCTTATTAAAGATCAATATATTGGCAATATTAATGATCCCGAAGAAGTAGGCAAAGAACTAGCTAAATTACTAAAGCAACAAGGTGCCGAAGAAATACTGAGCGAAATATTTGAAAAATTTAGAGAAAAATAAAATTAGTTAATTTACTAATTTTGGATCAATTTCTTTTTTATATCTATCTTCACAATCTTTAATTACTTCAACAGCTTCTTCTATCCCAAAAAAACCATTAACAGTACATGTTCCTGGTTTTTTTAGATCTTTGTAGTGTTCCCAATAATACGTCGTTTCTTTTAGCCAATGCTCTCCAAGGTCTTTAAAACTTGAAATATGATCCATCCTTTTATCATCTGCCAGAACTGCTATCACCTTATCATCGACCTCTCCCCCATCATCAAATTTCATCACCCCAACAATCCTAGCCTCGACAATAGATCCAGGAATCAATGGCTCAGTTACTCCAACAATTTCTACATCAAGTGGATCTCCATCTTCATCCCAAGTCCTTGGTATACATCCATAGGCAAATGGATAAGCAAGTGAAGAATAACCCACCCTATCAAGTTTAAGGTGGCCCGTTTCTGTAATTAATTCATATTTATTTATAGTATTAGAATTCAATTCAACAATAGCGTTAACTATTGAATTTGAGCTATCAGTGAAAGCATTTAGTATATGTAATAAATTTGGTGTAACCCTACTTGGGGGTTGATTTAGATTTGCCATCAAGAAATTATTTTTGTTTATCTTACATCCTCACACCTAACCAAATTCTTTAAAAGTAATGTTTCAGCAAAAATCATTTACTTTAGAACTTAAATGATTTATAAAATAGCTTGGCGATAGTTCTTCATTAGTTACATCTCTTACCAACTCCATACAATTTACTGATCTGCCATGTTTATGTATATTATTTTTTAACCAAAAGATGATCTTTTGATATTCACCATTATCAATTAAGTTGTCAATCAAACCTATATCTCTTTCCATTTGATTTGAAATTTGTGCACTTATAACATGTCCTAACAAATATGAGGGGAAATATCCAAACGCCCCTTCACTCCAATGAACATCTTGAAGACAACCTTCTGAATCATTAGATGGTTTAATTCCTAATAGTTCATCATATCTTTTATTCCATTCAGTTGGAATATCTTCAGCAGGTAACCCTCTTTCAATTAAATCTATTTCAAGTTCCGTTCTTATTAATATGTGTAAGCCATAAGTCAATTCATCCGCTTCAACCCTATTCAATCCTGCTTCCAAATGATTAATAGATTTCCAGAGTTCTAAATAATTATTAAGAGAACATCCAGCCGAAACAAATTTTTCAAAAAATCTTTTTGAAAAGGATTTGGATTTAACTATTCTATTTTCCCAAAATAAAGATTGACTTTCATGAATACCCATAGAAGTTGCTTGACCTAAAGGCCAAGCAAACCATTGATGACTTTGAGATGGCAAACCCTGCTCATAAATAGAATGCCCCCACTCATGCGCAGTTGCTAAAAAACTTGATAATGGTTCACCTTCAACAATTCTTGTAGTGATCCTAAAATCATTAGGTCCTAATGTAATCGAGAAAGGATGGGGAGATTGTCCAACAACAACGAGATCTCTATCTCTTCCAAACTCGTCAAGTAATTTAGAACATAATTTTTTTTGAGATTCTGGACTTAAATTCCAATGATTTTTTTGGGACTTGTTAATTGCTCTAATCAAGCCCGGAATGGTTTCTTTCAATGGTTGAAAAATTTTATTCAACCATTTCAAATTTAATTCAGGCTCAAAGGGTTGGGCTAATGTCTCCCAAGGTGAACCTTGAATAGATATTTGTTTTGCCTCTTCAATCCGCAATTTGACTAATTCCTCAAAGAAAGGTAAAAAAATTTTAAAATCTGATTTTTCCCTAGCTTCTTGCCAGCTTTCATATCCTTTAGATTTTGCCTTTGCTAGAGACTCAACTAATTTGGGATCTAAATTTCTTTCTCTATTAAATTCCTTTAATAAAAGACTAATATTTCTCTCTTTATCTTTTATGAAAAGTTGATTATCGGAATTTCGTTCAATATCTGTTAGTTCATTTTTAGCAGATTGTATTAAATTAGAAAATTCTTCGGAAGAATTTCTTTCATGCAATACTTTTGCAATATAAGTAAGTTGTTCAGACCTCCAAGAAGCACCTTTCTTTGGCATTCCAGTATTCTGATCCCAATAAAGTGTATTTTGGATTGAACCTAATATTTGTGTTTCTTTAAGGTAAGCACCCAGTTTATTCCAATGAGTTTCAGCCAAAGATTTAAATGGAAATTGAATTTTATTTTAAGATAAAAATTTTAATGTCTGCAGTAAACAATACATCTTTGTCCATAATAGGATATTAATCAATTAAGTTTTAACTTATATGGAACAAATATTTTCAAAATTAAAATTCATAACCCATGGCGAGGGTTTTATTGATATCACATATGATTTAAATTTATGTATTGAAAAAAATAATTTTCATTCCGGAATTTTAAATTTAACATCACTTCATACAAGTTGTAGTTTAACTATTAATGAGAACGCAGATCCAAATGTGCTAAGGGACCTAAAAAAGTATATGCAATCGATAGTTCCCTATGATTCCTATTTAACCTTATCAAAAGATAGAGAAGAAATATCCTATAAACATTATCAAGAGGGCGCTGACGATATGCCAGCACATATTAAAACATCCCTAACAAACACTTGCTTATCTTTGAGTTTTCAAGAAGGGGAAATTATGCTTGGCACATGGCAAGCAGTTTATTTGTGGGAACATCGATTTGATCAAAAGGAAAGAATCATAAATGTACATATAATTGGTAAGAGAAAGTGAGATATTTATAATGTAATAAGTCAGATTATTTGTTTAATGAAACCCTACATTTTGCAAGATGAAGAATTGAATGAATTAGTTGTCAAAATACCTGGCTGGGAAATTAAATCTAAACAAATCCAAAGAGAATTTAACTTCGCTAATTTTATCGAAGCCTTTGCTTTCATGACTAAGGTTGCTTTAATCTGTGAAAAATATAATCATCATCCTAACTGGGAGAATGTTTATGCAAAAGTAATAATTAAATTAAATACACATGATCTTGGAGGTATTACAAATCTGGATCAAACATTAGCTTCGGAAATTAACAAAATTTTCGATCAATAAAAATATAAACTTATTTTCAACTAGTCAAAATGTCTAAAAATTTATTGCCAGTAACTATAATTAGTGGATTTTTAGGTTCTGGTAAAACAACACTTCTGAATCATATTTTAAAAAATCAAGTTGGTATTAAAACAGCTGTTTTAGTCAACGAATTTGGAGAGATCGGAATAGATAATGACTTAATAATAGAAGGCTCAGAAGATATGATCGAATTAAATAATGGATGTATATGTTGCTCTATTAATGGCGAATTATTAAATACCGTATCCAAAGTTTTAGAAAGAGCTGAAAAATTAGACTATTTGATTGTTGAAACAACTGGATTAGCAGATCCATTACCAGTAGCCATGACTTTTGCGGCTGGTGATCTTAGAGAAAAAGTAAGATTAGATTCGATAATCACTGTCATTGATGGAGAAAATTTTGATTTTGAAATTAATAATACAAGTATCGCCTATTCTCAAATTTTATACGGAGATATCCTTCTTCTAAATAAATCTGATTTAGTAAATGAAAAACAATTAATGAAAATAGAGGAGTTTATAAAAAAAATAAAGAAAGAACCAAGGATTTTGAGATCAACTAATAGTGAAGTTGCATTACATACAATAATGAGCGTTGGTCTATTTGAGACAGATACTTTTGAATTCGAGAAAAACAAAAAAAATGTAGAACAAAATTTAAACGATCACTCTCCTCATTCCCACGATCACTCTTCTCATTCCCACGATCACTCTTCTCATTCCCACGATCACTCTTCTCATTCCCACGATTTGATCAATAATATCGAGGGGTTTACCTCAGTTTCTTATGAGACATTTGAACCATTTTCCTTAAGGAAGTTTCAATATTTCTTAGATAATCAAATCTCGCAAAATGTATTTAGAGCAAAAGGAATATTATGGTTTATGGAAAGTGAAAGAAAACACATTTTTCACCTATCTGGAAAGCGGTTTTCTCTAGATGATGAGGAATGGACAAAAGAAAAATCTAACAAGATAGTATTAATTGGGAAAAACTTAGATCACCAAACTATTAAAAATCAACTTTCATCATGTAGATTTAATTCAGATTAGAGTTCATATTAGGATTTAATTATTTTTTGAAAATACGCATTAAAGGGTTTAAAAAATCATTAACGGAATTAAATTTTCTTTATTTCACTTCGTTTATTGTTTCACTCTTAGTAATCATTCCAATTTCCAATTTTCTTCTAGAGGGAATTGATTACATTATTAGTGGAAATTTTTCATTAGGTATAGCAGGAGGGGAAGAGGTATTAGGAACTTTAAAAGTTCTAATACTGACAAGTTTTTTTGGTGGAGGGTTAGGAACTTTGAATGGATGGTTACTTTCAAATTGTAGTTTTAAGTTCAGAAAAGTTCTCCGTATTTGTCAGCTAGTTCCATTAGCTGCTCCTGCATATCTAATAACAGCTGTTTTACAGGATTTGGGAAGTATTTTTGGGTATCAAGTAACTGGTTTATGGTGGGGGGTATTAATACTTTCAATTTCATCTTATCCATATGTATTCATTCTTGCTAACGAAAGTTTTAATAAATTTGGAGTTAATCAAATCAATGCAAGTAGAGGATTAGGAGTTGGGCCTTGGAGGAGCTTCTTTAAAATAGCTTTCCCAATGGCGTTACCAGCAGTAATAACAGGAATAAGTTTAATGTGTATGGAAGTAATGAATGAGTTAGGTACATTTGCATTATTAAATATTCCAAGCATTTCTACGGGTATAGCTGAAAATTGGATAATTGAGGGTAATCCAAAAAGTGCTATTGGATTATCATTGGTAGCCTTATCAATAATTTTTACTTTAATTATTTTTGAAAAATTATCGAGAAGAAAATCAAAGAGGTGGAGTGAAAATCCTGCATCAAAAGAGTCTCAAGGATGGGAATTAAAAAAAACTAGAGCTCTTTTAGCGATAATGATATCTTTATTTCCTCCAATTTTCTCTTTTGGGATTCCATTTTTTTGGGTTCTGCTCAATATCGATCAAATTCAAAAAGGGTTATCTATAGAATTACTTACTTTATTAATAAGGACCATTAGTCTAGGATTTTTAACTGCACTAATAGCGATACTATTTTCCTTAATAATTTCCTTAGCCAGACGGCCAAATAAGAGCTTATTGTTAGGAATAATAACAAATCTTGCGGGGATAGGTTACGCAATACCAGGCACTGTATTGGCTTTATCTTTAATAAGTATTTCTTCTTCAAAATTCAATTTCATTGCTATTTGCCTACTAATCTGGGGTTATCTTGTCCGATTTCTAACTATCTCTAAGGGTTCTATTGATTCAAGTCTTGAGAGAATTTCTCCTAGTCTTGATGAAGCAGCACTTGGGTTAGGAGAGAATTGGCTGGGGATCATCAAAAGAATTCATTTACCTCTTCTTCAAGGACCAATATTCGTTGGATCGCTTTTAGTTTTTGTAGACACTATAAAAGAATTACCCATAACCTTTATTTTAAGACCATTCGATTTCGATACATTATCTGTGAGAATATTTCAATATGCTGGCGACGAAAGGATGGTAGAGGCAATATTACCTGCTATTCTTATCATGACTTTAGGACTTATTGCATCATTTACATTGATCCCAAGTTTAGAGAAAAAAAACTAAATTCTTTTAGACAATTTTCTTATTAAGAAAGGTAAGCTTAACAACAAATCCGCCGAGGTAGATATAACCCTAAAATAAACTAAGCTAATAAGAATTATATTTTGTGGAATACTTTTGCCAATAAATAAAAGGATGCAAGCCTCAAAAACGCCAACTCCTCCTGGAGCTGATGGGACTACCAAGCCTAAAGACCATGACAAAGAAAAGATTACTAATAAAAATATGATATTCAGAGTATTACTTGCATAAAAAGTATTTAAGCAAATATAAAACCCAATAAATTTAGATAAAACAAAACCAATTTCAAGAAGTAAAGCCCTAAAAGGGAAAAAAGAAATTATATTTATTCTCTCTTCAAATTGACCCTTTAAATTTGGAAGTCTCAAAACCTCAAATACTCTTCTCTTAAAAGACCCTATTCTTTTTAATACCAAAAAAATAAATTTCCTATTCAAGAATACTAAAGGAAAAATTAAAAAAAAATAAAATGGTGAAAATATTAACCCCATCGATGCTAAGAAAAAAGATCCACTCAACATAAAATAAGGTTCTATAAGTGTCGAATACAAAGCAATCTGAGGATTACTTATTTTTTTTATAAAATTAAATCTTTCAACAAAATGCCAAACCCCACCTGGAATGTATTTAAGAGTATTTGTTAAAACATAAAAAGAGATTAAATTATTACTTTCAAATTCTTTCCCGAACCATTTAACAATATATTTCCATGCAAAAGCGTTCAGGTAAATACTTAAAACACAAAATAAAAATGATAATGAAAGATTAATTCCTTCTCTTTCTAAATTAATATCAAATGAAATTTGATCAATATTTTTAAAAAAATATATACAAAAATATGACAAGCTTGAAAAAAAGAAAATACTCTTTAAACCACCAAAATTAATTTTTTTAAGGAATTTGAAATATGTTTGATTATTTGTATTAAATCTCATTTCCAGTTTTCAAATGCTTTAAATTTCTCACTTGATTCTTTAATTATTTTTCTTATTTCGTAAGTTGATATTTTATGCTTTAATTTTAATCTCAGAACCTCATCATTTTCTGGTTTCATATTTATTGATCCATCGGGTTTCAAAGTTTGTTTAACTTTTATATTTCCAAAAGTCGTTGAACATTCTCCTCTACGTCTGAGTAATATCCACCTAGATTGGGTCCTTTCACGAACCCCAATTGTACTGGAATAATCAAACCATAATCGCCTAAAAAATTCTTTTTTCTTAATGGGCAAGATTGCTTGAATAGAAAATCCAATTCTATTTTTTTTCATATTAATAGCTTGATAGGAAACGTCATAAGCCCCCTCAATTCTCAGTTTCTCAACAAAATTAGATATATCTTCGGGTGTTTGATCATCAATCCATGCTTCTTGAATAGATATCTCTTCACACTTTGGACTAATTTGTTCATTATCGTTAAAAGAAGAATCCTCAAATGAAGTAATTTTATAAACTCTTACCAAATTAGGGAATGGAAATTTTAGGTTACCAATACCAATTCCATAAGAGTTAATAGAAAATTTTAAAGGGGGTTCTGGATAGTCGGCTAAATTAGCAAGCAAAGCAATGCCAGTTGGGGTTGAGAGTTCACCATCTATTGATTCACGGTTTGATAAAACCTTAATATTTTTTTGTCTTATTAGCTCTATTACAGCAGGAGGTGGTACAGATAATTTTCCATGTTCAGTTTGAACAAAACCTTTCCCTAACATTGGTTCATTACAATAAACCCTCTTTGGATTTAAGTAATTAATTGAAGCACATACCCCAATGATATCCACCAAAGAATCTATAGCTCCAATTTCATGAAAGTGAACATTATCAGATTTAATGCCATGAACTTTTCCTTCCGCCGTTGCTATAGATTCAAATACTTCATAAATTGTTTTTTTTAGTTTATCTTCTAAGTGGCTATTTAAAATAAGTTCCTTTATACTCCTCCAAGTTCTTTTAATAGGATTACAATTAAGAACCTCAACCTTTGTCTTGATGCCTCGGATTGAACAACTTTTTGAATCCTCAAAGTCTAGTTGATATAGATCCTTTAATCCAAGATCAATAAGTGGCTGTTCAATAACTTTTTTTGGCACCCCTAAATCATAAAAAGCTCCTAACAACATATCTCCAGAGATACCAGGAGAACATTCAATTAAAACATCATCCATAAATCAAAGATTTCTTGACTGGTAAAATTGCGGTGGAAATCAATCTTTCATTCTAGTTATTTATAGAAAGATTTTTTTCAATCACTTCGTACTTAATTAATTTCAAAGAATTTCCATCTCTGTTGATATCTAAACTTACAAAGCTATGCAGAAGTTCAAGAGAAAGCTCTCCTTTTATGACTAATTTAAAATTTTTATTTTTAGAATTTCTTGACTTTACAGCAGGACAGATTTTAATAACAACTTCTTTCTTTTGAGTGTTCACAAAAACTAATTCTCCTCTAACAGAAAAATAATTGTCTTTTAGATCTAATTCTTCTAATAATTTCGTGGAGTTAGTTTTTGAAGAATCGTTAGGAAAATCATTCAGATGATAGGGATCCCAGATTCCTGCAACCTGTAAATGCAAGTTTTGAGTATTTTTATTCTTTGGATAAACAATCCAATAGTAACTTTTCTTTAAATCAATATGCTTTTTTAAAAGTGATAATGCTTTACCTAGTACTACTGTTTCAATTTTTTCGTCTTTATTGTCAATTAAAAAGCCTCTATTTAATTGCTCACTACTAAGGGGAGCGAATTTACCATTAATAATACCTATTGCTCTATGCTGTAATTGATTAGTAACTTTTGGGATAGGGTTTTTTAACATATTAAAAATTTGAAAATAACAACTTATCGTATTAAATTTCTTGATTTTCCTCCAAACTATTAAAAGACTTTAACGCATTGTCAATTGCATCAGAAGGATCAGTCGCATTATTCATACTATTTTGTATCCTAATCATTTCCATAAGTTCAAAAGGATTAGTTGGAAGAACTGAACTATCATCTTCCGTTTTAGTTGAGGTATCAATTTCTAATTCTTCAAATAAATATTCAGCATTTAAGGAATCAACTTTTAAGGATATTAATAAAGTAAAAAAAATTACAAAAGTTATGGGTCTAGGCAGGCGTTTGCAAAAATAATTATTCATTTTATTTAATTTCAAAAATCGTTAACACAAAAAAATTTTTGCTAACTTAATCTTACATAATTTGGTAGAAATTTGTTAATAGCAACTTGGAATGTTAACTCTATAAGAACCAGACTTTCACAAATAATAGATTGGATTAATAAAGCTAATCCAGATATTCTATGTTTTCAGGAAACAAAAGTGATGGATGATAGTTTCCCTATTGAAGCTTTTGAAAAATTAGGATACTCAGTAGAGGTATTTGGGCAAAAATCATATAATGGTGTAGCTATTATTTCTAAAATAAAGCCAGAAAATGTTAAAAAAGGATTCTATGGTTGTACCGAATTTAGTCAAAATATCAAAATTTTCCTAGATCAAAAAAGATTGATTTCTGCTGATATTAATGGCATTAAAATCATAAATGTTTACGTGCCAAACGGGTCTTCTCTAGAATCTAGTAAGTTCGAATACAAAATTAATTGGTTAAATTGTTTGGCTTCATTTTTGGATGACCAAGAAAAAAAGGGAGAATTAATTTGTCTTATGGGTGATTTTAACGTTGCTCCGTGTAACTTGGATATTCATGATCCAAAGAAATATGAAGGAGGAATAATGGCATCTAAGATAGAGAGAAATGCACTAAATAATGTTCTGAAAAAAAGATTATTAGATTCGTTCAGGATTTTTGAACAAAATACTGGCCATTGGAGTTGGTGGGATTACCGTAATAACGCATTTGAATTAAACAAAGGTTGGAGAATAGACCATATATATATCAGCAAAAAACTTTCATCAAAACTTAAAAGTTGTGTCATAGACAGCTCACCTAGGGGTAATTTGCGTCCAAGTGATCATGCCCCAGTAATGATAGATCTTAACTTAAACGACATAAATGAAGATTTTGATGATTATGAAGATGGTTTATTAGAAATATAAATAAAATAGATTGAATTTCTTTAATGCCTGAAAACGCTTATATTTAAAGAGATATCCAAATAAAGATTGTTTTTTATCATGATTTCTTTAAAATTAATAATTTACAATCCAAACTATCGCAATAAAAATATCATAATGTAGAATTTCATTCTGATTGACAAAATTTTTACTTATTTCTAATTTAAAACATGACAAGATTTTTCTTAAAACATCATTTAGCTAAATTGTGACTGACATATTAAATTACACAAAATCTGAAGAAATTTTCTCTGCAGCCCAACAACTAATGCCGGGTGGAGTTAGCTCTCCAGTTAGAGCTTTTAAGTCTGTAGGTGGCCAGCCAATTGTTTTTGATAGAGTCAAAGGACCTTTTGCTTGGGATATTGATGGAAATAGATATATTGACTATATAGGAAGCTGGGGGCCAGCAATATGTGGGCATGCCCACCCTGAAGTTACGACGGCATTACAAGAAGCAATTGAGAAAGGCACGAGCTTTGGTGCTCCTTGCGTTCTGGAGAACAAGCTTGCTGAAATGGTAATAGATGCAGTCCCATCAGTAGAAATGGTTAGATTTGTTAATAGTGGAACTGAAGCATGCATGGCCGTTTTGAGACTCATGCGAGCTTTTACTGGAAGAGATAAAGTTATTAAATTTGACGGTTGCTATCACGGACATGCGGATATGTTTTTAGTGAAAGCAGGATCTGGAGTTGCCACTCTGGGTTTACCAGATTCTCCAGGCGTTCCACGGACAACAACAGCCAACACACTTACTGCACCCTACAATGACCTTGAAGCAGTAAAAAAATTATTTTCTGAGAATCCTGATGCCATTTCCGGGGTTATACTCGAACCTATCGTTGGTAATGCTGGATTTATTACTCCAGAACCTGGTTTCTTGGAAGGGTTAAGGGAATTAACCACTGAGAACGGATCCTTATTAGTTTTTGACGAAGTAATGACCGGATTCAGAATAAGTTATGGAGGCGCTCAAGAAAAGTTTGGGGTTACTCCCGATTTAACCACCCTTGGGAAAGTAATTGGTGGGGGCCTACCTGTTGGAGCTTATGGAGGCAAGAAAGAAATAATGTCAATGGTAGCGCCTTCAGGACCGGTATACCAAGCAGGCACTTTGAGCGGCAATCCTCTCGCAATGACTGCTGGAATAAAAACTCTTGAACTGCTCAAACAAGATGGTACCTACGATAAACTTGATTTAACAACTTCCAGATTAATTGAAGGGATAATTCAATCTGCAGAAAAAAATGGTGTCCCTATCAATGGTGGAAGCGTAAGTGCTATGTTTGGATTTTTCTTGTGCGATGGGCCAGTTAGGAACTTTGATGAAGCAAAAACAAATGATGCTGAACTTTTTGGTAAATTGCACAGAGAAATGCTTCGAAGAGGAATTTACCTAGCACCAAGTCCATTCGAAGCTGGTTTCACATCACTAGCTCACAGCGAAGAAGAGATCGATAAAACTATCGAGGCTTTTGACGAATCTTTCAACGCAATAAAAAATTAATCATTAGAAAGATAATTTCTAAATAATTATCTTCTACCGCCAACTATTACTGGCGGAGCACCTCCTTCTGAACCAGGTAAGCCTGGAACAACTTGTGTACTACCATCCCATTTGTCGAGAAATAATTTGAAAAGCACCTGATCATCGAGACTTCTATTTAATGTCTCATACCTAAGAGCTTCTTGTTCTGCAATTTCAACTTCTGTCTTTGCTCTTAGTAATTGCTGACCAGCTATTTGCTTTTGTTCAATCGCAGCTCTATATTCTTCAGCGATTTCTAATCCAGTAAGATCTAAACTTTTAACATCGACGTAATCGAATGAATTTAGTTCTTTTGCAACGGTATCTCCTACTTTCTCAGAAATTACTGCGAATTCAGTAGCAATTGTTTCTAGCTCATATTGAGAAAAAACTGATTTTAGAGCTTTTAGCAAAGATGGCTGAACAATTTTCTGATAAACATCGCTATTTCTGCTTGCAATTGTTGCAAAAATCCTTCCTGCTTCGTTAGGCTTTACTGAATACTTAACAGTAGCTGTAGCCCTAATAACTTGAAGATCTTTAGTTAAAGTTTCAAATTTTTCGGGTTGAACTTGAGTTTTTATATCAAATGGATATACAGACTGAATAAATGGAAGTTTAAAGTTTAAACCAGCTCTCCTAGAGGGGCCACTAACTTTCCCTAGTGTTGTAACAACTGCAACTTGTCCAGAAGGTACAACAAATAATGATTGGGTGAGCAAAAGAAAGCCTGTAAAAGACAATACAATCAGTAATGTTGCTGTCCCACCAGGACCTGTTGGTGTGACATTTTTAAAGGATGTAGACATTAAATTTTATCTTTATAGTTAATCATATTTAAATCGACTAATTAGTGCATTAGTAAGACATTTAATTAAAATATTTTTTTAATAATTGTAAATTTAAATATAGATTTTTATTAATGGATATTCGATTTAAATTCTTGCAAAAGCTCTAAATAAAGATCCTCATCTATCTCCCTGATATCATATTCAGAGGGTAAAACACCATGCTTATGCTCATGCACCGCCATCCAACAAAATTTCTCTATTTCTTCTTTTGAAAAACGAGGATATTCTTTCACATTCTTAATCAATGAGTTAATAAGAGATTTTGAATATTCTGACATATTTTTAAAAGATCTTACTAAATATTTTATCTAAAGTTATTAGCTTTTAGAGGAATGTTCAAAGACTCCTCCAGCTCATTAACAATCTTAATTGCCAATTGAAGATCATTTTTGCTCTTACTAGCAACTCTGAGTGTTTCTCCATTAATGCTGACATTAATTTTTTTAATTTGATCTCTAATATTTTTACTGATTTTTTTTGCAATTTCTTGTTTAATTCCTTGTTTTAATAAAATCGTCTGTTTAATTCTATTGCCAGTAACTATTTCAATTTCACCGTAGTCAAATATTTTTAGAGATAGGTTTCTTTTTGTTGCCTTTTGTCTAATTATGTCATTAACAGCATTCAAAGTAAGTTCACTATTGGTGATTATAAAAATATTTTCTTTTTCTAAATCAACTGAAGTATCCGTGCCCTTCAAATCGTAACGCTGAGAAATTTCCCTTTTAACTTGATCCAAAGTATTGACTAATTCTTGTCTATCAAAATCAGAAACCACATCAAATGAAAAACTTTCTGCCATAGTAAATTATTAAACGCTAAATATTATTAGCATAAATCATCTTTTAATAAGGGGGAATGGGTTTATTTAATCAAAAAATAACAAACTAACCACTTTGCCCATTTCTTCAGCACATCTACAACTATTTAGCAAAGTTTCACTATCGTGGAAGGCAAAGCATATTAATTGATCGCACCTAGTAATAATTTCTTGATTACAAAGACTACTTGCAAGTGGCAAAGGTAATTCATCATTTTCACTTTTTTCAACTAAATGCATAACCCTCTCAAGTTGATCCTTTATTTCGGGTATTTGTCTATCAAGACTCTGTGGTAATAAAACAGTTAATAATGATGGATTAATATCTAAGACAGCTCGAATAACAGCTGCATTAACACCTTGAGATCCAGACGTAAGTATATTATGTCCTTCCTCTGCTAACGACCTTGCTATCAACTCAATTAAGTGGATATCAACAACCGGTACGTGTCTACTACCTAAAAAAGCAATTCTCCTTTTCCCATTATCTTGGAGTTTTGCAAGTTCTTGAGCTAAGGCATCAACACCTTCAGTTACTGGTAAATCTAAAGAGCGACTCAAAATAATAAAGTTCCTATATTTGAAATTAGCATTTATCTGAAAAATTGCAGGGAAAATCTATCTTTTCGAGAATTCTTTTTAGATTTACATGCTCTTGAACTAATTGAATAGCATAAGAAGCTTTAATTGATTCATGTATCCTTACATGACCAAAAGCTTGTTCAATAATTTCCACGGAGGAAAGAGTATCTAATTCCACCTTTAAAATTGGTACCTCCAATTCCTCTGCTCTATGAATCAATTGTGACAAAGGATCTCCTAAACCAGTTAAAATAAGGCATTGAGTCGAAGCCTCCAAAGCAGCAAGTTGAATATCAGTTCTATCAGCTCCAGTAACTACAGCCATATTTCGTCTTCTCCTGAAAAATTCCATTGCAGAATTCACCCCCATTGCACCAATACTTAATGTTTCAACAAGCAATTGATCTTTTTCAGGGCAACAAATTACTTGGGCATCTAGTCTTCTCACAAGCTCACCTACAGTGACACTTCTAAGAAGTGGTGATTTAGGCATCACTCCAAACACTTCAATATCCAGATCTTGAAGAGAGGGTATTATTTCATTTTTAACTTTTTCCACTTCTTGCGGCAAAACTCCGTTTAATACAACTCCAGCCAATTTCTCCCCTAATTGTTTTTTTGCATCAAGTAATGCATCCACACTTTTACAATCTTCCCATAAATTCACAATTAAAACTTTCGCATCTAAATCCTTTGCTAGTTGTGGGAGACTTAAGCCATAAATCATACCCTCATGAAGACTTCCGGCTGCCTCTAAAATATTCAGACCTTCAAAATCATCATTAACCAATCTTTCAATCTGATCAAAACCTTTTCCTGGTAATAAATCTTTATTGAAGATTCTTTTTTCAGCTGAGATATTATCTAATAATCCTACTGAAGAAATTAAATTCTCTTCTTCGATATTTAATGTTGATCCAATAAACTTAACATCATCATCTATTAATCCTTCATAAGACATTGAAGGGAGATTAGTAAGTTCAATACATGTTGCTAGAGGTTTTCCAATGCGTACTTTTTTTTTCTTCTGTAAAAGTTTTTTTGCTATTCCAAGAACCATTGCAGACTTACCACTAAATGGCTCACATGAGCCAATTAATAATATATCGCTCATAATTTAGTAAATTATTTATTAATAGATTTAAGATAATATTTTTTTTAGAACTAAACAAACATTTATTTATGAGTTTTAATCAAATAAAAAAAAAATAATCTTTTTTTGGTAAATTTATTTTAATTCTTTTGTATTTCATAAAAAATCAAGCAAAATGATAAATCCAAATAAAAAGGAAAAAACTATAGGGATAACTGGCGCCTCAGGTGCGCTAGGGAAAGAATTAACAAAGTTGTTTCGTCAAAAAGGATATAAAGTAATTGGATTTACTCATAGTAAAACTAATTATGAAATAAATCTTGAATCTCCAAATGAATGGATTAAATGGGAATGTGGGAAGGAGTCGTCATTAAAAAAACAATTAGAAAATATAGATATTTTAATTTTGAACCATGGTATCTATGATCTGAGTAGAAAAAATTCCAATTATGAAAACTCAATAGAGATAAATGCATTAAGCAAATTCAAATTTTTAAATTTATTTGAAGATATTGCTCTAAGCAATGATTCACTAATAAAAAAAGAGATTTGGATAAATACATCTGAAGCAGAAATGTTACCCGCCCTTAATCCGTCATATGAGATTAGTAAATCCCTTATTGGTCAATTAGTTTCTTTCAAAAAAAATCTTCTGGACAGGAATATAAAGAAAAAATTAATAATAAAAAAAATCATCCTAGGGCCATTTAAATCCGAACTAAATCCTCTCGGAATAATGAGTCCCAAATTTGTTTCTAAAAAAATTTATGAATTAGCTAATTCAAAAAATTATTTAGTAATAATTAGTCCAAACCCTTTAACCTATATACTTTTCCCATTGAAAGAATTTTTTAATTTTTTGTATTGCCAAATTATTTATAAGTACAAATCTTAGTGTCTAGAAATCTCGATCTGTCAATATTTCAATACCATCTTTTAAAACAACTATTGTATGCTCCCATTGGGCTGATAGTTTTCCATCTTTTGTTATTACGGTCCATCTATCATTTAGTGTTTTGCAAAATTTAGTCCCTTCATTAACAATAGGTTCCACCGCTAATGTCATTCCTTCACGAAGGATGACGTTGGGCAATTCTTTGGTCCGAAAATTAAATACTGATGGTTCTTCATGAAGATTTCTTCCAACCCCATGACCTGTATAGTCTTCTACAACACTAAAGCCATTTTTTACAACAATGTCTTCGATTTCCCCAGCCACATCTAGAAGTGTATTTCCTGCTTTTATTTTCGAAAGCCCCGCATACAATGCTTTATAAGCTATGTCACTAAGTTTTTGAGCCTTTGGACTAACTTCTCCTACACAAATTGATATGCAACTATCTCCATGGAAACCATCTAAATATGCCCCTGTATCAATTTTAACCAAGTCACCATTTTTGATTATTTTATTTTTACTTGGAATCCCGTGGACAACCTCATTATTGATACTAGAACAAATACTAGAAGGGAATCCATGGTAGCCTTTGAAGCTTGGTACAGCTCCAAAACTTTTTATTCTTTTTTCTGCAAAATCATCTAAATCTTTTGTACTCATTCCAGGTTTGATTAAGTCATTAATTTCTCTCAAAACAGTTGCAACAATCCTGCTAGATTTTTTCATCAAATTTATTTCCCGTGAAGACTTTATTTCGATTCCTCTTCTCTTCTGAATAAAAGGAACTTGATCATTAGCTTTGGTATTATTTTTATTTAATAAAAGATCTGCAAAATGTCTCATTGGAATAAATAATAGTAATAGGTAAATATCTTCAAAATAGCCTTTATGGTCTTGGCTACCTTAAATCTAACAATAACAATGGTAAAGAAACAAAAATGAAAACTTTATTTAATTCTAGGCAATTTCATAAGGCTTTGGCGCCTTGGGTTTTTCTTCCATTATTTTTATCTTCAATTACTGGACTTCTTTATAGGGTTTCAAAAGATTTACTAGG
The DNA here is from genome assembly GCA_003279105.1 of Prochlorococcus sp. AG-347-I19. Classification (GTDB taxonomy): domain Bacteria; phylum Cyanobacteriota; class Cyanobacteriia; order PCC-6307; family Cyanobiaceae; genus Prochlorococcus_A. The sequence continues at coordinate 433,111 of QCBO01000001.1, forward strand.
TTACTCTAGAGAACAAGTTCATTGGTTGATGTCTCTCCATGAGGGCGAATGGCTTGGAGATAATGGAGAACTTATATACGTAATATTGAATTCCGTTGGTGTTTTATGGATGCTCGTAACAGGATTCCAAATGTTTTCAAAAACAATTTCATTTACCAAAAAGGTTACTAAAGGCGAGTCAAAAGGTTAAGATATAGAACTTGTAGGACAATAAAGACCAAAATGGCCAAAGAGAAACAAGAGAAGGAATTAGAAACCAGTATTAAAGCTGACGCATCAGTTGATGTAGCAGTTGAACAAAAAGAAAAAAATACGGTTTCTGAAAATACTCAAAGCTTAAGCGCATCCAATCTTATTAAGGAATTTGAGAATTCACAGTTAAAAAAAGAATTACCTGAAATATATGTTGGGGACACTGTTAAAGTTGGAGTAAAAATTACAGAAGGTAATAAAGAAAGAGTCCAACCTTATGAAGGCGTGGTCATCGCGAAAAGGCATGGAGGTATCAACCAGACTATTACAGTTAGAAGAATTTTTCAGGGTATAGGTGTTGAAAGAGTATTTATGCTACATAGTCCACAGGTTGCTTCTCTAAAAGTTGAACGTAGAGGTAAAGTAAGAAGAGCTAAGTTATTCTATCTGAGAGATAGAGTAGGAAAAGCTACTCGCGTAAAACAACGCTTTGATCGATAAAGTTGTAAATTAATTAACTTATTGGTCACAAAGACGCTTATAATCATTTAAATGCGTCGTTAGTTCAGTTGGTAGAACGCAGGTCTCCAAAACCTGATGTCGGGGGTTCAAGTCCTCCACGACGCGTTTGATCAACATTATGTAAATCATTTTTTCATAATATGGAGTTAGATCTTCAACCTGGGGACGTAGTTAAAGTCCTCGAATCAGCAGCTTTAGGATGGGTTCGTGCAAGAGTTATCAGAGTTAAGTCTGGTGGGAGAGTTGTCGTACAAAGTGACCAAGGCAGAGAATTTACTGCTAGAGGCAATCAAGTCAGGTTGATAGAGCCTGCTGGTTTTAGACCTCAAAAATAAATAGTTGTTTATACTAAACATTTGGAAAAACTAATTATTTCTGTAAATCCTCAAATTAATAAATTTTTTTTATTACAACCACATAAATTAAGTATTATGATCTGATAATTTTAAGAATGAAGTTCTAAATAAATTTAGAACAAAACTCTGGGACCGTAGTTCAACTGGTTAGAGCACCGCCCTGTCACGGCGGAAGTTGCGGGTTCGAATCCCGTCGGTCCCGTTTTTTCTAAAAAAAATTTGGAAAAACGTTTAAGACTAGCCCCGAGTCCAACGGGTTTATTTCATATTGGGACAGCGCGAACAGCACTATTCAACTGGTTGTATGCACAAAAAATAGGTGGAAAATTTCTCATCAGAATAGAAGACACAGATTTTCTTCGATCTAAATCTGAATATACAAGAAATATATTAGAGGGCTTGAAATGGCTGGGACTTAAATGGGATGAAGAACCTATAAAGCAAAGTGACCGAATTTCGATTCACAAAAGTTATATCAAAAATCTATTGGAATGTGGAGCTGCATATAGATGCTTTACAACAGAAGATGAAATATCTGAATTAAGAGAAGAACAAAAAAAGAAAGGATTACCTCCAAAGCATGATAATAGACACAGAAGTCTTTCAAAAGAAGAAATAGAAAAATTCATATCCCAAGGGAGGACTTCAGTAATAAGGTTTAAGATTGATGAAAAAATTGAAATTAAATGGGTAGATCAGATAAGAGGTGAAATCAAATGGCGAGGGAAGGATTTGGGCGGTGATTTAGTTTTGTCAAGAAGAGCTAAAGGATATGAGATTGGAGATCCTTTGTATAATCTCGCAGTTGTAGTTGATGATAATTTCATGAATATTACGCATGTTGTAAGGGGTGAAGACCATATCTCGAACACTGCAAAACAAATATTGATTTATAAAGCTTTAAATTTTAATTTACCAACTTTTTCTCATACACCCTTAATACTGAATAGCGAAGGGAAAAAATTATCTAAAAGAGATTGCGTTACTTCAATCGACGAATTTAGAGAAATGGGATATTTACCTGAGGCCTTATCGAACTATATGGCCTTTTTAGGTTGGTCTCCAAAATCTGCCGACCGAGAAATACTTTCACTTGAAGAGATTTCTAAAATTTTTGACTTATCAGAAATAAATAAAGCTGGAGCAAAATTCAGTTGGGAAAAACTCAACTGGATTAATTCTCAATATATAAAAAAAATGGAATCAATAAAGTTAAGTGAGATCATGAAGAAATACTGGAATGATAATGGTTGGGAGCCGCCATCTCAAGAATGGGCTTATAAACTAGCAATTTTGATTAGAGACTCTATGACTCTCATAAAAGATTCAATTGATCAATCAAAACCATTTTTCTTAATACCTGCAATTCAAAAAGAAGGTCAAGATTTTCTGGAAAACAAAGATAGTAAATTATCTCTAAAACTAATCTTAAATTATTTAATTGAACAAAATGCCCAAAACCTAAATAAAGAGAAAGCCAAAGAAATAATAAACGAAATCTCAAAAAAGCATAATATTAAAAAAGGGATATTAATGAAATCATTAAGAGTAGCCTTTTTTGGATCTCTCAGTGGGCCAGATTTAATTCAAAGTTGGGAGCTTTTCGCAGAGAATAAAACTGATAGAGCTCGAATTGAAAGATGTCTTTAATTAATCTAAATTATTTTTTTGGCCTAATTCAAGTCTGTTTGCTAAAGGTTTAGCTGAAAGTCCTTGTATTCCTACTGTCATCAATATAGTAAGAAAAACTAGACCTTGGAGACGGCCAGCCCCAAGGATTCCAGCCTGCTCTAATCTAATAGAAAAAAGGGAAGCTACAGCTGCAGTAACAATACCTCTTGGGGCTAACCAGGCTAAAAATATTTTTTCTTTTAAGTTCAATTCTCTCCCCGTTGTTGCTATCCAGATAGAGATTGGGCGAACAATTACCATCAACATAAAAACGCAAACAACCCCTCCCCAGCCAAGCGGACTTAATTCACCCCAAGAAACGTCAGCGGCTAAAAGAGGGAAAAGAACTGTTATTGCTAATTGAGCCAATTCACCTATTAGATTATCCAATCTTTCCTTATCTACAACTTCTCTTTTGCCAACAACAAAACCTGCCGCGACAGAAGCAGGCAAGCCTGATTCTGGTAAAAAATATTCGCAAATACCATACACAAGGAAAATAAATCCAAGGGTAACTTGAAACTCTATACCAAATGAGGCTTCAGTTTTTATTTTTTTTAAAATTTCTGATAGTAACCATCCTGCGCTTAATCCTATTAAGACTCCCCCCCCTAATCTTTGCATTAATGCTATAAATACATCGTTAATCCCACGGAGGTCTCCTAAAGTCAGTTCTAAAAGCAGTAATGCTAGTACCGCACCAATTGGTTCAAGCAACAACCCCTCAGCTTTTAAAACTTCCGAGAGTGGGGAAGCTAATTTTATTTGTTCCACCAATGGAGAGACAACTGTTGGTCCAGTAGCTAGAACAATGGCACTATATATTCCTGCGACTTGCCATGAGAGGCCAGCCAGCCAATGAGAAATAAAAATTCCAGCTGATAATGAAATAAAAAGTCTTACCAATGAAATTTTCAAAACTGTATTTCTTATATTCCCTTCAGGTAGTTTTAAATTTAATCCCCCTTCAAAAAGAACCAAACAGACCAAAAGCCCCACAATAGTTTCAAGCCCTTGCCCCAGATCTAAAGGCTCAACAAGTCCTAAACCTGATCTGCCGATGAATAATCCAGAAAGCAATAAAATAACAACACTAGGGAATCCTGTAAAAGAAGAAAATAATCGAGCGCAAGCACCTGCAAATACAGTTATCCCCCAAAGTAATCCAAGCCTTTCAGGCGTCATATAAAATATAAATAATAAAAAAATTAATTATTTTGATTAAATCAATAATCTTATCTCAAGTCCAATAAATACAATACTTTTTAATTTAATTTATCGGCTGAACAAGAGTTTTTTTTGTTAAATCTTATAAAACTACTTCTAAGAAAATGAATTTTATTTCTATTAAGAAAACTGGCTAATTAAGGCAATAATTATAAAAATAATTCCTATACCAACAGTTGCCATCCTTCCATTCCATATTTCAGCTTGAGGGGTAAAGCCTCTTTTCCACAAATTTAGTTCATTTTTATCAACGAGGTTTTTTTCTTCTTTAATCTCGATTTTAGGTTGTTTGTTCATTGAAGTTAGAAAGGAGGATTTTCTTCATAAAGGGTATTTGCTTGTTCAATTGACAGTCTTCCTGCGACACCTAATTTAAGGGAACTTAAATGATCATTAAATTTGATCCTGAATAACGCCGCTGCTCCAATCATTGCAGCATTATCTGTACAAAGATTAAGGGGAGCTAAATGAACTTTAATGGATTTTTTGCGAGCTTCACTAATCATCATTTTTCTTAATGTATTGTTGGCAGCCACGCCCCCAACCACAACAACATTATCCAAATTATGATCATCTGCGCATTTAATTGTTCTCTCTACCAAGACCTCTGCCACTACCCTCTCAAAACTTGCAGCAATATCAGGAATTGGAACGGTCTTCCCATCCAAATTTATTCTCTCAACCAATCTTAATACGGCAGTTTTTAGACCACTAAAAGAGAAATCATATTGAAGAAATCCACCTTTTTTATCAGAAATCCTACATTTTGGTAAATTAAATTTCATTGGGTCCCCATTTTTAGCAATCTTTTCAATTGCCGGTCCTCCTGGATAACTAAGACCTAATAATCTGCCAACTTTATCAAAGGCTTCTCCAGCAGCATCATCAAAACTTTTCCCAAGTCTTTGCATTCTTCTTCCTTCATCAACCTTTATCAATTCAGTATGCCCACCGCTAACAAGTAATGTGAGAAAAGATTTCTTTGGGTAGTTTTCTGAAAAGAGAATTGAAGATAAATGCCCCTCCAAATGATGAATTCCCAAAAATGGTTTTGAATGTAACATGCAGAGTGATCTTGCAGTTATGGAACCAACTCGTAAACAACCAACTAATCCAGGAGCTACAGTTGATGCAATATAATCAACTTCCTCAATTTTAATTTTTGATTCTTCTAAAGCCTTATCTAAAACAAAAGGTAATGACTCTAAATGCTTTCTAGCTGCAAGTTCAGGCACAACTCCTCCCCATTTTGAATGATCTTCAATTTGAGAGGCAATTATATTTGAATGTATTCTGAAAGTATCGCCAATATTAGAAACTATTGAGACAGATGTCTCATCACAACTTGTTTCAATAGCTAAAACTTTATGCATTTTTGATTCAACTTGTTCTATTTTAATATTAATTTCTTACTTAACACTCTGTTAAGGAATTAAAGATTGCAACTTATGAAATTCTTTTTTTCAATCATAACCTCAGTTTTTCTGTTCCTCGGAATTACTCCAATTGCTCTAGCTGCCAATGGACCTGCCTTAAACGCAGATAGAGCTAGCACAGAATATACTGCTTCAGCCCTCACAAAATGCTCTGAGAACCCCAAATTCATTGAGAGAGCCAATTCTGCAACTACTCAAAAAGACATCGCAAGATTTGAAAGATATGGAAAAGCATCATGCGGAGATGATGGACTTCCACATTTAATAATTGGACCCCCTCTTGAGCCATGGGGAGCCCTTTTAAATAGAGGTCATGAAGGAGATTTACTTATTCCTGGAGTATTGTTCATTTACATTGCTGGAATTATAGGTTGGTCAGGAAGAGAGTATCTCATTGAATCAAAAAAGACTAAGAATCCGGCAGATCTTGAGATCATTATAGACCTAGACTTAGCCAGAAAATGTCTTGTAAAAGGAGCGCAATGGCCTCTTCTTGCTAATAAACAAGGTAGAAATGGAGATTTAAGAGAGAAAGATAACAATATTACACTTAATGGTCCTCGCTAAACATCCTTTAAAAAAACTTTCATAAAACAAATGTTCAAAATTCTAAACACAAAATTTGTCAGATCTGCTCCTGTAGTAGCAGCAATTTGGCTAAGCCTTACAGCTGGAATAATTATTGAATTTAATAGGTTTTTCCCAGATTTATTATTTCATCCAATGAGTTGATAAATAGAAAATAATCAAGTTTTTATTAACTTGATTATTTTTTTTGCTGTTTCATCAACATTGTGATTTGTTAATGAAAAATCAAATTGATTAGATACTGAAATCTCATAATTAGCCCTTGAGAGTCTTTTTTTGATTGCCTCTTCTTTTTCTGTACCTCTATTTCTAATTCTTCTCTCTAACTCTTCTTTATCGGGGGGAAGTAAAAATATTGACAGTGAATTAGGAAACTTATACTTTATTTGCCTTGCACCCTCTACTTCAATTTCAAGAAGTACGGTAAATCCCTTTTTTATTTTTTCATTAACAGAAGACAAAGGCGTTCCATAGTAGTTTCCAGCGAATTGAGCCCATTCAAGGAACAGGTTTTGTTCAATCATTTCTTTAAACTTTTCTTGATTTAAGAAATAGTAATTTTCTCCGTCCTTCTCTCCCTCTCTAGGTTCTCTAGTAGTTGCAGATATTGAAAGCCAAAAATTTTCTTCTTTATCTAATATTTCTTTAACAACTGTTCCTTTACCTACCCCGCTGGGTCCAGTAAGGATAATAAGCTTTTTTTGATTTTTCATATTAAATTTTTTACAGTAAAATAAACGTCCTGTGAATTAAAAAGAATAATGCAAAAAGGTGTTCCACAGATAATGGATATTACATCTATTAGATCTGTCTTGCATTATTTAACAAAGAACATCTTACCTACAAAGTTTGAAACTGCCCAACAACCAGAGCCTAATACAATTCAATTATGTTTCAGAGGAGTTGATTCTCAAACATGGTTAGAAGTTTCATGGAATGGAGACTCTCCAAGAATACTAAAGATAAATAAGCCAGAAAAGATTGGGAGAGAAAGCACACTTTCTAAACAAATAAGATACGGATTAAAGTATATGGCTTTAATTTCGATTGATCAAGATGATTTCGAGAGAGTTATAAAATTTAGTTTTGCAAAAAAACCTGGAGATGAAATTAATAAGTATTTAATTTTTGAATTAATGGGAAAACATAGTAATATTTTTTATCTGGATAATAAACATAAAATAATTGCCGTTGGTAAACAAATTAAATCAAGTCAATCTAGTTTTAGAACAATTTCGACAGGATCAATTTATTCTGGCCCTCCAGTCAATCTCAAAAAACAACCTAGAGAAGATGAGTCTTTTCAATCATGGAAAGACTCAATTTCAATAGTACCTGAGTCTTTGAAATACTGTTTAATAAATACCTATCAAGGAGTAAGCCCTATCCTCACAAAACAATTAGAGGTTGTTAGCGCAACTGTTAATTCAACAATAATGGAAAAAAATATTGATTTCATTAGCAATTCAGACTTAAAGGAGATATTTAAAAATTGGAAGATTTGGATAAACAGGTTTAAAAACAATAACTTTAATTTTTCTACATTCAACAAAGATTTTTATTGCGTTTGGTTTTTTGATAAGGAAATTAATTGCGAAAATAAAATAGATTTATGCACAAGCTTAGAGAATTATTATGATTATCATCTGAAACAAAAAAAACTTGAATTACTAGAAAAGAAAATTGAAGGGATAATTTTTAAACAGACCAATTCTGAAAAAAAGAATTTAAATATTCAATATGATCTTCTAACAAAATCAGAAAACTATGAGATATATAAAGAAAAAGCTGATAATATATTTGCTACACATGAAATTAAAAAACAAGACATTATAAAGGGACAAAAACTATATAAAAAATCAAAAAAACTAAAAAGATCTAGAGAATTAATAAAAGAAAGATTAAGTATTTACAAAACAAACATAGAGAGATTAGACGAATTCACTACGCTTCTAGAAAATTTAAATTCTTTAAATCATGAAAAACTTTCTATGAGAATCAAACTACTAGAAGAAATTATGGAAGAAATTTGTAACGAGTTTAATATCAATATTAAGAAGCAAAGAGAAGATCAGAAAAGTGCATATGAGACAGAGTCATCACCAATTCAAGTTGACACGCCCACAGGATTAAAGCTTCAGGTAGGGCGAAATATGAGGCAAAATGATTTAATTAGCTTTAAGTTCTCAAAAAAAGGCGATTTATGGTTTCATGCACAGGAATCACCAGGCAGTCATGTAGTTTTAAAGTCTTCATCTCAAGTAGCATCTGAACAAGATCTTCAAATAGCTGCAGATTTAGCTGCTTTATTTAGTAAGGCAAAAAGAAACATTAAAGTTCCAATTAATTTAGTAAAGATTAAAGATTTGCAAAAAATCAAAAACGGAGGGCCGGGATGCGTTTCCTTTAAAAATGGAGAAATTATTTGGGGAAATCCTACAAGAGGAGAAGATTACATTAAAAAAAATCTTAAAAAAGTAATTTAGTTTATAATAAAAGAAATTTTTAAATCTAAATGTTTGATTTTCTTTTAGGCACTCATGAATTTTTAGGAAATCATAGTTTTCCAGAATTTATTGTTGGATATCTATTTGGTGCTGCATTAATAATTGGAGCTCCTACTGTTTTCTTACTACTTGCCTTCGTAAGCGCTTTAATGAAAACTAATGGTAAGATGGGCGGATATAGAGAATATGAAACTTATGGTGAATCATCTTTAAATGATGCCCCTCCTTTCTTATTACCAGATCCAACAAATCCTAAATTAAGCAAATAATTAAGTTTATCGAAAAATAAATTAGACTTTGACAATAGTAGTTTTAAACCTTTTTCTTACACAATTTTTTTAAAATAATAATGAGAGGTACAGGTCAAAGTGAAAAAAAATTATCAGATTCGATGACTTTTAGTGATCATTTAGAGGAGCTTCGTCAAAGGATACTAAACTCAATTTACTCAATAATTATTTCAATATTCTTTAGTTTTCTTATCATAAAGCCATTAATATCTTTTTTAGAAATTCCAGCTGGTGATATTCATTTACTACAACTTGCTCCAGGAGAGTTTTTATTTGTCGCTATTAAAGTTGCAGGTTACAGCGGATTGATAGTATCTATGCCTTATATTTTTTATCAAATAATATTATTCATTTCTCCCGGTTTAACAAAACAAGAAAAAAGCCTTATCTTGCCTGCAGTTTTTGGCTCAGGTCTTCTATTTTTTTTAGGATTAATTTTTTCATGGTGGATATTAGTCCCTGCAGCAATAAATTTCTTCATTAGTTTCGGTGCTGATATTGTTGAACCAACTTGGTCTATAGAAAGATATTTTGATTTTGTTCTCTTATTAATGTCTAGCACTGCAATAGCTTTTCAATTGCCAGTATTACAATTTATTCTTGGTTCTCTTGGAATAATCACAACAGAAAAAATGATTTCAAATTGGAAGATAGTTGTAATTTCTTCTGCAATATTATCTGCAGTGATTACACCTTCAACTGACCCATTGACTATGTCATTGCTATCTATATCGATTGTGTTTTTATTTTTTGTGGGTACTGGATTAACTTACTTATCAGAAAATATTAAGTCAAAAACTCTTTCATCTTCTCATTAAGATCTAATTGCAAGCTTACAGCTCTACCTAACCTTGGCTTAGCATTGACTTTCTTTAGCCATTCCCTTACTTCTTCTGAATATCCACATCTATTTAATATCTCGATTTTATCAGCTATCGATTTTTTATATTCATCTTCACTTAAAGGGAATGATTCCTGTCCAAGAAATCCCCACATCATTTGAAAATAAACGAATTTTCCTCTTCTAAAGAGTCTAAAATCATATTTTTTTCCCCAGCGATGAATCAAATAATGTATAACTTCATCTACTAGCAATGGGTTCATTTAAATCAATTAATTAAGACTTCCTAAACTTTTACTTTAAATTATTAAAAGTCCTATCTATTTGCAACAGAAATTGAACAATTTGCTCCATAATAACTAATAAATAACAGAACCAAGTAGCGAATGACTCAATTAAGTTCCAATGATGTCCCTTCTATGGGTCGAAGGCAATTTATGAATCTTCTTACATTTGGTACTGCAACTGGTGTAGCCTTAGGAGCCCTTTACCCTGTAGCGAATTATTTCATGCCTCTAAGAGCAGGCGGTGGTGGTGGTGGAACTTCTGCTAAAGATGAATTAGGGAATCCAATAACTAAAACAGGTTGGTTAACTACACATCAAGCAGGAGACAGAAGTCTAGTTCAGGGTCTAAAGGGAGATCCAACTTATTTAATAGTTAATGAGGGTGGGGAAATAGGAGAATTTGGTTTAAATGCAATTTGTACCCATTTAGGTTGTGTTGTCCCATGGGATAGTGGTGCTAATAAATTTATATGTCCTTGTCATGGCAGTCAGTACGATACTAACGGGAAGGTGGTAAGAGGTCCTGCGCCTTTATCTTTAGCTCTAGCTCATGTCGATATTGAAGATGATGCTGTACTCGTCAAACAATGGTCAGAAACTGACTTTAGAACTAATGAAAATCCATGGTGGGCATAAAAAAAATGAAAGGTTTTAAAAATCAAATCATGAAAAAAACAAGTTTATTTATCTGTACTCTGCTTTTCATTTCAAGCATTGTATTCTATCCAAAGATCAGTTATGCTTATCCATTTTGGGCTCAGCAAAACTATGAATCCCCAAGAGAAGCCACAGGTAAGATAGTCTGTGCAAATTGTCATCTAGCTCAGATGCCTACAATTGCAGAGGTTCCCCAATCTGTTGGAGCAGACAGTGTTTTCAAAGCTGTAGTCAAAATACCCTACAAAAATGATTTAAAAGAGATCGGGGCTGATGGCTCAGAAGTCCCATTACAAGTTGGTGCTGTTGTAATGCTGCCTGATGGCTTTAAACTTGCTCCACAAGAAAGATGGACAGAAGAAATAAAAGAGGAGACAGAAGGGGTATATTTCACTAATTACAGTGAAGAGAAAGACAATATCATTATTGTCGGACCTTTACCTGGCGATACCAATAAAGAAATCGTTTTCCCTGTACTTTCCCCTGACCCATCCACTAACAAAGAATATCATTATGGAAAATACTCGTTACATATTGGAGGCAATAGAGGTAGAGGTCAGGTATATCCAACTGGAGACAAGAGCAATAATGTAGTATTCACTTCTTCCACCGCAGGAACTATAAATTCAATAGAAACAATTGAAGATGGTAGCTATCAAGTCAATATAAAAAACGATAATGGTGAAATAATTACTGAAGCAGTCCCTGTTGGTCCTCAACTTATCGTAAAAGCGCAAGACAAAATTAATGTAGGTGAACCTCTTACTAATGATCCCAACGTTGGTGGCTTTGGGCAATTAGATGCTGAGGTTGTACTTCAGAGCCCTTATAGAGTTATTGGATTGATTGCATTCTTCATTGGTGTAGGCTTAACACAAATACTTTTAGTATTAAAGAAAAAACAAGTAGAAAAAGTTCAAGCAGCAGAGGGTATCTAACTTTCTCTAAATGCTTATACTTCAAGCTTTTATACAATCTCCAGGAGAAACTTTTTTAAATTTAGGATTCATAACTATTAGATGGTACGGACTTCTTATTTCGGTTTCAGTTTTAATAGGCCTATTTGTCTCTAAAAAACTAGCAAAGGCAAGAAATATTAACCCAGAGTACATTAGTGAAATACTTCCATCATTAATAATCTCTTCAATAATTGGAGCTAGAGCTTATTACGTAATTTTTGAGTGGAGGCAATATAGCGGGGAGAACTTTTTTACTTCTTTTGAACTCTTCAATAACATCATTCAAATACCTTCTTTTCTTGCAGTTTGGGAAGGAGGCATAGCAATCCATGGAGGTCTAATTGGAGGATTAATATCTATTATCTATTTCTGTAAGTCGAAAAAAATTAATTTAAAAACTTTTATAGATATATTAATACCATCGATTATTCTTGGACAATCAATAGGAAGGTGGGGAAATTTTTTCAATAATGAAGCCTTTGGAGTTCCTACAAATTTGCCTTGGAAATTATTTATACCTATCCAAAATAGGCCTTTAGAATTTCTTAATTATGAATTTTTTCATCCTACATTTCTCTATGAGTCATTGTGGAATCTTTTAATTTTCATCGTCCTTATTATTACCTTTAATAAACAAAATAAAACAGATTTTTTCAGGCCTGGCTTTATTAGCTGTCTTTATTTAATAAGTTATAGCTTTGGAAGGTTCTGGATTGAAGCTTTAAGAACTGACCCACTATGCATTGGTGGACTTCCACCTTTCTGTGATGGCGGTATAAGAATGGCTCAATTTATAAGTATTTTTCTATTTTCTTCTGGATTAATTGGAATATTTTTTTTAAGATTGAGAACATATAGTGGGAAAAATAGAAAGAATGGATAACAAAATATCCTTTATTGGTGTGGGTCCAGGCGATCCAGAATTATTAACTTTAAAAGCATTAAAAAAGATAAAAATTGCAGATGTCATTATTTGGACTGATTCTCTAATTCCTGAAAAGATTTTAGATTCTGCTAAAGAAGATTCTGAAAAAATAAAAACGAGTTCACTTAACTTAGAGCAAATCACCTCAATTATGATAGAAAAATATCAGACAGGGAAAACTGTTGTAAGGTTGCATGATGGAGACCCTTGCCTTTTTGGAGCAATTAGAGAGCAAATCGAAATTTTAAAAAACGAAAAAATTGAAATCGAGGTTGTTCCTGGAGTAAGTGCTTTTCAAGTTGCTGCAGCATATCATGAAGCTGAGTTAACCATCCCTGACGTGACGCAAACAATAATATTAACTAGAGCAGGAGGGCGAACAGGAATGCCCGAAAAAGAATCTCTGAAAGATCTTGCGAAACACAATTCCTCTATATGTCTATATCTAAGTGCTCGGCATGTGAAAAGGTCTCAAGAAACTCTACTAGAGTTTTACCCTCCAGAGACTAAAGTTATTGTTGGATTTAGAGTATCTTGGGATGATGGTTGGACATCATTAATAGAATTAAAAGATATGGAAAAATTTTCTATTGAGAATAAACTAATTAGAACAACCATTTACATAATTAGCCCAGCAATTAGTAATTTTCAAAAAAGATCTAATCTTTATAATCCATCTTATAGGCATCTCTTTAGGAATAAATAATCTTAAAGTTGATAGAAAAATATTAATTACTATAATTAGTAAAAGTTTATTTGCTTTGAAAGAAATAAATTCTGTTTCGGGAATCAACAATAATGGAGGAGATTCCTCTTTAAAGAGAATTGGAGATTTCATTAAAGAGGCTAGGTTAAGTAAAAATCAATCAATTGAAGAATTGGCTTCTGATTTAAAAATTGGAGCTCATCAACTTGAAGCCATAGAGGAAGGTAACGAAGAAAAACTACCTGAAAAAGTATTTATCAAAGCAATGATTAGAAGGATTTCACAGAAGCTAAAACTTGATACAGAATTTTTAATGGATGAATTCAAGACAGAGAGGAAAGAAGTGAAAATTGAAGAAATAGTTGAAGAAGTTTCCAAAAAAAACTATAAAACTAGGCAACCTAAGAATCTTAATCCAGTAGGTTTCCTAATATTCATTGTAATTTCAGGCTTTCTCGGACTAATCGCCTCGTCCTTAATTTTCAATTTATTTTCAGATCCTTCTCAGAATCAAACTCCAAAACAAGAACTTATTAAAAAAACTAAATAACTTTTAATTCCAAATTCTTTAGTTCTTTTATTACATTACGGCATAATCCTAAGTTCCATTTTTCAAGAAGAAGATCATGGTTTCTATCTAAAGGTAAAACTTGAAATATAAGATTATTTTCCTGCAATTCTATTTGAACTGAGGAGATCACCTTGTCAGGTCTTTGATCAAGAGCTGCTGCTAGTCTCAGGATTAATGACATTTCAAGAACTAATGTTTTATCTTCTTTGGATATTAAATTTTGCCAAGACTCATGTCTTTTCTTGGGTAGAGTCTTTCTATGGTACCTAGCAATTGAAGCAATAATATTTGTTTCTGCTTCAGAATATCCCAACAACTCACAATTTTTTATTAAGTACCAAGAGTGTTTGTGATATGAACCAACATTCACATATTTCCCACAATTATAAAGATTAGAAGCTGCCCAAAGAAGTTCTTTAGCTTTAGGGTCATTATCTCTATGAAAGATATTTTTAGTCTGATCATAGATTTGAAACGCAATATCAATAACTTTCTCAGCTCTTGTATTATCTACTCCAAACTTTCTGGCCTGATGAACTATAGTTGTTTTTCTAATATTGCCTTGAATATTTAACTCATTTTTAATTATCCCTTTACGAAGCATCCAATCCATAACCAAACCCTCTCTTAGCGCCCTCTCACTTATTATTAATTCATCAAAGTTCAACATCTCCATTGCGGTGTTTAATATCAATGCTCCTGGAATAATTATTTCTGCTCTTCTCTCACTTAATGAAGGTATTTTCTTGATTTCCGAAACTGGCAATTTAATTAGTTTTTCCAATACATTTTGTAAATTTTCCCTATTGAATTTATATCCATGCAACTTTTGTTTAGATTCTCCCAAATCATCTGAAATCAAATTTCCTAATGAGGTTGCAGTGCCACTGGTTGCAATCATAGATAAAGGCTTATCTCCCTTAGATCTACTCTTTATTTTTCGAACAGATGGTTCTAAAGATCCTTTAATAAAAGTTGTTAAAAAACTCGATCTTTCTGAAGTTATAGACCCTTTATTTAAAAAATCATTTTTAAGTCTTACCGCACCAATTCTCGAACTGGTAAGAGCTATAGCATCTTTTTTATCTGCAAGTATTAATTCTGTAGATCCTCCTCCAATATCTATGATTACAAAAGACTGATCTTCAAAAGACATACCAGAAAGAACACCAAGGTAAATTAATCTGGCTTCCTCAGAACCACTTATCATTTCAATTTGAATATCAGTTTCATCAAGAACTCTTTTAATAAAATCTTGACCGTTTGGAGCTTCCCTAACTGCACTTGTTGCTGCTGTTACGATTTGTTTTACTCCATTACTTTTACAATATTCCTTAAATCGCTTAAGAGTAACTAATGCCCTTTGGATTGATTCTTCAGTAAGATTACCCTCCTCATCTCTTTCTCCAAGACGTGTGGTTGATTTATCAGTAAATTTTATTGAAAATGATTTTAATTCTAGATTAATTTCTGCTACCAAGAGATGTGTAGAGTTAGTTCCAATATCTATAGAAGCTACTAAAATTTGCTTTTCTTGCAAATTTCTTAAATCTTTTTTCAGTATCATTTCTTTTTATAAGACGAAGATATCTTTAATCCATTAATAAATATACCCAACATTGATTATTAAATAATAGAAATTATTTAATCCTAGTAAGATTATTTAAAGTTATGAAATATACAATAGGTCATATGCAAAATAAAAATCGACAAATTAAATTAAGTACTTTTTTTGAATTATTAAGGTGGAATAAGCCGACTGGAAGAATGATCTTACTTATTCCTGCTGGATGGAGTTTATATTTAACCCCAGATGCTAATCCAACATTTTTAATGTTGTTAAGAATAATACTGGGAGGACTACTAGTAAGTGGATTAGGCTGCGTGGTTAATGATATTTGGGACAAAGAAATTGATCAAAGAGTTGTTAGGACAAAAAATAGACCTCTAGCTACAAATAAAATCGGTCTTAAAACAGCTTATTCAATTCTTTTCTTTTTAATTTTATGTAGCTTCTTTCTAACTTTGTCACTACCTCAGCCTGGAAGAATCCTTTCGGTTTCCCTTGCTTTTTTAGCTTTACCTATCATTTTAATTTATCCTTCTGCTAAAAGATGGTTTAAATATCCTCAATTAATCTTATCCATATGCTGGGGTTTTGCTGTCTTAATTCCCTGGGCCGCAAATGAAGGTAATTTAAATAGTATTGTTTTACTATTTTGCTGGCTGGCTACCATTTTTTGGACTTTTGGCTTTGACACGATTTATGCTTTAGCAGATAAAAAATATGATATCAAAATTGGAATTAATAGTTCCGCAGTTAACCTCCAGAACAATACAAGAATAGCCATTCAAATTTGTTATTTTTTAACTTCTTTTTTTCTCGCAATATGCGGATTTATTAATCAAATGGATTTTATTTTTTGGCCAATTTGGCTTACAACATCAATCTTAATGCAGAGAGATATACTAAAAGTATTTCCTGAGGAAAAGCAATCAATAAAAAATATTGGCAATCACTTCAAAAATCAATCAATTTATGGAGGAGTCATTTTATTAGGAATAATTATTGCCTCATAAATTCTAAATATGGTTTTTAGATTAAAAAAAGGGGATTTAATAGATATTTTAGCTCCAGGCTCCTTTATTGATGAAGACGAAAATTTTCAAAAAGGCATAGAAATCTTAAAAAACTGGGGTTTGGAAATTAATGAAAATAATTCTCTATCAAAAAAATTTGGTTATTTTGCAGGCGATGATCTAACTAGATTTGAAGAACTTGAAAAAGCACAAAATAGTAAGCTAGTCATTTTTGCAAAAGGAGGCTGGGGTTCAGCAAGACTTTTAGAAAAAGAACCTTCTTGGCAGCATGGTTTAATGCTTGGATTCTCAGATACATGTTCTTTATTACTATCTAAATATTCTCAAGGATTTATAGGTTCTATCCATGGTCCCATGGTTACTGGCCTTTTCAAAGAACCAGAGTGGAGTCTTGAGAGATTAAGAAATTTACTTTTTGAGGGATATGTTGAGGACATAATAGGAATCCCTTTAAGAGGTGGGAAAGCGAAAGGAGAAATAATAGTTTCTAACTTAACTATTGCTACTTTTTTAATTGGTACTAATCACTTTCCAGATTGCAAAGGGAAAATAATAATTTTTGAAGACATTAATGAAGATATTTATAAAATTGATCGCATGTTGACTTACCTTAGGATGACTAAAACAATTTCTGAAATTGCTGGTATTGGATTCGGAAGTTTTTCTAATGATTCCTGCGACCTTGAATGGAAAGATTTACTAAAAAACTGCATTATTGAAAGACTTCAAGAGTTCGATTTTCCTATTCTTTTTGATCTCCCAATAGGCCACATATCAGGGAATGCATGTATCCCGTTAGGGTATGAAGCAACCTTAAATGGTGACAACGGTATTCTTAGTATCAATAAACCTTTTTAACTAGGAGTTCTTCACAAAAAAAGTTTTGCTATTTTCAAATCTATAGGGGATGTAATTTTTATATTTGAATAAGTTCCTTCAATAATCTTCACTTTCCAATTAAGCATTTCGAATAGAGAAGCATCATCTGTGACTTTCCAGTTTTTATCAATTGCCATCTTATGTGCTTTTTTTAAGCTATCTACTAAAAAGCCCTGCGGAGTTTGCGCTGCCCATAAATAATTTCTGTCTGGTGTTTCTTTAATAAAACCTTCATTATCAACAATCTTTATAGTATCCGTTACCTTAGTAGCTAAAATTACAGCCTCATTTTCATCTAATTGCTTAGCACAAAGGTCTATCAATTCAGGATTAATTAGACATCTAGCGCCATCATGTATTAAAACTTTTTCAGCATCTTTTGGTAACGCTTTTAAACCATTAAAAACTGACTGTTGTCTAGTGTCACCACCATTAATCCAATGAACTTTATGGGCAAAATCCTTAGCTGAATTTAGTAATAAGTTTTTATCTTTCGGTTGCCCAATTATTCCAACCCAGCTTGTTGAGCTTGCAGAAAATACAGATTTAAGTGTCCAATAAATCAAAGACTCTCCCTCTAAATCAATAAGTAATTTATTTTTTCCTGCTTTCATTCTGCTACCACTTCCTGCAGCTGGTATTAAAAAGTGCACAATAGAAGGACTTAATATTTTCTAGACAATTATAAATAAAAGCAATATCTTTACACAAATAGTACTACGATTGAAAATTATAAAATTTAATAATGTCCAATACAGATTCATTATCAGGCAAAGTTGCTTTAATCACTGGAGCTAGCAGAGGAATTGGTAAAGAAATTGCTTTAGAACTAAGTCGCTTGGGAGCAGAAGTTTTTATTAATTACTCTTCTTCTGATGAAAAAGCTGAAGAAGTTGTAAATTCAATAAAAAATTCGGGAGGTAAAGCTTATAAATTAAAATTTGATGTATCAAGAGAGGATTCTGTCAGTTCAGCTTTTGAAGAAATCATAAAAATTAATGGTTCCATTGATATTCTTATTAACAATGCTGGTATTACTAGAGATGGACTATTGATGAGAATGAAATCGGAACAATGGGATGATGTATTAAATACAAACTTAAAAGGGGTTTTTCTTTGTACAAAATATGCTTCAAAATTTATGATGAAAAAAAGAAGTGGTAGTATCGTAAATATTTCATCTGTTGTTGGAATAATTGGTAATCCCGGTCAAGCAAATTATTCTGCAGCTAAAGCTGGAGTTATTGGATTCACCAAAACTTGTGCTAAAGAATTTGCTTCAAGAGGTATAAACGTAAATGCAATAGCTCCAGGCTTTATAGAAACAGAAATGACTGAAAAACTTAATACTGAAGAAATACTTAAAGTTATCCCTTTGGGGAAATTGGGAAGTTGTACTCAAATTGCAAACTTAGTGTCATTCTTAGTTTCAAGTGATGCCGGAAGTTACATTACAGGGCAAACAATTAGTATAGACGGGGGTATGAGTATTTAGTTATGTACTTTCATAAGGCTGGCCTAATTCATCTCTCAACCTTCTAATTTTTTGTAAAAGTTTTAGTCTTCGACTTCTAGCAGTTAATGTTAAGAAAAATCTTAAAGGAAAGTATATTAGTGTCATAGCAATCGCGAAGATTGCGGTAAGAGTAAAAATAAGATTATTTGTTTCTTCCATAACTTAAAGATACTCTTATTTGAGTTAATTTGTATGTCCTATTAAAAGAAATTCGGCTTTCCCCACTTAATTAAATATCCCTTAAAAATGATTCTATGGGAGATTAGAATAAGACAAAAGATCGAGCAAACATGGCTAAACAGTTAAGTTTTTCTAATGAATCAAGAGAAGCGCTAGAAAAAGGTGTTAATTTCGTAGCTAATGCGGTAAAGGTTACTATTGGGCCGAAGGCAAAAAACGTTGTAATAGAAAAGAAATTTGGTTCACCAGATATAGTAAGAGATGGTTCTACAGTTGCTAAAGAGATCGAGATTGAAAACCCTATTTCTAATTTAGGTGCGAAATTAATAGAACAAGTTGCATCCAAGACAAAAGAGAGTGCTGGTGATGGAACAACAACAGCAACCATTTTGGCTCAGAAGATGGTTCAGGAGGGATTAAAAAATGTTGCTTCTGGCGCCAACCCTATGGAGTTAAAAAAAGGTATGGAGGCAGGCCTGGCTTTTGTCTTAGAAAAATTAAGTTCTAAAAGTATTTCATTAAATGGTTCTGATATCCAAAAAGTTGCAACAGTTAGTGCTGGAGGTGATGAAGAAATTGGATCTATAATTTCGAAAGCAATGGATATTGTTACTGCAGATGGTGTAATAACTGTCGAAGAATCTCAATCACTAGAAACAGAATTAGATATAACTGAAGGTATGTCTTTTGATAGAGGTTATAGTTCTCCATATTTCGTAACAGACCAAGAAAGACAAGTTTGTGAACTTGAAAATCCTAAAATATTAATAACTGATCAAAAAGTCTCAACTTTAGTTGATCTAGTTCCAATACTTGAAGAAATTCAGAAGTCAGGCTCACCTTTTCTAATTCTTGCTGAAGATATCGAAGGAGAGGCTTTAACTACTCTGGTTTTAAATAAGAATAGTGGGGTTTTAAATGTTGCTTCCGTAAGGGCTCCGTTATTTGGTGAGAGAAGAAAAGCTGCCCTAGAAGATATTGCAATTCTTACAGGGGCTAAGTTAATTAGCGAAGATAAATCGATGACACTTGATAAAGTATCGATTAATGATTTGGGTAAAGCAAAAAAAATAACTATCACAAAGGACAAAACTACAATTGTTGCCTTCGAAGACACTAAAGATTTAGTTAAAGCGAGAGTAGAGAAATTAAAGAGAGAAGTTAATGTAACTGAATCTGAGTATGATCAAGATAAAATCAATGAAAGGATAGCCAAACTAGCTGGAGGAGTAGCTCTTATCAAAGTAGGAGCTGCCACAGAAACAGAGATGAAGTATAAAAAGTTGAGAATCGAAGATTCCCTTAATGCTACGAAAGCTGCTATTGAAGAGGGTGTTGTTTCTGGAGGAGGACAAACTTTAATTGAAATATCAGATGACCTTTTAAATTTAAGTGAAACATCTTCAGATGATTTAAGAACAGGGATAAATATAGTCAAAGAAGCCCTCTTGGAACCTACCAAACAAATAGCAAAAAATGCTGGTTTTAATGGAGATGTAGTTGTCGCTGAAATTAAAAGACTTAGCAAAGGCTTTAATGCTAATTCAGGAAAATATGAGGATTTAAAAGATTCAGGGATATTAGATCCAACCAAAGTAATAAGATTAGCTCTTCAAGATTCAGTATCTATTGCAGCTATGCTCCTCACAACAGAAGTTGCGATGGCCGACATTCCAGAGCCTGAAGCCGCAGCCCCTGGAGGACCAGGTGGAGATCCAATGGGAGGAATGGGTGGCATGGGAATGCCAGGTATGGGTGGCATGGGAATGCCAGGTATGGGTGGCATGGGAATGCCAGGTATGATGTAAAAAGCTAACTAGCTTTTTTATCGTTGTTAATCCACTTTCTTAAATTTTTAATATAAGGTAGGGGTGATTTTGGATTTTCAGTAAATTGATTTATTTTATTAGAATTTTGATTTTTGCTTGATATTTCATTGATGCTACCAGTTTCCAGGCCATTTGATTCCCACTTTGTTTCTTCAATATTTTCAAAAGTTTTTGATAATTCAAGCTTAATTTGTTCTTGATTTTCTTCATGCACTTCATCAATTAAAGAGATCTGTTCTTGATTTTCTTCATGCACTTCATCAATTAAAGAGATCTGTTCTTGGTTTTCTTCTTCACGCTGATTTTCTTCTTGTAGTGAACTATGGATTAATAAATCATTTAATGAATCAATCCCAAATCTATGGACCCACTTAAGAACAACATTTTCTTTAAGCAAAAAATTATTTTCTAAAGAAGCTTGTTTAAAAACTTCTATTAAATGATTTTTTAAAAGCATAAAATTTCTAATTTAACTTTCTATTTAACAGAGGCCTTATAATAATCAAGGAAAAAACTGTTAAAGAAAATAAAATCGAGATACAACTCTTACAAGTTAAATCACCATATGGGGCATGTAAAGCCACTAATTCTAAATCCATAGTTTGTGTATAAGCAGTCCTAATAGGTTCAATAGCAAAAGTTAATGGATTTAATGAAGCTAACCAGCCCAGCCAATTTGGCATAAAAGAGATTGGAGCTAAAGCAGTACTCGCAAATAAAAGAGGTAAATTTATTACGAATATAAGAGCGATTAATTCAATATGTCCCGGCAAAACAAACGCTAAACATAAACTAATTGATGTCACAAAAAGAACTAATAAAATTAGTGTTGTAAATACAATTCCTAAACCATATAAGTTAGGCCATCCATAACCCAAAATGTATGAAACAATCATTATTACAATACTCTGAACAAAGCTCAAGATTGTTATGTAAAAGAAAGAAGATAAAACTATGGATAATCTACTGGTTAAAGGAGCCACAAGTAATCTATTAAGAAATCCAAACTCTCTATCAAACATTAAAGGAAGACCAGAGTTTAGGGCTCCGCTAAAAGCAGTAAAAACAATAAGTCCTGCTCCTAAAAAATTTCCATAAGAATCAACACCTGGTAAAAAACCTTCAGGAGCTTTAGAAAATAATGCCCCAAATAAAAAAAGCCAAATTATTGGTTGTAATACTCCTGCTAAAAGAGTTGATGGTCTCCTTTTTAATTGAATAAATAATCTCTTTGTTAAGGCAAATGTTTCTTGATATAAAAAAAATAAATTATACTGTTGTAATTCCATAATTAGCAGTAATTACTATTCATTATAGTTAGTTAACCAAAATTTTTTTTATCGCATGGATTGCTTTGATTCTTTTTTTAGGTCTCTTTTCCCTGCCATAGAAATTTCAGCATCCAATAATGTTTTCCCAGTTGCCTGAAGATATACATCATCCAAGCTTGGCTGACTTTGGGTAAGAGAAAAAATTTCAAACTTTGAGAAGGCCAATTCCACTTTTAGCTTCGTAAGTAAATCTTTTTGCTTATCTGCTACGAAATTTATCGAGAAACCTTGAGCTTCATTTATAATAATCTGACTAATTCCATCTATTGAAGATAAAATTTTACATATATTTTTTGCTTCTTCCTGATTACTAAATTCTCTTACTTTCAGAGTTACTCTATCTCCTCCTAATTTATTTTTGAGCTCTGCAGGAGTCCCTTTTGCTATAACTCTTCCATCATCAATTATCACTAATCTGTCAGCCAATTTATCTATTTCATCAAGATAGTGACTACTTAAAATAATGGTCATTCCATTATTTCTTAAATCTTTCAAAAGTTGCCATATAATATTCCTACTTTCAATATCTAAACCAACTGTAGGTTCATCCAAAATTAATACTTGTGGTAAATGTAAAAGTCCAGCAGCCAGATCTATTCTTCTTTTCATTCCCCCTGAATAAGTTCCGCACTTACGATCAATCCAATCATTCATTTCTAATTGATCTATTAATTTATTTATCCTTTCAAATTTTTTATTTTTGTTGATGTGATATAAATCTGATTGAAAATCCAAAAGCTCTCGTCCAGTTAATATTTTATCAAGTGCAATGTCTTGGGCAACATAACCAATTAATTCTCTAATTTCCCTTGAATTTTTTATCAGATTAATATTATTTATAAAAACTTCTCCACTATCAGGCTCTATTAAAGTAGCGAGTATTTTTATTAGTGTTGATTTGCCAGCACCATTTGGACCTAGTATTCCGAATAATGTGCCAGCTTCAATTTCCATTGATAAATTTTTTAATGCATTGATATCTGAATAAGATTTTGAGAGCCCTTTAACTTTTATATAATTCATCAAACTTACTATTTACTTAAAAATATTTTACATCTAATTTAATTACTAAGCAGGGATACGATAGATAAAAATATTTGCATAGATTGCTGCTCAAATTCTACGGATAGTTGGGTCCTGGAAATTAATAACAAAAGACAAATGCCAAACATGTAGAGAATAGACCATCTAAAAAGAGACTTTGCTCTTGAAAGATCATCAGGAGATTTCTTTAATTCATTTATTAATTGCAAAAGTCTTCCATTAAATGGCAATAACATAATTCCGTATAAGAAACCCCCTTCAGGTAAAGCAAAGACTCCCATAATACTCATTAAAACTGTTGCCCATCCGTAACGAGAAATCGCTTTAGCAGTAAAAACAGATCCTTTAACAGAAGGGAGCATAGGAATACCAACAGATGCGTAATCATCCTTCAACAAAATTGCAAGTGCCCAAAAATGAGCTGGGGTCCATAACATTACTAAACCAAACAACCACCAACCACTAAGACCTACATGTCCTGTGGCAGCAGACGCTCCAACTAAGGGTGGTATCGCACCAGCAACTCCTCCGAAAACAATATTTTTTGTTGTACGAGGTTTCAAAATAACTGTATATAAAATTACGTAGCTAAATAAACCAAGAAGAGTTAAACCCGCAGCCAAATAATTTACACCACTTACTAAAAGCATCGAAGCTGCCAAAGTACATGATACAGCGGCTAAAAATACAGTCTGAGATGACAACTTTCCTGCTGGCAAGGCTCTTTTGCTAGTTCTTGTCATCCTCTTATCTAATTCCATTTCCCACAAGCAATTAAGAGCTCCTGCTGCTGCTGCTGCCAAAGCGCCTCCTCCTAAAGTACAGATAAGTTTCGGTGAAGACAAAGGCCATTCTTCAGTTAAAGCCATTCCTCCCAAAGTTGTTGCCAGTAAAAGTGGGATTAATCTGGGTTTTGCTACTTCAAGCCAAGGCGGCAAAGTTATTTTTTTTCTTGAAGGTACAACTTCATCCCTAATTGAAGATTTATAGTTCAAGTTTTCTAAGTTACTACTGTTCATGAATTGATACCAACCATTTGAGAATTTAGGGAGTGGTTTAGACCTTTTTTGGTAAAAGGATTTCTAAAAATTAATGTTGTTAATATCGCAATAAATAAAGAGGCGTTAAGTTGATGACCGATAATAAAAATAGGTTCATTCAAATTTGTTTTAAGACTTAAAACACCCAAAGCAATTTGGGAAAACAATAGAAAAATAAGTGCTGAGAGATATTTCCAATTTTCATTTAGCAAACTTCTCTTATAAATTGCAGTGGCAATAATTAATAGAATTGAAAAAGAAATTGGAAAAGCAAATAATTTATGAGTATTTAGAATTAGACATTGTTTATTAAAAGATAAACAAATATGTGCTGACCAGGTTGAAGAAAGCCTTACTCCAATAAAAGATTGAATAAGAGTAAGTAAAAGAGGAAAAAACAATAAAAATCTCCACCAAATTAATGGCTCTTCTATATCGTCATTTTCTAAATTTTGATTTATTGAGATTGTTGTGATGAGAAGTAGAAAAGCTATTAAAAGATGGCCAGTTACAGTATATGAATCAAGCAAGTTTATTACTGTTAAAGCTCCAAAAGATCCTTGGACAATAACGAGAAAAAGTAATAATGAATAAGTTTTAGGTAACCAATTTGGAATTTCATTTTTCCATATAATTGAAAGGGAAAATTTAAAAAGAATTAATATGCCAACCAGAAAAGCATCTAGACGATGAAACCACTCTAGAAATACTCTTAGGTTCATATGATTAAAAGGCAGAAAAGATCCATAACATAACGGCCAATCTGGACAGGCAAGTCCAGCCTCCATGACTCTAGTAGCACCTCCAATTACGATTAGTGCGATAAGTGCCAATACACTATGACTTCCCAACCTTTTAAAAATTGTCAAATATTTTGATTTATATAATTGATTATTAATCAAATGGTTAAAACCTATTATTTTGCATAATAAATTAGATTTAAAAACCAAACATTAATTAAAAATTAATATGTTTAATTTAAAAAATAATTTACTAATTTAATCTTTTTTCCCTGACAATTAACTCTAAAAAGTTATTAATAATACGCCTTTTATTTCATAAATCTTAAGAAGTTGTGAATTTAAATGTTTTTCTTTTAACAAAGGATGCAGGATTAAAAAAAATGAATATCTTGAGGATATAAATACAAATTTTTAGAGCTCAATTGTTAAATAAAAACTTTTATTTAATTCTAATTATTTCCCTCGTTTTTGCTATTTCTTTTTGGATTGGTTTTAATGTAAATTTGCTCCCAGCTGAAGCAAGTATTAACGCACCAATTTACGATGAACTTTTTAAAATTCTTTTCATCATTGGATTAATCATTTTTATAGGAATGACAATAGCTGTTATATATAGCTTATTTAAGTTTAGGAAAAGAAATGATCAGATAGGCGATGGCATAGCCTTAGAGGGGAATTTAAGCTTAGAAATTGTATGGACAATTATCCCTTCAATAATTGTTTTATTAATAGGTTTATATAGCTACAACATCTACGATCGAATGGGAGGGATGAAAGAACTAAATCATAACCACGAAATGATGAGTTCTAATACTGAAAAAATTTGGGCTGGAATAAGTCAAACCTCTGATAATGAAATAGCAATAAATAATTTATCAATTGAAGTTTCAGCTATGCAATTTGCATTTCTATTCAATTATCCCAAGGGCAATTTCATATCAGGAGAACTACACGTTCCTGTTGATCAAAAAGTATCAATGAAAATGGAATCCAAAGATGTTATTCATGCTTTTTGGGTGCCAGAGTTCAGAATTAAACAGGATATTATTCCTGGGCAACCTACTATTCTGAATTTCACTCCTACAAAAGTAGGAAAATATCCGATAATTTGCGCAGAATTATGTGGCCCATATCATGGAGGGATGAGAGCCTCCATAATTGTTGAAGAAGAATCTGATTACAACGAATGGTTTAACAAAAATAAAAAATCAGAGGTAAATTTATGACAATATCAATTGATCCACAAAAAACTAATAATGAAAGCCTTCAACCTAAAGGCTGGCTTAGATACTTTAGTTTTAGCCTTGATCATAAAGTAATTGGAATACAATATTTAGTCTGCGGTTTTCTTTTCTATTTAATTGGAGGAACCTTAGCGAGCGCCATTAGAATTGAACTAGCTAGTCCAATGTCTGACTTTATGCCGAGAGATGTTTATAACCAAGTTTTAACTTTACACGGAACAATAATGATATTCCTTTGGATAGTGCCTGTAGTTAATGGTGCTTTTGGAAATTATTTAATTCCATTTTATGTAGGTGCAAGAGATATGGCATTCCCAAGATTAAATGCTGTTGCTTTTTGGTTAATTCCTCCTTCTGGTTTGATGCTGGTAGCAAGCTATTTTGTTGAGGGTGCTGCTCAGGCTGGATGGACGGCTTATCCTCCTTTGAGCATAACTACTCCTCAATCGGGACAAATTATTTGGATTCTGAGCGTTCTATTACTTGGAGGCAGCTCTATATTTGGTGGTATAAACTTTATCGCGACCATTATCAAACTAAGAAGGCCAGGATTAAAACTTATGCAATTGCCAATGTATTGTTGGGCAATGCTTGGAACTAGTCTATTAGTTGTTTTGTCAACTCCTGTTTTAGCAGGCACTTTAATTCTACTTAGCTTCGATATCATCGCTAATACAGGTTTTTTCAATCCTGTTTTAGGAGGCAATGTCGTAGTTTATCAGCATTTATTTTGGTTTTATTCTCATCCAGCTGTATACATTATGGTCCTTCCTGCCTTTGGTTTAGTTAGTGAAATACTTCCTGTACATGCTAGAAAACCACTTTTTGGATATACAACAATGGTTTTTTCAATAATGGGGATAGTAGTTTTAGGTTTAGTTGTTTGGGCGCATCATATGTTTACGAGTGGAACGCCACCTTGGATGAGATTATTCTTTACTATCGCCACAGCATTTATTGCTGTTCCGACAGGTATAAAATTTTTTAATTGGGTTGCAACATTATGGGGAGGTAAAATTTCCATTAATAGTGCAATGTTATTCTCTTGCGGATTTATTATAAATTTTGTTTTTGGAGGTATTACAGGAGTTGCTTTGGCACAGGTACCTTTCGATATTCACGTACATGATACCTATTTCGTTGTAGCCCATTTTCATTACATAGTTTATGGAGGGACTGTTTTTATTATTTTCTCTTCCATTTATCATTGGTTCCCCAAAGTAACTGGGAAAATGCTCAATGAAAAATTAGGAATTTTACACTTTATCATTACTTTTATTGGATTTAACTTATGCTTCGCTCCTCAACATTGGCTTGGTTTAAATGGAATGCCAAGAAGAGTTGCAGAATATGATCCTCAATTCCAGTTCGTTAATCAAATAAGTAGCCTTGGTGCTCTTTTGATGGCTATAAGTACAATTCCTTTTTTAATTAACGTATTCCTTAGTGTGAGAAATGGGAAAAATGCTGGAGATAACCCTTGGAATGCTCTTACACCTGAATGGTTAACATCTTCTCCACCTCCAGTTGAAAATTGGGAAGGAGAAGCTCCATTAGTTGAAGAACCATATGGTTTCGGTAAAGAAATTTCTGAACAGAAATAAAAACATATGACAACACTAGATAGCTCAAAAGAAATTCAAAAAAATAATTCTGAAGTTAATGAAACACATGAAGACTTCAGAATGTTTGGTCTTATAACTTTCCTAATTGCGGACGGAATGACTTTTGCTGGATTCTTTGCTGCTTATTTAACTTATAAAGCAGTAAATCCATTACCAGATGGTGCTATTTATGAATTAGAACTACCAATACCTACTCTCAATACAATTTTGTTACTTGTTAGTAGTGCAACTTTCCATAAAGCAGGCAAAGCACTTTTGAAAGATAAAAACTCAGATTCCCAAAAATGGTTATTTTTTACTGCTTTTCTTGGAATTATATTTTTAATATGTCAATTATTTGAATATTTTCATTTACCTTTTGGATTAACCGATAATTTATTTGCAAGTACTTTTTATGCTCTTACTGGTTTTCATGGATTACATGTCACTTTAGGCACTTTAATGATTTTAATTATTGCTTGGCAATCGAGAATAAATGGCGGAAGATTAACCAGTCAAAATATGTTTCCATTGGAAGCTGTTGAATTGTACTGGCATTTTGTAGATGGAATATGGGTTGTTTTATTTATTATTTTGTATCTTTTATAAAAAAACTAAATTTCAAAAATTAAATATATTTTTTATTAATTTATATTGCCACAGTTCTCCTTTTTAGTAAGAATATATAATTATGAATTTGTCAGATAATGCTAGAGGGAAAAGAACTTCTTGAAAAAGCAAAGTTATTAAGTAAAAAATCTGAAGATGAGATAGCAAAAGGTTGTGGGTACGTAGGTCCAAGTGGAAGAATCTTAAGAAAAAGTTTCTATAGGGCGCTTATCGAAGCTAAGGGTTACAAAATAGGGAAGGGTCGTTTGGGGAAAAATGGTAATAGAGCTTCAAGAGGCAGACAGACAGAATTCAAAACTAAAGTTCATGGCAATGGGAACCTATTAATTGGTCATGCCTACACCAAAAAATTAGGTCTAGAACCTGGTAAGGAATTTAAAATCGATCTTAAAAAAGAGTCAAAAACAATTTATCTGATTCCATTAAATTAAACAATATATTTTACCAACCGTTTTCTTTAAGCCACTCGGAAGAAATATTATTAGAAGATAAATCTTGATTACTATTTTTATTAAATAAAAGTAATTTCTCTACATATTTAATTAGTGCATCTGCTTCAAGGTTTACGCTGTCACCGATATTTAATTTATTCAGATTTGTGTTATGCCAAGTATGAGGAATTATCGCAATAGTAAATATTTCTCCTTCCCGCTCATATTTTGCAATTGTAAGACTTATACCATTCACACAAATACTCCCTTTATTAACTACATATTTTGAAAAATTATTATTTTTCCACTTTATTGATAAGAGCCAAGATTTCTCTAATTTTTCTATATTCTCAACTGTTCCAAGGCCATCGACATGTCCACTGACTATATGCCCTCCTAGACGGTCAGACACCCTAAGAGCGGGCTCCAAATTAACAATCTGATTCAAGTTCGACTTTACTCCTAAAGTTGTTTTTTTTAATGTCTCCTCACTAACATCAACAGTAAATTTATTTTGAAAAATCTCTTTAACTGTCAAACAAATTCCATCAACAGCTATGCTGTCACCAATTGCCATATCAAATAAATTATCTAGAATTTCAATTTCTAAAATATTTTTTTCTTGTCTTAGTTTTCCAACTGATTGAATTATTCCTGTAAACATAGTTTAAAAAAATATTTTTGCAAAATTTTGTATTTACTTTAATTTACTTTAAATCATTTTCAACTATAAATAAATTAAAGATTAAATAAAAAGAAATTGATCATATTTAGATGATTATTAATTCACAAAAAAGATCATTTGGTAGAGGGGCGAAAGTAAGCTTATTCACTTTGGGGACAATGCGAGCAACTGAAAGTCTAGAAAAAATGTATAGCATAATAAAAAATGCATATTATGTAGGAATTAACCACATAGAAACAGCACCCTCTTATGGTGATGCTGAATCACTTATTGGAAATTCAATAAAAAAATTAGCAATAGAAGAGAATATAAAAGAAAAAAATTGGGTGATTACTTCCAAAGTTTTACCAAAGGGTGATTTTGACTTTTTAAAAAATAATTTTAAAAAGTCTCTTAAAAATTTAAATCGCGAGAAAATTAATAATCTTGCAATTCACGGACTCAACTTAAAACAACATCTAGATTGGGTTCTTTCTGGAGAGGGTAAGAAATTCATTTCTTGGATACTTGAGAAGGAACTAGTTGATCAAGTGGGTTTTAGTTCTCACGGAAGTTATTCACTAATTCAAGATGCAATTAACTGTGAAGTTTTTACTTTTTGTAGTCTTCATTTACATTATTTAGATCAATCTAAGATTGCTTTAGCAGAGGAAGCTATAAAAAAAGGTATGGGAGTTTTAGCAATATCACCTGCAGATAAAGGCGGTAGATTATATTCTCCAAGTGATATTTTGATAGAGGCCTCTAAGCCTTTTCATCCATTAGAATTAGCGTATCGATTTCTTCTCGCAAAAGGCATTACGACTTTATCCTTGGGGGCGACAAACAAAAAAGATTTTGAATTTGCGCATAAACTTAGAAACTCATTTGAGAAGCTTACAAAACTTGAAAAAAGCGCCCTTAATAAAATTGAGGAAGTTTCTAATGAAAGATTAAACTCAACCAAATGTGAACAATGTAGATCTTGTCTTCCATGTCCAAATGAAGTGCCTATTCCAGAAATACTTCGTTTAAGAAATATATCTATTGGTTATGGCCAATTAGAATTTGCAAAAGAAAGATATAATTTAATAGGAAAAGCTGGCCACTGGTGGGAAGAAAAAAATTCCTCATTTTGTCAAGAATGTAATAAATGTGTTCCTAAATGTCCTAGTAAATTAGATATACCAAATTTATTAAAAGAAACTCATAACTTATTAATTGAAAATCCTACAAAAAGATTATGGGGATAAGGACTCATTCCAGATATTTTTAAGATTAATTTTTTGTTCATTTGTTAAGACAGGGAAAGACCAACTATTTTCCCAACATTTCTCAGAAGGTCCTGAGATGGGGAGCATTTCAGTTTTATATTTACTTTGCAAATAATCACTATTGAATGGAAGATACCAACCCTGGCTTACTAATTTATCTACTATTGATTTATTTTCTAAAGATTTAATCCATTTCATTAATATTGCATTATTTAGATTTGATCGACTAAGTAGAAAATGCCACATCAAAGGTACGCCTTGGCTAGGGAAAACTAAAGAAAGCCTTGGATCTATTTTTAAATATTTTGAACAAAGACTGTAAGGAACTATTGCGACAATAGCATCAGAATTAATCAACCAATTGAGCATATTTTTATCATCAAATAACATAGCTTGGCTTTTGAGTTTTTTTAAAGAATTAGATGAATTAATTTTTTGAGCAATTGAAAATATTATTCTGGGACTTTGAGGAAAAATAATTTTCCCAGTTAATTTTTCAGAAAGAAGAAAATCCCAAGATGTTATTGCTGAAGTTATTAATTCTTTATTATTTTTAATGATGATTGTATAGGGTACTACGCCAATAGGAAATAATTTACTCCTCTGATTTTGATTAAAGCTTCCCAAAAAATCTATCGATCTCTTATCCAAATTTTCGAACAGTGCATATTCATTTATTTTTTCAAATTCTGAAAAATCTATACTAGAAATCCATCCATCATTTATTAAAGTAAAGTCAGAATTCAAAATTGTGTTTCTATTTTTTTGTAGCTGAATATTTTCAAAATTAATTTTTTCCTGCTTCCAATCTTTTGGAATCGTATCTTTAAAAGATTCTGGATAAAAAGAATTTTGTAATGCAATTTTTACTTTATTAGGTAGATTACTGCAAGAGTTTAAGAAAAATAAAAGCGAAAGCTTACCACAATTTAAAAATTCTCTTCTGGTTGCAAATTTTGAAAACATTCAGCAATCCTTCTCTAAAGAAATTTGACCTAGGCCCTTCATCATTTCCAGATTTTGTTGACACAATGAAACTATTTCTTCGTTTTTAAATCCATCTAAGAAAGCAAGCAATGATATTCCACCAGCACCTACACCTTCTTTTACATGACCTAATTCATAATCCTTCAATTCTTTGTATTTTGAAGATTTAAAATTTAAAGGACTCGCTAAACCTAATAATTTGACATCATATTTTTCATTAATTAGATTTACTAAATCATTTAGAGAATTATCTTTCACAAGCCACCCAGTTGTCGCAATAAAAACATCTTCAATAAATTCATCTTTATTTTTTTCGCCTAAAAATTCTAATACAAGCAAAATGACTGCTAACATCTGACTTCCTCCAGACAATATTACAGGTTGTTTTGCTAACCTGGCACCAATTAATAGACCCATTGAAAAAGCTTGGAAAGGATCACCTACTGCCGCGACAACATCAAAAGAGTCAGAATCAGCCTTGAAATTCGCATTTAAAAGTCCCCTTTTAATTACCTGTCTTCTTAGTTCTCTTGGAGCTTTAAATAAACTACTCCCTACTAAATTAGATACCTGCAAACCAAAAGCTTCCATTACTGCCTGAGCAGTTGTGGTGCCCCCCGGTACAGATTCAGAAATTAAAACTGATTGTTTTAAGGATTTTCCTATCGCAAGACCTTTCTCATAGAGATTTAAAACTCTCTCTTTAGTCATCGATTTACCAGTGGTAAGACAATTTGATGGGCCTAAATTTCTATCTTCTACAACCAAATGATTAAAATAAGGCTTTGCTCCTATTCCCAGAGGAACAATAACTGGATAAGTATTTATCAGCTTTGAACAAACATGACTGATTAGGGCCGGAGTTACTCCTGCATTGAGAAGAGGTAATTTATATTTATGATCTTTTGAAGCACCCTCAAGTAAAAATTCAGCATCTGCGAGAGCAGTTGTTCTCCTCGATTTTGGATTAATACCTGCTGCGGAAATTCCTGGAATTTGTGATGTGTTAGTGCCAGCAATTATAAGAAATATTTTTAAATTTTTAATATTCTTTTTCAGTATTTCTATCTTATTGAGTTGTCTTTTTTTATTGGATTCATTTCCAAAAAAATTTATCCCTAATTCTGTACTGTACATTCTTACTTTTTTTTAATTATTAAAATTAACTAAGCTATTTAACAATCTTGGAGGATCTGGGATGGTTAATTTAAATCTAGGAAACAGAGAATAGGCAACTACATGTACAGTTAAAACATAAACTATTTCTTGAAAAATTATTAATAAAATTGCACCTAGTTGTATACTCAAAATTGAGGGATATAAAGGTAAATTAAATAATCCAATTAACTTTTCTATTAGACCATAACTCGCTCTAGTAATTAACACCCAAAGATTATCTCCAACCAAAGTAGATAATGCTATTACTCTTATTAAAAAGCCAAGGGTTCCAATAACAACTCCCCCCGTTAAACTAAGTTTCCAACTCTTTTCTTTAAACCAACACCAACCTAGCCAAAAAGCCAAAATCCCATAAGGAAATAAAAATAAAGTTCCTCTAACAGGACCCATAATTATGAATAAAAGTAGAAATTGTATTAAAAGTCCTTCCAATGCAATTTTACTTCCCCTTCTCAAGTGCAACAAGATCATTGGGAGGGGTAAAATCAACCTTAATAAAGCTCCCCCAATTGGCAGATAATATAATGCAACCCATAATAAAGACGAAAGAGATGCTAAATAAGAGGTCTCGACAATATTTAATGCTTCAGTTTTTGTTGTTATTTTCATTTTTTGTTTAATATTTTTAATTAATTTTTATTCATACTTTTATTTTTTGAATCTAAGATACGTTCAATCTTTTCTATTTCAAAATTTACCTCAGAATTACTCAATATGGAACTCAACTCTTCAGTGGGATCTTTTGGATCTACATCTTTTAAAATGAATATTATTTTGTAAGATTGAAGCTCAATTTTTCTTTTTTTTGAAAGATTCTTAATTTTTTTATTTTTTTTATCATCAAATTTTTTGTTTTCTTTTTCTAAATTTATATCTTTTTTATTTTCTGGAACATTTTTTGGCTGCACTACTTTTTTAATTTTTTTATTTTTTTTATCATCAAATTTTTTGTTTTCTTTTTCTAAATTTATATCTTTTTTATTTTCTGGAACATTTTTTGGCTGCACTACTTTTTTAATTTTTTTATTTTTTTTATCATCAAATTTTTTGTTTTCTTTTTCTAAATTTATATCTTTTTTATTTTCTGGAACATTTTTTGGCTGCACTACTTTTTTAATTTTTTTATTTTTTTTATCATCAAATTTTTTGTTTTCTTTTTCTAAATTTATGTCTTTTTTATTTAATAAGTTATTTTGTAAATCTTCATTTTTGCTTGTTTTTTCTAAATCATTAAAACTACTTTCAAGAAAATTTCCAATCCTCCCTCCAGAGCATGATTGCAAGAAAATTAAAAAAATTAATAAAAAAAATTCTTTTTTTTTAAAAATCATATTTTTTCTAACTTTTCTTTTTACTTGTAGTTTTTTTATTACTAATCTTTGTTTTTTTTAAAATTGCGCCTTTTTTATCTTTTAGTTTTTCTTCTAAAAGAGATACTGCTTCATCTATGGTAAATTTTTCTATGTCAGTATCTTTGGCAATCGAAACATTAATTTTGCCACATTTTAAATAGACACCATATCTTCCATTTAATATTTGAATTTTTTCTTTAAATTCTTTCGGTTTTCCAAAGTCTTTAAGTACCTCTTGACCACCTCTACCCATTTTTGGCATCGCAAGAATTTCTAAAGCTCGTTTTATATCAACAGTAAAAACATCATCCTCTTTCTTTAAGGATCTATTTTCAGATTCAGATTCATTTTTAATCCATTTGATGTAAGGGCCAAATCTTCCTCTATCAGCTTCAACAACTCCTCCTTCAGGATGAACTCCTAACAATCTAGGTAAACTTAAAAGTTCAAGCGCTTCATCTAGAGTTAGATCATCAGTTTTCAATTCTTTGGGTAATGAAGCTCTTCTTGGTTTAGCTTTATCTTGATCATTATTTCCCAATTGTACGTAAGGTCCATAAGGGCCAAATCTTAAAAAGACTTTTTCCCCAGTTTTCGGGTCAGTTCCAAGATCTGATGGGCCACTTAAAATTTGATCAACTTGCTTTATATCTAAATCTCCAGGAGTAATATCCATTGGAAGATTACCTTTAGCCTGAATTTCATTACCAGATGCATCAATTTTTGTACCCTCTAGCCAAGGTCCGTTAGAGCCTATTCTGACTACGCAAGGAAGGTCTTCGAAATCAACTTGTCTATAAGCTTTACCATCAATATCACCCTCTGTTTTCTGAACTTTTACCTCCAAACCATTTTTACCTTTATAGAAAGTTTCTAGGTATGGTAGCCACTCAAGATTACCAGAAGATATTTCATCCAATGAAGATTCCATTTTTGCAGTAAAAGTAGTATCAACCAGATCAGGAAAATGTTCTTCTAATAGAGCAGTAACAGCAAAAGCTGTAAACGTTGGAGCCAAAGTATTGGAAGATATATTCGCATAACCTCTATCAACTATGGTCCCAATAATGCTGGCATAGGTGGAAGGTCTCCCAATCCCTTCTTTTTCAAGAACTTTAACTAATGCAGCCTCTGTATATCTTGCAGGAGGTTTAGTTTCATGAAAAGTAGATTCCTTATTAGTAACTTCAAGACATGTTCCAGTTGTTAAGTTTGGGAGAATAATTTCTTGTTGTTCAAGGGATGAACTTGGGTCATCACTTCCCTCGACATAAGCTCTGAAGAATCCTGCGAAATCAATACTTTTCCCGCTCGATTTAAATAATCCATCCCCTACGCTAATTTCAGCATTAATCATTGTTAATCTAGCTTCCGCCATTTGACTAGCTACAGTTCTTTTCCAAATTAAATCGTAAAGTGATAAGTCTCTACCAGTTAGATTAGTTTCCTTTGGTGTTTTAAATACCTCACCTGCCGGCCTAATAGCTTCGTGTGCTTCTTGAGCATTTCTTGCAGTTGAATTAAATTGTCTTGGTGAGTTAGATAAATATTCTTTCCCATACATAGAACTGACACATTCTCTAGCAGCTCTTGTGGCTTGTTCGGAGAGATGAACCGAATCAGTTCTCATATATGTTATGAAACCTCTCTCATATAGACCTTGTGCACATCTCATAGTTTCTCTTGCAGACAAACGAAGCTTCCTATTTGCTTCTTGTTGTAATGTGCTAGTTGTAAATGGAGGAACTGGCTTTCGAATGGATGGCTTTTTTTCGATTTTTGAGACTAACCAATCCTCTGAGGAAAAAGTCTTCAATAAATCATTTATTTGTTCTTCTCCAATTATTAAGGATTTGTTTCCTTCTTTTAATTTACCGGTTTGTTCGTCGAAATCGGAACCGTTAGAAATTCTTTGACCGTTTAAACTGAATAATTTAGTTTCGAAAGTAATATTATCTTTTACTAGGGAAGCTTTAATCCCCCAGTAACTAGCTTTTTTAAAGGATCTTCTTTCTCTCTCTCGCCTAACAAGAAGTCTTACAGAAACTGATTGGACACGACCAGCAGATAGTCGGGGGGGCTACCTTCTTCCAAAGTAAAGGAGATAATTCATATCCAAAAAGCCTATCCAAGATTCTTCTTGTTTCTTGAGCCTGAACAAGTTCCATATCAATTTCTCTTGTTTGGTCTAAAGCTTTATTAATTGCCTTTTTTGTGATTTCATGAAAAACCATTCTCTTAGTTGGTATTTTAGGCTTAAGTATTTGCAAGAGATGCCAGCTAATACTCTCTCCCTCTCTATCTTCATCAGTTGCCAGTAATAGCTGGTTCGCACCTTTCAATGCATCTTTTAACTCTTTAACAACCTTTTTCTTATCTTTTGGAACTATATAAAGGGGTTCAAAATCTTCTGTTGTATTAACTCCTATCCTTGACCATTTTTCCTTTTTAACCGCAGCAGGTATTTCAGCAGCTCCTTTTGGAAGATCTCTTACATGTCCCATTGAAGCGAGAACTTCATAATTAGGAGGCAAAAACTTTCTTATGGTTTTTGCTTTGGTGGGACTTTCAACAATAACAAGTGTGTGATCCAAGGTTTATTTCAAAAATTGGTGTTTTTGTTCTGTTAGGGCATATTATGATTATTTGAAGCTTTTTCAAGTATTTTCTTCTGAAAATTTCAAAAAACATACCCACAAATTATAATCAAGTTAAGATTAACTCTTAGACCCTTACAATCAAACATCTAATTTAATCCAATTTAATAAAGTGCCCAACGAAATCTTTACAATTAATTTAAATGCTCAAGCCATTATTCCAGAGGCTTTTATTTTATTAGGTATTGTTGGAACACTTCTTGTAGATTTAGCTGGAGAAAAAACTGCATCAAAATGGGCACCAATAATTTGCTATTTATCAATTGGCAGCTCTCTCATTAGTTTGGCATTGCAATGGAGTAATCCTGTAGAAAGCGCATTCCTTGGGTCCTTTAATTCAGATAATTTGGCAATCGCATTTAGAGCAATAATTTCTTTATCAACCTTAATATCTTTACTTATAAGTTGGCGGTATACAGAACAAAGTGGTAGCCCAATTGGCGAGTTTGCTGCAATAGTTCTTTCGGCCACCCTTGGAGCAATGCTTTTGTGTGGATCTACTGACCTTATAAGTGTATTTATATCTCTGGAAACTTTATCCGTAGCAAGTTACTTACTTTCTGGTTACCTCAAGAGAGATCCAAGAAGTTCAGAAGCGGCCTTAAAATACCTCCTTGTTGGATCAGCTGCTGCTGCGGTCTATTTGTATGGATCCTCTTTTCTTTATGGATTAAGTGGTTCAACAAACTTAACGACCATAGGTTTAGAAATTATCAATAAGCCATCCTTTATTACTTCACTAGCTCTTGTATTTGTCTTATCAACAGTTGCCTTTAAAATTGCTGCTGTTCCCTTTCATCAATGGACTCCTGATGTATATGAGGGTTCACCTACACCTGTAGTAGCTTTTTTATCTGTTGGTTCAAAAACAGCGGGCTTTGCATTTGCAATAAGAATATTAAGCACAACTTTCTCTTCTTTTGACGAAGAATGGAAACTTTTATTTACCATTTTGGCAATATTGAGCATGGCTCTAGGAAATGTTGTAGCTCTAGCTCAAACCTCAATGAAAAGGATGCTAGCTTACAGTTCTATTGGACAAGCAGGATTTGTAATGATTGGAATAGTATCTGGCACACAAGATGGTTTATCATCTGCTGTTTTATATTTGGCTGCATATTTATTTATGAATTTGGGTGCATTTTCTTGTGTAATACTTTTCTCACTAAGAACTGGTTCTGACAGAATTCTTGATTACTCAGGACTTTACCAAAAAGATCCTCTCATTACATTAGGCTTAAGCCTTTGTCTTCTATCTCTTGGAGGGTTACCTCCAATGTTGGGATTTTTTGGAAAGATATACTTGTTCTTTGCAGGTTGGGCGAATCATCAATATCTACTAGTAATTGTTGGATTAGTAACTTCAGTTATATCTATTTATTACTACATTTCAGTGATAAAAATGATGGTAGTTAAAGAACCACAGGAAGCTTCTGAAATAGTCAAATCATATCCTGAAATTAATTGGGGAATTGTAGGATTACCTCCCTTGAGAATTGCACTTTATACTTGCGTCGCAGTGACTGCTCTTGGAGGAATCCTGTCTAATCCTCTTTTTAAATTAGCTAATACAGCAGTTTCAGAAACTCCTTTCTTACAAGATATTATTGCTACAGCAAACAATATTTCCTAGAAGAATTCTTCAATAAATGTCTAATAAAGTCGCGAGTTTAGAAAATATATCTAAAACATATGGGAAAGAGGATCTAACTGTTAAAGCCTTAGACAGCATAAACTTAGAAATTTATAAAGGTGATTATTTAGCTGTGATGGGAGCCAGTGGCTCAGGCAAAAGTACAGCTATGAATATTATTGGATGTCTAGATAGACCATCTGAAGGTATTTATAAATTAAATGGTATTCCTGTTGAGAATTTATCTGATGATGAGCTCGCGGAAATACGTAACCAAAAATTAGGCTTCGTTTTTCAACAATTTCATCTCCTCTCAGACGCAACTGCACTTGAAAATGTAACTTTGCCGATGATTTATGCTGGTATTGAGCCTGAGCAAAGATTAGA
Organism: Prochlorococcus sp. AG-347-I19; assembly: GCA_003279105.1. Taxonomy (GTDB): domain Bacteria; phylum Cyanobacteriota; class Cyanobacteriia; order PCC-6307; family Cyanobiaceae; genus Prochlorococcus_A. Next base: position 472,051 of record QCBO01000001.1, read on the forward strand.
GCGAGGTAAAAATGCCTTAAAAAAAGTTGGCCTTTCAGAAAGAATGAATAATCGCCCAAACCAATTATCCGGAGGTCAACAACAACGAGTTGCTATTGCGAGGGCTATTATCAATAACCCTGCAATTTTATTAGCAGACGAACCTACTGGAGCACTTGATTCAAAAACCACTGAAGATGTATTAGATCTTTTTGACAAACTGCATGAATCTGGAATAACTATAGTTTTAGTTACGCACGAAGATGAAGTTGCAAATCGCGCAAAAAAAATAGCCAAATTTAAGGATGGAAAAATAGTTGAATTAAAAGTTAATTAAATTCAGAACCTTTTAATTACCTTCAGTTGAGTTTCATTTTCAATTCTTAAATGTCCATTGGAATCAATATCTTTGATTTTCCATGTATGACGACAATAACCACTAGGTAAAAAACTTTTAGTCAGAAACTTATTCGCAGATCTAATCACATATTCTTTCTTCTTATTACATTCAATTGAATCATGAAAAGCTTTTAGAACTTTGGCTATCCAATAATGTTGATTAATATTCTTAGTTTGAAGTACTTTTGATAATGAAATACCCTCTGATGGGGTGTAATTTAAAACATTCATTCCAAGTCCTAATCTTACATAGATAATTTTTTTGCCTCTTGTTATCACCCTTGGTAAAAATCCAATCAACTTTTTTGAACCAAAAAAAATATCATTTGGCCATTTCAAACAAACATTTATATTCTCTTGTCTAAGCATTTCACATAACTTAATACCTAAAGATAAATTAAATATTTGAAATTCAAAATCTTTTGAAAATATTGGGTAAGCTGCACTTAACCAAATACCGCCTTTTGGAGAAATCCAAGTTTTTGAATTTTGGCCAACCCCTGAGAACTGTTCTCTTGCTATTATCGCCACTGGCTGGTTTTTCTTTATTTCAGAATATTCAAGCAACTTTGTTAGCTCATTTTCGGTACTTTTACATTTTATTTTGTAATGAAGTGTCCAGGTAGGATATTGACCCTGTATTTTTTTTAAATAAAAAACTGTCTTAGCTGCAGGTCCAATAACTTTCACAAATTCTTTATTAAAACAACGAGCATCTTTTTAAAGATTAGATTAACTTTAGTCTTAATAAGTAAATTTTACAAATTGGACAAAAAGTATTTGCCAATAGTGAATAGAAGGAATCCACATTCATTAAAAAATTGTCTTGATAATTTCAAAAAATCCTGCGGAGACTTAGATAAACTCTCTAAAATCAACGAAAACTGGAAGAACTTAATCGGCTTAGAACTATTTCAAGAATGCAAACCATTAAATATTGAAAAAAAAATACTTACTATTGCAGTAAATCATCCACAGTGGCGTCAAGCTTTAATCTATAACAAGCATGAATTAAAAAAGAGAATCGAGAAAATTGGAATAACTTTAAATGAAATAAAAATAATACAAAATTATGAAATTAAAAATAAAAATCTCAAATCTACTAATGCAAAGATAGTTTGGGCAAAGCATCCAAGCAGAATCAATCAAAATAATATTTGCATTTGTAGTCTTTGTAATTCCCCTACTCCTGAGGGGGAAATCAAAAGATGGGGAAAGTGTTCTTTTTGTTGGAGAAAAATAAAAAACTAGATTCTTTATTTAGTTAAAATTAGTATTCCCATTTGCCCCCCCCAAATAGTCCTATATTCAGCTTTTTTAAATCCAACTTCCTTAGCAATATTTATAAGCTCATTTTTTTTTGGAAAATTACTAATACTTTTTTCAATATATGCGTACTCTGGACCTAAATTAAAAAGCCGCGAAATGGTTACTACAATTAATCTTAAATAAATTTTCTGAAATATATTGGATAAAGAATTTCTTGTTGAGTGATTAAAATCCAAAAATCCTGCCCTTCCCTTATCCTTCAAAAGATCAAAAACTTTTTTTATTCCTTCTTCAACATTATTCAAGTTTCTAAGTCCATATGACATACAAATCCCATCAAAATTTTTTGAATAATCATTAATTTCTAATACATCTAGAATTTCCCACTTAATAAATTTATTTTTTTTAAGCTCTGATTTATTTTTTGCAATATTTAAGATATCCTCTGCACTGTCAATTCCAGTAATTGAACCCCTTGGACTAACTCGCTCAGAAATTAAGAATGCTAAATCTCCAGTTCCACAGCATAAATCTGCCCAATGTTCACCATTTATAGGTTCCAGTAAATTAACTAATTTCCTTTTCCATAATCTGTGCAGCCCAAAACTTAATAGATTATTTAAAAAGTCATACTTATAAGAAATTTTATTAAATATATTTTTGACTTCGTTAGTTTTTGTAAATTTCATTTTTAAATTTTTGACTTATTTCTTTATGGTATTAAATTAAATTTTTTATTCATATGGTCTAATTGGAAGTTTTTTTTCGAGGAGGAAAGTCTTTATTTCTCTTAAAGAAAGTTTCTTATCATGAAGTAATGATGCCAAAAGTGCGGCAGATGCCCTGCCTTCATTAAAAACATCATAGATATCTTCTAAACAACCCGCTCCTCCAGAAGCAATCACTGGGATGTTAACAATATTGGTCACAGATTCAGTCAGATGCAAATCATATCCATTCTGCGTGCCATCACCATCCATTGAAGTAAGCAAAATTTCCCCTGCGCCTAACTCCTCAACTTTCTTTGCCCAACTTAATACATTTATTCCAGTATTTTCTCTCCCTCCTTTTACATATACCTCCCATTCATCTGTCTTATTAACTTTTCTTTTAGCATCAATTGCTATCACAATACATTGATTACCAAATTCTTTAGAACTTTTAGAAATTAAATCTGGATCTTTAACAGCAGAAGAATTCAAACTCACTTTGTCCGCTCCAGCTCTTAAAAGATCATTAATTGAAGAAACAGAATCTATTCCTCCACCTACTGTAAATGGAATTTTTACTGATTTTGCGGTCCTAGAGACAAGGTCAACCAATGTATTTCTATTTTCTACACTAGCTCTAATATCTAAGAATACTAATTCATCTGCGCCCTCATCAGAATACCTACAAGCTAATTCGACAGGATCGCCTGAGTCTCTCAAGTTAACAAAATTTACACCTTTAACCACTCTGCCATTGGCGACATCTAAACAAGGAATTAAACGAAGAGCTACCATTTTAGTAAAAATTGTCCAAATGCTGTTAATCTTGCATAATAGCTTCCATTTTACCTCTTATGGCTGAAACAAAATTATTACCCAAAATCGGTAGTAAAATCAAAATTAACATTAACAAAGTAAAAGATAGACTACCAGCTAAATTAATCGATCAAATATCCTCGAATCCTAAAGCCGTAATAACAGGCTATAAAATGACAGACGGCAGAAGTATTGGAATCACTGCAAAATTTCAGAATGGTGAGCAAAATTGGTTTTTCCCAGAAGAAATTGAGAAAGGTTAAAGAGTAAAGTGAATGATCCAAAACAACTATTAGGAATTAAGGGTGCCTCTGAAACATCAAGTATATGGAAACTCCGTATACAGTTAATGAAACCCATAACGTGGATCCCTTTGATATGGGGAGTTATTTGTGGAGCAGCTGCAAGTGGGAATTTTGAATGGACATTTAGTAATGTTCTAGCTTCATTAGCATGTATGTTAATGAGTGGACCACTCCTCGCGGGTTATACTCAAACCATAAATGATTTTTTTGATAAAGAAATTGATGCAATTAATGAACCAAATAGACCAATTCCTTCTGGGAAAATTTCAATTAAAGATGTAAAAATACAAATCTGGGTATTACTTATAGCGGGTTTAATAGTAGCTTTTCTATTAGATTTATATGCTAAGCACAGCTTCCCCTCTGTCTTACTTTTAGCATTAGGAGGTTCCTTTGTTAGTTATATATATTCTGCTCCACCACTCAAATTAAAACAGAATGGTTGGCTTGGAAATTATGCATTAGGAGCATCTTATATAGCTTTACCTTGGTGGGCAGGACAAGCCTTGTTTGGGAAATTAACTATCGTGACGGCGATACTAACACTTGCTTATAGCCTCTCAGGACTTGGAATTGCTGTTATTAATGATTTCAAAAGTGTTGAAGGAGACTCAAAGCTAGGCTTAAATTCTCTTCCAGTAGTATTTGGAATTAAAAATGCAAGTAGAATAAGTGCAGGACTGATTGATATTTTTCAATTAGCAATGGTGGTAGTATTAGTCATTATTGGTCAACATTTAGCCTCAGTAATTTTGGTTTTATTGGTAATTCCACAAATTACATTTCAAGATATGTGGTTACTAAGAGATCCTCTAAAGTTTGATGTCAAATATCAAGCAAGTGCCCAACCGTTCCTTATAACTGGAATGTTAGTTACAGCTTTAGCGATAGGACATAGTTTTTTAGTTGCTTAAGGTGCAAAAGATTAAATTCAAATCTTTTGTTTTAATAATTCCTATATTAATTTTTTCTGGAATATCTTTTTATTTTTTTAGTCTTATATTTAGTACTTTAAAATTTAACGTATCTGAGAACAAAAAGTCTCTGGGGACCAAATATTCTTATGTAATATCATCTTCAGATAATAAGATACTAAGCAAATTAAGCCGCAAATTTGAAATAGATAATAATTATCATAAAATACCATTTTTTCTCAAACATTCTTTTATATCTTCTGAGGATAAAAGATTTTATAAACACAATGGAATAGATTTAAAAAGTATTTCACGTGCCCTTATTCAAAATATTAGAAGAGGTTATGTTATAGAGGGAGGTAGTACGATTACGCAACAAGTCGCTAGATTACTTTTTCTAAATAATGATTTAAGTTTTCAAAGAAAAATCAAAGAAATATTTATATCACTCATACTTGAATTTAGATATGACAAAAATCAAATTTTAAAATTATATTTAAATAATATTTATTTAGGATCAGGAGCATATGGGGTAGGCGAGGCTGCCCAAGTTTATTTTGGAAAATTTGTAGAAGAATTGACATTATCAGAGATCGCATTAATTGCAGGATTAGCTCCAGCTCCATCAATTTATTCACCTTATCAAAATTTAGAACTCGCTATTAAAAATAGAAATAAAGTTCTTGAATCAATGTATGTTGATGGATATATTTCTCTTGCAACCAAGAATAAGGCTATTAATGAAAAAATAAAATTAAATTATCAAAGAGCTAATAATTTTTTAGATGATAAATTACTAATAAGCTTTATTCTTCAGGAAGCAGATAAAAAAATTGGTAGTAAAAATGATTATAAGTTTTTAAGAATTAAATCTTCTATCAACAAAGATTGGCAAGAAAAAGGTCAAATAATATCAAGATATGCTGGGCCTAAAGAACTTGAATTTGCTTTGTTATCTATCGAATCAAACACAGGACTAATCAGGACAATGATAACCAGCAAGAATCCATCAATTAATGAATACAATAGAGTAATTTCATCTTTAAGACCTTTAGGTTCTACTTTTAAAATAATCCCTTATGCTGCTGCATTAATAGAAGGAATAAAATTAAGCGATAAATTTGAAGACTTACCAATATGCTGGGAAAGTTATTGCCCAAAAAATTTTTCAGAAGACTATAGAGGTTCAATATCTTTGATTGAATCATTTAAAAGTTCATCAAATATCGTTCCAATATCAATAGCAAAAAAAATCGGCTTAAAAAATATTATTAATTTAGCGAATTCATTTGGACTAGGTTACGAGCAAGAGTTTGAGGAATTCCCGTCATTAGCTATCGGCGCCTACGGAGATAATCTTTTAAACATCACAAATGCATATTCTGCAATAAACAATAATGGGAAGATTCAAAGCCCTGAAATCATAGAAAAAATAGAATCATTTAAAAAACAACCTATTTGGGAAAATAAATCTATTTCCAAGAAAATATTAGATTTAAAAATTAACAAGAAAATAAATAAACTTCTTGAAAAATCTGTAAAAGAAGGCACTTCAAAAGCAGCCTATATAAAAGGAAAGAAAATTTATGGGAAAACAGGAACATCTGATGGAAATAAAGATCTCTGGTTTATTGGTTCCATTGATAACCTTACAACAGGGATCTGGATAGGTTACGACGATAACAAGGAATCTGAATTATCTAGTGGGAATGCAGCTTATTTATGGAAGAAGTTCATATCTAAAATTTATAAAATTCCAATTAAAAAATAAATTATATTTTTAAGATTTATAAGAAATTATTGCAGAATAAAATCCATCACCAGGATAATTCAAGCTGGGTAAAATTAGCTTTTGGCTAACCAATTTTAAAGTTTTGTTTTTTTCAATAAATCGTTCAATTAATAGATTATTTTCATCGGGGCAAATAGTACAAGTTGAATAAACTAAAGTGCCATCTTTTTTCAAAAGAGGGAAAATACTCTCCAAAAGTTTTTCCTGTAATAAAGTTAAAGATTTTATTTTTTCTTTACTTAAAGACCATCTAGAATCTGGATTCCTGGAAAGAGTTCCAATGCCTGAACATGGAGCATCTAATAAAATCTTATCAAAATAAGATATAAACTTAGGATTTAATTCAATCAAACTCGTAGCATCAGCCTTTAGGGTATTAACAGATTTCAAATTTAACCTTTCTAAATTTGATTGCAGTATTTTCAATCTTTTTGCTGATCTATCTACGGCAATGATTTCAGCACTATCATTTGTTAATTCTGCAAGGTGGGTAGACTTACTTCCTGGCGCTGCGCAAGCATCTAAAATCTTTTCACCTACTTTTGGATTTAAGAGAGGTGCTATCCACTGAGAAGATCTATCTTGAATTGTCCAAAGTCCATCACTATATCCTGGTAAATTTTTTATAGATCTTGGATTAGATTTTAAAGTAATTCCATTATGTAAATCATTAATAATTTCAGCATCAATATTATTTTCATGCAGTACTTTCAAAAAGTTGTCTAAATTAGTTTTTAATTGGTTAATTCTCAAATCAATTGATGGTTTTTTATTAAATGCCTTAATGATATTTTCACCCTCGCTATTGCCGAACCATTTATAAAGATCCTTCACAAGCCATAATGGAAATGATTCAAGATATGAAATTCTTTCTTTTCTATCAGAAGATAATTCCGGAAAGATTTTTTGTTCTAATTTTCTTGATGCATTTCTCAATATCGCATTTACAGTTCCGGCTAAACCATTTAAATCTGTTTTTTTAGCTACTTCTACAGTAGTAGAAATAGCAGCAGGAAATGGGATTTTATCCATTTTCAATAGTTGATACAAACCTATATGTAGAAGCCATCTTAACTTTGGAGGCTGCTTTTTATGAGTAATTTTTGATGTATGATCCGTCCAAAGATCAAGAAATTTTCTATACCTTATGCATCCAAAAGATAATTCCGTAATAAAAGCTATATCAAGAGTATTAAATTGATAATTTTTTAAAACCTTTTCAAGAGCATGATCAGAAAAATTACCAGAACTAACTTTTAATAAAATTTCCCAAGCTGCCTTTCTTTGTAAATATCCTATGCTCAAAATATAATTAATTTTTTAAAGATAACTTTAATATACAAAAAATTCAAAAAATTAAACTACTTTTTCAATTGCAGAATTAAACAAAATAAAACCTAAGATAGAAATAAGTGAAAGATTAAATCCTAAAAAAAGAAAGATATTTAAAGAATGGATTCTTTCGCGAAAAAAAATTTTTTTCTCTTTTTGATATTTTATTATTAAAATAAAAACTTATTCAGGATTTCAAACGGCAACCTATATTGATAGATCCTGCATCAAGCATTCTGCCTAATTTAATTGCTATGGATTCCTCCAACCTAGTGAAATTAGATTGATGGGTAGTTATCCAATCTAATTCGGAAAAAGTGATGATTCCTGTCGAATTACTTTTTAAAAAAAGTGTTCCAATTTCCATTAGATAAATCTAATTTTTCCTAAGCTAACATCCGTACTTTATATTTCTTCATAACATAATATTCTTTTAATTTTTCAAAGAAAAATGTAGGTTGTTATTCTTAATTTATTGAATATCTCTTAAAAATTTATCGGCCGTTTTTAAGTGATTATTTAATTTTTCCTCTGACATTTTATCAAGATTTCTCGTTAACATTGCCAGACGATATTGCTTTCTAAAAAAGCTTTCATTATCTTTAATAAATTTCCAAAATAAGCCATCCCATATTTCGCACCATGGGCCACTTTTAAAATTAGACATTTTTTTTACATAATTAGAGCTCGATATATATGGCTTTGTTGAAAAGATACCACCATCACTAAACTGACTCATTCCGTAAACATTTGGGACCATAACCCAATCATAGGAATCAATAAACATTTCCATAAACCATTTATAAACTTGGTTTGGATGAATTCTACATAGAAGCATAAAGTTGCCAACAATCATTAGCCGCTCAATATGATGACAATAACCAAATTTAATAATATTTTTTATAACAACGTCTACTGGTTCAATTCCTGTATTTCCTTGATAAAAAGATTGTGGAATTGGCTTATCTTCAAAATTCCAAAAATTACTATTTCGCATCTTTGTTCCGTACTTTTTATAGACAAGGCAAATAAATTCTCTCCATCCAATAATTTGACGAATAAAACCCTCTAAAGAGTTAATAGGAACATTATTATTTTTTGCAAAAAGTAATGCTTTATTTACTACTACATCTGGGGTTAATAAGCCGCTATTTAAAAGAGGAGAAAGTAAACTGTGCCATAAAAAAGAATTTTCTTTAGAAATAGCATCCTCATAATCTCCAAATAAGAAAAATCTATGTTTAAAAAAATCATTTAACCATTCATCTGCCTCTTCAAAATTAGTTGGATATAAAAAGTTATTACTTTCTCCAATAAACTTAATATCAAAATTGGCTAATGACATTTCTGCGTTAACTACAAATTTATTTTTTTGTAATTTAGGTGTATCGGGTATATTTATTTTTTTTGGTAATTTTTTTCTGTTCATTTCATCGAAACTCCATTTACCACCTTCAGGTGTATCATCAGGATTAACTAATATCTTTTTGCTCTTTCTTTGATTCTCATAAAATCTCCCCATAAGTGGTTTTTTTGCATTTGATGCAAATAAATCTTTTAAATC
>QCBO01000002.1 GCA_003279105.1 Prochlorococcus sp. AG-347-I19
AATGCTCTTGATGCAGTCTTTTTGATAAGAAAATTAAATATATTTGATACTGATAATTTATCTGAAGATTCTTTTTTTTTGGATTTAGAGAAAATTAATTATACAGAACTAAATCAGGAAGAAAAAGAAAAATTTTTACCAACTTTTTTAATTGCTCAAATTTTTGATGTTATATCTTTAGAGAAACTTAAATTTAATAAAGCTGAAATTACAAAAACTAGATTATTGCGAAAATGGCACTTTTTGTTGGAGAAAAAAAATATCGCTAGATTAACTGAATCAGATAGATTTGCGTTACACAAAGAATTAGAGATGTTTCTTCCATCTTTTATTTTTTATTTACCTGAAAACTTACGCTTAGATTGGCTTCATAGATGGCGTGACAAAGATGATAAATTATTTCATCCTTCAAACTTACTTAATGGTGAAGTAATCAAAAAACATTTGAAGATAAAGGATGGACCTATCTTAGGACAGCTTTTACATTATCTTTCTAAGGAACTTGCATATAAAAGATTGAATAATTTTGATGAAGCTATTTATAAAGCAAAGCGATGGATTGAACAAAATGCGCCAAAATGTGATTAAATACACATAGCTTAGTTTCGTTTAGAAGTTCAGACTTCAAAATCATTTTTAAAAAATTTATGAGCATTCGCATTTACATTGGCAACTTACCACAAGGATTTAATCAAAAAGAATTTGATACTCTTTTAAAGTCCGTTTCTGATTCTATTAGATTTAAAGCAGTTCTAGATAAGGATACTAAAGAATGTAGAGGATTTGGTTTTGCAACAACTAATAATCAAGATAATGCTAATTTATTAATTCAAAAGTTAAACGGCTTTGAATTTAATGGTTCTAAAATAAGAGTAGAGCTATCAGAAAAGAAGGATTCTGCTTCAAACAAAAGGAATAGTGGAAAATTAACCAAGAATAAGAAGAGGAAAGACTTTAAGAAAATTGTTCATAGTGATGCTCCTAACCTAGAAGCTCCTGACCCAAGATGGGCTGGAGAATTATCCAAATTAAAAGATTTGTTAGCTAATCAGAAGACGCCTGCTTAATTATTTAATTCTGGAAATCAAAAAAGATATTGGGATCTCAAGAGCTTTTACTGAATTTTTTACAAAAGCTCTATTGTTAAAAACATCATAATCTAGTCTTTCAATAGAATCTAATATTCCTCTGTAAAGACGTAAAGACGTCCACACTGGCCATCTCGCGTCAGAAGATAGCCATTTAATACCATCCTCAGACTTTTGGAACCATTCGCGGGCCCTTTTTAATTGAAAGTTCATAAGTAATTTCCATTGCTTGTTTATTTTTCCTTGTAAAAGTTCTTCTTCAGAATAATTAAATTTTTCAATATCTGCTTGTGGGAGATAAATTCTTCCTCTCTGTCTATCTTCTCCTACATCTCTCAAGATATTTGTTAATTGATTTGCAATTCCAAGAGCTATAGCTGCTTCAGAGGGGTCAGGCATAGCACTCCATGGTGCTGATGTATAAGCGCTATCAATACCCATCACATTTTGAGTCATTAAACCAACAGTCCCTGCAACTCTATAGCAATAGAGCTTTAATTCATCAAAATCTTTGTATCTAAATTTATTCAGATCCATTCTCTGTCCATCTATCATATCTAGATAAGGTTGAATACTTTGTGGATATTTCTCGATCGTATCTAATAGAACTGCGTCTAATTCAGATTTAATATTCCCTTTAAATACATTTTTAGTATTTTCTTCCCATTCGTCTAGATTATCTGAAAGCTCATCTTGCGATTTAGTTGAGGCTTCTAAGCTATCCATTATTTCATCTGTTCTTCTACACCATACATAGATAGCCCAAATAGCTTTTCTCTTTTCTTGAGGCAATAGAAGAGTTCCCAAGTAAAAGGTTTTAGCCCATTTTTGAGTTTCTTTTCGGCATATCTCGTATGCTTGGTCCAGTTGAGAAATTGAATTTTTCAAAAAGTTTTAGCTAAATTTAAGGGTTTGTAAAGGTTATAAAGATACATTTTGAGGGGTTTAGGTAAATTCCTTATTTATTGATTGTGCGCATAATTTACCACTTAAAACAGCACCTTCCATAGATGCTAAATATTTTTGCATTGTATAGTCACCAGCTAAGAAAAAGTTTTTTATGGGAGATTTTTGACTAGGTCTGAACTCTTGACATCCAGGAACAGCCTTATATACAGATCTTGGAGTTTTAACGACTTTATATTTTCTTAATTTTGTCTTATCTTCACCCATAAAATGTGTTGGGAATAATTTCTTCAACTCTTCCATAGTTGCATCAACGATGTCTTGATCGCTTCTATTAATCCAATCTTTTGCTGGTGCAAAAACCAATTCAAGCATTGATCTATTTGGATCTTCGTATTCTTTACATGTAATACTCATATCTGCATAAACACTGAGAAGTGGGGATCTGCTAAATAGTAGGTGGTCGATATCTGTTAATTTTTTGTCAAACCATAAATGGATATTAATGACTGGCACACCATTTAAACCATCTAGTTTAGAAAATGCATCTAACCCTTTCCATTGTTTAGGGATCATCAATTTAAAGAGATCTACAGGCATTGCACTTACATAAGCATCAGCCTTTAGCTCTTTCTTTTCGTTTTTATCTAAAGAGGCAACAGTAAAACTTTTAACAGTGCTGTCCTCATTAAGGTTGATTTGCCTTAATGGACTATTCATGTGAACTTCTCCCCCACGAGTAGTAATATAATCAACCATTGGTTGGCAAAGTCTTTCTGGAGGAGCACCGTCAAGGAATGCCATTTTAGAACCATTTTTTTCTTGTAAAAATCTGTTTAATGCTGTTAATAAAACTGTAGATGATATTTCATCTGGACCAATGAAATTAAGGGCTTTACTCATCGCTATAAAAACTTCATCATTAACTCTTTCAGGTATATTGTGCTCCTTCAGCCAATCTGTCCATGATTTTGTATCACATTTATCTAGGTACTTTTGGCCTCTCAACATTGCAGGCACTAAACCTAATCCAAATAGAATCTTTTCATTCCATGAAAGCATATCATTATTACTTAATATTGCTGAAACTCCATTAACGGGAGCAGGTATATCGGGAAAGTCGAATCTACTATAAGTTCCAGGCTCTGATGGCTGATTAAAAATCATTGAATGACTTTTCCATTGGAGTCTTTCTTCAATATCTAATTCCTTAAAAAGTTGCAACATATTTGGGTAGGCTCCAAAAAATATGTGCAACCCAGTTTCATACCAATCTCCATCTTCGTCTTTCCATGCGGCAACTTTTCCTCCTAAAACATCTCTGGCTTCGAGTACAATAGGAATGTGTCCATTATCGACTAAATACTTAGCACAAGATAAACCTGCTAAACCAGCCCCAGCAATTACAACACGCATTATTAAATCAAGAAATAAATTAACACTTACTAATAAGCTACATTAAAGTTAGGACATAATAGTTTTTTTCGTTGGTTATTTTGTAAAATTATGGAAAAAATGCTTTTAAAATCGACTACTAGACATGTAAGAATTTTTACTGCCGAAGTGGTAAAAGAAGAATTAAAGTTTCATCCCAATAAACTAACTCTTGATTTAGATCCTGATAACGAATTTATTTGGAATGAAGATTGTATAAACAAAATAAATAAAAAATTCAATGAATTAATTAAAGAGAGAGCAGGGAAGAATTTAGATGATTATGAACTGCGAAAAATAGGATCAGAAATCGAAGGTTTAATTAAAATTTTGCTTCAAAGTGGTCAGCTAAGTTATAACCCTGATTGTAGAGTAATGAATTATTCAATGGGTTTACCAAAGACAAATGAAGTGCTGTGAATAGATCATCCTCAAATAGAAGGCCAAGGAGAGGCTCAAATAGAAGTTACTATCCTCCAAATCCAAGGGATATGGATTCGTATGGTCAAAGAAACAATAGATTGCCTGCTTCTTCTGAACAAAAGATTAACTTTAGTACTGGAACTATTGCCGTACTTGCTGGAGTACTAATTTTAGGAGTTGGCATAGGGAGTGCTATTACCAGTACAACAGATGGCGGACAGGGAAACATAGCAAGTCAACAACAATTAGATATGGCTGTTCCAGACCCTGAATTTTGCCGACAATGGGGAGCTAGTGCTTTCGTAATTGATGTTGAAATGTATACGACTCTAAATCCATCTACGAGTTTTGTAACTCAACCAGCTCTTCAGCCAGGTTGTGTGATTAGAAGAGAAAATTGGACGGTTTTACAAAAACAGGGCGCAATAAGTAATGAAGATGTAAGAGAATGCAAGCAAAGGATGAATACTTTTGCTTATATTGGTTCTATAAGAGATAAGCCAATAGTTAAGTGCGTTTACCAGACTGATGTAAATGAAAATAAATTTATAATAAAAGGCGATGGACAAGCCGAAGATGGCGGGGTAGGTATTAACAAAGAAGCAATTCAATTTTGATCAAAATTATATATGCCTCAAAGGGCTTTCTAAACTAGCAAATTGTGGAAGAATGTTTTTCTTAAATACTTCTGATGCTCTTGATGTATATCTTGAAGGATTAGTTATTAATTTAAGTTCTCTTTTAACTTCTAAATCAGCAACATATGCTTTATGGATAGTTCCAGCCGACAATTCTCTTTCAATAGCAACAACAGGCAAAAAGGAAGCTCCTAAGCCTGATTGTACTGCATTCTTGATTGCTTCAAGGGAGTTAAGTTCCATCTCAATTTTTAATCTTTGAATATCAAGCCCAGAATCTTGGAGCAGCTTGTCAACAACCTTTCTTGTTGTAGATTGTGAGTCTAAAGTTACAAAATTTAATTTGTATAAGTCTTCTTTTAGAAGCTCTTTTTTGGTTGAAAGTGGATGTTTAGAGGGTAAAACTAATGCTAATTCATCAGTGGCATATGGAATTACTTGTAGCAAATTTTCCAAATCTCCAGGTAATTGTCCGCCAATAATGGCTAAGTCAATTTGTCCGTTGGCGACACTCCAACCAGTTCTTCTAGTACTATGAACTTGGAGCTGAACGGATACATCAGGATATTTTTGCCTGAATAGTCCTATCATTCTCGGCATTAGATATGTACCCGTTGTTTGGCTCGCTCCTATGACAAGAGTTCCACCTTTTAAACTGTTTAAATCCTCAATAGCTTTGCAAGCTTCGTCGCATTGATTCAAAATTCGTTCACAATATTCAAGTAATAGTCTCCCTGCTTCAGTCAATAGAGCCTTCCTACCGCCTCTGTCGAAAATTGTGATTTCAAGTTGTTTTTCTAAATTTTGTATTTGTAAACTTACTGCAGGTTGGGTTACATATAAGAGATCTGCAGCTTTTTTAAAACTTCCTTGAGCTGCTATAGCTTTTAATATTCTTAATTGGTCTAGTGTAAATGGTAATTCTGGCATCTATTATGTCTACAATTTCTTATAATTCTAATGCTTAAGGGCATTCTTGTTAAGAACAAAAATTATTTGAACAATTTCAATATATGGAGACTCATAAAACAACCTTTATCATTATACTTTTGATTTTGATTTTTGCGATTATTCATAGTGGCGGAGCGGCTTTAAGAATCAAAGCAGAATCTATTATGGGTCCGAGATTATGGCGGTTATGTTTTGTTTTTTTAAGTTTGCCATCTGCAATTATCTTGATTAGTTATTTTTTAGCTCATAGATATGACGGAATCAGATTATGGAATTTACAGGGAAATAATTTTGTTTTTATGATCGTTTGGTTATCAACTGCAATAAGTTTTTTATTTTTATATCCCGCTACTTACAATTTGTTAGAAATTCCTTCGGTTTTAAAACCTAAGGTGCGAATCTATGGAACTGGGATAATGCGAATCACAAGACATCCCCAAGCATTTGGTCAGATAATTTGGTGTTTTGCTCACACTTTATGGATTGGTACATCATTCACATTAATAACTTCTATTGGCTTGATTTTGCATCATCTTTTTGCAATCTGGCATGGAGATAAAAGATTAGCAAACAGATTTGGAGAAGAATTTGAAAATTTTAAAAAAAATACTTCCATTATCCCTTTCATGGCGATTATTGAGGGGAGGCAAGAATTTAAGATTAAAGAATTTTTTAGGTTATCCCAAATTGGCATATTAATTGCAATAGGCATACTTTGGTGGTCTCATCAATATATTAATATTGCTGTTAAAACATTTAATTCATCATTTTTGTCTGAATTTTTCAATTAACAGTTTAAAATCAAACTACAAGTTCTTTAAAACATGCCACAAGCTTCAGAAATTGCCTGGTTAATTCCTGTTTTCCCACTTATTGGAGCAGTGCTTTCTGGCTTAGGACTAATAAGTATCAACAAGAAAATTAATAATTCAAGAGAAATTGTCTCTGTTGGTCTGATTACTTTTGTCGGGATTTCTGCGGTAATTAGTTATAAAGCTTTAATTGAACAAATTAATGGTTATCAATCAGTAGAAAAATTATTTGTATGGGCTAATGCTGGGGATTTCACAATCCCAATGGGATTTGTTCTTGATCCTTTGGGGAGTGTAATGCTCGCGTTAGTAACTACAATAACGTTGCTTGTAATGATTTACTCTCATGGTTATATGGCGCATGATAAAGGTTATGTCAGATTTTTTACATATTTAGCATTATTTAGTAGTTCAATGATGGGATTAATTGTTAGTCCCAATTTGTTAGAAATTTATGTTTTTTGGGAATTAGTTGGGATGTGTTCTTACTTATTGGTTGGTTTTTGGTATGACAGAGATGGAGCTGCACACGCTGCACAAAAAGCATTTGTTGTTAATAGAGTGGGCGATTTTGGATTATTACTAGGAATTCTTGGCCTATTTTGGGCAACAAATAGTTTTGATTTTAATGAAATAGCTAATGGAATTTCGCAATCAATATCTGATAATTCGATACCCATTTGGGCTGCTTTACTTCTTTGTTTTCTAGTTTTTTTAGGGCCAATGGCAAAATCCGCTCAGTTCCCTTTGCATGTATGGTTGCCTGATGCGATGGAAGGCCCCACACCTATTTCTGCACTTATCCATGCTGCAACAATGGTTGCAGCAGGAATATTTCTTGTAGCAAGACTTCAACCTTTGTATTCAATTTTTCCATCTATTCAGTTCATTATCGCTTTAGTTGGTACCATTACTTGTTTTTTAGGAGCCTCTATAGCTTTGACCCAAATGGATTTAAAAAAAGGTTTAGCATATAGCACTGTTTCTCAGCTTGGGTATATGATGCTCGCAATGGGTTGTGGAGCACCAGTAGCTGGAATTTTCCATTTAGTGACTCATGCTTGCTTTAAAGCAATGCTATTTTTGGGATCTGGTTCAGTAATACATGCTATGGAAGAAGTAGTTGGCCATCAGCCTGTATTAGCTCAAGATATGAGATTGATGGGCGGTTTAAGAAAAAAAATGCCATACACATCAACTACTTTTTTAATTGGTTGTGTAGCAATTAGTGGAATTCCCCCATTGGCAGGTTTTTGGAGTAAAGACGAGATACTTGGAAATGCTTTTATATCATTTCCAGCTTTTTGGTTCGTAGGATTTCTAACAGCTGGCATGACTGCTTTTTATATGTTTAGGCTTTATTTCTTAACATTTGAAGGAGATTTCAGAGGGGAAAATAAAGAATTGCAAAAAGAGCTTCTAATAGCCTCTAAAACAAACTTAGATGGAGAAAATGAAGAAGAGCATGAAGAATATGGCTCTATTCATGAGTCACCCTGGTCAATGACATTTCCCTTAGTATTTCTTGCTGTACCGTCTGTAATTATTGGTTTTATGGGACTTCCATGGGATAGCAAAATTGCAAATTTACTAGATCCAGAAGAAGCAGAGACTGCAGCAAAAGCTTTCGAATTAAAAGAATTTTTGCCTTTAGCAATTGCGTCAGTACTTATAGCATCAGCTGGAATCATTATTGCTTATCAGGCATATTTTGCGAAAAAAATTAATTTATCAGTTTTATTTGCCGAAAAGTTTCCTAGCATCAACCGATTTTTATTCAATAAATGGTATCTAGATGATATTAATGAAAAACTTTTTGTTAAGGGTAGTAGAAAACTCGCTAAAGAAGTCTTAGAGGTTGATTCTAAGGTTGTTGATGGTGTAGTAAATCTTACTGGACTTGTAACTTTAGGTAGTGGAGAAGGTTTAAAATATTTTGAGACAGGTAGGGCTCAATTTTATGCGCTTATTGTTTTTGGAGGTGTAATTCTACTAGTTGCCATATTTGGTTTTCAATCTCCTCAAGTATCTTAATTACAATTGTGTGTCTTCACTGTCCATTGGGGTGAAAAAATACAGAAAATTTCTAGACTTTATTTAAGATAAATTTCTTATTAAATTGAGTACTTATTTTTATACAAATTTTGCGACACAAATTTTGGGAACTTTGGGAGCTGGATTGTCTAATTTTCCTTGGTTATCTGCTTCAATTTTGTTTCCAATT
This sequence comes from Prochlorococcus sp. AG-347-I19, assembly GCA_003279105.1. Lineage (GTDB taxonomy): Bacteria > Cyanobacteriota > Cyanobacteriia > PCC-6307 > Cyanobiaceae > Prochlorococcus_A. The sequence goes on from QCBO01000002.1 coordinate 8,477, forward strand.
GGTAGTGCATTTGTGATACCTTTTTTTCCAGATAAAGGAGATGGCAAAGAGGTAAGATGGTTCGCATTGTTTATTGCATTAATAACTTTTTTAATAACTGTAGGTTCATATATAAATGGCTTTGATATTAGTAATGAAAATGTTCAACTGAAAGAAAATATTAGTTGGCTCCCTGATTTAGGTCTTACTTGGTCTGTTGGGGCTGATGGCATGTCTATGCCGTTAATATTATTAACTAGTTTTATCACTGCTTTAGCAGTTCTTGCTGCTTGGCCAGTCAAGTTCAAACCAAAGTTATTTTTCTTTTTGATATTGGTTATGGATGGTGGGCAAATCGCTGTGTTTGCTGTACAAGATATGCTTTTATTCTTTCTAACTTGGGAACTTGAGTTAATTCCCGTTTACTTATTACTGGCTATATGGGGTGGCAAAAATCGACAATATGCAGCAACAAAATTCATAATTTATACAGCTGGCAGTTCTATCTTCATTCTTCTTGCAGCTTTAGCAATGGGTTTCTATGGTACAGAAATTCCTAACTTTGAATATTCTCACTTGGCAGCTCAAGATTTTAGTCAAAAATTCCAAATATTATGTTACGTAGGCCTTTTAATTGCATTTGGTGTAAAACTACCCATAGTACCTCTTCATACTTGGCTTCCAGATGCTCATGGCGAGGCTACAGCTCCTGTTCATATGCTTTTAGCAGGAATTTTATTAAAGATGGGAGGATATGCTCTTTTAAGATTTAATGCACAATTATTACCCGTTGCTCATGCTCAATTTGCCCCCTTATTAATAGTTCTAGGGGTAGTCAATATAATTTATGCCGCATTAACTTCTTTTGCTCAAAGAAATCTTAAAAGAAAAATTGCATACAGTTCGATAAGTCATATGGGTTTTGTTCTTATTGGGATAGGGAGTTTTAGTAGCCTTGGAACGAGCGGAGCTATGCTTCAAATGGTTAGTCATGGATTAATAGGTGCAAGTTTATTTTTTCTTGTTGGTGCCACCTATGACAGAACAAAGACTCTTAAACTTGATGAAATGAGTGGTGTAGGACAAAAAATGAGAATTATGTTTGCTCTATGGACTGCTTGCTCCCTGGCTTCTCTTGCTTTGCCTGGTATGAGTGGATTTGTTTCCGAATTGATGGTATTTACAGGATTTGTTACTGATGAGGTGTATACACTTCCATTTAGGGTAGTGATGGCCTCTCTAGCTGCTATCGGTGTAATACTTACTCCTATTTATCTACTTTCAATGTTACGAGAAATTTTCTTTGGTAAAGAAAATCCTAAATTAATTGAAGAACGAAAACTTATAGATGCAGAGCCAAGGGAAGTTTATATTATTGCGTGTTTACTTTTACCAATTATTGGAATAGGTTTGTACCCAAGATTAGTTACTGAAAGTTATATTGCATCTATCAATAATTTGGTCGATCGAGATTTAACTGCAGTTAAACGTGCTGAGAAAACAAATATTTTTTCAGGAACTAAAACAAATGACATCCTGAAGGCTCCAACAATATAATTTTTTAAATTAATGCAATATTGTTTGGCATTAAATAAATTAAAAGATATCTTGTGATTAGATTTTATCTATTTCAAAATATCTTATTTCAATCCTATTGATAGGCAACAATTAGGCCCTAGATTGTTGATCAAGTTTCTTCAAGACGCCGCAGGTAAAGGTGAGCTTGATCCATGGGATATTGATGTAATAAGTGTAATTGATAGTTTTTTAGAGCAATATTCACATACTTTTAATCAATCTTCAAATAGTCAAATCTCATATCATAAGGATTTAGCTGAGACCAGTGAAGCATTTTTCGCGGCTTCCGTTCTAGTTAATCTTAAGGCTCAGGTTTTGGAATCTGATGTTTTCAAAGAAAATTCTTCGGATTTTGAAGATGACTTTGATTTAGATGATCAAGATTGGATTGATAAAGGATTTGATATTCCAAAATATCCTGAAAAATATCTAAGGAGAAGATCAATTGCACAACCAATTCTTAAACGTACAACAACATTGGGAGAACTTGTAAGTCAGTTAGAGTCGATAGCAGAAGTTATAGAAAACCAAGATCTTTTGCTCATGAAGAGGAAAAGAAATAAAAAATATTCTGATAAGGCTTTGATTTCTCAAGTAAAATCACTAGCGCACCGCGAGAAACTTCCAGAAACCACTAAAGCATTAGGGAAATTTATCGAAGGATGGGAAAAGGCATTACAATGGATAGATTTTGAATATTTAGTCAAGAAATGGCAAACAGTAGTAAAAAATGATTTAGATAAAGATCGTTTAGGAGTTTTTTGGGCTTTGTTATTTCTATCAACTGAAAACAAAATTGAAATTAAACAAATTAATTCCTTATATGGCCCAATTCAAATTAAAAGAATAATACCTGATGGTAGCTTAGCTCAATTGCCTATAGAAAATCTTGAGGTAAGTAATACCTCTTCCTCGGCTGCTTAGAAGCTTCATAGTAATAACGTATAATTTTAAAAAATGGTTTTGAATTTATGAAGGCAATGATACTTGCGGCAGGTAAAGGCACACGTGTTCAGCCTATTACGCATGTAATTCCGAAACCGATGATTCCGATTTTACAAAAACCTGTTATGGAGTTTCTCTTGGAACTTTTAAGAGAACATAATTTTAAAGAAATAATGGTAAATGTTTCTCATCTGGCTGAAGAAATTGAAAATTATTTTAGGGATGGGCAAAGATTTGGAGTAGAAATTGCTTACAGTTTTGAAGGAAGAATTGAAGATGGAGAATTAATAGGTGATGCTTTGGGTTCCGCAGGAGGATTAAAAAAAATTCAGGATTTTCAAAATTTTTTTGATGAAACTTTCGTTGTTTTATGTGGTGATGCTTTAGTTGATTTAGATTTAACTCAAGCTGTTAAAAAACATAAACAGAAAGGAGCTATTGCGAGCTTAATAACAAAGAAGGTAACTAAAGATCAAGTATCAAGTTACGGTGTCGTAGTTTCTGATGAAAATGGCCGAATAAAGGCTTTTCAGGAAAAGCCAACAGTTGATCAAGCTTTAAGTGACTCTATAAATACTGGAATTTATCTTTTCGAACCCGAAATTTTTAATTACATACCTTCAGCAGAGAAATTTGATATTGGAGCAGATCTTTTCCCTAAACTTGTTGAAATGGATTTACCATTTTTTGCTTTACCAATGGATTTTGAATGGGTAGATATTGGAAAAGTTCCTGATTATTGGAGTGCTATTAGAAATGTATTGCAAGGTAAGGTGAGACAAGTGCAAATACCAGGTAAGGAAATAAAACCAGGAGTTTTTACTGGTTTGAATGTAGCGGCAAACTGGGAAAAGGTTAATATTAGCGGGCCGGTTTATATAGGAGGCATGACAAGGATCGAGGATGGAGCAACTATTATTGGTCCTTCCATGATTGGACCAAGTTGTTGCATTTGCGAGGGAGCAACTATAGATAACTCAATTATTTTTGATTATTCTAAAATTGGTAAAGGTGTAAGACTTATGGATAAGTTAGTGTTTGGTAAATATTGTGTTGGCAAAAATGGAGATCATGTTGATTTGCAAGATGCATCTTTAGATTGGTTAATAGCAGACTCAAGAAGATCTGATTTGACTGAGCCATCGCCTCAACAGAAAGCTATGGCAGAATTATTAGGTACTGATTTGATTAATATTCCAGACTAAGATTAGCTTTTTTAATAATCTCAGGAATTAAATGCTCTGCTTTTACAGCCATTAGATGAACACCATTTGCGATATTAAAAAAATCATGAGCTTGTTCGGATGCAATTTCAATACCTTCTTGTAAAGGGTCTTTAGCATCTTTAAGACGATTTAAGATATTTTCAGGAATGTTTGCGCCTGGAACGTATTTGTTTATAAAGAGAGCGTTTTTGTAAGACTTTAATAGGAATACACCTGCAATGACAGGAATTTCAAGAGGCTTGCTAATTTTTTCACAAAACTCTATCAAATTTTCTTTTTCCATAATCATTTGAGTTTGTATAAATTCAGCTCCAGCCTCTTTTTTCTTTCTCAATCTATTTTCTAAACTTCTTTTATTTCTGCAATTTGGATCAGCTGCAGCACCTGCAAAAATAAATGTTTTTTTATCGGAAAGTTCTCCTAGAGTAGGATCAATTCCTTTATTGAAAGCCTGAATTTGTTGAAGTAATCTAACAGACTCAAACTCATGCACTGCCTTGGCATCTTGTTGATCCCCAGCTTTTACTGAATCACCGGTAATACTTAAGATGTTTTTAATTCCTAAAGCATTTGCTCCCAGGATGTCTGATTGTAAAGCAATTTTATTACGATCTCTGCAAGAAATTTGCATTATTGGTTCTATCCCATTTTCCAGTAATAGTTTGGACATTGCCAAGCTACACATTCTCATTACAGCTCTGCTTCCATCGGTAATGTTAACAGCATGTACCTTATCTTTCAAAAGTTGTGCTATCTTAAGAGATCTTATGGGGCTTCCGCCTCTTGGCGGCATTAACTCTGCCGTTATTACTTTAGATTTTTTTTCTAAAGTCTGCTGAAGTTTCGATTTCAATTGCTTTTGTTTCCTAGTTGGTTAACAAGTGTACTGAGATTGCTAAACTTAATTAATATAAAAAAGGAAGTGTTTAATTGCAAATGGTTGAAGAAGAAGTAAACAACATTGATATGATGGGTCTCTCAGCAAGGGAGATGGAAATCATCGATCTAGTAGCTGATGGGCTTACAAATCAAGAAATTGCGGTAAAACTAACTATTAGTAAAAGAACTGTTGATAATCATGTAAGTAATATGTTTACAAAAACTGGTTCTAAAAACAGAGTTGCACTGTTGAATTGGGCAATGGACAACGGAAAGATTTGTAGAGATGGGTTTAATTGTTGTACACTTCCAGACTCTGATTAGGATTAGTATAACCCTTTACTTTTTTCGTATCATCAGCCAAATCCATTAGACAATAATTTGTCGAACCTAATTCGAAGAGTTCAGCATATGCAATACATGCATCCTTGTCTGAATCAACAAATCTCAATATTCCTTCTTTGTCGTAGAGACCATACATCTAAAGAAAATAAAAAATACTTATTTTAAATATAAAGAAAATATAAAGGATGAGTGGTTCCTTTGACTAGTTACTTTTTAAAGTTGTTAAATAGTCTTCTTTCCACTCTGAAAAAGGATTGTTAGCGAGGCTTAAATTGGAGTAATGGGTCAGCCCAGTAATCTCTTTTGAAATGAATGATGGAAGAAATAAATCTTCCTTTTCATTAGAAAGTTCAATTTCTGCAATTTCAAGTGGATAATTATTTTCTTTAAAGCAATCTATAATCCAAGATTTTTTTTCAATTTCTAGTAAGTATCTATCTTTTTTAATTGTATTTGAAAGATTTGACATTATTTTTTCAGCATCGCTTCGTGGAATGGAGTATTCATATTCAAAGTTGGTAAAGCCCTTGATATGTTTTTTAAGTGCAATTTTAGAGTTTTTGCCAATAAGCCTTACCCTAATAATCCAACCATCTAAACTTTTGGATAGATATCCTTGTTCAATATAAATTTTTTTATTTATGAATTCTTTCCAATTATCATTTTTTATAAGAAATCTTCTTTCTATTTCTAAGGCCATTTAGTTTTTGAAATCTTTTTGAGATAAATCACCTTTCCAATCTAGTTTTTTTATAAGGGTATTATAGTAACTTGTGCTTTTTTTAAACTTTATTATTTTGCAAGGCGATTGCCCTTTTTTGATCTCACAATAATAATTTTCCTTAATGGTCATACATTTAGAACCGTCTCTCCATAATTTGATTTCCCCTTTACTTTTTTTTACAGGTTTTATGATTACCTTACTTGTATTTGGTATAACTATTGGTCTACTAGACAAACTCATCGGGCATATAGGATTAATTACCATTGCATCAAGTCTAGGGTGCACTATAGGCCCCCCTGCAGCCATTGAGTAGGCTGTTGAACCAGTAGATGTAGATATGATTAATCCATCACCTTTGTATTCATTAACCTTCTCGTTATCTATTTCAAGAAGTATTTGGTTGGTTGGAGAAATGTCTTCTTCAACAGATTTAAAATAAAAATCATTTAAGGCATCGAAGCTTTTTATAATTTTTTTCTCAGAACTTTTCCCATTAATACAAACATTACAATTTAATCTATTACGTAAGTCAATTTTATATTCTTCGTTTTCAAGGATTTCAATAAAAGATTTGTCAAACAAAAAATCTTTTTCTTGCGTAAGGAAACCCAGATTACCGCCAATATTAATGCTCAATAAAGGAATATCATAATCAGCTAAAGCATTTGCACATTTTAGAAAGGTTCCATCTCCACCAAGAACTATCCCAAGATTTGGATGTAATTCTAGATTACAAAAATATTTTTCAATTTCATCTTTATAAAAATCACTTTCAATTCTTTTTGATTTTATATTTTTGGCTTTGAGGACTTTTTCACAGAATTCTGAAGCCTCTTGAGCTATTAAACTATCTGAACGATATATAATAAGCACTAATGAAAGTTTCATTTAGTGGTTTTACCATTTTAATAAATTAAAACTTTCCATATCTACAGTCACCCTATTCCTATAAAGAGATAATAAGATAGCTAATCCAACTGCTGCTTCTGCGGCAGCAACAGTAATCACAAAAATTGTAAAAACTTGTCCTTGAATTAAATTATTATCAACATATGAAGAAAACGCCATTAAGTTTATATTTACTGCGTTAAGCATTAACTCAATGCTCATAAGAACTCTTACTGCATTTCTGCTATTTAATAATCCCCAAATTCCAATACAAAATAATGCTGAAGATACTATTAAAAATGCTTGAATAGGGATTGATTCTAAACTCATCATTAGAAAGGTGAAAGGTTAATTTTTATTTGTAAGTAATGGTTCTGATGATTTTTCAATTAACTCTTGATCAACAGGTAATCCAGTGGAAATATCCTTGCTCATTACATCTCTTCTAGCTAAAACGATAGCTCCTATCATTGCCATTAAAAGTAAAACAGACGCTACTTCAAAAGGGAGTAAATAATCACTAAATAGATGTTCACCAATTCTGATAGTTGATTCTTCTCCAATAGAGTTTTGAGGACCTGATAGGCTCCATACATTGGTCAAGTCAACTCTTATTAATAGGCTAAGCAGAGTTAAACATATTGATGTTGATATGATTCTTCTTGATTTAATGTCATTGATGGGCTTTAAATCTTCTTTTTTATTGACTAGCATTATTGCAAAGATTATTAATACATTAACTGCACCCACATAAACTAAAACTTGCGCTGCAGCAACAAAACTTGCATTTAAAAGAAGATATAATCCCGCCACACTCATGAAAACTCCTCCTAAAAGAAAGGCTGAATAAACAATACTTTCGAGTAATACAACACCGAGTGCTCCGATAAGGATAACTAAAGATAAAATTGTAAAGCAAATGATTTGAGTTGTTATTGCAATGGACATAAATTAATGGAAATTAATTGTTTGGATTAGAAACTTTGTCTTTATTTTCATTGGATTCTGGCCTCATCCAATCATAGACTTCTTCCGGTAATTTACCAACTCTAGTATCTGAAGCTGGGATTTCATGAGGGTCCATAACACCTTTAGGAAGATAGGCAAGTTCCCTTAGAGGTTTAATTGAAGGATCTGTTGTGACATTTGTAGGTAACCTACCAAGTGCGACATTATCAAAATTTAGATTGTGTCTGTCAAAAGTAGCTAATTCATATTCTTCGGTCATTGAAAGACAATTAGTTGGACAATATTCAACACAATTTCCACAAAATATACAAACTCCAAAATCTATAGAATAATTTCTTAGTTCCTTTTTTTTGGTTTCTTTATTCATTACCCAATCTACTACTGGTAAATTTATGGGACATACTCTCACGCAAACTTCACAAGCAATACATTTATCAAATTCATAATGTATCCTTCCTCTATATCTTTCAGAAGGTATTAATTTTTCATACGGATATTGGACAGTAACAGGTCTTCTGCGTAGATGATCAAAAGTTACCGATAAACCATTATATAAATATTTTCCAGCATTATATGCTTCTTTGATATAGCTATTTATTTGTTGAAGAAAATTTTTCATTTTGAAGAATTTACTTAGTTATTTTATTTTAGTGGATTAATTTTCAATTTAAGTATTTTTACTTAAGTTTAACCACCAAAGAATTGCGGAAAAGCAAGTTTTAATCCTGCAGTTATCAAAAGATTAGCAAGAGAAATTGGAAGAAGAAACTTCCATCCTAGATCTAATAGTTGATCTATTCTTACTCTAGGAGTTGTCCAACGCAATAATATTGCAATGAAAACTAAAAGATACGCTTTCAATACAGTCATTACAATTCCTATTGATGCAGTGAAAACTTGTATGAAGGGTGCATTAATTGGCAAATTTAGAAACTTAGCTATTAATTCAACTGGAATAGGAAAGCCCCATCCTCCTAGATAAAGTATTGATACCAATAAAGCTGAAAGGATTAGATTAATGTAACTACCAAGGTAGAACAATGCGAATTTCATTCCTGCATATTCAGTTTGATATCCTGCAACTAATTCTTCTTCAGCTTCAGGCAAGTCAAATGGAAGTCTTTCACATTCTGCAAGAGCACAAATCCAAAAGACTATAAAACCAACTGGTTGTCGCCATATATTCCAACTAAGGATTCCAGCACCACTTTGTTGGTTGACAATGTCAATAGTGCTTAGGGAATTTGTCATGAGTACGATAGCCAGTACAGATAGAGCTAAAGGAATTTCATAACTTATAGATTGAGCTGCTGCTCTTAAACCTCCTAACAAAGAATACTTATTATTTGATGCATATCCGCTCATGAGAAGTCCAATTGGCTGGATACTGCTTAAAGCGATCCATAGGAAAATTCCAATACCAACATTACTTATTAAAAGGTTTTGTCCAAAAGGAACGATTAGCCAGGACAGAATCACTGGAACAAGAACTAATATAGGTCCGGCAGTGAATAGAATTCCATCAGCTTTAGCAGGAATAATATCCTCTTTTACAAGTAACTTTAGACCATCTGCAATTGGTTGAAGGACACCAAGCGCTCCTGCATATTCGGGTCCTATTCTTTGTTGAGCAGCAGCAGATATTTTTCTTTCAAGCCAAACTGTTACTAACACTCCAACTACTGCCGCCACCAAAACCAAAAGCATAGGGAGAGGGAGCCAGATTATATGCGCGATTTCGCTAGAAAGGCCAAAACCCTTTAAGAATTCATTAAAACTATATTCGAGATCTAATCCGTATTCCAAAATTTTTATGTTATTTACTTAATAGATTAACTCTTCACAAACAATATGTGTGTTTTTATATGAAAAGCTGCAAATATTATTCTCTGTTTTCTAGGCTTATCCAATCCCTTGGAGCTGAACCTGTATAGATTTGCGATGGTCTGAAAATTCTATTTGCTCCAAGTTGCTCTCTCCAATGAGCTAACCAACCAGCCACTCTAGATATGGCAAAAATTGGAGTAAATAAATCACGAGGAATACCAAGTTTTCTATAAACAAGGCCAGAATAAAAGTCCACGTTAGGGAATATACCCTTTGGACCGAGTCTTGGTATTGCCTCTGCCTCAAGTGATTTAGCAACTTCATACATTTCATCTGCTCCAAATCTAATGAAAAGCTCTTCTGCAAGTTTTTGAAGAATTATTGCTCTTGGATCTTTGACTTTATATTCTCTGTGGCCGAAGCCCATTATCTTACTTTTATTTTTTATTGCGTTATCTAAAAAAGACCCAGCATTTTCTGGGTTTTTAATCTCTTCTAACATTGCAATCACATCCTCATTTGCTCCTCCATGCAATGGGCCAGCAAGGGTTCCTACTGCAGAGGCGATGACAGCATATGGGTCTGTAAGAGTGCTTGCAGTAACTCTAGCGCTAAATGTACTAGCGTTTAAACTATGTTCGGCATGTAGAATTAAACACCTATCAAAAACTTTTGCAGCTATAGGATCTTGTTCTTTTTCAGTCAGCATGTAAAGAAAATTTGATGAGTAAGTTAAATCATCTCTAGGTTGAATTGGATCTTGTCCTTTTCTAATAAGTTGAAACGCAGCAATCATTGTGGGTATTTTTGCTATTAGCCTTATGACTGCGTTGTAGATGTAATTAGGATCATCTATTGCCCTGCGCGAATAAAATAGCCCCAAAGAAGCCGCGCTAGATTGAAGAGCATCCATAGGATGACCTGTCGCAGGGAAACATTTCATCATATCTCTTACTCTAAAACTTAACCTTCGATGCATCTGAACTTCTTGTTCAAAATCTCTAAGTTGAATAGCTGTGGGCAATTCACCCCAAATCAATAGGTATGCAGTTTCTAAAAAACTGCTTTTTTTGGATAGTTCCTCAATGGAGTAGCCTCTGTACAATAGTTTACCTTTCTTGCCATCAATATCACAGATAGATGAATTAGTAACTGGGACACCCTCTAATCCTGGTTTTAAAATTAGCTTTTTATTGTCCAATTGCTTAATTCAATATCAAATACTTATAGATTAAAGATAGTCAAATAATTTTTAATTAACCACAAGTTATTAACTTCACAAAAATTTCAAATGATTGTCTTTGAAGCTTATTTAAATAACTTTACTAAGGTATTTTTAAACTTATTTCTGTATAAAGAATTGGATTTTTTTCTGGAATAGATTGACTTATGATTTCTAGATATTCTTCATTTGATATTTTAAAAATATTTTTAATAAGAAAATGAAGGTCTTGGAAATTAGGAAAATATTCAATTTTCTTAGAACTGTCATTTTTGATATCAACCTTTGAATAAAGAAAAGCAGATTTATTTTTATTACTTTTTAGGTTAAAAAATTTTTTTGATACTTTCTCTAGTTTGTTACCATCAATTAAATAATTACTTATGATTTGTAAACCTTTTGATTCTATTGAATAGATATTTTCATAAGTTAATTGTTTTATAACATCGTCTTTTTCTTCAAGAATATCTTTGGAATATATCGAATAAATATCCTCATTTTGTTTCAAAGTATATTTGTTGAAATCTTTTAGTTTTTTCAGAGCACTTAAATCAAATTGATCTTTATTATTTTTTTCAAAGGTAATAAGCCAATCTTTATTTGAATTGAGGATTAAAATATTTTGATTATCATTTTGGTTAAACTCTTCAAAAAAATTCAGTTCAAAATCATTTATTAAAGGTTTTAAATAATTGTCAAAATTTTTTATATCACTAAAAATTGAAATTTTAGAATTATCTTCATGAGTATTATCTTTATTTATTAACTCATCGTAAGTAAGAATATCAATATTTTTTTTATTATTTAGTAAATATGATTTTAGAATTAAATGTTTATTTTTTAATTCAAATGTTGTAGCTATCATGTCCTCTTTATTCTCAGTAAAAATTTCATTATCAAAAAATATACTTTCCCAAAATTTATTTATGAATAATATATTTTTTTCGTTTCTTAGTCCAAAAAGTTCTCCCTCATATTGAAATTTTTTTTCTTTAAAATGATTACTGGAGTTAATACTATTTTTGATTATTTTTTTATCTGATGAAGCAATTATATAATTATCGTCGGTTCGGTATATATAGTTAAGGAAATTTATTTTGTTTTCTCTTTTAATTGGAATTATCTCATCAATTTGATCAATTTTATTAGGCAAATTTAATAAATCGTCTATTGTTTTTTCTGGCTTAATTTTAAAAATAATCAAAATATCATCTTTAAGCTTTTTATTATTTTCAAAAAATGAGATTATAAGTTCATTGTTATAGATGTCTTCTAATTTATTGTTGCCTAGATCTATACCTAAGTAATCAAATATAGAGTCTTTTATTAAAACAACGTCATCTTGTTTTGTTGAATTTTTATCTTTTTCATTATTATCAACAATGTGAAAACTATCTAAATTTGAAATAAATAATAATTTATTATTTTTAGGTATATATCTTAAGATATTTAGTTGCTCAATATTTGTACTTTGCGCCTTATTTTTATTAGCAGAAACTTTTTTAAAACCAAAAAAAAGTAATAAAGATAATAATAGTATTATTGCTACTACTCTAAGTTTCATTATCAATGTTTATTTTTATTTTTAACAATAAACTTCCTACTGCAACTTAATTTATTAAATTGTAAATAACACATAATTTATCCTATAAATTGGGAAGTTATCCAAAATCTATAAATGCTTCTAGTCTCAATGATTGGTTTAATTCTGAGAAAGAAGATCCAATTTTGATTGATGTAAGAGAACATTCAGAGCTTGAAATAGCTCGTTTCTCAAAAGAATTTTTACATATACCAATTAGTAAAGTTACATCTGAATATGTTGAAGAAATATTTGCTGGTTTATTAGACAGAGAAATTGTAGTTACCTGTCATGCAGGAATAAGAAGTTATAACTTTTCTCAATGGTGCTTGGATAATAATATTGTGAGCCAAATATGGAATTTGGAGGAGGGTATTGATGGTTGGAGTAGATATATTGACCCATCAATCCCAAGGTATTGATTAAATATCTAATGAAGATGCAACAGTATTAACATCTTTGTCGCCTCTACCAGAGCAATTGATAACTATATGAGTATCTTTTTCAAGAGTAGGGCATAATTTATCTAACCAAGCAAAGGCATGAGAAGTTTCAAGTGCAGGTATAATTCCTTCTAGTTCACTAACAAGTTTTAAAGCATCTAAAGCTTCTTGATCTGTGACTGATCCATATTCTGCTCTACCTATATCTTTTAAATGGCTATGTTCAGGTCCCACTCCAGGGTAATCTAAACCTGCACTTATTGAGTGAGCTTCTTGTACTTGACCATTATCATCTTGCAAGAGAAGACTCATTGATCCATGCAAAATTCCAACTGACCCTTTAGTGATAGTGGCAGCATGTTTGTCAGTATCAACCCCACTTCCTGCGGCTTCAACTCCAATAAGACGTACAGAAGTTTCTTTAACAAAAGGATGGAAAAGCCCCATTGCATTTGATCCCCCACCTACACAAGCAAGCAAAATATCGGGCAAAGATCCAAATGATTCCAAACATTGTTTTTTAGTTTCTTCACCTATAACTGCATGAAAATCTCGCACAATCTTTGGGAAAGGGTGCGGGCCTGCAACAGATCCTAAAATGTAGTGTGTGTTTTCGACATTAGAAACCCAATCTCTAATGGCCTCACTAGTAGCATCCTTAAGTGTTGCAGTTCCAGAATTTACAACTTTAACTTCAGCGCCTAAAAGCTTCATTCTGAAAACGTTAAGGGATTGCCTTTTTATGTCTTCAGCACCCATGTAGATAATACATTTCAAGCCAAATCTCGCACAAACAGTAGCAGTAGCAACTCCATGCTGACCTGCTCCAGTTTCTGCAATTATTCTTTTTTTGCCCATTCTTATTGCTAATAAAGCTTGTCCAAGTGCATTATTAATTTTGTGCGCCCCAGTATGATTTAAATCTTCTCTTTTAAGCCATATTCTAGGAGTTGCTTGTTTATTTTTGTAATGTTCAGTAAGTCTTTTGGCTTCATAAAGTGGTGTTTCTCTTCCTACATAAGTCTTAAGTAGATGATTTAATTCTTCTACAAAAAGTTTATCTTTCCATGCATTACATGCAGCGTCTTCAAGCTCAAAAAGAGCGGGCATTAGCGTTTCAGGAACATATTGACCACCATATTTTCCAAATCTTCCCTCTTTGGAGGGTTGATTTAAATCGTCATTTTTATAGTTTTGAGTTTTGCGAGAAAATGTACTTACCACTTTATCTATAGAATAAGTATTAACTAACTATAGATTATTTTGAAAATAATGGGAAAAAAGAATTGGATCGAATTTGATAATCAAGAAAAGAAATCTGAAGAAACAGCTAATGTAGATACTTTTAATAAAAGTTCAAAAATAAATATTTCAAAACAAAAAAAAGGTAAAAAGGGTAAGACTATAACTTTAATTAGAGGTTTATGCATTGAGGATGAAATCTTATTAAAAGAATTACTAAAAAAAATTAAAGTTTTTTGTGGGACTGGAGGAACATTAATTGATAGAAATATCCAGTTACAGGGTGATATGGTATCGAAATCAATTGAGTTTCTTCGTAAAGAGGGATTTCATAATTTATGAAGCAAGGGTTAGGATAGGTTTTTATTTTGATGAAGTAAAAAATGAAAGAACAAAATCAAAAAAAATCAACCAATATAAAGTGGCACAACTTAACTATTGATAGAGGAAAGTTAGAGAAAATGAGAGGTCATAAAGGCATGGTTATCTGGTTTACAGGTTTATCTGGTTCTGGTAAAAGTACTTTGGCCAACGCTTTAAATGAAGTTTTACACTTAGATGATTTTTCGACTTATGTTTTGGATGGAGATAATATTAGACACGGTTTATGTAAAGATCTTGGTTTTTCGGATGAAGATAGAGAAGAAAATATAAGAAGAATTGGCGAAGTTGCGAATTTATTTATGAATGCTGGGATAATAACTATCACAGCATTTGTTTCGCCATTTATTAGCGATAGAGATAAGGTGAGAAAAATTATTGGATCTAAGGATTTTATTGAAGTTTATTGTGCTGCTGATATCACAGTTTGCGAAAATAGGGATACTAAAGGTCTTTATAAGAAAGCTCGTTTGGGTGTAATTAAGGAATTTACAGGGATTTCTAGTCCATATGAAGCTCCTCTTAATCCCGAAATTGTTGTTGATACAGGTTCTTTAGATTTAAATGATTCCGTTGATAAAATTATTAACTACCTTAAAAAAGAAAACTTTCTTAACAAGACCAAATAGAAAAATATTAGTTCATTTATTTTGAAGATAATTATCAGGTCCAATTTTTGATAACTTACTATCTTTAGTTCTTACCTGTGAATGTAGATTTTCTCTGAATTCTTTCAAATTTTTCTTTATGGATTCATCAAATAAACTGATCATCTCTATTGCCAATAATCCAGCATTCTGACCTCCATTAATTGCAACTGTTGCAACTGGAATTCCAGCGGGCATTTGAACGATTGATAAAAGAGAGTCAATCCCCTTAAGTGTCTTACTCTCGACTGGCACTCCAATTACAGGAATGCAAGTTATGGATGCCAGCATCCCTGGAAGATGAGCAGCACCCCCAGCACCGGCAATTATTACTTTTATGTTTTCTGATTCTGCATTTTTTGCATATTCCATCATTTCAATAGGTGTTCGATGTGCAGAAAGTATACAAACTTCAGTTTTTATTTCAAATTCTCTTAAAATATCAATGGCTGGTTTCAATGTTTTTAGATCTGAATCACTACCCATTACGACAGCAATTCTATAAATATCTTTAGTATTCGATTCTGACAAAATAACAAATCAATTCTTTCCTATAATGGCGTGCAATTAATTTGGCGCCAGTTAGTTAGTATAAAAAGAATAAATTTTCATAGAATATTATGACGTCAAATAAGATTATCGAAAAAAGTGAAGTAAGGGAGTATTTTAATGGTACTGGCTTTGAAAGATGGAATAAAATTTATAGCAAATCTGATGAAATTAATACAGTTCAGAAAAATATTAGGAAAGGACATCAAAAAACTGTAGATGATGTAGTCTCATACATCAAAAATTATCCTGAACCAACAAAAAAAAGTTATTGTGATGCAGGCTGTGGTGTAGGAAGTCTTTCCATACCTTTATTAAGACTCGGTATAAAAGAACTACAGGTGAGTGATATTTCTTCTGAAATGATTAAAGAAACAAAAAAACGTATTCATGAATTAGGTTTGAGTCAAGGTAAAATTAAATATGAAGTCTGTGATCTGGAAAAATTAAAAGGATTATTTGATGTTGTAGTTTGTTTGGATGTATTTATTCATTATCCTCAACCGGTCGCAGAAGAAATGGTTCAACATCTATGCGATTTAAGCAAAGAAAAACTAATCGTTAGCTTTGCTCCTTATACTCCAGTTCTTGCTGTTCTAAAAAATATTGGAAAATTATTTCCTGGGCCAAGTAAAACTACAAGGGCATATACATTGAAAGAAAAGGGTATTATTAATGCTGCTAAAGAAAGAGGATTTAAAATTGTTAAAAAGAAATTAAATCAAGCTCCTTTTTATTTTTCAAAACTAATTGAGTTCGAAAAAATTAAATAATTTATTTTACTAAATGATTTTCAAGTGCATAACGAACTAATTCTGTTCGGCTAGAAGTACCTGTCTTGATAAAAAGTCTACTTACATATTTCTCAACATTTCTAATAGATGTTTCAAGCTTTCTAGCAATTTCCTTGTTCATCAGTCCCTCTGCTACTAGTTGAAGCACACTTGCTTCTCTAGGAGTAAAACTAGGAAGATTTATTTTATTTTCTGGATTAGTCTGGTTTTGGTCTGTGAGCATAGATTTAATTTCAGTAATTTGTTTTGCCATTTTGCTCACGTCAATATCTGCGAATCGTGCCGCTTCTTTTAATAGTCGTTCTTGTCTGTTGATTACATTTTTAACTCTTGCAGCTAATTCATCGGGATCGAAAGGTTTGGAAATATAATCATCAACTCCTGCAAGATAACCTTCTGTTCTGTCTAGGGTCATTCCTTTTGCAGTTAGAAAAATAACTGGAGTTCCTCCTAATTTTTCATCCTCTCTAATTTTTTCTAATAAATCATAACCGTTGGCTCGTGGCATCATTACATCGCTAATTATTAAATCGGGGAAAATTGTTTGAGCTTTTCCCCAACCATCCTCGCCATCAACTGCAATAAATATTTCAAAGCCTTCATCTTCTAGAAATGTTTTTACAGCTGTTCTTAAACCAGGCTCATCATCAACTAATAAAATTCTTGATTTTCTTAGCGGTTCATTATTTATTTGATTAATTTCATTCATTTTTTAAATTCTTAAATTTGATTTTCTAGTAATAAACAGAATTTTATATACTAAACATAATGCTATCAACTCCCATACTACTAGACTATCAATCTTCGACTCCTTGCTCTAAAGATGTTGTTGATTCTATGAAACCTTTTTGGAGTGAGATATTTTCTAACCCTGCAAGCAAATCTAATTTGGCTGGGATTAACGCAAGCGCTATATTGGAAGCCTCAAGAGAAAAAATAGAAAAAAATTTATTTCTTAAGAATAAAAAAGTTATTTTTACAAGCGGGGCAACTGAATCGAATAACTTAGCCTTATTAGGTTTTGCTAGAAATTTCTATAAAAAAACAGGCAATTATGGACATATTATTACTTTAAAAACAGAGCATAAAGCTGTTTTGGAGCCCCTAAACCAACTAAAAAAAGAGGGATTTATGGTTACCGAAATTAATCCTGAGAAAGATGGCTTAATTTCAGAAGAAAAATTAAAAAAAAATATAAGAGAAGATACATTTCTGGTGAGTGTTATGTTGGCAAATAACGAAATAGGAGTTATCCAGCCTCTAGAGAATATTTCAAAGATATGTAAATCTCGAGGAATAACTTTTCACTCTGATTTTGCACAATGTTTAGGTTATATCGAGTTAGACAATCTTTTATCAGATGTAAATATGATAACGATGAGTTCTCACAAAATATATGGTCCTAAAGGGATAGGACTTCTTTTGATTGATGAAGAAATGAATCTTGAGCCTTTAATTGTTGGAGGAGGTCAAGAATATGGTCTCAGGTCTGGTACATTACCTCTTCCTTTAGTAGTTGGCTTTGCTAAAGCAATAGAGATAGCAGTTTTTAATCAAAAAAATAATGCTGAGAAATTACTTTTACATAGAAATACCCTTTTAGAGGGTTTGTTGGAAAATAATTCTGGTTTACTAATTAATGGATCCATAGAAAAAAGATTACCTCAAAATTTAAATTTGACTGTATTGGATTTAAACGGAGCAAAGTTTCATAAACTTTTAAAATCTAAAATAATTTGTTCTAGTGGATCTGCATGTAGTAATGGTGAACCATCACATGTATTACTAGCTTTAGGTAGATCTTTTAAAGAAGCAGAATCTTCAATAAGGTTAAGTATTGGATTAAGCACTAATTCAAAAGATATTAAAAAAGCAATTCATATTCTTACAAATACGATCAGATCATTACGCTAGAAATTATTGGCTCTTATTTTAATTGAGCAATTCTTAATTTTCCACTTCTAGCTCTTTTATTGAGTTCGACTTCTTGTTCAGAAGGAGTTATTGGCTTTTTTGTCAGGTTTTTTAGTCTTTGATCATTCTTAAAAGAATTTTTAACTAACCTATCCTCTAGGGAATGAAAACTAATAATAGAAATAATACCTCCTGGCAAAATCCATTCAGGGACAACTTGCAAAAATTTTTCTAATACTTCAATTTCTTTATTGACAGCAATTCTAAGTGCTTGAAATGTTCTTGTTGCTGGGTGTATTTTTTTATATCTTTGTTTTGGTGGAAAGCAGCCTGCAATAGAATAGGCTAATTCTTTTGTCCCAGAATATTTCCCATTTTCTTTCAAATCCATTTTTATTTTCCTAGCAATCTTTCTTGATAATCTCTCTTCTCCATATTTATAAATTAAGTTAGCTAGATCTTTTTCATTTAAAGCCTCAATTAATTTCTCTGCATCAACCTCAAGAAAAGGATTCATGCGCATATCAAGCGGACCATCTTTTTGGAAACTAAATCCTCTTTTAGGGTCATCAATTTGGTTGCTATTAACTCCAAGATCTGCAATCACAAAAGAAACTTTTTCTTTTGGCATAAAATCCGCAAAATTTGCAGCCCTAATATCAAGCCTATTTTTAAATTCATCAAGTTTTTTTGATGCTGCTTTTCTTGCGAATGGATCTTGATCAAGTCCAATTATATTTAAATCCGAATATTTTCTCAATAAATGATAAGAGTGCCCGCCTCCGCCTAAAGTTGCGTCTATTCCTTTAAGTTCGTTGTTATGAATTAATGGGTAATGCTCTAATGAGGTCATAATCTCATCTGTCATAACTGATTTATGATTGAAAAAAGATGAATCAGATAGGTCAGTTTGCATAACTTTCGACTAAGATTTATTTAGAAGTAAAATTTTGAATGGCTCAGCTAGAGACTAGAACAGAACCAATGGTGGTCAATTTTGGCCCTCATCATCCCTCAATGCATGGTGTTTTAAGGTTAGTTGTAACTCTTGATGGTGAGAATGTCATTGATTGTGAGCCAGTAATTGGATATTTACATAGAGGAATGGAAAAGATAGCTGAAAATAGGACAAATGTAATGTATGTCCCTTATGTAAGCAGAATGGATTATGCAGCAGGAATGTTTTATGAAGCTATTGTAGTAAATGCTCCTGAAAGATTAGCTAATATTCCAGTTCCTAAAAGAGCTAGTTACATTAGAGTTCTAATGCTAGAACTCAATCGTATTGCTAATCATCTTTTGTGGCTCGGTCCCTTTTTAGCAGACGTAGGAGCTCAAACTCCATTTTTCTATATTTTTAGAGAAAGAGAAATGATATATGATCTCTGGGAAGCTGCTACTGGACAGAGGCTGATAAATAATAATTTCTTTAGGATAGGTGGTGTCGCATGTGATCTTCCATACGGATGGTTAGAAAAATGTATAGACTTTTGTGATTGGTTTGGACCTAAGATTGATGAATATGAAAAATTAATCACAAATAATCCAATTTTTAGAAAAAGAATTGAAGGCCTGGGAACAATACAAAGAGACCAGGCAATTAATTGGTCTTTGTCTGGGCCAATGCTTAGAGCTTCTGGAGTTTCCTGGGATTTAAGGAAAGTAGATAGTTATGAATGTTATGACGATTTTGATTGGCAGATTGCTTCAGAAAAAGAAGGAGATTGTTATGCGAGATATCGAGTAAGAGTCGAAGAGATGAGACAATCACTTAGCATCATTCGCCAAGCCTGTAAAATGATTCCAGGAGGTCCAACAGAAAATTTGGAAGCTCAAAGAATGGCTACTGAAGATAAGAAAAGTGAAATATTTGGTATGGACTATCAATATGTAGCTAAGAAGGTTGCTCCAACTTTTAAAATCCCTAACGGAGAATTGTATACAAGATTAGAGTCCGGTAAGGGAGAAATAGGTGTATTCATTCAAGGAAATAATGAAGTTACCCCATGGAGATTTAAAATCAGAGCTGCTGATTTAAATAATCTGCAAATATTGCCTCATATTCTTAAAGGTGCCAAAATCGCCGATATTATGGCAATTCTTGGCTCAATAGATGTCATTATGGGATCTGTTGATAGATAAGTTCTTTAAATGAACCCCGCTGACTGGTTGATATTGCAGAAGAAGGTAAGATTCGGTGATTGTGATTCTGCAGGTGTAATTCATTTTCATAACTTATTAAAATGGTCCCACGAAGCATGGGAAGAAAGTATCGAAATTTATGGAATTCCATATCAAGATATTTTTCCAGATTTTTCTATACGCAAAAGTCAAATTATTTTCCCCATAGTAAACTGCGAAGCAAACTTTCTTGCGCCTATAAAAATTGGAGATTTGTTAAAAGTAAAAATTGCCCCTCATAAAATTAATACGCATTTGTTCCAAGTAAATAGCTTTTTTATAAAAAATGGAAATAAAGTAGCAGAAGGAAAAATAATACATTGTTCTTTAGATGTTGATTCAAGAAATAAAATAGAACTCCCCGATCAGTTGGAAAGATGGATAGAGGCTTCAAATTTAAGCAAAAATTTAAAAGAATGCTAATTATTATTTTTTAAATTTATAGTTTATTTTTTCTGCACTGGTATTTTTTTTAACAACCCACTTTTCAGGTTTTTCATGTTTAGGCCAACTTTGAGAAAATTTTTTTAATAAATTTAATGAATTTTCAATATTTTTATGATTTGCATGTTCTTTATATTCAACAATTATTTTAACTTTATTTCCCCATAATTTGTCGGACACTTTTGAAATCTTGAATTTATTAATTGGGATATTTTCTTTTGTTATGAAATCATTTAATCGAGATTCAATTACTTTTGGAAAAACGATTTCTCCTCCTGAATTAAAAGCTTTATCACTTCTTCCAAGAAAGTTTAAATATAAAGAATTATTTATTTGATTAATTTCACCTAAATCACCGGTTTGCCACCACCCATTTTTATTTTTGAAATTTTCAGTTTTTGAAGTGTCTTTTATTTCGATTCCAATTCTCGCTGATTTTATTTCGATTAATCCTTGTGCGTTAATTCTGATTTTTGTATCAGGTAGTATTTCTCCAACATTTTTAAAACCCATTAAGAATTCTTTTGGTTTTAAACTCGTAACCATTGCTGCTGTTTCAGTTGAGCCGTAACAAGGTGCTAATCTTATTCTTTCTTCTATACATTGTTCTGCAATTTCCCTTGAAATTGATGCTCCACCAACCCAAATTAGCTCAAAAATTTTTAGCCAACGAATACCATCTTTTTGAGCTAAAAGTCTTTTTAATTGGGTAGGTACTAATGATGTAATCAAGTGTTTTTTGTTTTTTTTAGATTTAATTGTAAAAAGTAAAAGTTCTCGAGTTTTTTTTATTAAATTTGGAGAAATATTAATACAATCACATCCCCAAGTTTGACTTCTAAAAATTGGCATTAATCCGCTTATATGGTTTAGAGGTAAAGTATTTAAAATTAAGCAGTTTTGCAGTTCAAATCCTTGCTCTATTAGCCATTGACCTGATGTAGCTGCAGATAATTTAATATGATCCAAATGGTGTAAACATTTTCTCGGTTTTCCAGAACTTCCACTACTGTTTAAGATAATTGCTGGTCCATTTTCAGTAATTGAATCTAATACATCTTCGTCTTTATAAAATTTGTTTTTAACATAAATAATTTTATTCTCTCTAATTTTTTCAAGAATTTTCTTTACAGATTGAGTTTCGTTATTTTCAATTTCAATAATATGAATTTTATTTTTCATAGGAGATCCCATATCTTTTTTGCTTCATTTAAAAATAGAAATGAATTAGGGAAATTATTCATAGCTAAACCAGGAACTTTTGGAGTTGGTCCTTGTAATTGTAGAGATGATAAATGATAAAGCCATCTCTTCCCTATACCAGTTTCAAATGAGGTACTTATAGATATTAAAGCTTTTTTATTTTCTAATTCTCTTAAAAGCTTAACTGGATTTTTTTCTTGAGAAGGCCTTCGAATTTGCCAACCTTTCCACTCATCAATCAAAGTTGGAAATTTTAAAAGTGATTCGTCTAAGGCTATAGGGATTTTTTTGTTGAGTTCTGTCAGTCCATCAATATCATCAACACAGAGAGGTTGTTCTAACCAATCTATATTTTCGATATCCTTCAAAATATCAGCCCATCTATTAGCTATATCTCTTCCCCATGAACCATTAGCATCTATTCTTAACTTAATATTATTCCCTATTTGACTTAAAATTTCTTCTAAAGTTGCTTCTTCCTCATGGTTATTTTTTAATGCTACTTTCCATTTTATGGTTACTGATTTTTCAATATTAGATTGTCTTTTTTTAATTTCATTTAGATCTGAAATTACATTTTCAGGATTTAACAGTATGGCTGTTGTATCAATTTCATCAAAGTAATAGTTTTCTTTAAAAATTATTCTTCCATTTATCTCAGCTAGTGCAGAATTTATTGCAGATTGAATACATGGGTGAAAAATATTTATTTGCTCAGATAAACTTTTTACTTCTATACACTCAGGGATCATATCTAGTTGTTTGGCACACTTTTTTAAGTCTTCTTCTGGAAGTGGTGATACTTCTCCAAACCCAATTTTTTTATCATTGCTTGTCAATTTAATTATCCAACCCGATTTTGTAAGGTAAGTGGTTTTAGAATTTTCTAATTTGGTGGGTAAATTGAAGCTATAAGATTTTTTTTTAAATATTAAGTTCATTTATCAAGCAAGTAATTAAATATTAATCCTGTGATTAAGCCAACTCCATTCAGAGTTTGAAATTTTATTGCGACGAATTTGGCATTTTTTGTTGCAGAGGGTTTTTTATATGAAGATATTAATAAATTTATAAGTCTTATTGCTTGAGGAAAACTAATCAAATATAGGATACAAAATACTGGAATGAATCCAGTAAATATAGTTAAAAGTTGAAAAATATATATTGTAAAAATTATCCAAGGCACAAATTGAGAACCTTTTTTTGCTCCTAGGCGAACTAAAGGTGAATTTTTCCCATGCTTTTTATCTTCAGAAATTTGATGAAAATGAGAACAAAATAGTACAAGAGTTGTTGCCAATGAAGGTCCTGAACCAAGTAATAAAGAAACTTTCCAGGGAATATCTTTGAAGTAAATATTAGAAGGATTTAACGCAATTAAGACTGCAGAGTAGGCAAAAGGTCCAAATGCAAGCCAGCATAATGGTTCTCCTAAACCTTGATAGCCAAATCTAAAAGGAGGTCCTTGATATAAATATCCTAAGAAGCAGCAAGATGCCACCAAAATCAAAATGTTTATACTTGTTGATACTGAAATAATTGAAATTATTAACAAACCAATAACTAAAGATGTATATGCAATAGATGAAATTATTTTTTTATTTTTTACAAGATTTACAATTGAATGGAATTTAAATTCATCGATTCCTGTTTCTGCGTCGAATAAATCATTAGTTAGGTTTTCCCAAAGTAATATAAAAATTGCAGCTAAAGTAAATGCAATCAAATTATAAATTTTTACCTTATCATATTGATTGAGTATATAAGCCCCTGTTATTAAAACTGGAAGTATGGCAACAGAATAAAGGGGCCATTTTATCGCTTGTTTCCATAATTTTTTTTTATCTTCGTCCATTTTTATTTAACTCACAAAATTCGATCATTATTAAATGTAGTTTATAAATTGAGTTACATTTTTTACTTTATTGCATGATTTTTAGTTATTTTCAATAAGTAATGAAAAATGATTTAAACTTAACAGATTTTTTAAAAGATGTATTTTCTTCTTTCGATAAGAAAGTGGAGAATTCTGGATTAGTAAGTATTTGTGTTGAGATTCCTTGTATTGATTTATTACAAGTATATGAATTGTTTATAAATAAATATCCGTTTTCTTCATTTTGGGAGGAATCTAATGGTATTTCATATATTGCTTTTGAGAAATGTAAATATGTTACTTTGGATGGTCCAAAACGATTTGAGTTAGCTAAAGAGTTTAATTCTGAGAATTTTAAAAATTTAATTAACTTAACTAAAGAATCACATAATTCTGCACTTTCAAAAATAATTTATTTATTTTCTTTTTCTGAAAACTTGAATAATAAGAATTTATGTTCTGATGTCCCTAGTTTGGAGGCTATCTTACCAAAAATATTAATTATTAAAAGTAATAAGAATTGCTGGTTAAGAATCAATGGTCATGTTGAGGGTAAATCATCATTAAGGACATTAATTGAAGAAATATGGACAATTAGAAATCAAGTTATTAATTCTGGCTCAGAATTAATAAAATCATATGGCTTAAATACTAGTTTTGATTTACCTACTATTGATGATTTCTTGCACTCCTTAGAAACTTCTAATACAAGTTTGAAAAAAGTAGTAAATAGAGGAATTCAATTAGTAGAAAAAGGTATTCTCGAAAAGATAGTTTTAGCGAATAGGATTAAAATAAAATTTAAAAATAAATTAGATTTAATAGAAATTTTAAAAAGATTAAAAAAGAATCATCCAAATACATGCACATACGTTTGGAAAAGAAATAGTAAGGATATTTTGTTTGGAGCATCTCCAGAAAAATTATTTTCTTTTACTAAACCTAATTTAACTTTGGAGGCTCTTGCTGGAACTATCTCTACTAATTCAAATTTTAAGAAACTCCTAAAAAGTACTAAAGACTTAAAGGAACATAATTATGTAACACAGTATTTAATTAAATGTTTAGAAGTTTCAAAAATAAAAAACTTTAAAAAAAGTGATATCAAGGTAAATTCTTTTGGAGATATTTCTCATTTGCAAACACTCATTTTCTCTAAAGTTGAAAATATATGTCCTTTTGAATTGCTTAAAAACTTACATCCATCTCCGGCTGTTTGTGGTTACCCAAAAAATATAGCATTGGATTGGATAAATACTCTTGAGTCTTTTCCTAGAGGAAATTATGCTTCTCCAATGGGTTGGGTTGATTCATCAGGAAATGCTTCATTTCTTTTAGCAATAAGAGGAGCTAGGTATATTGAAGGAAATATTGAATTTACTGCAGGTTCAGGTATAGTTTCAGGTTCAGTTTTAGAGAAAGAAATAGATGAGATTAAATTAAAATTTGAATCTATAGTAAAACAAATATTTTTTGCTAAAAACCCTAGATAATTTCCAATAATTTTTCAATAACTTCCTCTGAAACATTTTTATTGGATAAATTTTCTATTTCTCTTAAACCTGTTGGACTGGTTACATTAATCTCGCTAAGCATTCCATTTATTACATCAATACCTACAAAAAATAAACCCTCATCTTTGAAGTGTTGAGATAATTCTGAACAGATACTTTTTTCTTTTTCTGTTAATAATGTTGGTTCAGCCTTCCCTCCCATCGCTAAATTACTCCTAAAATCGCCTCCTTGAGGAATCCTATTTATTGATCCAATTGCTTTACCGTTTACGATAATTATTCTTTTATCACCCTCTATGACTTCAGGAATAAATTTTTGCATCATAACGGGTAATTCTTCTTGAGAAGTGATTAATTCAATGATTGATTTAATACCTGGAGAATTTTTATTTATCCTTATAACACCTTGACCACCTTTTCCTCCGAGAGGTTTTATGACTACTTCATTATTTATATTTGCAAAATTAATAAGATCTTTTACCTTACTCGCAACTATTGTAGGTGCCATTAAGTGGCTGTATCTCAAAGCACCTAGCTTTTCATTCCATGCTCTTAACGATGAGGGTTTATTTATTACTTTTACTCCTTTTCTTTCGGCAACTTCTAAAAGATGGGTTGCATATAAATAAGCCTCATTTACAGGAGGATCTTTTCTCATCCAAATGCAATTAAATTCGGCGAGAGGTATGCAATCATTATCTTTGAAAGAAATCCACGGATTTACTTCAACTTTTACGGAAGATGCCCATACTTCATCACCTCTAGCTTCGAGGTCCTGAGGAGTACAACTCCAGATTTCAATATTTTTTTTTGATGATGCTTGCATTAAAGCAGCAGTTGAATCTTTTAGTGGATTTATATTTTTTATTGGATCTATCACGAATAAAAATTTCATAAGATCTAGTTTAATAATGTGTCTAATTTATTTTCATTTTCTAATGAGTAGAGATCATCGCAGCCTCCTATACCCTCATTATCTATAAATATTTGCGGTAATGTTCTTCTACCATCAGCTCGTTCAATCATCAAAGCTCTGGCATCTTTATCGCCATCAATTTTATATTCTGTAAAATTTATATTTTTTTTCTTGAGTAGTGATTTTGCTCGAATACAGAATGGGCAATATTGCCAAGTATAAATTTCAACTTTGGACATTTTTTAAAAATAATACTTAGTTTATACTATTAAACAATTGTGCCTGTTAGATTATAAATAACGATTAAATTCTATTTTGATAGATATTACAGATTTCAAAAAAGATCTTTCGGAACTAACAGAGCGCCTGGGTAATGCTCAGGATTGTCTTTGACGTTCCAAGATTAAAAGCGAAAAGGAGAGAGTTAGAGCAAATTTCTGCTCAGCCTGAATTTTGGGATAATCAAAAAGAAGCGAAAAAACAAATGTTAATCCTTGATGATGTTAAGGCACAACTTGAATTGTTGGATAAATGGAAAACTTTTATTTCTGATGCTAATGCCTCTCTTGAGCTTTATTCTTTAGAACCTGAAGAGGAAATGATTTTAGAATCCCAGTTGGGATTAAAGAAATTAAGAGAGAATTTAGATAAATGGGAATTTGAAAGATTGTTATGTGGTGAATACGATATGGAAGGAGCAGTAGTTTCTATTAATGCAGGTGCGGGAGGAACAGATGCTCAGGATTGGGTAGAGATATTATTAAGAATGTACTCAAGATGGGCCGATAATAATCAAATGCGCCTTGTCATTAATGAATTATCTCAAGGAGAAGAAGCAGGCATTAAAAGTGTAACGTTCGAAATTGATGGAAAATATGCATACGGCTATCTGCAATATGAAAAAGGAACTCATAGATTAGTAAGAATTTCTCCTTTTAATGCCAATGGCAAAAGACAAACCAGCTTCGCTGGGGTAGAGGTTATGCCAAAATTAGATGATAATATTTCACTTGATATACCTGAAAAAGATTTAGAAATTACAACGAGTAGATCCGGTGGAGCTGGAGGACAAAATGTTAATAAAGTAGAAACAGCAGTGAGAATTGTTCATTTGCCTTCAGGGATTTCAGTAAGATGTACCCAAGAAAGATCTCAATTACAAAATAAAGAAAAAGCTATGTTACTTCTAAAGTCTAAACTATTAGTGATTGCTAAAGAACAACGCGCTGCAGAAGTCGCTGATATTAAAGGTGATATTGTGGAAGCTGCATGGGGTAATCAAATAAGAAATTATGTTTTCCATCCCTATCAAATGGTTAAAGATCTTAGGACTATGCAGGAGACTAACGAGTTAGATAGTGTTTTAGATGGTGGACTTGAACCATTTATTCATGAATTATTACGTATGAATATTTCTTCTAACCAATCTATTGAATAACTAATGGAAAATAAAAACGAAATTTTAGAAAAAAAAGTTTCTCCTCCAAGCTTTATAAAGCTTGCTATGAGAAATATGGTAAGGAAAGGATCAAAAAGTATTTCTCATTTTTCAATAACCTTTCTAGTTTTAATTGGGATATTAATACTTGTGGCCACAATTGGTAAGCCCAATATTCCAGTTTAAGGATGTATGAAAGAAAAAATTATTTCTGAAATAAATTTAGATTTGGTTTTTCAATGTAATGATTTTTCTCAATTTTCAAATAAGTTAAAAGATACTAAAACTAAGCTTATTTTTGAATCTATTTTTTGGGAGAAAGTTTTTTTATCTTGGATAAATACAATATTAAAAAAAGAGGATTATGAATTACCAAATTATATTTTTGAAAAAAAATCTTTTTCATTAGGCTTACAGATAATATCTAATCAAGAAATTGCTTCTTTGAATAAGAAATGGATGCAAAAAAATGGTCCAACTGATGTTCTATCTTTTCCAATTATTTCTGATGAATCTCTAAATAATTTAGATCATATAGAGTTGGGAGATATATTTATATCATTAGAGATGGCACTTGAGCAATCTTATGAATATAAAAATTCAATCTATAGAGAGATGATCTGGTTGGCTAGTCATGGGTTTTTACATCTTTTGGGATGGGAACATAATAATGAGCATGATTTAGAAAATATGTTAAATTTCCAAGAATATTTAATTACTGGATTAGATTAAAAATCAATGAAAAAAAAAATAAACTATTTAGAAAATAGAAAAGAATCATACAAAACTTCTAGTAATGTATTTATAAGTTTTAAGTATGCTTTCAGTGGTATTAGTTATGTATTAAAAACTTCAAGAAATTTTAAAATTCAATTAATTTTTGCAGTTACAAGTTTGATAATTGGTTTTTTACTCAAAATTAGTCTAAGTAATTATGTTATTTTGATTGCAACAATAATGTCTGTTTTAATATTAGAAATATTGAACACATCTATTGAATCAATCGTTGATTTAGTAGTTAAAAAAGAATTTAGCATTTTGGCTAAAATTTCAAAAGATACTTCTGCAGGAGCAGTATTATTAGCTTCCATTAATTCTGTTATTATTGCTGTATATATCTTTGTTCCTAAAATAAAGTTGTTATTTTAAATCCATATAAATATGTTTCTTGTTATTGATAATTACGATAGTTTTACTTATAACCTTGTTCAATATTTAGGAGAACTTTCAGTTGAGCATGAGATAACTAAAGAATTAATAGTTAAAAGAAATGATGAAATTACTTTAGAAGAAATTATCAAACTAAATCCTGGTGGAATTCTATTATCTCCAGGTCCAGGCAATCCAGATCAATCTGGAATTTGTCTGCCAATTCTAAAAAAATTATCTAAAAATATTCCTACATTGGGAGTTTGTTTAGGTCATCAAGCTTTGGCCCAAGCTTTTGGAGGTAAGGTTATAGTTGGGAAAGAACTTATGCATGGTAAGACATCCAAAATATTTCATAATCAAAAAGGATTATTTAAAGATATCGAGACTCCATTTGTGGCTACTAGATACCATAGTCTTATAGTTGATTCAAGTTCTTTACCATCTTGTTTCGACATAACCGCGACTTTAGAAGACTCAACAATTATGGCTATCTCTCATAAAGAATATAAATATTTACATGGGGTACAGTTCCATCCTGAAAGTGTGTTGACGCAATTTGGTCATAAATTAATTAGTAATTTTCTAAAAATGGCTGAACAAAAGTAAAATAAAAAAAAATTAATATTATGATTTCTCAAATTAAAAACTTTTTATTTTTGATATTAGTTAGCTCTTTTTTACCTACCTCATTATTGGCAAGGAATTTAGGAATAAAAAGTTTAGGACATAGTAGTTTTTTAATTACTAGTCCAGATAAATCTATTCTTATAAATCCCTTTAAAGCAATAGGTTGTGCAAGTAATTTGAAGGAGCCAAAAGAAGTCAACGTAGATTTTATTTTGGCTAGTTCTAGGCTTCCAGATGAAGGATATAACCCTAATGATCAATTAATGTTCGTTGAGCCAGGAATCTATCAATTTGAGGATATTTTATTAAATGGAGTTTCTGTACCACATGACAGAGTAGATGGAAGAAGATTTGGGATGGCAACTGTTTGGAGTTGGGAGCAGAATTATCTTAAAATTGTTCATATGGGAGGAGCTGCTGGTGATATTGATATAAATAGTCAAATTATTTTGTCTAGTCCAGATATATTGTTTATTTCAATTGGAGGAGGAATAAAATCTTACAATGGTAAAGAAGCCTCAAAAATAGTTAAAATCTTAAAACCTAAAGTAGTTATTCCTGTTCACTTTGAACGCGGCAAAAAAATTAATAAAGAATGTGATTTCTCAAGTGCTGATTTATTTATTGAAAATATGAAAGATTTTAAAGTAAAATATGTTGGAAAAGATTTTCAAATAAAACCTAAAAGAATCGATCAAAATACAATTTATATTTTCAGTAATTAATTTTCTAAATCTAATATCTTGTAATTGTCCCAGAAAAAAATCATTTGTTCTTTAGTTCCAATACTAACCCTTATTGAATTACCGATATCTTTTTTGTTTTCCATACTTCTAATAAGAATACCTTTTTCTTTCATCTGTTGTATTAAGCTTTTAGGATCTTTTTTTGGCCAAATTAAGAAATAATTACCTCCACTAAAGTGAGTTCTGATTTTTGTTGATTTCAATTTATTTAAAATCCATTCCCTCGCCTTTTTTACTTCTAAAACATAATTATCAATATATGATTTGTCTTTAAGTGCTGCTAATGCAGCTGTTATAGCAAAGCTGTTTACATCATATGGTCCTGTAACTTTATTAATGTACTGAATTAAACTTTTATTGCCAAAAGTAAAACCTATTCTTAAACCAGCTAGACCTGCAGTTTTTGAAAGAGATTGGATTATTAGTATATTTTTATTCTTTTCAAAATCTATCGATTCAAGAAGACTATCTCCATTAAATTTTTCATATAGTTCATCAACAACTATTAATGAATCGTTATTGATATTGGCTAAATTAATAATTTCATGAGAGCTTAGAACAGTTCCTGTTGGATTATTTGGATTACAAATAAATATTAACTTTGGATTATGCTTTATTATTTTTTCCCTAAATTCTTCGATGGGGAATAGAAAATTTTCTCCAATGTAAGAACAACTTATTTTTTTCATTCCTCGGATTTCTGCACAAGGAGAATAGTAACCAAAAGTTGGATTTGTGGTTAGAAATATTTGATCTTTTTCTCCAAAGCAATTGAAAATTGCATTTATTGCTGCATCTGCTCCATTGAAAATTCCGATTTCATCATTACCAAATTTTCTTGAATCAAGATATCTATCACATAAAAATTTTTTTAACAAATTATATTCTGGATAAATTGAAATCTCATCTAATTTTATCGCTTGTAATGCCTCTAAAACCTTAGGACTTGGACCTAAAGTATTTTCATTAAAGTCTAAGCGGAGTAAATTTCTTCTATTTTCTAAAGGTGCAGAGTAAGACTGCATATTTATTATTTCCTCTCTTGGTTTTGGGAAAAGATTATTTAATGGATCAAAATCATTCATTACATTCTTTCTAAAGTTTCAATTCCTAAAAGCTCTAAGCTTAATTTTAGTGTTTTTGCAGTTAGGTCACATAAATTAAGCCTAGAAATTTTTATATTTTTTTCTTCTTTGAGGATTGGAACTTGATCATAGAATCTATTAAAAGTCTGACATAGCTCGAACAGATAATTGCATAATCTATTTGGCATTAAGTCTTTTTCAATAGAAATTATGACTTCATCGAACTTAAGTAATTTTCTGATAAGTTTCCACTCAGATTTATGTTCATAATTTACGTAATGAAAATCTTTAGAGTCATAAACAAAATCATTTTTTCTTTTAATTCCTAAAATTCTTACAAGTGTATATAACAAATAAGGAGCAGTATTACCATTAAGGGAAAGCATTTTATCAAAACTAAATTGATAATTGGTAATCCTATTTTGACTTAAATCTGCATACTTAACAGCTCCTAATCCAATAATTCTTGAAGTATTTGATATAAACTCTTCGGTCTCATAACGATCTTCATCTTCTAATCTTTTCAATAAATCTTCTTTTGCTCTTCTAACTGCTTCATTTAATAAATCTTTTAGGCGTATTGTTTCACCTTCTCTTGTCTTTAATTTCTTGCCATCAATTCCTTGAACTAACCCAAAAGGGACATGGTTTACTTGACAATTTTCTGGGATCCATTTTGCTTTTTTTGCAACTTGAAAAACTCCAGCAAAATGATTTTCTTGGCCATGATCAGTTACATAAATAATTCTTGAAGCATCATCGCCATTAGGAGGTTTATTGAATCTGTATCTTATAGCAGCAAGATCTGTAGTGGCATAATTAAAACCTCCATCTTTTTTTTGAATAATTAGCGGTAAAGGTTTTCCTTGTTTATTAGTCATCCCATCTAAAAATACACATTTTGCGCCTTGATCTTCTACTAATATTTTTTTTAAATTCAAATCATCAATAACTGATTTTAAGAAGGGATTATAAAAAGATTCACCTCTTTCTTCTATTTTTATTTTTAAATTTTTATAAATTTCATCAAATTCTTTCCTTGATTGATCACATAATAATTTCCAAGCTTTAATCGATTTAATATCTCCACTTTGTAACTTAACTACTTCCTCTCTAGATCTTTCTTGGAATTCAGATTCGTTATCAAATCTTTTTTTTGATTCTTTATAAAATTCAACTAAATCACTTATCTTGATCTTTCCTATTTCTTCTAGATCATTTGAATATAAATCTTTGAGCTGAGTAATAAGCATGCCAAATTGTGTCCCCCAATCACCAACATGATTGAGTCTTAATACTTCATAACCTCTTAACTCGAAAATTCTAGATATTGAGTCACCTATTATTGTTGATCTTAAATGCCCTACATGCATTTCTTTAGCAATATTAGGACTAGAAAAATCTACAATAACTTTATTAGACAAACCACTATCTAAACAATTTCTAATGAGAGGTATGCCAGCCCTATTGCATTGAATATTTGACTTAATTTCATTTATTAGAACTTCATCTTTTAATTTTATATTTATAAATCCAGGTCCAGCTATTTCAAGACTTTTACATAATTTTGCTATGCTTTTATTTTTATTTAAAAGGTTAATAAAATCATTAGAAATATCTCTTGGGTTCTTTTTATATATTTTAGATAAACTTAAACAAACATTACATTGATAATCACCAAATTCCTCTTTTGATGATTGTGAAATTAAATTTTTTCTAAGAATTTCGTATTCTCCTTTTTTATCATTTTTTTCAAGACTATCTAAAAGAGATTCTTCAAATTGTTTTGTTAATTCTTTAAGAA
Organism: Prochlorococcus sp. AG-347-I19; assembly: GCA_003279105.1. Taxonomy (GTDB): domain Bacteria; phylum Cyanobacteriota; class Cyanobacteriia; order PCC-6307; family Cyanobiaceae; genus Prochlorococcus_A. Next base: position 41,597 of record QCBO01000002.1, read on the forward strand.
TGATTAGCATTAATTATTCAACTATTTATCTATATGATTAATTAATATAACGCATACTCAAATCAATCCAATTACTTTTGGTGATTGAAGAACTTGTTGAAATCAAATTAATACCTTTTATTAGATATTTACTAATTTCTTGAGGGTTTATTCCAGAAACTTCTATTATCAAATTTTTATTGACTTCTTTTTTTAAGCTATTAATTGATAAATCTCTTAATTCTTGAACGCTTTTTTTGATTGTTTCAGGACTAAGTTCATCTAATAAGATACTATCCGCTCCTGCTAATACTGCTTCTTTTGCCTGTTCGATATTCTCAGCTTCAATTATGATATGAGTTGTAAAAGGCGAATTTAGGCGAATTTTTTGTACTGCGTTCTTAAGATTATCTGTCCATGCAATATGATTTTCTTTGATCATAGCAGCATCGTATAATCCCATTCTATGATTCACCCCACCTCCGCATTTGAATGCATATTTTTCAAATATTCTTAAGCCAGGAGTCGTTTTCCTAGTATCTGCTAATTTTATATTTGTGCCTTCTAATTTATCTATAAGATTCTTTGTATATGTTGATATTCCAGATAAATGCATTGCTATATTTAAGCTAATCCTTTCACTAGCGAGTAAACTTTTTGAGGGTCCATATATTTCTAAGAGTTTTTGATCTTTAACAAATTTATCTCCATCAGAGATATTAAATTTTGGACTGATTTTTAAATCAATTTTTCTAAAAATTTCTTTTATAATTTCAACCCCACAGAATATACCCTCCTCTTTTGCAATCCAATATGCATTACCATTCTCTTTTGTAATAGAGGGACTTGTAAGATCTCCCCTACCAATATCTTCATCGATCCAATTATCAATGATTTTACTTATTATTGGAGTATTTAAATCCACTAGACTAAAAAAATAATTAATTAATAAAAATTCAACTGAAGTTAGAGAATCAACTATATAGCACAATGTAATTTAACTCAAATTTATTTACCAATACAAAACTTAGAAAAAATATTATCTAGAAGTTCCTCTGTTAATTCTTGACCAGTTATTTTTGATAAGTTTTGAATTCCATCTCTCAGTTCAATTGATAATAAATCAAATGGCAATTTATTTTCAATTATTTCATCAGTATCATTTAAATTAGATAAGCAAGCAGACAAATTTGTTAGATGTCTTTCGTTTAAAAATATATTGATATTTTCTACTTGTTTTAATCCGCATTTTTTAGTGATTGTGTCTATTAATAATCTTTCACCATCATTATTCTTAATACTCATAAGAATTGTGTTTTTTAACTCATTTGAATTAATATTTTTGCAATCAATTAAATCTTTTTTATTCCCCAAAATAGTAATTAACTTCTCTTTGGGAATTTCTTGTATTATTTTTTTGTCTTCTTCATTAAATCCTTCTTCAAGATTATAAATATAAATTATAAAATCTGACTCTTTTATTTTCCCAAAACTTTTTTTAATTCCAATACTTTCAATTTGTTCATGAGTTTCTCTTATGCCAGCAGTATCAATTATTTTCATTGGAATATCATTAATAGTTAAATTAACTTCAATAACATCTCTAGTTGTTCCAGGAATATTAGTTACGATTGCTTTCTCTTTTTTTGCAAGCAAATTTAATAAAGAGCTTTTACCAACATTTGTTTTACCAATAAGCGCAATGGATATTCCATTGTGAATATATGAATTTCTTTTTGCATTTTCTATTAATAATTCTATTTTTTCTTTGACTTTTTTAATGTTTTTTAGATATTTGGTGTAATCAAAATCTGTGAAGTCTTCTTCAAAATCGACTCTCGCTTCTATTTCGCAAAGTTGATTTATAAGGTCATTTTTAATATCATCAATTTTTTTCTTTATTTCTCCTTGAACTCCGCTAAAAGCTAACTCTGCTGATCTGGTATTGCTTGCATTAATTAATTGATTAATCGATTCAGCTTGAGTAAGGTCTATTTTCCCATTAAGAAAAGCTCTTTGACTAAATTCTCCTGGGTTTGCAAGTCTAACTCTAGAATTACTAGATAATAATATCTTTAAAACTTTATTTACTATGATAATTCCGCCATGGCAATGAAGTTCAACTACATCCTCTCCTGTGAAGCTATTTGGTGATTTCATCACTAAAATTAAAACCTCATCTATAAATTTATTTTGTTTATTTTCCTGAATAAAACCAAGAAAAACCCTATGTGATTCCCATGCATATTTAGATTTAGTTTGAACAATCTTTTTGCAAGAATTTATTGCGTCTTTCCCTGATACTCTTATTATCGCAACTCCTCCCTTTCCAATACTTATAGCTGAAGCAATTGCGGCTATCGTATCTTCTGTAGTAACTATCGAATCCATCTCTCGCTTTGTTATGGATAATTAAGTAAGATTATCAAGAATTTAATTTTGAAATTTTCTTTCTGAATGAGATTTAAAAGAGATATTACCTATAAGAAAATTCTATCATTATTTAGGAATCAGAATGGAAGTCCTTTATTTAATGCTAAAGGTCTAGCTATAGGGGTATTTAGTGGTTGCTTTCCTTTTTTTGGATTTCAGACTTTAATGGGGGTATTTTTTGCGAAAATAGCTAGGGGAAATATTGTTCTAGCTGCAATTGGTACCTGGATCAGCAACCCTTTTACTTATATTCCACTTTATTATTTTAACTATAAAGTTGGTTCGATTTTTTTAAATAATCCTTCTAATAAAATTCTTGAAAAAAGTTTAGTTATTGATGACTTATGGAAACAAGGTAGAGTTTTTTCCCTAAAATTACTCTTAGGTTCATCTTGTGTAGGTATTTTATTAGCTTTGATTTGCGGCAGTATTGTTTTCTTTATCTACAAGATAAAAAGTAAAAGATAGATTGATCTGATTTCAAATTTAACTTTGTCCAACTCTGGCAATATCTAAAACATCTGCCATTGATTTAATTTGTTCAATTGTTTTGTGAAGTTGATTATAACTTTCAAGACCTACACAAAGATTTATAATAGCTGGTTTACCATAAGCAGTTTTAACATTGGCATCGCTGACGTTTATACCTTTATCAGATAACCTCATAAGAATATCTTTAAGAACTCCAACTCGATCAATTACTTCTATTCGTAGCTGAATTGGAAACTTATTATCGCCAGTTTTATTATCTTGATTCCAACCGACAGGTAATCTTCTCTCTATTGGAATTGGTATTACATTTTCACAATCTTCCCTATGTATAGTTATCCCATGATTGCCGAGCGACACAGTTCCGATAATATCCTCGCCTGGGAGTGGGGCACAGCATTTACCTATTCTGTAATCAAGACCTTCTATCCCGGAAATTGGTGATTTAGCTGCTGTATTAGATTGATTATTGGATAAATTATTATTACTTTTAAGAGATTTTGCTATTTCAGAGTCAGAATCATTTTTTACATCTTCTGTCTGTAATTTTATTTCTTCTCTTAGTCTGTTTAATACTTGATGCAAAGTTAAACCACCAAAACCAAGAGATGCAAGAAGGTCTTCAGTAGTTTTTAAATTGCATCGATTTGCAACTTTTTTCATGGCTTCACTAGAAAGTAATGCTTCAAAACCGTTTCTACCTACTTCTTTTTCAAGTAAATCTCTACCTCTTTTAATCGTTTCATCACGATGGCTTTTCTTATACCATTGGCGAATTCTATTTTTAGCAGTTGGTGTAACTACAAAGTTCAGCCAATCCAAGCTTGGATTGGCATTATTACTTGTCAAAATTTCTATGAAGTCACCATTTTGAAGTGTTGTAGATAATGGAGAAAGTTTTTCATTAATTCTTATTCCGTTACAGTGATTTCCAACTTCAGAATGGATTCTGTAGGCGAAATCTATCGCGGTAGATCCTTTCCTTAAACCAACAACATCTCCTTTTGGAGTGATCACAAATACTTCTTCATCAAATAAATCCTCTTTAATTGAAGCTAAATAATCATTATGATCCCTTTCATTTCCTTCTTGTTGCCATTCTACTAATTGTCTTAGCCAATTAAATCTCTCGGCATTACTTTTAGCAGGAGAACCACCCTCTTTGTATTGCCAATGAGCGGCAATACCATATTCAGCAATTTGATGCATCGAAGTAGTTCTAATTTGAACTTCAATAGGTCGATGTCTTCCAATCACAGAAGTGTGTAAGGACTGATATCCATTGGGTTTTGGTAATCCTATATAGTCTTTAAATCTACCTGGAATTGGTTTGAAAGTATCATGAACAACTGCTAAAGCTCTGTAACAACTATCTGAATTGTCCACGATAATTCTTAGAGCAGCAACATCATAAATCTCGTGAAAATGCTTTTGTTGTCTTTCCATTTTGCTCCAGATGCCATAAAGATGTTTTGGCCTTCCTGTTATTTCAAAATTTTTCAAACCTGCTGAAATCAAGTTTTCCTTCATAAGATTCAAAGTTACTTTTAATCTTTTTTCTCTATCACTTCTTTTAACGGCGATTTGATCTTTAAGATCTAGATATTCTTTAGGCTCTAGGAATTTAAAAGCTAAATCTTCTAATTCCCATTTAAATCTGTTTATTCCTAGTCGATTAGCTAATGGTGCATAAATCTCTCTTGTTTCTCTAGCTATTCTTAGTTTTTTCTCATCATTTAGCCATTCAATTGTTCTCATGTTATGAAGTCGATCTGCAAGTTTTACTAAGACAACTCTGATATCGCTGGCCATAGCCAAAAACATTTTCCTAAGATTTTCAGCTTGTGCTTCAGTTCTGTTGTTAAAGTGAATGCCGCCTAATTTTGTTACACCCTCTACGAGTATTTTTACTTCTAATCCAAAATTTGTTTCTATTTCGGATAAATCAATGCCAGTATCTTCAACTACATCATGTAAAAGGCCTGCAGCAATAACAGATGAACTAGCACCTATTTCTTTAAGGAGATTTGCAACAGCAACCGGGTGGATAATGTATGGCTCGCCGCTCGCGCGGAATTGTCCATCATGAGCTTTATAAGCAAGTTTAAAAGCCTTTACTATAAGGTTTTGATTCTCATCATTTTCTTTATTTGATTTTTCAAAATTATGAATATCCTTAATAAGCCAATCGGGAATGTTTATTTGATAATTCAAAGATTCACTTTCATATTTTTTATTTTCAGGCAAAATAGTTTTGGAAACTTCAATTTCGTTTTTTTCTTTTGAATTTGCAGCTGCCTCAGACATTTTATATTGCTTTAGGTGTATTTTATTTAGGTCTAGAAAAATTTGCTATAAATCATGGAAAAAAATAAAGAAAAAATTATTGTAGTTAAAAATCTTACCGTTAAATATGGTCTAAAACAGCAACCTATCATCAAAAATTTTAATTTGGAAATAGATAGTGGAGATCATTTGGCCATAATAGGACCTTCTGGATGTGGAAAGACCACTTTTGCAAAAACATTAGTAAATATATTGCCTGAAAAGGCCACTTCTAAAGGGTATCTATCGATTTTGAGTATAGATCCTAGGAAAATAAAAAACAAAGATGCACAAATATTCAGAAGAAAGAATTTTGGATTTATTTATCAAGACTCTATAAAAAAACTTAATCCGTTAATGAGAGTTGGGGATCATTTATATGAATTATTTAAAACACATGATCAAACTAAATCATCTTTAGCTATTAAAAAATTAGTAAGAGAAGTTTTTCAAAAAGTCGGAATTGAAGAAAGTAGACTTGATTCTTTTCCCCATCAATTTAGCGGTGGAATGAGACAGAGAGTTTCTATAGCAATGGCACTTGCTTTGAAACCTAAATTATTAATAGCTGATGAACCTACAACAAGCTTAGATACCAAAACAAGTTTTGAAATTATGCAAGAAATAATTCATCTATGTAATGAATTTGATACAACTTTAATTTTAATTAGTCATGATATTAATCTTGCAGCAAAGTGGTGTAAAAAAGTTGCAATAATTGAAAAGGGATCGATTGTTGAAAAAGGGAATATATTAGATATTTTTCAATCACCAAAATCAGATATCGGGAAAAAGTTAGTAAATGCTTCAAAAATAGTATTAGAACCAAATACTGAAAATAATGCTCGAGATGAGGTCGTTCTAGAGGTAAATAACCTAAGACATTGGTATAAATTAAATTCTTCAATTTTCATTAATAAATGGAATAAGGCTTTGAATGAAGTTAGTTTTAAGTTATATGAGAATGAGACTCTTGGAATAGTTGGTTCTTCAGGGAGTGGCAAAAGTACATTATGTAGGGCTTTAATTGGACTTCTTAAAGTAAGAGGTGGTGAAATCAAAATTTATGATAAAAATCATGTATCGAAAAAAAATAAATCTTTTAAAAAGAACAATAAAGTGCAAATTATTTTTCAAGATCCTTTTTCAAGTTTGAATCCGAAAATGACAATTAAAAATATTTTGGAAGATATATTTTTTATTCAAAAAATTTCAGATAAAAGAAAAATCGAAAAAGAAATAAGATTAATGTTAAGAAATTTAAATCTTCCCTTAAAGAGTGATTTTTTAAATTCTTATCCTAACCAATTATCTGGTGGTCAATTGCAAAGAATTTCATTGGCTAGGGCGCTATTGTTGAAGCCAAAAATTTTAATTTGTGATGAGAGCGTAAATATGTTGGATGCTTCAGTAAAAATAGAGATTCTTGAATTACTAAGAGTCTTTCAAGAAAAAATGAATTTAACGATTATTTTTATTACCCATGATTTAGGCATTGCTAAAAGATTTTGTAATAGGTTGCTAGTTATGAATCATGGAAAGATAGTTGATGAAGGAGAAAGTTCTACAATATTCACTAAAACTCAAAACCCTTATACAAAATCGCTTCTAAATTCCTCTTTAAATCTCATTTAACTTTAAGAACACTTAGTAATTTTTGAAAATCTAATGGTAATTCTGATTCAAATATCATTTCTTTACCATTTATTGGATGTATAAGTCCAAGCTTGATGGCGTGTAAAGCTTGGCCATCTAATTTACAGGGCAGTTTTTTACATCTTCCATATAATGGATCACCCACAATTGGATGATTTATGTGAGCGCAATGAACTCTTATTTGATGCGTTCGCCCCGTATCTAGTTTGAAACTCATTAATGAGTAATTGCCAAATCTTTCTTCTAATTTCCAATAGGTACAGGCATACCTTCCTGAAGTTTCTTCAACTACTTTATATTTCAATCTATTTAATTTATCTCTGCCAATGTGTCCCACTATTTGGCCTTCTTCAGAATTAGGTGCTCCATGAATTACTGCAATATATTCGCGTGATGCTATTTTTTCTTTAATTTGTTTCTGGAGATTTATTAATGCCTCTTGGCTTTTTGCAACCACCATACATCCGGAGGTATCTTTATCTAATCTGTGAACAATCCCAGGTCTTAATTTCCCATTAATTCCAGGCAGATCTTTACAGTGAAAAAGTAATCCATTCACTAAAGTTCCAGATTTGTGTCCAGGAGCTGGATGAACTATTAGACCTGATTGTTTATTGATGACTATAATATGCTCGTCTTCAAAAAGGATATTTAAATCCATTTTTTCAGGTTTCAAATAAATAAGAGGTTCTGGAGGAGGCATCCAAATTTGGACATTGTCGCCATTTTTTAATGGGGTCTTTGCTTTTGCGGTCTTATAGTTTACAAGTACTAAACCTGAATTTATAAAATGTTGAATTCTTGCTCTACTTTGTTCTGGCCTTTTACTTACCAACCATCTGTCTAGCCTCATAGGCAGAGGTTGCTCATAAATAATTTCTATAAGCTCACCTTCTCCAATCCCGAAAGAATTTTGATTATTTAATGCCATAGTGGGACTTCTAAAGCAATTTTACCCAGCATTTGATTTCTATAATCCTCCAATAACTTATGAGACATTCTCCTTTTATCACCTGAGGTATGTTTTGAAGCTGCTTCGTTGATCCAAGCAGAAGGACTCTTAAAGCCTTTGGTAATATCAACTCCATATCTGTTAGATATTTGTTTAACTGAGATATTTGCATTCTTATCTTTGTTGAGAGTGGATATAATTTTGATAAACCCAATTGCGACACTCTCTATTTCATAAGCAGCTTCACCAATATCGTCACACATTGCAAGATTAAGTGCTGATTTTTGATCTTCTAAATTTGGAGGTATAACACCAGGAGCATCTAGCAGATCTATACCACTTTCTAATTTTATCCATCTTAAATTACGGGTCACGCCTGCTTTCCTAGCGCTATCTACAACTCTTTTTTTTGCAATTCTATTAATTAATGCTGACTTTCCTACGTTTGGAAAACCAAGTGTAAGGGCTCTAATTGGCCTAATTCGCATTCCTCTAGAGAGTCTTCTATCGTCAATTGACGACCTAGAATCTTTGGCTGACTTACAAATTTCTTTAATCCCTATTCCTCTTTTAGCATCACACCAAAGAGGATATTGATCTTTATCATTAAACCATTTGTTCCAACTATTGATTGTATGAGGGGAGATCATGTCTGATCTGTTAATAACAAGAATATGTTTTTTATTATTTATCCATTTATTTAAGTGTGGATGTCCTGTTGACAAAGGAATTCGTGCATCTCTAACTTCTATCACTAAATCTACTTTATTGATAACTTCAGATAATTTCTTTTCTGCTTTTGCGATATGGCCTGGGTACCATTGGATTTTGGGTATGTCCACTTCAATAAATCAAATAAAATTTTGTATTCCTTTTAGTTTTATAAGTTTCAAAAGTATTTACTTCTAAATTTTAGTATAAATTTAATGACTAAAAAATTTTTATAATCGTTAATTTTTAAAATTTATTAAGGCATAAGTAACAGTAACTACTTTTTAACCCAATAATCCCAAATTAACGTTAGGGTCTTGGGATTATAAATATAGCTTGTTTAATGTCAAAATTATCTCTTTCCAATCTTGATAAGACACTTTTAGAAGGGAAAAAAGTTCTTGTAAGAGTAGATTTTAATGTTCCATTAAATGAAGATGGTCAAATAACCGACGATACGCGTATTCGTGCAGCGATCCCAACTATTGAATATCTTATTAATCATTCCGCAAAAGTTATTTTAGCTGCTCATTTTGGTAGACCAAAGGGTCAGGTAAATGAAAAAATGAGATTAACTTCAGTAGCAGCAAGATTAAGTGAATTGTTGGGGCAAAATGTTGCTCTTACTAACAGTTGTATTGGTGATGAAGCAGTTGCACAATCTAATAGCTTATCTAATGGAGATGTTCTTTTACTTGAAAACGTTCGTTTTTTTGGTGAAGAGGAAAAGAACGACCTAGAGTTTGCTAAAAAATTAGCATCACATGCAGATATGTATGTAAATGATGCTTTCGGTGCTGCTCATAGAGCGCATGCTTCAACTCAGGGTGTTACAAATTATTTAAGTCCCTCAGTAGCTGGATTTCTTTTAGAAAAAGAATTGAAATACCTACAGGGAGCTGTAGATTCCCCAAATCGTCCATTGGCAGCAATAGTTGGAGGATCAAAGGTTAGTAGCAAAATAGGAGTACTTGATTCTTTACTAGATAAGTGTGACAAAATCATGATTGGTGGAGGTATGATTTTTACTTTTTATAAAGCTAGAGGTCTGGATGTCGGCAAGAGCCTTGTAGAAGAAGATAAACTCGAGCTTGCTAAAGATCTAGAAGCCAAAGCAAAAGCAAAAGGAGTAGAGTTGCTATTACCCACTGATGTTGTTTTGGCGGATGAATTTTCTCCTGAAGCCAATAGTAAAATATCTCAAATTGATGAAATTAGTGGGAATTGGATGGGTCTAGATATTGGTCCAGATTCCATTAAAGTTTTTCAGAATGCTCTTGCAGAATGTAAGACGATTATTTGGAATGGTCCAATGGGAGTTTTTGAATTTGATAAATTTGCAGACGGTACAAATGCAATAGCTACGACTCTTGCGGACTTAGGTGCTTTTTCTGAAGTTTGTACAATAATTGGTGGTGGAGATTCAGTTGCAGCAGTTGAAAAAGCTGGATTAGCTGAGAAAATGTCTCATATATCTACTGGAGGTGGGGCTAGTTTGGAACTTTTAGAAGGTAAAACTTTACCAGGTGTGGCTGCGTTAAACGACGCTTAGGCTACATCTTATCAACAATATCAATGCTCTTTGTGAAAGTAATCATTCCTTCAGGATGAGCTATGATTCCTGACCAAATTTGTATCCCTGGTTTTGAAGGGGCTCTTGTTATTCTAAAAATCCCTCCAGAAGCCAATGGCTCCAATAATATTTCTTGTTCAAACAATGAATTAATTTGATGAGGTTTTATAGCTCCAGCAATAATCACTTCTTCAAGAGGCTTATTTAGAATTATATCGATATCGTATTTTGAACCAGTAAGAACTCTATCAGGAATTTTAAAACTAATATCTATTTTTTTATTATCGTTTCTTATTGTAGTGAATAAATTTTTGATAATCCCTTCATTTATTTTCCCATTTACGATTGAAAATAAATAATCAAATTTGGATTCGAGTATATATATTTCTCCATTAACTATTTTTTCCCCTAAAACTTTTATTCGCAAAATATCTTCATTTGGAATATTAGATTTTAATTTTTTGATCTTCCATTTGCTGTTAGGAAAATCATTAATAATCTTTGAAAATTGTTTTGGTATATTTTGGCTTTCTTCATTTCTAAAATTTTTTCTAATGAATTCTAAATCTTTTGCATTTAAGGATTTTTCTAGATTTCTTATAAAATCAACTTTCAAAGTTTGCGTTATTGCTGAATAGGGAAAAATAAGATAAACAAATAAATAGAGAAGAAATCCTATATTTTTGAATAAGTTTAAATTAAACATATTAATCATTGGTTATTTTATTCTACTATTTTAGGTTTTAATGTCTAAAAAAAATAATTTATTAGTTGCAGCAAGTGGTACAGGGGGCCATATTTTTCCAGCCTTAGCAGTTTCTAAAGAGGTGGAAGATGAATGGAATATTCATTGGTTGGGTGTTAGTCAAAGACTTGATGAAAATTTAATTCCCGAAAAATACAATTTGAGGACTTTAAATATAAAGACACCAAGAAAAAATATTTTTTTGTTTTATCAATATATAGAAATTTTAATGTCAACTTTTCAAATAATAAGGATCTTAAAAGAAAAAAAAATTAACTTAGTTTTTGCGACTGGCGGTTATATATCAGCACCTACTATTGTTGCTTCAAAACTTCTAGGGATACCTATCATTATTCATGAATCAAATGTAATTCCAGGAATGGTCACGAAATATTTTGGTTTTTTATGTAACTATGTTCTTTTAGGATTTAAGGAAACAAATTCTTATTTGAAAAATTGTAAAACTATTTTCACTGGAACACCTTTAAGAGATCAATTCTATAAATTTAATTTTTTACCAGAATGGGTTCCAAAAGGAAATGGACCTCTTTTGATTGTTATGGGAGGTAGTCAAGGAGCAAAAGCTATAAATCAAATTCTTTATGAATCTCTAGAATTTTTAATAAAAAAACAATTTCGGATAGTTCATATTGTTGGCGAATATAATCTAAAATCTTTTGATGTAAAAAAATCCAGAAATTATATTCAAAAGAAATTTACTAATGAAATGGCAGCTTTAATTCAAAACTGTGATCTTGTAATATCGAGATCTGGTGCAGGAACAATCAATGAATTAATGGAGGCTGAAAAACCTTCAATTTTAATTCCATATCCAGATTCTAAAAATAATCATCAGGAGAAAAATGCCATGATTCTTGCTGCAAGTGGAGGTTCAGTTTTAATAAATCAGAATAAAATGTCTAAAGAAGTTTTTGAAGAAACTCTAGAGAGAATTTTTAAAATAAAATCAAAAAAGGGGAAAAAACATTATGAAATATTAGATCTCATGAAGAAGAATATGGAAAATAATAATAAAATTAAATCTAAAAATGAGATTAAAAAGTATATTGATTATTTTTTAAAGGAATTCTGAATTTCTTCACATAAAAGAGTGTTATTTTTTCTATTCTGCAGACTTATTCTTGCCCACTTTTCGTCAAGAAATCTAAATGAAGTGCATTCTCTAAGCAATATTCCCTTATTTTCTAAGTATTTTAAATTTGGGGACAAGGATGTTTCACTTTCTATTAAAAAAAAGTTGGTTGAAGAGTTATGAATTTTAAGGTTATCTATTTTTAATAATTTTTCAAATACTCTCTTTTTTTCAATATTTATCCAGCTGTGAATCTGTTTTGTCCACTGTTCATAGAATTTCTTATTACTTAGTAGATCAATTCCCGCTTTAATAGAAAATGAATTTAAAGGCCAAGGATCTCTATTAATTTCCCACTGTTTAAGTTTTTTCGATGAGCCAATAACGTAACCTAATCTAAGACCAGGAATATTGAAGATTTTGGTCAAGCTTCTCAAGACTAATAAATTATCAAATCTTTTGGTTAATGGTATTAAAGATTCTTTGTCGCCATTAGGTGTTATCGATAAAAAAGCTTCATCGCAGATAACTAATTTATATTTTTTCACAACTTCCTCCAATGAATTTTTTTCCCATAATTGGCCGGTAGGGTTATGTGGATTTGTTATCCAAATAACATCACCTTTTGGATGAAGCGGAAATGATTGAGGAAAAATATCATTCCAGTTTTTTGGTAATTCGCAATGTATAAAATTGCTATTCCAACAATTTAAAGATCTTTCATAATCAACAAATGATGGAGAAGGAATACAACTTATTCCGAATTTGGATGCTTCATAACCTGCCCAGGTTATTAATTCAGAAGCTCCATTCCCAGGCAATATATTGTCTGGATTTATCCCATGAAATTTGCCGATTATTTCTTTCAGATCACTCAATTTTCTTTCTGGGTAATATCTAAAGCCAAGATTCTTAATTTCCGCATTTATTGAATCTAATATTATTTGAGGGGGATCAAAGGGTACTAGTGATGCACTTGCATCAATGATTTCGGATGGTAATAAATTTAATTTTTTCGCAATTGCATATACATTTCCACCGTGCTTCAAGTTTGATCCTTGCATGGCTAAAGTTGAGTAATCATGAGGTTCATTATTCATTCTCTAATTTTATTCAACCCATTTTAAATCTGATCCAATTGCATCTTTTATACTAGATAATTGATGGTTATTGAGTTGCTTAATAATTCCCTCAAGTATATCTGGTACTAATTGTGGACCCTTATATATCCATCCTGTATAAAGTTGAATTAATGATGCTCCAGAACAAATTCTTTCCCAAGCTGACTCAGGACTATCTATTCCACCAACTCCAATTAAAATAATCTTTTTATCAATATTATGTATGTGTTTTATTATTTGATTTGCTTTTTTTTGGAGAGGCCTTCCACTTAATCCTCCATTCTCTTGAGAGAGTAATAATCCAGTTTGCCTGATCTTTCTATTTTCAAGACCTAATCTATCAATGCTGGTGTTTGTAGCAATTATTCCATCGATGTTTTCCTCGATTATTAATTGGCAAATATCTTCAATCTCTTTAAGGCCTAAATCTGGCGCAATTTTTACAAATAATGGTGGACAATTAGGTAAGTTTTTAATTTCTCTAAGAAGTTCTTTTAGAAGAATTGGATCTTGTAATTTTCTTAGTCCTTCAGTATTGGGAGAACTAACGTTTATTGCTGCGTAATCACAATATGGAATTAATAATTTTAGAGAAGTTAAATAATCATCTTTTGCTTGAGATAAACCTGTAATTTTTGACTTCCCGAAATTTATCCCTAAACAAATATTCTCCCTGTTTTTTTTAAACTCAATACCTTGTTCGACAAAGTTTTTAACTAGATTTTCAGCACCATTATTATTGAAACCCATTCTATTTAATGCTGCTTCTTCTTCTGCCAATCTAAATAACCTTGGTTTGGGATTTCCATTCTGGGCAAATTTTGTTACTGTACCGAGCTCAGCAAATCCAAAACCAAAATCTTTCCATATGTTTGCGGCATTTCCATTTTTGTCAAAACCCGCAGCTAAACCAATTGGATTACAAAAATTTATTCCACATATGTTCTGAGTTAGCCTTTTATCAACTAAAGAAAATTCTTCATTTAGATTTTTTAGGATTGATGAAACTAAAGGCCAATTATACTTTTTTGAACTAAATGATAGAAGGCTAAGCGATAAATTAGTTAAATATTCTGCATCTATTCCAGAATCATTTTTTAGTATAGGATTCATCAAGTTTTTATAAAGATTTTTAAATAACCCCTTTTGTTTATTCATAAAAAATTAGGATTCTTTTTTTTCTATTATCCAATATTTTTTATCTTTAGGAATCAATCTCCAATTACGCCATTCAAAAATTAAATATTGTTTTATCTTTTCGTGGTTTTCTTCACCTAATAAATTACTTAGTTCTAGTGAATTTAATAAATACTTTTTGTCAGCAAATTTTTGAATTAATTCATTTCTTGAAAATAATTCCTGAATTTCTGAAGGTGCATTTTTTTTAAAAAATCCTACTGAAGATTTGGACTCTTTTAAGTTACTTTTTAGAGATATACCTTTACTATAATTGGTCGCGATTTTATCTACTCTATCATTTTGTTTGTCACCGCTATGGCCTTTAACATATTCCATTACAAGACCATTAATTCTCAATTGGTCAATTTTTTGCCATAAATCAAGATTTTGAACTGATTTTCCTGAGCTTGTTTTCCATCCATTTCTCTTCCAATTAATAATCCATTTTGTATACCCTTCAATAACATATTTACTATCAGTTCTTAATTTAAAGTTTTCTTTTAATTTATATGTTTTTAATTTCTCTAGTGTTTTTATAGCCGCAGTTAGTTCCATTCTATTATTGGTAGTATTTTGCTCGGAACCACCTATTTCTAATTCACTTTTGTCGTCAAAAATAATTAGTCCACCCCAACCACCTGGACCTGGATTACCACTGCAGGCTCCGTCAGTTGCAGCTTCAATTGCAATACTATCAATATTCATAATTTTTGAAGCCGATATAAAGTCTATCGGCTTGAAAAAATATTCTCTTACTTAAGTGTAACTTTACCTCCAGCTTCTTCAATCTCTTTCTTTAAAGATTCAGCATCTGCTTTAGCAATTCCTTCTTTTACTGTTTTTGGTGCAGATTCAACAAGTGCTTTTGCATCGCCAAGACCTAGACCAGTTGCATTTCTTACAACCTTGAGTACTTTAATTTTTGCAGCTGCATCAAAGCTTTCGAGAACTACATCAAATTCAGTTTTTTCTTCTGCAGCTCCACCATCTGCGTCACCGCCAGCTGCTCCTGGAGCTGCCATTACTACACCTGCAGAAGCTGCAGCAGATACACCAAAAGCCTCTTCAATTTGCTTTACAAGCTCTGATGCTTCTAAAAGTGATAAGGATTTTAATGATTCAAGAATTTCTTCAGTTTTTGCGGACATTTTCTTAAAAGTTAATTAGGTTTTGAATTTAAGATTCTGATTTTTCAGAATGTTGTTTAAGTGATCTAGCAAGTCCAGAAGGGACTTCATTAATAGAGATCGCAATTTTTGTTGCAACGCCATTAAGAGCGCCAGCAATTTTTGCCATCAATACTTCTTTAGATGGAAGACTTGCAATTTCTTTTATTTCAGAATCGCTTAGAAGTCTACCTTCAAATAAAGCTCCTTTGGTTTCGGATTTTTTGGTGTCTTTTTGAAAAGATTGGATAGCTTTTACAGCACCACCAACATCTTCTTTGATTAAGACAAAAGCATTTGTTCCGGTCAGTAAAGATTCAAGATCGTTCCAATTACTATCTCCATCAATAGCTTTACGCATTAATGAATTTTTAGTAACTTTGCAAATGCCGTTAGTTGTTTGCAATCTAGATCGCAAATCTGACATCTCTTTAATAGTTAAACCTTTATAGTCAAGAACTACAGCCATTTCCGAGTCGTTTAGTAGAGATTTAATCTCAGTAACGATTTGTTGCTTATTCTCTAGTGTTCGGCCCATTGATGTTTTTTGGATCGTAATTTAGGGAGAGCAGGAAATGCGGCAAAGTCCTTTTAAAGAGGCCGCTTTTATTAGATCCAAAAAGAAATAATTTAAGACGAGTCCTCGGTAGGATTTAAAAATTTAGAAAAACTAAATCAACCTACTTTCTTTGGCCGTATTATTGCACTTTAAATTATACTACAAAGGGTTAACCTTCTGGTTGGTAATCTTGTACAGCATTTATGTCTAATTGAACTGAAGGCCCCATTGTTGAAGTTACATAAAAAGTTTTCCAATACTTTCCCTTAGCTCCACTTGGTTTATTTTTATCAATTGATTCTTGTAAGGTTTTTAAGTTGTCAAATAGAGCCTCTTTTGTGAAACTTGCTTTTCCAAAGCGGACATGAACGATTCCAGCCTTATCTGCTCTGAATTCGAGCTTACCAGCTTTAAATTCTTTTATGGCATTAGTAATGTCATTAGTTACTGTCCCAGCTTTAGGATTAGGCATTAAACCTCTAGGTCCTAAAACTCTTCCTAATTTTGCAACCTTTGGCATCATATCTGGAGTTGCAATAAGTAGATCAAACTCCATATTTCCTTTGTTGATGCTTTCTACAAGATCTTCTTCGCCAAACAAATCTGCACCAGCAGCTTTAGCTTTCGATACATTTTCACCGCTTGTAATTACTGCAATTTTGATGCTTTGGCCAGTACCATGTGGTAATGCAACAGTGGTCCTTAATTGTTGATCGGTATATTTTGGATCAATACCTAAACGTATATGTGCTTCAATAGTTTCATCAAATTTTGCATTAGCATTGTCCTTGATAATGCTAAGAGCTTCAAGCGGTGCGTAAATACGATCTTCTATCTTTGTTGATAGAGCCGCCATTCTTTTGGATAGTTTTTTCATAATAATATTGGGTGCAAATGGTTATTAACTAACCTCCCCTAAATAGTGAGAAATTTTGTATTGAACTTAATCAGTGATAGAGACGCCCATATTACGAGCAGTACCCTCAATTACTTTCATTGCTGATTCAACACTAGAACAGTTTAGATCAGGAAGCTTAGTTTTGGCTATTTCTTCTAATTGAGCTTTACTTATATTTCCAACAGAGCCTTTTGCGGATTCACCTGATCCTTTCTCTATACCAGCTGCTTTTGTTATTAAGACGGCAGCAGGAGGTGTTTTTGTGATAAAAGTAAAGCTTCTATCTTCAAAAACAGAAATCTCGACTGGAATTACAAAACCTGCTTTATCTTGTGTTCTTGCGTTGTATTCTTTGCAAAATGCCATGATATTGACACCATGTTGGCCTAAAGCTGGCCCTACAGGAGGAGCAGGATTTGCTTTGCCTGCTTGAAGAGCAAGTTTGATAACTGCAACAATTTTTTTTGCCATTAGATTAGAAAATTTAAGCTGAAGTAGAAAATCATAATTTTACTCGATAAACAAGAACTATTAGAAATTAATTTTGTTTATTGATTTGCGAGAATTCTAATTCTACAGGAGTCTCGCGCCCAAATATTGAAAGTAATGCTTTTAATTTATTTCTTTCTCCTGAAACTTCTATTACTTCTCCTTGGAAATCCTTGAATGGACCACTAGTTACAATGATTCTATCTTTTTCTTCAATATCTAATTTGATTACAGCTTTTTTCTCTGATGCGCGTTTAAAGATTCTATTAACTTCTTGTCTTGATAATGGTCTAGGTTTGATATGACCTCTCGATCTTCCGCTGCCTCTTCCGTCTTCAGCACCGACAAAATTAATTACATTTGGAGTACTTTTAACAGCCATCATTGTATCTTCATCCAAAATCATTCTTACGAGGACATAACCTGGGAAAACTTTTTCTTCAGTAGTTTGTCTGCTTCCATCTTTTTTTAATTTAATTCCTGGAGTTTGGGGAATTTCAATTTCAATGATTCGATTATTAACACCTAAAGTTACTGATCTCTGTTCAAGAGTCGCTTTTACTTTTTTTTCACAGCTTGATGCTACTTGAATTGCATACCATCTTGCGATGCTTGTATTTGCTTTTGAAGAAGCAAGGCTTGTAGTTAATTCGTTACTCATTTTTCTAGAAGCTTAATTAAGATCTTTGTTAATGGATATTTGGGAGATAATTCAACCAAAAATTTGCGAGGCTGCCCATCCATAGAATCTGCTAACAGAAGCAATGGCTGCAGCAGAAAACGATACCATAATTATAACTGCTACTGATTCGCTAAAAAGTTGTTGTTTGTTAGGCCACACGACAAGTTTAAGCTCATCGTAGGTTGATCTAAAAAAATTATTCTTTTTTTTAGGCTCTTCAACTTCAGTTGAATCTTTTTTTAGAGGTTCTTTATTAGTAATAGGACTTGTCACAAATTTTTTTTTGAAATTAAGCTTTACGCTTTAATTTTATTTTAGCTTATTGATTTACTCCTCAGCTAGGTTTGAAAACGATCTCATCGTTTTTAGACGAGTTAAGTTTAATTGTGATATTTTTTTTGTTTTTAAAGTTATCCTCTAAAAGTTTTGCGGCCAAGGGATTTTCTATTTGTCTTCTAAGTTCCCTGCTAAGTGGCCTAGCACCATATTCAGGTTCGTAAGAATCATTTGCAATTTTATTGATAACTTTTTTGTCTATAACAATATTTATTTTCTGTTCAAGCAGCAAGTTTTTTAAATCTTCTGTTTGTAAAATTATGATTTTTTGAAGTTCATCAATTGATAATGGATCAAATTTTACTACTTCGTCAATTCTATTTAAAAATTCAGGTCTAAAAATTGAAGACAATGTATTTCTAATGGAATCATCTAAGGTTTGTTGGTCTTTTTCTAATTTTCCCTCACCTTTAGAAATCTTTTGTGAGTACTCCAGTATAGATTTACCAGCTAGGTTGCTTGTCATAATGATTACGGTATTTTTGAAGTCTACGGTCCTTCCTTGAGAGTCCGTTAATCTTCCTTCATCTAAGACTTGTAAAAGGATATTAAAAACCTCTGAATGAGCTTTTTCTATCTCGTCAAGAAGTATTACTGAATAGGGTTTACGTCTTACAGCTTCAGTTAATTGACCTCCCTCTTCATAACCAACATAACCTGGAGGAGCCCCCAAAAGTCTTGCTACGGCATTTTTCTCCATAAATTCACTCATGTCTAATCTTAAAAGTGCGTCTTCTTCATCAAATAAAGCTGTTGCAAGAGATTTTGCTAATTCTGTTTTGCCAACACCTGTAGGACCCATAAATAAAAAAGATCCAATAGGTCTTTTAGGACTTTTCATGCCAACGCGAGCTCTTCTAATCGCTGCAGAAACCGCTTCTATAGCTTTTTCTTGTCCAATAACTTTTTCACTTAGTTCTGTTTCGAGATTGACTAATTTTTTACGTTCATTTGAAACTACTTTGGAAATAGGAATGCCTGTGATTTTTGAAATAACATCAGCAATATCATCAGGTTCAACTTGATATTTAAAAGGGAAATTTCTATTTTTCTTGGTTTTATTTAAGTTCTCTTCAACTGCTTGTATTTCATTCTCTATTTCACTTAACTCTTCTTCAAGCTTTTCTAAATAATCCAGATCATTTTCAATTTCGCGATTTGTTTTATCTTTAATTTGTTTGGTTAGCTTATCTTCTTCTTTCAACAAAATAGATAATTGCTCCATTTCTTCCCTTAAATTGTTCCAATTGTCCAAAAGAACGTTCAATTTTTCCTCTGATTGTTGTCTCATATTAAGTAGTTTTTCTTGAGCTTCGATATTTTCCTCTTTCAAATTATTCAGTTTTTCATCAATTTTATGAAGTTTGTTTTCTAGTTGAAGAATTATTTGTGGCTTACTATTAGATTCGATTTTTAATTGTGCAGCTGCTTCATCAATTAAATCTATTGCTTTATCAGGAAGACATTTATCGCTGATGTATCTGTCAGCCAATTTTGCAGAATAGTTTATAGCCTCTTCAGAAATTTTTATGCCATGATGTGATTCATATTTCTTTTTGATGCCTTGTAGTATTTTTGCGCTTAATTCTAATGAAGGTTCATTAACAGCTATCTTTTGAAAGCAATTATTCAATGCCTGATCTTTTTCAATAGTTTCACGAAATTTCTCAGGTGTTGTTGTACCGATACATCTAAGTTCTCCTTCAGCTAATAAAGGTTTTAAGATATTGCTAATGTCGGTTGAAGATCTGTCAGAACTTAATATTGAATGAATTTCGTCAATGAATAGAATCATTCCTTGGCTTGGATTGTTTAGTTCCTGCATTATTAAGCTTAGCCGTTCCTCTAGTTGGCCTCTAAATTTTGTCCCAGACACTAAAGCACCTAAGTCAAGTGAAATGATTTTTAAGTTTTTTAAAGAATCAGGAACTTTTTTGTCTACAATTAATTGTGCAAGTAATTTTGCAATTGAGGTTTTACCAACACCAGGATTGCCGATAAGTATAGGATTATTTTTGTTTCTTCTGCAGAGTACCCTCATTAAATTATTGATTTCATTTTCTCTTCCTAAAACGGGATCCAGTATGCCTTTTTTAGCTGATTCTGTTAAATCTTTTCCATAAATTGACAGAGCATTTTCATCTTTCCCAACTTGTTTTTTGGTTTCAATTTGAAGATCACTTTTAGGTAATGGAACAATAGCTTTCTTAAATTTTTCTTCTTTTACAAAAGTCTCGTTGTTTGATTCAAAATTAGATTGATTATTTATCTCGATTACGTTCTCATAACTAAAAGAATCTTTTGATTGATTAATATTTGGAAAAAATTTTAATTCTTCTTCTAATTTTTCCATTGAGAGGTTGCCTTCTTCAAAAACATAATTTCCAATTCTTAAATCCCTTCCAAGAGCAATAAGTAAATGAGGGATTTCAATTAATCTTGATCCCCATTGGATTTTAATCTGATTCGCATTATCTAATAGAATTTCTAAATCTTCTCCAATAGTAAAAATATCTGACTCATTTGTTGGTGTATCTTCCAAAAAATCTTCTGTGATGTCTAAAACTGTATCTTGGTCGATTGATAATTTTTCTACAAAAGCAAAGAATTCACTTGATGAGAACAATGTATGAATTATGTGTTCAATATTAAATTCGCTATGATCCCATTTTTTTGCGGTTTCTTCTCCCAATAAAAGAAGATTCCAACTGATATCGCTAAAAAGTTCAGGACTGGATGTAAGTGTTTCTCTCATAAACTATAAAAACTATAGTTGATTAATAATTAATATTCTAAATAGTATCTACATTAATAAGCATCCAATAATTTTCAAACTGTAAGATGAATTTGAAAAATATAATTTCGAGAGGGGGGTTGCGAGGACTTTTTAAACAATAGAAGATTTAACTATTATCTGAGTTGTTCTGGAATTAAAAATTATTATCAGGTTAACATATATATTTCAGATATTAGCCAAATAGTTCAGCTATTAATAGGATTTAAATAGTAATAATTAAATTGTGAAAGAAACTATTGATTTTCTTATTGATACTATTGAAGCGAGGCAAGTCCTTGATTCAAGAGGTAATCCAACTGTAGAGGCAGAAGTATTTTTGGAATGTGGTTCAAGTGGTAGAGCAATTGTTCCCAGCGGAGCTAGCACTGGTGCTCATGAGGCACATGAATTAAGAGATGGCGGTTCAAAATATATGGGAAAAGGTGTTTTGAGTGCTGTCAATAAAATTCATGAAACAATATCCCCGGCTTTATGTGGTTTGTCAGCTTTAGATCAAACTGCAGTAGATAAATTAATGATTGAAATTGATGGAACTCCTAATAAGTCTAATCTTGGAGCAAATTCAATCCTTGCAGTAAGTCTTGCAACTGCCAGAGCATCAGCGAATGCTTTAGACATTCCCCTATTTAGATATCTTGGAGATCCATTATCCAATCTTCTTCCAGTCCCATTGATGAATGTAATAAATGGTGGTGCTCATGCGCCAAATAGTCTTGATTTTCAGGAATTTATGCTTGTCCCACATGGAGTTAATAATTTCAGCGAATCATTAAGAATGGGTACTGAAATTTTCCACTCATTAAAATCATTACTTGATCAAAAAGGTCTATCTACTGCTGTGGGTGATGAGGGTGGATTTGCCCCTAATTTGTCATCAAGTGAAGAGGCAGGGGACTTATTATTAGAAGCAATTCAAAAAGCCGGATTTAAGCCTGGTGAGCAGGTATCTTTAGCTTTAGATGCTGCTAGTACTGAATTTTATAGTGATGGTATTTATAAATATGAAGGGAAGAGTTTAAATAGTTCTGAAATGATTTCATATCTTTCAAGATTAGTTTCTAATTATCCAATAGTTTCAATAGAAGACGGTTTAGCAGAGGATGATTGGGAGGGTTGGTCAGAATTAAACAATGAATTAGGAAATAAAGTTCAGCTTGTAGGTGATGATTTATTCGTTACTAATACAGAAAGGCTAAGGAAAGGGATTATGGAAAAATCTGCCAATTCAATCCTAATAAAGGTAAATCAAATTGGGACATTAACTGAAACTTTGGAGGCTATTGAGTTAGCTAAAATGTCTGGTTTTACAAGTGTTATTAGTCATAGAAGTGGTGAGACTGAAGATACAACAATTGCTGATTTATCTGTCGCAACAAGATCGGGTCAGATCAAGACCGGCTCTTTGAGTAGAAGTGAAAGGATTGCAAAATACAATAGGCTTTTAAAAATTGAGGAGGAATTAGGAAATCAAGCAAGATTCGCTGGAGCTCTAGGTTTAGGTCCCAAAAATATATAGTTTTGTTAGCGCTTAAGTTTTTCTAAACGTGAGCCTTTTCTCATACTTAATTGGCAATTTATCCAATCAATACTTATTGGCAGTGCAAAAAAAAGTGGTAACAATGCAAAATTATTTTGATTATTGCTTACAAGTAAAGCAGATGCAATTGATAAGCTTCCTATAAGAATTGAATGGCCTAAAGTTTTTTGAGCAGTAAACATTTTTTTGAATTGCCTATCAGACTCTCCCATTCTTATTTGTAATTGTAAATCGCCCTGCTCTAATCTTTCTAAACTTTCATCTATTCTTTTTGGAATACCAACAGCTTTCGATCCTAGTTCACCCACTTGCCTACCAAATTGGTTAATTAAATCGTTAGGAGTTTGATTATTTGAAGTCATAAGTTCTATTAAATAAGGCTTGGTAACTGATACAAGGTTAAACCCTGGATCAAGCATTCTACCAACTCCTTCAAAAGTTGATAAGGCTCTCATAACAAAGATTAAATCTACTGGTAGTTGAAATGGTGTTTCATAAACAAGTTCGTATAAATCTCCAGATAATTTTTCAATAATATTTGGACTAAATGGTGGAGTTAAGGCTTCTTTAAGCATCAGCCTGACTAATCTTCTGACTGGTCCTACATCAATATCTTTTGAAATTAGCCCAGCTTGTTGTAATTGACTAACAAGTGATGAGGCGTCTCTTAATGCAGCAGCCTTAACCATCCCCCCTAATCTCGTTTGAAGATTATTTGAGATATTGCCCATCATTCCAAAATCATAAAAAATCAATTCACCTTCATTTGAAACTGCTAGATTCCCTGGATGAGGGTCTGCATGAAAAAAACCGTAATTTACTAATTGTTTTAAATAGCTTATGGCACCTATTTCTGCAATTTTAGGTAAATCAATTTCTTGTGATTTTAATTTTTCTAAATCGCTTATTTTTGTTCCCTCCAGATAACTTAAACAAAGCACTTTTTCACTGCTCATATCCCAAATGACTTCAGGAACTTCTACATTTTCATCATCAATAAATTGCTGTCTAAATCTTGCTGCATATTGTGCTTCACAATTAAAATCAAGCTCCTTCATGAGAACTTTTCTACACTCTTTGGCAATCTCAACCCAGTTTCTACCTCGACTCCAATTCTTATTTTTCTGCAACAATCCTGCTATTTGCTGCATTATGCCTAAATCAATAATAAATAATTCTTTTAAATTGGGTCTTTGAACTTTAAATACTACTTTCTTACCATCTTTTAAAGTCGCCCTATGAACCTGAGCGAGTGATGCTGATCCTACCGGATCACCTATTATTTGATCTATTTCATTAAACTTAGACCCTAGTTCTTTCCTTATAATTTTTTCAACTTGCGCAAATGAAAAATTAGGAACTTGATCCTGCAATTTAGACAATTCCTGAATCCATGTATTAGGAATTAAGTCAGGTCTAGCTGATAATAATTGTCCAATTTTAATAAATGCGGAACCTAGTTTTATTAATTGATTAGTAAACCATCTAGCTCTTTTTATTTGGACCCTATTTTTTTCATTGCTTTTAGTTTGGAAAATTGTCAATTTAATATTATCTATCCACAAATTTATTAAAAGCGAAATCAGAGTTATCCAAATAAGAAAGGCCCTCTTCAATTTTTTGAAACGATAATGAAGAATTTGATAGCTCATTTAATTTGATTATTTAAATTTTTATTAAAGAGATCAATTTGTTTATTGATAACTGCAATTTCATTTAAAGCTTTTTTTATTTTGGAATCTTGATAAGTATTTTTAGAATCATTTTCTTGAATATTTTCGGCTTTTTCCAGTCTTGATGCCTCTTCGATTATGGATTCTTTTAAACTATCAAATTCTTTTTTGAGAATTTCTGGAGCATCCTGAGCAATATTTGTTGCCTCTTCAATTTTTTCAACTAATATTTCGTTTAATTTTTCGGTTACTTTCTTAATGGCAGCTTTTAAAAGGTAATCAGAGTTTGTCATGAAAAATATAATGTTTCAACGGTAATTGATTTTTCGATATGACCTAATAATAGATCAATACAGAACATTTCACGTAACTGATCATTTTGATAATTAAATTTTTATGTTTTTCCTATGTAAGTTTGTTTCTATATTAAGCTTTTTTCTCTTTTTTCTTCTAACTTATATCTATACAAAAGTTCAGGTATTTACTTTAAAATATCTTCTAACCAAGAACTCATCTAATTAACTACTAAAAAAGGAGTTTTTTAAAATTGGAAATCATTGAGTCAGATGTAGTTATTATCGGAGGAGGCCCTGCAGGATGTACTTGCGCACTTTATACATCACGTTCAAATTTAAAGACAGTAATTTTAGATAAAAATCCATCTGTTGGTGCCTTAGCAATAACTCATCAAATCGCTAATTATCCTGGTGTTCCGGTTGATATAAGTGGAGAGAAATTACTTACCTTAATGAGAGAACAGGCTGTACAATACGGCACAGATTATAGAAGAGCGCAAGTTTTTGGAATAGATTCTAGTGGAGAATGGAAAATGGTTTACACACCCGAAGGCACTTTCAAAGCTAAAGCACTTGTACTTGCAAGTGGTGCAATGGGTAGACCTGCATCATTTAAGGGTGAAGCGGATTTTCTTGGCAAAGGAGTAAGTTATTGTGCTACATGTGATGGGGCTTTTTATAAAAATAGAGAAGTTGCCGTTGTTGGAGTGAACAAGGAGGCAATTGAAGAGGCAACTGTTCTAACTAAATTTGCATCAACTGTGCATTGGATTACATCAAGTGATCCTAAATCAGATAATGAAGAAGCTATGGAATTGATGGATAATTCAAATATAAAACATTGGAGTAGAACAAGATTATTGGAAATACTGGGCGATGATATGGGTGTGAATGGGGTAGTTGTAAAAAATAAACAAGAAGAAAATCCTATCAATTTAAATTTAGATGGAGTGTTTGTCTACATGAGTGGTTCAAAGCCGATTACTGATTTTTTAGGGGATCAAATTGCTTTAAAAGAAGACGGAGGAGTTATTGTTGATGATTTTATGTCTACAAACTCAGATGGAGTTTGGGCTATTGGAGATATAAGAAATACACCATTTAAGCAAGCTGTAGTTGCGGCTTCTGATGGATGTATTGCTGCAATGTCAATTGATAGATACTTAAATAGTCGAAAAAATATAAGAGTAGATTGGATTCATTCTTAAAATTAATATTGCTACTTTAATTTATAGGGGTGTTGCTTCAGAAATATAAGCAACTCCTCCGTAGTAGCTTAAATCGTCTCTAATATTATCTCTCATTTTATCTATTAATTCTTGCTCACAAAAAACAATTACGTGGGCATTTGCACCTAATCCTGTAAATTCCATATCTTCAGTAACAACTCTTTCAGGCCCTCTGCCTGTGGCGTGTTTCATAACTGTATATCCAGGAACATTAGCTTTTTCTAATGTTTTAATGATTGCATCTAGTTCTCTTTCACTAAATATCAAGTCTAATCTTTTCATTTTTATAAAGGGGACAAAGGGATAATAGTATTTACTAAACTCATATATATGGGAATGCCAAGAATTATATTGAATGGGAAAGTTAGACCTAGTGTAGTTGAAATATAATAACTAGATTTAGCTTCTGGAACTGTCATCCTCATCGCTGCAGGAACTGCTAGATAAGAGGCGCTTGCACATAAAACCACAAATAAAAGTGCGTTGCCAGGTCCTAAAGATAAAAATCTTGCAACGAAAACACCAATAAATGCGTTAAACAAAGGCATAAAAATGGCAAAGCCAATCAAGAACGAACCCGCATTCTTAAGTCTCGGCAATCTTTGAGCCGCGACTATTCCCATATCTAACAAGAAGAAGCATTCTGCTCCATAGAATAATTGTCCAGTAAAAGGCTCCATTTTTGTAATCCCAGAGGGATTACTGGAAGCAGTAAGAAATCCTACAATTAAGCTTGAGAGCAATAAATAAACTGATCCATTCAAAAGTGATTCGTGTAATATTGCGCTTAGATGCATTTTTCTTGATTTTGGTCTATTTTTGGGAGCTGCAAATTTCACAAGTAATAATCCAACAATTATGGCAGGAGATTCCATTAAAGCTAAGGCGCCAACCATAAACCCATCAAAGGCTATTTTTTGACTTTCCAAAAAACTTTCTGCGGAAATAAATGTAACAGCACTAATTGAACCGTATGCTGCTGCTATTGCGGCTGAATTAAAGACATCAAATTTAAATCTTAAAATTAAAAATCCAATCAGCGGGATTATAAGTGACATCAGTATTGCAGCACTTAAAGTAGGCAATACTTGATCTGTAAAACCACTTTTCTGTATCTCTATACCTCCTTTAAAGCCAATAGCTAGTAGCAGATATAAGGAGAAGAGTTTAGGTAATGGAGCCGGTATTTCTAAATCAGATTTAAAGATTACTGATATTGCTCCAATCAAAAAGAAAAGAACCGGCGGGGCTAATACATTTTGAAGTATTGGATTTATTTCCATAAATGACTAGGCTATTTCATTTAGAGCAGTTTCTAAAGCTTCTTTTCTTGTTTCAATAATGCCTTCAACTCCAAACTTAGCTAATCTATCTTTTACTTTTTCATTAGCACCAGCAACAAATGCTTTTCTGGAATTATTTTTCGCTTCTTGCATCATATCCTCTATTGCCAGAGTCGCAGTAACTCCAAGTCGTGGAACATCAGTGATATCTAATATCAAAACTTTGTAGTTTCTTACAAGCATCATTCTCTCAGATATACCTTTAGCTGCTCCAAAACTAAGTGGTCCTTTAAGTCTAAATAGCATTACCTCGCCTGAACATCTATCTAGAAGTGCTTTTTCATCAGCAGGCAAAGCATTTTTTCCTTGATCATCTTCTGATAAAGGATTATCCTCATCCATACCTTCTAGTTGAGTTTCGGTTATTGAATCAATAGTGAGCATATTTGCTATGAATACACCAACTAAAACTGCCCAAATTAAATCCCAAAAAACAGTCATTAAAAGTACGCCGTACATTACTACTGATGTTTTTAAAGATAATTTATGAGCCCTCCTCAAGAATCCCCAATCAATAATATCTAGGCCTACTTTTATAAGAATTCCTGCTAGCAATGCAGTTGGTATTTGCTCAGCTAAAGGTCCCGCACCAACTAAAACTATCAACAACACAACCGAGTGAACCATACCAGAAATTGGAGTTGATCCTCCAGATTTGACATTTATAACTGTTCTCATGGTTGCTCCTGCTCCAGGTAAACCTGAAAACAGACCTGCAACTGCATTTCCTATTCCTTGACCAATAAGTTCTCTATCAGAATTATGTTTTGTTTGAGAGATATTGTCTGCTACTAGAGATGTCAGTAAGGAGTCAATTGCGCCAAGCACTGCTAGCACTAATCCCGCTTTGAAAATAATTGGAAAATATTGATTAAAACTTGGGAAATTTAAAGATGGAACTCCCCTTGGGATTTCTCCAATTCTATCAATAGCTCCATCTCCAAAAATTAATATAGATATTGGGGTAACTATCAATAAGGCCAAGAGAGGAGAAGGAACCCACTGACTTATTTTTCTAGGAGTAAGAAATACTATACCTAGTGTCATTATTGCTACTCCAATAGCAGCACCATTGGGCTGGAAATTTGAAAATACAGTAGTTAAAGATTCGACTACTCCACCTCGAGTGCTAATTCCAAGTAATGGCCCAATCTGAAGCGCAATGATTATTACCCCAATACCAGACATAAATCCTGAAACTACAGAATATGGAACTAAAGTAATATACTTACCTAATTTTAAAATTCCAAATAATATTTGCAGTAAGCCTCCAATGACCACTGCTGCCATAACTAAAGGTAAAATTTGTCCTGCAGTGAGATCTCTTGGAACTCCAACTGCTGCTAAGCCTGCTACTACACCTGCAACAGTTACACTCATGGGACCGGTAGGTCCACTAACTTGAGCAGGTGTTCCGCCGAATAATGCTGCTAAAAAACCAACTACTACTGCTCCATATAGTCCATAAATCGCTCCGCCAGGTCCTAACGCAGCATTACCAAAAGCAAGAGCGAGAGGTAAAGCCACAACTGCGGCTGTGATGCCTCCAAGAATATCGCCTCTTACATTTTTTAGATGAAATCCATTAATTATTTTCAAAGATGCTCTCCTTAAAATAAATACTTAACTAAAAGATATTATCTCTTAATGACGTAAATTTGTGAAAAATGAAGTTTGTGCAAAATATTTTTGTAACTTTTTTTTTCTCTAATTTAGATAGTTTTAGTTAATTTTCCTCAACAAAAGGAGTCTCTGATTGATTTAAGTGTGAGGTGAGCGATTAATGTATTAAATAAATATTTTTTAATTAAAATAATATTCAAATGAATTCGATTATCCGTCCAAGAAGATTAAGAAGGTCTGAGGCAATTAGAGAAATGGTAAGAGAAAACCATCTAAAAGCTTCTGACTTTATATATCCATTATTTATTCATGAAAAAGATTTTAAAGAGGAAATTTCGGCAATGCCAGGAACTTTTAGATGGGATATGAATGGATTAATAAAGGAGGTCGTTAGAGCATGGGAATTGGGAATAAGGTGTATTGTTCTTTTTCCAAAAATAAACGATAGCTTAAAGACTGAAGATGGAGCAGAGTGTTTTAATGAAGACGGTTTAATTCCTAGAGCTATTCGAATATTAAAAAAAGAAATTCCAGAAATGGCAATTATGACAGATGTTGCCTTGGACCCTTATTCCTGTGATGGACATGATGGCTTAGTTGATGAAACTGGAAAAATATTGAATGATGAAACGATTGAAATTTTAAAAAAACAAGCTTTAACTCAAGCTAGAGCTGGAGCAGATTTTATTGGCCCTAGTGACATGATGGATGGGAGAGTTGGAGCAATTAGGACTGCTCTTGATAGTGAAGGATTTAATGATGTAGGTATTATTAGTTATACAGCTAAATATTCATCTGCTTATTATGGTCCGTTTAGAACTGCTTTAGATTCGGCGCCTAGGGAAAATAGCAAGAAAATAATTCCAGACAATAAGTCTACATATCAAATGGACCCTGCCAATTCAAAAGAGGCTTTAATTGAATCTGCTTTGGATCAGTATGAAGGAGCCGATATTTTGATGGTAAAACCAGGAATTGCATATTTGGATATTGTTTATAGACTTAGCACATTTTCAAATAAGCCAGTAGCTGCATACAACGTTAGTGGGGAGTACTCCATGGTAAAGTCTGCTGCTATGAAAAACTGGATTAATGAAAAAGATATTGTGTTAGAAACGTTGCTTAGTTTCAAAAGAGCAGGAGCAAAATTGATACTCACTTATCATGCTTGCGATGCATCTCAATGGTTGCAGGATAATTAAAAACTCATTATTAACCAAAATTTGGTTTATTCTTAGATTAATAATAAATTAACTACCCTGTTTTGAAGTTATCACAAGAAGTAAATAGGATTGGTCACATCGCACTTAGAGTAGAGAATCTCGAAAGGGCCAAATCTTTTTATATTAAGCTTGGTATGCATTTAGTTTGGGATGATAAAGATTGGTCTTATTTAGAAGCTGGTAAAGGGAAAGATGGACTTGCGTTGTTAGGCCCTAGCTACAAAGCTGCAGGACCGCACTTTGCTTTTCATTTTGAAAATAAAAAAGAAGTGGAAAATATTCAAAATGATTTAAAGAATTCTGGTGTAAAAGTTGGTCCTTTACATGAACATAGAGATGGAACTGCATCTTTTTATATGAAGGATACTGAAGGAAACTGGCTCGAGATGCTTTATGTTCCTCCTGAAGGGATTCAATCGAATGTTTGATCCTTTTTTTTTGTATGCAAGAGAAAAGTTATTCTAAAAAATCATATTCAGATATCACCTTAGAAGAAGAATCTATAAGCCTTTTAGAGTGGGATTCATTAAAAACTCATTTATCTTCATTCGCCTCAACAGAAATGGGTAAACGAGCAATTTTAAGTTTTAGTATTCCTTCAGAATACGAAGACTCAAAAAGACTGTTGAATGAGACTGTTGAAATAAATGAGCTAGAAAATAATTTAGATAAATCAATAAGTTTTTCTGGTGTTTTTGATATTAGTAGAAATATTGAAATTTGTTCCAAGGGAGGTGTAATTTCATCTTCTGAACTGTTAGAAATAGCGAAAACAATTTCTGCAGCAAGAAATTTAAAAAAAATTTTATTAGATTTTGAACAAAGGCCTTATATTTCATCATTCACAAAAAATTTAATTGACCATCAGAATATCGAAACGATTTTTAACAAAGGTATTGAATCTAATGGAAGGATTTCTGACAATGCTAGTAATGAACTGTCTATTCTTAGAAAAGAATTATTTTCTAAGAAAATTGAAAGAAAAATATTAGTTGAGAAATTTATTCAAAAGAATTTAGCTTATTTGCAAGATACAACTATTGGAGATCGATATGGAAGGCCTGTTTTGGCTGTGAAAGTTAATTATGTAGATAAATTTAAAGGCATAATTCATGACTCTTCATCTTCAGGAAATACAGTATATTTTGAGCCTGAAAGTGTAGTTACTAAAGGTAATAAGATTGCTTCTTTAGAGGCTAGGATCACAGCTGAAGAATTTAAATTACTTAAGAAATGGTCTCAGGTTGTTAGTGATAATTCAGACAATCTTATTGAAATGGCATCCATTTTATTGAGATTAGAAAATGCCCTAACTCGTTCAAGATATTCGAAATGGATTGGAGGCAAAACTCCTACGTTTGAGAAAAATCCTATTATTTCTTTAATTGGTTTTTCTCATCCGTTATTGATTTGGGAACATAAGAAAAAAGGAGCCCCTCCACCAGTAGCTGTCGATTTTTTAATAAATAGAAATATTAAGGTTGTAGCTATTACAGGTCCTAATACTGGAGGTAAAACAGCAGCTTTAAAAGGTTTGGGCTTGTCTTTACTTATGGCTAGAGCAGGATTATTGATACCTTCAACTAATAATCCTATTATCCCTTTTTGTCCAAATATATATGTGGATATAGGAGATAATCAATCATTAGAGGAAAATTTATCTACCTTCAGTGGGCATATATCCCGCATAAAAGAGATATTAGATTCACTTGATTGTAAGAAAGGATTATCAGTTGTTTTGTTAGATGAGATTGGATCTGGCACAGATCCTCTTGAAGGAAGTGCTCTTGCTATGGCTTTATTAAAAGAATTTGCAAATAAATCTGATATCACTTTGGCAACTACACATTATGGAGATATTAAGGCTCTAAAATATAATGACTCAAGATTTGAAAACGTATCAGTTGCCTTTGATGAGGATTCTTTGAAGCCAAAATATATACTCAACTGGGGTATTCCTGGGAGAAGTAATGCTTTGTCAATTTCAAAGAGAATTGGTCTCGATCAGAGCATACTTAATGAAGCTGCAAATTATCTAAAGCCAAAAGAAGTTGACAATATTAACAGTATTATTAAAGGACTTGAGGAAGAGAGGATTAAACAACAAAATTCTGCAGAAGCTGCTGCAGAATTGATTGCAAGGACTGAAATATTACATGATGAACTGAAGAGAAATTATGAATATCAAAAAATAAATGCTGAAAAAATTCAGGAAATTGAAAGGTCTAAATTATCAAAACATATTGTATCCGCTAAAAAAGAGGTGATAGATTTGATTAAAAAATTAAGAGATAAAAATGTTAATGGAGAGGATACGAGAATTATTGGAAAAAGATTAAAGGAAATTGAGACGGAACATTTAACCCAAAAAAAATCTGAAAAGTCAATATCATGGAATCCGCAGGTAGGCGATTTTGTAAAGATTAAAAGTCTTAATAGTACGGGGCAAATTATAGATTTAGATAAAAAAGGTGGTTTTTATGAAATTAAATGTGGTTCATTTAGAAGTACATTATCTGCAAATGACTTTGAGGGTATCAATGGAGAAAAGCCTAATTTCAAAAGGTCAAAAATTGAGATCAAGTCTATAAGAGAAGATTTTTCTTTTTCTAAAATTAGAACGAGTAAAAATACAATTGACGTAAGAGGTCTAAGAGTTCATGAAGCCGAAATAATTATCGAGGAGAAAATTAGAAAATTTCATGGACCGCTATGGATTGTTCATGGAATTGGTACTGGAAAATTAAAAAAAGGACTAAGAAATTGGCTATCAGGTTTAAATTATGTTGATAAGATTGAAGATGCAGCCAACAACGAGGGTGGCCCTGGTTGCAGTATTGCGTGGATAAAATAAAATTTAAAATACCTAGAAAACAATTTAATAAGCGTATTAAGTGCAATTTATTGATCAAGCAAAGATTATTCTTAAAGCTGGAAAAGGTGGAAATGGAATAGTTTCATTTAGAAGAGAAAAATTTGTTCCTGCTGGAGGACCTTCGGGGGGGAATGGTGGTAGAGGAGGTTCAGTTATTTTGATGGCTGATAATAATCTACAAACATTATTAGATTTCAAATTCAAACGTGAAATAATTGCTGAAGATGGATGTAAAGGAGGTCCTAATAAAAGATCAGGTGCTTCAGGTGAGGATACCATCCTTAAAGTACCCTGCGGTACAGAAATAAGGGATATTAAAACTGGCATTATTTTAGGAGACTTAACTAAAGATAAACAGAGTTTAACTATTGCCATTGGGGGAAGAGGCGGACATGGTAATGCTTACTATTTAAGTAATCAAAATAGAGCCCCAGAATCATTCACTGAAGGAAAAGATGGTGAGATATGGGAGGTTCAATTAGAACTAAAACTTCTTGCAGAGGTTGGGATTATAGGACTTCCAAATGCTGGAAAAAGTACCTTGATTTCTGTTGTGTCATCTGCCCGTCCAAAAATCGCAAATTATCCTTTCACAACTCTAATACCTAACTTAGGTGTAGTTAGAAAAATTGATGGGAATGGTTGCCTTTTTGCGGATATTCCTGGATTAATATCAGGGGCAGCTGATGGAGTAGGTTTAGGCCATGATTTTTTAAGGCACATCCAAAGAACGAAGATACTTGTACACTTAATTGACGCAATTGCAGAAAATCCATTACATGATTTTGAGATAATTGAGCAGGAATTAAAAAAATATGGAAAAGGTCTTTTAGATAAAGAGAGGATAATAGTATTGAATAAAATGGAGCTGGTAGATGATGATTATTTGAAAATAATTTCAAAAAAGTTAGAAGATTTATCTAAAAAGAAAGTTTTAGTTATTTCTTCATCTTTAAAAAAAGGTTTATCTTCACTGCTTTCTGAAGTATGGAAAAGGATCTAAGTTAAATTTAAAAATTTTTTGTAAAAAAAACACTTGATTTAATAATGAAAATTAGTCATAAATAAGATACTTCTTTAAAAAACAATATGAATTTCTATACTTGCTTTGATCAACAAGGAAAAATAATAGCTAGATGTCAAACCATCCAAGATATTGAGGTTTTGAAGAAAATGGGAAGACCAATTGTAGAAGTCAAGGAAATGAAAAATGAAGAGTCGGTTGTATGTTCACTTACAGGAAGTCCATCCGACTTTAATAGAGATTACTAATACTATTAATAAATAAAAAAAAAGGGCTTTTGGAGCCCTTTTTTTTTGTGCATTTTCTATCAAAAGAAAACTTAATCATCATACACAAGACATTCTGGTTCATCCGGGTTTGCATCGCAGAATAGTTCCAAAGCATTAGGGTCATGTTTATCGTCTGGATGATGATCCTTATATTCCTCGAGTTCTTTGAGCTCTTCAGTTAAATGTCTGACCTTTGGAAGATTGCCCTCTGCTTTTGCAGATTCGATTTCCGATTGATCTTTTTGGATGTGTTCGTCAATGGATTTCATTTTAAGCTTTTCGTACTTTAGTAGACATACCTAACATAGTTAATTTCTAATGAAATTGCATTATCTATGAACTAAATAAGTGTTCATTACAACATCATTTTTTTTCAAATTAATTTATGTATTTTTTGGTCTCTACTTTCATTATTTCCTTCAGCGATGGTAAAACTGGGATTAGTTGATTTGGGTTTAAAGGGAATAAAGCTTTGTAATAATCTTTTTTCCATTCATTGTCGAAGCATGTACTATTTACCTTTGATAATTTAAAGAATTTTAATCTCCATTCAATAATCTTTTCGAAACTTGATAGTTCTTGTTCAGTACATTTGAAAAGTTTGCTATATATCAATTCCCATCTTATAAGTGTTGGAAAAAGGTAAATATCTGCGTATGTTAACTCTTCTCCAAATATCCAGTCCCCTTTGTTTTTCTGTAGAAAATTTTCAACTTCATTTAGAGCTGCGAAAAGATTTTGACTTGCATTTTCGTAAGCTGACTGGTTTCTGGCGAAACCACATTTATATACGCCATCATTAATGCTGTTACTAATTAAATCTAAAAATTTTTGATTACAGTCTTTAATAGTTAATATCTGAATTTTTGATTGAATTTTTATTGAATTGAGTAGTCTTATAATTTGTGAACTTTCATTAGACAAAATATTTACTTCATCTTTTGCAAAACTAATTAAAAGAGGTAAAGTCGCTCTAAAAATAATCTTTTTATTAGCTTTTTTGTAAAGGTCTGAAAGTCTCATGCATCCCTTAAACTTTCTATTGAAAATCCATTCGCTATGCTCAAGATCTGCTCTTAAAAAAATAATTTTAACTTTTTTAGATAAATGTTTTATTTCGTGGACGAGTAAAGTTCTTTGACACCATGGACAAGAATTCCCTACCAATAAATAAATTTGTCCATTCTCATTATTAATATCGTATTCACTATCAATTGTTATACCTTTAGGCCTTTTATAGTTACCATGTAAATCTGATGGTGCGAAGCCATTCATTAATTGTGTCCAAAACCAAAACCAGAATTTTCTGGTGGCTTTTATAAGGTATTTATTTTGCATAAAATTTTATTTTTAATGAAAAAATGACTGTTCAAAGAATACTTATCGTTTCAGGCACTCATGGGAATGAAATTAATCCTGTTTGGGCGGTTAAAAAATTTAATAGAGAGGAAAATAGTTTAAATCATGGTATCGAGTATGAGTACATCATAGGGAATCCTGTTGCCTATGAAAAAGGTTGCAGATATATAGATGTAGATTTAAATAGATCTTTTAAAGAAATTAAAAATCATGATCAAGACAATAATATTGTTTATGAAACTAATAGAGCTAATTTTTTAGTCGATCAATTTGGAATCCATGGATCTAAGCCCTGTCAAATTGCAATTGACTTGCATACTACTACTGCAAATATGGGAACTAGCATTGTTATGTATGGGAGGAGATTCAAAGATTTTTGTTTAGCTGCATTACTGCAAAATAAATTTGGATTACCTATCTATTTGCACGAAAAAGATAAAGCTCAAACAGGCTTTCTTGTAGAAGCTTGGCCATGTGGTTTAGTTATTGAAATAGGAGCTGTCGCACAAAATTTTTATGATCCAAAAATCATAGATAGATTCTTAATAATCATTAGATCTTTAAGGGAAGAGATAGATAAATTAAAAAACAACCTTATAGAACTTCCAAAGGAATTGGTTCTTCATGTTCATCAAGGGAGTATAGATTATCCAAGAGATGAAAAAGGATATATTGATGGCCTAATTCATCCTGAAAGAATAAACCAAGACTGGAAAATGATTAAAAAAGGAGATCCATTATTTCTTGATAGCCAAGGAATAATTCACAAATATGATGGAGAACAATTGATTTATCCTGTTTTTATTGGCGAAGTTGCCTATAAGGAAAAAAAAATTGCCATGAGCTACACGAAGAAAGAAGTTATTAGTTCTAACAATCAATGGGTTTATGAGTTTGAAAGCCTTTAAATTAAGAAACTGGGACAATAAATTTGATGAAAACCAATAAGGATTTTTTATTTAAAAGATAAGTTTATTTAATACTTAATAATTTTAATTTTTTTGCTAAGTCTTAATCCTTAAAAACTTAAATTCTTTCGCTCCAATAAATAATAGCTCCAGAAGCCTCTAATTGCAGTCTTCTATGCTTAGCTTCTCTTAAGGAAACCAACTCTTTCGATCTTTTTCCGTTAAGAAGCCATTCGATTATTACCAAGTCAAATCCTCAATAACAAAGAAAATCTTAAGACATGGAGGTTCTTTTCTCTGATATTGCAAAAAATAAGTTTACTTAAAGAAAAAAAATTACACAATTTTAGCGATTTTGGTCTAAAATCTTCGAAGCGGAATATATTTTCCGTTTTTATTTACACGTCTCAATTTTAGAGACATACTTTACGAACTCATGACAACTATTCAGCAGCAGCGTTCTTCGCTGTTAAAAGGTTGGCCACAGTTTTGTGAGTGGGTAACATCAACTAACAACAGAATTTATGTTGGTTGGTTCGGCGTCTTAATGATTCCATGCCTACTTACAGCAGCGGCTTGCTTCATCGTTGCATTCATTGCAGCACCACCAGTAGACATCGACGGAATTAGAGAGCCAGTTGCTGGTTCATTCCTATATGGAAACAACATCATCTCAGGTGCAGTTGTTCCTTCATCTAACGCTATTGGTCTACACTTCTACCCAATTTGGGAAGCAGCTACTGTAGATGAGTGGTTATACAACGGTGGTCCTTACCAGCTTGTAATTTTTCACTTCCTAATTGGTATCTCAGCATACATGGGAAGACAGTGGGAGCTTTCATACCGTTTAGGTATGCGTCCTTGGATCTGTGTTGCATACTCTGCACCAGTTTCAGCAGCTTTCGCAGTATTCCTTGTATATCCATTCGGTCAAGGTTCATTCTCTGACGGAATGCCTCTAGGTATCTCTGGAACATTCAACTTCATGTTTGTTTTCCAGGCAGAGCACAACATTCTTATGCACCCATTCCACATGGCTGGTGTTGCTGGTATGTTCGGAGGATCTTTATTCTCAGCTATGCACGGTTCACTTGTTACTTCATCTCTAATCAGAGAAACAACTGAGACAGAGTCTCAGAACTATGGTTACAAGTTCGGACAAGAAGAAGAAACATACAACATCGTTGCAGCTCATGGCTACTTCGGTCGTTTGATCTTCCAATATGCAAGTTTCAACAACAGCAGAAGTCTTCACTTCTTCCTAGCTGTATTCCCAGTTGTTTGTGTATGGTTAACTTCAATGGGTATCTGCACAATGGCATTCAACCTTAACGGTTTCAACTTCAACCAGTCAGTTGTTGATGCAAACGGTAAGATTGTTCCTACATGGGGTGACGTTCTTAACAGAGCAAACCTAGGTATGGAAGTAATGCATGAGCGTAACGCTCACAACTTCCCACTTGATCTAGCAGCAGCTGAGTCTACAACAGTAGCTCTTTCAGCTCCAGCTATCGGTTAAGCTTAAAGTTCTTAAATTTCAAGCCCCCTTTCCGGGGGCTTTTTTTTGTTTAATTTTCAATTGGTTTCATATAATGTTTATATATAGATAAAACATTTGATATTTCTATGAGTAGTAGTTTTGGAAAAATTTTTCGTGTTAGTACTTTTGGAGAATCACATGGTGGTGCAGTGGGAGTTATCCTTGATGGATGTCCCCCTAAGTTAAAAGTAGATATAAATCTGATACAAAATGAATTAGATAGGCGCAGACCTGGCCAAAGTGACATTACAACACCCAGAAATGAAGAAGATAAAATTGAAATATTAAGTGGAATAAAGGAAGGGTTAACACTTGGAACTCCAATAGCGATGTTGGTTAGAAACAAGGATCAAAGACCAGGAGATTATGATAATTTGGAGCAAGTATTTAGACCTTCTCATGCAGATGGTACATATCATCTGAAATATGGAATACAGGCAAGTTCTGGTGGTGGAAGAGCCTCTGCAAGAGAAACAATTGGAAGAGTAGCTGCTGGTGCTGTAGCAAAACAATTATTAAAAAATTTCTGTAACACTGAAGTACTTTCTTGGGTAAAGCGTATACATGATATTGATTCTGATATAAATAAAGAAAAAATTTCTCTCAATAAAATAGATTCTAATATTGTTAGATGTCCTGATGAAGAGGTATCAGCTGAAATGATAGAGAGAATTAAGCAATTAAAACGTCAAGGAGACTCTTGTGGCGGTGTTATTGAATGTATGGTCAGGAACGTCCCTTCTGGTCTTGGAATGCCTGTTTTTGATAAATTAGAAGCTGATTTAGCGAAGGCTTTGATGTCTTTGCCTGCCACGAAAGGCTTTGAAATAGGTTCAGGTTTCTCTGGAACTTATTTAAAAGGAAGCGAACATAATGATGCCTTCATTAAATCTGATGATATTAGGAAGTTAAGGACTATATCTAACAATTCAGGAGGTATACAGGGCGGAATAAGTAATGGCGAAAATATTGAGATGAAGATAGCTTTTAAACCTACAGCAACTATCGGGAAAGAACAGAAAACAGTAAATGCTGCAGGAAAAGAAGTTTTGATGAAAGCAAAAGGGAGACATGATCCATGCGTTCTACCAAGAGCAGTTCCTATGGTTGATGCTATGGTGGCTTTAGTACTTGCTGATCATTTACTACTGAATCAAGCTCAATGTGGCTTAATCGATAATTAGTAGTTTTGTTAAATAAATTATATTTATCTTTGATTTAACTATTTTTGAGCCATTTATATATTTTTGGATCAAATTTTTTTTTAATAATACCTTTATCTCCAATCACGATTGCTTTATATCCTAAAGATTGATAAGTTTTTACATCATTGATTGATAGGCCTCCAGCAGCAATGAAATTAATATTTTCAAAGTTGAGTATATCTATTGAACTAGCTTTACTTTTTATTGGATAAATTTTGATAATGTTGCAATTTAAATTTATCGCTTCCTCAAGATCCTTTAAATTATTAATTCCGGGTATTAATAAATAATTTTTTGACTTCGAATAATTGAAAAGATCTTTATCCCAAAATTTCATCATAGAAAAATTTAATCCAATTTTTAATGAATCTTCTATAGATTGATTATTAATTATGGAGGCAGAGCCTAAATTAATTTGCGGAAAATTGAGTTTGATTTCGGATACAAAATCCAACCACTTTTCGTTGTTTGACCAACTTATTTCAATATTTTTTAATCCTAATTCTACTAAGCTTCCTAATTCTTCAAAAAATGAATTTCTTATAGAAGTATTTGAGTAAATATTATCTTCCGGTTTTACTAGTAAAAAAAAAGATTCCTTTAGTAGTAAGTCAGAAAAAGAATCTTCTTTAATATTCATTAAATATTTAATTTTTAGACTAGATATAATTCGCTACTTTAACTTCTGATCGATTGAGCAAGTCTTGAATATCTTCAGTATCTATAGTTTCTCTTTCAATGAGCATTTGAGCCATTTCGTCGAGGACAGTTCTATTATCTGTTAAAACTTTTGTAGCTCTCTTGTAGGCAACATCAACAAGTTCAGAAACCTCGACATCAATTGTTGCAGCTGTATCTTCAGAGAAGTCTCTAGTAGAGCTCATATCTCTTCCAAGAAACATTCCACCTTGAGATTGACCTAAAGCGACTGGACCTATTTTGTCACTCATGCCAAATTTAGTGATCATTTGTCTAGCTACATTAGCAACTTGCTGTAAGTCGTTTGAAGCTCCAGTTGTAACCTCTTCTTCTCCATAAACTATTTCTTCGGCAACTCTTCCACCAAGAGCTACAGCCATTTGATTTTGAAGGTAAGAACGAGAGTAAAGACCTGATTCCATCCTTTCTTCGCTTGGAGTAAAGAAGGTTAGCCCTCCAGCTTGACCTCTTGGAATGATTGAGACTTTTGCTACTGGATCATAATCAGGCATTAATGCTCCAACGAGTGCATGACCAGCTTCGTGATAAGCAACTAATTCTTTTTTCTTATCACTGATGACTCTATCTTTCTTTTCTGGACCAGCCATAACTCTTTCAATGGCATCACCGACTTCATCGTTACTTACTTTATCTAAATCTTTTCTAGCTGCTAATATTGCTGCTTCATTTAAAAGATTAGCTAAATCTGCACCAGTAAATCCTGGTGTTCTTCTGGCAACTTTATCTAAATCCACATCCTTTGAAAGAGTTTTATCTTTCGCATGAACATTTAATATCTGCAATCTTCCAGCATAATCTGGTCGGTCAACTGTTACCTGTCTATCGAATCTTCCAGGACGCATTAAAGCTGAATCTAAGACATCTGGTCTGTTGGTTGCAGCAACTATTATTATTCCTGAATTACCTTCAAAACCATCCATTTCGGTTAAGAGTTGATTTAACGTTTGTTCTCTTTCATCATTTCCTCCGCCCATACCAGCTCCTCTTTGTCTTCCAACTGCATCTATTTCGTCAATAAAAACAATACAAGGAGCATTCTTTTTAGCTTGCTCAAAAAGGTCTCTAACTCTACTAGCTCCAACCCCAACAAACATCTCTACAAATTCTGAACCAGATATTGAGAAAAAAGGTACACCTGCTTCTCCAGCTACTGCTTTAGCTAACAATGTTTTTCCAGTACCAGGAGGACCAACAAGAAGAACTCCTTTTGGAATTTTTGCTCCGACTGCAGTAAATCTATCTGGACTTTTAAGAAAATCTACAACTTCTGTGAGTTCTAATTTTGCACCTTCTACACCAGCAACATCTGAAAAGGTTACTTGTGTAGATGGTTCCATTTGTAGTCTAGCTTTGCTCTTGCCAAAACTCATGGCAGGGTTACCACCTCCAGCGTTACCACTTTGGGATCTTCTGAACAGAAAAAATAAGCCTCCAATTAAAAGTACTGGGAAGATTAAGCTACTTACAGCCTGTTGCCATGGATTGGCTAATTTTGTGGGAGTTACAGCGATATCTACATTATTCTCAGTCAGAA
The DNA here is from genome assembly GCA_003279105.1 of Prochlorococcus sp. AG-347-I19. Classification (GTDB taxonomy): domain Bacteria; phylum Cyanobacteriota; class Cyanobacteriia; order PCC-6307; family Cyanobiaceae; genus Prochlorococcus_A. The sequence continues at coordinate 83,138 of QCBO01000002.1, forward strand.
TTTTTAATAAATCTTTGTCAGGGGCTAAATTGACCTCAGACCTGCTCCCATCATTTTCAACAACTTGAGCTGTGGCATTATCTGGAGATATTAAGACTCTACTGATTTCTTTATCTTGAACTGCCTCTATAAAATCACTGTATCTCAAAGTCTTTGTAGAACTTTCAGTACTAGGTTTATCAAAAACTGAAGTACCAATGAAAATTACAGTAATGACGGCTAGGACATAAAGTCCTACGTTTCTCCAGCGTTTGTTCACGATAAAAAATCTTTAATAAATCTATAATACTAATAATAAAACAATATTAAGAGCGTCTTAGAACATCTACTACACTTTTAAATGCAAACCATTCAGGAATTGGTTCGCCATTCCTCAATTTCTTTCTAAATTCAGTACCACTAAGTTTCATAATTTCATAATTAAATTTTTTGGCTTCTTCAGCTGTCATATATCCTTTTTCCCTCGTATAAACTAAATTTTTTGAAGGAACAGTTTGCATCATCAATTCATCTGCACACTTATTCGCAAAATTTTGGGCATCATATGGACCATAAAAATCTTCACCAGTTGATGACGACTTACAACCAGCCATATCTCTACCAATAATAAAGTGGGTGCAGCCATAATTTCTTCTTATTATCATATGTTGAAGAGCTTCTCTTGGCCCTGCCATATGCATTGAATAAGGTAAAAAAGCCCATTTTATTCTTTCATCAGATATTTCCTCTTCTAATTCTTTGTATGTCAAATATCTAACTTTTCCAGGAATATCATCTTGTTGAGTTGGTCCACAAGTTGGATGAACTAAAACAACTGAGTTAGAGGAGACATTATCTGAAAGTAAGGCATTAGTAAATAATTCATAATGTGCTCTATGAATTGGATTTCTGCATTGAAATGCAACTATATCATGATTTGATGGCAGTGTAGATCTAACTTCTTCAGGGGTTTTGCAGGGGAATTCTCTAATTGGTAGTTCGAAACCATAAACTTTTCCACCTATATAAAATCTTCCTCTCTCGTTAAAAATCATCTTAACAGCAGGATGATCTAAAGAATTAGTACCATAACAAAGTTCAGCTTCTAAGGATTTGTCAGCCTCCCATTTAGAGCTAACTTCTAAAACTGCTATTTTTTGTTTTTTATAAGTAAGTAATATTGTCTCTCCAGTTTTTACTTTTTCATTATTTGAGTCAAATACAATAGGCAAGCCAAAAAGCAACCCGCATGTATTTCTATTATTTTTAATGACCGAATTGTAGTTATTTTCATCCATAAAACCTTCCAATGGCGAAAAAGCTCCAACCATCAAAAGTTCTACATCGCATGCATTTCTCTCGCTACATTCAAACTCATAAGTAGCTTTAGAAATAAGTTCATTTTTAAGGTTTTTATCTTTGATAATTAAATTTTTTAGTTCCCCTCCATAAGGGGGTATTAGTCCATTAGTATCTGTTTTAGTTTTTTGTTGTAATTTCATTTTTAAAATTGATAAAGAAAAATTTAAAAAAAAAAAAAGGGGTTTAACCCCCTTTTTCTCTTGAGTGGGATTTATGCCTTTCTTCCATAAAGCTCCCCAATTATTTTTACATCAAGTGGATCCTTTGAACCCATATCTGTATCTGAAGGTTGGATTGCTTCAAAAGTACCAGCAAATTCGTCTGTGTCAGAATCTACATTGCTGATTGAAAGAGTAATAACGCCAGTACCGTTTACATCAACTTTAATATTTTCTTTTGCAAGTTCTTCGTCATCACCTCCTAATGCAACTAAACCTTGAGCATATTCAACACCAGTATTTTTAGCTCTTGCCTTAGGATCTAGAAAGTCACCAGTTCTGTAGTTAGGTGTAAATGTTGAACCACTAACCTCAGTGCCTGGCTCAATTGATGAAGGTAAATCAGCTGTAAGATCTTTTGCTGAGAATGCAAATGGCACCTCTAAACCACCAGGAGTTAATACAGTAATAAGTTGAAAATCAATACCACCTTTTTCAGTGAAAGTTCCTGAATCTATATCTCCATAAACCTCTGTCACTGTGGTGTTATTTCTAGGACTAATAATTTTTGTAGAAACAAATTCTGCAGCTTTTCGTTTTGTCCCTGGCACTTTTACATAAACTTCTGTTGGATGCATGCATATTCCTTTAAGGCTATCTCCATTCCCTAAAGATATTGATCCGACAAGAGATGAGTCTAATGTAGGGCAATCATTAGCTTTTCCGGTGTTAACAACATCTGTGAATTGTGCATTTCCTCTTTCAGAAAAAGCAAATGTTTTAACAGGTACGAAAGCAAAAGTTATACAAATGGAAATAACAAAAGCTAAGAAAGAACGAATTCTCATAATTAAAGTTGCAGTAAAGTTCTGTGAAGATAGATTAAAGGTCATCTAATAAGTTCAGTACGGATATTACAAGGGAAAGGACCATAAAAGATAGGACTATTAAATCCTCGAAACAACCCGTAGCTTTTTAGATTTTAAAAAACTGGAATTATTTTAAGCTATCACATTATTTTTAATGATTAAGATTACAAAAAAATACAAATTAAAAAATTTTTTTTTATTTTTTTAATGAAATAATTTGGGTTATTAATTTATTTGCTAAATCAATTTTTGATGTTTTGTTAATATAGTGTTCCGTATTATTAGTATCGAATAACCAACCTTCATTTTGTGCCAAAAAGCCAAATCCTTGGCCTTCAAGATCAATTGGATTTGCGAATAGATAATCACAACCCTTTTGTATAATCTTTTCTTTAATTGTCATTCGTGCTTCTTCTATAGATCCTGTAAAAGCACAAAAGCCTACAAAAACTTGGTTATCTTTTTTTGATTTACTAATTGTTTTTAAAATATCTGGGACTATCTCAAAGTTTTTATTCAAATGAGCATTAATTTGATTTTTTGGAATTTTAGCTGAAGTATCAGAGGTTATTTTGAAATCAGATACTGCTGCATTCATGAAAAAATAATCGCAATTTGCTATTTCATTATTAAGTGCCCTAATTAAATCAATACTAGTTTCAATTTCATATCTTTTTATTCCATCAGTAAGATTCTTATCGATTTTCAGAGGACCATGAACATATTTTACTTGTGCACCCCTGAACCTCGCTACTTGAGAAAGAAGTAGGCCCATAGCTCCAGAACTTTTGTTAGTAATATGTCTTGCCGCGTCAATTTTCTCTGAGGTACAACCTCCAGTTATTAAAATTTCTTTATTAAGTAAATCTTTGCGATATTTATTTTGTTTATGTGAAGCTATAAATTCAAGAGCTAATTGGATTAGATCATTAGGAGGTATCTTACCGATGCCAATAGCATCACATGCTAAGAGGCCTTCACTTGGTTGTAAAGACAAAACATTTTCGTAATTCTGTAAATTCTCATAATTTTTTTGGACAGCTTTATTTAGCCACATTTGTGTATTCATTGCTGGTGCAACAATAATGGGCTTTATATTTGCTATTAAGATGCTTGGGATCAATCCCTCTGCATTTCCAGTTACCCATTTTGCTAATGTTGTCGCTGTTAAAGGGGCGATGATTAAAATATCAGCCCAATTACTTAGTTCTATGTGAAGAGGTGTTGATTGACCATCAGACCATTGATCATTTTCTAAAATGCAAGGGTTTCTACTTAAAATAGACAGAGATAGCGGTTTTATTAATTTTTCTGCATTTTTTGATAAAACGCATCTTATTTCATAATTTTCTTTCGCTAATTGGCTAACTAATAATGGAATTCTTACAGCTGCAATACTTCCAGTTATTAATAAAAGAACCTTTATTTTTGAGTGCTTACTTTTAATTTTCATCGAAAGGTTCCTGATCGAGGAGATGGGTATAATTAGTCGTTAATTCAGGCCTATTGATTGCAAGAGCCCTCAGTAAGTGCCAGTCTTTTAAACCATCAAATGGAGTATTATAATTATCTTCCTCTAGCCTTTTAGCGAGCTCAAAGGTCATTTCTTCATCAAAAGAATTTACTAGTTCCTCACTTATTTTATTTTCAGAAATGAATTTCATATTGAGTAAAGTCAATATACTCTAATAATAAAGCCTCAAGTAATTATTTAAAATTGATATAAGAATTAAGTACATATTTTCAAGGATATGATAATTTTCAATTTTCATAATCTTTTCAAATTGTTGTTAGGACATTTATTTATCTTCATTTTCAGTCATAAATATGCAAACTCTCCTTTTCAAAAATATTCTTTCTTAAGATATTCAAAAATTTATATCATGTCGCAAACCAAAAGAGATCAAATCATTAGTCACATACGATATTTAAGGCAAGAGCTCAGAGAAATGCATTTAGGAATAAAAGAAGATAACCTTTTCCCTGAGCCAGGCGAATTAAGAGGCTTAATGGCTCAGTTGGAAGCATTACTTGAATTAATAGAAGGAAATACTAAAATTCAATCAAACCCAGAAGCAGCTTAGTTTAATGCAAAATGGTTGTTAAACCTCAAAAGACAAAATTTCAGCTAAAAATTGTGGAAAATATTCAGACAATAAGTATTTGGGCTAATAATCCATGGCGAAGATATTCAATATCATTGATTACAATTTTAATCGGATACTTTTTTGGTAGTTCCCTTGGTATGGTAAGTGCCGTTGTGGAACTCATGGATCCTGTAGCCGCTTTTATATCAGTAGTTTTTATTGAGTTTTTAATAGTTTTGAGAAGAAATTTTAGATTTGAAAGGAAAAAGAAATTTTTAGTACTTTTATTAGATTCTTTAAGGTTAGGATTATTTTATGGTTTCTTTACAGAAAGTCTTAAGTTGCTATAAATTTAGTTGTTGTGTTTTTGTAATAGATAAAGCAAAGCCATTCTGATTGGGATGCCATTTGCAACTTGATTATTAATTAAACAATTAGGATATTGATCTACCACTTTGCTGCTAATTTCAATATCTCTGTTGATGGGACCGGGATGTAGAATTGGAATTTCTTTTTTACTTAAAGATAATTTCTCTGGGGTTAAGCCATAATCCAAACTATATGAATCAATGCTACTTAGTAAATTTTCCATCATTCTCTCTTTCTGGAGTCTTAAAACAATAATCGCATCCGCAATTTTTATTGATTCTTCCAATGATCTAGAAATTGTTATGGAACCTCTGGATTTAACTGGATCTTCTGTTTGATTTGGCCCGGGGGTTTTTAAAAAATTGATAAATTCATCAGGTATTAATGTCTTAGGACCACATAAGATTATATCGGCGCCGAATGCACTCAAAGCCCAAAGATTTGATCTGGCAACCCTTGAATGATTAACGTCGCCAATTATTAAAATTTTTTTGGAATTTAAAACCTCTGGATTCAGTGTTTTTTGAGAAAAGAATTTTATCAATGTATATATGTCAAGCAATCCTTGGCTGGGGTGACTATGTAATCCATCTCCTGCATTAAGAACCGAAGTCTTGGCATGTATTGCATCAAGTTTTTTTGCGATCTCAAAGGTTATGTAACTTGATGAATGTCTGATAACTAATATATCTGCCCCCATAGCAGAATAAGTTATGGCTGTATCAATTATTGTTTCGCCTTTTGTTAAAGAGCTGGAGGATGGCGCAAACGTTTGGACATCAGCAGAAAGTCTTTTTGCTGCAAGCTCAAAACTATTTTTTGTTCTTGTGCTAGCTTCAAAAAATAAAGACGTTATCAAAGTCCCTTGTAAGGCAGGTATCTTTTTTGTTCCTGCATTCTTTAGTGCATCAAATCTATTAGCTAATTCAAATACTGACTCATAATCTTTAATTGAAAAATTAGCTAGTGTGTGGATATGTTTATGAGGCCAAATTTGCATTACGCTTAAAAAGATAAATGATTATTGAAATTTAGGTGTTCTGTCACCCTTTAATCTTTTACTTACACTCCTACTATTTTTGAGATACCAACGCCATTTTATATTTTTTGCCTTTGATATGCCAATTCTTGTAGTTTGAATAAGATCTTTTTCTTCTAGAGTGGAGTTTCGTGGAGAAATCCATAAAGATTTGTTATTAAGAACTTCAAGTGAGTTAAATGAAATGTCTATACTGAATGTTTTTGTTACTAGCCCAGGTCCAGAAGCTAATCTTTCATTCTTATTAGAGATAAAAACTGATCTTATCAAAACACCACTCGCAAAATTTTCTTTATCAGTAACTATGTTTAAACAATGATGAATGCCATAAGATTTGTAAATATAAAATGTGCCAGGTTTGCCAAACAATGATTTGTTTGATTCAGTCATTTTGCGGTAGCCATGACAGGCCTCTTCTTCCTGTGAATAAGCTTCAGTTTCAACAATCACCCCTTTCACTTGATCTATCTCATTATTTTTTTTTATGAGGTAACAGCCTATTAAATCAGGAGCAACAAGTTTAGAGTGCCGATAAAAAAAATTTTTTGGAAAGAATTCTTCTTCTATTTTTCAATATCTATCTAATAACATATTTAGCTGAGAAAAATAATTAAGGCTATTAATTAGTATTGATTTTCAAAAAGATGTGATTATTTTTTTAAATTATTTGAAATTCAAAGGATATGTAAATAAGTTGTCCTTAATAAACTATTATTTAATAAGAAAGATATTAAATGTATGACAAAAATAACTAAAGAGGAAGTAAAAAAAGTTGCTCACTTAGCGAGACTAGAACTTAACGAGAATGAAATTAATAATCATGCACAACAATTAGAAAAGATATTGGATTATATAAGACAACTTGAAAAAATTGATACAGATGATGTCCCCTGTACAACGAGAGCTATAGAAGTTGTAAATGTATTTAGAAAAGACGAAAAGAAAAATTCTGATTGCAATGAAGAACTTTTAGGATTGGGTCCATCGAGAGAAGAAAAATATTTTAAAGTACCAAAAATTATTAATGAATGAGTAAGTTAGTTGCTTCCAATAAATGTTTGGTTGACTAGCTTTAATAAAATTTTTTTTATCCTAAAGCCTGGATATAAATTTATAATTTTTCTTATTTTCCCCCTCTTTTTGCTATGACTTCTTACACCTATTAATAAATCATAAATAAAGTTAAAAATGTCTTCTTTACTTTCAAATATACCAACCCTTTGAGGGGAGCCTTTTTTATCCAATAAAGGTTTAGTTTTTTCATAAGCTATTTTGTATTCAAACCATGGAATCGAAGGCCATAGATGATGAATGAGATGGTAATTTTGTCCCATTATTAATAAATTCATAAATTTGCTTGGATAAACTCGAGAATTTATCCATTTATTTCTTGATCGAAATGGTCTATGGGGTAAATAATCAAAAAATATTCCTAAAGTGACTCCCACCATTAATGCTGGGCCAAACCATAAATTATAAATTAAATTCATAAAGTCAAATTTCAAACCTGCCAAGATAATTGTTAGGAATATGGATCTTTCAATTCCCCATTGAAGTAATTCATATTTTCGCCAGAGTTTTCTTTGAAAGAAAAACACCTCATGATAAAAAAATCGTGGAGCAATTAGCCAAATTGGACCAAAAGTACTTACAATATGATCTGGATCATTTTTAGGGTGATTTACGTGAATATGGTGTTGTAAATGGACTCTCGTAAAAACTGGGAAGCTAAAACCTAATAGAATAGCTGAGCCATGGCCCATTGCTTGATTTATCCAAGGAACTGGATGAGCAGCTTTATGACAGGCATCATGAATAACAGTGCCTTCAATATGCAAAGCTAAAAAAGCAGTGGCTACAAGTAAAGGTAAAGGCCAAACACCTCTATACCATTGCCATATGCTAAGAAACGCAAGAAAATAACCGCCAAAAAATAAACCTAATGTTGGATTCCAAAAACTTGGCGGATCTACGTAATTTTTAATCTCTTTTTGCCAATTAAATGTTTTTGAAGAATTAGTATTTTTCGTTGTATTTTTACTGGTTAAGTTTGGAATCGTTTCTTTTATTCTTTAAATAATATAACTAATAATTTAAGATGTTTGCATGCTTAAACATAAAAAATTTCTTATAGGAGATTTTTAATTCAATTTATATGTGTCAAATTAATCATCTTAAGAAAAAAAATTTTTAAAATAAACCTCTTTCAATTATTATTTTATTTGAGCGGTCGTGGCGGAATTGGTAGACGCGCGAGTTTTAGGTACTCGTATCTTCGGGTGTGGGAGTTCAAGTCTCCCCGACCGCACTTAAGGAAATTCTGATAGATAGTTTGTTTCTTGATATCAGCTCTTATAATTTAATTAAGCAGTTAATTAAATGAATAGTTTGATATTTTATTTGGGAACTTTTTATATTTTGGTTGGGACCATTTTTCTAACTGTACCGATAATTTATCTTGAGCTCGGTAAACCAAAAGACTTAATAAAAGCTTTTTTAAATTTATTAATAGGTTTGATATTAATAATAAAACATAAAACACTAGATGAATCATCTTTTGTAATTTTCCTTTTTTTAACAGTACTTGTTGTTTTTTATCTAGTAGAGCTTTTTTTATCTAGATGGTACCAATTGACGGATAACGAAAAGAAAAAATTAATTACCTTTTTCGAGTTTAAAAATAACTTTTTGAAAATATTAGAATCCATAAATCTGGTAGTTTCTGATTTCACTAAACCTTCAAATTTTTTTAATTTTGGTAGCAATAATAAAAATACAACCCAAAAAAAGTGGGTAAGAAATGATAAAAATGATAATATAAAAGTCTGAAATAAATAAATTGGTTATTTGAAACATCCCAAAAAAACTACAGGTCAATTAAGAAAGAATATAATGAATTAGATTTATTTAAATAATTCTTTTGATCACCAATATTTCTTATATCGTCGTATGAAATCTCAAAATAGCAAAGAACAAAAATCAGACTTTTCTTATAAAGAAACTTTAAATTTATTAAAAACTGACTTCTCAATGCGCGCAAATTCAGTTGTAAGAGAACCTGAGATACAGAATTTTTGGGCTAATAATGATATTGATTTCCAATTAGGATCAAACAATTCAGGCGAAATATTTACATTACATGATGGCCCTCCTTATGCAAATGGAGCTCTTCATATGGGTCATGCCCTTAATAAGGTTTTAAAAGACATAATTAATAAGTACAAAACCTTAAGAGGATTTAGGGTTCATTTCGTACCTGGTTGGGACTGTCATGGTTTACCTATTGAATTAAAAGTTCTTCAGAATTTAAAATCTGATGAAAGAAAGAATCTTGACACTCTAAATTTAAGAAAAAAAGCAACAGATTATGCCCATATACAAATTAATAATCAAAAGGAGGGTTTCAAAAGGTGGGGCATATGGGGAAATTGGGATAACCCTTACTTAACTCTTAAGAAAAGTTATGAATCTGCTCAGATTAGAGTATTTGGGAAAATGTTTTTAAATGGATATATATATCGAGGTCTTAAACCTGTGCATTGGAGTCCAAGTTCGAGGACTGCACTTGCAGAAGCAGAATTAGAATATCCAGATGAACATTATTCAAAAAGTATTTATGTTTCATTAAAAATTACTAATATATCTGAGCAAATTCTATTAAATTTCAACCAAGAAAATCTTAATATCAAAAAAGATTTTTTTCAAAATAATTCTTTCATAACTATTTGGACTACTACTCCTTGGACCATACCTGCAAATGAAGCAGTTGCAGTAAATCCAAAAATAAAGTACGTTTTTGCTATCGATGATGATGAGAAACGAATTTACCTTTTTGCAAAGGATTTATCTTTTGAAATAAGTAAGAAATTTAATAAAGATTTCAAGGTGCTTTTAGAGGTTAGAGGTTCTGAATTGGAAAATATTGAATATCAACATCCTACTAAGGATAAAAATTGCAGAATCTTGATTGGGGGGGATTATATTACGACAGAATCAGGAACTGGAATTGTTCATACTGCACCCGGTCATGGGATAGATGACTTTAATGTCGGGCAAAAATATGATTTACCAATTACATGTGTTGTTGATGAAAAAGGGAACTTAAATGAATCTTCTGGACAATTTCAAGGATCCAATGTCCTGAAAGATGCAAATGATTTAATTATTGAATATTTAAAAGGAAATAATTTGCTTTTATTACAAGAAAATTATAAACATAGATATCCGTATGATTGGAGAACCAAAAAACCAACTATTTTTAGGGCAACAGAACAATGGTTTGCCTCTGTAAAGGGCTTTAGATCATCTGCATTAAAGGCAATCGAAGATGTTGAATGGATGCCAGAAACTGGAAAGAAAAGAATTTATTCTATGGTTGTTGGGAGAGGAGATTGGTGTATTTCTAGACAGAGGTCATGGGGTGTACCTATTCCAGTCTTTTATAAAAAAAATGGTAATGATATCCTACTTAACAACGAGATAATTAATCATATTCAAGAACTTTTTAGTGAACATGGAGCAGATATTTGGTGGGATTGGGATGTTAAGAATCTTTTGCCTGAAAGTTATGCAAAAGAATCGGATCAATGGAAAAAAGGGACAGATACAATGGATGTTTGGTTCGATTCAGGATCTAGCTGGGCCGCAGTATGTGAACTAAGAAGTGAATTAAAGTATCCAGCAGATCTTTATTTAGAGGGCTCAGATCAACATCGAGGATGGTTTCAGTCTTCTTTGCTAACATCTGTTGCAGTCAATAATATACCTCCCTATAAGAAAGTTTTAACTCATGGTTTTGCACTCGATGAAAATGGAAGAAAAATGAGTAAATCTTTAGGAAATGTTGTTGACCCAAATATAATTATTAATGGAGGTAATAATAAAAAAACTGATCCTGCTTATGGTGCTGATGTTTTAAGGCTATGGGTAAGCTCTGTAGATTATTCAGTTGATGTTCCAATTGGTTCAAATATACTCAAGCAACTTTCAGACGTTTATAGAAAAGTCCGTAATACTGCAAGATATCTTCTGGGCAATATTCATGATTATGATCCTAATGTTGATAGTTTTGAAATTGATCAATTGCCTCTCTTAGATCAATGGATGTTAGGCAGACTAGTTGAGGTTACAGATGAAATATCAAATGCTTATGAAAATTATGAATTTTCAAAATTTTTCCAAATCTTGCAAAGTTTTTGCGTTGTAGATCTATCAAATTTTTATTTAGATATTGCGAAGGATAGGTTGTATGTAAGTTCTAAATCACAATTTAGGAGAAGATCATGTCAGTATGTCATGTCAAAAGTTGTTGAAAATTTAGCCGTACTTATTTCTCCAGTGCTTTGTCATATGGCTGAAGATATTTGGCAAAATCTACCATATTCAACTAAAGAAAAATCAGTTTTTCAAAGAGGATGGCCAATATTTTCGCAGTCATGGAAAAATCAAATACTTAATGAACACATTGCAAATTTAAGAAATTTGAGAGTTGAAATTAACAAGGCTATAGAAGGATGTAGAAACAAACAAATAATTGGAGCAGCTTTGGAAACTGAAGTTAATTATTTACCTGAAGATAAAGTTCTAAAAGATTCACTTACTTGGCTAAAAGAATTTGGAAATCAAGATGTAGATTTATTTAGAGATTGGCTTATAGTATCAAACTTCCAAGTGGTATCTGATTTAGTGGAAAATTCTCTAATTATTGATAACAATGCACTTGGAAAAATACAGATATTAAAAGCTCAAGGTCAAAAATGTGATAGATGTTGGCATTATCAAAAAGAAACTTTTATTGGAATACAAAATACAAAATTATGCAAAAGATGTTCAAACATTATTAATTTTGAATTTATTTAAATCCAGTTTTTTTGATTCAAAAAGAAAACTGAGTTTTCATTTTCTCTTATAAAATTTTCTCCGGCCTCTGTTAACGGTGCTTTATAAAGTTTAAAATTCTTAATGATATAATTTAGTGCTATTACTTTTTTTTCTGAATCTATTTCAATTGGATGCGTTGTTGAGCTACTGAAACCTCTGAAAATAATTATTTCTAATTGTTCTTTTTGATTTTCTTTTTGAATGAAACCCTCTAGTTTGAGTATCCTATCAGGTATCTTGGAACTGATTTTTTCAAGGCTATTTATTAAATCAATTTTTGCCATTTTCTGAGAAGTAAGAGTTTCTTCCATTTTTAGGTAATTTGATTATTGACCATTGAATAAGGCCTAAAATATATATTAGTAATGAAAATAATCCTAAGAATTTTGCTATCGGCTGAGTAAAGTTAGCTCCAAAGAAAAAATTAAATAAATTTTTTAAAATAAGATATAAATTTGAAGAAGGCTGAAGCCATATTGCACACGCATCGGAACTAATAAAAGAAAAGCAGTTAAAGTTTTGTAAACTTTGAATTAAGAAATTGAGAGATATAAAAGTTATCGTCCATCTCCAAATTTTTGTCGTTGTGGTGAGAGAGTAAGAAAAATCATATTCTCTTAACTCATCATTAATATCGTTCCAAAACCAAACTGAAACTGTCATTAATAATGTTGAAATATTTGTTATCACGAGAGCATAATTATATTTACCTATTAAAAGAAGAAGGCTTATAAAAAATAAAAGAGATATTTTCCAATAAATTGAAAGAAGTTTATTAACTGCTTTATTTCTTTTTTTAATTGACCACAAGGATAGAGTAATGGGAATACCAATAAGGAAAATTATTGAAAGTTGAAAGGATAGCCAAATAGAAAGTTGATTAAAAACGTTCAAAACTTTTTCTTTTTAAACACATAATAATTAAACATCAAACTGTTACTTTTGAACTTACTATTGTCATAGTTATGAATATTATGCATCCTTATATTATTGCCTAAAAATATATTAATAATTGTATGAGACAGCATGTTAATCCGCTTAGTAGTAATTTTAATCAGATTGAGAGAATTCCTTCTTTGAGCGACATGTTTGGAAATTCTAAATTGAATCTTCATTTGGATATAGGTTGTGCTGCAGGTGAGTTTCTATTCGATTTAGCTTTAGTTAATACCAGTTGGAATTATTTGGGAATTGAAATTCGTGAGAAATTAGTTAAAAATGCTAAATTAAAAGTGATTGAAAAAGAAATCAAAAATCTATATTTTTTATTTGGTAATGCTAATAATATTTTGAATGATGTCCAAAGTAAATTCATTATCAAAAATCTAAAAAGTATTTCTTTTAATTTTCCTGATCCATGGTTTAAAAAGAGACATTTTAAAAGGCGTGTAATTCAACCAGAATTTATTAATATTCTCTCAAATTCATTACAAAAAGGGACTCTGATTTTTATAAAAACAGATGTAAAGGATCTATTCGATTACATGGATAGCACTATATCGAGTAATTTTTATTTTAAAAAAATAGATAAAAAAGATTTTAATTATTCCGAAAGTTTTAATCCAAGTAAAGTAAAAACTAATCGTGAAAAGTATGTAATTGTTAACCAACTTGAAATTTTTGAAAGGATTTATATAAAAAATTGATTACTTGTTAGTTAATTATTTTGTTAATTTCTAAAAAGAGTTTGTCTGTTATTTCGCTCGATAAGGAATTAACCTCTTCATGATTTTTGGCTTCAACTAGAACTCTAATTAAAGGTTCTGTCCCACTTGTCCTTATATAAACTCTACAATTATCCGAATATAATGCCTGAAAATTTTCTATAGTTTGATCGATTAAGAATTTGGTTTTTGGATTTAATTTTTTAATGTTAAAATTTAATTTGATATTGGTTAGTTTTTGAGGAAGAGGTTCGAAACTACTTTTAAGCCAGTCATTTAAATTAATATTTTTCACTTTACAATATTTAGAAATTTGAAGTGCAGTCAATATCCCATCTCCGGAAAAGTTATTAATTTTTGAAAGTATATGACCTGACTGCTCCCCTCCTAAATCAGCTCTTTTTTCCTTAATTGCGTCATGTACATATTTATCTCCTACGTTAGTTCTATGTAAAATTCCTCCAATTTTCTCCCAAGCACTTTCAAAACCTAAGTTTGCCATTTGCGTTGATATTAATAAATTATTTGTCAGCATTTTTTGTTCCATTAGCTCTCTGCCCCAAAGAAAAAGAATGTGATCTCCATCTAAAACATTACCTTTAGAATCCATTCCAATTACTCTATCGGCATCTCCATCAAAGCTAAAACCCATATCTGCAGGATTCTCTCTTAATGCTTTTTTTAATGGTTCGAGGTTAGTAGAACCACAATTCATATTAATTTTCAAACCATTATTAGTGTTATTGATAACTCTTACTTCAGCACCAAGAGCCTGAAAAATTTTTTTTGCGCAGGTTGTCGCTGATCCATAGCATGTGTCTAAAATTATTTTCAACCCACTTAGATTTTCTCCACCCATTGTTTGGATAAGGCTTTTAATATAAAAATCCATGAGATCTTTATTTGTTTTTAGAGGGATCACTTTTTTAGGAACTGATATATTTTGATTCGACTCTTCAATTAATTTTTGAATTTTATTTTCTATAGACTTTGTAATTTTTTGCCCATTATGATCAAAAATTTTTATGCCATTATATTCTGGTGGATTATGACTTGCAGATATCATGATCCCACTACTAAGATTCTGTTGTTTTATTAGAAAAGGTATTGCTGGGGTAGGGCAGATTCCAAGATTTATAAATTTTTTGCCGCTCTCATTTAAGCCTTGTGTTATTGCCTGAAGAAGAATTTCACCACTAATTCTTGTATCTCTTCCAATTAATATTGGATTTTTATTCTCTAAAGTCAATCCCAGAGAATATCCTACTTTGTAGGCTAGAGAATAGGTTATCTCTTCATTAAATCTTCCTCTTATTCCATCAGTTCCAAAGATTGATTGCATAATTAGATTTAAGGAATCAAGGAATTTATGATAAATATTCATTTCTTATCTTATCAGTTGATTAAAAGCTCATAGATACCAATTCTCTTTATTTGTTTAACTTATTTAAAATATTTTTAGTTGATAATTAATTACTAGTGGAATCTGAGAGTCAAGAGCAAATTTCAAAAACAAATCTTAAGATAATACTAGTTTTGATAATAAGTATTGTTATTATTTCATTCCTTTTATTTAGAAATCTTATTTTTAAATCAACTTATCTTCTAAAAAGTTTTGGAGAATTATCTGTTGACCCTCAAATAGCTTTTACAAATAACAAGCCTACATTTCTTGAATTTTATGCTGAGTGGTGTGAGGTTTGCAAAGAAATGGCCCCACAGGTTTCTGCTTTTAAAGATGAATATGAAAAAGAAATTAATTTTGTTTTTTTAAATGTTGATAATCAAAAATGGGGTAAATATATCCAAAAGTTTGATGTGAACGGGATTCCTCAAGTTAATCTTTTTGATGAAAAGGGTAATCTAATATCTACACTTATTGGTAAACAAGATGAAATGAAGATAAGAGAATCAATTAATAATTTAGAAAAAGAAGAGAAACCATATAAGGAAAGTATTAATGCTGAATTTTCAACAATTAAAAAAAATAAAAATAATGTGGTAAATCCTCGTAGTCATGGATAATTTTTACCATTCTAAAGATTTTGATACAATCGGAAAACTTTGTTTAAAAATAGACTTGCAATTTTCGGCAATAGACTTATGTTCTTTTTGGGTGCCGTGAGCTGATCTTAAATGAATATAATGGATCCAAGATCTGCAAGAACCAGACATATAGATTCTTGTAGGAGTTGCTAAAGGTAAAACAAATCTCGCACATTCTTTTGCTACCCCTTCAGCAAGTAAATCTTCATATAATTCTGAAGCAGCTTGAAAATGTAAACCAATTTTTTTATTGAATCTTTTTTGTAACTCATCAGGGAGATCAGGGATTGAATTTTGCCTATTTTTAAAATCTTGACGCCTTAACTCTGGTAAGGGAATATTACCCAATTGAGAACTATCTGCATATCTCTGTGAAAATTCCTGGAAAGTAAATGATCTATGTCTTAAAATTTGAGCAGCTATTCCTCTGTTAGTTTCAATTTGTAAGGTCATAAATGACTGTTCAAAAACACTCCAATGCTCATTTTTAATGCAATAACTCAATAATTTCGAGTAGTCTTCATTATCTTGATTTTTTGGATTACTAACTCTTGCAATATAAGCCATTGTTTTTTCTGCATCAGGAGTTAGCGAAATTAGTTCAACTTTACTCATTTTAGATCTTTGCTAGAGTAACTTTCTCTGGTTGGTTTTGATATTTACCTCTTCTATCTTCATAGGTTGTAGAGCATGGATCACCTTCAAAAAAGAGTAGTTGACAAATACCCTCTTCAGCATAAATTCTGCAATCTGCACCTGAACTATTACTAAACTCTAAAGTTAGATGACCTTCCCACCCTGCCTCTGCGGGCGTTGTATTAACAATAATCCCGAGTCTTGCGTAAGTGCTTTTGCCTATGCAAATTACAGTTATATTTTCTGGCACTTTCATCTTTTCTAAAGCAACTCCTAAACCATAGGAGTGAGCAGGAAGAATAAAAAAGTCTCCATCATTATCATGGTGAAGAACAGTTTTCTCTAAATTATTAGGATTAAACTTTTTGGGGTTCATCACAGTACCCGGGACATGTCTGAAAATTAGGAATTCTTTTGATGAAAGTCTTAAATCATAGCCATAGGATGAACATCCGTAACTCAAAACTGGCTTTTGTTTATTCTCAGGCTCAAGATGTCTCACCAAATTTGATTGAAAGGGATTTATCATACCTTCCGCAGCTTTTTGATTTATCCAGAGATCATTTTTTAGCATTGTTTATGAGCGAAGTTCGGTAATTTGATTAGCCATTAATAATAAATCTTTAGGTATGTCCGTACCAGTAAGGATTACATCTCCTGATATAAATCGGTTTTCAAGTGTTGAAATCAAATCATCTTTATCGATAATTTTCATATCGATAGCTAAAAGAATTTCATCAAGTATGATTTGATCATTCTCTCCAGACTGTAGTTCTCTTTTGCAAAAATTCCATAATTCAATAGTAGATTCATGAATAGATTTTTTTAAATTTTTATTATTTTCAATTGTTTCAGAATTATATTGATCAAAGGAATGTGATGATCTTACCCATGTTAAATTACCGCATAGCTTTACTGAATTATCAACTCCTTGTTTCACCCCTCCTTTCATAAATTGTATTAGTAGAACTTTCCTGCCAAGAGCAGCATTTCTCAGAGAGTCTCTAATGATAGATGTGTAGCTACCTCTATATGAAGATTGATAGATTTGAATTTGTCCGTTTTGCGAAAATTTTTTTACATTAATTTTGCTTGAAGTATTTGTTTTTACAACATCAAGATTACCTTTTGAATATAGGTTAGATGAACTAATTACCATTATTTAGATTCTTTCTACATGCAGTATAATTAGAATCTAATGACACTGCATATAGTGTAATTTTACTTAAAAAAGGGTTAAGCAATTTGAAACTGATTGAAAAAAGCTTGTTGATAAACAGATAAGAATCGAAAATTGTTACTGTTGATACAAGATATTTTATGGTGTCTCCTTAAATTTTTTAATAGTCAAGACATTTATGATACCTGCTTCACGAGGATTCAACCGCTTTAGTTCGCAACATTCCGGACAAAGTAAAATTAACTCTGTTGGAGAACGTTTTCCAATAAATAGAACTTTAATGGAAGTTATTAAAGGTCTAGATGGTGCAAGCACAGAAATGGTTGAGAGGTCTAAAACAATTTTCTTCCCTGGAGACCCTGCTGAAAGGGTTTATCTTATAAGAAGAGGAGCAGTAAGACTTTCAAGAGTTTATGAGTCAGGTGAAGAAATAACTGTTGCTCTTTTAAGAGAGAATAGTCTCTTTGGTGTTTTATCTCTTCTAACAGGCCATAGATCCGATCGTTTTTACCACGCCATAGCATTCACTAGAGTCGAAATGATAACAGCACCTGCAAATTCTGTTTTAAGAGCCATAGAGGAAGATGCATCAGTCGGACTGTTACTTTTACAGGGACTTTCAAGTAGGATCCTGCAAACAGAAACAATGATAGAAACTCTTACACATAGAGATATGTCTTCTCGTTTAGTAAGTTTTTTAATGGTCCTTTGTAGAGACTTTGGAGTTGCAGGTGAAAAAGGTATTACGATAGATTTAAGGCTTTCACATCAGGCAATTGCTGAAGCTATTGGCTCTACAAGAGTAACCATTACAAGACTATTGGGAGATTTAAAGGATTCAGGGCTTCTTAATATTGAAAGAAAAAAGATCACAGTTTTCGATCCAATTGCTCTTGCAAAAAGATTTAATTGATTCATCATAATTTATGATGTACTGAGTATATGCAATAGTGTGGCTTGGATTTTAATTGTTTTTTTAATATTACTAGGGGGATTGATTGCACCATTTGGAGATATTCTTGGAACAAAGATTGGTAAAGCAAGATTTAGTATCTTAAAATTAAGACCGAAAAAAACAGCAACTATAATAACTATTATTACTGGTGGGTTTATTAGTTCAATATCAATAGGGCTATTGATTTTAGTAAGTGAAGAATTCAGACAAAGGCTTTTTGTTGATATTCCTTTTTTGCAAAAAACTTTAGATGAAAGTAAAAAGGCTTTAATCCCTTTACTTGAAGAACAAAAGGAACTAGAAGGTAAAATTATTCAAAAAGAAAAGGAGTTAAATCAATTAAAAAATAATATTAATGAATTTAGGAGAGGAAATATTGTTATTAAAAGAGGACAAACTTTATTTATAGCTGAAATCAACTCTAGCTCAAATGTAAAACTAGACTTTACAAAAATCTACAATGAAGCTGATAAATTTGTTAAGAAAATTGTAATTCCAGTTAATAAAGAAGCAAAAAATATTCTTTTGTGGAGACCTAGTGACATAACAAAAATTCAGACAATAACTGCTAAGGGTGGTAACTGGATTTTACTCATCAAATCAGCAACAAATGTTTTAAAAGGTGATAACTATGTTTTTGTATCTCCTGATTTATTAGAGAATAAATTTATAGTCAAAAAAGGTGATGTTATTACAAGTTCAATTCTGGGAGAAAGTGATTTAAATCTTAAATCAATAAATTCAAAAATTAAATCATTGCTTAGAGAAACAAGGGATGAAATTAAGTCAAAAGGATCACAAGTTAGTGAAATTAAAACAAATCGAAATTTTGTAAAAAAAATTAGGGACTTTCTTCAAGAAAATCAAAATATCAAATTTAAGTTAGAAGTAGTATCTTTGAGAGATAGTAAAACTATAGAACCCATAGTCGTTGAAATCAATATTTTAAAGATTAAATCTTAAATGCCTAGAGTTATAACTATTGATCCCGGTAAAAGTAAATGCGGCTTAGTATTAGCCGAAATAAGTGAAAAAAAAGTTTATGAAGCGACTATTCTTAAAAGTGAATTACTTGAGAATTATGTCAGAAATTTAATTGCCGCTGAGGACATATCACAAATTATTATTGGCAATGGTACTTCAAGTAAAGAAATTAGAGAGAAACTATATTTTTTTAAAAAAGAAATAATAACTTTTGAGGAAAAAAATACTACCTACAGGGCTAAAGCAAGATATTTCGAACTTTTCCCAATTAGTGGTCTGAAGTTTTTAATGCCTAGAGAGGTTTTTATCCTTAATAAAAACCTTGATGCGATATCAGCTTTGATAATTTTAGAAGATTATTGCAAAATGAAGTTTACCTTGAGTCAAAATATGGATTTTAAAACTTGGCTGAAATAGTGAACTTATATTCATTCCCTGCTTCTAGTGCATAATCTTTTTTCAATAAAAATTTTAATAAGGCATCCTCTATTAATGCTCTTCCCAAAGGTGGATTTACTGTTAATAAGCCTTTATTAAAAGACCATGTAAAGGTCCACTTAAATTGACTAGCTTCCACAATCCCCTGAATTTGCTTTTTTGAGAAGCAATATTCTTTAACACTTACATTGGCAATCGTTTCAGGTCTTGAACGCATTTCTTAAGGTTGGTCTTTATCAAAAGAATTTAATTCATTTATTATATATTCTTCTTTTTTAGTATTTAGTTGTTCGAGGGATTCTATTACTCTCCTGTATACTTTATCCAATATTGATTTTTCTTCAGGAGAAATATTTCCTAATACATGAGAAATGGTATTGAAATGATTTTTCCCTTTTACTAAGGGAGGTGTCCCAATACCAATTCTTATTCTCTTGAAGTTTTCTGTCTGCAATTGTTCAATTATGCTTTTAAGTCCGTTATGTCCACCTGAGCTTCCTTTTCTTCTAAATCTTATTTTTCCAAGGGGAAGATCTTTATCATCCACTATTATGAAAATTTGATCTAAATTTATTTTGTACCAATCAACTATTGCTCTGACAGCATCACCACTATTATTCATAAAAGTATTTGGTAAAAATAATCTGAAAGTAGAATCATTGATTTGAAATTCTGAGCAGGAACTTTTAAGCTTATCTTTTAATAAAAAATTTGAATTATATTTTTTCGAGAGATTTTCAAGCAGTAAAAAACCAATATTGTGTCTACTTTTTGAGTACTTTTTTCCAGGATTTCCTAATCCAATTAAAAATATTTCATTCATGGTAAATTTCTCAATTTTTTTATTGAGAATAATAAATATATAGAAAACTATAACCTAGTTAATCAAAACAAAAGTTCTAAAAAAAAAGATTATTTAGTAATACTCAAATTATTTGGATAACTTCTTGATAGATTTTTAGAACTTTAGTTTCCGTTCCAATCTACTGAGAACCCCTGTAATAGAAGTGATTGGTTATAAATTTGTAGAAGAATAACTAAAAAAACCAAAAGTAGTAGACCAATAACTGTCATGATAGGAACTGCTCCCCAACCGGGTACAACTTTTCCCTGACCTGAATTGCCAATTGCTTTTAAAAGACTCCCTAAGGCTGTTTTTTGACCCATGTTAAAATCACAAAATCGAATATTATTTCGCTATTGTATAAGAACTTATACATAAATTGTTTACAAACTTAGCAAAATTGATGCAAACTTTATCATCTGCTCCAGATCCTGCAGTTTCTATTGCGGTAACAATTCTGGCATTACTTCTAGCTTTAACCGGTTTTGGTCTTTGGACTGCGTTTGGACCAAAAGCTGCAAAGCTTACGGATCCTTGGGATGACCATGACGATTAATCGTTCTTAAAGTATTTCAAAATTTTCCAAAAATACAAAAAGTAAACAATTAACCATAGTTTAATTATAAATTTAATAAGATATAAATCTGTCAGCACTAGTAATTCCATGCTCGCCTTAAAAATTTCTGTCTACACTATCGTCTTTTTCTTTGTTGGTATATTTCTTTTCGGATTTTTAGCAAGTGACCCAACAAGAACGCCAAATAGAAAAGATTTAGAAAGTCCTCAGGATTAATAACTCATATAATTTTTAAATTGAATCCTAGAATTTCAAAAAAAGTAATATTTTTCTCTTTTCTTTTTATTAACATCCTACAGCCATCAAAGTCAGCTGAACTTCTAAAAGTTAATAAAATTATCAATAATCATAATACTAAATTGATTTGGTCAAAGTATTTTAGTGAACATACCTTATTAAATTCTTCAAAAATTTCTGATGATAATACTACCTTTGGAAATTTATTAAAGAAAAAATTTGATTCATTTTTAGTAGCTAAAGCCAAAAAGCAACAAGAGTTAATAATTCAATCTGATAAACAGTCTGAAATAAATGATGTTATTTATGCAGAGGGAAATGTATCCGTTGCTTATAGAGGCAAAATGCTTAAAGCAGATACTTTAATTTACGATAAGTTAAATAAAAAAATTAGTGCTAAAGGTAATATATCTTTGGAATTAGGGGATCAATTCTTCAAAATTGAACAACTAGAGTACAGTTTTATTAGTGAGAAAGGGTATTTATTAGATGTTAAGGGATCTATTAATACCAACACATTGATGAATGACTTGTCTTCAAATTTCAGCTCATCAGACTCAAATAAGATAGAAAATTTACTTGAATTTAAGAAAAAGGAAGTAATAAATACTCCTAATAAGGTTGAAAATTGGTTATTTTTTACAGATAAAATATCTATAGATGGCCAAAAATGGGAAAGTAAGAAGGCTTTATTTAGTAATGATTTACTTGAATCAAAACAGGTTAAATTAGCTATTAATTCATTAAAAGTTATTTCTGAAGAAGAGAAATTACGATTTAAGTCATCAATAAACTATTTAATATTTGAAGAAAAAGTTTCAATTCCATTTTGGCTTGGAGATAGAACTTTAACAAATTCTGGAGAATTCTTTGACTTTGAAAATAGATGGAATTTAGGATACGAAAACCTTGATAAGGATGGGTATTTTATTGGTAGGAAATTTAACTCTATAGATATTTATGATGATTTTGTTCTTGATTTAGAGCCGCAATTTCTTATTCAGAGGTTTTTAAAAGGGTATACAAAAAGTTTTGTAAAAAAGGACGAATCAATCACTTCGGAAAGGATAAAGAGAAATTCAAGTTATGAAGATTATTTTGCTCTAAAATCTAAGATAAAAGGCACAATAAAAAATTGGAATTTAGAAATAGATAAGAATTTAAATTCGCTTGATTTTGATAAATTTGCAGATGCATTTAGATTTAAAACTGAATTGAGTAAAGAAATTGATCTATTAGATTCAAAATGGGAAAAAAGTTTTTATGGAATTTATAGAGAGAGGGTCTGGAATGGTTCATTGGGTGAAGCAGAAATTTACTCAGGTATTGGTTCAAAATTAAAAAAAGAAAATACTTGGGTTGTTGATGGCATTGAAAAGTCAGAATCTTTATCTTTAGGTTTGGCCGAGATAACTGCAGAGGGTTTGAATACTAAAAATTTAGTAACTAACCTAAAGAGTAATTTGTTTTATTCTCTTAATCAGAAATTTCCAATCAGTATTGTAGAACCTAAAAAGGAATCTGTTGATATCTCATATAGTTTCATTCCTGAACCAATAACCAAAGGACTAAGTCTTAACACAAAATTAGAATTATCTTATTCTGTCTATGAAAATGGGGATCATCAAGAATATTTAGGTTTAGGTGCTGGCCCAGAATACATAGTAGGTAATTTTAAAAATAAAACTTTTGACTACACTCGGATAAGTTTTTTACCTTTCTATAAATTTAATAGTGGTGAAAGTGTTTTTAAGTTTGATCAGAATTATGAAAACTTCACCTTAGATATCTATTTTGATCAGCAATTATATGGACCTTTTATTCTCAAGAGTTTTGGGATTTTGAACTTAACAAATGATTCAAATGATTATGGTGAATTTATAGATTCTAAAATTTCTTTAAATTGGAAAAAAAGATCCTATGAATTTGGTATTTTTTATCAGCCTCATAATCAAGCAGGCGGTATTTCTTTTAGTCTCTATGGATTTAAATAGCTATAAAAAATTAGTACTAAATTTTATATAGGGTAATTGGTTAAATTTATTTTCTATTAAATTTTTATTTTCAAGTAGTGTTGAAGTAGCATCCCATTCTCCTGATAAAAACATTTTTCTGGAGCTTTCCTTAATCTCAAGATTGAAATTTAAATCTTTTGATTTTGCTGATGAATTTCTAAGATCAATTTCTAAGAATAAAGATTGATTATCGCAATAGTTTTGAATTTCTTCTAGGGATTTTTTAGGTAGCGTAAAACATGGAATTCCTATCGCAATACAGTTACTGTAAAAAATGTCGGCGAAACTCTCGCCTATGATTGCTTTTATACCCCATCTCATAAGCGCTTGGGGGGCATGTTCTCTGCTGGAACCACATCCAAAATTGCTATTAACAACTAGTATTGAGGCATTTTTGTTTTCCTCTAGATCAAAAGGATGCTTCCCTTTTAAGGTTTTTCTATCATCCTCAAAAACAGATTCACCCAATGAATCAAAGTTAACACACTTCAAAAAACGCGCTGGAATTATCCGATCCGTATCAATGTCGTTACCAATCAAAGAGATACATTGCCCTTTCATATTTGAAATTTTTCCAATTGGTGGGGTGAACTCTAATTTCATCAGTTGATCAATTCCCTAACGTCACTGACTTTGCCATTAATTGCGGCAGCAGCAACCATTGCTGGACTCATGAGAAGTGTTCTCCCGTTGGGAGAACCTTGCCTACCCTTGAAATTTCTATTACTAGAACTAGCACTAACTTGATTACCAACTAACTTATCTGAATTCATTGCTAAACACATTGAGCAGCCAGGCTCTCTCCATTGAAATCCAGAATCCTTAAAAATCTGATCAATACCTTCTTGTTTTGCTTCAGTGGCCACTTTTTCTGAACCTGGAACTGCAAATGCTTTGACATTCTTGGATACTTTTTTGCCCTTTAATATTTTAGCTGCAACTCTTAAGTCACTGATTCGCCCATTTGTGCAACTACCTATAAAACAAACGTCTACAGGAGTATCTTTTATTAATTGTCCCGGCTTGAAACTCATGTATTCATAAGCCTCTTTTGCAACTAATTTATCATTTTGGGATAAGTCATCTAAAAGAGGTATTTGTTGATTAATGCTTATACTTTGACCGGGGGTAATTCCCCAGGTTACGGTTGGCTCTACTTTAGAAGCATCTAATTTAATTACGTCATCATAAATTGAATTTTCATCGCTTTTTAATGATTTCCACCATCTGAGTGCTTTATCCCAATGCTCATTTTTTGGAGCACATAATTTATTTTTAATGTAACTAAAGGTCTTTTCATCAGGGTTAATGTAGCCGCATCTTGCGCCTCCTTCAATAGACATATTGCATATCGTCATCCTTTCTTCCATTGATAATTCATGTATCGCAGGGCCTGCGAATTCATATGCGAAACCTACTCCTGCCTTTACACCAAGTCTATTAATGATATGAAGGACTAAATCCTTAGAATAAACACCCTTAGATAGTTTATTGTCACACCAAATCTGCCTCACTTTCAATTTGTTCATGGCTAAGGTTTGGGTAGCAAGAACATCTCTTACTTGACTTGTACCTATCCCAAAAGCAATTGAACCAAAAGCTCCATGAGTTGAAGTGTGTGAATCTCCGCAAGCTATTGTCATTCCTGGCTGAGTTAGGCCTAATTCCGGTGCTACTACATGAACTATTCCTTGATTACCACTACCAATATTAAAAAATTTTATTTTATGTTCTAAGCAATTCTTCTCAAGTGTTTCAATCATCTGTTCAGCGAGATTATCTTTGAAAGGCCTGTTCTGATTATCTGTTGGGACAATATGATCAACAGTGGCAACAGTTCTATCAGGGAATTTTACTTTTAATCTTTTATCCTTTAAAGCACCAAATGCTTGAGGACTCGTCACTTCATGGATAAGATGTAGACCAATAAATAATTGATCAGATCCTCCAGGAAGACTTGAAACTTTATGTAAATCCCAAACTTTATCAAATAGGGTATCTTGACTCAATTTGTAAAAATAGTTACTTACTATTCGATAATAGGATTAATCGGAGGCTGTTCAAACACACATTTACACTTAGTCTTTGAATTTCAATTCGATTTCGTGTTGAGTTAAATAGTTTTTTTATATTAGTTATTTGATTATTCGGTCCTGAAATAGAAATATAGACGAGTCCAACTGGTTTATCTTGACTGCCTCCGTTAGGACCAGCTATTCCACTAATTGCTATTGCCCAATCTGCTCCTAATTTCTCTTTTACATTAATTGCCATTGCCTCACAAACTTCTTCAGAAACAGCTCCATATTTTGTAAGCTTTTCTTCAGAAATATTTAATAATGAATTTTTTAGCGCATTACTATAGGAAACTATACTACCTTGAAAAACTTGAGATGAGCCTGATATAGAAGTTAGTGATGAAGATAGAAGGCCTCCGGTGCAGGATTCAGCAAAAACAACAGTTTGACTCCTCTTGGTTAATTCTTTTATTAAAATGCTAGGAAGAGTATCGTTATCCTCACCAAAAATAAATTTCGAAAACTCTTTTCTTAATTTTTCATTTACAGGTTTAATTATATTTTTTGCTTCTAGATGATTCTTTGCTCGCGCTGTGATTCTGAGTTTAACCTCTCCTAAGTTTGCATATGTAGCAACAGTCGGGTTTTTAAGATTTAATAGATCATTAATTTTTTCTGCAACACTAGATTCTCCAATACCTGCAAATTTAAGCGTATTTGAAAAAAAGGAATAATTATCTGAGAATTTGGTTTTAATGAAATCACGCGCCGTCTCTTCCCACATAGTTTTCATTTCACTGGGTACTCCGGGGAAAGTAAGAATAGTAAATCCTTTTACTGGTTCCCATATCATTCCTGGGGCAGTGCCCCTAGGGTTTTTAATTATTTGAGCATTTTCTGGGAAGAGACATTGTTTCCTTAAGCTAGAGGAATCATCTAGGAGATTTGAGTTTGAAAGTTTTTGTTTAATTTCATCCCATAAGAGCGGTCTTTCAAAAAGAGATACATTAAAAGATTTGGCTATTGCTTCAGTAGTTAAGTCATCTGGGGTGGGTCCCAAGCCTCCAGTTGTAATTAGAAGATTACTTCTTTTCGATATTTCTTGAATTACTTTTATAATTCGATCACAATTATCACCTACAGTTGATTGCCTAAAGTGATTTAAGCCTAATTGAGATAACTGTTCAGAAATCCATTGAGCATTTGTATTTATAATATTTCCTAAGAGTAGCTCCGTTCCAATAGAAAGAATTTCAACTCCCTTAGAGTTAGGACTCATTTAATTGATGCTTCAAGTTTGCCTTCATAAAGAGGAAAACGATTACATAAGGTTAATACTCTTTCTTTACATTGACTTTCAATTAGTGAATCATCTGGGTTAAGTAATCTATCAGCAATAATTTCGCCAACTTCAGCAAAAGCATTCTCATTAAAGCCTCTAGTAGTTAAAGCAGCAGTTCCCAACCTTAGTCCGCTGGTTACAAAAGGTGATTCAGGGTCAAATGGAACGGTATTTTTATTTGCAGTGATATTCACTTCACTTACGAGCAAGTCAGCAATTTTACCAGTCATATTGATACTTCTTAAATCGAGTAAAACAATATGGTTATCAGTGCCTCCACTCACGATATTGATACCTCTATTTATTAAAGTTGAAGCTAGAACTTTTGCATTTTTTATTACTTGTTGGGAATAATTAACGAAATCTGGCTGTAAGGCTTCTCCAAATGCAACTGCTTTAGCGGCAATTATATGTTCGAGGGGACCACCCTGAGTTCCAGGGAAAACAGATTTATCAAATTTCTTTCCAAATTCTGCATCTTTACATAAGATAAGTCCCCCTCTAGGCCCTCTTAATGTTTTATGAGTAGTTGTAGTTACTACATCACAATAAGGTATTGGATTTGGATGAAGTTTACTTGCTACAAGACCGGCAATATGTGCAATATCAGCCATTAAGAAAGCACCAACTTCATCTGCAATATTTCTAAATGATTCAAAATCTATTGTTCTTGGATAAGCAGAATATCCGCATATGATCAATTTTGGTTTTGTTTCAAGTGCTATCTCTCTTATTTCATCAAAATTTAATTCACTAGTTTCTTTATTTACACCATAGTGAACTGCATTGAACCACTTGCCACTCATATTTACTGGAGACCCATGAGTTAGGTGTCCCCCATGAGATAAATCCATACCCATGATTGTGTCGCCAGGTTTAAGTAGACTTAGGAAAACAGCAGCATTTGCCTGTGCTCCACTATGGGGTTGAACATTAGCCCAATCTGCATTAAATAATTTCTTCGCTCTCTGAATAGCTAATTCTTCGATTTCATCAACAAATTCACATCCCCCGTAGTATCTTTTTTGAGGTAATCCCTCGGCGTATTTATTTGTAAGGACAGAACCTTGAGCCTGCATAACAGCAATTGATGCGAAATTTTCGCTTGCGATTAACTCAAGATGAGTTTCCTGCCTATTTTTTTCAGAGTCGATAAAATTTGATATTACTGGATCACTTTCTTTAAGATTTTGAAGGATATTCATTGAATTTGATAAGTAATACTCATAATATAGACGATATTTTTTAGAAAAATATAAAAAAAATATTTCAGAATTCTAAACGCGCCTGGAGAGATTCGAACTCCCGACACCCTGATCCGTAGTCAGGTGCTCTAATCCACTGAGCTACAGGCGCATAATTATGTAATATCTCTGTTTCAGGGTCTCTTAGTCAACTAGATTTCAGGTAAAATATCTATTATTAACAATCTAATTATTAATATGCCTATAAAGTGGTACGGAAATGGTGATTTAGAAGATCCTATCTATAAACATTTTTCTCGAATAGTAAATTTTGTTATTCACTGCATGATATTTACTGCGATTGTAAGTGGCACTTGGCTTTTAAAAGAGATTAAATATGAAATCGGCTACTTTAATAATTTTGCAATTGTCTGGTCAGTTCTTTTGGCCTCCCATTTACTTTTCGTAATTATAAAAAAACCTAAAGATACTTCAAAACAATCAACTTAAATCAATTTATATTTATGGACTCTCAGATACGTATAAGTGATTTAGAAAATATTATTTCCGAAAAGGTTTTTATTAAAATAGAAAAGTGGAATTTGTATCTTGGAGACGCTGGTCTGGCTAGAAATCTTGCTATTGAATGTATCAGCAATATAGATCAAGGCCCATTGGAGGCTGCAAAATTAAGTTTGAAAGCAATAAATGTAAAAGTAGGGGATGGTGTTAATAGTATTCCACTGATTAATTTAATCACTAACTCACAAATTCTAGAATTAGAG
The DNA here is from genome assembly GCA_003279105.1 of Prochlorococcus sp. AG-347-I19. Classification (GTDB taxonomy): domain Bacteria; phylum Cyanobacteriota; class Cyanobacteriia; order PCC-6307; family Cyanobiaceae; genus Prochlorococcus_A. Next base: position 111,786 of record QCBO01000002.1, read on the forward strand.
GAGATTTTGGAAAGTTTTTTTTAAAAACTAAATCTCTTTTTTTGAAACTTTAAATTTATTTACTTTCAAGCATTTTGTAAGTAAAAAATAAATCACAAAAAAAGTTAGAGTTCCAAATATTAATAATAAAAATTCCGCAATATTTGAATTGAAGTTATTCGTAGTTTGGAGAATAGTAAAACAAAGTGTGCTGTCTATAAATGCTGCTAATAACATGAGGCTAATTTTCCTCATTAATTCCAAGTTAGGCAAAATGATATTTTCATTGCGCAGATTGAAAGAAAGAAAAATACAAACTATAAAGTTTACTATTACTGAAGATAAAATTATTCCTACGACTCCGAAATTATAAGGAGAAAGATTCCCAAAATTCTTAATTGGGGCACCAATTAAAAACCAATCAAAAAAAATATTAAATATTATCCCTGCAAATGAAGACTTAAAAGGGAAGTTTGTTTTTTCTATTGAATAGTAAGTTCTAACTAATAAATCTCTATAAACATAAAAAGGTATGCCAACTGCATAAGCAATTAATATATTCTTTACTTTTAAAGTTGCTGAATAATCAAAAGATCCTCTTTGAAAAACTAATTGTACGATTTGATTATTGAATGTTATGAAAAATCCGGTTAAAAAAATAGCTGTCAAGAAACAGAACTCTATCCCAGATATCAATTTTTTTTGGAGACCTCTTTCGTCTTTTTCACTTCTCAATTTAGAGAATTTTGGAAGTAATGGCAGAATCAAGGAGTTAGATAATATTCCTAAGGGGGCTTGTATAAGAAAGTTTCCGTAAGCTAGTCCAGATGCTGCGCCTTGAAAACTTGAAACGAAAAACATATCGATAAAAACATTAATTTGACTTAGTCCTGATGAAATAGATGCTGGTATTATTAGTTTGAAAATCCTCCTTTCTTCATCTTTAAATAAATTGAAGTTTGACTCTAATCTCAATAGACCAATTCTATTTATTTCCCAAATTTGAACAACAAACTGAATTAAAGTTCCTGTCAAAGTTGCAAATGCCAGTAATCCCGCATAAGTAAAGAAATTAGAAGATGTATTTTCTTGGTTGAAAATCCAACTAAATAAAATAAAAAAAATAATAGTTACGCTTGTTATTGCTGGACTTATACTTGATAAAAAGAATTTTCTTTGGGAATTTAAGGCGCCAAAACTTAAACCTATGAAGCCGGATAAAGGGATGCAAGGTGTAAGTATTTGTAATTGGTAAGTGGCAATAGATTTAGCTTCGTAACTTAAATTCGGGGCTAATAAATCAATTAATAAACTGGAATTAGAGTAAATCAATATGGCTAAAATTAATAATAATATTGAAAGTTTTATGCTTACTTGAGTTAAAACAATCCCTCCATTTTTTTTGTTAAGCGGAGTTAAAACTGCAACGACTGCGTTATGCAATGGACCATTAATGCCCCCAATGATTATTAGCAAAAAACCAGGAATTATATATGCATAATTAAACGCGTCGTATGTTATGCCAACCCCAAAAGCAGCGGCTATAAATATTTGTCTTAAACATCCAGCTAATTTACTTAGACTAGTTCCAAACGAAATTGAAAAAACATTATTTTTTAAAAATGAATGCATTTGGATTCGTCTAAATTTTTCAACAAGTTTAAGTTTCAATTATATTTGATTTCTAACTAACGACATATTTATGAATAATCGGATAATTGATTTTGATCCATTAATTGAAGGGGTTTTAATTAAGAGGTATAAAAGGTTTCTTGCAGATATTGAATTAGAGAGTGGAGAGGTAGTAACTGCTCATTGCGCTAACACTGGCCCAATGAAGGGACTTTTGAGTGAGGGAGCAAAAGTAAGAATAAGTCTTTCCACTTCTCCAAAAAGAAAATTACCTTTTACCTGGGAACAGGTATGTGTTTCTAATGCAAAAAATGAGGAGGTTTGGGTAGGTATTAATACTCTATTTGCAAATAAGTTAATCAAAAAGGTTATTGAGAAAAATCTGCTAATAGAAATAATAGGTGAAATAGAGACAATTAAATCTGAAGTTCCTTATGGAAAAGATAAAAAAAGCAGAATTGACTTTTTTTTAACCCCAAAATCTTCAAATCCTGATAAACGTAACATTTACATAGAGGTTAAAAATACGACTTGGATTAAAGAAAATGTAGCTCTATTCCCAGATACAGTCACGAAAAGAGGTCAAAAACATCTCATGGAATTAAAGGAATTAATTCCTGAAAGTAAAAGTGTTTTAGTACTTTGTATGACGAGAAAAGACGCTTGTTTTTTTGCCCCTGGAGATGATGCAGATCCCTTATACGGCAGTATTTTTAGAGAATCTCTTAGTGCAGGAATGATAACTATCCCATGTTCCTTTGAATTTCATAAAGACCACGTATCATGGAATGGAATTAAACCTTTAAAATAGCCAAAAAAACTCGATATTTTGAAATGCAAAAAAAAAAATTTTTAAATTTAACAAATAATTTTTTAAGGTGCAACTATAAAAATGGTATAAACAACTACTAGACACGGATAAGTTTTTTGAATAAATTTAAATTTGAAAGGAAACAGCACAAACTGTTTTTTTGCAGATCTAATTTTTTTTTATGACCACTGCTTTGCAAACGCCTCAAAGGCGCTCTAGGTCCAAACTACAAGATGCAAGTCTTGTTAATGGACCTATGCTCCTTTTGAGGAGTATTCGAGGATTTAGTTCAAACCGCTCTATGTTGTGGCTTGCAACTGTTCCTTTAGCTTTGTTTGGTTTAGGTATTTTTAATCTTTCAGCTCACGCAGCTGATTTACCTGAGTTGAATGCAGCTTTTCTTGCTAACAATCTATGGCTTTTGATCGCTACTATTCTAGTGATCTTCATGAACGCCGGTTTCGCTATGGTTGAGGCAGGTATGTGCCGTTCTAAGAACGCTGTTAACATTCTTGCTAAAAACCTCTTTGTATTTGCTCTAGCTGTAACTTCTTATTGGTTTATCGGCTATTCATTAATGTACGGAGGAAGTGTTGCTGACGGCTGGCTTTATTTTGGCGGCTTATTTTTTGATCCAACAGTTACTGCAGATATGGTAACTGATGCTGGATTAGTCCCAACTGTTGATTTCTTGTTCCAGTCTGCTTTTGCAGGAACTGCAGCAACTATCGTTTCCGGTCTTGTTGCTGAAAGAGTTAAATTTGGAGAATTTGTTGTTTTTGCTGTTGTATTAACTGCATTTATATATCCAATTGCTGGTAGCTGGAAATGGAATGGTGGTTGGCTCGATTCATTAGGTTTTGTTGATTTTGCTGGTTCTTCAATTGTTCACTCAGTTGGAGCATGGGCTGGTCTTGTAGGAGCTATGCTTCTTGGACCAAGAATTGGCAAATACTCTGATGGAAAACCACAGGCTATGCCAGGACACAATATGGCTATAGCTACTTTAGGTGCATTAGTCCTATGGATAGGTTGGTACGGATTCAACCCCGGTTCTCAACTTGCTATGGATCAATGGGTTCCATATGTTGCTGTAACAACTACTTTGGCTGCAGCAGCTGGAGCTATTGGTGCAACTATTGTTTCAACATTAACTTCTGGTAAGCCTGATCTTACAATGATAATTAACGGAATCCTTGCTGGTTTGGTTAGTATCACTGCTGGTTGTGGTGATATGACTCTTGCTGGAGCCTGGTTCGCAGGACTAGTGGGCGGAATAATCGTTGTATTTTCTGTTGCAGCACTTGACGCCGCTGAGATCGATGATCCTGTAGGTGCATTCTCTGTTCACGGAGTTTGTGGTGTATGGGGTACTGTAGTTATCGGTCTTTGGGGTACAGCTGTACAAGGTGATGGAGCAGGTATGGGATTATTCAATGGCGGAGGTATTACCCTCCTTCTAGTTCAAGCTCTTGGTGCCGCAGCTTATGCTATTTGGACACTAGTTACTTGCTGGATTGCCTGGTCTGTAATCGGAGGATTATTCGGAGGAATCCGAGTATCTGAAGAGGAAGAGACTCAAGGCTTGGATATAGGAGAGCATGGAATGGAAGCATATCCAGACTTTGCATCTGCTAAATAATCTAACTGAAAATTGATTTAAGAAACCTGACTTATGTCAGGTTTCTTTTTTTTACGAAAAATTATTTAAAACGTTGTAATATATAAAGATGGACACTCAAGCTTTTAGAAGATCTCTTCATCATTCTGATAGATACAATAGAAGGGGTTTCGATTCTCCAACAAAAAGAGCTCAAGCGTTAGAAGAAGCTTACCAAAGTGATTTGATAAGTTCTATTAGAGATAATAATTTTACTTACACTAAAGGCAGACTGAATATTAAGTTGGCCCAAGCCTTCGGTTTCTGTTGGGGAGTTGAACGAGCTGTTGCAATGGCTTATGAAACTAGAAGACATTATCCAAATGAGAATATTTGGATAACGAACGAAATAATTCATAATCCCTCGGTTAATGATCATTTAAGAAAAATGAATGTAAAATTTATCTCAGCTAAAAATGGAATTAAAGATTTTTCTTTAGTTTCTAATGGGGATGTTGTAATACTTCCCGCCTTCGGAGCTACTGTTCAAGAAATGAAACTCTTGCATGAGAAAGGTTGTCATATCATTGATACAACTTGTCCATGGGTTTCTAAGGTTTGGCATACAGTTGAAAAACATAAAAAACATGTTTTTACATCTATTATTCACGGAAAATTTAAACATGAAGAGACTCTTGCTACAAGTTCGTTCGCGGGCAAATATTTAGTTGTTCTTGATCTAGAAGAAGCGAACTATGTTTCTGAATATATTTTGGGGAGAGGTAATAGAAATGAGTTTATGAACAAATTTGCTAAAGCTTGTTCTAATGGATTTGATCCTGATAAAGATTTAGATAGAGTGGGAGTTGCAAATCAGACAACTATGCTTAAGAGCGAGACTGAGGAAATTGGAAAGGTTTTTGAAAGGACGATGTTAAAGAAATTTGGACCAGAAAACTTAAATAGTCACTTTTTAGCTTTTAATACTATTTGTGATGCAACTGAAGAAAGGCAAGATGCAATGTTCTCTTTGGTTGATGAAGACCTTGATATTTTAGTAGTTATTGGAGGCTTCAATTCTTCTAATACAACTCACCTACAAGAAATAGCAATTAATAAAAATATTTCCTCTTTTCATATTGATACGCCAGAGAGGATATCAGTTAAAGAAAACTCAATATTTCATAAACCGTTAGGATCAGAATTAGAACTTAAAAACAATTTTCTACCTAATGGAAAAATTAATGTTGGAATTACCTCAGGTGCCTCCACTCCTGATAAGGTTGTTGCAGATGTTATTGAAAAGTTAATTGATATTGCTTCCTGAATTTTTTCATTTATAAATTTGCTTAGTTTTTTTAATTTATTAGTCAGATAATTCCAAAAAATCTACTTTATTAACTAGAATAATGAAAAATTAATGAAGCATGGAAGACAAAGCACAAACTAATCAGGTTCAAACTGCAAGTATGAATAGAACTAAAGCGCCACAAAAAGTTGAAGTTGTAGTTGCCAATTCATCGTCAGGGTCAGAAGTAAATATCCTTGGAGAACTATCGATTTTTGTTTTAAGAATAGGTTTTTGTGCTTTGATGATTCATCATGGCCTAGAAAAACTTCAGGATCCGCAGGGTTTTGCTGAATTTGTAGTTGGTAAGTATTTCCCATTTTTGCCTGGTGATCCCGTTGTTTGGACTTTTGGAGCAGCAATTACTCAACTGGTATGCCCAGTTGGATTGGCTTTAGGGATTTTTGCGAGGCTTTCTTCTCTTGGTCTACTCTCAACCATGGCATTTGCAGTTTATTTTCATCTCCTTGATACCGGACTAGAAGGTTTTCCTCTGGCAGTGGTTGAAGGTCATAATTATGCTTTTGAATTGTCTTTTATATATGGTGCTATTTCTCTCTACTTTCTTTGTGCAGGTCCTGGCAGGCTATCTTTATTTAGAAAAACTAACAAGATTACATATTATCCAAAATCAACATAACTCAATGTAAAAAGTGCCTTTTTTGCGTAAATACCATTGAGATTCCTTTTAAATTACACATATCAATACTTTCTTGGTCTCTTAAACTACCTCCAGGTTGAATAATAGATTTTATCCCATACTCATTTGCTAGTTCTACAGTATCTGCAAATGGGAAAAACCCATCGCTGGCCAAGACAGCTTCAGAACATAACCTGCCAGCTGCTTTTAATGCAATTTTTGCTGCTCCAACTCTATTCATTTGTCCAGCTCCAATTCCAATAGTTTTTTGGTCTTTTGCAATAACAATGGCATTAGATTTCACGTGTTTACAAATTTTCCATGCAAAATTTAGATCTAAGTTAATTTGATTACTAGGCTTTTTATTAGTTACTGAAATCCAATTTTCAGTTTTTTCTTCACTATCGTTAGTATCTTGAACTAGTAATCCTCCCATTATTGATTTAGTAGAATTTTGATTCTTTTTTGGAAGTTGATCTTTTGAAAACTTTAAAAGTCTTAAATTCTTTTTAACTTTTAAAATTTCTAAAGCTTCCTCATCAAAAGATGGAGCGACGACACACTCTAAGAAAATATCTTTGAGTTGAATTGCGGTCTCACTATCAACATTTGAATTAAAAGCAACTATGCCTCCAAATGCACTAACTGAGTCACATTCCAAAGCATTCAAAAATGCTTGAGAAGCTGAATTACTTATAGAAGCACCACAAGGATTATTGTGTTTAAGAATAACAGAAGCAAACATATCATTTGTGCGTTCATCTTTTTCTGCGTAGCCAAATTCTAAAACTGTTGAAAGTGCCGACTCTAGATCCAATAGATTGTTATAACTTAAATCTTTACCTTGTAATTGTTCTGCTGATTTCCATCCTATGTTATTCAAACCATACCAAAAAGCTTTTTGATGTGGATTCTCCCCATATCTTAAGGTTTTGATTAGTGGATAAGATTCAATATATGTGGAAGATTGTAAAGCTCTTTCTTTTCTTATCCAATTAGATATTGCAATGTCATAGTCTGCTGTATGTTGAAAAGCTTCAAGGGCTAATTTTGCTTTATATGAATTTTTTAAATTACCTTTTTTAATTTCTTCAAGAAAATTTTGATACTGACTGGGATCAACTAATACGGAAACGTCTTTATGATTTTTAGCTGCAGAACGAATCATTGATGGTCCTCCGATATCGATATTTTCAATAGCATCTTCCCAATTAGCTCCCTGATCTACAGTTTTTTTAAAGGGATATAAATTGACAACTACCAAGTCAATTAACTCAAGATTGTTAGCTTCTATATCTTTTTTATGTTCCTCGTCATTTCTTTTGGCTAATAAACCCCCGTGTATTTTTGGATGTAAAGTTTTTACTCTCCCTCCAAGAATTTCAGGAGAATTAGTAAACTCTGCAACTTTAATAACTGGAATTTTTGCTTCTATAAGATGCTTTGCAGTTCCTCCACTTGATAGGATTTTATAATTAAAATGCTCTACCAATTCCTTACAAAACGGGATTATATTTTTTTTATCAGAGACACTTACTAAAGCTAATGGTGACATTATGGGAAAGTTTACTTACTTATGAATATAAACATGAAATATGCTATCAATCATGAATTTGTCTCGATTAGCTCTCAAACTGCAACTCATAGAATTATTTTGATGCATGGTTGGGGAGCTGATTCTGATGACCTTTTAACATTTGGAAAGGAGATGACTGAAAAAATAAATTTTGATTTTGAGGTAATTTCTTTGAGGGCCACTGGATTGCATCCAAGTGGCCAGGGAAGACAATGGTATGGCTTATACCCACATGATTGGAATGGAGCTCAGGTTGAAGTAAATAAACTTTTAGTGACATTAAAAGCATTTGATACTGATCAGATTCCACTTAGAAAAACAATTTTGTTGGGGTTCTCTCAGGGGGCGGCAATGGCAATTGATGCAGGATTTAAATTAAATTTTGGACTAATTGTTGCTTGTAGTGGTTATCCTCATCCCAATTGGGCCCCGGGAGAAAAATGCTCGCCATTTATTATTAGTCATGGCTTATTTGATGACGTTGTGCCTATAGATGCTTCTAGGACTATTTATGAAAAAGTAAAGAATAAGTCTTATAAATTTTGTGAGTTATTAGAATTCGATGGATTTCATCAAATTGATTCAAATTTAATTAATTTTATAAGTTCAAATATAAGTAATATTTTTTAAACAAAAGCATATTCATATTCTTCAATCTCTTCCCAATCATCTGCAGTAAGTTCTAGACCCTCAAATATTTTTTCTTCACCAATTCCTTCAACTACAACTTTTAGCGATGGAAATAGAAAATGATTTTCTTCAGCATATTGGGCGCTAAATAAACCTTTTTCACCCCAAAAAAACCTATCGGTTGTATGTTCATTTCTTCTGACATTGAAAACTGAAGGTGCAGAGAGACCATTTTCAGCTATGAATCTTCTAGCTGCTGTAACTGGTTTATGTTTGCCAGTTTCGATATGATAAATAGGCACATGTGCCATTACTCTTTGGCCAGCCAATCTTCTTCTGCTGATTCTTTTTCTTTTTTTTGACATTGATTGGTACTCCTGAAATTATCAATGAGATTAGTCTTATTTATTTTTACTAATCTTATATATGTGATTTTAAATTCACTCCAAATTACATAGAGGACCCATCAACCCCTGATGTAGCTTAAAATATGATTAAATATTCATATTTAAGGCTGGCTAAAGTCAGACCTCTTTATATATCTTAATACTTTTTTCATATTTTACAAGCCCTTTTTCAATTTTTTTTTAAAAAAAAATTTCCCAAAATTTCATTAATTATGAATTCATCAAAAAAATTTGAAGAGTTAATTATTAAACAGCTAGAGAGTTTTGGTTGCTCAATGGGAGTGACTAATTTAGTAATGTATCTTGCATCAGCTAAGCAAGGAACTAAAGCATCTTTTGAAATGATTGGTCAATGGCCACAAATTGATAGGCTACTTACTTCAATAGAAGATGATCCTTCACTAAAGGTTTCATCGCCTAATAGAAGATGGTACCCATTACAAGAAAACGATATTCTACTTGGTGTCCTAAGGGTAGAAACTGATTTGAAAGGGGGCAATTGGCCGTTATCTCTCGATTCTAGATTAAAAGCGCTTTCAATATCTTTAGCTAAATGCGTTTCTATCGAATTAGAACGTCAAAATAAAAATGAAGAAGTCAATTATTTAAAAAATCAGGTCAATGTAATAATTCATCAATTAAGGAATCCATTAGCCGCTATTAGGACATATGCAAAATTATTAATAAGAAGACTTGGTTCAGATGATGATTCTATTGAAATAGTCGAACGCATGATAATAGAGCAAAAACAAATTAATCAATATGTGGATTCCTTTGCGCGATTAAATTCACCTATTCAATTGCCCCTAGAAATCGGAGAGGAAAGATTATTATTACCACCAAATTTAGATATTAAAAAGGTAATAACTGTTCAGAGTTTATTGAGGCCAATATTAGAAAGGGGAAAAGCTAATGCGGACTTAGAGAATAGAAATTGGACCGAACCTTCTCTTTGGCCAGATTGGACTATTTCTCCATTAAGGGCAAAATATGCTGTAATTGCTGAAATTGTGGCCAATTTATTAGAAAATGCATTTAAATATGCCCAAAAAGATGCTGAAATTGGACTGGCAATTACGAGTAATGGACTTTGTATATTTGATGATGGTAAAAAAATAACCAAAAATGAAAACGAGAAAATTTTTGAAAAAGGTTTTAGAGGATCTGCCGCTAAAAAGAAGGACGGTACTGGTGTAGGACTTTTTTTGGCGAGGAAATTAGCAAAACAAATTGGAGGAGATTTGAAATTGCTACAAAATAACTCGATTGATAATGCTGAGAAATCAAAAAATCTTAAGAAGAAAAATATTTTCTATTTAGAACTTCCTATAAAAGAATTGCATGCATAAACAACATTGCTGTTTCAACTAGTACGACACTCGCACCGCAAGCATCTCCATTGAAGCCTCCAATTTTATTACCTAGTATGTTTGGGATAAAATAGCTTAGAAAAATACCAATCAAAATAAGAATTAAAAATTTAATTAATATTGCTTGGGACGTAATTGAAACAAATTGGTATGCAATGAAAATTAAAAGAAAAATAATGGAGATCAAAGATTCTTTTTTAAATCCATTCCAAAACTTTTTGTGACTAATAGATTTTTTCTTGTAACTCATATATTTAAACTTTTCTATAAAAAATAAATTTGAAAATCTTCCCCAAAATAAGCATATTGGTAAAACAAAAATTATTAGGTTTTGAATTTTTAGTATGCAAGCAATTTGAATTAACGTTATAAAAACTAAAGCTTGAACGCCAAAGGAACCAACTTTACTGTCTTTCATGGCTTTTAAACGTCTCTTTTTACCTGCAAAAATACCATCGAAAGTATCCATTAAACCATCGAGGTGTAGACCACCAGTAATTAAATAACCCGAAGCCAAACAAATTAATGCAGATGAATAAATTGGCCAAGAGTTTATTTTTAAAAAAAGAAAAACATAACTTTGTATTGTTCCAATAAAAAATCCTAAAGGCGGCGCAAATTGTGCAATATTTTTAAATTCAGGATTAATTAAAGGTATCTTTGGAAATGTTGTATAGAAAATCCAAGAGCCTGCCAAATTTTTTATTAAATATTTTTTGATGAGATAAAAATAGATTCAATATTAAATAATAGGGTAGATTAATGAAAAAAGATCAAAAAATTTTATAAATCATCGTGTTTGAATTTGAAATTACATCGAATTGCACTAATACAGGGGCAAGAACTGGTATATTTCATACACCAAATGGTCAGGTAAATACACCAAGATTTATGCCTGTTGGTACTTTGGCAACAGTTAAAGGAATTTCATCTAAGCAGCTAACCTCAACAGGATCAGAAATGATTCTCTCAAATACCTTTCATCTTCATTTACAACCCGGAGAAAAATTAGTTAAAGAATCTGGCGGAATACATAAGTTCATGAATTGGCCTAAGCCTATTCTTACTGATTCAGGAGGATATCAAGTTTTTAGTTTGGCTAAATTAAATAAAATTTCAGATAAGGGAGTGGAATTTAAAAATCCAAGAGATGGTAGTCATGTATTTTTATCACCTGAAAAAGTAATACAGATTCAAATGGATCTTGGATCGGATGTTGCGATGGCTTTTGATCATTGCCCTCCGCATACAGCAAACGAAAATGATATTGAGGAGTCTTTACAAAGAACTCATTTATGGTTGCAAAAATGTGTCGAGACCCATCAGAAATCTAATCAAGCATTATTCGGTATAGTTCAAGGTGGTAAGTATCCGAAATTGAGAGAATATAGCGCAAAATATATAAGTTCTTTTGATCTGCCTGGAATAGCAGTGGGAGGTGTAAGTGTTGGCGAGGCAGTCGAGGAAATACATAGTGTAATTAATTACGTCCCGAAATTCTTACCAATAAATAAACCAAGATATTTAATGGGAATTGGCTCTTTAAGAGAAATTACTTTAGCTGTTGCAAATGGATTCGATATATTTGACTGTGTTTTGCCTACAAGACTAGGAAGACATGGGACTGCATTTTTTAATGATGAAAGATTGAATTTGCGAAATTCTCGATTTAAAAATGATTTTTCTCCCATTGATAAAACTTGTAAATGCGAGACATGTAAATCCTATTCGCGAGCATATTTGCATCATCTAATTAGAAATGACGAAATATTAGGCCTAACCCTTATAAGTTTGCATAATATTGGTCATTTAATAAGATTTACCAATGCAATTTCTACTGCAATTAGAGATGATTGTTTTACAAATGATTTCGCTCCTTGGAAAACATCCTCTATTGCTCACCATACGTGGTAACGTCTTATCATAATTAATTAAATTATTAAAAAAGGTGCTCATTCTATTTAATACATTCGCTGAATTGCCCGAGGCTTACAAGGCCTTTGCCCCAACTGTTGATGTTCTTCCACTTATTCCTTTATTTTTCTTTTTATTGGTTTTTGTTTGGCAAGCTGCAGTTGGATTTAAATAAAATTCTTTTTAATTTAGATTGTCTTTATTAGAAGGGATTTTCAAGTAAAACCGCATCTCCAGAATTATCTACAGCACTCTCTATAAAATCAGCAATTTTTAATGCTCTTGAAGCTTGCTCTCCATCTACCTCAGGTATTTCTTTGCCTTGAACACATTTAAGAAAATGCTCCAGTTCTGCATAAAGAGGTTCAATGGACGTTGTGCTAACTTCTTCCACATATCCATCATTTCTATAAACTAATTCTCCATGCTCTGCTGTATATGATTCATGAGACTTTCGATGGATTTGTAAAGAGTGATTTAAGAAATCAGTTTCAACTAGGCCATTTAGGCAGTGAGCACTTAAATTTCTAATTTTTTTGTGACTCATTTTGCTTGCAGTTAGGCTTGCAATAACATTATTTTTAAAAACTAAAGTAGCATTGACATAATCTATTAATCCTTCGCTATTTCTTCCTCCAACTGCGGCTAATTTTTGTATTTTTGAGTTTACAAGCTCCAAAATAAGATCAATGTCATGAATCATTAAATCCATTACTACAGATACATCATTTGCTCTGTCTGCATGAGGACTATGCCTCCTTGCTTCTAAAACGACAATTTCTTCATTATTTACTATTTTATTTAATTCTCTAAAAGCAGGATTAAATCTTTCAATATGCCCCACTTGTAATAGACAGTTACTTGCATTAGCGGCCTCTATTAAAGATTTTGCTTCCAACTCGTTAGCTGCAATTGGTTTTTCAATGAGAACGTTCACACCTCCATTGAGACAATCTAGTCCTACTTTGTGATGAAGAAGTGTTGGGACAGCAATACAGATAGCATCAACTTTTGGAATTAAGTCCTTATAATTTTTGAACCATTGACATTGAAATTGGTCAATAGCTAATTTGCCTCTCTCTTCATTTGGATCTGCGACTCCAATGAGATTTGCATCTTTGAGTAAACTTAGTACTCGAGCATGATGCCAGCCCATATTCCCTATACCTATGACTCCAACCTTTACGGGTAATGAGGTTGGTTGCATAATTTCAAATCCATATATTTATTATCATTATCCTCTATAGGGAGTCACATTAAGCTTTTGGGAAGGATTATTTTAACACGATCAATTTTTGGACCTGACATAGAAATAACTTCAAATTTAATGTTATTAAAATCTAAAACGTCACCAATTTTTGGAACCATTTGAAATTTTTCTAACATAAATCCAGCAAGGGTATGATAATCAGTACCTTCTGGAATACAACATCCTAACTTTTTATTGATTTCAATAATTTCTGATTTTCCAGCTATTGACCATTTTTTAGAGAAATTATCTAACATTCTCATGTCTGAATAAATTCTATTATTGAGCATTTCCTCTCCAACTATTTCGCCATTTAGATCAGCTGCAGTTATAAGTCCCTCTGTTCCACCGTGTTCATCAACTACTAGTAAGAAGGGATTGTAGTCTCTTACTATTGGAAATATTTCTGCTAGTGAACATGTTTCTATTATTTTTGTTACTGGTAAAAGGAATGGCTCTAATAATGTATCGGCTTCCATTTCACCTTTTGATATTGGCTTAGCTAGATAACGCAAATCTAATACACCCAATACATCATCTAAAGACTCACCAATTACAAAGAAGCGAGCATGTCGAGTTTTATCTACTTGTTTCATAAGTTCTGAAAAGGTTATATTTTTTGGCAAAGTTACCATTTCAGATCTTGGAATCATCACTTCTTTAACTTGTGTATCTTTTAAAGCAAAAACTCCTTCAAGAATATTCTTCTCATCGGGTTTTAAACCTGTTACATTATCTGTCTCTATGAGAGTTTCTAATTCTCCTGCAGATAAACCCGAGTTTAAAGAATCCCATTTGTTATTTAAATTGAACAAGCCTAAACAGGCGCTAGCAATGAATTCTATTGCTTTAACTATAGGATTCATAGCTTTTCTTACGGCATCGAATATTGTGGTTAACCTTAATGCAGCAGATTCTGGATTGTTAATTACTAAAGCTTTTGGAATTAGTCCAGAAACAAGAGTAACAACTAAAACAACAAATAAAAATAATAGAAGATCATAAAATCTATTTGATAAAATATTGCTTTTCCAATAATCATTAGCCACGTTATTGCTGAGCCATCCAATTGCAATTAATGAAATTGTTACTCCAAATTGAGAAGCAATTAATGAAGATCTAAAGCGTTTTTGAATTTTTAAAATTGAAAATGCTCCTCTCTTTTTTTCTTCTATTAACCTTAAAACTTTACTTGGCCTTATTAATAAAAAAGAGAGTTCACTCGCTGCGAAAAAAGCTGGTAAAAATAAAAGAAATAAAAGTAGAGTTATTTTCATTCAATGACATATGAATAATGGGGGTGGCGAGGATCGAACTCGCCTTAGCCAAATTATGAGTTTGGTGCATTCACCAGATTGCTACACCCCCAAGAGAATTTATGTAATTTTAATTACATTGAGTTTCAATATACAATATAAAAATAATATTTCAAAAAACACCTCATTAGGAAGTTTTTGTGAGATTTCTTTTTTTCTTCTAATCTTTAAATATAAATTTAACTTTTACTAATGGGCAAATTTTCAGATAAGTATGATTTAAATAAAGCAAAATTGTTAAAACAGTTAATTGAAAAATCTTACAAGAAAGGGAAGTTCACTTTATCTTCAGGAAAAAAAAGTAGTCATTACATGAACTGTAAACCAGTATCATTAAATGGCGAAGGCCTAAACTTAATAAGTGAATTATTTTTAGAGTTAAAGGATTCAAGAGCAAAAGCTGTAGCAGGATTGACATTAGGCGCAGATCCTCTTGTAAGTGGATTAATTGTCAAAGCAGCTTCAAAAGGCCTAAATCTTAGTGGTTTGATAATTCGGAAAGAGATTAAACAATACGGTACTAAAGCTGGAATAGAAGGTCCTACATTAGAAGAAGGAATTTTGGTAACTGTCTTAGAGGATGTCGTTACAACTGCTGGTTCTGTCATAAAAGCTATAAAAAAATTACGGGAAAATAATTATGTTGTTGAGGAAGTTTTGTCTATAGTTGATAGGCAAGAAGGGGGATTAGAAGCCCTTGAAGATGAAAATGTTAAATTAAAGAGTCTTTTTACAATAAAAGACTTTTTATAATTATTTCAAAATGGAAGATATAAAAAAAAAGTTTTGGCTTGAAAAATTTGATTGTTTTTCTGTTACTGGAAAAGATGCCAGAAAATTTTTGAATGGAATAACAACTGCTAATATTCTTAATTCAGAAAATAAAGTTATAAAAACTTGTTGGTTAACTCCAAATGGAGTTTTAAGGTCATTAATTGAAATTATTTTTTTAGAAAGAAACTTAGAAGTAATTATCTTGGCGGGTAACACTAATGAAATAATTGATTATTTTAATCAAATTATTTTTCCAGCGGACGATGTACTCCTAAGTGAACCTTTCTTGATAAATAGAATTCAGGAAATTGATGAAACTAGTTCATGGAGAACTTACCAGCCTAATTTCTTCAAAAAAGAAGATAAAGAATTTGAAATGTATAAAAATAAACTAAATTTACTAAAACCCAATGATTTAGTACTTTGGAAGATTAATCAGGCAATACCCTCACTAGAAATGGAAATAAACGGAAAAAATAATCCTCTTGAGCTTGGATTACAAGATCTTGTAGATTTTAATAAAGGTTGTTATTTGGGACAAGAAACAATGTCAAAAATAAAAAATGTTTCGTCTTTAAAACAGGAAATAAGAATTTGGAAATCATTTGAATCTAATTTTAATTTAGACGTAGAAGATAAAAATTTATATAAAAATTCTGACAAGGATATTTCTGTAGGCAAAATCACTAGTTTTTTTAAATCAGATTCTCAAATAAAAGGTTTAGCAATGATCAAAAGAAAATATTTAGAGGAAGGAAGTTATTTTTTTTCAGAAATTTTTG
This sequence comes from Prochlorococcus sp. AG-347-I19, assembly GCA_003279105.1. Classification (GTDB taxonomy): domain Bacteria; phylum Cyanobacteriota; class Cyanobacteriia; order PCC-6307; family Cyanobiaceae; genus Prochlorococcus_A. Next base: position 127,814 of record QCBO01000002.1, read on the forward strand.
GAAAAATCATTATTAATAAATCTGTAGGATCAATTTTTCTTTAATTGATTTTTGATTAAATATTCTGCAATTTGTAGAGTAGCCAAACAATCATCTTTGTTATATTGGATGATTTTTTTTAAAAATATTTCGTTTTCTGTTATTTGATATTGAATCCACCAATAAAGGGCTTTCGAGCCACTTACATTTTTCTGCATCCATTCAAATCCAAGCCAATTAGAAATTGTTTTTAAGCCATAGTTTTTTAGTGGTAATATGCAAGACTTTCGTATTAACTTATGTAAGTCTATAAATCTTGAGGCAATTGAATCAATTTCTTCAAAACTAAAATTTAGGTTTTTAGCAATATTAATTATTGCTATCTTTTCAGTCTCTCCGTAATGTAAAACTGGCCATTCCTTGTGTGAAAAAAGTATTTCAATAATTTGCCTGCAATATTCTCTTTTATTATTTTTAAGATTATAGATTGGTTCATAAATAAGATCTTCTTTTTTTTTAGACAAATTATTTACTTTTAAAAATCCATATAAAAAATCATGCTTTTCATCTGGATTTGACTCAATATCAAATATATAAAATCCCGAACAAATTTTTTCTAATAGTTCTTCCGTATTATTTTTATTAGAAATGAAATATGGTTCTCCAGAGATATATGCTTGTGCTTGCTTTATAAATATGGATGCTTTTTCATACTTCTGATCTTTGAATTTATATAATTTCTCTCCAAGTTGTTTTTCGCTATAAAAAGCTAATGTTTGCGTATTAGTTATACCGTTTGCTTTGAGTAATGAAGCCGTTTTGGACCCTATTCCATCTATATCTGTTAGATATCCATTTTCTTTCGCTTCTTTGTCACAAAATTTTTGCCAGGAACAAATAGTACATTTTTTTCTATCTTGAGTTATTTCTGGTATGGATCCCTCCAAGCATTCATTCAAATTTAATAAAACATTTAAAACTTTTTTTCTTAATTTTTTATTTAAATAAATTTCTTCAACTTTAACTTTTTTATCAAAAGTTGAAATTACTAATCCTTTCTCAATTTTAGATTCTTGAAAAGATTCCAACAGCATAGAACTAAAAGCTAAGTCGAATAAATGTTCTTTGGTTGTTTTGTGGCCTAACTTATAAACAGCAGGTAGATATTTATATTGTCCCCATTTACTTTTGCCTTTAGTCTTTACAAGTAATTGTGGAAGTATCTCTGCGTTTATTTTTTGGAAAAGATTTCCTTTGATTTTTAATCCAATTACTCCTTGATAACCATTTTCACAGGCTTTTAATCCTGTATATATTTCACCATTACAAAATTCAGAGAACATTTGAAACTGATTAATTTTATCTATAGCTTTATGGGGAGACCAAACTTCATAAGATTTTTCACCCTTAAAATCGAGCCATGCTTTTCTTTTGCATCTTGTAAAACTTTTTAAATGAAGAGAATTCAAATTATTTTTTAAGAGCGGTTTTAAAATTTACTCATATAAATTAGTATAGATAATTAAAAGAAATCAAGGAAATTTGAAATTTGACAGCTGATAAATTAGATAAGATAAAATTTGGAACTGATGGTTGGAGAGGAATTATTGGTTTCGACTTTAACCTGTCCAATCTTTCAAGAGTTGTTGTAGCTGCAAGTCAGGAGTTGCATTATCAATACTATAAAGAAGTTAATACAAAGAAAATTATTATTGGATATGACCGTAGATTTATGGCTTGTGAATTCGCTAAGCAAATAGCGCCTTTTGTAAGAGGATGTGGTTTCGAACCGATCTTATCTGATAGCTTTGTAACAACACCATCTTGTAGTTTCTATGCCAAAGAAGTCGGTTGTCTTGGGGCGTTAGTAATTACAGCAAGTCATAATCCATATAATTGGCTAGGTCTGAAAATAAAGAGCTTTAATGGATGTTCTGTTGACGAATCTTTTACAAGTGAAGTTGAAAAAAGATTAATGCTTGGAAATTCAATTGAAAAAATAGATGGTATTAATCAATTGGTAGATATTAAGAAATTTCATTTAGATAGAATTAGATCCCTTTTTGATATTGACTATATTTCCAAGAGATTAAAAAAAATGAAATTGAGAATTTTTGTAGATTCTATGCATGGTTCAGCTGCAAATTGTATGGCTGAGATTTTTGCTTCTAATGATTTAGAAGTTATTTCAGAAATCAGGAAAGATGCTGATCCTTTTTTTGGAGGAAAACCTCCTGAACCTCTTTTGAATTATGCAGATGATCTAAAACAAACACTAATGAAAAATTCAACAAATGAAGTGAAAACTTTAGGAATTATATTTGATGGTGATGGTGATAGAATTGCGGCAATTGATGAAAAAGGAAGATACTCTAGTACTCAAGATTTACTCCCATACTTTATAAGCTATTTGGGCGAAATTAAAAATAATTCTTATCCAGTTTTAAAGACTGTTAGTGGTTCAGATATTATTAAAAATATATCAGAGAGTCAAAATAGAGATGTTTTTGAACTTCCAGTTGGCTTTAAATATATTGCTGAAAAAATGATTAAAGAAAAAATATTTATTGGAGGAGAGGAATCTGGGGGAGTTGGTTTTGGTGACTTTATGCCTGAAAGAGATGCTCTATATGCAGCGATGGTTTTATTAAATGGAATTGCTGAAAAATCTCAATATTTATATGAAACCTTAGATGAAATTCAAGAAGATTTTGGGCCAAGTTTTTATAAAAGAATTGATATTAAATTCCCAAATCAGTCAGAAAAAAATAATGTAAAAGAATTTATCATTGATAATATTCCTGAGAATATTAATAATCACAAGTTAAAAAGTATCTCAAAGACCGATGGAATAAAGTTGAGAATTGATAAAAATTTTTGGCTTCTTTTTAGGTTTTCAGGAACGGAACCTCTTTTAAGGTTATATTGTGAAGCACCAAAAGAATCGTATTTAATTGAGGTATTAGAGTGGGGTCAAGAATTTATTAATTTGGCAGGAAAATAAGGATGAAAAATTTATTTTTAGCGAGTAAGAATAAAGGTAAAATTGAAGAATACAAGAAATTGCTTTCTGGAGTTAATTGTAAATTGTTACTCCAGCCAGAATCATTAGAAGTTGAAGAGGATGGACTGACATTTAGAGATAATGCGATTAAAAAAGCGAGTGAAGTTTCGAGAAAAACGAATAATTTTTCAATTGCAGATGATTCAGGAATTTGCATTGAAGCATTAGGTGGTAAGCCTGGTATTTACTCATCAAGATATGCAGAAAATGATCAGAAGAGAATTGAACGAGTTTTAAGAGAACTTGATGGAGTTCAAAATAGAAGTGCTTTCTTTATTGCTAATATTTGTGTTTGTTCCCCAAATGGTGAAGTGATTATTGAATCTGAGGCCAAATGTCATGGCAATATTATTTTAAACCCCAGAGGAGAAAGTGGTTTTGGGTATGACCCAATTTTTGAGGAGAGTTCTACCAGATTAACTTTCGCAGAAATGAATAATGATATTAAAGACTCTTGTAGTCATAGAGGTAAAGCATTAAAAAAAATTATTCAAGATTTAATTGAAATTTTTTCTTAAATTCAATTAACCCAAGATCCATGAAGGCCATGGGGAATTGAAATGGGTAATTCATATACACTTAATTCTTTTAAGTCTTTTGCGTCTAGTATCACTAAATCGCTTCCTCTTCTTTTTCCGTTCCATAGAAGTATAAATAAAAATCCCTCATCTTCTTTTGAAGAGTTTTTTGATGGAACCATAATTGGTTCACTAACAAATCCACTTGGACCTGCTGACCAAAAAATCTCTTCCTTAGAAGTTAAATTTATTTTTTTTATTGCTTGAAGTGGAGCGTTCCCCAGCTTTTGAGATGTGCTTGCCATCCAACTAAAAGTTGCTTTTAATCCTAAGTTTTTAGGATTAACAACAGCAAATTCACAACATTGTTCACTGAAAGTTTCAAGTTCACAAGTTTTTGTCTTTAGATCGATAATTGATCTTTTCAGTTTTCCTTCTGGATATTTATCAAAGTCAATATCCCTAAAATTCTCGTCTGGACCAACTGATGGGAAATCATCATAAAAAATACTATCTAATACGATTTTGGAATCTTTTTCAAATGCGTTTACATGATGAAAAACGAATCCTTCTGGAGCATCTATTGTTAAAGGAGGCTGTCCTCTAAATAATCCACTTTCTCTGGGGATGATAAAAAACTTTGCCTTTTTATTTGGGTTTGACTTTAGACATTGTGCTGCTCCTCTTTGACCCATTACAAATGGAAGAGGATTGAAATCAATAGCATTCTGTAAAAATATTGCCCAATTAGTTGTAATTGCGAAATCATGAAGGAATGCAAAGCCATTAAAGGTATCTTTTCTGTCAAAAATGAGTTCTCCAGAATTTGTACCAGAATTATCAAATTCCATTAATCTAATGGTACTTTTTGGTCCGGTTTGTACTCCAAAAGTGACTAAAAGTTCTGAAGATGCATTTGAGTTTAGGTCTGATTTGGGATGAGCACTGAATGCTTCATTAGGCTTGAGTACTCCTTTTAATGTTGTTAAACCAATAGTTTCAAGACTATTAGGATCCATTGCATGTGGACCAGCTGCTTCCCATAATGCGAGAATTTCATCTCCTAATTTAATTACATGTGTGTTAGCGATATTCTTGAATTTTAGATCTAATGCATTATTTAAAATTCCTCCATTTTTTTGTGTTCCAAAAACACCTCTATAAATAAATTTATCTATTTTTTCTTCTTCCAAATAGCCTTTAGTTTTAACAAATCTATTTGTTAAAAATGGCTGACCATTTTCGAATTTTATGGATGTTATCATCCCATCGCCATCGAATGGATGATGAACCCATTGTCCACCTCTCTCTAATATTCCTGGTCCATTTCTTAATAATGTTCCATTTAGATTTTTAATACTATTACCTTTGCTAATTTTTAGAGGCTCTTTAGTTAGCTCCTTTTCTACATTTTGATAAGCACTTGACCAATCTTCTTTTTTAAAAATATTAAATTTATCAATTTTTTTATCTTGCAAATTAGTCACAACAAATTAATCACTCTGTCTATCTTCGCCAAAAATCAACTGAATTGTGGCTGATTCGAAAAAAATTCCTATTTTATTGTTTTTCTAACATTCCTTTACTACTTGGAATTGAATCAAACCTTCTTGGATCTATCTCGGTAGCCATTCTCATTGCTCTTGAAAAAGCTTTAAAGCACGCCTCAACTATGTGATGTGAATTACTTCCTCGTATTTGATTAATATGCAGAGTAATACCGCTGTTATTTACAAAGGCAATAAAAAACTCTCTTACTAGTTCAGTATCATAATTTCCTATTCTAGGGGCTTTCAATTGAAGATCATAAGTTAGATGCGGTCTACCAGAGCAGTCTAATGTGACTTGAACTAATGCTTCATCTAATGGGGCAAAGAAATGTCCAAATCTGCTTATTCCTTTTCTTTCTCCCAAGGCTTTTGAAAATGCTTTGCCTAATGCGATGCCTACATCTTCATTTGTATGATGATCATCAATATGGGTATCTCCAATTGCTTTTATTTTTAAATCGAACAAACCATGACTGGATATTTGATGAAGCATATGATCTAAGAATGGTATCCCGGTATCAATCTCAGAAATTCCATTTCCATCTAAGTTAATAAATACAGAAATATCTGTTTCATTCGTTTTTCTTTTTATTTCAGATTGCCTTAGAGATGACATTTTATGCAAAAAACTTAGTTTACATTCCATTAATGCAGTAACCCGCATCAACATAAATTGTTTGGCCTGAAATGCCGCTAGAGAGATCACTTAATAAAAAAGCAGCTGTATTACCTACTTCTGTTTGAGTGACTGTTCTACGTAAAGGAGCCTTTTCTTCAACATTGTGAATCATATCTAAAATGCCACCTATAGCAGAACTCGCAAGTGTTCTTATAGGCCCAGCACTTATTGCGTTAACTCTGACTTGTTTTTCTGGTCCAAGTTCTGCAGAAAGATATCTTACTGAAGCTTCTAAAGCTGCTTTAGCAACTCCCATCACGTTATAGTTAGGAATCGCCCTTTCTGAACCTAAATAAGTTAATGAGACAACTCCAGCACCATCACTAAAAAGTGGTTTTGCTGCTTTACATAAAGGTGCTAACGAATACGCACTTATATTAAGAGCCCTATCAAAACCCTCTGAAGTCGTAGCACTATAATCTCCAATCAATTCATCGCGTCCTGCAAATGCTAGGCAGTGAACTAATCCGTCAATTTGCCCCCAATTGTCTTTTATATTTTTAAAGATTTCTTCAATTTGAGCTGGATTTTGAACATCAAGAGGCAAAAATAACGATGGTTTTAAAGGTTCAGTTAGTTCTCTAACTTTAGACTCGAATCTTCCCTTATCATCGGGCAAATATGTGATTCCAAGTTCTGCGCCAGCTTTTGAAAGTTGTTGAGCGATACCCCATGCTATTGAACGATTGTTGGCAATTCCCGTAACAAGAATTTTTTTGCCAGTTAGATTTAGAAGCATTTTGTTTATTATTTCTATTATTCTCCTATATAAAAGTACCTATCTTTACGGATTACTGCAAAATATACAATAATTTTCAAATATAAAAGAATTTTTAATTTGAACATGGTAAGAACAAATTCTATGGTTTTGGAGTTAGGTTTTCAATTACCAAAATTCGAAATGTTAGATGCTAATTCTTCAAAAAATGAATATTTTAGTTCTCATAATCTAGATAATCGGCATTTACTATTAATGTTTATTTGTGCCCATTGCCCATTTGTTAAATATATTGAGAATCAAATTTTCATCTTAAGTAAAGAAATTGAAAATACAGTTCAAACAGTCGCAATTTCTAGTAATGATATTGTCACTCATCCTTCAGATTCTCCAAAAAATTTGAGGTTACAAGCACAAACACAGGGGTGGAGTTTTCCTTATTTATATGATGAAAATCAAAATTTTGCTAAGAAATTAAAAGCGGCTTGCACCCCAGATTTTTATCTTTTTTCAAATGAAGGAGATGGTGAATTTTTATTGTATTATCATGGCCAATTAGACGATAGTAGACCAGGTAATAATATCCCTCTATCTGGAAAAGATTTGCGCACTGCCGTAAAAGATTTGAATCAAGATAATTCTTATCCTTCAAATCAGATGCCTTCTTTAGGTTGCAATATAAAATGGACTCCTGGTAAAGAACCAAGTTGGTATAAATGAATTAAAAATTTTTTTTACCCATAGAAATATGGTTTAAGGTTAATATATTTACTATGCAGATACCTTCATTTACTTTAGATAGACAGTTCCAAGAAATTGGCTCTGAAATTGAAACTGAGGTTTCTAAAGTTTTAAAAGGGGGCCAGTATATTGGAGGACAAGAAATTGCCAAATTTGAGGAGAGTTTTTCAAATCTGATTGGTGTTGAAAATACTATTGGATGTAATAGTGGAACTGATGCTTTAGTATTAGCTTTGCGCGCATTAGATATTGGCGTGGGTGATGAAGTTATTACCTCATCTTTTAGCTTTTTTGCAACTGCAGAGGCTATTAGTGCAGTTGGTGCTAATCCTGTTTTGGTAGATATAGATCCAGAAACTTATCTCATTAATACTGAACTAATAGAACAAGAAATTAATTCTAATACCAAGGCGATTATGCCAGTTCATCTATTTGGTAATGCAGTGAATATGACCTTAATAAAATCTTTGGCCAAGAAATATGACTTAAAAGTAATCGAAGATTGTGCTCAGGCAACATGCACAATGTGGGAAACTTCCAAAGTTGGTAGTATCGGTGATATAGGCTGTTTTAGCTTTTTCCCTACTAAAAATTTAGGAGCTGCTGGAGATGGTGGAGCGGTAACAACTTCAGATCAGAAGATTGCAAAAAAAATTAGAGAACTCGCTGTTCATGGCAGCCCAATAAGATATCATCATACCCAAATTGGATATAACAGCAGACTTGATACCATTCAAGCTGCCATATTAAACATTAAAATTAAATATGTTTCTAAGTGGATTAATAATCGCAAAAAAATTGCTAATAATTATCTTGATTTGTTAGAAAAAAATCCATTTATTAGTTTTCCCAAAATTAGCTCTGATTCAATTTTCCATTCTTGGAATCAATTTGTAATCAAATTAAGAAACGATAAATATTTTTTAAATGAAGACCTTTCAAATTTATTTGATACTGATTGCAAAAAATACTATTCCTTAAGAAATTTGGTAAAACAACAACTTTTTGAAAAAGGTATTAATTCAATTATTTATTATCCAATTCCAATACACGCACAAATAGCTTACAAAAATAAAAATTTTTCTAGAACAAAACTCATTAATACAGAGAGAATTTGTACAGAAGTTCTTAGTCTTCCAATGTTTCCTGAAATTTCTTATGAAGAGCAAGTTTATGTAGCAGAAAATTTGAATAAAGTTTTAAAGAATTGTATAGAGGAAATTCAAATTTCAGCATAAATTGATTTAAATAATCTTTGTTGTATGTTGTGATTGACAATAGGGCTTGAATAATTATTTTTTTCTAAATTAGATATCTCCCCATTTAATAATTCTGAATTTGAGACTTTAGATAATTCAGGAATCCAATATTTTATATATTCGCAAATAGGATCAAATTTTTTTGCTTGGGTATATGGATTAAAAATTCTAAGTGGTTTTGGATCCATGCCGCTACTGGCGCTCCACTGCCATCCCCCATTATTTGCAGCTAAGTCTCCATCAACCAAAGTCTCCATAAATTTTTTCTCGCCCATTTGCCAATTGCATATAAGATCTTTTACCAGAAATGAAGCGACTATCATCCTACATCTGTTATGCATCCAGCCAGTACTATTTAGTTGACGCATTGCAGCATCAACTATAGGTACACCCGTCTCTCCATTGCTCCAATGCTGAAACCATTCATTATTGTTTTGCCATGGAAAGTGATCCCATTTTTTTCTATATGGACCTTTCTCTAGCTCTGGGAAATGGAATAAGCAATGTTGATAAAATTCACGCCAAACAAGTTCTTTTTGCCAAGTTTCAATTGATAGATAATTTCCTTGATTTGCAAAATTTAAATTTAAATTTAATGTAGCGTTCCAAATTTTTCTAATGCTAATTGTGCCAAATCTGAGAGATGCACTTAGAAAAGATGTCCCATTATGGGAAGGAAAATCTCGTGCAGAATTATAAGAATATATTTTTTTTTCGTTAATGAAGTTTCCTAATAATTTTTCTGCTGCCTTCTCTCCAGGTCTACATGGACAAATATTCGAACCAGGAAATTTGATATTTTTGATAAATTTCTCTAGAACCGAATCAGATGAATTTATTGTCTTATTTTCTTTGAGTTTATTATCTATATCTTTAAACTGAAAAACAACTTTATCTTGGTCATATGGGCCTAATAAATTCATTTTTGATTTAAGGTTTTTATAAAAAGGCCCATAAACTGAATAAGGTTTATTATTTCCGGAGAATATTTTTAAAGGTTCTATTAATAAGTGATCCCAAGTCTCAATAACTTGAATATTTTGTTCTTTTAAATTTTTTTTAATTTGTAAATCACGATTAATCTCATAAGATTCAATTGATCTATTCCAAAAAACAAATTTAGCATCTATTTTCTTTGCTAATTGAGGAATTATTAATACTGGATCTCCTTCTTCCATAACTAATCTACTACCCATTTTTTCCCAGTTATTACATAATTCTTGAAGCGAATTTCCCAGAAACCAAGCTCTTGAACTTGCATTGAAATCGTGTGAGTAATTTTTATCAAATATATAAGTTGAAGTAATAGCATTTGATAATGAAAATGCTTTGATTAAAGCTTGATTATCAAATATTCTTAAATCCTTTCTGTGCCAAAAAAGTATTCTAGGTTTATTCATAATTTATCTAAAAATTGTTTAGCTCTAAACCAAGCTGTTACGGTTTTTGCATCAAGAATTTCATCCCCATTAGAAATAAGATTATCTAGTTCGTCGGGATCTAAAATTAATACTTCTATATCTTCATCTAAATCTCCTTGAACCTCGGAATTGAGTTTGTTTAAATCACGAGCTAAAAATAAATAAATTTCTTCATCTGCATATCCAGGAGCAGGGACAAGAGTGCCTAGTTCATCCCATTTGTTTGCACTGAATCCAGTCTCTTCTTGTATTTCTCTTTGAATTGAATTAATAGGTGTTTCACCTATTTCTAATGTACCTGCTGGAAATTCTAATAAATACCTCGAAATAGCAAATCTATATTGCCGAAGAATTATAACTTTATTGTCTTTTGTAATAGGTACTGCTAATGCTGCCCCAGGATGCTTAATGTATCCATATTCACCTTCATGTCCATTTGGAAGCTCAATTCTATTTATTTCGAAACTAAATTTTTTAGACTTTAACTCAGATATTTTTTCTTTAAAAATCGATCTTTTTAGAAGGTTTTTGTTGCCCATGAATTTTAAAATAAAAATAGCCTAACAGTTATTTTTTGGTTTTGTAAATGAATTAATAGACCATTTTGGATCATCAAACTTTGTGATTTTTTGGCTTCTACTTAAAATTTCAGATAGTGGTGTGATAACGAAATTCCGATTCATGAATCTAGGGTGAGGTAATGTTAATTCCTCGTCAATCGTATGAAAATCTTCCCACCAAAGAATATCTAAATCGAGACATCTTGATAACCATTTCTTACCCTTTGGCGTCTTTTCTCGTCCGAAAAATTTCTCTAACTTTTTTAGCTCTTTTAAAAGTAATTTCGCTTTTTTATTTGATGGTTTAGGGAAAGAATTACTTTTTACAAGTAATAGTGTATTTAAATAATTTGGCTGCTCATTTTCAACACCATGAGGTAATGTCTCATAAATTGAAGACCAAAAAAAGTTTGCATGAAATTTGCTTTTCTCTTCTTTTTTTTCGTTGGAACTATTTCCCCACTCATTTATTATTTCCTCTATTTTTGGTTTGCAAATTAATAGTGACTCAAGAGGGCTTCCGAATTTACTATCAATATTTGCTCCTAGGGATATACATAGTCCATTTTTGATATTAAGATTTGATAATTCCACTACAAAAAACAAAGTTATTGGATAAATTCTATATCAGGCATTTTTAAAGTGATTTTGAACCCCGAGTTAAAAGAAAAAGGAGAAATAAAAGATTTAATGAAGTCAAAGGATTCTTTTAGAGCTTTCCCTTTGGCCGCAATTACAGGTCATAGCTTATTGAAATTATCTTTACTTTTAGCAGCAGTTGATCCCAGTTTAGGGGGAGTGATTATTGCTGGCGGAAGAGGTACTGGTAAGTCTGTATTAGCACGGGGTTTACATACTTTACTTCCTCCTATAGAGGTATTAAATAATGAATTAATACTGGAAAAGCTAACTGAGAAAAATATTGGAACTTCGTTAAGACCTATTGGTAGGAATCTAGATCCAGATAAACCAGAGGAATGGGATATTAGTACTAATAAATTGTTGGAGGAGGTAATTGGAAGAGATTATTTGAATCAAATTGAAGAAATTCCGAAAAAAGTAAGAGAGGCTCCATTTATTCAAGTTCCCATTGGCATAACTGAAGACAGGCTTGTTGGATCAATTGACGTCGCTGCATCATTAAGTACGGGGGAACAAGTTTTTCAACCTGGAATTCTAGCAGAGGCTCATAGAGGTGTTCTTTATGTAGACGATATAAATTTATTGGATGATGGCATTGTAAATTTAATTCTTGAGGCCACAGGAAGAGAGAAAAATAGTATTGAAAGAGATGGTTTAAGCCTTTCTCATCCTTGTAAGTCGCTTTTAATAGCAACTTATAATCCTGAAGAAGGTGCTCTAAGAGATCATGTTTTAGATCGTTTTGCCATCGTGCTTTCCGCAGATCAATCTATTGATAATGCTCAAAGAGTTGAGATTACAAAATCTGTTTTATCGCACGCAGAAAATAATATTAAATTTTCAGAAAAATGGTCTGAAGAATCTGATAATTTATCCACTCAATTAATTTTGGCAAGGCAATGGTTAAAGGATATCAAGATAAAAAAAGAGCAAATAACCTATTTAGTTAATGAAGCTCTTAGAGGAGGAGTAGAAGGTCATAGGTCAGAATTATTTGCAGTAAAAGTAGCAAAGGCTAATGCAGCTCTTCGAGGCGATGAAAATGTAAATTCTGAAGACCTAAAAGTCGCAGTTAGGTTAGTTATTCTCCCACGAGCAATGCAAATTCCTCCAGAAGAAGATGATATTCAACCCCCCCCTCCAGAAGATCAGAGCCCCCCACCTCCACCTCAATCAAATAATGAAGAATCTGAACCTGAGGCTAATGAAAATGATAATGAGCAAGACCAAGAACAAGAAGAAGATAATTCTGATGGAGAAGAACAATCTACTCCCGAAATACCTGAAGAATTTATTTTAGATCCTGAGGCATGTATGGTTGATCCTGATTTGTTACTTTTTTCATCAGCCAAAGCAAAAGCAGGAAATAGTGGAAGTAGATCAGTAATATTCAGTGATAGTAGAGGAAGGTATGTGAAACCTATAATTCCAAGAGGTAAAGTAAAAAGAATTGCGGTAGATGCAACTCTGCGAGCTGCAGCTCCTTATCAAAAATCTAGAAGATTAAGGAATCCTAATAAACCAATAGTTATTGAAGAAAATGATTTTAGGGCAAAGCTTCTTCAAAAGAAGGCGGGTGCTTTAGTCATTTTTCTTGTTGATGCTAGTGGTTCTATGGCTCTTAATAGAATGCAAAGTGCTAAAGGTGCAGTTATTAGACTTTTGACCGAGGCATATGAGAATAGAGATGAAGTTGCCCTGATTCCCTTTAGAGGTAATCAGGCAGAAGTTCTTTTGCCTCCAACAAGATCAATAACTGCTGCAAAAAGAAGGTTGGAAACAATGCCTTGTGGTGGAGGATCCCCTTTGGCACATGGATTAACACAATCAGCAAAAGTAGCAAAAAATGCTCTTTCAACAGGAGATATAGGTCAAGTTATTGTTGTGGGGATCACTGATGGCCGAGGAAATGTACCATTAGGATTATCTCTAGGACAAAATGAGGTTGAGGGAAAAGATAACGAAAATGAAAATGTTAATTTAAAACAGGAGGTTCTGGATATAGCTGCAAAATACCCCATGCTCGGGATAAAACTCTTAGTAATTGATACAGAGAGAAAATTTATAGCAAGTGGATTTGGTAAAGAATTAGCAGAGGCTGCTCAAGGGAAATACGTTCAATTGCCAAAAGCTACAGATAAAGCAATTGCGGCTATGGCTTTAAATGCTATCAATGAATTCTAAATATTTTTTATGGATAAATTTCGTTAAGAAATTTTGAAAGTCCAATCGTTAAATCTCTTATAGATTTAGTTAATTCTTTATCTTGTGTTAATTTTTCAAAATTATTGCTCATATCATCTATTTTGGTTGATATGGACCTAGCAGCATTAATTGTCAATTTAATGTCATTAAGGGTTTCTTTGTCATCAATATTAGACAAAATGTTATTTAAATGATTTGCAGCAATTGTAATTTCTTTTATAAGAGGTTCAACTCTTTGTAGTTCTTGTTTTGATAAATAAATTAATTCATCAAGATTTTCTTGTGTTCTGTCAAATTGGTCAATTGAGTTAACGATGTTTTCAACTAAGTTTTCTTGATTTGTGTCTTTTAAAAGTTGACTAATTCTATTAGTTATATTTGAGAGACTTGATAGTTGTTTACCTGTGATAGTATCTCCCTGACAAATAATTAATTTGGTATCGCATTTTTCCGATATAGGTTTTGCAATGTTTTTAGGAATTGTTTTGTCACTAGTTTCTAAAGCAACTTGTACATCTCCTCCAAGGAAAGAATTTGTAACTACTCTTGCAAATGCTGGCCTTGGAAGAATAATTTCAGGATTATTTAAAACTATTTTTGCTTTAATTGATTCATTCGTGAACAAGATATCTTCTATCGATCCTACTAAGATTCCCCTGTAAGTAACTGGAGATTTTTTTGATAAACCGCTTGCGTTATTGAATTCAGCAAAGAGGTACCAATTTTTTGAAGATAATTTTACTCCTCTTAGCCAAAAAGAAAAAAATGTAAATATTAAAATTCCTCCTAGTAAGGAAAAACCAACTATTGAATCTCGTAAGCTTCTACGCATAATTTCTAAATGTCTTTGGGTTGCATTGGACCATCAAGTTTTCCATTCCTAAATTGAAATACATAGGGATCTTTACTCTTTTTAAATTCATCAATCGAGCCTGCCCATCTGAATTTCCCTCCATAAAGCATTAAAACTTTATCTGAAGTTCTTTCTATAGTACTAAGAACATGGCTAACCACAATAGATGATCCGCTAGCTTTATGATTTGTCTTATTAATTAAATCTTCAATTCTTGATGAGGCAATTGGATCGAGGCCGGCAGTTGGTTCATCAAAAAGTAATAAAGGTTTAGTATTTGCATTTAAAGTTTGATCAGTAATTAATGCCCTCGCAAAACTTACTCTTTTTTGCATGCCTCCGCTTAATTCATTTGGAAGTTTATTCTCAACATTAAATAAACCTACCTCAGCTAAACATTCACGTACTATTTCATGAATTGACTTTTTCGATAGGTTTTTATTTCTCTTAAGGAGAAAACCTACATTTTCTGCAATAGTTAGAGATCCTAATAAAGCTGGGTTCTGGAAAACTAGTCTTACATCAGGAGGATTATTTTGATCTAATCTCAAATATGTTTGTTTCTCACCAAATATTTTTAATTCTCCTTTGTTAGGTAAAATTAGTCCTGCTAATATTTTTAATATGGTTGATTTACCAGAACCTGAGGGGCCGACAATAGCTAATTTCTCTCCATCATTAAGTTCAAAATTTATTTGATTAAGCACATTAACTTCTCCCCAGCCTATTGAGAGGTTTTTTGTTTCAACTGCATGCTTTGATTTTTTCAAAACTTATATAAAAACATCTATATATTTTATTTTGCCTATATTTAGAAATAAAAAAAGGATGTATGAATTTGATTTATAATGATTTTATATAGTTTTTAAATTTGAGAAAAATAATTTAAGAGGTTTTTTAATGAATAAGCGTAAAAAAAGGGTTAGAAGGTACTATAAAAACTTTAAAAAGACTAATTTTGTATTGTTAAACAAAATCTTAAGAATTTTGAGTTGGCTTTTGCCTGGATTGGTAATAAAAAGATGGATGCTTACATCTGCGATAGGATTTTTGACTACATTATTAGGCTTCGTAATTTGGACAAATTTAAGACCGCTCTATTGGCTTATTGAAATCTTTTTTGGTGTAATGACAGGTTTAACAAGTATTTTGCCTGTTTCATTAATGGGACCATTGATTGTTGTTATTGGACTATTATTAATTGGGATTGGTCAAAATAGAAGTATTAATTCAATTCAAAAAGCGCTTGTTCCAGAAAAAAACACATTTTTAGTTGATGCATTAAGAGTTAAAAGTAAATTAAACAGAGGTCCAAATATTGTTGCAATTGGTGGAGGCACAGGTTTGTCCACTTTACTGAAAGGCTTAAAAAATTACAGTAGTAATATTACAGCAATCGTAACTGTATCCGATGATGGTGGAAGCAGTGGAATTCTCAGAAAACAATTAGGTGTGCAACCTCCAGGAGATATTAGAAATTGTTTGGCAGCTTTATCAAACGAGGAACCTACTTTAACTAGATTATTTCAGTACAGATTTTCAGGGGGAAGTGGTTTAGAGGGTCATAGTTTTGGGAATCTATTCTTGTCAGCTTTAACAACAATTACGGGCAGTTTAGAAAAAGCAGTTCAAGCCTCTAGTAAGGTTTTGGCGGTACAAGGTCAAGTTTTACCTGCAACAAATATTGATGTTATGTTATGGGCCGAATTAGAAGATGGTCAAAAAATTTTTGGTGAAAGCAAGATTAGCAAATCAAAAAAATTAATTTCGAGGATTGGTTACTTACCAGAAAATCCTTCAGCTCTACCAAGTGCTCTTGAATCTATAAAAGAAGCTGATTTAATTGTTCTTGGCCCAGGTAGTTTATACACTTCTTTATTGCCTAATCTGTTAGTACCAGAGATAGTAGATGCCTTATTGAAAAGTAATGCTCCTAAAATTTATATAAGTAATTTGATGACACAGCCTGGAGAAACAGATGGACTTGATGTGTATCAACATATCAAAGCAATAGAAAAACAATTATCAAATTTTGGAGTTAATACTCGAATTTTTAACTCAATATTATCTCAGATTCAATTTGAAAAGTCTCCATTAGTAGACTATTACGAAAGTAGAGGGGCAGAGCCTGTCAAATGTAATAAAGAAAAATTATTATCTGAGGGTTATTATGTCTTGCAAGCACCATTATATTCAAAAAGAATAACTCCAACTCTTAGGCATGATCCAAGGAGACTAGCTAGAGCAGTTATGTTTATTTACCGCAAATTAAAAAAATTAAACTAATAAGCATCTTGAAGTTCATAGAAATCTGGCTGAATATAATCTTTTCGTAAAGGCCATCCTCTCCAATCTTCAGGCATTAATAATCTTTTGGGATTGGGATGATCAATAAATTTTATTCCATACATATCAAAAGTTTCTCTTTCTTGCCAGTCACTTCCTCTAAAAATTTTATACAAACTAGGAATTGATAAATCAGAATCTCTTTTTAAGAAAACTTTTAATCTGACTTCTTTAATTTTTTCGATTTTTTGTAAATCATCAACAGTTATAAAATGGTAGAAACTAACAAGATTTTTGCCTGGTCCCTCATCATATCCTCCTTGACATTGGAGATAGTTGAAACCGTAATTTCTCAAGGCAGATACTGCTTCATATAATTTATTAGGTTCCACAGAAATGTTTTCAATTCCTATGTGATCATCAGATAAAGATTGATTTGGAATTCCATCTTTAGACAAAGATTGGCTTATAAAACCTCCTTTTTCTATTGAAGTATCTGAGGATTTGGCTAAACCGTCTTTTTCCATTAATCTTCTGTAGATTTGATAATTTCAATTTTTTCGGTTTTTTCAGGTAATTCAGTTATTTTTTCTTTTTTGGAGGAGGGAATTACCTTAGCTGAAGTTTTGTTTAGATATTCGCCTGTATTTTCTGAGAAAACAAGATTCATCTCGTGATCAGATGTTATGTATCTGTGAGTTTGCTCTGTTTTTGTGCGCTCTAAAATTGATTCATTACCAACTTTTTTTCTTAATTTAATAACTGCATCAAAAATTGCTTCTGGTCTTGGTGGACATCCTGGAAGGTATAAATCAACTGGTATCAATTTATCAACTCCTCTTACAGCAGTTGTAGAATCTGCGCTGAACATCCCCCCTGTGATTGTGCAAGCACCCATTGCAATTACATATTTTGGTTCAGGCATTTGTTCATAAAGTCTGACTAGGGCTGGAGCCATCTTCATCGTTACCGTTCCTGCAACTATTAACAAATCTGCTTGTCTTGGTGAGCTTCTAGGTACTAATCCAAATCTATCAAAATCAAATCTAGATCCTATTAAGGCAGCAAATTCTATAAAACAACAAGCTGTTCCATACAAAAGAGGCCAAAGACTGCTTAATCTAGCCCAATTATGAAGATCGTCTAAGCTTGTCAATATAATATTTTCACTTAAGTCTGTAGTAACTTGGGGTGCACCCAGAGGATTGCAAGTTCCTTCTCGGATTTCTCTTATTGCTTTTGGGGATAGTTGTGGATTCAATTTTTTAACTCCATTCTAAAGCACCTTTTCTCCATGCGTATGCCAGAGCGATAACAAGTATTGCAATGAAAATTAAAGCCTCAATAAAAGCTAATAAGCCTAATCTATTGAAGGCAACCGCCCAAGGATAAAGGAAAACAGTCTCAACATCAAATATAACGAAAACCAAGGCAAACATGTAATAACGGATATTAAATTGAATCCATGCTCCTCCTATAGGCTCCATTCCAGATTCATATGTAAGTTTTCTTTCCCCTGTTCTGCCTTTTGGGGCAACGATGAGATTAGTAACTAGAGCTAATATTGGTACAGCTGCGGCAATTAAAAGGAAACCTAAAAAATATTCATAGCCAGTTAATAAAAACATCTTAAAAAAATTAATTTTGAATAAAAGTCGCTTAATTAAGCAAAATCTTTTAAAGTTCTTAAAGAACAATGATAAACCGTGAGTGAAAACATTCAACCAGCCTCTGAGGAAAACAAAATAGTTGAAGACATTGAGAAAGAAAAAACTTCTGAAAATTTCTCAGGAGTAAATGTTGAACAACCCACCCTTAATTTAGAACAAAATAGATTCGAATGTAGAAGTTGTGGATACATTTATGATCCGTCTGAAGGAAATAAAAAATTAAACATACCAAAAAATACGCCTTTTTCAGAGTTGGATGGGAATACTTTTGCTTGCCCTGTATGTCGAGCCGGTAAAAATTTTTATAAGGATATTGGATCTAGAGCAAAACCTAGTGGATTTGAAGAGAATTTAGTTTATGGATTTGGATTTAATAGTTTACCTCCTGGACAAAAAAATATATTAATTTTTGGAGGGTTAGCGTTTGCTGCTGCTATGTTCCTTTCTTTGTACTCTTTGCATTAATATAATTAAATGAAAAATTTTTTTACCAGTATTCCTAATCTTCTTTTATCTGTAGTTCTCTGTTTTGTTTTAAGCAGTTGTTCATCTACAGGTGTCAAGATGAATGAAAGCAGCCCTTGGAAAATAATTCAGTTTGAAGATCAGGCTAATGCTTTAGATGTTGATTTTATAGATGATAATCATGGGTTTTTAGTTGGCTCAAACAGATTGATTATGGAATCTACTGATGGTGGTGAAACATGGGAAAAGAGATCATTAGATATTTCTGCTGAAGAGAACTTTCGTCTCCTCGATATTGATTTCAAGGGTTCTGAAGGTTGGTTAATAGGGCAACCCTCTCTCGTAATGCATACTTTCGATGAAGGTAAAAATTGGACTAGGCTTTCACTTGGGAAGTTACCGGGCCAACCTTTCTTAGTTACTACTATTGATGAAGGAGTTGCTCAATTGGCGACAACCTCAGCAGCAATTTATGAAACTTCCAATAGTGGTGAAACATGGGAGGCAAAAGTATCAGACCCTTCGGAACAGGGAGGTATAAGAGATTTAAGAAGAACATCTAGAGGTGATTATGTGAGCGTAAGCAGTCTTGGAAATTTCTTCTCTACTCTTGATAGTGATAGCAATTCTTGGATTGCTCACCAAAGAGCAAGTAGTAAGAGAGTGCAAAGCATTGGTTTTAATCCAGAAGGAAATTTATGGATGCTTTCAAGAGGTGCCGAAATTAGATTTAATGAAGATCCTAATAATCTAGAAAATTGGTCAAAGCCTATTATCCCTATTCTTAATGGTTACAATTATTTAGATATGGGATGGGATCCAAATGGTGACATATGGGCTGGCGGTGGTAATGGCACTTTAATAGTAAGTAAAGATCAAGGTGAAAGTTGGAATTCAGATCCTCTTGCTTCTGCATTGCCTACTAACTATATAAAGATAGTTTTTCTTGATAAGGAGACTTTAGATAATCAAAAAGGATTCATACTTGGTGAGCGTGGTTACATTCTTAAATGGAATGGCTAAATCTGTAATAACTTATGAAAATAATAAAAAAAATCTTAATTTTGGATGAATTTAACAACTGTCTGTAACCAAGCTGTTAATTTCTTCGCGAACTTATGATTTTACACTGTAAGATCGTATGGTAAACATTTGTGATTATGGCCGCAGGTTCAACGGGTGAACGCCCATTCTTTGAAATAATCACCAGTATTAGGTACTGGATTATTCATGCAGTAACATTACCAGCTATTTTTATAGCAGGTTTCTTATTCGTATACACAGGTTTGGCTTACGACGCTTTCGGCACTCCGCGTCCGGATAGTTATTTTCAGGCATCTGAAGCAAAAGCTCCTGTAGTAACACAAAGATTTGATGCGAAGTCTCAACTTGATTTAAGAACAAAATAACTATGTCTAATTCTCAAGCTCCAATGCAGGCTGCGGAAGTCCGCGTTTATCCTATATTTACTGTTCGTTGGCTAGCAGTTCATGCTTTAGCTATCCCATCAGTATTCTTTTTAGGTTCCATTGCTGCTATGCAATTCGTAGCCCGATAAATTTAACAATCATGCAAGTAAACGAAAATCCTAACAAAGTTCCAGTTGAACTTAATCGTACAAGCCTTTATTTAGGCTTACTATCAGTCTTTGTATTGGGAATTTTATTTTCCAGTTACTTTTTCAATTAAATTAAAACTATGAGTAAATTAAAAGGACCCGATGGAAGAATTCCAGATAGACTTCCCGACGGCAGACCAGCAGTTGCATGGGAAAGAAGATGGACTGAAGGAACTCTTCCTCTATGGCTTGTTGCTACAGCAGGTGGAATTGCAGTTATCTTCGTTTTAGGTATATTCTTCTATGGTTCATACCAAGGTGTTGGAGCTGGAGGCTAACAAATCCTTACCTTGACCTGATAATCACTTATATCAAATAAGCTTAATAAGAATCAGTAAATATCCTTAGTTTCTCTTTTGTGGAGCATGGGATATTTTCTTTTTGGGTTATCAATCCATCTTTTAATGAAAAATGAGACTTACTTTTCGGTCTTTCTTTTTCAATTAATTTAGCTACTTCAAATATTATTCTATTAGCCACTTCAGTATTTGATCTAAGATTATCCAAAACCATCTCTACAGAAACTTCTTGATGAGTTTGATGCCAGCAATCATAATCAGTAACCATAGATAAGGAGGAGTAAGCTATTTCAGCTTCTTTAGCTAATCTTGCTTCTGTGTGGTTCGTCATTCCAATTATTGAACATCCCCAACTCCTATATAAATTAGATTCTGCTCTTGTTGAGAAAGCGGGACCTTCCATTGCTAGATAGGTACCCCCTCTATGCAATTGTCTACCGCCAGGAATATTTTTTTCTCCGATTTCACTTAATATACGTGATAAATTTGTGCAGAAGGGATCTCCCATAGTTACGTGAGCTACAGCTCCCTCGTTAAAGAAGGTTGCAGGTCTATTTTTTGTCCGGTCTATAAATTGATCTGGAACCACTATATCAAGTGGCCTTATCTGTTCTTGTAATGAACCAACTGCTGATGGAGCAATAATCCATCTTACTCCTATTGATCTTAGAGCCCAAATATTAGCTTTGTAAGGGATTTCAGAAGGATTTAAACTATGTGTTCTGCCATGTCTAGGAATAAATGCTATCTCTAGGTTTCCAAGATTATATACTTTTATTGAATCAGAGGGTTTACCATAGGGAGTATTGATTTCAAGTTCTCTTAAGTACTCTATTTGATCCATTGAATAAAATCCACTTCCACCAATCACTCCTAATCTTGATTTTTCAATTGGTAATAAATGTTCCTTATTCATAGTGATGTAAATGACTTTTAATCATCTGGTACTAATTGGAGGAGGACACTCAAATGTTTCTTTATTGAAGAAATGGTTAATGTTTCCGAAATTAATGCCAGAAATTCCTGTTTCAATTATATCTAGAGATTCTCATTTGGTTTATTCGGCTATATTCCCATCAGTGATTTCAAAATCAACCACTTTAGAAGAGAGTTTAATTGATATAAAATCTTTAGCAAAAAATGCAAAAGTATCTTTTATAGAAGAAGAAGTAAAGGATATTGATTTCAATTTAAATAAAATTGTTTTAAGTAATAGACCTTCAGTTAATTATTCGAAGTTGGTGCTTAATTATGGAAGTCAAACAATAATTCCAAAAGAATTTGAATCACTAGTTAAAAATCGAAATGCTTTTTCAATTAAACCTTTTTTAAGGGCTTATGACTCAATACTAAAAGAGGATATTTTTGATTCAGTTAATGAACTTCCATTTGTAATTGTTGGGAGTGGCCTTGCTGCAATTGAAGTATCATATGCTTTGAGAAAAAGATGGGGTAATAGACCTTTAAAACTATTGTGTGATTCAAGAAAAATTAATAATAGAATCCTTAAAAGTTTATGGAATTCCGATATTGATTTAGTTGAAAAACTTAATTTTGATTATGGCAAGATTCTTTTATGTACTGGAAATACATCTCCGTCATGGGTACAAAAAAAATTATTAGATTCGGATTCTTATGGCAGAATAATTACAAATCAGAATTTGCAGATAAAAAGTTTCTCTGGAATATTTGCTGTCGGTGATTGCGCAGTTGTAGGTTCAGCAAAAAGATCAGCATCGGGAGTTTTTGCAGTAAAAGTTGTAAATACATTAGTACAAAATCTAAAAAAAGATATAGAAGGGAAATCATTAAAAAAGTGGTTTCCTCAAAAGGTTGGATTGCAAATAGTAAATACATTTCCAAGCCATCATCCAAAGGCTTTCGCTATCTATCGCAATTTTGTTTTCGGCCCTTCTTTTATTTTCTGGATTTTAAAGCATAAAATTGATCTCAACTTTATTAAAAAGTTCAGATCAAAAAGTCTAATTATGAAAAGTAGTGAAAAAAATACTTCATTGAATGATTGCAGAGGATGTGCAGCTAAAATTCCTCAGTTTGTTTTGAATAAATCATTAATAAATTCTAATTTAAATTCTTTTGCCTCATCACCTGAAGATTCAGTTGAGATATATCAAAATGGTCAAGATATTATCTTGCAAAGTGTAGATGGATTTCCTGCTTTGGTAAGTGATCCTTGGCTTAATGCAAAAATTACTACTTTGCATGCTTGCTCAGATTTGTGGGCATGCGGAGCAAAACTTTCATCCGCGCAGGCTTTAATTTCATTACCAAAGGTTGAAAGGGAATTTCAGAGTTACCTCTTTTCTCAATCACTGCAAGGTATTAAATCAACAGTTGAGGATCATGGAGGTGAATTACTTGGAGGCCATACTTTCGAGGCAAGAAGTTTAGTAAATAAACCTTATTCATTAGGAATAGATATTTCTTTAACAGTTCAAGGTATTTTAAAAAATGGAGCAAAACCATGGCTTAAATCTGGAATGAATATTGGAGATATTCTCATGATGTCTAGACCTCTTGGCGTTGGGATTTACTTTGCTGGTCAAATGCAAAATATTAATATGCTAGGTAGTTCTTCTGAAGTAATTAATAATTTAGGAAAGAGTCAGCAATATTTGATCGATGAAATTTATCTTTTTCAAAATCAATTTAAAGAATCATTAGTCAATGCTGCGACTGACATTACTGGATATGGATTTATTGGACATCTTAAAGAAATGGTTGAATCATCTAATTTATATAGGCAAAGCAATAATCTTGAGCCGCTAAAAGTTTTATTAGATTTATTTGCATTTAAAGCTTATCCTGGAGTATTTGATTTAATAAGAAAAGCTGTTAAAAGTACTTTGTTTGAATCTAATAAAGAAATTTTTGACAAAATTTATAAAGTAAATAAGCAAAAAAGAATAATTAATTTTTTAAACGGAAATTCATTAGATCAAGAGACTTTTAACGAGAGAATATCATTACTATTAGATCCTCAAACATGTGGCCCCTTATTGATTAGTTGCAATCGTAAATATGAAAATGTTCTAAAGGATAAATGGTACAAGGTTGGAGAGGTTGTAAAAATGTAATTAATTTCTATTTAATTTGTCAATTTCCAAATATCTTAATCTTTTGATTTCCTTTCCCATCTCCTTCCCTGGATCCCATCCTTCTTTTTTTAATGTTTCCCCATCTTTTTTTGATTTTATGAATTTGTAAATAAATAACCACTTAAACAATTTACGCCAGTGTGGTCCTCCATCACAAATTAATAATTTGATTGTCTCATCATTAAGGTTTCTCTCCTCAATAAATTCTGTCCAACTTGATGGAGAAAAATGATTGAAATTTTTTTGGTTTGTATTTAATATCTTTTTGATATTTATATAATCTTCCAATATTTTTATCTCACTATTATTTACCAAAAATCTTTGACATGTTTTTTCTAAATCTTCTGAATCTTTTAGTAAATAAAGCATATGATTTCCCTTTAACTTCTTAATCCAATTTAGTCCTCTTAAAAATCTTTTATCGACTTTAATATTTTCATTTAAGATTGAGATAATTTGCCATTTATGAATTATCGAAATCACATTAGTCAAATTATCGTGTTTGCATATTTCAGCTAGTTCCATCCTTATTCGTATGCCTAGTGCAGGGGGGTAAATCATTTTCTGATGAGTTTCTGAACTTTTCCATGGCCATTGTCTCACTGTTTCTTGAGATTGTTTGAGGGAATCATTTGAAATATTGAAATCTAATCTTGAAGCATATTTTGCACATCTAATTAATCTACTTGGATCATCTGAAATGCTATCACTGTGAAGTAAGTCCAATCTTTTACTTTTTATATCAGAAATTCCGCCATAAAGATCATAAATTTTCCTTGTCGAGACCTCGAAGGCTATTGAATTTATAGTGAAATCTCTCCTCTTAAGATCTTCCTCAATAGTACTTTTATTTACTGTAGGATTTAAGCCTGGAGCAGAATAAATTTCTTCTCTTGCAGAAGCAATATCAATTTTATAGTCATTAATATTAATTTCTACAGTGTTGTATAAATTAAATTCCTTGATTAAACATAATTCTACATTTACAATATTTTTTTTTATAAATTTTGCAAGCGAAATAGATGATCCTTCAATAACAAGATCAATATCTACAGGTTTAGAAAACGATTTTTTGTGGAATTTACTAATTAATAAATCTCTTAAATAACCGCCAACAAATGCTACTTTAGTATTTTTATTAGATTCTATGTATTTAGCAATAAGGTTATACAGATTAAATGGAGTTTTGATTAATTCCCCTTGGATGTAATCAGAGATATCGTTCATGAGTTTTAACTTACATAACGAATTGGAGCTAATCTGGGATCTAGAATTTTACTTCCTTTATCACCAAATTTTACTGCTAAAGATATTTTTTCCCCACTCCCAAAAATATGTATGATTTCACCTTTGCCAAACTTCGAGTGAATTAGCATATCTCCAACTATCCAGCTTTTCCCTTTACTGGGACCTGAATATAATTTCCTTACTGCATTTATTGGTTTGTTAACAAATTCATTTGAATTATTTCGATCAACTCTGGTTAAACGATCAAGATGCCAATCTCTTCTAATTGAAGCACCACCAGTTTGTGGTAATTCGCCATTCATTAAATCTTCAGGTATTTCCGAAAGAAATATTGAAGGAATTGTTGCTTCGCGCATGCCACCCCATAATCTTCTTTCTCTGGCATGACTTAAGAAAACTCTTTCTTTAGCTCTAGTAATACCTACATAGCATAATCTTCTTTCCTCTTCAAGAAGTGAGGGAGTATCTAATGATCTATGGCTAGGGAAGAGACCTTGTTCTAGCCCAGTGATAAAAACATTTTGAAATTCTAAACCTTTACTATTATGCAGAGTCATGAGAGTTACAGAGTTAGGATTATTTTTCTTCGCATCATTATCAGTTGTTAAGGCTGCTGTGGAAAGAAATCCCTCTACATCTCCACTTTCTGTTTCTTCTTCATATTGAGTAGCTGCATTAATTAGTTCCTGTAAATTATTTCTTCTATCTTCAGATTCTTCAGTCCCACTAGAGAGCAAGTCACTTAAATAGCCACTTTTTTCTAATATGAGTTGTAGTAGTTGAGCGGGACCTGAATTTTCTAGGTAACACAGCAGATCATTCATAATTTCAGTAAATTTATTAATTCCTTTTGATGATCGGCCTATTGTTTCTACAAGACTTTGCTTATCATTAAGAACCTCCCATAATGGGATATTTAACCTATTAGATAGTTCATTAAGTTTTTGAATAGTAGTCTTACCAATCCCTCTTCTAGGAACATTTATGATTCGTAAAAGACTAACGTTATCTGAAGAATTAACCAGAACTTTCAAATATGCTATTACATCTTTAATTTCTCTTCTATCATAAAAACGCAATCCTCCAAAAATTGTATAAGGAATGCGCCACCTCACAAGTGATTCTTCTAATACTCTCGACTGAGCTCTGGTCCGATATAAAATTGCAAAATTTTTCCAAATTGGGTTTTGATTATAGTTATTGAGTGATTTAATTTTATTGGTAATTGCTTCTGCCTCGGAAATTTCATCATCACAGCTGAGTAACGTTATAAGGTCCCCTTTTTCTTTAGTAGCCTTTAAAACTTTGTCAATTCTTTCAGAGTTGTTTTCAATTAGTGAGTTTGCAGCATCAAGGATATTGGAAGATGACCTATAATTTTCTTCTAATTTAATTAAAGATGATTTTGTATCGTCGTTGATTGAAGTTTTAAAATCTTCTTGAAAACCAATTAAAATTCTGAAGTCAGCTGCTCTGAAACTATAAATACTTTGATCAGCATCTCCAACTACAAAAATTGATCGATCTTCCCAATTGAAGAAATTTTTTGGTTCAGTATTTCCAGCCGTAATTAATTTAATAAGTTCATATTGTGTTCTATTTGTATCTTGATATTCGTCAACTAATATATGTTTAAATCTTTTGTGCCAGTAATTTCTAACTATATCATTTTGTCTCAATAAGAAAACAGGCAAAAGTAGAAGATCATCAAAGTCTAAAGAATTATTTTTTGAGAGCGCAATCCTATATCTTTTGTAGGCCTCTGCAACTGTTTTATCAAAATTATTATCTGCTTTTTCTAAAAGATCATTAGAAGTTAAGCATTGATTTTTAGCATTACTTATTAATCTTTTAATCTTTTTGGGATCATATCTTTTTGGGTCAAGATTCATATCTTGAATGATAATTTCTTTTACTAATGTTTGAGAATCTGTTTCATCATAAATTGAAAATTGTCTTGTCCATTTTAGGCCTTCTGGATCAGTATATTTTTCAATATCGTATCTCAGAAGTCTTGAAAATAAGGAATGGAAAGTACCGATCCAAAGGTTCTGAAGCCTCTCTTGGTTAATGTTTGTTCTTAATTGATTTTGATCAATTTCTTTGAGAGTTGTCCAAGGCTGACCAAATTGATTAAAAGCTAATTCTTGGGCTAAAAGAACCTCTAATCTTGCTTTCATTTCTTTAGCAGCTTTGTTAGTGAAAGTGACTGCGAGAATGTTATAGGGATCTATAGAGTTACCCTCAATAAGATTTGCAATTCTGTGTGTAAGAGCTTTAGTTTTCCCGCTACCTGCACCTGCTACAACTAATAGTGGTCCATAAACATGTTTGACTGCTTGAAGTTGTTGATTATTTAGAGACTTAAAAAGGAAATTGTTGGTTTGAGTCACTTTTGGAAGGGTTTTTCAAAAATCAGACTTTACTATGAGATTCAGATTCAGTTTCTAGATCTTCTAAAGCTTTTTTTAAATTTATAAGTTCATTATTGTTATTAATTATTTCTTCAAATTTATTTTGAGGCATCTTTAATTTCATACTTCTATCTAGAATTTCTTTTTCCAATCTTTTTTTATATGAGGAAATAAGTTTTTTTGATATTTTTAAATCCTGTTGATCCAAAACTTTTTTTAAAATGTAATTTTATATTAGCGGAAAAAAATTTTTTATTTGAATTATTTCAACTATCACTTTGGAATGAAGTTATTAATTAAGAAGCGTTGCGTTAAGTTTGAAATTGTATTGTTTTTACTAGCTTTGTATTATTCTTAAGATCGGTCTTTAAATTTTTACTTCAGTAATGTCAGTTTCAAAGAATAATCAACTATTGCCAGCCGATAAGAAATTAAATGATTTAAGCAATATAAAAGAATTTATTAATAGTGCAAACTCAAGATTAGATGCAATAACCTCAATAACCAACAATTCACATGCAATCGCAGCAGACGCTGTAACAGCAATGATTTGCGAAAATCAAGATTCACTTAATTCAAAAATATCTTTAAATACAACTAACAAAATGTCCGTTTGTTTAAGAGATGGAGAAATAATCCTAAGGATTGTTGCTTATCTTTTAATTTCTAATGATGAATCAGTTTTAGAAAAAAGTTGTTTGAAGGATCTTAAAAATACTTATCTTGCTCTTGGGGTACCTTTAAGAAATGCAAGAAGGGTTTTTCAATTAATGCGAGATGCAACTATCTCTGATTTGAATTCAACAGTTAATAATATGCGTGGAAACAAAGGTTTTCTTCCTGAATTAATATCTGAAACAAAATTTCAATTTGAAAGGATAATTAATCTTTTAAACTAGCTAAATTCCTTATCTCTGAAGTATGTGAAGTCTGTATAACTGAGTTATTTTCCAGATTTCTAATAGTAGAAAATCTGGATCTTACATGAGTGGATAAAAAGGAAATTCTTTCTTCGGAAACTGTTGATTTATATATAGTTTTAATGTGTAAATTATTTTGTTCATCAACAAAATAATTGGATGATGAAATAAAGGATTCTGTATAACCTTTATTTTTTAAAACAATTCCTGAATTTTCATCTTTGGGTAAAAAAATCAGAATAGTTTCATCTCCCTCACTGATATCATCATTGTCCCAATCACTAATAGCTTGCCAGTTTATAGAAATGGCTATGCTCTCTAGGTTTAAACTGAATTTATAATTTTTAAAAATTTCAACGACATTTTTATTTTTTTTGTTGATATGTTTTATATATATTTTACTAGTTGAGTTTTCAAATTCCTGAAAAGCTAAGGTGTGAGTACTTCTAATAGATTTCCACTCTCCTATACTTTTATCAATGAATTGATTAATTATTGTTAGATTCTTCGTCAAGTTTATCTTCTACGGAATGATTTTCTGCTTTTTGTATCATTCTTACCATTGAATCCACCATTAATCTCTTTGCAGAAGTTACTTTTAACCCAGAAGGAGTAGTTGATATTTGTTCTCCAGGGCGATCATATGAAGTTGGTCTAAATGGAGTCATCTAATAACTATAAAAATTAATCGATTTCTATTCTTGCATGAATCATTATTTATATAGTTATTGTTTGCGAAAATGTCATATCTTTCGTCTTTGATTACAGAATTTTCAACTTTTTTGTTATTTAGGCATTTTATTTTTTGCCAACCCTGAAATAGTCGCTAAAGCAAACATTCCCAATAGAGCAATCCCTAGAAATAATCCTGCTCCCTGGCTAACTCCAGCTCCTACTGCTACTAGTATAGAGTCACTTATTAGAAGACTTATTAATAATGCAGGAGTAAATATTTTCCAGCGAGTTCCTCCAATACCAATTGCGTAGCTTAGAAAATCAAAAAGGCCAGTCATTAGTAGACCTGTCATAAGAAAGAAATTTTCTTCTAACTGGTTTTGATTAAAACTTTCAATCTTTTGCATTGCTTTCGGCCCTACTAAATTACGTACAGGAACCCGACCATAATTTCTTGCGATAAAGAAAGCAGCTTGGCAAAAAACGATATCAGAAAAGATTATTGTCATGTAACCTTTTTGAAATCCTAGTAATGAACCAGCTAGCAGAGAATAAGCTGAACTTGGAAGAGCAGGTAAAATAATACTTACTCCTCTGAGTATGAATATTCCAAAAGGAGCCCAAATCCCCATACTATCTATTTTGTTCCTTAGAGGTTCAATCCCATAATTTTGGATTAAATAAATCAATACTACAAATATTGCTATAAAAAAAACTACTGAGAAAAATTTCTGTATTTTATTCATTATTTTTCTAATAAATTTATTGGAAGTAAATTCTTAATTTAATATTTGATTCTATCTATAATAGAAATACTAATCAATAAAAATTTTTACAAATTTTTAATTTTATATTTCCTGCTAATAAAAGTATTTGTATTCCATAAGTAGTTATGATTAATTCTAAGAAAAAAGTTAATTCAATATTTTTTAGAAATATCATTAATCTAGTCCTTTCGATTATCTTTTTCTTTTATATTTCAATAAAAAAATCAGAAGCTTTGCCTCATGAATGGGTTGGAGTCCCTAAAAGTGAATACGGAGAGCAGTTATGGGATAGGCAAAGTATAAAAAGGAATGAGGATGGTTCTGTAAGAGTATTGAGTAAATTTATTCCCAAAACAAAAAGTGAAATTACTAAGGATATTCTCTATACAATGGATATAAATTGTTTTGAAAAATCATTTAGAGATGTTGATGTCTCAATAGATGAATCAAATAGTAATTTTAATGATTTAGCTAATTGGCAAGATCCAGATGGAGATAAACTGATTTTGGGTGTTATTGGTCAAGTCTGCAGAGTTGAAAACTAAAAATTTTAAGTTATAAAAAAAATACGAAAAAATAACGAGTTCTCAATGATTTGAAAGTATAAAACCCTGTCTAAGACAGGGTTTTAAAGGTGCCAGGACCCAGATTTGAACTGGGGACACGGCGATTTTCAGTCGCCTGCTCTACCAACTGAGCTATCCCGGCTCTAACCTATATACTCTAAATTAAGATGTGTAGTTTGTGAAACCCTTTTAATTAAAAATTTTATATCTTCATCTAATATCCAAAAAAAACTTTTATTTTGAGTTAATCGCTAACAATGCAGTACCAAATGAAGTTGTTTTTTTACATGAAACTATTGGTATATTGATAATTTGTTCTCTTATTTTTCTCCACTGAGGGTTTTTTGAACCTCCGCCAATAGTAATAATTTTTTTTGGAAGTGAACCTGTTAGTTCACCTAGTCTTTCCCATCCTTTCAATTCGATCTTAGCTAGACCCTCGAATAATGCATGTAGATAAAGTGAGTCGCTTACAGGCCTTGGACCGAGTATCGGCTTTAAATTAGAATCATTAACGGGAAATCTCTCTCCTTTACTATTAAGAGGTAAAAGATTTAAAGAAGTGGTTTTCGATGGATTTATTTGTCGACTGAGCTCCTTTATTTCTAAATCAGAGAAGAACTGAGACAAGATACCACATCCTGCGTTTGATGCCCCTCCACATATCCAATCGCCGTTTACTATGTGGTTTGTAATTCCCTGTTTTTTTATTGGGTTATCAATTATTTTCTTAACTACAATAGTTGTTCCTAAAACTGTGAGACCATCTTCTTTACCTAAACCTGCAGCTATTACACTTGCATTAGAGTCAGTGGTGCCTGAGATTAATATTAATTTCTTATTCAAGTTAAATCTCTCTGCAAAATCAAAATTCACTTGTCCAATAATTTTTCCACTTTTTATTATTTGAGGTAAGCATTTATGCCATGAAGTATTGAGATAGCTTTTTGGCCATGATTCTTTTTTAAGATCCCAACCAAGTTTTAGATTATTACCCTCTTCTCCATGCGTCCAATCTTTTAAAAACCAACCAGTGATCCAATCAGATTGATGTCGTAGAAGTATATTTGTCCCATATTTATCTATTAGTTTTAATGCTTTAGCAAGACTACTGTAGGGAGTTCGCAGATAATCTTCTCCAGAAGTTAATGATTCAAGAAGGATCTTATGTTCATGACATGCTTGGTCATAAGATATTGCTTCTCCTATCGGCTCTCCTTGCAAATTTGATGCTATTAAAGTCCCTGAGGTGCCGGAGATAGCCAATTTATTAAGGTTAATTTTTACCTCAATAGGTAAATTAACTAAGAGATTTTCACAAGAATTGGTCCAAGAATTTGGATTTTTAATGCTGTATGAATAAGGGACTGAATTTGAATATACTAACTTCTTATCAAGATTAATTATTGATATTCTTGCACCACTAGTTCCAAAATCTAACCCTCCATAAAAATTATCAGGCATAGAAAAAATATCTTATAAAAAGATTTTGGAAGCCTCGGCTAATTGGGCTGCTTTTTCTTCTACATTTTCCCATGGGAGCTCAAGATCTCTTCTGCCAAAATGTCCATAGGATGCAGTCTTTCTAAAAAATTTACCTCCCATTTTTTTGGGTAGATTTCTTAAGTTAAATTCTTTTATTATTGCTGCGGGTCTTAAATCAAAGTGCTCTTTAATTAGCTCATTCAAATTAGCTTGCGAAAGAACACCTGTATCAAAAGTTTCCACGAGAATGGAAATTGGTTTTGCTACTCCAATTGCATAACTTAATTGCACTTCTGCTTTTTTTGCCAATTTTGCCTTAACTATGCTTTTAGCTACATAACGTGCTGCATAAGCGGCTGATCTATCTACTTTTGTGGGATCTTTACCTGAAAATGCCCCTCCTCCGTGTCTCGCATATCCACCATAAGTATCTACAATAATTTTTCTGCCAGTTAGCCCCGCATCTCCTTGAGGCCCCCCTACGACAAATTTCCCCGTTGGGTTTACTAGAAATCTTGTATTGATAATGTTTGGTTTGATTTCTAAATCTTCAGTAGCAGGAATTACAACATGCGTCCATAAATCTTCTTTTATTCTTTGACGAATTTCTTCTGCATTTGATATCCCATCAATTTCAGGATTATGTTGAGTTGAAATTAAAATCGTGTTAATAGAGACTGGTAAACCTTTTTCGTAATCAATGCTTACTTGAGTTTTACCATCAGGTAGTAAATAATTGAGGACTTCTTCATGCCTCACTTTGGCAAGTTGAATGGCTAATCTATGTGCCAAGCTAATCGGTAAAGGCATTAATTCAGGCGTTTCATCGCATGCATAGCCGAACATTATGCCTTGATCACCAGCTCCAGTATTATCTTCCAAATCATCGTTAATATCATCCGCTTCGTTTACTCCTTGAGAAATATCCGGTGATTGCTCGTCAAGGGCTACTAAAACAGCACAACTATTTGCGTCAAACCCACCTGCTCTATAGCCTTCATATCCAATTTCTTTAATTACATTTCTAACAAGTTTTATATAATCGACTTTTGCTTTTGAAGTTATTTCTCCAGTAAGTAAACAAAGACCCGTATTAACAACAGTTTCGCATGCAACTCTGCTTTCTGGATCTTCTGTCAATAAAGCATCTAAAACAGCGTCACTAATTTGATCACATATTTTGTCAGGATGACCTTCAGTTACTGATTCTGAAGTGAAAATGAAATCACTCATTTACAAATAATTTTGGAATTAGGCAATATCCTAAATTAGATTATCGTCCCAAATCAATTTTTGTAAATTAAAGATACCTCTATTAAAAATAATGAGACTTAATTTCCCATATTCGTGCACAAAATATATAAGTAAACTTATACTGCTTCAGCTGAAGCAGTGGCGATCTCTTCGTTATCGTCAGTTTGTTCAAATAACATTTGTTTATATTTCGCAGCCATTTCTTCAGCTTTACTAAAAACTTTTTGAGGGTCAGTTAACATATCTCCTGGTTCAGGTTCAAGTGCTTTAGTAGATAATGAAATTCGCCCTCTTTCTGAATCAAGGTCAATTATCATAACTTTCATTTGGTCATTCACATTTAAAACGTTATGAGGAGTCTCAATATGTTCATGACTAATCTCAGAAATATGCAATAGACCACTAACTCCACCAATATCAATAAAGGCTCCATAAGGTTTAATACCTTTTACTGATCCAACAACAACTTCGCCTACCTCAAGTCGGTTCATTTTTTTCTCGACCAAAGCTCTTCTATGACTTAGCACTAATCTATTTCTCTCTTCATCAACTTCGAGAAATTTTAAAGGCAAATATTCACCTTCTAAGTCATCTTTAATTTTTCGAGCACTTATATGAGATCCTGGAATAAAACCTCTCAAGCCCTCTACCCTAACAAGAGCTCCTCCTCTATTTGTTGCGAAAACTTCAGAATATATAGTCGCATCTTCTTTTTGAAGTTGTCTAACCCTTTCCCATGCTCTTTGATATTCAATTCTTCTAATGGAGAGGGCTAACTGGCCATCTTCATTTTCTTCGCTCATTATGAAAAATTCTCTACTTTCTGAAGGTTGTAAAACATCATTAAGTCCCTCAACTCTATTTATTGAAACCTCCTGAACAGGCATAAAAGCGGCTGTTTTTGCCCCAATATCGATCATGGCCCCTTTGGGCTCTAAGGCAAAAACGGTACCTTTAACTAGATCCCCAGGCTTAAAATTATAGTCATACTTACCCAAAAGTGATGCAAATTCTTCTTGTGTGAATCCTGCGTTGTCAAAATCTGTATTTTTTCTGCTAGAGGAAGAATCTGCTGAAGGTATATCGCTCTTCTCGAATGATAAATCTTCCTCATTTTGTGATGTTGAATCATTATCTAACTCAGAAGAATTTTTAATTTCTTGATCCTCAGAAAGTTCTTTAATAGTTTGGGAAGAATTTTCGTTCATTTGCTGTATCGCAGACTACCTATGGTAGTTAGAAAGGGATGCTACTAGCCTGCAAACTAATAGCAAAAAACATTTGTGATATGTATTCTACACTTTAAGATGCTGAATTTTACAAAATTGAAGCTAATTGGTTTTTTGAATTTCCCTTTAGAGATTCAAGAGTTGAAATAAAATCTTTTACCCCATTAAATTTTCTGTAAACTGAGGCGTATCTTATATAGGCGACTTCGTTTTCTTTCCTAAGATTTTTTAGTATTAATTCTCCGATTTGTGAAGATTTAATATCTTTATTAGAGTCTTGAACTATTTGTGATTCAATTCCATCTACGAAATTAATAATTGCTTCACTACTGAAGTTAGTCTTTTCGCACGCTCTTGATATGCCAGTAAATAATTTTTGTTTATCAAATAACTCTCTGCCACCGTCTTTCTTTATAACTGAAACTGGCATTGTTTCCACTCTTTCATAAGTTGTAAATCTAAAGCTGCAATTTAAGCACTCTCTTCTTCTTCGAACACTTTTACCACTATCAGCAGATCTTGATTCCAAAACTCTGCTATCTGTGTTTTGACAGGTTGGACACTGCATGTGGTGAAATAAGCTACACTTCAACTCTAATAGTAGAGTAATATTTTAATTATGAAAAGTAAAAAAAACCTCTTGTTAAAGAGGTTTTTTTTTCTGAGTTCATTTTCTATCGAATTTAGGTGGGTCTCTAAAGGCGACAGCAAAGAATAATGTAACAACTGCGAGAGTTAGAATTAGAACGTAAGCAAAAGCTTCCATAAGATTAAGTAAGTAAGTTTAGTTTAAACCCTTCCTGGGATTCTTCTTGTGGTTTCGTCACCAAGTTTCTTGAATAAACCAAATTCAACTTGGTCTCCAATCTCAGCATCAATACCAGCAAAGGAATTTCTGTAAAGAGTTCTTGAGGCATGCCACCAGTGGCCAAACAAGAACAGCAACCCGAAACATAAATGTGCATATGTAAACCATGCTCTCGGTGAGCTTCGGAATACACCGTCAGATTTGTATGTCTCTCTATCGAACTTGAATGCTTCTCCAAGTTGAGCCTTTCTAGCTAATCTTTTAACTACTGCAGGATCTGTAAATGTTTGTCCATCTAGGTCACCTCCATAGATAGTTGCGGTGATGCCAGTCTGTTCAAATGAATACTTTGCTTCAGCTCTTCTAAATGGAATATCTGCCCTTACATTACCTTCTTTGTCTTCAAGAATGACAGGGAAGTTTTCAAAGAAATTTGGAATTCTTCTAACTTCTAATTCGTTACCTTCCTTGTCTTGAAAAGCAATGTGACCTTGCCAACCAGTTGGTAATCCATCACCATTTACAAGAGCTCCAACTCTAAATAGACCTCCTTTAGCTGGACTATTCCCAACATAGTCGTAGAAGGCTAGTTTTTCGGGAATCGATTCATATGCCTCTGATTTAGTGGCACCATTATCTATAGCTGCTTGTACTCTTCTATTAATTTCAGTTTTGAAATAGCCTGAGTCCCATTGATATCTGGTTGGTCCAAAAAGTTCTACTGGTGTTGTTGCTGAACCGTACCACATTGTTCCGGAAACAACGAAAGATACAAATAATACAGCGGCTAAAGCACTAGCTAAGACTCCTTCTAGGCTTCCAAGTTTTAATGCTCTGTAAAGTCTTTCTCCAGGTCTATTGGTGATGTGAAAAATACCTCCAATAATACCCATCAGCCCTGCCGCAATATGATTCGCTACAATACCCCCTGGATTAAAAGGATTAAATCCTTCTACTCCCCAAGAAGGAGCTACAGGTTCTACATGACCAGTTAAGCCATAAGGGTCAGAAACCCAAATCCCCACGTTTGCGCAATGAAAAGCTCCAAAACCAAAACATGTTAGTCCAGCTAGAAGAAGGTGAATCCCGAAAATTCTTGGTAAATCAAGAGCAGGCTCACCAGTTCTTGAATCTTCCCATAAATCTAAGTCCCAATAGGTCCAGTGCCAAATAGAGGCCAACATCAGTAGACCACTAAATACTATGTGAGCTGCTGCAACTCCTTCGAAACTCCAGAATCCAGGATCAACTCCAGTAGCACCTGTAATATCCCATCCGTTCCAACTACTTGTGATACCTAGTCGTGCCATGAAAGGCATAACATACATCCCCTGTCTCCACATTGGATTAAGAACAGCATCAGAAGGATCAAAAATGGCTAATTCATAAAGAGCCATTGAACCGGCCCAGCCGGCTAATAATGCAGTATGCATAAGATGCACAGCAAGTAGTCGACCTGGGTCATTAATAACTACTGTGTGAACTCGATACCAAGGCAATCCCATCGGTTAATTTCTAGTAACTATGCTGTATATACAGCTAAACATCACGATAGTAAGGGTTTTTTAGTCTTTGAGGGATTTTTGTAAATAAATTTATTTTCTTGCAAAAATTGGGCAAATCAATTGGCAGAACTGAGTTTATAAGGAATTTCTGGCTTAAAACTGTTAATATTTTGGTCACAATTCTCAAAGTAAAACGCCAAAATAAGAAAAATAACTAAAAAAATGGCAACTATCAGATTTATTCGTGAGGATTTAGAGGTCCAATGCAATCCAGGTGAAAATTTAAGGGAACTTGTAATGAAAGAGAATTTAAAGCTTTATGGATTAAAAGGTATTTTAGGAAATTGTGGAGGTGCGGGACAATGTAGTACTTGTTTTATTTCAGTTGAAGGCGGAAATAAAAATTCTTTGAGCTCTCTTACATCTGTTGAAGAAGAAAAACTCAAAAATAGACCTGAGAATTGGCGTCTTGCATGTCAAACATTGATAAAATCATCTGCCGTTATTTTAACAAAACCACAATCCCCTCCCTCAAATTTAGAAGAACTAAAAAAAATTAGTGAAAATAAAAAATTACCCAGATAAATTGTTTAAGACTGTTAATCAGTTTATAAAATTTCTTTATTTTTCCACTTTATTCCAAGTTATACGTTTATAGTCTTAATAATTAATATAGATCTACCAATTAAATGGAAACAACTAATTTTGGATTCGTAGCTAGTCTTTTATTTGTAGGGGTGCCAACAATATTCCTAATAGGTTTATTTATTTCTACACAAGATGGAGAAAAATCAAGCTTCTACTCTGACTCTAGTAAAGGCAGGCTTGGGCCAAAACGCTAATGCTATAATAAATGCTTTGCATTTCTGTAGAAGAATTTTTATTTTGGAAAAAAAAGCAACTTTCTAAAGGAGGAGATCAACTATCTTTTGCTTTCTTACTTGACTCCATGGCAGGTGTATCGAGTAGTGATATAAACTTGATAACCATAAATCCTAACGGAATCTTACATTTAAAAAAAAATTTAAAATTTTTAGAATCTGTTTGGGATGATCATTTAACAAGATCTTGCCCAATTCAATATCTTTGTGGAGTAACTTTTTGGAGAGATTTAAAATTAAAAGTTACAAAGAAAGTACTTATTCCCAGACCAGAAACAGAGCTCATAGTTGATATCGTCTTCAATTTATTTCGAAAGAAATCAGAAAAATTATTTTTTGCTGAATTAGGAACTGGATCAGGTGCAATTAGTATTGCTTTGGCATTGGCTTATCCCTCGAGTAATGGAGTGGCAACTGACATAGAACAAGATGCATTAGAAATAGCCAATAAAAATTTTATAAATTCTTCTAAACAATCAAATTTGAAATTTTATTGTGGAAATTGGTGGTCACCTCTTGAAAGTTTTAAAGGGAAATTAGACCTCGCTATTTCAAACCCGCCCTATATTCCAAGAGATACTTATGAAAAATTACCCAAAGAAGTTAAGGATTTCGAACCTAAAGCAGCATTATTAGGTGGCGAAGATGGTTTGGAACATATTAGGGAAATAATACATAAAGCACCATTATTTTTAAAAGAGAATGGTTGGCTGATTTTAGAGAATCATTTTGATCAAAGTGAAAAAGTAAAAAAACTACTTATTGAAAATGAATTTACATCAATAGAAATTGTGAAAGATCTTTCAGGTATTGGTAGGTTTACCATTGGAAGATATAAATAAATTATTAAAGGTTAATAATCTAAATGAACTTAGTAGACTGTAAAACTGCCTTGAAGATTCTTAAAAGTGGCTTGCCTATAATTTTCCCAACAGACACTTTACCTGCAATTGGATGCTTACCAAAATTCTCAAATATAATTTATGAGTTTAAAAAAAGAGATAGAAACAAGCCCTTAATTCTTATGGGATCAGAACATAAACACTTAATTAATTATGTTCACGAATCTGCTAAAGAAGATTACGAAAATTTAGCCTCAAAATATTGGCCCGGAGCTCTGACAATTGTTATTCCTGCTTCAGCAAATCAGGCCGCAAACCTCACCAGTAATGATCTGACTATTGGGTTGAGAATTCCAAATTCAAATATCGCACAATCTCTTTTGAGAGAAACAGGCCCATTGTTAACTTCCAGTGCAAATATTTCAGGTTTTCAAGGATCAATTACAGCTGAAGGTATTGCTCTAGACTTCCCTTCTGTAAAAATTTTGGGTCCTATCCCTTGGGGGAAAAGTAGTGGAAAAGCTAGTACTATTATATTTTGGAATAAAAATGGAAATTGGAAACTGATTAGAGAAGGAGAAGTATTAGTTAGGGAATTGAATTAATGTTTTTATTATTATTTTTTGTTTTATTAATTCAATTTTTTACTTATTGGATATTTGAACCCTTTGCATCTTTTTTAGAGTATGTTCTAGAAATAAAATTGTTTCCTATTTTGGCTCTGATAGGTTTATTCTTTTTATTTTCAGCAAAGAATATTGAACAGAATTAAATAAATCAAAATGCCGGCTAACAGATTTGAACTGATGACCTTCGCTTTACAAAAGCGCTGCTCTACCGCTGAGCTAAGCCGGCAATCTTTTTATCTTACAATTAGGAAGGGTCAATTATCAGTATTTTTTTAGCTTTTTTAAATTTATTACTTTTTGATATCTTTGTTAGCTTTATCAGTCTTATCAGTTTTTTTAAATTTTATTTCTCCTGAAATAGTTCTTTTGATTGGCAAATTTGCAACTAGTGCAGTCATCCTATCCTCAGTCTCTAAACTTACTGCCACCTCCTCAAAATCAATTTCAACATATTTAGCAACAACATCAAGGATCTCTTTTCTCATTTTATCTAAAAGATCAGTTGTTAAGGAACTCATATCAACTCTGTCATGAGCAAGTACAAGTTGTAATCTTTCTCTAGCTGTATTTGCACTAGACGTTTCTCTGCCTA
Organism: Prochlorococcus sp. AG-347-I19; assembly: GCA_003279105.1. Classification (GTDB taxonomy): domain Bacteria; phylum Cyanobacteriota; class Cyanobacteriia; order PCC-6307; family Cyanobiaceae; genus Prochlorococcus_A. Next base: position 167,275 of record QCBO01000002.1, read on the forward strand.
GTAATTTATTTATAAGATCTCTGAGAGTCATCATTTTAAAAAACCTTAGTTTGCATTAATCTCATGAATTTATCTTTAAGACTTTTGCCTTCTTTTTTAAGATCGATAATTGGGACATCTTTATTTGTGAGTCTTTGAGAAACATTCAAATAACATTTTTTTGCAGGAGATCTACCATCTGAAAGTGTCAGTGGCTCGCCTCTATTTGTACTTATTATTACCTGTTCATCTTCTAACACAATCCCTAGTAAAGGCAAAGAAAGGATCCCTTGAACATCTTCGATGGATAACATTTCTTGACTAGCCATCATGTTAGGGCGAACTCTATTGATTACAAGTTGGATAGGCTGAATATCTGATGTATTAAGAATCCCTATTACTCTATCAGCATCCCGCACTGCCGATAATTCTGGGTTAGTAACAACAATAGCTTCTTTACAGGCTGCAAGAGCATTTTTAAAGCCATCTTCTACGCCAGCAGGACAATCTACTAAGACAAAATCAAATTTCTCACTAAGTAGCCCACTAATTTTTTTCATATCTTCAGGCTTCATCCAATCCAACATCCTTGGATCTCCAGCAGGTAGAAGAGCAAGATTAGGTTCCTTTTTATGTCTAACCAATGCTTGGTCAAGACGACAATTTTTGTCTAGAACATCTTGAGCCGTATAAATGATGCGATTTTCTAATCCTAGAAGAAGATCTAAATTTCTTAAGCCAAAATCAGCATCTAATACAGCAGTTGTTGCTCCGCTATTAGCAAGCGCTATACCTAGGTTTGCAGTTAAAGTTGTTTTGCCAACCCCACCTTTACCTGAACAAATTAATATTGTGCGAGTATTCTTCCCCACGATTTTTAAGATTTTACAAATAATAAGGCCACTTGCAGGAAGTTAAATATTTTAAATATTAAGTAATTCTTAAATTTATCTAGTTTGAATTAATTTATTGCAAATTATTGATTAATTTTTATTTTCGATTAAGTGTGGTTTGATAATTATCGTTTGTTTATCTATTACCGCAATTTCTGGATGATAATTTTTGGGCTTATCCTTTGGTCCTATAGCTATCACATCTGCAATTCTTAACTGTAAAGGCTTTAGATAAAGTGATGCAATAGAGGCATTTTTATTTCCGCTTTTACCTGCGAATGCGATCCCTAGTAATTTGCCCCAAACGTAAATATTTTTTTTAGCGGAAACTATTGCTCCTGGATTAACGTCTCCAATAATGCATAGGTTTCCATTTGAAGATATTCTTTCACCCGATCGTACTGTTCCATTGTGAAGGATATCGTCTTTCTTTTTTGAATTGAATAATAATAACTTATTTTTAATCTCTTGCTCTCTAATAAAAGTTGAATCTATTTTTAAAGACTTTCCGCTTAATATCGTATCTCGATTATTTGAGTAAATGCATAAGGAACAGATGTTAATTTTGTCAAAATGACTTTTTAATTTTGCCAATTGATGAGAACTTATAGACTCATTGACTGCGAAAATTTTTGCTTCTAAAGGTTCCTTGTTGGAAGCAAATCTTTTGAAAGTTTCATGAATATTTTTTAAATCAAATAAAGAAAAAATTTCTAAATATTTACTTTTAGTATTTTTTAAAACTATTTCCATTGAATTAAGTCTAGGAACTGTTTTTCATCAATGATATTTCATTTTTAATTTCATTTTTTATCATATCTGGATAAATAATAAAAGAGCTTTCTTGAGAATTCACTAGAGTTTTTATTAATGCAGAACTATTTTCTAATGCGCTTTGATAAGTGCCGTCCCATATTTTCAGTGCATTATTAGATTCAAAACCTTTAAAAGACTTTTCCTTAATCCCGCAAAATATTTCTGAATCATAACCATTCTTTTCACATAATTTTGAGGCAAATGCAAGGATTTTTAATCTATCCATCTTACTTAAAAAACTTATGTCTGATGCCTTTAATAAATCTCTATCAATAAACATTTTGCATAGCGTAGAAAGTGGCTCAAAGGATTCATCTTTCCATCTCATCAAATGATAATAAAAGGTTACATCATCATTTCTTATGAAATCATCAAAATCAATCTTTGAAGGTAAAAAAATCCATTTATATAGAGAATCATCTATCCAAATTTTCTTTTCGTAATTGTGTTTTATTGTGTATAGTATTTTTTCCAGAATCCATGTCGATATTTCGTTTATCCTGTGATTGTATATTGTTCTGTACATCAAGTTTCTTAGTACGAGGAAATGCTCAATAGCGATCACACCTTTTGGTTTGATTCCGATATTCCCATCAGGTGAAAAGGTAAGAGCTGAAATAATTCTTTCTAAATCTACTAACCCATAATTAGTACCTGTGTTGTAACTATCGCGTAAAAGATAATCGAGACGATCGCAATCTATCTCACTACTTATTAATGTTTTCAAAGGTTTTGAAAATAGTTGTTTTGATTGAAATAATTCACCAATTTTTTTCGGTAATTCGTTGTCATACTTTTTGAGAATTGAATTTATTGGAGAATAATTTATAACTAAGTTTTCAGACCATTGTTCGTGATCATGCTTGAATATTGTTTCACTAGTATGGCTTAATGGTCCATGACCTAAATCATGTAGTAGAGCTGCTCCATAAAGAACAAATTTATTTTCACAAAATGAAGAGTTTATATCAATTAATCTCTTATAAATTTTTCTAGCTATACAAAAAACACCAATCGAGTGAGTAAATCTACTCGATTCTGCACCATGAAAAAGTAATGATGCAGCTCCTAGTTGTTTTATTCTTCTTAGTCTTTGAAAAGCAACTGTATCAATTAATTCCATCATCATTAATTCTTCTGGCTTTCCAGCATCAAATACTATTTCTTTATGAATAGGGTCATGAAAAATTCTTTTAATACTCATATTTTTAGGATTTTTTATTTTCAATCCTTAACCATTTAAAGATTTAATTTCTTCATTGTTTAATTCACTAGTTTGAACTGAAACTTCTTCTTTTTCTAGGAGAGACCCCAGAAATAATTCTGCATTCCTCACCCATTTATCATCAGTACTTCCATAATCACTTGTATCAGGGAGATCAAGTAATTTGTCAGGAGTCATACCTTGGCCTTGAATATTATTACCTTTGGGGGTTAAGTAACTAGCTACTGTGATAGCAATACCACCATCTTCTCCCAAACTTTTTAGGGATTGAATTAAACCTTTCCCATAAGTTTGTTCTCCCATAAGAATTGATCTCTCATTATCTTGTAAAGAACCGGCAAGTATTTCACTAGCACTTGCTGTACCTTTATTTACTAAAGTCACCATTGGTCCATCAAAAGATGTCTCTTTTTGAGAGATAATTGCATCTTTGATTCCATTTCTATCTTTTGTCTCGACTACAGGTTTCTCACTCAATAATGAGTCTGCAACTGCTATACCTGAGCTTACTAGTCCCCCTGAATTATTTCTAAGATCCAAGATCAAGCCCTCAACCTCTTTCTCTTTTAACTCTTGAAGTGCCTCTTCAACTTTTTTGGGTACGCTTTCGCTGAATTGAGTTATCCTTAAATATCCTATTGTGTGAGAATCATCTCTTAATCTTTTTGTTCTTACCGGTCTGAGATCTACTGATCTTCTCTCTAGATCGATTTCCCTAATTTCTCCTGATTCTGAAGATAGTTCAACTAAAACTTTTGTCCCTGATTCGCCTCTTAACTTAGAGGCAGTACTTGCAAGCCCTAATTTTTCTGATGAGATTCCGTCCACTTTCTCTATCAAGTCCCCGCTTACTATTCCAGCTTCTTCAGCTGGCGAACCCCCGAGAGTAGAGATAACTTTAACTTTATTGTCATCATCTTCACCTAATTGAAGCCCAACTCCATTAATTTCACTCCCAAAATTACTTGATTTAAGTAGTTCATAATCTTTTGGGCGTAAAACTCTTGTGTAGGGATCTTCTAGAGGTCTTAACATGTCTTCAATTGCGGAATAAGCCTCTTCACTTGTTTCAATTTGTTTCTGTAATGTTTTTTGTCTAATTCTTTTCCATTGGATTTCATCAAACTTTTCTGGATCATAAAAACCTTCGTTTACTAAGGTCCAAGCGTCAAGTACTAATTGCCTGCTATCACTGAGAGCATCCACTCTATCAGTCAACAAAAGATTGATAGAAAAAACAATGATCATTGATGCAGTGATCACAGTTTTGAATGTTAAAAGTTTGTTAAAAGATGAATTCATTGGGTTAAGTGTTAACACCAAGTATAAGAATTTTAAGTAAGCTCTTTATATCAAAGCTAATTTTTTTTTGGATGGCGAATTCTTCATCTGTTTATGACTGGTTTCAAGAGAGGCTTGAAATCCAAGACATAACTGACGACGTAACTTCCAAGTACGTACCCCCTCACGTAAATATTTTTTATTGTTTAGGAGGCATAACTTTAGTATGCTTCTTAATTCAATTTGCAACAGGTTTTGCAATGACTTTTTACTATAAGCCAACAGTTACACAAGCTTATAGTTCAGTTAGTTATTTAATGACCGATGTAAGTTTTGGTTGGTTAATAAGATCTGTGCATAGATGGAGTGCATCTATGATGGTTTTGATGTTAATCCTGCATGTCTTTAGGGTTTATCTTACTGGAGGATTTAAAAGGCCAAGAGAATTAACTTGGGTTACAGGTGTTGTTATGGCGGTCATAACTGTAGCTTTTGGAGTAACAGGCTACTCCCTACCATGGGATCAGGTAGGTTATTGGGCAGTTAAGATTGTTTCTGGTGTTCCTGCTGCAATACCAATAATTGGTGACTTTATGGTCGAACTACTTAGAGGCGGAGAGAGTGTTGGACAATCTACTTTAACAAGATTTTATAGTCTTCATACTTTTGTATTGCCATGGTCATTAGCAGTTTTCATGTTGATGCACTTTTTAATGATTCGTAAACAGGGCATTTCAGGTCCTTTATAAACACTTATACTTAAACCATCAATAGTTCTCCATATGTCTACCCTAAAAAAACCAGATCTATCTGATCCAAAATTGAGAGCAAAGTTAGCTAAAGGTATGGGCCATAATTATTATGGTGAACCTGCTTGGCCAAATGATTTACTATATATCTTCCCGGTAGTTATTTTAGGAACTATTGCTTGTGTCGTTGGATTAGCAGTTCTTGATCCTGCAATGCTTGGAGACAAGGCAAATCCATTTGCCACTCCTTTAGAAATACTCCCCGAATGGTATCTTTACCCAGTTTTTCAAATACTTAGGGTAGTTCCCAACAAACTTTTGGGTATCGCACTTCAAACATTAATTCCACTTGGATTAATGATTCTGCCTTTTATTGAAAACGTTAATAAATTTTCTAATCCATTTAGAAGACCAGTAGCAATGTCTGTTTTCTTATTTGGAACTTTTCTAACAATTTATCTTGGTATTGGAGCATGCTTGCCAATTGATAAATCACTAACCTTAGGATTATTTTAGGCTCAAATCTTAAACATATCTAGATCGTTATACTCATTTCTTAGGAAATGATTCATTAATAAAAATCCAACAATTGTCCAGGTTTGATATGTTCTTGATTGTTGTCCAACCCAAGTACCTGTGGGGCCATCAAAATATTCTGCCCATTCTTGTTTAGGTAATTGGTTAAGTTGACACCAATATGATTCTTCTACTAAAGATCTCATTTCTTCCATAAGAATTGCATCATCAGAGCCATAATTTTTTTGATGCAGTAGAACGGCTGAACCAAAAAACCAAAGTAAACTTGGCCAATGACCCCCGTTATGGTAGCTCCAAGGCCAATTCTTTGGATCCGATCCAGTTTTATTTTGCCATTCTTCGACATCCATATGAGGATGACAAATTCTCATTGGCATTTGGGCCATTAAATGTTGTCTATTATGTAAAACTAATCTAAATAGAGCTCTTTGTTCTTCAGGAGGCAGTACTCCGAAAATACATGCTAGAGAATTCCCTAAACTGTAAAATCGAAAGTCAGGCCTTCCTGTCCTAATATTTCCTATTAAGTAACCACCTCTATTCTCTAACCAATCTTGCAGCCATGAGGGAACTACTTGAGGTTGAACATTAAATTCATTAAAATGTTGATCATCTCCATATTGCTCAGTTGGTCTTCTTCTTAAAGTTTGCATTGTTTGGCTTGTAACCCAATAATGTTTTAAAAGAAAACTTCCTAAATCCTTTACCCATTGATTTGTAAGAATAAGTCTTTGATCTAAAAGTCTACTAACATGATCTGCTCTACTTAATTCCATTAAGTTTATGCAACTTTTTAAACATCCATGTAGTAAAACTTCAACTTCTAGAGGTGCTCCCCATACATCCATAGGCCTATCAATCATAAATGCACAATCTGGAACAAAAAGTACTGGTGTACCCTCAAATGTTGGATGTAAAACTAGATCTAGTAGAAGTTGAATACCTCTTTGAACACTTTGACTTTTCCCGAACGCATAATCGCCACTTTTATTAACATAGTACCAACATAAAATTGGCCACCATAAACTTGCATCAGCTGAAGTAATTCTCCCTATTGATCTTTGACCATAGTCTCCAATAAGCTTTCCGTTTTCTTCAACGAAACTAGTAGGAAATACACCACGTGTTTGGTAATTAGTGCTCTGTAACTCGAGGCATACACTTAGAAACTTTTTGACAATTTCGTAACGTTTTTGAGTAATGAGATAAATCATTACAGGAACGTTATCCCTTAAAAATATTTCTCCATAATTTAATTTTTTATTTTTTGTTGGATGTTCTAGTGCGGCAACACTGCCTACAAGCTCGCCTGATATTTCAACTAAAGTCTTCTCGAAGTGTTTTTTTGCATTTGTTACAATTTTCTCTTCATCGGAACTTGGTCTTACTCTCAAATTTTTTTGACTAAATCTTTCTGCCATTTCATTTATATCCCTATATTTAAGCGTAGTTGTTTAAAGAGACTTTGAACAAATAAAAAATTAATAAAAAAATTTTGTATAAAAGGTTGCACAATTACTGTCGGATGGTTTAGTATTTTCTTCTGGGCAGAAATTTACTTTTTGCATTGTTCAAGCAATTACTTTAAATCTGATTTTTGGTAAATGCATGAATTTTTTGGAAATTTGATTTCGATCATTATTTTCAACCAGAGAAAGGGTTTTCCCTTCTAAGTGAGTTAATCATTTTTGTTTAACTCTGCACCTAGAAAATTTAAAAACTTAGGAACTGATGCTTCTATTGCGTCAAGGATAACTAAATTTTTTTGGTTATTTCAAGATGTATATGCGATAGAGGTGTGAGGTCCCGTCAAGAATATATAAAAAATGTCATCAATCGCTAACTTTTAGCTTTGATGCAAACGGATCTGAGATCTTGGAAAGTCACTTTAGAAAATGTTTTTTAATGTGCACTCAATGTAATCCTTAAATTTAAGGAGGCTGAAACTAGATATTAAAACTGAAGTTTTTATTTGGATAAAGCAATTCAATTTGAGTAGATTTATCTACAAAAGGATTTGAACACAACGGAGAGTTTGATCCTGGCTCAGGATGAACGCTGGCGGCGTGCTTAACACATGCAAGTCGAACGAACCTTCGGGTTAGTGGCGGACGGGTGAGTAACGCGTGAGAATCTGCCCTCAGGAGGGGGATAACGGTTGGAAACGACCGCTAATACCCCATATGCCTACTGGTGAAATGAATTTCGCCTGAGGATGAGCTCGCGTCTGATTAGCTAGTTGGTGAGGTAATGGCTCACCAAGGCTTCGATCAGTAGCTGGTCTGAGAGGATGATCAGCCACACTGGGACTGAGACACGGCCCAGACTCCTACGGGAGGCAGCAGTGGGGAATTTTCCGCAATGGGCGAAAGCCTGACGGAGCAACGCCGCGTGAGGGACGAAGGCCTCTGGGCTGTAAACCTCTTTTCTCAAGGAAGAAGATATGACGGTACTTGAGGAATAAGCCACGGCTAATTCCGTGCCAGCAGCCGCGGTAATACGGGAGTGGCAAGCGTTATCCGGAATTATTGGGCGTAAAGCGTCCGCAGGCGGCTTTTCAAGTCTGCTGTTAAAGCGTGGAGCTTAACTCCATCATGGCAGTGGAAACTGAAAGGCTTGAGTATGGTAGGGGCAGAGGGAATTCCCGGTGTAGCGGTGAAATGCGTAGATATCGGGAAGAACACCAGTGGCGAAGGCGCTCTGCTGGGCCATTACTGACGCTCATGGACGAAAGCCAGGGGAGCGAAAGGGATTAGATACCCCTGTAGTCCTGGCCGTAAACGATGAACACTAGGTGTCGGGGGAATCGACCCCTTCGGTGTCGTAGCTAACGCGTTAAGTGTTCCGCCTGGGGAGTACGCACGCAAGTGTGAAACTCAAAGGAATTGACGGGGGCCCGCACAAGCGGTGGAGTATGTGGTTTAATTCGATGCAACGCGAAGAACCTTACCAGGGTTTGACATCCTGCGAACCTCTTAGAAATTTGAGGGTGCCTTCGGGAATGCAGTGACAGGTGGTGCATGGCTGTCGTCAGCTCGTGTCGTGAGATGTTGGGTTAAGTCCCGCAACGAGCGCAACCCACGTTTTTAGTTGCCAGCATTTAGTTGGGCACTCTAGAAAGACCGCCGGTGATAAACCGGAGGAAGGTGTGGATGACGTCAAGTCATCATGCCCCTTACACCCTGGGCTACACACGTACTACAATGCCACGGACAAAGGGCAGCAAACTCGCGAGAGCTAGCAAATCCCATAAACCGTGGCTCAGTTCAGATCGTAGGCTGCAACTCGCCTACGTGAAGTAGGAATCGCTAGTAATCGCAGGTCAGCATACTGCGGTGAATACGTTCCCGGGCCTTGTACACACCGCCCGTCACACCATGGAAGTTGGCCATGCCCGAAGTCGTTACTCCAACCCTTGTGGAGGAGGACGCCGAAGGTGGGGCTAATGACTGGGGTGAAGTCGTAACAAGGTAGCCGTACCGGAAGGTGCGGCTGGATCACCTCCTAACAGGGAGACAACAAAATGTTTAATATTATTATTTTGTCACCTTAGGTCGATCGGTATCTCACGTTCTTAATTTATTAAGAATTTCATTTCCTAAGTTTTTCTAGGTCACACCCATTATTTTTCCTGGGCCATTAGCTCAGGTGGTTAGAGCGCACCCCTGATAAGGGTGAGGTCCCTGGTTCAAGTCCAGGATGGCCCATATCTCTATGTTGGGGGTATAGCTCAGTTGGTAGAGCGCCTGCTTTGCAAGCAGGATGTCAGCGGTTCGAGTCCGCTTACCTCCACTGATTACCACCTCTTCCATAATCCGTAGAAAGGAAATTTTTTGAGTTGTGATCAAATTCTGAACGAATCTAGCTTCCTAATGAAATCATTAAGATGCTGGACTCATTGAATTAATTTCATTGTTTTCAGAGAACCTTGACAACTGCATAGATTATTTTAAAGACAATAAGCATCTTTAATGATGCAGATTTATTATTTGTGCGAATGCATTAATAACAATTCTATTAAGCTGATGCTTCAATTTTGAAGTTATTGGTCAAGCTACAAAGGGCTCACGGAGGATACCTAGGCACACAGAGGCGATGAAGGACGTGGTTACCTGCGATAAGTCTCGGGGAGTTGGAAGCACACTTTGATCCGGGAATTTCCGAATGGGGCAACCCCATGAACGGCCAACTGAATATATAGGTTGGTACGAGCTAACCCAGCGAACTGAAACATCTTAGTAGCTGGAGGAAGAGAAAGTAAATAACGACTCCCTCAGTAGCGGCGAGCGAACGGGGAATAGCCCAAACCGATAGTCTTGACTATCGGGGTTGTGGGACAGCAATATGGATCAGTAAGTCTAGAAGAAACGTTTGAATGGCGTGCCACAGAGGGTGAAAGCCCCGTAATCGAAAGATAAGTTGACCTAGCTGCATCCCGAGTAGCACGGAGCACGTGGAATTCCGTGTGAATCTGCGAGGACCACCTCGTAAGGCTAAGTACTACTGTGTGACCGATAGTGAAACAGTACCGCGAGGGAAAGGTGAAAAGAACCCCGGGAGGGGAGTGAAATAGAACATGAAACCGTGAGCTTACAAGCAATGGGAGCCCGACTAATCGGGTGACCGTGTGCCTGTTGAAGAATGAGCCGGCGACTTATAGGCACTGGCGGGTTAAACCGGAAATGGTGGAGCCACAGCGAAAGCGAGTCTTAATAGGGCGTTTGTCAGTGTTTATAGACCCGAACCCTGGTGATCTAACCATGGCCAGGATGAAGCTTGGGTGATACCAAGTGGAGGTCCGAACCGACTGAAGTTGAAAATTCAGCGGATGAGCTGTGGTTAGGGGTGAAATGCCAATCGAACCAGGAGCTAGCTGGTTCTCCCCGAAATATGTTTAGGCATAGCGTCTAGTGCTCCAGCAGGGGGGTAAAGCAACCATTTCGGTGCGGGCTGCGAAAGCGGTACCAAATCGATATGAACTCTGAATACCCTGTGTGTAACTAGGCAGTCAGACTGTGGGGGATAAGCTCCATAGTCAAGAGGGAAACAGCCCAGACCGCCAGCTAAGGTCCCAAAATTAACGCTAAGTGATAAAGGAGGTGGGATTGCCCAGACAACCAGGAGGTTTGCCTAGAAGCAGCCATCCTCAAAGGAGTGCGTAATAGCTCACTGGTCGAGCGATCCTGCGCCGAAAATGAACGGGGCTAAGCGTTATACCGAAGCTGCGGATAAATTTATTTATGGTAGGGGAGCGTTCTATGTAGGGTGAAGCGTTAGCGTAAGCGGACGTGGACAGCATAGAAGTGAGAATGTCGGCTTGAGTAGCGAAAACATGGGTGAGAATCCCATGCCCCGAAACCCTAAGGGTTCCTCCGGCAGGCTCGTCCGCGGAGGGTTAGTCTGGACCTAAGGCGAGGCCGAAAGGCGTAGTCGATGGATAACAGGTCAATATTCCTGTACCAGTTGTGTTTTGAGAAGAGGGACGGAGAAGGCTAACCAGGCCAGATGTTGGTTACTGGTTCAAGCGTTCGAGGCTTTGAGAGATGGAGAAAACATCTTGAGCTAAGGCGTGAGTACGAGCTGCTACGGCAGCGAAGTTGGTGATGTCATGCTTCCAAGAAAAGCTCTATACTCGTTAAGATACAAATGCCAGTACCCGAAACCGACACAGGTGGGGTGGTAGAGAATACCGAGGGGCGCGAGATAACTCTCTCTAAGGAACTCGGCAAAATGGCCCCGTAACTTCGGGAGAAGGGGTGCCAGCGAGAGCTGGTCGCAGTGAAGAGGCGCAAGCGACTGTTTACCAAAAACACAGGTCTCCGCTAAGTCGCAAGACGATGTATGGGGGCTGACACCTGCCCAGTGCCGGAAGGTTAAGGAAGCTGGTTAGCTTTTAGTGAAGCTGGCGACTGAAGCCCCGGTGAACGGCGGCCGTAACTATAACGGTCCTAAGGTAGCGAAATTCCTTGTCGGGTAAGTTCCGACCCGCACGAAAGGTGTAACGATTTGCGCGCTGTCTCGGAGAGAGGCTCGGCGAAATAGAATTGTCTGTGAAGATGCGGACTACATACACCCGGACAGAAAGACCCTATGAAGCTTTACTGTAGTTTGATATTGTGCTCGGGCTCTGAATGCGCAGAATAGGTGGGAGACGTTGAAATAGTGCTTGTGGGTACTATTGAGTCATCGGTGAGATACCACTCTTTTAGAGCTAGGGTTCTAACGCTTACCCGTTATCCGGGAAGCGGACAGTATCTGATGGGCAGTTTGACTGGGGCGGTCGCCTCCTAAAAGGTAACGGAGGCGCACAAAGGTTCCCTCAGGCTGGTTGGAAATCAGTCGTTGAGTGCAAAAGCAGAAGGGAGCTTGACTGTGAGACCTACAAGTCGAACAGGGACGAAAGTCGGTTTTAGTGATCCGACGGTTCTGCGTGGAAGGGCCGTCGCTCAACGGATAAAAGTTACTCTAGGGATAACAGGCTGATCTCCCCCAAGAGTTCACATCGACGGGGAGGTTTGGCACCTCGATGTCGGCTCATCGCAACCTGGGGCTGAAGTCGGTCCCAAGGGTTGGGCTGTTCGCCCATTAAAGCGGTACGCGAGCTGGGTTCAGAACGTCGTGAGACAGTTCGGTCCATATCCGGTGTATGCGCAGGAATATTGAGAGGATTTCTCCCTAGTACGAGAGGACCGGGAGGAACGCACCTCTGGTGTGCCAGTTATCGTGCCAACGGTAAACGCTGGGTAGCCATGTGCGGAGTGGATAACCGCTGAAAGCATCTAAGTGGGAAGCCCACCTCAAGATGAGTATTGCCATGGCTTAAGCCAGTAAGGTCACGGGAAGAACATCCGTTGATAGGCTCTACGTGGAAGCTTGGTAACAAGTGCAGCGGAGGAGTACTAATAGACCGAGGGCTTGACCAAATAAACTTAATTTATTGTTTTTAATTTATATATTTCTCTATGCAGTTCTCAAGGTTCATACTATCCTGGTGTTCATGGCGATGTGGAACCACTCCGATCCATCTCGAACTCGGTTGTGAAACGCATCAGCGGCGAAAATATTTAGGGGGTAGCCCCTTGAGAAAATAGCTCAATGCCAGGTAAAAATATTTGAAAGGGTTTACTCTTCTGGAGTAAACCCTTTTTTATTTTTGGCATTTAGGACACCAATGTGTACTTCTTCCAGTAATTTTTTGCCTTTCAATTAAATTTCCACATTTATGACATTCTTTACCAGTTCTCCTATAAACATTTGTCTGTAAACCAAAATTCCCATTCTCACCCTCCAAATCTCTAAAGTCACTAAATGTCGTTCCGCCAGAACCTATACTTTTTTTTAATACAGTTACGATTGATTCTTTGAGCTTAATTAACTCATTTTTCTTTATTGTTTGAGCTTCCCTAAAAGGTGAAATGCCAGCTGAGTATAAACTTTCATCAGCGTAAATATTACCTATACCTGCCACTATCGTTTGATCTAATAAAATAGCTTTTATAGATTTTGTTCTTTTATAAATAACTTTCTTGAGGTATTTTGTATCAAAGTCTTTAGAAAATGGTTCTGGTCCTAATGAGCCTAATCCTTTGATTATTTTATTGAGCGACAACCCTTGCTTAATCCACCACATTTGGCCAAAACTTCTTACGTCAATGTATCTAAGCTCATTATTGTTTTTATCAAAAAATCTTATTCTTGTATGTTTACATGGTGGAGTAGGGTTTTTGATGAATTTGAAATAGCCAGTCATTCTTAAATGAACTACAAGAAATCCGTTATTTTGTGAATTTTCTAGTGGAAATTGAGTATTCTCATTTTGAACTTCTTTTAATTGAGCTATTAAATACTTTCCTCTTCTGTCCCATTTATAAATAAGGGAGTTAAGAAGTCCTTTAATAAATTCTTCTTTGTTTGTGGGGAATGCAACAGTTGAATCCCTACAGACTTCTACTTTTTTAATAATAAAGTTATTAAGTTTTTTCTCTAAACCTTTGCGAACAGTTTCTACTTCAGGTAATTCAGGCAATTATTTAAGCTTTCTCTAATTCACTTTCAGCAAAATTATTTGTATTTGCTCCACCATCAGTTCCACTTATCCCTGCGTAATTTACTTTATCGAATCTGACAACACAGTTATATTTAATGCCTGAAGTATCAACTGAAGCAACCTTACCTATTTCATTGTACCAATATGATTCTGGTCTTTTTACTCTTACGAGATCTCCTCTTGAAATTGCCATTACTATTAATTTAACTTTTTGTAGAATAACTCATCATTAATATTCTTAGACAAATTATTCACACATATTAATTAAAAGTTTTAACAAAAATCATTTATTAAATTATTTTCGAATTCTTCTTTAGCAGGCTTACTTCCCATCCATCTCCTACCAGGTATTCTTACATCTAATTCATTTGTATCACAATTAATTGAAAGAATTAGTTTTTTATTTTCTTGATTTAGTGCATTTAAAACTTTTCTACCTTTAATATCTTTATATGATTGACTTTGAATGATTACTGGACCATAAATTTTTTTTTCTAACTCAAGTAAGTCATTATTTTTGTTATTTTCACCTGTTTCATAATTTTCTGAATTAATTGTGTTCTTTTTTCTCACTATAAGCTTTTGACCAACTTTTATGGAATCAGGATTATTGAGATTATTAATTTCTATAAGATCTATTACTGTTGAATCATATTTGTTTGATATTTCAGTAAGATTTTCACCAGTTTGAACAATATGATAATTATTTATTAAATCTGATTGTTCAGTAAGCTTTTCAGTAGATTCGGAAATAATAAGATTTTGCCCAATAAAGATATAATTTTCATCTTTTAAGTTATTCAATTTAATAATTAAATCTTTATTTATTGAATAGAATTTTGAAATACTTGATAATGTATCTCCACTTTTAACAATATGAATTTTTTTTATTTCAGTTTTTTCTTCAGTAATTGATTCTTTTTTAGCAATATTCTCAATTTCATTTTTTGCTGAAAATATACTTTCTTCTGATTTTATTAATGAGTGATTAAAAAAATTAATAAATATGGCAATTACTAAAAATGCAAATTTCATAAAACTCACTATTTATTTAAAGATAATCTTTAAATTTAAAATCGCTAGGTTTTTGAAAACAATTTAAGTAATTTAAACTTGAAAAATAAATTTTAAAAATTTTTTTACTTTTTCGTAAGGAGGATATCGCAGATTTGAATCAAATAAAAAACCCTTAAAAGCAATAGATTTTTGATTTGAAAAATTTCGAAACCCCTCCTCTCCATGAAATTTACCAATACCACTTTGCCCAACGCCTCCAAACGGTAAATTTGGAATAAGGACTGGTAACATCACATCATTTATACAAATTGTTCCTGAGCTGGTTATTTTTGAAATATGATTATGGATTTTTTTATTGCCTCCAAATAAGTATATTGCTAATGGTTTTGATGTTTGACTAATCTGTTTTAAAGCTGATTCCTTGTCATTAATTCCAATTACTGGAAGAAGTGAACTGAATAGTTCTTTCTGCAATATATCTTTTTCATTTAATTTAGTTCTCAAGATTGTAGGAGATATTTTCAACTTTTTTTTACTAAATGTCCCCCCAAATAAAATTCTTTTTTCTTTTTTATATTGTTTGAGAATTTCTACAGTTGAAGTAAATTGCTTTTTCTCTAATTTTGATAAGTTTTCGGAAATAATTGGAGTATCTCCGTAAAAACTCACTATACATTTCTTTAATTTTTCTATAAAAATATTTTCAATTTCTTTATCTACAAAGATATGATTCGGAGCCATGCAGGATTGACCAGAATTAAAAAATTTACCCCAAACAATTCTTTTAGCAGCCACTTCTAAATTTGCATTCTTGAAAATAATTACAGGATTTGTTCCACTTAACTCAAGAGTTAATGGAGTTAAGTTTTTTGAAGCTAATTTCATTATAGATTTTCCAGTTTCAGTACTTCCTGTAAAAAATATATGGTCAAAATTTTGTTCAATTAATTTTATGGATTGTTTATAGTCACCCTCTATTGTCATTAGGACATCTTTACGGAAATATTTGGAAGTAAGCTTTTTAATAAGTTTTGAAGTCGCAGGACATTTCTCTGAAGGTTTTATAACTGCAGTATTTCCTGCTGAGAAAATATTTACCAAGGGTTTTAAAACATAAAGTAATGGATAATTATAAGGACCAAGAATTAAGACACACCCAAGAGGTTCATAAATAACTTTCGAGGATGATGGAAATAGATAAAAAGGTGTATTAATCTTCTTTGGTCGCATCCAAGAATTGAGTTTCTTTTTTATGAGTGAAATTTCTTCTTTCACTAAAAGAATCTCTGAAAGCCCTTCAATTTCAGATTTACCTAGATCAACAAAAAGTGATTTTATTATCTCTTTTTTATTTTCATCTAAAAGTTTAGAAACTATATTGAGATGTTGGATTCGCCATTTTATATCTTCTGTTTTACCAGCGAGAACTGTATTTTTTAGTCTATTAATGTCCTCTAAATGAAATTTATCAGAAATTTTCATTTTATTTCTATGAATAGTATTAAATATATCAGAGGATAAATTGGAGATAACTAAGGTTTTTGGCCACTTAAATCAAAGTCAATCTTTTTGAGAAATAATCAAATTTATTAATATGGACATTAAATATTCAAATTTATCTTGGTTAGTATGTTTCAATGAGGGAAAAATTTTCAATTAGATTGATATCTATAGATGAAATACCAGAAGTCACAAACTGGGCAAGGTTAGAAGGATTTTCTCCTGGAATGGATGATTTATCAATTTATAGAAATACAGATAAACAAGGGGTATGGGTAGCTTGCCTCAACAATAATCCTATAGGTTCTATTGCGTGTATAAAATATAATTCCTCGTATGGTTTCATAGGTTTATTTATTATAAAAAAAGAATTCCGAAATAATGGATATGGAGTGAGATTATGGAAACATGCCCTCGAATATTTAAAAAATGTTAATTGTATTGGTCTTGAGGCTGCCCCAGATAGATTGAATGACTACGCAAAGTGGGGGTTTAGAAAATCTTCCATTACAAATCGATGGAAATTAAATGGGTCTCAAGATTTGCCATCGAGAAATTTCTATAATGATCAATTTCATTCTTTTAAAGTTGTACCGGGTACTAAAATTTCCTCTGAAGCGGTCTTAATTTATGATGATCAAAGAGAACCTAGTCCCAGACCACATTTTCTGAATGACTGGTTGAAAAATTCTCATGGTAATGTCAGTGCAATTGTCGATAATAATGGGATGTGCCATGGATTTGGCAGAATAAGACCTTGTGTATTGGAGGATAATGAGCAAGGCTGGAGAATCGGACCTCTTCTAGCTGATACTCCACCTCTTGCTGAATTGTTAATAAGGGAGTTAGTTGGTGATTTAGATGCCCAAATCTTATTGGATTGCTCTAATCTGAATCCATATGCAAATTATCTTTTATCAAGTTTGGGATTTGAGGAAATATCAAAAACTTACAGAATGTATAAAGGCATTCAACCTCCCTGTCCAATGAATCAAGTATACGGACTTGCCTGCTTGGAACTGGGGTAATTTCCTTTAAAGCGAGCTTTTTGACTTTTGTTTTTTTAATACTAAAGGAAGTTTGTTTGATTATCCATAAACTTAGCTTTCAGAAGGTTTCAAAATTTTTTCTACAATATCTGCGTTGATTATAGTGATCTCTCCATTATCAATATTGGCAACTTGAAACAAGGTCCATGAATTTGGATTTCTAGCTCCTCCAATACAGTCGATAACTTGACCGACCCAATAATGTTTATTCTTTTCATTAGTACTTTCGCAATTTTCTTTTTTAATTGCGACATAATCACCAGGCCTAACGAAAAGAAACTCAGGAGTTGCTGAGCTCACAATAAATAGTTTATAGTACATATGTACTATAGCAAGTTATTGGTTTTGTTGCCGAACTTTGAGTTATTTAGCAAACTAGGGGGAATTCAAAATTAAAATGGAATCAACTGAAATTGCTATATTTTCAACATTATTGGGTTTAATTTTAGCTTTAACTGATGCTTATATAGAAAGAAATATTCCTGGATAATAATAATACTTCCAATTCATTTCTTAAATAAAATAAGATTTAAGCTGGTCTAATATGTCTGCACGGTAGGAAACTAATTTTGTAAAAACTAAATATATCAACCCTCCCATTGCGAGTCTTCCATTAATTTTCTCTAATTGCTTTAGTTTTCTCAATAGATTTCTTTGCAGTTAAATAAAATCTAAGGGGTATAGAAAATAAAAAAGTATTGAATACTTCAAAATTAAAAAAAATTTTTACAAATATATGGAGAAATATTATTTCAAACAAGAATTAAATTTAAAGCCAAGCTTCTTTCATTTCAAGGTATAGCCTTTCGCTCTCTGCAGAATTAATTTTGCTGTCCGAATAGGATTGCTGCTGCTGCTGTTGCTGCTGCTGAGTTGAGTTAGTGTTAGGATTTTGGGCTTCGCTCATTAGAAGGGCTAAATATTTGTGTTTATTCTCTCATATTTAGAGCTTTTTATGTCAACTTAAATTCTTAAATTTTATTTAAATTTTCTATGTTTTTAATTTTCCTGTTTTGAGTGAAGTTATTTCGCTATAGTAGTTTTAGCATATAGGAATTTAACTTCCCAATATACAATTCCTAAGAAGATAGCACTTGCAATAATAATTTCAGAAATGGCTAACATTTTTATTTTTCAATACTAATTTAATTTTGGTATCAATTTACACAGAATGCAATAGGTACTAATTACATTTAAGAATTTAAATAATCTTATTTAATAAAATAACGCGTCGAAATAATATAAAATTTTAAGTTAGATACATATTATTTTCGTGGGAAATTTCATAAATCCAACAACTCTCATACCTTTTATACCTTTAGTAACTTCTTTATTTATTTTTATTTTATTGGTAAGTTTTAACAGAACGCTTAACAGGTTAACAAAACCAATTACTGCACTGGTTTTATTATCTTTATTAAGTTCTGCTTTTATAAGCTCATTTGACTATTTTAAGAAAATAGAAGAAGAATTAGTTTTATCTGAATTTTTCAAATTTTTTGAAGAAAAAAATTTAGTTATACACCTCAATTTATTAAATGAAAAAATTATAATTTTTTTCTCAATAATAATGATATTAATTATTTTAATATCTTTTTATAAATTGCCTAGAAAAAAAGGTTATGTTTCATTAATGGTTAGCCTAGGATTAATTTCTTCTTCGGTGATGTTATCAATATTGCTAATAGATTTCTCAGCACTAATCTAAACTGTTGTAAGCATTGACAAAGCTTCGTTAAGTTCTTGGACATGATTTAATTCATCTTGAGCAATTTCTTTTATTTTTTGATCATTTGGATTATCTATTAAATATTTGGAATAAGTTTCAAATGCATGTTCTTCGATTTTTATGTTGACATCATAAGCATTAGCTGGAGAGAGGAAATAATAAAAAACCATGATCCAGTAATACACAAGAACAAGGTGTCTCGCAAAAAATCTATCAATCCAGAACCTATCTCCTCCTCTTTTCTCCATTTCTTTAAGATGCTCAGTTTCGTTAATAGCTTGATAAAAATGTTCTTTCATTAAAATCATTGTTTTCTCATTTTTAATTCCTAGAGATTCTTTAAAATGAAGAACTGAAAGAAATGCAAAATAAGGTGATCTAGCTATAACTTCTAAAACCCAAAATCTTTGTAAAGATCTACCAGAGTATATGAAGTCTAAGAAGTTAACTGTGCTATTCAAAATCAAAGAATTTAATTTCTTCATAGATTTAGTTTTTCTTTAAGTATAATTACTCAGCCGCTCGAGGACTATGATGTATTGAAATAATTAACCAAAAATTAATATTTATATTCTAAAAATTGTTACTTCCATTGAAATATTTTTTTTTCATGCATTAATTGGATAGATAAAAATTTTATATGACAACTACTGAAAAAATTGCAAATGCCAAAAAAAGGATTGATGAATTAGAAAGACTTATAAAATTTTGGAATGATTCAGACCATGATGAAGCAAAAATAGTAAATTTGACAAGGGACATTGAAAAGAAAGTTGCTTAGATTGTGAAGATTAAGGCTAATTAAGTTTATTTACTTGAAGTGATTTAATATCTTTGAGGTTTCGAATATTGTTTAATTTATAAATAGAGCAATTAAACCTATTTTCAAAAACTGTAGGGAAGAAATAATCTAAAAGAAAAATAAATATGAAAACCTTTTCAAAAAAATATTTAGTTCCGATTAAATTTATACCATGGGTTTTTTGGGTATTTATATCTTTTATGAGTTTATATTTGTGTAAGATAGCCTGGGTAAATTGAATAATTAATGGATCTAGCTTCTCCTTAGCCAACCAGGAGCACCGCCAAACCAATCCGATATATCATCTTCATTAGGGTTGAAATGATTTTCTTTATCTAGTCCATCTATCCCAAATGATTGTAAGAGGTTATCAATCCCCCTATCATTTTTCGTACCATTCCTTCTAAAACTGTTAGCTTTTTTCAGCCAAAGAGAAATTGTAGAGTTATGGTGTGCAAATTTCTCGACATATATTCTTTCTTCTAATGTAATTGATTTATCTTGAGCAATTCTTTTAATTATTCCTTGGATTTTTAGTCTTTTTGAATTACTAAGAAGCATTTTGCGATTAATTCATTATTCTTTTTATAGGAAGGATTACTAAATAAATCTTGTCAATGTTAATTTCAACAAATTAACTATTTTAAGAGGTTTTTAAGTAATAAAAGTCTTAAGACACTAAAAAAAGGGATCAATAAGTTACTTATGATACTTTTATTCATTTATCAAACTTATAATTCCCACAAATTAGATAAAAAAATTCAATCCATTCTCAAAGACACTTTAAAACTAAGTAGTGTCGATAGAGTTGTTGCATAATAGTAGATATGTACTATTATTGGTACAGATGTATTATTAAGATATGAAAGTGATTTCTTCTTCTCCTTACGCCACTTTTAATTCAAAAGAGTGGAATTCTCTAGTAAGCAAAAATGTAAAGTTTGAAAATACTCCAATAAAGATTCAAAAAAAATTTTATAGAACTTTTACTCTAAAAAAGATTGAAAAAGATAAACTTTTGCAAGAGAAGAATAAATTGCATCAACAAATGCAACTTGTATTCAGATAGAAAAATATTAACTAACAATCTTTTTATTGAATATTATTTTACGAGATCCAATTTTTTGTTAGATTAGTAGAAATACAAGAAGGATTTAATTTGGCTGTAGATCGAGAACTTTTAAAAGAAGTTACCCAAGAACTTTGGAATACCGTAAAAAAACTAAGACCTGAAATAGATCGGCAAACTCGACTTCAATTAGTTTTAAAGGCCTTATTAACTATTGGAGATTTACCAGATCAAATGCAAGCTGCCATGGTAGTAGGTGTTTGCGCAGAAATGGATAAAAGTGATGTTGATAATGTTGAAACTAATCGACAAACTAAAGATTCAAGCGGAGTTGATACTTCTACAGGCAGAAAAGTAGTTAGAAGAAGTTCAGCTAAATAAACCTTAAACGCTCATCCCTTAATTTTTTTTGATTCGTTTTTATTAAGTCTATTGAATAGGTAATATGAAATTACAAGTAAGAGAGGAACGAATATTGAATGTAAAGTCATCATTAATTCTGTTTGGCCCATTCCTATAAGATTTGACTCGTTTGGAAGTTGTTCTGACCAAGTACCAACTAAATGCCAGGCTTGAGGAATTGATAAGAAAAACATATAAGATCTATAAGTTAAGTTTATGTTTAGATAAAGATTATCATTATTGAACGTTTTTGCTTTCTTTATTCTTATTTCTTAACTAAGTATTTGTAGAATGATAAAAAAAGAACTTGATTTATAAATTTATTTTCTTAAGGAGAGTTTTAAATTCTTTTTTACCAATAATTTTTTCAGCTGCGTAAGCGCCACTTGCTGAAACAGCAGGAATTCCAATACCTGGAAATGTACTTGCACCGCAAGTAAATAAATTTTTTACTGGAGTTTTGCAGCCTGGGAAAAGTCCCTTTGCTGCAGATAATGCAGGGCCGTAACTACCGCAATAGGTATTGGTGAATTTTTTATGAGTGATTGGGGTTCCTAGCATCTTTAAATCAATCCTTTCATCTATATCAGGGATGAATTTTCTCACTGCATTAAGGAATATTGAACATCTTTCTTCTTTCAAATTTCTATATTCTAATTCCTTTGGATTTAGGTTTTCCCAAATTTCCCAAGGTTCATTTGCGGGAGTATATCCATGAAGAACATGTTTTCCTTCAGGAGCCATATTTTTATCTAAAACAGATGGGATTGAAAATACAGATATATTTCTTTCTGCGGTTATACCTTTTTCCCACTCATCAACATGTATTGCATGTATTGGCAAATTTTCAAGACCATCTGCATCAAAACCTAGATGTATATGAAGGAAAGAATCACATTTATTAGGGTTCAAAACTTTTGTATTCCATTTTTTTGAAATTTCAATTGGAATTAACTTTTTTAAATTCCAAACATCAGTATTCGTGACAACAGATTCACAACTATAACTAGAACCATTATTAAGAGTTATACCTGTGGCTAAATTTTTATTGAAGTTAATTATCTTTACTCTCGAGGAAAGAATTAATTCTCCTCCATTTTTTTTAAATCCATTAATTAAGGCTTTTACGATAGATTCACTACCTCCTTTGGGGTATTCAAGGTATGAATTTGGTTCAAACCATTCGTTAAATAAAGTAGCCATCGCAGCTGTATTTGTATCATGCATTGACATGCCACTTATCAAAAAGCTCAATAAATCAACCCAATTTCTGAGAAAAGGATCCTCTAGATGAATATTTACTAAATTCCCAAAGCCTTTATTAATTTTTGGTATTTGATTGATATTAGGTAAAATTTTTGAGGTTAAATTTATTAGATCTAAGAAATTTATTGATTCGGGAGAAAATGAGAGTAAAGGTATTTTATTTATTATTTGGCTAAGAGGTTTTATTCCGGAAATAAATGATTCCCATTCTTTAACAGATTTTTCACCTCTTAAAGTTTTAATTGTTTGTTTAAAAGGTTCTTCCCCCACATCAAGATTAAAATTTCCTTCTGGGACAATTACTTGCCAACCTTTGTATTGAAATAGTTCAACTTCTTCATCAAGTAATTTTAGAATTTGCCCTAGGGGATTAGTTGTCGGCCATTTACCTATTCCACTCCACAATGAAGGACCTGATTCGAAAGTATAACCTTTTCTTTTGAAACTGTGAGCAACACCTCCCGGTTGGGTATGTGCTTCACAAATAAGAACTTTTTTGCCAGATAAAGCTAAAATCGAACCACAGCATAAACCCCCTATTCCACTGCCGATTATAACAACATCGTATTTGTCCATTAAATATCTACTTTACTCTTTTCTAAAAACTAAGGCGTTTTAGACAAATGTATTAGTTGAAGTTGTAATACTTAGAACAACGGCGAGGAAAAAAATGTAAGGTACTGCTTTTAGAGGTATGTATCCTTGGCTTTTAGAGATAAAATCCATTGATTTAGTTACTATTTGTAAACATAATAACGAGATCTTGTTCCTTATGTGTGCCAAAAAATTATTTTTTTGGAAATATATTGAAATAAAGAAATCTTTTTGGAGATATTTTTCACTAAGAACATTTTTTATAGAGTTATCTTAGTATTTGATTCTTAGATTAAAATCTATTATGAAACAATTTCCTGATATTAATGAGATAAAACTTTTAGAAAAAAATTCTCAAAAAAACGGTAGCGGAATTTTATATGAGGAATTGTTAGGAATATGGAAGTTTAAGTATGTATGGGGAAAGGAGTCAGATGAAATCAAAAATATACCCAGTTCTATTCTCCAAGTATTGTCGGCAAGACTCGAATTAAAAAGTAAAAATAAAGAGGATCAAATAAATTATGAAATAAAAAATTCAATTAATTTCGGATTGTTAAATATTACTTTTATAGGCAGTGCAGAATTAAAAGGGCTTAGACCTTTATTGGCTTTTTATTTTGAAAAATTGAAAATTAGTATTAGTAGTTTTCCAGTATTTAATAAGGAATTAAAAAAACCAGAAGAAAAAAAAATGCCTTTTTTCTCTCTTGTAGGAATTAGCACTAAAGATAATTGGTTATGTGCTCGAGGAAGGGGCGGGGGGCTTGCAATATGGGTTAAGTCTTAATTTAGTGATATTCTCCTGGATGATCTACCTTTCTTACGGTAACTTTATCAACTTTTTGTCCATTAAATCTTAAGAGATCATCTCCGGAAAAGTCATAACCTAAACGTTGACCAATTAGGGCTACATCATCCGCAGTAGAGGATGATGTAACCTGCTTTTTTAAGTCTTCATCAGATTGCATCTTGATTAAAAATTTTCTTATTTCAGAAAAACTCATTACTAGAATTTGATTGATTGATGTAAAAGAAATTTATAAAATCTTTTTCCTAGTAAGAACAAGATAAATAGATAGTTATTATACTATTTTTATGACATACTTATTTCTCTATATAGTAGGCATAACTTTAATATGGTGGATATATCGTGTTGGTTGGCTTGAGGCGCTCAAAACAGTAGTTAAAGTTATAGTCCCCTCAGCGCTTATTATTTTATTTAACATAAAAGCAGGAAGATTACTTTTTAAAAGTCCTGTAGTCGGATTATTAAGCGCTTTGCCTACCTCTATTTTTATTTTTAGAGGTTCATTGCCTTTAGTTAGTTATATAAATAACTGGATTGAGAATAAAATAAATAAGTATGATGATTCGGAAGTTATAGATACTGATTCTGTGCCTTTAGATGATTAATTTAATTTAATTCAATCAAAGCCAAGAAATAATTCTTTGTGTACAACAAGAACATCAAATAAAGTTGTTCCATGAATAGGACTTAAAGGGGTTTTGTCTATATTTAATGCTTCTGCACAAATTAAATGAGCATCCCATTTTGTATTGTGATCACTTATTTCAATTGACCACTCAATTACTTTTTTGAAATGATCTGGCATCTCCGAACCAATTTTTCTGCAAATTTGACATAGAACTGACAAAAGAGGAGGTTTTGATGGCCTTTTTAAATCTTTGATAAGACTAGGTTGTGTAAAAACACTTGTATAGCGGATGTAGTCTATCAATTCATATTCTTCTTTAGTAAGAGCTGCTTTATCTAATGCTCTTTCAAATTCGTCTATGGGGGTTATGGGCCTATCCAAGATATTATTTTTTGCTGTTTTCTGAATCTATTTTTTCTTGATTAATTTCGTTGGTTTGATTGCTTTCTATAGATTTAGGAGATTCATCTTTATCTTCTTCGTTCATAACTTGGTCGATTTCATTTTGAAACTCATTCGACGCTTTTTTAAGACTTTTCAAAGTTTTACCAAGCTGTTTTCCTAATTCTGGAAGCTTTTTTGGACCAAAAATTAAAAGAGCTAAGATAAGTATTACAGTAACCTCAGGTAAACCTACACCAAAAATATTCATAACTGATAACTATTTAACTAATTAGGAAATCTACTATTAAATATAGTCAAATCATCTGAATATTTCATTCTCGGAACAGCTTTTTTAATATTAAAAAATTTTGAAAAATATTATTGTTATTAATACTCCTTTAAAGAAAACTAACCACAGTAATTGATAATCACTCAATTTGAATTTTTTTTGGTACCAATTTATAAGAGTTTTATGTCTATCAATTAATTTTCTCATTTGCTCCGAGATTATTTATTACTATCACTTATTTTATCTTAATTTCTTTTATTATTATTTTATAGCAATCATAGATTCTACTTAAATTAGATTATTCTATTAAATTTTAATCTTTTTCTAAATTAATTTTTTTTCTAAATTATTGAAACTATTCGCTAAATATTTACTATTAAAAAAAAATGAAATACTTATTTGTTGTTTTTTACTTTTTTTTTCTAATTTATCCAGCTGAAGCTGTTACCACAAAAATGTTTAAAGTATTGGATACGTGTGCAAGATATCGACTGGGTGAGATTAATGCTAATGAGGCTATAGAAAAACTAAAATTAAAATTAACGAATTCTTCCACTAGTCAGCCAAAGGACCTAGTAAAAAAATATTGCTCAGTATTTACTCCAAATGAAAAAATTGAATTTTAATCTTAGCAATAAATATTTAATTATTCTTTTTTGAATAATCTTTAGCTTTGTTTCGTATTTCTTTAACTTTTTTTAAATTATTTATTTTTAAATTAAAAATAACTCCTAAAAAAAGAAGAAGAAATAAAAAAATATAAATTATTAATTCCATATTATTGAATTAACAAATCCACCCTAGTTTATTTCAATAATTTTTTAGTATCTTTTAAAACAAAAAAACTGACTTTAATATCAGTTATTTACCTTGAAGGCCACAATAAAAACACATTAACCTCTAATATGGAACTTTATAAGAACTGTTGTGCAGATTGGAGATAAAATTCCAGAATTTTCTTTACTGGATCAAAATGGAGTTAAAAGATCAAATAAGGAATTAAAAAGTCCCCTTGTTTTGTTTTTTTATCCAAAAGATGATACCCCAGGTTGCACTATAGAAGTTTGCGGATTTAGAGATAAATATGACTTATTTAAAGTATTAGGTGCGCAAGTTTGGGGAGTAAGTAATGGAAGTGCCTCAAGTCATTTGGCATTTGCTAATAAAAATAAATTACAATATCCACTACTTTGCGACACAAATGACTCTCTTAGGAAAAATTTTAAAGTTCCTAAAGTATTAGGTTTTATGGATGGTAGGGTAACTTACGTTATTGATCGCAAAGGTACGGTTAGGCATATTTTTAGAGATTTATTGAATGGTCCCGAACACATTAAAGAGGCTATTAGAGTACTTAAGGAAATTCAAAATCAATAAATTATTATTCAAAGAATTTGAGAAGAATAACTTTTGTTTTATTATGGTTTCAGCTTTTTTTTAATATATGAAGAAAATGGGAATGCAGGCTGTTGATCTTGCTATTCAAAATGGAGTGGATCTTGACGGTACTCCAATCCCTCAAAAAATGTTAGATCTATACAATAGAATTATGGATGAGGAGAATAAAAGACAAAGGAGTGGTGTTAAAAAATCAATGAGAAATAGATGCGTCAAAACGGGTTCTAAGCATTTTGATAAAGAAACATTGAATCAATTATTAATAGATTCGGGATGGGAAGGTCTTAAAGAAAAGGAAATTTTATTTTTTTATAACTAAAAAAATTTTTTAATTATCTTAAAAATCATTTATGGTAATTATTTATTTAAATTAAGAAACTGAGAACTAATTAAATATTTTTTAGATCTAATTTTTTGAATTATTTAAACCATCCTTTTTTTTCAGAGGAAATTATTTTCTCTTTTTCAGCTTTTGTTTTATTACTTGCTTTTTTGTATGCCAAGTTTGCTTCTATAACTGTAACTATTGATATAAAAAAAAGACCAGAAATTCCAATTATTTGTTCACTTTGAGAGGGTTCTGAATCTCCTTGTAAAAAAAAACCTAAAGCGAACCATGCACTACTAGCAGTGATGGTATAAAAGTAGGGTTTCCATCTTCTTTGATATAAGTAACCCGATCCTAAACCAGGAAGAAAGTTTAAAAAAGATGCTACCCACCCTTTTGAAGATGCAAGTATTTCGTCTCTTGAGGGGTAAGACATTTATTTTAGGTATTTATTAAATGTGAATTTATATAAGCAAAAGATATTGCTGCACAAATTACCCAACTAAAGGGTAAAAACATTCTTATTTTTTCTTTATTATTATTCATTTTTTAATTATGGAAAATATTTTTAAAATCTGTGGATTTTATAGATACCTTAAAACTAGAAGAATTAAAAAAGACGGTTTAAAACCGTCTTTGAAAAAGTAATTTCTCTAAAAATAAATTATTTATCTTTTGAGGCTGAGAGTACTTTAAGTTCTTTTTTTACTTCTTTTTCTCTCTCTTCAAGATGTTTTAGTTGAGCTTTAAAAGCATCTTCAAGTCTTTCTTTTTGTGTTTTAATTTCATCAAGCTCTTCTTGATGTTGGTTTTTCTTTAACTCCTTCATTTCACTATCGGAAATAACATATACAGGGCGATATGAAGGTGTTTCAAAAAGAAGATCAAACATTGAATACATAAGTGACCTTTGAATTAGTACAAACTCAATATCTGATAATTCTTTGGAATATGAAAGGATAAATACCGAAGATATTGATACGGCAAATACACCGAATTTCGGTTTACCTAACTTAACCGCCCAGTATTTACCGATCGAATTTTAAGGTATGTTTTAAAGTATTAAGGAGATGATTCTAAAGATCTAAATCAAAAAGAACTAAAAATGGATTTAAAAATTACTAAAACATTAGTAATCCCATCCAACGAAATTAAGTGGCGATTTTCTAGATCCTCCGGTCCTGGAGGACAAAATGTAAATAAAATTGAAAGCAGAGTAGAGATTATTTTTAATTTAGAAGATTCCAAAGTATTAAATGACTATCAGAAAGAAATTCTTAAGAGAAACTTGAAAAACAAATTAGTGAATAATAGCTTACGTTTAGCGGTTCAAGAACATAGAAATCAATTATTAAATAGGCAGCTAGCTTTAATGAAATTTAGTTCAATAATAAAAAATGCTTTAAATAAACCTTTTAAATTAAGAAAATATACCCAACCCACTAAAGCATCACAAAAGAAAAGAGTTGAGGTTAAGAAAAAACGTGGCGAATTGAAAAAAAGTAGACAAAAAGAAAAAACATATCAAATATGAATAAACTAAATAAATATTTCCCTCGCAAATTGTAATGAAAGCATATTATTAATTTAATTTCATTTTGGATTTTTGAATACAACTAATGATTTCTGGTTAATTGACTCAAATTTTGTAGGGGTGATGCGTTTCTACAAAGATAGAGATAATTCTGATAAATCTATTGATTATATGTTTATTGAAGAAGGAATTATTATGGGAATTCATGGAGAAAATCCTCCATTAATGAAAACTAGAAAAAAAATTGTAATTGAAGAAGCAAGAATATTATGGCAAAAATTGTTAAATGAAGGTTGGCAAAAAACTAATAAAAAATGGTGAGGAAAGTCTACAAAAACTTTTTTTAATTTCAGAAAATAAATGAACCTTTAGGGTATAGCCTGGAAATTTTTTTCTGCTGTAAATATTTCTTTTTTTTGATGTCGTTTTCATATCTTCTCAACATCATTAGATAGTTAGTAACTCCAAAAATTATTAAAAAAACAATAAATCTTATTCCTGCCTCGAAGTTCATATGAGTATTAAACTTTATTCTAATCTGACAATTACTAATTAAAAATCAATCGGTATTTATATCTAATTAAAACGTCTAGTAAAAATTTTTTTTGATTTTACTGTATAAAAAATACATAACAAAAATAATATTAAAATTGCACTAAAGCTTCCGATTGGGTTTGGAATATTTTGTGTAAAAGGCCCTGCTAAAAAAGAAGGTGTATTTTCTTTGAATTCTATTAATCCATTATTTAATAAAAACCAAATACCCACAAGTCCTCCATGAATTCCTATGCAATTCCATAAAGAGCCTTTATTTCTAATTTTTACTAATGATAGAAATATCCCAAGTAAAATTAATCCCAAACGTAATCCTACTATGTTCCAAAAGATCTCATTTGATAAATTATGAACGAAGCTAAAAATTATAGCTTGTAAAGCTATTGATATTTTTGTACCATATTCAAATTTTAATTCTTCTAGTAACCAGCCTCTAAAAATTATTTCCTCTGCGAATCCAACACCTAATCCCAGTAAAATAGAATTTAACAATATTGTTGGCGAGAATTCACCTATCCAAGAAATATAATTTTTTTGCAATAGTGGTACCAGAATTAGAATTATTAAAACTAAAGCAAATAAAATACCTTGAGAAAAATTGAAAAAGTTTTTCAAGAATTTGTCTTTTGTTATCCCAAGAATTATCCAAGCACTTGATTTATTTCTTTTGATATAAAACCAATATGGGAGTAAAAAAATAAAAAGTAAAAAAGTAATAATAGTACCAATTAAGGATAAATTATCTTTTTCAAAATTAAACAATAAAAGTGGCTGAGATAAAGCCCAGCCAATTCCATAAAGAATTGGAATAAAAAATATAGTGGATAAAAATCTTGGTCTTAAAAGAAAAAAACTTCTTATTAGTATCATTACATTTTTCATTTTAGTTTGAATATTAGTCAACCCCAGCCTTTGCCTTTTATTATTCTAACTACTTGTTCAAAAAGTTTTAGCTTTTTCTTTTTACTATAATTTATGTTTTTTGTAAGATTAGATAAATCTTTATAAAATTGCCGAGTTATTTTATCTTCTTTATCACTAGGCCATAGTAAGTCTGAGCCCTCTTCATATTCTTCTTTATATCTTTCTTTATTCAAATTTTTTTATATCGTAATAATTTAAATTTTACTTATTGCAAATCCTTAAAAGTGATGTTTATTAAATTTGTATATTTATTTAAAATTTATGCTGATTAATCTTCCAACTTTAGTCTTTACATTATTATCTCCATTCCTTATTTTTGCAGTAATAGTATCGGTTTACTTATTTCATTAGGAAGTATTTAAAATAAACTTAATTAATTTAAGGGTGTATGATGCCTACTTTTTCTAATGCAAATGATAAAACTGCAATAACAGCCATTAGTGTTAAGATCTTGTTCTTTTTGATGAAATCCATAATGCATATTAATAATCTATTTATTAAATTCTTATATAAAATAATAAATAATTAAAAATATTATATCAATTACAATGGAACCCATATATATAGGAGATTTAGTTCCCTCAATAGCTTCTTATAAAAAGATAATTGAAAAATATGATAAAGGTATAAAAGAAGGGGAATTTCATGAAGAACCTATAGGAGGAGATTTTAATTACCCTGATTGGTAAATATGCTTACTACAAAAATAACTTTTGCCTTGGCAGATTGGATTAGAGAGTGGCGTAAGTGCCGTGATGAGAATCCTTCTATTGATGAGTGTGTAAAATTTGTTCAGTGGAAATTAGAAGATTATAAACTTTCTGATAGTGATAAAAGAATAATTGAATCTATTTTGCTCTATGAATCTTAATAAATAAGGGATTATAGACTTTAATTTTTATATTTATCTATAAAAAACAAAGGATCATTAAAATCCTCTTACAAATTAAGAAAAAAGTAAATCAGCATATTTACGGATTTACTGAAAATATAAAAAGGAGTAATTTATAAATGTTGAGTTCGGAGGCAATCTAAATGATTGATAGACCGCCTGAAATTTAGCAAATTCCAAAATATAGGAAGCGTATTCCTGAGAATGGGATTATTTGAAAATTCAAGTTCAATCAATTAGTCTGATAAGACTTCGCTTTATAATTACTAGCGACAACAGGGACTGAAATTATCGAGAGAAATCCCCGAATTCACGTATTCTAGGTTTATGAGTAAATAGACTTTAAAATATGTAATTTTATATCCTGTTAGAAGGAAATCAAATATCAAAAAGGACTGTACCACCAGTCCTTTTTTTTTACAAATTACTTCTAAACTAGACTTCTTTTTGGATAATATAGATTTATTAAGTGTTTAAAAATATTTCACAATGAAAGATCAAGTCTTGTTTCCTAAAATTGAAGTTCGTGAAAAGGGTTACTTACAAGTGAGTGATATTCATACGATTTATTGGGAAAGATCAGGCAATCCAAATGGTAAAAAAATACTAGTTATTCATGGAGGCCCAGGAGGAGGAAGTCAACCAAGATATAGAAGATACTTTGATCCAAATAAATTCGATATTATTCAATTTGACCAAAGAGGTTGCGGTTCTTCAACTCCTTTCTCAGAATTAAAAGAAAATTCGACTAATCATTTAGTTGATGATATTGAAAAATTAAGGATCCTTTTAAAGATAGATAGTTGGCATTTGTTTGGTGGATCTTGGGGCTCAACACTTTCACTTATATATGCAATTAAAAATCCCTCAAGAGTTATAAGCTTAACTTTGCGAGGAATATTTTTATGTAGAAAGTTTGAATTATTGTGGTTCTATCAATATGGTGCAAGTGAGATATTCCCAGATGAATTTGAAGAATATATTTCTGTGATACCAAAAGAAGAAAGAAATGATTTGATAAGTTCTTTTTATAAATATCTAACATCATCAGATGCAAATGTTAGATCAAAAGCAACAGCAGCTTGGACAAAATGGGAACTCTCAACTAGTCATTTAATAAATAAAAAATTCGATTTTGATAAGTCTGAAGTTAATTCTTTTTCAGATGCATTTGCAAGGATCGAATGTCATTATTTTATTAATAATATTTTCTTAGAAGATGATTTTATTTTGAAAAATATAAAAACAATAGAATCGATTCCAACAAAAATAATTCAAGGTAGGTATGACGTTGTTTGCCCTGTTAGGAGCGCTTGGGATCTAAATAAGAAATTAAAGAATTCTGAATTAATTATTGTTAATGATGCTGGTCATTCAATGAGTGAAAAGGGCATTACTAAAGAATTAATAAAAGCTGTAAAAGGAATTCAAAATCTCTAAAAGAGATAATATTCCTTTAAAATTAAAGGCCATTATCTTCAATATTTTGTGCAATACTCCTAAGAAGTTCGACGATATCAGAATCTTCGCATTGAGTATCTTCTTTGAGCAAAATGCACTCGTCTCTAATACTTACATTAGTACTCCACCATATACCAGAACTATTGGTATCGTCCCATTCAAATCTTTCAGACATAATTAATAAAATCTAATAAATACATTAAAGCTTGCATTAGTTCATCGTGGAATTATATATTTAATTTCAAAATTTAAAAAACTTTCCTAGGCGCTAAAAGTAATCTTGAAATTTCTGACAATAAAATTTAGAAATCTAATTTCAGTTCGTATTGTTTTTCCTTTTCCTTAGAAACATTTTTTTTATTATTTATGTTTTTTCTAGGCCTTTTTCTAGAGCCATGCTTTAAATAAATTTCTTTTGAGATATCCCAATATCCGTCTTTTTTAGTGATTTCCTGAATTTTCTTCTTTGCAGTTTTAGTGCTAATTGGGATGTCAATTATTGGTCTTATGTAATTAATTTGTTCATATTCTTCTTGATTAAATCTAGATAGTAGCCATGGTTCATGAATGAAATTAAGTGATATATCTTTTAATTCTGGTATCCATTTTTTTATAAATTTTCCTTGAGGATCATGATCTTTTCCCTGCTTAATAGGATTATAAATTCTATTCGTATTTATAGACGTAGTTCCAGATTGCATTTGGCATTGGTTCCAATGTATTCCAGGCTCATAATCTACAAATTTATTTGCTAATTCAGAACCTGAATCTTGCCATGGTAGCCATAAATTATAGCTAGCAAAAGACATTAACATCGCACGCATCCTGAAGTTAATCCATCCATTGAAATTTAATGAACGCATACATGCATCTACAAAAGG
Organism: Prochlorococcus sp. AG-347-I19; assembly: GCA_003279105.1. Taxonomy (GTDB): domain Bacteria; phylum Cyanobacteriota; class Cyanobacteriia; order PCC-6307; family Cyanobiaceae; genus Prochlorococcus_A. Next base: position 200,315 of record QCBO01000002.1, read on the forward strand.
AAAGCCAGTATTACCTGAACTCCATGAATAAAGTAATTCATTATTTTTTTCTCTAATATTTTTAAAAAAAGGATGGTATTCCCTAAACTCTAGTTCTGGTTCACTTTCAAGTTTCTGAATAAAATGACAATGCCAAGTTAATCTGCTTTTTAACATTGTAGAATTTTTGTTTTTTGATATATCTGCCTTTTTAAAAATTTCTTTTAATGAAATGCATCCCCAACAAATATATGGGGATAGTCTTGTACAACTATCAAATGATTTTTCTGGGCTAGATATATCTTTTGAATAAGAATCTAATTTATTATTAAAGAAGTATTGCATTCTCTCTAAACCTTTCTTTCTTCCACCTTGCATTCTTCCTGGACAAGTTTCTTTTTTAAAGGAAAAAATTTCGTCTGAGGGTATTTCTCCAATATTAAAGTTAATAGGATTAATTCTTAATGGGGCTTTAAGTAAGTTTTTTTCGGAATTTTTTTGCCACTTTTTAGACCAATTATTCCTATCTAAATTTCCTCTAAAAACTGCAAATTGTAGAAATTCCTTCCAAATAATATTTTTGCTTAAAGCCCATTCTCTTACTTTTTGATCTCTTTTATAAGTAAGCCAATCTCCTGTTTCTTGATGGCTATATATACCTTTGATTTTAAATTTTGAACTAATTTCATCAAATATATTAATAACATTCCCAGTCCTAATAATTAATGGTTGTCCAATTTCAGCAAGTGCATTTCTTAAATCGATTAAACTTTCTTTGCAAAATTGCCATTGTCTATTTGAATGAGTATTTTGGTTCCAAATATCTAACTCAATAATATAAATAGGTAAAATATCATTGTCTTTTATAGCCTCAAAGAGAGCTTGGTTATCAAAAATTCTTAAATCTTTCTTAAACCATAAGATATTTACTTCTTTCATAATTTTTTCTTTTAATCCTAGAAAAATAAGATTAAGTTTGTAGGTAAAAAATATAAAAAATTTTAGAATAACTAAAAATCAAAAAAATGAAAATAACAAAAAAACTTTGGCAGGAAAATTATGAGATTGCTTTACTAAGTTTAAATACAAAATTTGTTCAAGGTTTAAAGAATGGAAGTCTCCCTAAAAATATATTTCAAGAATATTTAGCTCAAGATTATTTCTTTTTAGAGACTTTTGCTAAGGCTTATGGTCTTGCTGTTTCCAAATCAAAAGATAAGTACTCAATAAGGAAGTTAAGTGAACTGTTAATGGGCGTTTCAGAGGAGTTAATACTTCATGAAACGTATTCAAAAGAATGGGATATTGATTTGTCTAATAACTATATAAAAAAAGCCACTAAAAATTATACAGATTTTCTTGATGATACTTCTAAAAGACTTAGCTCCGTTGAAATAATGTTTGCAATGACTCCATGTATGCAACTTTATTCTTGGATAGGAAAAAGTTTGTATGAGGAGGATTTTGACATTAAATATAAAGAATGGATAATTACTTATTCTGATGAGAGCTTTGAAAAGCTAGCAGATTCACTTGAAAATCTTATTGAGACTAATAAAGAAACATATGATATTAATCAGGCCAAATATTTATACAGGAGAGCTATGGAATTGGAGTTAGATTTTTTTAATGCATATTCAGATTTCTGATTTAAATTAAAATTTACTTATAGTACTTTCCAAAACAAGTTAATAAATTATGTATTCTAAAATTGCACTTTCAATAGGCGGTAGTGACTCAGGGGGTGGAGCAGGCATACAGGCTGACTTAAGAACTTTCATGGCCCTTAAAGTACATGGATGTTCTGTTATTACATGTATTACCGCACAAAATAGTATAGAGGTTACATGCGTTCAACCAGTAGAGAAGAATACTTTATTAAATCAGTTAGATACTTTATTTGCTGATTTTGGTATTGATGCCTTAAAAACTGGAATGTTATTAAATGAAAGGATAATCATTGATACTGCTTCAAAATTAAAAACTTACAAAATAACCAAAATTATTGACCCAGTAATGGTTACAAGAACTGGTTCTAAATTACTGGAAGATTCTGCTATTAATGCTTATAAAAAACTCTTATTACCAATTGCTGATTTGGTAACTCCAAATATTTATGAAGCAAATCTACTTTCTGGTTTAGAAATAAGGAGGAAAGAAGATATCGAAAATTCAGCAAGAAAAATTATTGGTCTTGGAGCTAAAGCGGTACTTATAAAAGGTGGCGGTTTAAAAGATATGAAAGGGAAGGATTTTTTCCTTGACTTAAATGGTAGAAAAGAGTGGCTATTTAATAATTTTATAAATACAAAAAATACCCACGGTAGCGGCTGTACTTTGAGTGCTGCCATTTGTGGTTACAAGGCTTTAGGTTTTGATCTATTTGATTCCATAAAAAAAGCAAAATTATTTGTTGAGAAATCTTTAGACAATTCTTATAAAATAGGCTCTGGCCCTGGTCCCTTAGGCCATCATTAATTATTTATAGAAGTGGAGTTAGAACCACCATTTTCTGTAGGGCTTTTTTAAAAATAAGATTTCTTCAGTCTCCCATCCTCCCTCCAACCACTCAAGATGCTCAAGCAATAAAGACTCACTTTCCCTTTTGCTTAATTGCCCAATTCTATTAGCAATACCATCGAACCTTACTTTCATCAATTCCTCAATCTTGATGTTATTCATAGGTTAAATAATAAATTTTTTCTACTCTTACTTGTATACATTTTCTTGTCAACGATTTAATTTTATTTGTTTACTAGCAGTTCTTAAATATGTATTAAATACAACTTTTTAAAATAGATAGTAATTAAGACTTATTCACATAGATTTAATTAAAGACTAATTTATATAAAAATACTTTAACTATGCATAAAGAAGAAACATCAAAGCAAAAAACTATTTTAAATGTAGGCTATTGTGAAACCACCTCTGAATGGCTGAATAGAATCATTAGTGAGCTGGCAGATGAAAATAAAAATTTTGTAGATTTGTCAGTTATTTGTGCTTAAGTTTTTAGAAAATATAGTTTATTTTGATTTTTTTCAGTTAGCTTTTAATTATATGAGAAATTTAAAAGATATTTTGTGATGTGAATCCTAATAAAAAAAACATAGAAATAATTAAACAATTTAATTTATCTCCTCATCCTGAGGGTGGATGGTTTAGAGAGATAGTAAGAAGTGAGAATTCTCTAATAAGGGAAGATGGCCAAAGTAGAAACTTTATTACGGGAATTTATTATCTTTTGGAGAGAGATGCAAAAAGTGCTTGGCACAGAGTAAATAATGCTGATGAAATTTGGATTTATTTAAGGGGCGATCCTCTGAATTTATGGTGCCTCGATAATGATAATAAGTTAATAAGAAATTTAATTTTAGATTCCAATAATCCTGTAGAAATGATTCCATCTGGATATTGGCAAGCTGCAAAAAGTACAGGCGAATTTACATTAGTAAGTTGTTGTGTTGGCCCGGGCTTTGATTTTAAGGATTTTGAATTACTCAAAAATACAAATCATACTTCTAGATTGGATAAAGCAATTAATGATCTTATTTGAGATATTTTTTTGTTTATATTTTTGAAATTATCCTCTAGATTTATAAGACTACTCAATTAATCTATATTTAATGAATCAAAATTCTGTCAAAACAATTGGTATTAATGATGAACCAAGAAAAGATTCATACTTAGTATATGTAAATCAGGCTGATGGATTAAAAGGCATTCTTAATAGGGATTTTGATGAATGGTCGAATTTTGATAGTTGGGAAAGTATTTCAGTTCAGCAATGGATTTTTTCTAGAGCTTTAGAGGTTTTCAGAGGTAAGAAAATTGATATTAAATGCGACTGTTGTGAATATAATGATTTAATCCCAAATGATTTTGAGAGTATTAAAAAAGAAAAATGTTTTGGTAAAAAAAGTGCTTACATGATTGAAAAAGTTGTAGATGAAATCGTATTAGCTAAGGCAAGAAGAGAAAGTGATGGAACATATTCTGCGTAAGATTCATAAATATCTACGAAGTGAAAAATCTTTTATTTACCAGTGAAAATTATCTGAAGAACCAATCGTTAAATTTCTATTGGACATCTTATGGAACTTAAAGTGTACCGAATCACTGAACTCCTTTTCATCTGAGTAATTCATAAGATCCACTGGGTCGATGTTTTCATCGAACCATGCATCATATTCAATATGGTTTGGTTCAGCAAAATAACTCATATCCAATTAATAGCTTTCAAAAAACGTATAAACGGTACATGCTATACCAAATTAAAATTCTTAATTTTTAGATAATCTATATTTTTAACTTGTTTATCAAGATTAGTTGCTAAAAAGATAGGAGAAATATCTATAAATTCATGTCTCTCGATACATCCATGGTTTCTATCCATCCCCACTTCACAATCAAGGATGGGAAGATGGACCAGTGCATAGCTCTTTTAGAAGAAATTTTGGCACTAACAAAAGCTAATGAACCAGACTGCCTTTTTTTTAATATCACTACATGCGGGTCAGATAAGGCTTATGTAAGAGAGGCATATAAAGATGGTGCCGCTGCTTTATTTCATCTCAAAAATATGGGACATATGATTCCTAAGCTTTTTGAAGTGTCAGATATTACTGTGCAGGTCCAAGGCCCTGCCAAGGAGATTGAACCCTTGAAGGAAATACTGCCTGACGCTGATTTCTATGAAGCAATATCTGGATTTTGATTTAGAAAGTATATATTGACAGTCGATCGCTGGGGGCTTTTAGCCCCCTTTTTTTATTTAGGAATTCAAAATAAATTAATCTTCCCTTTACTTTTATAAAGTAACTTTATTATCAGCTTAAATATTATTTTTATGGCATCAACTTTTTATATTGTTCATCATGAATTTAAGGCAGGAAAAGCTGAAAAATGGTGGGAAACAGCTTATGCAGCAATGTCACCAGGTGGTGGATGGGATGATGCGGTAGCAGCTAATAAAGAAAAAGGATTTTTTAACCATTCTGCAAATGCCGTAACTAAAACTGGTCCTGTGTATTGTTTTTGGGAAGTAAAAGAGGGTATTTCTGCTGAAGATTTTCAGGAGTTTATAGATGGACCCTCTGGTCCAGGGTTCGGACAAGATGCTCTGATGAATATCTGTAAACCAATTGATACATCATTAATGAATGGACAAACACCTTATCCACCAGTTTTTTCTTGATTATTGACAATCGATCTAAAATAAATAGCAATTAGTTTTTTTTTATGACTATTGAAACTACTGTTTTCACCTTTAAACTTTCAAATACATTTGAGGAATGGGTAAAAATGTTTGATAGCCCAGAGATAGATGCATTTCATAAAACGGTAGGTCTTACTCCTCTATATCGTGGCAAAAGTTTAATTGATCCAAAAGAAGTTATTGTTATTCATCAAGCTGAGGAAGGTGTGGCTAAGCATGTTTTTTCAGATCCTGAAACCATTAAGAATATAGAATCTGGAGGACATATTTATAGCACAACGAAAATCACAAGTTGGGTTTCTGATTAGTCGAAAAAGTAACTATGCAAACTTATACAAGTTTAATGCTTAACAGGAATCCCATATAAGATCTTTAAAACTAAATTAGGATATAGCTTAGTTTAAAGATAAGAGTATTAACTAATTAGTTCGACTAAATTATTAATAAGAATCTGAGTGCAAGCGGTAACCACAGGCATAGAAGAAGCATTAGTAAAAGAGTAATAGCATGGATATTTGGAATGTAATGCTCTTTTAAAATTTGTGTTTTCATAATTTATCTCGCCTTCTTAAGTTTGATTTCTCTTCTGATAAGCAACGCTATTACCACAACACACATGTTCATTAGAAAAACGTCTAATGGCATTTTTTAAAAAAGTCTCTATTAAATTAATAGCAAGATTATTGATCTATGAATCAAGAGATGATTACAAATGTTTATTGGCTTAATAAAAGGAATTTAAAAATTAAATTTATGCTTAAATATCTCAGTTCTCATAACTATTAAATGGTTTATTCAGAAACAAGAATAGTAATAGGCGGTCTAGCTCATGTTCCTGTTCTTATTTTTATAGCCAATTTTATCAAAGGTAAGTTTGTAATTAAAACTGAAAAGGCAAAAGAAACTTTAGTTCATGAAGAGCCAGTTAAAATTATTGAGGTAAAAGATACAGTATTTAAAGAGGGAAAAGCAGAAACTATCAAGGAACTTTCAAATGAGCTGGACAGTATTGAAAAGAAAGCTGATGAGGTTTATGAAAAGGTAAAGAAGAAAAAAGATAAGAAGAAGAAGAAAAAAAAATAACTAAATTGAGATCCTATCAAGCATCAATACATCTTGAGCTTGGATTGTTTCACTCTTATCTTCGTCTTCGGGATCTTTATAAGATTCAATTTCAGCTTGAATTTTTCTCTTGTAAACTCCTTTGATATAGTCCATTTCTCTTTTGTCTTTGTCTAGAATTGAGAATGGTGATCTTTTTAAGTTCATAACTTTCTCCCAAATAAATAAAATTTAATCAGCCCCATTTTTTATCAGATTCAACAAAGCTATCCAATGTTTGCTGATTCCTGATTTCTTCCTCAAGAAGTTCTTCTTCTGATCTTTCTTCAATCTCAGAATTATATTCTTCCTTTAGTGTGGATTTGGTAGACATTTGCTCATGACGACTACATCTATGTTCTAACTAGTTAGAGAGGCCATTCGACTAATAAATATGTACGGTTTGAGGTACTTCTATATACGGATAAAGGATCAACAATCGAATTTGAATATGGTTAAAATAATCAATGATTTCGATTGGTTTTTTTTCCTTTAAAAATCATCAGTAAAGGCAGACCAACAAGCATAAGACTCCCATCAATTAATAAAAAAGTATTTAGATTCATTTATCTATTTCTTCGGGGTTATCCCAATTAAGGGTTATCCCTTTTTTTACTGGCTTTTTTTTCATATCATCCATCTCTTTTCTGATTTTGTTGTAGTATGCCAACTCTTCTGGATCATCAGAACCAAGACCATAATTCATGGTCGCTGCAAGATATATTCTGTGCATCCTGTATGACGATAATTCCATTTTTTAAAAGAATTTTTTAAATTCTAAAATATATAAATGTTATTTAATACTAATTGGTTTTATTGGGCTATAAATTCGCCTAGAACTCAACTTAGGTTCTCTCCCTTACCAAGCGAAGTAAATAATTTTAATAAGAAATAATAATGCTCTAATTTCTGCTCTAATTCGTTCATATTTAGTGGTCTTAAAATTATTTTATTTTTTCAAATTCTTATAAACTCAGTTATGGAGATACTTCTTGTTCATGCCCTCGTCGGGACTTGAACCCGAGACCTCTCCCTTACCAAGGGAGTGCTCTACCGCTGAGCTACAAGGGCAATTTTAAAGTGGGCCGGGTTGGATTTGAACCAACGTAGGCAGAGCCAGCGGATTTACAGTCCGCCCCCTTTAACCACTCGGGCACCGACCCCCACTATTTGAACTTATCAGTTAATGGACACTTTGTGTGAAATTGTTTTGGTTTTTTTGTTTCTTTCTAGATAGCATTTGTAAAGAGAAGACTTTATTGATGATGAATATTTTATTGATAAATGGACCAAATCTAAATCTTTTGGGCACTAGAGAGCCTGAAATATATGGTAATAAAACATTAAGTGATATAGAAAAAGATTTAACTAAAGTTGCTAAAGAAAAAAGTATTAATCTTGAATGTTTTCAAAGTAATCATGAGGGAGAAATAGTAGATAAAATTCAGGAGTCTGTAAAAAGTATCCAAGGTATTCTTATAAATGCTGGTGCTTTTACACATACCTCGATTTCTATTCGTGATGCTTTAATTGGATCAAAAATTCCGTTTGTAGAGTTACATATTTCAAATATTTTCAGTAGAGAAGATTTTCGTAAAGAATCTTTTCTTACAGATAAAGCTATAGGAATTATTAGTGGATTCGGCATATCAAGTTATTTCCTAGCTCTTGAAGGAATCATTGGATATTTAAGTAATAAAGATTAAATGCTAGTCGATTTTAAAAGGCCCACTTCTCACATTAAATATTTATCGTCATTTACCTCAGATAAGTGGATCAAACTCGCATTATCTAATCCAATAGATATTCTTATTGACCATGCTCACTGTGAAAGAAAAGCAGCAGGAGTAGCTATTCAATTGATGTTTAGATATCCATCAGAACCAAATCTGGCAGAAGTTCTTAGCCCAATAGCGAGAGAGGAATTAGAGCATTTTGAGAAAATACTTTATTTTTTAAAAGATCTTGGACATTCTCTTGAGTCCTTAAAACCGCCTCCATATGGAGCTGAATTATCCAAGAATATAAGAAAGGAAGAGCCCAAAAGAATGCTTGATAGTTTCTTAATAGCAGGACTTATTGAAGCAAGAAGTCATGAAAGATTAAGCTTGCTTGCGCTGAATTCTGAAGATAAATCGTTTAAATCCCTTTATGAGTCTCTGCTCGAGAGTGAGGCAAGACATTTTGGGGTTTACTGGAAACTAGCGCAAAGTAAATTCTCTAAAAACCAAACTTTCAAAAGGTTAGAGGAATTGTCTGAAATTGAGTCAGCAATACTAGCTGAAACTTTTATGATGCCAAGGGTACATAGCTAAAGGTAATAAATAAAAATGATAATAAAGAGGTTCTCAAGTTTACTTAATCGATATAAAACTAATTTACCAAAATTAACCATCGTTGGTGTTGGCCCTGGAGATCCATCGCTTTTAACAATTGCTGCTGTGGATGCAATAAAAAAAGCAAAGGTTATAGTTTTTCCAATATCAGATGATAATAAAAAGAGTTTCGCTGCAGATATAGTCAAGAAATATACCAAATTTAAAAAAAATATACCTATCATCTTCCCAATGGCTAGGAAGGATTTTGATCCTGATGAGATATGGTCTAACGCAGTAGAAAAAATTGTGAAATTTATAAAAAATGGTGAATCAGTTGTTTTACTTTGTCTAGGAGATACCTCAATATTTGCGAGTTCTTCTAATATATTGAGGTTAATAAAACATAATTATCCAGAAATCATTACCAAAACCATACCTGGCATTTCTTCTCTATCAGCAACTGCAGCTTTAAATGATTTTGATTTAGTTAAAAAAGGTGAGACTTTAATAATCAAAGAGTGCCCCTCTTCCAATTCAGAATTAACATCCCTAATTATGGAAAGTAGAGAAAATAAAACGGTCTTGGCCATTATGAAAATTGGGAAAAGATGGAATTTAGTAAGGGAAACTCTAAAAAAAGAGGATATTATCAAAAAATCATTAATTGCTTTGAGTGTTGGTACCCCTGATCAAATTATTCAGTATGCATCCCAATATAATAAGGACGTTATGCCTTATTTTTCTTTGATTTTGATAAGGTTCGATTAATGCATAAAAAAGAAAAATTCGTTGAAAATCAATTTACATGGCCCATATGTAAAAAAATATTATTTCTTATTCTTGAAGATAAGGTTAGTGATATATTTGTTTGTGAATTAGTTTGGGAAAGACTTTTTTACACTAAGGAACTATCTATAAATGATTGGGTCTTTAGCGCGTTAACTCCTTCTTATTGGTCAGAAAAATTTGAAAAAGCTCCTCAAATCATTTCAGAGCGACCAGCCTCAATCCATTTGACTCGATCAATTCCAAAAGATTATAAACAAGGATTGAAAAATTTTCTTAATTTTAAAGGTTATAAGATTAATGAACTCTATCCAAGAAGAACTAGAAGAGCTACGGCAGTAAATTGGTTGATCTATTGGGCGATTGAAAATGATTGTTTTTCAAAAGATAATGGATTAATCCCAAGTTCTTGTTCACCCCCTGTTAATCCAATTAAAGGACATTTTGGCGATCCAGAAATTAAATAAGTTTTTTGAATAAGGTAAATGATTCTATTAAAGGTATAGTTGTAATGGATACTACTTTCTTTGGAGAGAAGAATTGATTCTTCCTACAATAGCAATTATCGGAAGACCGAATGTTGGTAAATCTACCCTAGTTAATCGTCTTTGCCAAAGTAATGATGCAATAGTATTTGATAAGCCTGGTGTTACAAGAGATAGAACTTATCAAAATGCTTCATGGGGAGGTAAGGAATTCCAAATAGTTGATACTGGAGGCTTAGTTTTTGATGATGATAGTGAATTTCTCCCAGAGATAAGGACACAAGTTTTCTTGGCTTTAGAAGAAGCTTCACTCGCGTTGCTGGTGGTAGATGGGAATCAAGGCGTTACTGATGGTGATTTATCAATAGCAAAATGGTTGAGAAACTCAAGCTGTAAAACAATTGTTGCTGTTAATAAATGCGAATCGACTACTCTTGGGATATCCCTAGCTTCAGAGTTCTGGAAATTAGGATTGGGCGAACCTAATCCTGTTTCGGCTATTCATGGTTCAGGTACTGGAGATCTTTTAGATCTCGTTATTGGCGAACTTCCTGAAAATAATATCCAGGATGATGAAGAAAAGATAATGATGTCAATTATTGGGAGGCCTAATGTTGGTAAATCTAGTTTGTTGAATTCAATCTGTGGAGAAAAGAGAGCAATAGTTAGTAATATTAGTGGTACGACAACTGATTCAATAGATACGCTTATTAAAAAAGGTGAAAATTACTGGAAAATTATTGATACTGCAGGGATTAGAAGAAAGAAAAATGTTAAGTATGGTACTGAATTCTTTGGTATTAATAGGGCTTTTAAATCAATAGATAGAAGTGATGTTTGTGTTTTAGTTATAGATGCTATAGATGGAGTAACTGATCAAGATCAGAAGCTGGCTGGGCGCATAGAAGAACAAGGCAGAGCTTGCATAATTGTTGTTAATAAATGGGATCTTGTAGAGAAAAATAGTTCAACAATTTATCAAGTAGAAAAAGAACTTAGATCTAAACTTTATTTTTTACACTGGTCAAAAATGATTTTTATATCTGCCCTGACTGGTCAAAGAGTTGATAATATTTTTGAGCATGCTCTTAATGCTGTAAACCAACATAGAAGAAGAGTTACAACATCAGTAGTCAATGAAGTACTTGAAGAATCAATCAGTTGGAAAAGTCCTCCAACGAAGAGAAGTGGCAAGCAAGGTAGGCTTTATTACGGTACTCAAGTAAAAAACAAACCTCCCACTTTTACTCTTTTTGTAAATGACCCTAAATTATTTGGAATAACTTACAGAAGATATATTGAAAAACAAATTAGAGTAAATTTAGGATTTGAAGGCACACCCCTCATTTTACTTTGGAGAGGGAAACAGCAAAGAGCTTTAAATAAAGAAGTCGAAAGAGAAAATATTGAGTTAATTCAAAAAGATTAATGAATTTGCTAACCAAATTTTCTGTTGGTCAATACGTTCATGGTAATAAAAGTTGGCTAAGAATAATAGATAGTAGATTAAAGATAATTATAGTAATGATATTTTTAATCACGCCAATTTGGGCAGGTCCAATATGGAGATTGAGTTTAGTGGGTTTTTTACTATTAATTACTTTTTTAAGTTTATTGCCATCTAGAGTATGGTGGCGATCATTATTTTTTCTCTCATGTTTATCACTATTAATTGGATGTATATCAATACTTGCCTCGTCTGATATTCAATCTCTTGATGGCTACTTAAGAAATCCCAATGAGTTGCAAGTAGTACTGGAAAGCCAAAAAGAATGGAATATTTTTCAAATTCCCTCGCAGAAGATATGGTTTATTAATTTTGGTCCCTACAACTTATCAAGAAAAGCTTTTGAACTAGGAATAAAAACCTCCACTTTGATATTTACCGTTATTCATAGTGTGAATTTGATGCTTTTAACCACATTGCAGGAAGACATTGTATGGGGATTAAGTTGGTTTATGTATCCATTAAGAAAGATTGGATTGCCAACTAGTAAGTGGCTTTTTCAGTTATTAATTGCATTACGTTTTATTCCTCTAGTGCAGGAAGAACTTCAAAATATCATAAAATCAGTGACAGTAAGATCAATAAATTTTCGAAATTTAGGATTAAAAAAATCCTTTAATATTTTATTAATCTTAGTTGAAAGGTTATTTCAAAATATATTTCTGAGAATTGATCATGGAGCAGAATCATTACTATCAAAGAAAAAAATTATTATAAAAACCAATAGATTTAGAACTCTTTATCCTTCAAAATCTCTCAATGTAATTGTTAATACATTATCGATTTGTTTTATTTGCATAGCAATTTTTCTTAGAAAACTGTATGGTGCATTATAAATAACAATACATTTTAGGTTTGAGTTCTGAGCGTTATTTAAACCATCCAACATTTGGCATGCTATACCAAGTTTCTCCTGGAAATGATGGGAGAGATATTTATGCGACTTTATACGCTCAAAAAATGTTTTTTTTGGTTGAAGTTCGACAGAGAGAAGTTTTTTTTGAAGTTATACCTTACTTAGATGCCCGAAATCAAGCCGAATTTAATCTTCAAAAAGCTAAAAGAAAAGGATCTGAAGAACTATCTAAATGGGAGAATTTATTTACGCAAACTTTCTTATAAAAGGTGAACCCTTCAAATTATTTAAAAATAAAAAATAAAATACCATCAAATGTAAATATTCTTGCGGTAAGTAAAGGATTTAAAAGTCAAGAAATCAAGACGATTCAAAATATAGGTCAGAACGATTTTGGTGAAAGTAAGGTTCAAGAAGCGTTTGAAAAACAATTAACCTTAAAAGACCTTAAACAAATAAATTGGCACTTTATTGGAAGAATACAAGGTAATAAAATAAGAAAAATAGTTCAAAATTTTAAATACATTCACTCAGTAGATTCATTTGAAAAGTTACAAAAGATTTCTAATATTTCACGCGAGGAGAAGAAAAATCCATTAATAATGCTGCAGGTTAAGTTAAGTGATGATCCTACTAAAGGAGGCTTTAATCCTGAATTTTTAATTTTTAAATGGAGAGAAATTCAAGATTTGAAAAACATTTCATTAACCGGTTTGATGACTATCAATCCTAAAGGACTTAGCTCTCAAGAAAATTTAGCGTTGTTCAAAAAATGTCGTGCTCTCGCTGATTCACTGCAACTACCAGATTGTTCCATGGGGATGTCAGGTGATTGGGAGGAAGCTATTGATGCTGGATCAACTTGGTTAAGATTAGGATCATTGATTTTTGGAGGTAGATCCTAATTAGTTATTTTTTTATAAAAATCTTATCTATAAACTTGCAGTAAAGTTCAACTAACGTTATTTAAGTATAGGTAGTTTATTCATTTAAAAAATGAATCTATTACTTAAGGTTCTTAAACCTTAGTAATCAATTACAAGAGGATTTAAAAGGTGTCACTTATTTCTAGATTAAAGGCAGTTGTTGCAGGGGATGAGTATCTCGACGATGATTTTGATGAGTTGGATTATGCTTCAGAGGATGAATTAAATGATATTAATAATTTCAAAAAAAATCCAAAGAATGCAAATGCCCTTGCAAATTCAAATCCATTCGATTTTATGAATAACAACAGATCATCAAAAGTAGTTGGTATGCCTGGAATCTCAAATTCATCCTCAGAAGTAAGCTTAATGGAACCAAGAAGTTTTGATGAGATGCCTCAAGCTATACAAGCATTAAGAGAGAGAAAAACTGTAATTCTCAATTTAACTATGATGGATCCTGATCAAGCTCAAAGAGCTGTTGATTTTATTGCTGGGGGCACATATGCAATTGATGGACATCAAGAGAGAGTCGGTGAAAGTATTTTTCTTTTTGCTCCAAGTTGTGTAAATGTAACTAGTTCTTCCCCAGAAGAAGCTTCTCCTTCTTCTGTGTCTACAGAAAACACACCACAATATAGTTTGGGCAAAAATACTACTCCTGAACCAGCATGGGGTAATTCTAAATTAAGTGCTTATTCATGATTAATCTGTGATAGATAAAATTGCGATTATTGGTTTTGGAAATATTGCAAGTGCTATAGTTACCCCTCTATTAGATAACAAATTAATTCAGCCAGAGAATGTTTTTTGTGTTGTTAATACAGAAAAAAGTTTAGAAAACATAAAAAAAAATTATAAATATAAAATAAATGTTTATAAATCAGGTTGCAAAGAGTCAAAGATAATTTGGGATTGTAAATATAAACTTCTTTCGATAAAACCCCAACAATTTAATGATATTAGTGAGGCCCATCATATAAAAAACAAGGACAATTTAGTAGTTTCAATTCTTGCGGGGGTTTCAATAAATAGAATTTCTCAAAAGTTCCCTAACCATAAATGTGTAAGGGTGGTTACAAATATTCCTATAACTATTGGAAAAGGTGTAACAGGGATTTCTTGGGGAAAAGAAATCACAGAAGATCAGAAACAATTTACAAAAAAATTATTTGAAAATACTAGTAAGATTTATGAATTTACTGAAGATTACCTTGATATATTTTTAGCTTTAACTTCATCAGGTCCTGCGATTATTGCTTTAATTATAGAAGCATTAAGTGATGGAGGATTAAGCGGGGGATTACCAAAAAATATTTCAGAGGAACTTGTTATGGAAATGATACTAGGGACTATTTGTCTAATAAAGGAAAATAAACTTACTACTTCTGAGCTTAAAAATTTAGTAACCTCTCCAGGTGGAACAACTATTTCTGCTTTAAGGGTTTTAGAAAAAAAGAGTGTAAGGTCAGCATTAATTGAATCAATAGTTTCAGCTAGTAATAGAAGTAAAGAGTTTCGTTAGGTTTTATAATTATCTTTTAAGTTGGTATAAACTTTTTCAAGTGAATTTATATTTTTAGTAATTGTATATCTCTCAAGTACTCGCTCTCTAGCTTTTTCACCAAGATCTTTAGTAAATGAGGGATGTTCCACAAGAATTGGGATTATAGTTTTCAATTGTGCAGCCACATTATCAGTTGAAATTACTATTCCTGCTCCTTTATCTAAAACTTCGCCATCAGCTCCGGCGTCTGTAGCTACACAAGCAGTCCCAGCAGACATTGCCTCTAAAAGTGATAATGATAAACCCTCTACTAAGCTTGGTAAGAAAAACACTTCTGCTATTTGCATTATTGCTATCCTAGTTTCTAAATCTAATTCGGCACCCCACCAAATTAATTTCTCATTACCAAGGTTAGAAAAACTATTTTCAAGTGTTGGCTTCATTGGTCCATCACCAACAATAACTAATTTGCAATTTTGAGTTTTTGTTTGGCGCCAAGAACGTAAAAGTGCTTCGATATTTTTCTCATTTGCAATCCTTCCCATATATAAAAAGATTCTTTCGTTTCCAAGTTTGTTTTTTACTTGATCATATTTTTTACTTTTTTCGCAAAAAGGTTTCCAAATATTTTCATTAACGCCGTTTGGAATAATTATTTGTTTTTCTTTAGGTACTCCTAATTTCTCAAGAACATTTTTTTGAGGTTCAGAAAAAATAATTATTTTATCGAACTTTGCTAAAGAGGGAGCATAAAGTTGATAGGTTAATTGTTGAGTGCTCGCAGTTAGATTTCTATTTTTTGCATCAAATGGTGGATGAAATGTTCCTATAAGAGGAACATTAATTTCATTACAAAGCTCTGGAAGTCTAAAGTCTAAAGGAGATAAAGTTAGGCTTGCATGTACAATGTCAGGTTTTAATCTTTCCAATGATAGTCTTAGCTCTTTTTCTGCCCTTGGCGAGGGTATTGTATAAACTTGAGATTTTATTAAATATGGGAGACTTACATCAGGATCATTTGCAAGAAATAATGGGTTTGATGAATTTGAACTAGAGGGATTGTCAAAATGAATAAAACTAATTTTATGGCCTCTGGCCTTTAATTCCTTAGTAGTTGAATCACCGTAAGTTACATTTCCACAAAAAGGGGATTTTTTCCCTAACCAGGCAATATGAACCACATTAATTGAATAAACTATTTATTAAGTTAACAGGCAAAGACGCCATGATCATAATTTTTAAATTTTTTAATGCTTTATGAAAATGCTAACTATATATTTCTCTCAACATTTTTAGTGAAGATAGCTCCCTCTCTAATTGAATAGAGATCCATGTCTCAATAATGAATAATATTTTAAGCCAGACTTTTTTGGGACCTAACAACTCTCCATTAGATTTTATTGGTAATTCGGGAAAAAGAAGTCTTTGTAATAGAGCAACTTCAGATGCATTTATTTTTAGATTACTTTGAGGATCTTCAATTGACGAAAACCCTTCACTTGGCAAATAATAACAACTCCATTCCCAATTTCCTAAAGGCGGAATAATCGGCTCTCCAGTTTTACAGCAATGATGTATTGGTAAATTTATACCTCCAATGGCTAATAGATGGATTAAAGATTGAATACTCATTGAGAGCATTTTAATATCTTCTTCTTTAGATTCTTCATACAAATAAATCCTATCTAGATGTGCAAGAACACAAGTTAAATAGTTTTGTTGCTTATCATTATTACCTACTAATAAAAAAGTTAATTCAGTTATTGCTTGCGCGGCTGCAAGACATTCAATATTTTTCCCTAGACCAGAATAGCTTTTTAATATTTTAATTTGACGTACAGATTTAAGATTTCTTTTCCCAAAAATTTGCAGACTTAAATATGTTAATGGAGTAGCTGCGGCAAGACTACTTTTAGGACGTCTAGCACCAGGTACCGCTAATCGAACAATCCCCTGCTCATCAGTAAGAATAGTTATTAATCTATCATTCTCGCCTAATGGAGAAGCTTTAATACAGAGACCCTCTAGTCTGCACTCACCAGAACCAGACATTTAAAAATTTATTTCTTGGAAAATCTCACAAAAATTAGAAGTTCCAACGCAACTAATTCCATTATCAAACAAATCAATAACTTGTGTCAGTTTTTTTATACCACCTACAACTTTTATTTGATTTTGAGAGCCTGTTATTTTTAGTATTTCGGGGACATCATTAGATGTTAGAGGAGATCCAAACCCGTCCCCGAATTGAAAATTTTTTATTCCTAATTCCAAACATATTTCTATCGCATTAATAAAAACTTCTTCTTGTAGTTTTGATTTATTTATGATTATTGAAACTGGTAATCCAGATAATTTAACTTGCTCAATTTCAGCGGCGAAAGTTTCTAAATTTCTTTTGGATAAATTGATAAAGTTTGGGATATATTCAATTCCTTTTGCACCCTTATCTTTTGCAAAACAAACTAATTCTTCAATAAATGAAACTGGTAAATCTGCTAAAGGGTAAGAAATAAGTGCGTTTATATCCGCACTGTAATTACCCAAACAGTTTTTAAGATCAGTTAAATAATTTAGTGAAGTAGAAATATTTTTGATATTGTATTTTCTTATTAAATCGCAATTCACACAGAAATCTTCCCATGATAAATACGGGTTAATAATAATCGGATGAATTTTCTCGTTTAATTCATATTCAATATTGGGCATTTAAAACTTATTTAGATTGAATCAATCCATAACCTCCATGATTCCTTTTATATATAACTTGAAGTTCATTATTTTTCTTGTTTCGAAAAACATAAAAATCATGATCAATTAGATCTAATTGTTTTCTTGCTTCGTCTGATGAAATTGGAGTCATTTCAAAGTATTTATTTTTTATAGATGGCTCAGGCAGACTTGCTTCAGTTCCTTCTTTAAAAAAAGCTTTATCTAAAAAATTTGATTCCATACTTTCAATTGGTAAAGAATCTTTATTTTTAAATTGTTTATTATGAATTGTTTTATTGTTTCTTTCTTTGTATTTGCGTAATTTTCTACAAAGTTTATTTGAAACTAAATCAATGCTTGAGTATAGATTTTCAGTTTTTTCTTCAGCTCTAATTACGGTACCATTTGCAAAAATAGTAACTTCTGCGGTTTGGAACGAGACTCTTGGATTCTTTTCAATTGAAAGGTGTATGTCAGCTTCTTTAACGATATCCTTATAGTGATGTGTTGCTTTTTCTATCTTTGCCTCAGTATATTCTTTTAATGCTCCAGTGAGCTCAAGATTCTTTCCATGGATTAGAATTTTCATAACAAATCTAAAAATATTTACTTACTTTCTAAATCTACTTAAATATGGATAATAGAACAGCAATAATTAAACAACCTGATAATATTTCTTCTTTTAATGATGTTTATAAATTACAAAAAGAATATCAGGAGGCATTGATTTTAGACAATTCTAACCCTGATTTTATTTGGATAGGGGAGCATCAACTCTGTTATACATTGGGGAGAGGATCTAATTACGATAATTTATTATTTTCTCTAAATGATGCTAAATATGATGTTTTTAAGATTGATAGAGGTGGTGAGGTAACTTGTCATATGCCAGGACAATTAGTAACGTATTTGGTTTTAGATTTGAAAAATTTTAATAAAGATTTAAATTGGTACTTAAGAAAAATTGAAGAAATTATTATAAAAATCCTTGGTGCTTTTAATATAGATTGTCACTCTAGAACAGGGTTTACTGGTGTTTGGATAGGAAATAAGAAAATCGCATCAATTGGAATTGGTTGTAAAAGATGGATTACGATAAATGGATTTTCAATCAATATTGACTGCGAATTAGAAAACTTTAATAAGATTGTTCCTTGCGGAATAGAAAATTGTCTTATGGCAAATATGATTGATTACAACAAAAATTTAAATATTCAAGAAGTCAAGAGAATTGTTAAAAAAACCATCGAGGAAGAATTTAATTTTGATTTTATATCAAAATAGAAATTAAAATTTCAAAATCAATTTAATATGGGTGATTTAGCGTATTGGCCTGCAGCCAAACCTCTTTCTAAAAAAAATACATTTGCCAAAAATAGAGATTTTATTAAGAACCTTGATCACATAGATCAAATTTGGGAAAAATTAAAATTTAAATGTGGTGATACTTTAGCTGTTTGCGATTTAAGAGGGAAATACAAAGAAAAATTTTCTTATTCTGAGCTGGCTGATTTAATAACAAAAGTCTCTTCTTCTTTCGAAAATTATGGTTTAAAAAAGGGGGATGTAGTTACTGTATTATCTGAAAATTCTCCAAGATGGCTAGCAGTGGATCAAGGCTTAATGCGTTTAGGAGCTATAAATGCAGTGAGAGGTATTAATTCTCCTTCAGTAGAATTAGACTATATTATTGGGCACTCTAATTCAGTAGGACTAATAGTTCAATCTAAGGAAATTTGGCTAAAGTTAAACAACAAAGAAGAATTAAAAAAAAGACTGAAATTTATAATCAATTTAGAAGATGAACAATTTGAAAGTTTAATAAGTTGGAGTACATTCATAAGTTCAGTAGAAAAAGAAAATTCACAAAATAATAATCTTGAAAAATTTATTCCAGAAATTGATGACGTCGCTACCATTCTTTACACTTCTGGGACGACCGGAAAACCTAAAGGTGTGCCTTTGACTCATGCAAATTTTTTACATCAAATAATCAATTTAGCCTATATCGCTGATCCAGAGCCAGGTACCTCTGTATTAAGCGTTTTGCCTATCTGGCATTCTTATGAGAGAAGTGCTGAATACTTCTTTTTTTCATGCGGTTGTTCTCAATACTATACAATTCCAAAATTTCTTAAAGATGATATTACACAAATAAAACCTGTTGTCATGGCCACTGTACCGAGACTATGGGAAGCAATACATGATGGTTTTTTTCAGGCTTTGAAAAAAATGCCTTCCAAAAAGCAAAAACTTATTAAGTTTTTGATAAGTAATAGTTCGGTTTTTAAAAGAAGTCTTAGAAAGATAAGAAATATAGATATAAATCAAATAACTTTTAAATCAAAAATCCCCTTACTGGGTTCTGTTATTAGCCGATACCCTTTACATAAATTGTCTACTATTTTTTTATGGCCGAATATTCTTAGACAACTATGCGGAGAAAAACTGAAATTTCCTATTAATGGTGGAGGTGCATTGCCAGAACATGTAGATCTTTTTTTTGAATCTTTAGGTGTAGATGTTTTGGTGGGATATGGACTCACAGAAACTAGTCCAGTATTAACTTGTAGGAGAAGAGAATTAAATGTTAGAGGATCATCTGGGCAGCCTCTTTCATTTACTGAAATCAAAATAGTGAATGATGATAAAAAAAAGATTCTTAAGTTCAGAGAAATCGGGAAAATTCTTGTTAGGGGGCCGCAAGTAATGAAAGGTTATCTTAATAATGAAATAGCTACAAATGATGTTTTATCCAAGGATGGTTGGTTCGATACTGGTGATTTAGGTTTTTTAATACCAAATGGTTCTCTCTTTATAACCGGAAGAGCCAAGGATACAATAGTGCTATCAAGTGGTGAAAATATAGAACCGAATCCCCTGGAGACTGAAATTCTTAGTTCAGAATTTATTAATCAGATTCAATTAGTAGGACAAGATAAGAAATGTTTAACAGCTCTCGTAGTTCCTAATGTAGAATTGGTTAAAAGCAAATTTTTGGAAGAAGACCTTTCAAAATTAAACCTGAATAAGAAAATTGGTACATTTTTCAAATCAAAAATTAATAATTTGCTTAAAAGTCGATTAGGAGCAAGATCAGAAGAACAAATATTAGATTGTTATTTTGTTGATGCCTTTACTCTAGAAAATGGGTTATTAACACAAACTCTTAAACAAAAAAGAAAAGAAATAGAAAAAAAGTATTCATTACAAATAGAAAATATGTATGAAAACAAATTTAGTAAGAAAATTTGATTTGTTCTATCTATATTGAAAAGGCAATTTAATTTTTTATGGAAACAAAAAACTCAATATCTATAAAGCGCTCAATAGCTATTAAAGCTGTAGTTACACCAACTTGGAAGGAAGATGCTGAAAAAGAATTAAGTAAAGCAATTTCAAACATTGATCAGCAATTATCGCAACTGGAGCAAGAGGGGCAGCAAATAGTAAATAATATTAGATCCCAATCGGTTAATCCCCTAGATCCAAGAGTTCAAGAACAGGTTAGTCAGGTGCAACAACAAGTCGCAGCAAAACGAAATGAAATTGAAGAACAAAAAAGAAATCTTCTTCAACAACAGAATCAAGTTCGCGAATTAAAAATGGACGAAATTGTTGATCAAGGGCAAGTGGATAGTTTCTGTGATGTTACTGTCGGAGACAATCTAATTGAAAAAATGCAAGTATCGATTACGGTTAAGGATGGAGTTATTCAATCTATAGATAATAATTAAAGAGAAGATTTAGTATTTTTGATAAATATAAGTAAATCTTAATTTCGAAAAGTTTTAAATTCTAATCGATCTAAATTATTACTTTCTTAAGTTTTAAGAGTTCCCACTGTGAACATGATTTCGTATAATTAAAACAAGAGTTTAAAGGGTTCTTAGCCATAAAAACTTTAGGAAGTTTGGTAGAAGTCCCTTGAAACTTATGCAATAACAATTTTCTTATGTCTCACGAAATATTCATGCCTGCCTTGAGTTCTACTATGACAGAGGGCAAGATTGTGGAATGGTTGAAAAATCCAGGAGATAAAGTTGAAAGAGGTGAATCTGTCTTGGTTGTTGAATCTGACAAGGCAGATATGGATGTTGAATCTTTTCAAGATGGATATCTTGCAGCTGTTTTAATGCCCGCTGGCAGCACTGCACCAGTGGGAGAGACTATCGGTCTTATTGTAGAAAATGAGGATGAGATAGCTTCTGTTCAAGAACAAAATAAAGGAAAACAACCCGTAGTTTCTAGTTCGGATCAACTTGAATTGGTAAGCAATAAAACGGAAGAAAAACCTGAAGTTCAAAGTGAAATTGTTGAAAAAAAAGAAAAAGAAGTTGTATTAATGAGTGAAAAGGCAGCCCCATCTTTCAGTAGCGATCAAATAAATGCTGCTACGAGTAATGTTTCTTCGAGGGTGATTGCATCTCCAAGAGCTAAAAAACTTGCCTCTCAAATGGGTGTTGATTTAGCAAAGGTTCATGGATCCGGACCTCACGGAAGGATTCAAGCCGATGATATTTTAAAAGCTAATGGCCAACCAGTCTCTATACCATGGATAGGTGAAGGTGGTTCTCCTGCAAGTGTACCTGGTGCAAATTTGGGAGTTGACAGTAAACCAGAAACTTCAGGAAATAGTTTTGGTAATCCCGGAGAAACAGTTCAATTTAATACTCTTCAAAAAGCGGTAAATAAAAATATGGAATCTAGTTTAGATGTGCCATGTTTTAGGGTGGGTTATTCCATTAACACAGATAAATTAGATAATTTCTACAAAAAAGTAAAACAGAACGGAGTTACTATGACTGCTTTACTAGTAAAGGCAGTTGCAAAGACACTAAAGAAACATCCTCAAGTTAACTCAAGTTTTTCAGAAAATGGAATTTCTTATCCAGAAAATATAAATATTGCTGTTGCTGTTGCGATGGAAGATGGTGGACTAATAACTCCAGTTTTAAAAGAACCATGCAATACTGATTTATTTGAATTGTCTAGGGAATGGAAAGATCTCGTAAAAAGATCAAGATCAAAACAATTAGAACCTAATGAATACTCAACAGGAACCTTCACTTTATCTAACCTTGGGATGTTTGGCGTTGATAGATTTGACGCAATTCTTCCTCCAGGTACCGGTGCTATTTTAGCCATAGCATCATCGAAACCAACCGTTGTTGCTAATAGTGATGGTTCAATATCTGTTAAAAAAATAATGCAAGTAAATCTAACAGCTGATCATAGAGTGATCTACGGAGCTGATGGAGCTTCATTCTTAAAAGACTTGGCTTCCCTAATTGAAGATGAGCCAGAGACTCTTGTCTCCTAAATTTAATTGATTTCTCAAATTAATAATGAAGAAAGAGATTATAAGCTTGAAGCTTATGATTATTTACTTGATCCTTCATTAATTGCTAGTAAACCTTCTGCAATTAGGCATGAATCAAGATTGATGATAGTTAGAAATAGTTTTTTAGAAGAAGACTGTTTAACTAATAAATTTACCAAGAATCTTTTAGATGAATTTAGAGAAGGGGATCTTGTAATTGTAAATAATACTAAAGTTATGAAAGCTAGGTTAAAGGTTGAATTAGAAAATAAGACATTAGTAGAATTATTAGTTTTAGAAAGATCCCATGAATGTGTTTGGTTATGTTTGGCAAAGCCAGCAAAAAAGTTAAAAATAAATAGAAAATTAAAATTAAAATCTCCATTAGCACAAGATATTAATTTGATTGTTGATGGAGTTGATGAGGAAACTGGAGGGAGATTTATTAAATTTCCGGAAAATATAACTTGTCTCAATTCAATAAATGAACTTCTTGATAAATACGGGGAAATCCCTCTTCCTCCTTATATAAAAAATTCCGAAGAAGAATCTTTTCATGAGAAAAGTTATCAAACTGAGTATGCAACAAATCCGGGGGCAGTTGCTGCACCAACAGCTGGTTTACACTTAAGCAAAAGTCTTATTTCCAATCTAAAAAAAAAAGGCGTAATAATCTTACCGATAACTTTGCACGTGGGTTATGGAACATTCAAACCAATTGATCAAGAAGATTTAAGTAACTTAAAACTTCACAAAGAATGGGTAAGTGTTAATAAGGAAGTAGTGGAGGAAATAAAAAGAATAAAGAAAACAGATAGAAAAATAATTGCTATTGGTACAACTAGCGTAAGAGCTCTTGAAAGTTGTTATTCTCACGAAATTAATGACTTTATTCCCATAGCTAAATACGTAGATTTAGTAATTAAGCCAGGTTATAAATTTAAGGTAGTTGATGGATTATTAACTAATTTTCATCTCCCTAAAAGTTCATTATTACTTTTAGTAAGTGCAATGATTGGTAGAGAAAGATTATTAGATCTATATAAAAAAGCCATAAAAGAAAAATTTAGATTCTTCTCTTATGGCGATGCGATGTATATTTCACCAGATTCATTACTGGAGAAAAAATTGATTTAGGCTTTGACTGGTTCTTGAATGATTCCGCTTGGAACTTCAGTAAACATAATTGATGATAAATACCTCTCTGCTAAATCAGGTAGAACAACTACAATTGTTTTTCCAGCATATTCATCTTGTTCAGCTAATCTAACCGCAGCTGCAGCAGCGGCTCCACAAGATATTCCTACTAATAGACCTTCCTCTTTGGCTAATCTAAGAGCCATCTCTATTGATTCGTCATTTGTTACTTGTTCAACCTTGTCAACAATTGATAAGTCAAGGTTCTTAGGAATAAATCCTGCTCCAATTCCTTGGATTTTATGTGGTCCGGATTTAACCTCTTCTCCATTCATTGTCTGTGTAATAACAGGACTATGTGATGGTTCAACAGCTACAGAAGTGATATTCTTGCCCTTCTCTTGCTTAATGTATCTTGAAACTCCTGTAATTGTGCCGCCAGTTCCAACCCCTGCAACTAGGACATCAATTTCGCCATCACAATCATCCCAGATTTCTGGTCCAGTAGTTTTGAAATGAATTTCAGGGTTCGCTGGGTTATCAAATTGACCTGGCATGAAATATTGAGAAGGATTACTTTCTGCAATTTCTTTAGCCTTAGCTATTGCTCCAGGCATACCTTTAGATGCCTCTGTTAAAACAATTTCAGCACCCAACACTGCCATAACCCTTCTTCGTTCAATTGACATGGATTCTGGCATTGTAAGGATCAGTTTATAACCTCTTGCTGAAGCAGTAAAAGCTAAAGCAATTCCTGTATTTCCAGAAGTTGGCTCAACAATAGTTTTGTCTTTTGTAAGTTTCCCACTTTTCTCTGCATCCCAAATCATGTTTGCGCCAATCCTACATTTGACACTATAAGCGGGGTTTCTACCTTCAATTTTTGCAAGTACTGTAGCTTTCGCGTTTTTAGTAACTGATTTTAATTTTACTAATGGAGTGTTTCCAATAGCAAAACTGTTGTCCTCATAAATTTTTGCCATTTATTATATTGAGAAAATATATATTAATAATAACTATTATTCAGAAAAAAAGTATATAAGTTTCTATACGGTAAATACTAGGAATTTAGAAATTATTTAGTGCTTCAGAAAAGCTTTTCCATAATTGATCTTGGTCTTCTAATCCAACTGATACTCTAATAAGGTGCGAGGGTATACCAAAACTTTCAGCCCAATCCAACTCGTCATAATGAGCTAGTAAAACATAAGGACAAACTAGAGTAAATTTTGTACCTAAACTAGGTCCTTTAGATACTTGTAGAGAATCATAAAATTTCTTGGCTTTTTTCAATCCTCCATTTAATTCAAATGATAATAAGCAGCCGTATCCTCCATCAGAAGTAAGTAAAGAATTAAAATTTGGACAATTTTCAGGATGGAAAATATTCTTAATCTCACTATGAGTCTCTAATCTTTTTTTTAATTCTAAACATGCTTTATTTTGTTCAAAAACTCTTTGATTTACATCTCTACTAACTTTCTCTAGATAAACTATATCTCCATCGGAAAGTATTGGAATATTAATCTCGTTTAATGCATTTCTAAACTGATCAATCCATTTGCTTTTTGGATTTAGTATTAATGATCCGGCAAGAATATCACCACTACCTGAAAAAATTTTTGTAAGTGAAGTAAAAACTATATCTGCATGTTCTATGGAATTTATATTTAAATTCGAACCAATTGTATCATCAACAATTAACGGAATATTTAGCTTTTTTGCAATTTTTGAAATTTTTTTAATGTTTACACATTTGAGCATTGGATTACTTGGAAGTTCAATAATTAATGCTGATGGATTTATTCTTTTGATTTCTGATTCAATATCCTCGCAATTTTCTTCTGTAATTAACTTTGCTCCGTGAAAGATTTTCATTGGTAATTTAAGTACATCTACATATGGAAATCCAACTTGGAGTGTTGGTTTAGCTGGAAATAATTTATATATGATTTCTAATGATGTATGCAATGCAGACATTCCAGATGAAGTTAAGTGAATATCATTAGAGTCAATTTTTGTAGATTTAGAAATTCTAATTTTAATTCTTTGAGAACATTCATTTACGTAAGATTTTGGAGGGCAATCTTCAAGACCTAGTTCTATAGCGGCAGCTCTTGAAGATAGACCAAGACCAGTATGTTGCCAAAAATATTTTGCATAAATACTTCCTTCTTTTTCAGTTATTAAAAAAGCTAAATTATTTCTTTTTTCTATTAACGAGAATTGTTCAGAAGTATTTCTATCAATGTATTTTTTAGCTTTAAAAGCTATTCTTTCATTCGGATATGGCCAGATACTTTTATTGTTGTAGTAATTTTGTTTTTTTACTTTTTCGCATAATCTTTTCACTATGGGGTTTAGCCCGAATCGTGGGTAAATGGACTTCAATAAATTCATACATTCTTGATCTTTTTCCTCGTAATTTATTACATCATTCCAAGTTGGTAATGCTACAGAAACAGCATGAATACTATCAGGAATTGCATATCCCAACTCTAAATTTTTCCATATAGGTTTTTTAAGTAAATCTCTCAATTTTCAGAATTTATTTAAAGCAAATAAAATGTCCGAGATTAAATCGTTTGTATCTTCACATCCAATTGATAATCTGACAAGAGCATCATCTATCCCTAGTAAATTTTTTGTTTTGTCATCAACAGAAGCATGAGTCATCGTTGCAGGGTGACAAATTAAACTTTCAACTCCTCCAAGGCTTTCTGCTAGAGAGAAATATTTGAGAGATTTGCAAAATTTAAAAGTATCCTTTTTATTTAAATTTAATTTTAGGGTGATCATTGAACCTCCAGATTTCATTTGCGATTTTGCTAAATTAAATTGCGGATGTTCTTGATTAAAAGGGTAAATTACTTTACTAATAATTTTATGATTACCTAATTCTTCAGAAATAAATTCTGCACTTTTAGTTTGTTGTTCGATTCTTAAAGGAAGAGTTTTTACTCCTCTCGTAATGAGCCAACTATCAAAAGGAGATGGTTGAAGCCCGAGAGCTTTTTGAGAGAAAAGCATCTTACTATTCCATTCCTCATTATTTGTAAGTACTGCTCCGCCAAGTGCATCACTATGTCCATTAATGAATTTTGTGGTGCTTACAAGCGATAGTGTTGCACCAAGGTCCAATGGTTTTTGAATAAGTGCAGTAGAGAAGGTATTGTCTACAACCACTGGTATTTCGAGTTTATTCGCTTCATCACAAATCGCCTTAATATCGAGTACCTTCAAAAGTGGATTAGTTGGACTTTCTAGCCATATCAAGGTTGGCTCGAAGGTTGAAATCTTTTTGACATTATTTTCGTTTGTAAAATCTGTGTATAAAACTTCTAGTCCAAATTTCTTGAAAACTTTTTCGAACATCCTCACTGTACAACCATAGAGATTTGACTCGCAGAGTATCTTGTCACCTGATTTCAGTGTTGATGAAATTGCAGTTACCGCGCTAATTCCAGATCCAAAAACTGTACAGTATTTAGAATCTTCTATTGATTTAAGGATGTTTTCTAGAATTCTAAAGTTGGGATTGCCTGATCTGGTGTAGTCGAAATTATCTTTATTTCCATGTTTGAAAGTAGATGTAGAAAAAATAGGAGGCATAACGCATCCAGTTTCTTCAGCAAATGTTTCCCCATGGTGAATAGATAAGGTCTTAAAACCTGGCTTTTTTATATTATTTTCCTTATTTCCCATTATTTTTTAAAAATAAGAATTAAATTAAATCTCTCATTTTTTAAAAGAGAGATTTAATAATCCAAAGAAAAGTAGTATTAAACTTTTCTTGAATAATATTCAACAACTAGTAGTTCGTTTATTTCAAGAGCCACCCACTCTCTATCGCATTTTCCATTTATTTTTCCCGTTAATTTTGGCTTGTCTAAATCAAGATGAGGTGGGACATTTGCTAAGCCAGGGAATTCTATATTACCTTCTACAAGTTTTTTGCTTGCTTTGTTTTCTTTAATTCCGATTACATCGCCTGATTTGCATTGATAACCAGCAATATCAAGAACCTTTCCATTAACGGTTACATGGCCATGATTTACTAATTGTCTTGAGCCTGGAATGGTGCCTCCAAAACCCAATCTAAAACAAACATTATCAAGTCTGTTTTCTAAAAGTCTTAGTAGGTTAGTACCTGTAGATCCTTCTTGAGCTCTAGCTTTTTTCACATAACGTACTAGTTGTTTTTCAGAAACTCCATAATTAAACCTAAGTTTCTGCTTTTCTTCTAGACGAATTGCATATTCTGATCGCTTGCGACGGGCTTGGCCGTGCTGACCTGGAGGATTAGACTTCTTTGAAGCTTTCCTGGTGAGACCTGGTAGTTCTCCCAAGCGACGCGTAACCCTTAATCTGGGACCGCGGTATCTTGACATAATTTTAAATTAAATAGAAAATTGCAATAAATTGGATAATTGATTAAATTCAATTAAACTAATTACTACTGGAAATATTATTTTACATCATTAAAGTGTTCAAAACTATTAATAAATCAATTACTTCTATACTTCTTTTTATGATTTCGTTTTATCAAAAGTGGTTTTCTCCTTTTTTTGGACCAAGATGCAGATTTATTCCAAGTTGCAGCTCTTATGGATATGAGGCAATTACTAGACATGGTCCTTGGAAGGGAGGGTGGTTAACTTTAAAAAGATTAAGCAGATGTCATCCTTTAACTCCCTGTGGATGTGACCCTGTGCCTGACTAAATGAATGAAAATATTTATTTTTGTTAGGCAGGGATGTTGCCTTTGTGATTCATTAAAAAACAAACTGGCAAAAATAAATCTTAATGAGTTATTCCCTAATCTAGAGGAGCTTAAAGAAATTGATATTGATAGGGTCGATTTATATAAAGATAAATATAAAAAATATGATTATGAAGTACCTGTTATTGCTGTTGAAAGAATTAGGTCCGAGGAGATCATAGAATTGCCTCGCATTTCTCCAAGATTAAAAGATGATCAATTAAAGAATTGGTTTCAAAAAAATATTAGTACCATTCTGGAGAAATAATTTTTTTTATGAGATCTATAAAATTACATAAACTTTTAGATTTGGTAGGAATTATTCCTTCATCAAATCTCATCGATCAAAATATCAATAATATTTCTTTTAACTCTAAAGAAGTACAAAAAGGAACTTTATTTTTAGGAATGCCTGGTTTAAATGTTGATGGAGGAAAATTTTGTATTGAGGCAATTGAAAATGGCGCAGAGGCTGCCATTATTGGCCCCGCTGCAAAACAGAAAATTGGATCTATTGATCGAAAAAGGATTTTGGTTTTAGAGGATAATTTAGATTATATTTTTGGTCAAATAGTCGCTGAGTTTTGGAATAGGCCTTCAAGAAAACTTAAACTTATTGGTGTTACTGGTACAAATGGAAAAACGACAATTACTTTCTTATTGGAATACCTTTTAAAAAAATTAGGGAAAAAGACTGCATTATTTGGGACCTTGTTTAATAGATGGCCTGGCTTCTCAGAAGTTGCTTCTCATACAACTGATTTCGCTGATAAACTTCAAAAGAAATTAAATGCTGCTGTTGAGGCAGAATCTGAATTCGCGATATTAGAAGTAAGTTCTCATTCTATTGCTCAAAAGAGGATATCAGGATGCGAATTTGAGGCGGCTATTTTTACTAATTTAACTCAAGATCATCTTGATTATCACTCAGATATGGAATCTTATTTTCAAACAAAAAGAAAATTGTTTTTACCACCTTATTTAATAGAAAAGGATGGAATTTCTGTATTAAATCACGATGACCCTTGGATATCTAAATTATCATCTGATCTTGAAAAAAGATCTTCATTAGTGTCTACAAAGATTACTGAAAGTGAATTTAAAAATCATGATTTTTTTTTCGTAACTGATAAAAAATTTACTGAAAATGGCTCAACCTGCATTTTTCATACACCTAAGGAAAAAATTCAACTTTTTGTTCCACTCGTTGGAGAATTTAATTTAATGAATGCGATTCAAGCAATAACAATTTTGTATAAACTTAATTTTTCTTTAAAAGATCTATCAAAGTTAATACGATCTTTCCCTGGCGCTCCTGGGCGAATGGAGAAAATAGAAATTGATAATGATGACGTTTCAAGATCACTCCCAACAGTAATTGTTGATTATGCCCATACTCCCGATGGATTAAAAAAAGTTTTGCAATCAATTAAAAAACTTTGTAAGGGAAAACTCATTACTGTTTTTGGCTGTGGAGGAGATCGAGATCTCGGTAAAAGGCCTTTAATGGGATCAATAGCTGAAGAGTTTTCTGATCAACTTTTTATAACTTCAGATAATCCAAGATCAGAAGAACCCCAAAAGATAGTAAATGATATTTTGATGGGTATAAAAAAAAGAGAAAAAATAACAATTGAGATTGATAGATTTAAAGCAATAAATGAATCTATTAAATTTGCCAATAAAGAAGATATTGTTTTAATTGCAGGAAAAGGACATGAAGACTACCAAATTCTCAATGATAAAGTTATTAATTTTGATGATAGAAAAATAGCTTATAAATTATTAAAAGAAAAAAGAAAATCTCAATAAAATTTCCTAATCAATTAAGAAAGATCTTTACGCAAATCACAGGAAAAGTTTCTTAGAATTGATTGAGTTATTTTTAATAAAATGAAAGGCTTAGCCTTAGTTGTAGGCGCAGGTGGAATTGGAACCCAAATAGCTAAAGATCTGAGTGAAAGTGAAAAAGATTTAGAAGTTGTTTTGTGCGGAAGAAAAAGTGAATTTAATTCTTTTTGGGAATTAGATATAGAGGATTCTCAATCCCTTTTGCAGTTGAAAAATAAAATATCAAATCAGCCTTCAAAATTAAGGCTAGTTGTTAATGCTACAGGTAGACTTCATAGTGATTCTCTTCAACCAGAAAAAAGATTACAACATCTTGATAAAAAAAATATGATGGAAAGTTTTTCAATAAACGCCTTTTCTCCTATTTTATTAGCTAAAGCGATTGAAGAATTTATACCAAAAGATTTGGATTTTAATTTTGCAAGTATAAGTGCAAGAGTTGGTAGCATTGGAGATAATCAAACTGGAGGTTGGTATTCATATAGAGCTGCAAAATCTGCGCAAAATCAGTTTTTTAAATCTCTAAGTATTGAATGGGCTAGACGTTTCCCCAAGGCTACTATCACATTGCTTCATCCAGGAACAGTGGATACTGATTTATCTAGACCTTTTCATAAATTTGTGCCAGAACATAAATTATTTAGTAAAGAAAAATCCTCCCAATTTTTGATCAATATTATCAAAAATCAATCCCCGGAATGTACTGGAAAATTTATAGCTTGGGATAGCTCAGAAATACCCTGGTAATTTTTTAATTTCTTCAGAAAGTAAATCAATCTCAGCTTCTGTAGTCATTTGATGTACGCATGCTCTAAACCATTTTGGATCTTCTAAAACTCTAATCCAAATTTTCTTTTCTCCAAGTTTATTTACAAATTTATCCTTATCTTTAATATTTTCGATATTAAAACTAACTATCCCATTTAAGTACTTTTTTTCTAAAACTAATTCAACACCCTTTAATTGATTTAATTCATCCCAAAGTTTCTCACTTAATCTTTTGATATTTTCGCTTTTTTCTTTTTCATGGCAGTCTTTATCCAAAAGATCTATAGAATTACGAAGCCCTGCAAGTAAAGGGATGCAAGATGTAGCTACTTCAAACTTCCTTGCATCATCATGAAAAAGATTATCTGAAGGCTCATAAATGCCTTGTTCTTTTTTTAATGATTTCCAACCAATTATTGTTGGATCTGTTTCATGAATAAATCTATCTGAGACATAAATGGCTCCAAGTCCTTCTGGTCCACATGCCCATTTATGAGAAGTTATTGAATATAAATCAGAATAAAAAACTTCTTTTTCAATATTTATGTGCCCAAAGGTTTGAGCACCATCAACAAGTAAATAAGAATCTGCTCGATTATTTTTTAATTCGATAGAAATTTGTTTTAAAGGAATTTTATATCCAAAGTTCCATAAGATATGAGAAATAATTAGTATCTTAGTCTTACTATTTAGATTTTTCAAAATCTCTAAAATTATATTTTCGTCGTTTAGATTTTTAAATTTTTGGATCGGCAAAATTTTGAATATTAATTTATTTCTTCTGCAAAATTCTCGACTTGCAGCCACTACTCCAGGATGTTCACAGTCACTTATTAACAGCTCTTCTCCCTCTTCTACTTTTATTCCCCAAAAGGGCAAAATCATACCGGAAGAGATATTCTCGGTTAAAGCTACATTCTTTGAATTTACACCTAATTTTTGTGCAATGAGCCTTTTTGTGGTCAATATTTCTTTGTAAATAAAAGGCCACATATTGTTAGTAAATGGTCCTAAATCTTGGATAATTTCCCACGCTTTAACTATGGCTTCTAAAGAAGATTTTGGTAATGGTCCTTGACCTCCATAGTTGAAATAATACTTATTTTTTAATGCTGGTATTTGATCTCTTAGATTATTTCTCATGAAAATTTAAGTTATATTTTTAAACACTTGAATTTTTTAAATATTGCCTACTAAAGTTACTGTTCTAAATTCTATATCCTCAATTACTTTCCAAGGTTCAGCACTCCTTTCTGCAAATTCTAAATTTTTAAATCCTAGTTCTTTAAAGTCACTTATAAAGTCTGGTTCATACCATGCTCCACTAATACATCCTGTCCATAGGTCATGATCATTTTGCAATCTTAAAGGAACTTTTTTGTTAGAGACAATATCGCTAATTGCAATTCTTCCATTATCGTTTAAAACTCTTTTTATATTTCTTAGGAGGTTATTTCTAGATTCTGGACTTACCAAGTTTAAAACGCAATTACTTAAAATAATATCAACTGATTTGTCGGCGATTAATGGACTTAAATCTTTATCTAATTCATCAAGTTTTTCAATTGAACCTTCTAGAAATTCTGTATTGTTGAAACCTATATTTTTTGTAACTTCTTTAGAGGCTGATCTTGATAAAGAAAGCATGTCAGGATTCTGATCAACTCCAATAACTTTCCCTTCTTTACCAACAATTTGGGCACAAATGAAAGCATTTTTGCCGCTACCGCTTCCAAGGTCCAAGACTATATCATTTTTTTGAACATATTTTGTTGGATCACCACACCCATAGTCTCTTTCTATAACCTCTTGAGGAATTGCTTCAAGTAAAACGGGATTAAACCCAACTGGTGTACAAAGACAACTTTCTTTTTCTTGTGCGGCTGAGCCATATCTTTCTTGAATCGCATCTTTATGATCGAATTGATTAGGTTCTTTATTCGATGTGTTTGTATTACAGCAACTTTCAGACATATTTTTTAAAGGACTCTTGACAAATATAGCTAAAAAAAAAGCCCCTGAAAAAGGGGCTTTTAATTTGTTTAATTAAATTATTTAGTGTAATTAACACCTCTGTAATTTAATTCTGCTTTTTCATTACTTGAAGAAGCGTCATCCATTCTGTTGGTGTATACGTTTCTTCTGTAGGTAAGCTCAACAAGTTGCTTTTTAGCAGCTTCTTTGTTTTGAACGTAGTTTTTACCTCTGTAAGTTAAAGTAGTCATGTTTCGATGTGACAACACGGCCATCCCCCGTTCCATGGTATGACTCGAACTGCGCCCCCAATTGAGGGTGAACGAAAAAGTAGCAATTGCTACCAAAATATTATAAACGTATTTTTAACTGCATGTCTAGCTTTTACAAATAGAAACGAATATTTAATGTTTTTTTAATTATTATCTTAGGTAAATTTTTTTATAAATAGTCTCTAAAAAGGTTTATGTTTATATTTGGTTTAATCTTCATGTAACTATTTTTTTTTATGACAGGTTTTTTATATTTCTTGGGAAATACTTTAAGGTGGCCAGTGTTAAAGCCGAAAGAATTTTTTTCCCTACATGCGTATTTTTTAATTATTTATTTGATAACTTTTACTTTAAGTAAATATGATGTAAGCCAATCAAATTTAATTTTTACTTTAGGTATTCTTGCACCTCTTTTAATCGCTATTGGGCAAGGACTTCCAATTGATTGCCTTGATATGGAATCATCTTTGTTGAAGGAATTAAAAACTAAGTAATATAGTTCAGTAAAAATTTTTTATAAAACCTGAACAACTTCGCTTATTTCAGGAATCATTTCCTTTAACTTTCTTTCAATACCCATTTTTAGAGTCATAGTGCTACTAGGGCAACTACCACATGCCCCTTGAAGTCTGACTTTGACAATTGGACCATCTATTTCTGCAATCTCTACATTACCTCCATCAGAAATTAAAAAAGGTCTTAACTCGTCAAGGACTTTTTCTACATTTTCGTTTGTGAGCGAGAGTGTTTCAGTACTCATAATTTTGGATTAACTTTATAATAAGCCTAGAAAGAAATCTGATTAATTGCAAAAAAGATAATTTTCTGTTGTGACTTCATCTGAAAACTCCACTAATGACAATAGCTACTTTGATGCAGTCTTAGTAGGAGCAGGGATAATGAGCAGTACTTTAGCTCTCCTAATTTCAGAAGTTTTACCAGATATAAACATTCTTATTATAGAAAAATTAAATGCTCCAGGAAATGAAAGTACTGGCGCTTTTAATAATGCAGGTACGGGACATGCGGCTAATTGCGAATTAAACTATACACCTTTAGACGAAAAAGGAAATATAAAAATAGATAAAGCGCTCTCAATAAATCGATCTTTTGAAAAATCCATGTCTTTATGGGCTTCGTTGTATGAAGCAGGGAAAATTGATATTAAAAAGTTTTTAAAATTTATTCCTCATATTAGCTTTGTGTCTGGTCAGGATAATATTTCTTTTTTAAAAAAAAGATTTCAGAAAATGACCGAAAATCCTGAATTTATTGATATGGAATTTTCTACATCTTTTGATGAAATTTCATCATGGGTTCCTCTAATAACAAAAGATAGGAATCCATTAACTAAAATTGCTGCTACCAAAATAGGTAGAGGAACAGATATTAATTTTGAGGCTCTCACAAACGAATATTTGTCATTAGTTTCTTCAAATAAAAATGTTGAAATTAGATACAAAACAGAATTAGTAGATTTAAAGAAAATTGATAAAAAAAAATGGGAACTAGAAATTAATTCAGAAGGTAGAAAAACCTCAATTAGAACTGGCTACGTTTTTCTTGGTGCTGGTGGAAAAACAATTAATTATTTACAAAAATCAAAAATTCCAGAAGCAAAAAGTTATGGTGGATTTCCTGTTAGTGGGAAATGGCTTATTTGCGAGAAAAAAGATCTAACAGAAAAACATAACTCAAAAGTTTATGGTAAAGCTGATATTGGATCGCCACCAATGTCTGTGCCTCATTTAGACACTAGATGGATTGATAATAAAAAACTTCTTTTATATGGACCTTTTGCTGGATTTACAACGAAATTTCTAAAACAAAGTTCATACTTGGACTTATTTAGTTCAATTAAAAAGAATAATATTTTTTCTATGTTAGACGTTGGTTTCAAGAACAACGATTTAATTAATTACCTAATATCACCCGGAAATAAACAATAACTCCCCTGTATGGATCATAATAAGAATCAAAAATCAGTGCCTTTGTAGGAAGTTTAATTTCATCTTGAGGAGGAGGTACTCTTCTTACAATTGCTTCCAAAATATCTTTAATACCGACTCCAGTTTTTGCTGAACAATTTATTGCATTAGATGTATCAAGTCCAATAATTTCCTCTATTTCTTGTTTTATTTTTTCAGCATCAGCCCCTGGTAAATCAACTTTGTTTAGAACAGGAATTATTTCAAGATTATTTTCTAAGGCAAGATAAACATTAGCTAAGGTTTGAGCTTCTACTCCTTGACTTGCATCAACAACAAGTAAGGCGCCTTCACAAGCTTGAAGAGATCTACTTACCTCATAAGAGAAATCAACATGCCCTGGAGTATCAATTAAGTTCAAAACATATTCTTGGGAATCGTCAGCTTTATATTTCATCCTAGCGGCCTGTAACTTGATAGTAATTCCTCTCTCTCTTTCAAGATCCATACTGTCCAAAAATTGTTCTTGCATATCCCTTTGCTGCACAGTACCAGTATCTTGAAGCAACCTATCTGCAAGGGTAGATTTACCATGGTCAATATGAGCGATTATGCAGAAATTTCTAATTTTTGAAACCGATATATCAGTCATATAGAAAGAAAAATTCTCCTCTTATTACATCTTGATTAATACTAGCTAATTAGAATTATGGATGGAAACCAAAAATGGAATTATTTCTTTTTTTAATTTCTTCTATGAAGGTACTGTAATTTTCAGAGACTGATAGTTTTGGATAAATTAAGTCATTTATTTTTTTCTGAAGATTATGCTTATCATCTAAAAATAAAACAGATTTTTCTAGAACCTCAACCATTATTGAAACCGCAGTACTTGCTCCCGGAGAGGCTCCCAACAAAGCAGATAATGATCCATCAGATGAATTTACAATCTCAGTTCCAAATTTCAAAGAACCACCACCTTGAGTTTTTTTAATTATTTGG
>QCBO01000003.1 GCA_003279105.1 Prochlorococcus sp. AG-347-I19
TATTCTACTTCCAAATCTAGAACTTATTTTTTTTTGGTTTACTGCTGAAATAATCTCAGGATTAAGATTAAGAAAATCATCAATCCATAAATTATCTATTACATCTTTATAAAAATTATCTATATTATTTTCAATGCATGGATCTTGAGTTACCCCTATTTCAATACTATATTCATCAATAATATTTTTGCAAAAAGCATGGAATGTAGTTACTTGTAATTTATAAATTTGATTAACAAAATTATCAATTTCGGATATAGTTTTTTCCTTAGATTTTTCGTTCTCTTTAAACTTTAGATACCAATCCTTAAGGGTATTATCAATCTTACTTTCATTA
Source organism: Prochlorococcus sp. AG-347-I19 (assembly GCA_003279105.1). Lineage (GTDB taxonomy): Bacteria > Cyanobacteriota > Cyanobacteriia > PCC-6307 > Cyanobiaceae > Prochlorococcus_A. The sequence goes on from QCBO01000003.1 coordinate 338, forward strand.
TGATTTTGCAAAAATAATTTTAAATCCTGAAATCTCAAAAATATTTTATCTCGTAATTCAGAACACGTATTTTTTGTAAAACTTAATAAGAGTATCTCATCTGGTTTAATTTTTTTCTCCAAAACATTTCTTAAAACTAAATGAGCTAAAGTGAAACTTTTGCCAGTTCCTGCGCTTGCTTCTACTAATTTAAATTTATTATCTAATTTAATTTGATTTATATCCATATCTTTATAACATTAATAATTAACCTTATTTTTATAAAGTAAGTAATTCTTAAATTTATTTTTTAAATATTGCTCTTCTAAAGCAATCTTAAATTTAATTATTAAAATTAAACTTGTTGATAAAAATAAATAATAAAAAGATAACTTTGTTATAAAAACGCCAAAGGAAATAAATATTAAAGAATAGTACATTGGATGTCGCGTAAATCGATAAATACCCTTAGTAACAAGATTGCTATTTTTTAAAGGTCTTGGGAAAGGGGATAAATTTCTTCCTAAGTCTTTAATTGCAACTAACAATATTATGAAAGCAATTATGATAATTAAAAAACCCACAAAATAAGAAAAAGGAGTTACTTTAATTATTTGTTTTTCTGGAATAAATTCCCATTTAAAAAAATGGAGACTAATAATAAAGAACTGTAAAAAAACAAGAATTATTTCATAAGAAGCATTTAAAAAAATTTTTAACTGAAATTTAGTCATTATTTATTTATTTAATGCTTCAATAAGAGGACCATATAATCTAAATGATAATTTATCAAAATTAATATTTCCTAGAAAGAAGTCTGGTTCTTTTTTATTTCCAAAACATAATTTCATTTCGATATTATCTCTTTCTCCTTTAGAAAAAGTTTTATTACCAATCCATCTATCGGTAAAAGCTTTTTTCTCATTTTTTGATTTTAATTTTGCTTCTACATATTTAAAAGCACTTTCTGGAGGCAGAGGAAAACATTTTTCAGAATAATTTTTAAAAATATTTATATATTCCTCTAAAATTAAATTCGACTCAATTGCTCCAGGGGTTTGAATAATTTGCGATTTATAATTATTTTCTGTTCTAAAAATTACTTTAGTCTTTTTTATATTCTTCTTTAAAGAAGAAATGAAGAGTGATTTTATCCAAGCCTCTATCAAACGACTTAAACTTAATTTCGCATGAATCAATTCAATTACTGTGTCATCAGCCATGAAATATTCTTCTTTATTTGCATTTGATTTAACATAAATTCTATTTATATTATTATGTTGACTCAAACTTTTAGATAGACTTTCTAATAAATCTTTGATTTCTTTTTCCTTTATAAAAATACTATTTTTGGGAATAATAATCCCATTTTTAACCAATTGATCATTAATGTTTAAATTTTTTAAATCATCAATAATATTATGGTTATCAATTTGTAACTCCTGGATAATTTTTGTAATTAGTTGCGATTTCTCCAGATTACTTACATACTCCTCATCTGGATGATGAATAAATATTTCCTTGGGAGAAATATTTTTTTTAATTAACCAATATTTTTGTGGCGTCTTGAACCAATAAATTAGTTCTGATAATTTGTAATTTTTAATATCAGATTTTTTTTCAATCCAATCTATATCTTCTACTAAAGAATAATTACTTTTAATTATTTCAGGGCTATCAATATCAATTATTTCTTTTTTATTTAAATCAGAATCTTTTATTATTTGTTCTCTTTTACCTTGTTTTAAAAAACTATCAAAAAAAGAAATTAACTCTTTTATAGGAAATGAAACATCTAATTTTTTATTGTTTTTATCATTCTTTACCCAAGAAACTATAAATTTATCTCTACAAGCAATTAACAATTCAAGAAATAAATATTTCTCTCTTTCAAAAACTGATGGATCGCCAAGGTGATATTTATTATTTAATAAATTAATATTTTCATTCTTTGATAATTTTGGATAATAAGCACTGTTCATGTTTATTAAGAAGATAACCTTATGTGGTATTTGCCTTGCATTCTCAATATCACTTACAAGGATCTTGTTGATACGTGATTTGCTTTGATATTTAGCTTCATTTATGCAAGAAATTAATATCTCTCTAAAAACATTTAACAAAATAAGATCATCAGGAATTAAATGTATTGAATGTTTATCAAGAATTCTATTTATTTCACTAATTTCTAAATAAAAATTTCCATTAGAATCAGCAATACTTTTTAATATAAACTTTATCTTTTCAATCCAACATGAGTAAGAAAAAGATCCCCTTAGCAAATTAATATATTTTTTAAAATCAAGTAATAATTCAACCCATTTATTCAAATCCAAATTTAAATGTTTCAAACTAAAGGGTTTTAAATTAAGATTACTTAAATTTTCTTCTTCGTCATAAATTAAGCCTAAAGTAATTCTATTAATGCACCACTCTAGAGTATTTTTTTCTTCCCCTAACCTTTCATTAGCATCTAATCCCCAATGAAAACCAACTTGTGTAAGTAAGAAAATAATTTCATCCTTCTCCGTAATATCAAAATCAAAAATGTTCTGAGTTTCTTTTTTAGAAAGCATATAATCTATTTTTTCAAGTGTAATTTTCTCATTTGCTATTTCAGTGATGTCAATTAAAAATTTATAAATGTCTGGAGAATCATAATTATCATCATCAATAAAAAAATAAGGTATCTTTGCACCATTAATTAACTCATTATTGAAGATATACTTTAGATAAGGTTTAATTTGATTAGTTTGTGGAGATAAAATAGCAATATCACTATATTTAATACTCTCGCAAGAATTTATTATTTCTACAATCTTATTTCTTATATACTCTAATTGACTATTCTGATTAAAATGCTCACAAAGTAATATTGAATCATCCCTTTCATTTACAATAAAATCATTGCTATTATTATCAATTAGTCTTTTTTGGATTTGATTAAGAAGAGGAATATCTTTATTCTCTTGAAAATTAGTTGTTGGATCAATATATATTAAATTATTTTTTAAATTTATACCTTCTTTATAAATATTTTCCTCAATTAATTTCTGAAAGTTTGCTCCAAATTTGCCAAATATTTTCTCTATATTTGTATTATTTGAATTCGATTTACTTTTAAAATTATCAAATTCCAACTCACCTTCAATAAAATTTATTCTATTCCATAAATCATCTCCTGCAGATAATAAATATAAATTTACCTTAGTAAATTTTGAAAGTTCTGAATAAAAGTTAATATGTAGTTTAGATAAGTTATTATCAGAAATAATATAAATTTGATTTGGCATTTGTAATTGAAAGTTTTTAACTTTTGTCAAATGCTTTATTAATTTAATCATGTATAAACATGCAGGCTTTTCAGATATCTTTTTCTCTAATAATTTATATAAAATAGGCTGCCAAAATTGATCTGAATTTAAATTTTTAAATAGATTAGGCGAATTAATTTCATATCTATTCCATTCAGCAATCATTTCAGGTCTAAAAATTAGATAATCAATGAAATTATTCGCGATCTTTTTTGTCAGGTTATATAGGTCTCCATCAATTGTTTTTTCATTATCCAAATATTTATTAATCCAATTTTTAAGCGGAAATGATTCTTTAAAGCTATTTAATTCTTCTAATGAATCAATAATGCCCCACTTAATTGACTCAAAATTCCATAAACCCATATCTATGCCGGGGAAAAAATTTGTCAATAATGATTCCGTGAAATTTGATATTGTCTTAAATTCATAGAGAGCACTTATTTTGTTTTTTATAGTTATTTGTTCATTTAACCAGTTCCCCAAAAAATAATTAGGAACAGCTATTTCTAAGTTTTCAGTTATGAGAGGTGGACATATTTTTAATTCTTCGGCCAAAAGCTCAATAATCACTTCAATTTTGTTTGACTTATATAGATTGAGCAATTTACTGGTTGGTTATATTACTCAACTTTAAATGGATCAGTTATTTCTGCATTAGGAAATTCGAATTCCCCAACAGCAACAAACTCTAACCGCAGCTTTAAGAAAGTTATAAATTTTTTATCCGTCGATAAAATAGCAGCTGGAGGTGATGGAATCTTTGCTTTTAGATCAACAAATTGGGTGGTTTGCAAAAATGATGGATTTTTTAAAAGCCAAAAATCTATTTCTTTATTATTTTCTTTATAGTTCCTCATCCTTTCTTTCAAAATCTCCTCAATTGGTTCTTCAACAGTTAAAAACTTTTGACTTGCCGCTACGAAAAAATATGTTGTCATTTTGAAATTTAATTTGATGTAATAAGGGACTTCATTTCACGTACAGACTTTTCCAATCCTATCGCTAAAGCCCTTGCAACAATACTATGACCTATATTTAACTCGTTCATATTGTTAATTGATGCAATTTTTTTAACATTATTGTAGTTAAGGCCATGACCAGCATTAACAACTAACCCTAGGTCATTTGCTAAATGTGTAGACTCTATAATCCTTTGAAGTTCTTTATATTGTTCAGATCCTGATAGTTCAGCATATTTTCCAGTATGTAATTCTATAAAATCAAAACCTATCTCTTTGGAATAATTTATCTGTTCTCCAAGAGGATCAATAAATGCACTTACTTCTATATTTAAATCCCTTAAATTCCCAACAAAATTCTTAAGGTATTGGACATTACTTTTTAAATTCAACCCGCCTTCAGTAGTAACTTCCTCTCTTTTCTCGGGGACAAGCGTTACATAATCGGGAAGAATTTTTTTGGCAATTTCTAACATTTCTTCTGTAGCAGCCATTTCTAAATTGAGTTTTGTTTTTATAGTCTCTTTCAAAAGGAATACGTCTCTATCCTGTATATGTCTTCTATCTTCTCTTAGATGTACTGTTATAGAGTCAGCCCCTCCTAATTCAGCTAAAAAAGCAAATTGCACAGGATCAGGCTCGACAGTTTTCCTCGCTTGCCTTACATTTGCAATATGGTCAATGTTTACTCCTAAAGTAGCCATAATTTTGAAAATTTTAGTTTCTAGACAATCTCGTAACCGCCCAATAATAGCTAATAAAAAAAGGCAAACACTTAAATTATTAATATACAGTAAATAGAACTTGAAGAAGAATTCCTTAAATATTTGGCGTAAAATCAATCCTGTGTTGGGATTTATTGCAATGTTCGTTACCCAGGACGTTGTTTTGAGATTCTTTTTTAGAAAAAAGAAAATATTAAAAAATGGTTTTTCGATTCCCGTAAATTCCTCTATCATTTTGGCTCCAACCCATAGATCAAGATGGGACGGCATAATACTCACAATGGCAATGGGTAGAAGGGTAACAAAAAAGGATTGTAGATTTATGGTTACCAAATCCGAAATGAGAGGGATACAAGGTTGGTTTTTAAAAAGACTTGGATGTTTTTCGATAAATCAATTATCGCCATCTCTCTCAGCATTAAGATATGCCATTGATCTTATAGAAAAAGGAGAACAACTAGTTGTTTTCCCCGAAGGAAAGATTAATAAATATGGAAAAAAATTAGTTCTCAAAGAAGGATTGTATAGATTAGCCAGACTGGCTACCAAAAAAACAACTTCTATTATTATTATTCCAATTGGAATTGCTTACAGCAAAATACCTCCGAACTTTAGGGGCGAATTTTGTTTATCCTTTGGAAAACCAATACCAATTAATGATTACTCAAACCTTACTATCAAAGACTTCAATAAATTTCTAAATGAAAAAATGACTCAAGAGGAAGAAAAAGCATTAAAAAGTTTAGGTAGATGAATCTGCAATAAGTTACTATGAATTTTAATAAATGAATAAGAAAATGAAACTCTTAAAATTAATCCCAATTTTATTTATATTTTTTGGATATGTTCCTTACAAAAATGAAGTTCATGCAGAAATAAGGAATCCAGAAGAATTCAGAGTACTTTCAAATGAGGGTAAAAAGCTTTCTATCGCAAACGTAGAATATTTCATAAAAGAGGGTGATAAATATATTAATACCGGGGATTTCGAAAAAGCCAAGGATTTTTATCTAGACGCTAGAAAATTGGCAAAGCAACTTGCCTCTTTTTATTCTGATCTAAATTCATCCTTCAAAGGAATTGATGCGAGAATACCAAATGAAATGCAAAGGAAAGGTAAGCAAACATTACAAATTTTGGCAGAATCAAATGAGAGATTAGCCTCTATGTATATAAAAACTGAAAAGCCTGAGGTTGCAGTACCCTTACTTGTTGAAACAATTAGAATAATGTCACCTAGTAGTCCAGAAGGTAAAGAAGCTTATGAAAAATTGATCCAACTAGGATTTGTTGAAACAAAATACAAAGGTTAATTAAAATTTATTATGATTACGAAAAAAGAAGTTGTTAAATTAATCACTAAAAAAATTCCAAGTTCCCAGGTTTTTGTTGAAAACCTCAAGGGAAATGATCATTTACAAGTAACTGTAATTGCATCTGAATTCAATGGATTATCATTAGTTAAACAACATCAGCTAGTATATTCTGCTTTGAAGGAAGAATTAGCTTCAGAGGCTATCCATGCACTGGCTTTGAAAACAGAAACTCCAAATTGAATTATGGACAACCTAACAAAAGATAAAATACAAAAACTGATTGACTCAAATCCAGTGATGGTTTTCATGAAGGGAACAAAATTAATGCCTCAATGCGGTTTTTCCAACAATGTAGTTCAAATACTAAATTCCCTAGGGGTAGAATTTGGTACATTTGATGTTTTAAGTGATTTCGCTATACGAGAAGGTATCAAAGAATATTCAGATTGGCCAACAATTCCTCAAGTTTACTTAAAAGGAGAATTTCTTGGAGGATCAGACATTCTTATTGAAATGTACAACTCTGGATCTCTTAAAGAAAAAATAGAAATTGAATTAGCGTCTTAAGATAATTAGTGAGTATAAATACTGTATTAATTAATAAAAATTAATATTTTAAATCATTTTTTTATCAAAAAACCCTTTATTTCCATCTCCATCTGGATCAATAAAACTTGACGGATCTAAAATCCATCTTTCAATTAATCTTTCTAATTTCTCTTGATCCTTTTGCTCTAAACTACTGCAATTCCTTAATGCTTGGAGATAACCATCACTATATAATTTAAGATCAGATGGTGTATGAAAACGTGTAACTAAGTCTTGGCAACTATCGCAAATTGACTGAAAATGACGAATTGCTTTGGGGTTTTCAAATGATGTCATAATTCGATAAATTCTGATTTTTATTTTGCATTTGTTATACCTTATTAGAGACGATCAAAAATTGCCTGGCCAAACAGTAATTAAGAATGCAATCAACTGAGCAAATCTTAGCTTCAACTCCTGGCAGTTCACAATTGCCTACGAGCTCTCAAACTCCTTCAAGAGTTCTAGTTGTTGAACCTCACCCCACACTTAGAACAGTCCTTGTGCAAAGGCTTCGCCAAGATGGCCATTTAGCTGCAGCAGTTGGCACAGCTGCAGAAGCTATTGACTTATGCAGAGAACAATCACCTGACTTATTAGTTAGCGCAGAAATCCTCGAGCAGAATACTGCAATGAGACTTGCCCAACAACTTGGGTCTTCAGTCATAGTTTTAACGGCAAGATCAGGTGTTGAAGCATTAGTAAATCTATTAGATGAAGGGGCGGATGATGTTCTCAGAAAACCTTTTGGACTCGAAGAGCTTGCAGCAAGATGCAGAACACTTTTAAAAAGGGGAAGGATAGGATTACAAGAAAAAGTTGAGGTTGGTCCCTTAGAGGTTCATCTTCTTTTAAGACAAGTTACTCTAAGCGAGAAGCCCGTAGAACTAAGTCCTAGGGAGTTCGCACTGCTATGCGCTCTTTTAATGCCACCAGGAATGGTTAGAAGTCGTCAAGAGCTCTTAAGGATGGCCTGGCCGCCCTTCAGTGGTGGCCCTAGGTCTGTAGATACACAGGTATTAACTTTACGGAGGAAATTAGAACAGGCTGGATTAGGCGAAGGCGGGGGAATAACCACTGTTAGGCAACAAGGTTATAGATTCAGTATTGATAATATTTAATTTAGAAAAGCAAAAAGTTCACCAATAATCATAAAAACTGATATTAATGTCAGTAATTTATATGTCCATAGTGGTGATATGTGAGATATTTCCTTAATAGCAATACCAGTATTACTGCAAACAATTAATAATAATTTTTCAAAGTTTTCAACTCGTTGTGGAACAAGAAAATTATCTCCTTGAAAAGTATTAAAGTAATAAACTTTACTACCCTGACTGGTTGGCAAAGATTTAATTGATTTAATATCTTTCCAAGATATCTCCCAATTTTTTTTTCCTAAGAATTTAGAAATAAAGCTGCTTTTGTATGAAATTTTATTACTGCAAGTTTCTACATAATCACTCGTAATATTATTTATAAAATAAAGTCCCAAGGTAAAAATAATAATAGAGGGGATTTTTAATTTTTCAATTGAAATAAATGGCAAAGGAATTGTAAGAGCTAAATAAAGAGAAATTAACGAGCTTTTTACAAAAAAAAGAGTTTTAAACTTTTCTATCATTTCAGAAAAATCCTTTTAGTCGGGCAATTTAAAACTGTTAATGTTTAACTTTGCACCTATTTTGTGAGCGCATGCGTATCCACTAAAAGCAACTGCATTAAGGCCTTGACCAGGGAAGCATGAATCCCCTACACAATAAAGGTTTTGAATTTTTGTAGTGTTGAAAGGCATTGGCAAAAGTCCAAGCAATTTTTTACTGGGAATTGGCCCATAACTACCTTCATATCTTCCAAGAAACTTTTTATGAGTTTTAGGAGTACCAATTTCTTTGTGATCAATATTTTGTTCAAGATTAGGAAGAATAGTTGATATTTTTTCAACAAGAAAAGAAAAATATTTTTCTTTCTTTTGCAAATATTCTTTCCTTGATAGGCCTGCCCATTCACTTATCGATGAAGGAGTAAATGCATGTATGATATGTTTACCTTCTGGAGCCAAAGACGAGTCAAGCAAAGTAGGTATAGAAACAAAAATAACTCCCTTTTCACTTTCTAATTCATCCCAATTTTCAACGATTATGTGATGACAATTAAAATTATCGGATATTAGATTTTTCTCTACTCCAAGGTGAATCGAAACAAAAGAAGGTGAGGGTTTATAAGTTTCTGACCACTTATATTCACTTTTTGGGACGTTTTTACTAGAAATTAATCCTTTAGTCTTATCTTTTAATCCAAATGTATCCCATCTAGTGGAGTTAGATACAATAATATTTGAATATATCTCTTCACCATTTGAGAGCTTAACTCCTACAGCCTTCTCATCCTTTAAGAGGATTTCAGTCACATTGGCTTTATATCTAACTTTTCCTCCTAATTTTTCAATTCCAGAAACAAACTTCTCTGCTATCCTTCCAACTCCCCCTTTTGGATAATTTATCCCCCCGGCATGCCTATCTGTAAATACCATTCCCGCATTAATCATAGGGGTTTTTAGAGCTGGCATTACAGACCAACAAAAACATTCAATATCGATAAATTTTAAAAGTTCAGGATCTTTTATAAACTTTCTCGCAACATCTCCTGCATTTGCAGGTAACCATCTAGCTAATCCTAAACAGGATATTGGAGATTTAAAGAAAACTTTAAAAAGATAACTTGGATCCTCAATTGATAAAAGAGGCATTGAATCTAAACATTTAAATACACTTGCACAAGTATCATAGAATTTCTTGATACCTTTTTTTTCGTTGGGGAAACTAGCTGATAATTTGCTTATAAATTGCTCATAATTTTTATCTACAGAAATATTAAAGTTATGTGGTAAGTGATATTCAAGTTGAACAGGATCGGGAATAGTTTCACATTTTTCATTCACATCTTTCAAAGCACGAGTTAATAAATTGGTATAGCCTTTTTTTCCAAATCCAAAAATCATTGAAGCCCCTACATCAAAGGTATAGCCTTTTCTCTTAAAAGAGCCTCCACTTCCGCCTGGAATAACATATTTTTCAAGAACTAATACTCGTGCCCCCTTAGCTGCTAATTGTGATGCTGTTACTAAACCTCCAATTCCTGAGCCAATAATAATTGCATCGAAGTTTTCCTTATTTAATTCCATTTTTTGGATCTTTGATAATTCATTTTAGTAAATTTTGCTAAGTAAGTAGTCCTTATCAAAACAAGAATCTAATTTATTTTTAAAGTCATTCAAGGCTTCTGTAGATCTTTCTTGATAAGCTTTGTACCTTAATCTTTTATCTTTTATTCTTTTAGTTAGTTCTGGAACCAAACCAAATGAAGCAGGCATTGGTTGGAATTTATTCTTTTTCTGATTAGATAATATTTGATTTTTGTTACTGATATAATTCATTAGAGAACCGATCATTGATTGCTCAGGAAAACATACTGGTTTTTTACCCTTAGCTAATAAAGATGCATTTATTCCTGCAAGCAAGCCCCCTGCTGCTGCGGCTGCATAACCTTCCGTCCCTGTTATTTGACCCGCAGCAAAAAGGTTTTCTCTTTTCATAAATTGCAATGTCGGTAAAAGTAATTTTGGAGATTCTAAAAAAGTATTTCTATGCATTACTCCAAAACGTACAAACTCAGCCTTTTCTAAACCAGGAATCAACCTAAATATTCTTTTTTGCTCAGGCCATTTGAGGTTAGTTTGAAAACCTACCATATTTAGCAATTTTCCTTCTAAATCTTCTTTCCTTAATTGGACAACTGCATGAGGTCGCTTTTTTAATCTATTTTCCCTATCAAATAAATCTCCCCATTTTGGATTCCACAAACCAATAGATTTCAATGGTCCGTACCTCATTGTATCAACTCCTCTTCTAGCAATTTCTTCAATTGGCAAGCAAGCTTCAAAGAAATTAGCTGATTCTTTCTCAAAGTCTTTTAAATTAGCTTGCTCCCCTTTTATTAGTTCATTTCTGAAATGGATGTAATCATTTTTATCCATAGGACAATTAAAATATGCCGGATCTCCTTTGTCGTACCTACTAGCTTTAAATACGATATCTTGATCAATAGTATCTCCATATATAATTGGACTAGCGGCATCAAAAAAATGACAAGCATCGATACCTGTAAAAGCTTGAATTTTATAGAACAATTCATCAGCAGTTAATGGACCTGTTGCGAGTATCGTTATATTTTCTTTGCTTGGGAGATCCAATTGTTCAAATTTCTTAATTTCAATTAAAGGATGATTAGATAGAGTATCAGTTAAAGCGATACTAAATTTTGATCTATCAACCGCTAAAGCGCCTCCAGCTGGTACAGCAAATTTGTCTGCTGTTTGAACTATCAATGATTTAAAAATTCTAAGTTCTTTTTGCAATAAACCTGCAGCTCTATCAGGACTTAAAGCTCCAAAACTATTACTACAAACCAATTCTCCAAATTCGCCAGTATGATGAGCTGGAGTTGATTTGTTAGGTCTCATTTCAACTAGTTTTACTGGTACACCAAAATTTGCTATTTGCCAAGCAGCTTCTGATCCTGCAAGACCAGCACCAATAACTATTACTTCTTTATCTACCAAATTGGATTAATCCTTACCCAAAAAGTCCCTATTGAATTGCTCTCTTGCCGGTTTTTGTATATTGAATATAACCCAAGCTAAGGCCGCGATAATGGGGGCAAAAACTACGATTGTTCTAAGCATTTTAGAAATCCTATTGTTAATTAAATCATTTTAACTTTTAACTGTAATTTTAGAGAGAAATTTTAATTTTTTATTTTATAAGTTAAGAATTGTTTTTCTATTGTTCAACTTGAGATAAAAAGTTGTTTTTTTCACCTTAAAAAGGGATAATTCCATATGTACTCAATTTTACAAAATGGGTCGCTAGCTCAGCGGTAGAGCATCCGGCTTTTAACCGGCTGGTCCTGAGTTCGAATCTCAGGCGACCCACTTTTAATTGAGTACACCTTCTTAAAATGAAAGACAATAGATCCAAAATTTCAAATAAAGGTATCTTCCTAATTGTGTAGCTTTAAATTTCTTCTTTCAATTCTTAAGCGTCATGGGGGGGGGGATTATTACTTTATACATTTTTGTAGCAATTCTGTACAAATTAGGCATTTTTTTAAAAAAATCATCAAATTACTCAAAAAAACTAAAAATTACTTTACAAAGCTTCATAAATCCTGTTACAATAATTTATATAATTAACTAATTTTTTATCATGACTCCTGAAGCAGAACGTTTTAACGGTTGGGCAGCAATGTTAGGTTTCGTTGCAGCAGTTGGTGCATATGTAACTACTGGACAAATCATTCCTGGCTGGTTTTAAATTTCATTCACAGCGAATTTAAATACATTACAAGCATCAATTACCTAATCTAATTGATTTAAAAAATATCCTCAAATGTTTGGATTTTAAGTATTTAACTTATAATCCAACTTTTGAGTTTTTTTTTGAAATTATTTTATAACCAAAATTATTAGCCAAAAGCCTAAATATCCATCGGAAGGATAATCATAATAGGTGTCCTAACAATAATAAATCACCATTTTGTTCGATATGTATTTCTAGTTTTCTTAAAGAAGCGCCATTGAACAAATTTTTTCTCTAAATTTAATAGTTCAAAGTTTCTTTTTATCTATATTATCCAAGCATGTAGAACATAATAAGTGGCCTTTTTTTCTCCAAAATGTTTTTGTTGATCTTTCTATATCTTTTCTACATATTAAACATTTAAAAATTGGAGACATTCAAATCATCATTCAGAATAAGAGTTTTCCTTCTGATTATTAAAATAGAAGATAACTAAACACATAATAATAAAATTAATTTACAGAGCCTATTAATTTAAAAACTTTTTATTTTATATGGTAAAAAAGTTAATTAATTTTAGAAATTTCCAAAAAAAAAAAGATCTGCTATAAAGCAGATCTTTCTTTGTGTGTAGTTTTTTCTAATTAAGTAATTAGAAAGAGAATGAAGTTTTAACAGCTATTCCTGTTAGATCATCACCATCTGTCTCTTGGATAAAGATACCAGGTTGAATAGTCATGGCATCATTTACTGGATAAGTGTAAGACGCTTCATATACAAGATACTCAGTTACAGAGTCAGCATAAAGTTGATCAGTTGCTGCAGCAATGTTTACTGAACCAGGGCCAACTTCTGGGAAAGATAAACCAAAGAAGTAACCAGATTTTTCAGTAGTTCCGTCATCTGAAGTTTCGAAACCAACGCTTAAGCTTGCTAAATCAAAGGTGTAGTAACCGTTAACACCCCAGAATGATGTTGAATCAGTGCCTTCTCCCATATCATCAGATACGTATGCAACTGCTACTCCGTAATCATCTGTTGAATAAGCAGCATTAATACCGAATGCATCAGCATTATCACCTAGGATTTCACTTTGTCCGGATGTTATTCCACCAGCTAGTGAGAATCCAGAATCAAATGCATAACCTAAAGCTGCAGTAACACCTTTACCACTTGCACCCATAGAGTTACCAGTACCACAGTCATCTGGTGTCATATCAGTGAATGAACTATAAGTACAAGCTCCTGTAAAAGCAGTACTTAGGTCAGTTGAATCACCAACAACCATTGTTGCTCCACCAACAGGGAATGAATAAGTAACACCATCAACAGTTAGGCTAGTTCCAGTGTCGAAACCCATTTTTCCACCCATAGTGGATGCTGTTGCACTACCGTTATCAATAGCTATATCTAGTGAATCTTCACCTGTGAAACTTGTTGATAAACCGATGTTGAATTGGAAATCGAAACTTGTTGACTCTAGAGAATCAGTTCCAACGTCTCCAGCACCATCTACAGCACCTAAAACAGTGTCAACGCTAAATGATGCAGTAGTTGTTTCTGAGAAACCAATATCAGAGCTTCCACTATCAACTAGACCTTCTCCGCCAGCAATTAAAGGGTTATACTTTGGTTCATCATTTTCAAATGCATTAGCGAGATCTAACTGATCTGGATTAGAGTATTTTGAGATATCGTTTAAGCTTGCTTCGCCAGCAGACACAGAAAATGGGGCTAATAGCCCAATCGTTGCTGGTGCTACTAACAAGCTCTTAAAAAGCTTCATAAAAATTCCTCACACAATTTAAGGTATTTTAAAGGTAATGCATTTGCCTAGAATTAACAACCACCAGTAGACAAAATTCGAGCTGGCCTTTATTTAGAAACAATTAGCTATATGAAATCTTATCTCCAAGGATTTTATTGGTTTTAATAATTTCAATTGAAGGTTCCAAAAGTTCTTTATATTCTTTCCAGATTCCTATGGAAGAGGAATAAAATTTCTTTCTTATTTGAGCGCTACTTGCAGTGTGTACATTTCTTTTGTTTTGATGGGGTGAAAGATATTTTTCGTCCCAATCCCAATCAAGCCAATTTATTATCCCAGGTATAACATCATTAGGATTTTCAATTAAGTCCTCATAGTAATAATCATAAATATTTTCACCATATTTGATTTTATATTCCTCTATGGTTTCAAAATAGTGCACATATAAACTTGAAATATCAGTCAAAGAGAAAGAGAAAGTCTGTTTTAAGAAGTTTGCTCTGTATATTGATAAAATATTATCAAGAGGATTTCTTATGCAATTAATTATTTTTGCTTTAGGGAAAAAATTAGAAATAACAGCACAGTACATATAATTAAATAAACTTTTGTCGGTGTAAATGGTAGATGATTGGAATTGATTTATAACTTTTTTTTTGTATAAGACATAAACATCCTCAAAATTTTCAGCTTCCTTTATGGACTCCTCTAAAAAATTAACCTCACCCATATCAGTTACTTCAGGATTTAAACTCAATATATTTTCCAGTAAAGTGCTCCCTGACCTTGGCATTCCAACAATGAATATATAATTAGAAGAATTCTTGAAATGTTTATTTTTTGAATTTTTAATTTTTAGTGATCTATAAAATTCAGTATGTTTTATCTTCAAACTTAAATCAGATTTTTTATACTTCATACTTTCTTCGTTTGCAATTTTAAGATATCTTGCACTTTCTTTAAATTTTCCTTCTTTATGTAGCAAATTTGAGATTGCAAAAGCTGCGTAGATTTTTGAGTTTGGATTGAGATCCTCTAGTTTTGTATTTAATAAAAAATTCAATTCATTTCTATGATTCTTAAAATCATAAATCTCAGACAATTCATAAAAACTATTGAAATCAAATTTATTTCTCGAAATAATTAATAAGTTAGTCTCAATAGCAAGTTCAAGCTGTCCTGAATTTCTATAGAAACTTGATAAATTCTTATAAAAAGGCATGAAATTAGGCGATAGATTTAATCCCTTTTTTAGTATTTGTATACTTTTAGTTAATTGATTCATATCGCTATAAACAATACTCAGATTTAAATACGCCAATTCAAATCCCGGATATTTTTTGATTAATTTTAAAAGAAGAATTTCTGCTTCTTCATACTTCCTTTTTTTTAAGAATGCATCTGCCAGGAGAATATTTATTCTTATTTCTTTATTTTTATCATTTTTAATTCTATTATTGTTATTTAGATCCTCCAAGATATATAAAGCCTTATCAATATTTAACTTATTGATGTAAATCTCAGACTTTAGTAGTTTATAAATATCATTATTTGTCGATAATTTAATAGCTTTATCTATATAAACTAATGCATAATCTAAGTTTCTCGAAGCAAAGTACAAAAGAGCCAAATTATAAAGTAAATCTCCATGATTAGGATCAATTTTTTTTGCCTTTAGAAGTACTTTTTCTGCGTCCTTGAAATTATTCTCAATCTTCAATATTTCGGCTAATAAAATATAAGGTTTAATTGATGATGGGAATTTACTAATTAAATTGAGAAATACTCTTTTTGCTAAATTAAAATTTTTTAAATCTCTACAAAATAAACCATAAGCATAGAGTAAATCAAAAGAATCATTATTTGATTTTAATAACACTTGATATAACTGATTTGCCTCTAAAGAATTTCCTGCTTTTTGTTTTATTTTTGCTTCTTCAATTTTTTTTAATAAATCAATTTTTTTCAATATATTTAATTTAT
Organism: Prochlorococcus sp. AG-347-I19; assembly: GCA_003279105.1. Lineage (GTDB taxonomy): Bacteria > Cyanobacteriota > Cyanobacteriia > PCC-6307 > Cyanobiaceae > Prochlorococcus_A. The sequence goes on from QCBO01000003.1 coordinate 16,333, forward strand.
TTTTCTTTCATTATAGTTTCTTAAAGTGTTAAATAAAAAAGTTAATTAATTTTAGAAATTTCCAAAAAAAAAGATCTGCTATAAAGCAGATCTTTCTTTGTGTGTAGTTTTTTCTAATTAAGTAATTAGAAAGAGAATGAAGTTTTAACAGCTATTCCTGTTAGATCATCACCATCTGTCTCTTGGATAAAGATACCAGGTTGAATAGTCATGGCATCATTTACTGGATAAGTGTAAGACGCTTCATATACAAGATACTCAGTTACAGAGTCAGCATAAAGTTGATCAGTTGCTGCAGCAATGTTTACTGAACCAGGGCCAACTTCTGGGAAAGATAAACCAAAGAAGTAACCAGATTTTTCAGTAGTTCCGTCATCTGAAGTTTCGAAACCAACGCTTAAGCTTGCTAAATCAAAGGTGTAGTAACCGTTAACACCCCAGAATGATGTTGAATCAGTGCCTTCTCCCATATCATCAGATACGTATGCAACTGCTACTCCGTAATCATCTGTTGAATAAGCAGCATTAATACCGAATGCATCAGCATTATCACCTAGGATTTCACTTTGTCCGGATGTTATTCCACCAGCTAGTGAGAATCCAGAATCAAATGCATAACCTAAAGCTGCAGTAACACCTTTACCACTTGCACCCATAGAGTTACCAGTACCACAGTCATCTGGTGTCATATCAGTGAATGAACTATAAGTACAAGCTCCTGTAAAAGCAGTACTTAGGTCAGTTGAATCACCAACAACCATTGTTGCTCCACCAACAGGGAATGAATAAGTAACACCATCAACAGTTAGGCTAGTTCCAGTGTCGAAACCCATTTTTCCACCCATAGTGGATGCTGTTGCACTACCGTTATCAATAGCTATATCTAGTGAATCTTCACCTGTGAAACTTGTTGATAAACCGATGTTGAATTGGAAATCGAAACTTGTTGACTCTAGAGAATCAGTTCCAACGTCTCCAGCACCATCTACAGCACCTAAAACAGTGTCAACGCTAAATGATGCAGTAGTTGTTTCTGAGAAACTACCAGCTTCAAAGTTGTTTAGCCTAGCTTCTAGACCGTCTACACGGCTATTTGTAACTGCAATTTCTTCTGCAGCATTGAAGTCATTAATAGTGACTTCATTCGCAGTCGCTGCAATAGGGGCTAAAAGTCCTAATGTTGCAGGAGCTACGAGTAAGCTCTTAAAAAGCTTCATAAATTTCCTCACACGAAATTTAAAGTACACCTCAAGATAGTGTATTTGGGTATACAAAATCAAGTGTTAACGGATACATTTTTGAATAATATGTGCCACTTTTTAAAGTTATACAATCAGTTAAAGTTTATGTAGGTGGTGTATTCGTTTTGAATTTTTACTAAATTGTTGATTTCAAAATTTATATTTTTTTGGAAATTTTAAAAGAAACTTTCTCAGTTTTGTATTTTTTCTTCTTTTTATTATCAACTGCGTCTACATACCATCCAGAAGCTAGTCTAGTGTCAATTTCCTCGTAGCTTTCTTTTTGATTTAACTTACTTAGGGATTTCTTTTTATAATCCATAACTGTAATATATTTACTTTAATAAAAAAAATATAGCATTTAAATATAATTTGAGCAGTAAATTAGTTAAGTTAAAAATATTAATAGGATTTAAATAAATTATTTTCTTTTGGGTTTTACTTATCTGAAATCTTTAGAAAAAAGAAAAAAAACTTTTTTTCCCCTCAACAAAAAAAATTAATAGTTATATTTTATTAAATTTAAACCTGAGGAGCACAAGGTCAAATGACTCATCTTAATATCATAGTGAATTCTTTACCCAGAGACTTATTGGAATTCGTTTTTTTTCTTGCAGTTGGTTTTACAGCCGGATCAGTTGGAATCATTTAAATTAAACAATTAAATTTTTAATTCCTTTGGAAAATAACCATAATTTATTAACAAAAATATTAAGAACTTATTAACTCTCTATTCCTAAAATATTCTTTCTGTTTTTCAAAGAGAAACGACTGACTCAACGGGAAATCCAAGTGTTGATCTACCTTTTAAATTGGTCAATTCAATAACAGTTATTAAACCTATTATTTCCTTCCCTTGATCTTTAAGTAGCTTTGATACACAATTAACCGTTCCCCCTGTAGCTAACAAGTCATCGACGATTACGAATGAGTTGAATTTTTTCAGGGCACTAATTTGTATTGAAAGAGAATTTTTTCCATATTCCAAATCATATTCTCTTGTAGATAAATTTCCTGGTAGTTTTCCCGGTTTTCGTGCAACAATCATGGGTTTAGATGATTCTAGAGCAACTGCAGAACCAAAAATAAATCCCCTCGCATCTATGGAAATTATTGCTTCAGCGTCTTTTAAAATTTGATATGAAGACATTTTTAGAATAAGATCCTGAAAAATATCTGGATATTGAAGAATTTCTAGAACGTCCTTAAAATAAATACCTTTTTTTGGAAAATCCTTATAAGTGCGAATCAAATCTTCTAATTTTTTCATACTTCTATGTCTCGAAAGCGATGCAGATAGATAACCTTGTGGAATTAAATTTATATTATAGATATTTTGCAAATAAAAAAAATTTCAAAGCCAATTTTTAAGTAATATGATTTCTTGTTTTGACTAACAAATTTATAAGATTTATGAAACTTTTTTATCCTGAAAAATTAATAAATAAAATCATTTTTTAGCCTTAAAAGTCATTTTTTTTAAAATATTATGTAATTTGGTCTTTTATAGATGACTTTTATGAACTAAAATCTAAAGAACGGGGCGTGGCGCAGCTTGGTAGCGCGGGTGCTTTGGGAGCACTAGGTCGCAGGTTCGAATCCTGTCGCCCCGACCATTTAAAAACCAAGTTATACTAGCGAGTTTCCCAGACTCGCTTTTTTATTGGATAAATCTGTCCATAGTCAAAATGGACAAATTATGGACAAAATAATCTCTTCAATTAAAGTAAAATATTGATAAAAAATTTTTCTTATGAATTTTTTTAAGAAATTAAATGAAAAAAGAAAAGAACGAAATCTCGAAATAGAAGAAAAGAATAAGGAACTTCTTAGAAAAAGGGAAGAGAGATTTAAAGAGGAAACTTTAAAAAGAAAAGAAAGAGAAAAAGAAATTGAAAATAAAAAAAAGGAACAGGCCGATAATTGGGAAGATTTTCTTCTAAGTCGCTATAGAGAACATAGATTTGTCTTATATGAAGAATGGAACAATTCATATACCGTTGATCAATATGGCAATGAAGATAGTAATTTCTTTGATCAAGAAGAACTTTATAGTTTGAATTTATATGAGATAGATCAAGATATCAGAGGATTTAACAGTGGATATAATTATTTCTTCAAAAGTGTAATTATGAGGGATATCAGTCCTTCAGATTTCATGACTGGATGGAACAGCTATCTAAGAATTTATAATCCTAAAGACGATGAAGGAGATGATGCCTGTTGGCAAATGATCGTAACCCAATTATTAATAAAAGTCCTTCAAGAAACTATCCCAGAAGTTTCTGCAAAAGAAGAAGAACGAATTAATGCAGGATTTAGCGAGGATATGAGTGGAGAAGATTATGAGGTGTACTGTGGAAATATCCTCGAAATTGCAGGGTGGGTTGTTGAACAAACATCTAAAACCAATGATCAAGGTGTCGATTTAATTGCCGCAATAGATGACTTAAAAGTATGTATTCAATGCAAAAGATATACAAATCCTGTAGGGAATAAAGCAGTTCAAGAAATAATTGCAGGTCAACAATTTTATGGAGGAACTCATGCAGTAGTTGTATCTAATGCTGGTTTCACAAAATCAGCACAAACTCTTGCTTCAAAAACAGGAGTAATCTTAATAAGTGATGAGGAGTTAGAAAATTTAGAAGACTACGTTTATTGATTGATAATTGCTCGAAATTTAGTTTTATAAAAAGAGTGATAAAGCTGTAGCTAATTATGAAAAAATGGACAAATTATGGACAAATGTTGCTTTATTTCACTGGACAAATAACGCAGAACTAAGCAAAAAAATAGGTATAGCTTGAAAACCTAGTGCTTCACTAGAGCTATTAAGTGCTTTGGGAGCACTAGGTCGCAGGTTCGAATCCTGTCGCCCCGATCAGTTATAGCTCTAAGTCTCAGCTAATAATAAATTTAACCTTAAAAAGTAGAGTGCCCAAAAAGTGTCCAAAACTTTTAATTTCATCTTTTTAACAAAATCAATTTAAAGCAAATCAAGATTTATTTTTTATATCTAGCCTTATTTTTCTAAACAGGCAATTATTAAAAATATCTCTTACGAGGTCTTCTAAAAAATTGGCAGTTTTAATGAAATTTGCTTTTATAAGTGTAGGGTTATTTTTATTATGCAAATCTCATTTTTTGCAAAAGTAGTTTTGTTTTTAACTCTTTATTGTATTTCTGATTTATCAATTAAAAATAATATTTTGAGAAAAGTAATGAATAGAGCTAATAGAGCTAAAAAAATTTAAACTTCCCACTTAATGGAATTTTTAACTAATTTTTGGAATAATCAACCCACTACAGTTATGGGAATCGGTGTAGCAATATTTGTATTATTAGGCATTTACATATCTTTACTCCAGACATATCAATAAATTAGTTAATTATTTTTTTTAATTTTTTCTAGATTCCATTTATCAAATAGTAATTTCATTTCTCTTTCGTAGTATCTTACTTTCTTTGCAAAAGGTATTTGTTGAATAATTATCCCAAAGGGAAATTTAAAAAAAGAAGAGACATAAACAATATAAAACTCGACAAATGAAGGTTTTGGCGGGAGAGGTAAATTTTTTATATAAGCCCAATCAATACAAGGTTTTAGTTGCTTATCACTAGCGAAAATATTTTTTTTACATCTCCACCAAGAGAATAGATAAATGCAAATAAAAATCGGTAACGGAAGAAGTCGCAACATTAATTAAAAGGAATTTCTTCAAGAGTTGTTGATTCAGGATAACCTAGCCTTAATTTAACTGCGGCGCAAGTAATAAGCGTTTCATTAACAATATAAAGCTACTGTTTGATCTAAATCTGCACAAGGTTCAATAGTAAATTCCAATAATTCTCTCCAAGGACTCCACTGTTTCCAAATAATTTCTAGAGAATCAGCATCTACAACAGAGTAACCATTACCATGTTGAGGTAAGAAAATCCAAGATTTAACATCATAACCCTCTGGTCTATTTTGTGGCCCTCCTTTGTCGTACCATTCCTTTAGCATTTTTGCTCCTTTATCTTGGGCATTTGCATCAGTAAATTTATAAGAAATTAGAAACAACATAAATAAGAAAAGAGTAATTTATCCCTCTATGTTAGATCGACTGACAATTAAAAACTACATAGAATAAGTGCCCAAGATCCAAGATATAAGTCTGAATTAGACCATACTTTTTCAAATAAAGTCCCTATAGCCAGGTAAGTCTCAGTTATATATTAAAAACTTCGGGTACTTTGGGAGCAATAGGTCGCAGGTTCGAATCCTGTCGCGCCGACTTGCTTTTCAGCGGTTTTCTAATTTGACTTAGGAAAAAACTAGGGAAAATGATCTCCTTTTTAGGAGATCTTCTTGCGGCTTTTCCATATAGTTTATAGAAATTTATTAAATTTTTTAGGATATAAACTTGCCTTATATATAGGTAGAGTTGGTTGCTATCCTCATTGGACAATGGCTACTAAGTATTGAAGGAATTTTTAATCGATCTTTGGCAGAATCATCACGAGACATATCATGCAGCTTATGGCATAGGTGAAGTAATAGTTATTTTGGTAATTTATAATCGCTTACTCAAAAAATATCAGTAACAAGAAACCCTTCCAGAAATTCCAACTACTAAAAGGGTTATTAAATCGACTCGTGACTATATAGAATCAATTTATGTCTTTCAGCAAATGTAGCTTTTGATGACGAGGTTTGGCCTTAATTAATTTGTAGCAATAATTTTCTAAACTCCTGCTATTTTTTGTTCCGCCAGTCGTTTTTTTAGAATTGAATAATTTTGTGAAGCCCATTTTCGAGAAATATCTAATTCAGCATCTAACAACTTTTGAAGTGATTTGATGATTTTTAATACTTCTGCGAAGCCTAGATAAATTATTACCAGCACCTTAGTTATGTTTACTGCAACAGCCACTAACTTTTCAATTCTTTGATCTTGCATTGGAACTTAATGAAGCCTACTAAAATTATCAGACGTAAGAAATTATGCAAATGTTTTTTCAAATAAAAAATCACTTTTTAAAAAACTGATTTTCTTCTGGCTACAACCCCTTCAGATAGACCAGCTTTTAAAACCTTATGGAGCAATATGTCAACTTTAGAGAAAATTTAAGGAAAATTTAGGGAAAAATCCATTAAGTATTAGAAAGTCATATAAGGTTTTAGAAGAAAAAAGTTCTTATAACTGTAGATATAGGGTCTTCTGACTTATTGATTTGGAAGCACTAGGTGGATTTATTCCTACCAAATTGCCTGAAAAAGATAAAAAGATTTGTTTGATGCAATACTTTTTTAACCTATTAAGACTTTTTTTTTTTTAAGATATTTAAGAAATGAACTTTTAATAAAATGAGTAAATTTAAAGATAACTTTTCGAGCGAAAGCTTTTACCCGGATAGTAATTATTATCTTGACCAGGAGAATTCTCCCAAAGATGACCCAAATACAAAAGATCAAAAATCCAATATGGGGGTAAATTTTGAATGGCCAAATTCCTATTGGTTTATTGCTGAAAGAACAAATGGAAGGCTCGCAATGATAGGTTTCATGGCTGTCATTATTAACTACACCTTATTCGGATGGATAGCTTATCCAATCCTTTAAATGAGTAATTCTAATTTTGACAAAAATGGTGTAGATAATTCTGGAACACATTGGCTTCAATATGCTGCGTTTGTAGTCACTGCATTTGCTATTTATTTTGGCTGGGCATTTTTCAATGATGCTAATTTCCACCATTTTGCCATAAAAATATTCAAATTCTGGAATTGTAATGGGTATAACCCATTAGGTTATTGCGTGATGCGTTGGAAAGTAGACTTTTATCCTTAAAAAGTAATGGATAGGTCTTATTGTTTCGTTAATTCAAATAGATTAAGGATAAAAGGTTTATATAAAATACAAAAAATAAAGATCGATTTTTAAATATATTTTTGTTAATTCTGGAAAGGTCACTTCTCCATGGGGCAAAAGATACACTTGTCATGACAACCAGAAAAGAATTAAAGAAAGAACCAGCTAGAGAAGAATGGAAAAAATTAATTGCTCAGGGTTGGAGAAGAACCGAGGAAGATTGGATAAAAAAAGAAAGTTAGGGCTGTTATTCTTACAGACGATTAAATAATACTCAATTACTAACAAATGGCGATTCAAGTAGTAAGCGTTTCATATTAATTAAATGATTTCTACCAAAGTCGAAAAGTATAAATCTTGCATTTTTGCTAACCAATTTACCTTAACTTCCAAATTACTTTATTGGTTTTTGATTAGTCATATGTTTTTGAGGAGTTTTCGAGTAATCTGTTTAATTCTAAGAGTTCTTCTTTACTAAGTTCTCTATATTTTCCTTTTGGCACGTCTAACTTAACATTCATAATTCTTACACGCTTTAATGAGCTTACTCTATATCCTAAGGCCTCACACATTCTTCTAATTTGACGGTTAAGTCCCTGTGTGAGGATTATTTTAAAATTTCTTGGACCTAATTGTTTTACAAAACAATTTTTAGTTATTGTGTCTAATATTTCAACTCCATTACTCATACTTTGAATAAAGTCGCTATTAATAGGACGATTAACTTTTACAATATATTCTTTTTCATGATTATTTCTTGCCCTGAGTATTTTATTTACGATGTCTCCATCATTAGTTAAGAAAATCAATCCCTCACTGAGCTTATCTAATCTTCCGATGGGGAAAATTCTTTTGGGATATTTAATGAAATCTATTACATTATTGGGTTCTACTTTTCTATCTGTTGTGCAAACAATTCCTACAGGTTTATTAAAGGCTAAGTATATGTTTTTTTGTCTCTTTGATTTTTCTATTTTTTGACCTTTAACTTCAACTTGGTCACTATCTTCTACTTTAGTTCCAATTTCTGGAATTTTGCCATTAATAGTTACCTTTCCTTCTAGGATTAATTTATCTGCTTCTCTTCTAGAACAATAACCGACTTCACTTAAATATTTATTTATTCTGGTAGCCATTTTGGATGTTTGATTTTTATCTGCACTAAAAAAATAATTTACTAATCTCTTAATATTTTAGTTCGGGTGTCAATTTTACTTAATATTCTCATTATTGAATTTCAAATTATTTTATCAGTAATTTATACCTTACAGATCTAACTCTCTTTTTAATTCCAATTTTTTTCAATTTTCCTCCATCCCTTAGCAAGTAATCTTTCATAAATTTCTCTAGCTAAGTCTATTTCAACAGAAACTGTATTTGTCATTACTGGTGGTTTGTTTCCTAATCCCCCTACTATTTTTCCAGTATCTATAAACATATATTCAAAAACTCCATCAATACTCTTATCGTTTTTCATAAATCTTTTAACTTCTGATCTATTTAAATTAATCAACCAATAAGATTTAGCCATTAATCTAACCTTGGAATTAGTAAGTTTTCCATTTAAAACAAAGTCATTTGATCAGTTTCTTCTTTCTTTACATTCTCTACTAGCCAACCATCAGGGGACCAACTCATCATGATTGCAGATAATCCTCTTAATTCATCTGCATCTTTAACTTGCTCTGTCCATTGTTCCTCATATCCATTAGGAACGATCACAGGCATACGGTGATGTAAAGGTTTAATTAAATCATTTGGTTCAGTTGTTAAAACGCAGCAACTCTCAAGTTCTGCTCCGTCTGGTGAAGTCCACTTACTCCAAATTCCGCCCAACCAAAAAGTCTCATAATTCGATTTTCGAACACGATATTTTTTTTCAAAAAAACCGCTCGCAGGTAATAGGCACCTTTTATGTTTCCAACTTCCACTAAATAATTTTTTTTCTTCTACGGTTTCTGACCTTGCATTAAATGGTCTTGGTCTCTCTTTATCAAATGGATCTCTGGCCCAAGGAGAAATAAAGCCCCATGTCATAAAAGTAGTTTTAATTCTTCCCTCGTTTTTAATTACAAGAACAGGATCATTAGGTCTTATTAGACTTTGAGTATCATATTTAGAATCAAGTCCAATTGGATAGTCTTGTTTCAAAACCTTTGGCAACTTCTCAAATTTAGTTTTCAGCTCAAATCTTCCGCACATTGATTTTTAAAATATTCTTAAAACTCACTAAAAAAACAGTAAATTTACCTTATTTTAGATCTACTTTCAATTTTCTCAAATAAATAATAATTTTTTGATCGTAAAAATTTTTTTGCAAATAATTAAAAGAAAATATAGATATTGAAAAGCTTCCTCAAATTTAATTTGAATGTTTCAAACTTGAATTATGACAGATCCTATTCTTTATTTATCTATGTTGTTAGGACTTGGAGGAGTTTATGTATTAATCTCTTCCTTCCATGATGATGACGATGGTGATGATGATGGAGAAAAATATATTTATAATCTAGAACAAACTTATTTAGCAAGATAGTTGATTTGTTTAAAAAACATTATATAAGAAAGTTTCTTTCAAAAAATAGGCTTTCACTGAAAATAGTTTTATGGGAGTAACGGAAATATTGACTTTCTTTTCAAAATTTACCTCATTATATTTATTTTTAAATTACGTTGTTGGTCCTCTATCCGTATATGTTTGTGCCTTAAACCGTACATTTTTATTAGTCGATCAATAAGCATGTCTAGTTAGAACTTAGTGGTAACAGAAATAAATTAAATGCCTTCAACACCAATAAAATCTTGTAACAAATATGTGTTGAGTTACAAAGATTCAACAAATAAGACACATGAAGTTGGCTTCTATGCGCGCGATGCATACGATTGCCTAATGCTTGCGAGAGAATTCAACACTTACGTACATGACAATCCAGGATCTGTAATCAGAATCCAACAAAAATTTTGAGGAAATTAATTATGAATTTTAAAAAATCACCATTCGCAATTCAAGATAAAAATGCAAGAGATATTGATAATGCAAAGGATTATCCAACAATTGCAGATTTAATAAGAGAACAGAAAGTTCCTCAAGATCACGCGAATACAGTTCACCATCGTAGAGATTTAGACTCTCTTGGTTAGTTTACGTGAATGGCTATTTATTAATTTTTAAAAATTAACGATCATGTTGAATCCCACTTACGATTCATTCATAAGATAATATTTTCTTCCTCAAGTTTTTTTTTAAGCTCTAATGGCATATATGCAATATCTTTCTTTATTGCATTAATGGCATCTCTATACTTTTCAGGTTCAGCTAAAAGCATCATTATTAAATTGTATTGACTTTCAATTTCTTCAGAAGAAAATTTTCCCATAAAAAATAGCTACTACCCTTTTTATTTTAGATCAACAGTAAACACCCAAAAGTTAAAGTATTAGTTCGAGGCTGCTGCTATTTCTTTATGGACGGAAAGAAATTCTTTATCTGTTAGAACTGGTGTAACTTCAATGTCTACGCCAAAATTATCGACCCAGATACTACTCCATTTCCAAATGTTCTGATGGTTTGAAGATTCAACTATTGCCCAACCATTAGCTCCCTCAGGATTTACTACTCGATTAAGGACTTTAAACCCATCAAATTCATCACCTTCGCACCCTCCTTCCACAAAACCCGCAAAAGCTTCGGCGCCTTGCATATGACTTTCTTGATCTGGAAATTGCCAATGTACTATGTAAGTCTGCATGAATAAAATTATTTTTATAACTATTTTTAATTATTAATTATCGAATTTAAAAATTAAATAAAAAGTCTTTAAACACTAATTTGAAAGACACTAGCATAGAAAGAAAAAATAGCAAAAAAAAAGACTCTTACGAGCCTAGGTGATGGGGACTCCTATAATGACAAATTAAACAGAAACAAACAACCCCATCAATAGGTAATTTTTAATACTTACAAACACCATATGTAGTGCTAAGATTTTAAAAAGGGCTGGGTGATGGGGATTATCCCGCTTTTTAATTAGGGCGAAGCTAACGCCCTTTTTTTTATGGAAAAATTTACTTTAATCAATAAAGCCAAATCGAGGATTAAAGTATTTGAACCTTTTGAAGATAGTTCTAAGAACTCTTCTATGATTAATGCAATTTTAATCTCTTATGGTTGCGTTTTTAAGCGATCAAGTAAGCCAGTTATGAAAGGCTCTAGGGTTGAATCTATCGAAGAAGCGAGAAACGAATATAAAAAACTTTTAGAGGAAGGGTGGGAAAAAACTTTTAGATTCAATAGTTAAAAAAAAACGGTGAATAGGTACTTTACCTAAAATTTGACATTATTAAAAATTAATTGCTAGATAAGCTTCAGAATTGAAGATTAGACATGAAAAATGACACTTATTCAAATATTAAAGATTCAGATGCTTTGGAAAGTTTTTTTGACTGTATCACTTCTTGTAGCACCAATAGTGAAGGAGTAGATTGCTCAACAGCATGTTATATGAAACATTTAGAACCAAACAATATCGATTACCCTTTAAAATTTTCATAAGCAAAGCTTATTGATAATTGTTATATTTGATTGATGTTATTCCCACCTCCTCAAGTTATTTTTGGTCTATTGCTTTTATCTATAGCAGTAGTTCTAATTTGGGATATTAGATACAATCCTTTTGGAAAAGACGAAGACGGAATTTAATCTTCAACTAGGAAGCTGATTTGTGGGTGGTGCGTGAAATTGTCTTTTCTTTCTTTTGAGTCTTTTGTAAGCGACTAAAGAGCCCAATAATAACAATGTAATAGCTATTGAGTTAATCATACCGAATAGTTTTATATATATAAAAACAAATATGTTCTAAATATCAATAAATAAAGTTAGTTTTTCAAAAATTTATTAATTATGTACTAATTTTTAATATTTAGATTTTTTCATTAGGTACCTAAAATAACCAAGAGAAATTACTTATCTGACCAAAAGTAATTGCTCTACAATAAGAATCACTTTTTCTTATTTCTCATTTGATATTGTAGAACAGCTTTTAGGTGTTGTACTTCTTTTTCTAAAGTCACAATTCTTTTTTCTAGTTCTTCATTAGTTGCCATATTTTTAAAAGATAAATTCCTTAATATTTATACTATTAAAAAAGCGACTTGTTACTCATGGTAAATGTCTAAGAGTAATAGAACCTATTGATGTGCATAATCTCTCTAGATAAATTATGCAGAGTATAAATTTAGGGGTAATTTATGAGTGGAGATTATGAGACACTAGAAATAAATCAACCTAAAATTACATATTTTCAGGAAAGATCCGAAAATAATACAGAATGGTTAGATGAATTAATCAACCAAATTGAAAATATGAAAAACAATATATCCAATTCTGCTTAATGACAGAAAAAGAGCTGAAGGAATTAGAGAAATTTGCAAAAGAAAATGGATACAATGACGAGCTAAAAGATATATATTTAAGGGAAATTATTGACAGAAATAAAGAATACGAATGAGATCCAATTTTCGACCAAATATTAGACTAGCTACAAACATTCTTTTAGTTATTGGTACTTTTGCTATTGCTTTAAAAATTGCTCCAATAGCAGAGGTATATAAGGAAAAAAATTTATGTATTAAATATCTAAAACATCAAATAGATCGAGACAAACTTATCAAAAGACTGAAAATAGTTAAACAAGCAAATCCATCCAGTATTTGTGATTCTATCCTTAAAAGTTAAAAATAAAGTCTAAGTCATTTACCCCCTTAATTGCAGTCTTTGGTACTTCATTTCTGATAACCATTTCATTGCTTAAAAGTTTTTGCAAATTTTTTGGGGATATCAATTTGTCTTTTAGCGATGCTCAAGCTAACCGATACTGAAGCTTTTGGAACAATTTATAAGAAATATGATTTAATATCTTCTAAATTTAATGGCTGGATATATATTTATTCTTTTTGCGAATTATTAATTGGAATAAGTTTTCTTAATTCTTCTCCACCCTCTTTAATTATTTTTATTGCCTTAATTTTAGGTATTTTGGTATGATTTCAGTATTTAAGGCTGTTTATTTGGATAAATTAAAATTAAATTGTGCATGTATTGGTGGATAGGCAAAAACTCCTTTGGGAATTATAAGTTTTATTGAAAATCTTTTAATGGCAATTATGAGTGTCTTGATTTTAATAAAATAGCGATTTAATAAATTTTCATTTATGTTTAATTTAAATATTAAATTTAATCGTCGTTATTAGTATGGCATTTAATAAAATATTTATGAAAAGAGGATTTTTAAATTATCTAATTTTTTCTGTAATTCTTTTTACAAATATAATTGATCCAAATAAGAGTATTGCTTTAACTCAAAAAAATATAGATATCTCAAAAGTTGTTTCTTACAGATCGGCATCGTGTGGTTGTTGCAAAAAATGGATAAATCATTTAAGAGATAATGGATTAGAAGTTGTTGATAATATAGTTGAGGATGCTTCAGTAATTAAAAACCAATATCAAATTCCCAATAACCTGAGATCATGTCACTCTGCTCAAATAGCTAACTATAGGATTGAAGGACATGTCCCGATTGAATCAATCAACAAACTTTTTAGAGAAAAACCAAATATCAATGGGATAGCTGTTCCAGGCATGCCTTTTGGCTCTCCAGGGATGGAAATTCATTCTCCCGACTCGCACTCTCATGATTATGAGAACTACAAAGTAGTTTCATTTAGTAAAACTGGCAAAACAAAAATATTTCATAAAATCTCTCCTTAATACAAATACTTATTTGAAATAATGCTTATTTTTCTTAGAAATTTTAAATTTTTTATTTTATTATTTTCCTTATCTCTAAATTTCAATAGTTATTCTCATGCACATATGAGGGGTACATTTATTTCTGAAGAGGACGCCAAAAATAGATCTTTAGAACTTGGTTGCGAAGGAATACATAAGAATCAAGATAGATGGATGCCTTGCAAAAACGAAAAAGAATTACATATCTATTTGAGAAAATAAATGGAAAAATTAAAAACAAATCAAAGAAAAATTCACAGGAAAATAACCGCAATTTCAGCAATTCCCTTACTAATTACTATTGTATCTGGGACTATTTATAGTATTCTTCAACCATTAGGATTAGATGCTTTTTGGTTAATAAAATGGCATACGGGTAATTTTGGCATTATTAATTTGCAACCTTTTTACTCGATATTTCTTGGTATAGCTTCAATAATATCAATAATATCTGGCGTTAAACTATTACAAAAAAAATCTTAGATATATTCTAAGCCAAGTCAAAATCTTACTAATTAATACTATTTTCGCCTCCACTTACTAAGAAAATTATCGCTCCTAGTGCCATTGTTGCTACACCCATGTAAGGGTATTTCTTAATTCTTGATTTAGTAATTGGAAGCCATGAAAAGTATCTATCAGATTTATTTAACTCATTTTTTTGTCTAGGTGGCAATCCTAATTCTTCTCTTCTTTTAGCTTCGCCCATAATCTTAAATATGTTTATGTATCAATATTAAAAATTATGTTCTAAACCTGCGAGTTAAATTTTATTAAAAACAAAGGTCCTTTATAGATAAACAAATTATTTAAAATTTATTTAGCCTTCTTTAAATATAGATTCTTTGTATTTGCCTGATCTGATGTAAATAACAAAATCAAGATAGTTCCAACTAGAAATGAAAAAATCATTGTCAAACCAACAACTTCAACCATTTCACTAGGCAGATAATTTAGAAACATTAATAAATAGATCTCATATCTTAAACTTAGCAATTGTATTTTTTATGTAAAGTAAGTATTCCTCCTTAAATTTCGAAAAGAACTTTCTGAGACTTTTTAATCTTTAATTATTTTTATTTGCGTGATAAATCTAGTTCTAGCCGATCACAATTTTCTTACTTAGCTATTCCTATTTTCTTAAGCAATTTCAGGTAAGGCAAGGCCCAATTACCAAAGGTAAAAGAGATTGTCGTATTTTTTGTGGTTGGTAATAATGTTCTAGAACGTGAAGAGGCTAATTTAGAAAATATCTTAATAGTCTCTGCTTCTAGATTATCAATATACATTTTTTTTTGAACACCTCTATCTTTCTTTTGGGGCAAATAATTTTCTATTAACCATAAAACTTGATCTAAATTTAATTTATTAGGTGAGGTTTTAATTTGTTTATTTTTCTTTTTAATCATTTTTATTTACCTCTTAATTACTGAATTAAATTTGCCATTTATATAAATTAAATCAATAGTAAAAGCATAGAAATTATGTTCTTTTTAATAATCCATAATCGAAAAAATAAATTAATTATTACGTTGTTTTTTATAAATAAAAAAAGAGAGGGATTAACCCCCCTCTTGATTGATCAGTTTCAAAAAAGAATTTAATTATTTGAGTCTTTCAATTTCATTTCTTTTTGTGTTTTGCTGATTCTTTCTTCAAAGACGGATCTTCTGTATGGAGTAACTTCTCCACTTTTAGTTGCCAAAAGTTGGGCTTCACATAGCCTATTGGCTCTTTTGATTTTTTCTCTTATTTGTAAGAGGTTATTCATGGTATTTTGCAGTTAATGAGAATCCCGTTCCCTACTCCCATTTCATGCGTCCAGAGATATAAACTTGGATGAACGTTAATGAACGATAACATCTTCAGAAAAATTCCGCGAGAGGAATTTTTACTAATTTTTCTCAAAAAATTTACTTTTCATAAATAGTATAAATAAGCTTTTTTTATAATACTTAAATTAAGATAAGAAAATTGTTTGCGACCCATCATTATTATCATGAATCATTATTTTTTTATTTGGGAATATATCTGATAATATTCTTTTCAAATTTGAATTATCTGAAGGAATTATATTACTCATATTTTTTGAATTAATTTTCCAATTTTCATCTACGAATAGTTCTTTATCATCACCTTTTTTATTCTCAAGTGATGTCTTATTTAGAATCTTAAGTAACAGTTCTGAATCATATTCTTTAAATTCTTCAGGGCTATCTTTTAAATTTTCAATCATTATTTAAAAATCTAATGTTTCTAAATCTTGCATGAGAATTTTGAAGAATACAAGGTATTAATTACCTAAAAAATTCTCTCAAGATAAAAAATTCGGATTCTATTATAATTTTCTTTAGAAAATTTAATTCCAAAATAGTCAAAGAATGATATTTAAAAAGATTAATTAATCATTTACACAATTTATTTACTTGTTAAGTTGCAATTAAGGGATTCAAAAAAAATGCCAAGAGTAATTAACAAGAAAATAAGACTTTTAAGATGGTTAAACTCAGGCATGATAATACCATTTATCATTATGGCTGCATCCTCATCAATCATTCTTTATGGTGTTTTATTTATCCTAATAAAATAGTTTTCTAACTTAAGCAGCTAAGTTTTCCTCAGATTTAGACATTATAATTGCAGCTTTTTTTAATAAACTAACTACTTCTTTTCTTCCAACTGCATTATCAGCTTGACGCATTATTTCAGCATATTTTTTATTGATTTTTTTCATAAATAGTTTTAATTTAATCTAAAATTACAGCACCTCAAGATGGTGTCAATCGTAAATAATTATCATCTATTATTTTTTCATCATTCATTACACATTTATTTTTGATAATTTACTATCTTTAAAAAATTTTTAAACAATGGTTACAAAGAGTCATCAATATCAAAATTCACAATCCTAATAATTAAGCAAAATTAAAGGATTTGAAAACATAAAATAAACTTCCGATTAGGATAACTATGGCAGCTCCATAAAAGAGAAAAGGGATAATTGGATATTTATATAGTGTAGACCTAACTTTTTGCTGTATGGCTTTTTTATCGAGTTGGGGCAACTTTATGTCTTCATTTTTTTCTCTAGGCGGAATACCTAAATTTTTTCTTCTCTTTGCCTCTCCCATAATTAATACTGAGGTATGCCCATACATTTTAAATAATTGTTATCAGCTAAATCTAAAATTTGATTCCATTCTTCTTGAGATGTTTCCAAATGATTTTTAAAATCTTTTTCAAATTTAAGAATGCATCTTTTTTCTATATTTTCTGGAGAATTATAATTTCTTAAAAAATTAATACTCAAATAGGATAATGATAAAAAAACTATAATTACTTTAGCAATTCTAAAACGATTCATATCCAAGATGATTCTTCCATACTTGAGAAATCAACTTTGTGACTTTTTATCCATTCACTATTTGCTCGAACAAACTTTTGAATATTTCCCTCTGGAGCCTGATGTATACAAATTACTTTTTTAGGATCATCTTTACTGAATCCTCTAAATAGTGGTTTAATATCAAATTCAGAATGTCTTAGATCTGCTTCTTTACTATCAAAAATTTTAACCCATTCTTCAAATGTACTTTCAATTTTAAAAGAAATTACGGTTGTTATTTTCCTAGACATTAAAGAATAAGATATTTTTTTTATATTAAAAGGTATGTCAAATATTCTCAATTATTTGAATCATCTAATTTTAAAAACAAAATAACTCTAAGATAAAAAAATTTTATCTTAATCTTTTAAGTAATTTTCAATAGAACTTTTAAAGAAAAATAATATATTTGTAGTCATCCTAAAAATTAAAGATTTGATCTTAGAAATACTTAATGAAAAGGTGTAGTGTTATTAATAGGAGCTATTAATAGGATTTCAAAAACTATTCCAGTTATGGCAATTGGTAAAACCCAAATACCAATAAATCTATGATCAAAAAATCTCAAATGATCTTCACCCTTAAAAACATTCCTCAAAGCAGTAAATAGTGTTTCCGGTTGTTTATATGATGGACCATATTCAGAGGGAGAATATGGTTTAACAAAAGCGGATGAGGATGAAAACTTTGCAAACTTTCTAATGAAATAAATTGGCAAAACCCATATAGCAACAAATCTTCCTCCTAACCATTGCCTAGCATTAGGTAGGGCATACTCCTTTATAGATTTATTCTCTGGCATCCCAGATTCTAAATCTCTATAAATATTTTCAAAAGTATCTTTTTTATTTAATTCATTAATCATTAAATTCACCTATAGATGAGATAAATTCTCTAAAATTTAAATATTTAATAAAAATATTCCTAACTACTAAAATAACTAAAACGCAGTTAAGAATATTTTTTTTGGCTAGGTTCATAAAGACGGATTGTAAACCGTTGCAGATGCGCCAAATATCTACATATTCTTTATAAATAAAAAACTATTTTTTTAAAAGTAAATAATATACAAATACATAGATATTTTTTAATTGAAAGAGTTTATTTTTGATACTGAACTTTAACCTTATATTATTTTCTTTTCTAAAAATATTTAAACCTCATTTTCTAAGATTGCAAAAAAGAAAATGAGGTTAAAGGGAGGTTCTCATTAAAAACCGTACTTATCAAAGCTATCGGCTAGTAGATTGCCCTAATATCTACTTTTATATTTATATAATGATTTTCTTAATTTAGAAAGATTAATTTTATACAAATAAGTGTTTTATATTTTATGTAATTTTTATTTAGGAAAAGCTAATTAATACACTTACTATTCTTATTGAAAGATGAAAAAAAGCGTAAAGAGAAATTGCAAAAAATAAATACTGTTCTATTGGAATCATGACAATTTAATAAATAAAAATAAATGAATTTAATTTAATTTTTAGTTAAAAAGATATTTTCCAAAATATAACGTTGCTCTGCTGATTGATTTTTTAAAGTCATTTTTTTTGGCAAATTATCTTCAGGCAATTTAAAAGCGCCCCATTTTCTGAGCCAAAATAAGGTATAGAAAAAGGCAATTACGAAGGGGGCTCCAACAATAACAAATCTTATATCCATCAAAATACCTAATTAATAAGATTTGAACTGCATTGCCAAAATTGCGCCTAGAAAGAAAACAGTTGGAATTCCTAAAGCGTTTACAGCTGCAGTTCTTACTGTAAACACAGGATAACCTTCTGCTGGTCTGCCTGAATCAGGAATTAGTGCAGAATCTTCCCATACTTGATAGTTTTTGAAAGGAGCAACTCCCTTCTTTGGTAGTCCAAGTGGTGTCAATCTAAATACATCCCATCTACCTAACCAAAAAACTGTAAATATCCATGAAAATACTATTGGTGTAATAACAAGAAAAACTCTAAAATCCATTTTTATAAAGTAATAATAAATTTGGTAATTATTTTGACCTTTTTAAATTAATAATTGATCAAATCATTAACTTATATTTATACAAAAACACTTAATAACATTATTTTTAATCATTAATCACAACTAATTATGATTAATTGATTTTTTTTAAGTATATTTTTTAAATAAAAATATTTGAATATTTAGTTTGATGTAGATTTAATTTAATTAAAAAATTAAAAAAAATATGGAAAATTTTAGATTTTTACTTTTTGGAATCGCAGGTGTAAGCGTTGTTTTTTGGGTTGCAGTTATAACATTGTGGCATACTTATATGTTCCCAAAATTCTTTAATGAAGATAAAGGTTTAAATTCAGTTATCAATCAAGAATTGAATGTCTCAACCGAACCCATTTTAGGCAGCTTGGTTAAAAGTAGCAATTTCAAAAGTAGGGATAAATATTCAATGAAAAATTTAGTTGTTGCAGATTTTTCATCAAGCAATAATTTCACATTAAATAAACTCTATACAACCGTAATGATTGGAGTAACATTGGTAAGTTTTATATTTCTTACTTATGGATTAAGTAGCTCTATTACAGCGATTAGTTAAATGGATTCTATATATGTAATTGTTTTCTTAATTTGCTTCCTTTATTTTATTTTCGACTCTTTAAAAAATACAGGTATCAAATAAATTGCTAATGCTTTTCACCCTTCAATAAAATTTTTCTCCTTATATAAAAAAAAACTAATGTAGTTATTATCATCACCGGGGGATGAAATGAGATTGAATTAAGATATTCATAATAACTAAAGTTTTCCAAATCCTTAAAAAGAAACTCTAAAAACTATATCCTTTTTCCCAATCTCAAATTGATATAAATAAATCATTGTCATGTATAAAATGTTTATTTAATTTATATATTTATTTAAAGTTTTTAGTAAATAAATATTTTTAAATAGGTTGATAATCTAATCCTTCTCTTAAAAAAACTCAAAGTAAGTAAAAACCAATTAGTAAATAATTCTCTAACCGGGTTTATAATTTTTTAATCTATTAGTTACAATAATCAAATGATTAGTTCTGTTAATTTAAAAGATTTGCCTATTCAAGATTTGGTTGTCTCAGGGTTAATAATATTTATTATGTCGACAATTTTTGCCAATATTTATGACCCATTAATAGGAATAACTTATGCATTTGGTAATATACTCACTCTTTCTTTTTTGAGTTGGTTATACAAAGAGACTTGGAGTGATCCAAGGAAGTAAATCTAATTAAGACAAAAGATAAATAAAAAAACTACTTCTGAATTTTAAATTTTGAAGAATACTTTAAATTAACAATATACGTTGCAAGAAGAGAAAGTATCAAAAAAAATAATAAGCTTTCCAAGGTAGATTGGGGCATAACCATGAGTAGTACCAAAATATGATATATCTTTAAAGAAACGAATTCTGAAAATAAATCAACCCTTTCATTATTTTTTATTCTTAAACTTATAAATTTAATTTGTCTTATAAAATTTCTGTGTATTAGGTTGAATTTAATTTAAAAAATATTTTTCTGCCCTCCTAAAGGCTTTTATTGCTCCTTTATAATCAAGACTTTTTAATTTTTCCTTACTTTTTTGTTCCAGCATTTTTACTATTTTATTTCTCTTTATTTTATCAATTTTCAGCTTATGATCAAATATAAGATCAAATTTTGAGGAATACAATCTAGATAATTCTTCTCTATATTTTTCAATAATTTTTTCATCACAAGATTTGGATTTCAGTATTGCATTAGCCTTCATTTTGTCATCTATTGCCCCTTTAAAGTTTCCTAGCTTGAATTTCTTTTCACTTGATCTAGTTAGTTTAATAATATTTCCTAGTATCAATACATTAGAATCTTTCATTTATTTATCTGACCCTAGTTCAATGCTATCAGAATAGAGAAAAAACAACTTATTTTTAATACTCAAATAATTAAATAATTAACCAATAACAAGTCCTTTTTCAAGAAGTAAATCGAAAACCTCCACACTTTTCGTTTTCCCAAATTTGGGGGGCTTATGTAAATCTAATATTTCAGCAAGGCACATAATCCAATAAGTATCTTTTTTTAAATTTAGACCTTCGCAAATATGGGTGGGGGCCGATTTAAAACAGCCAAAATCTGTTGATATATTAATGTTCATTATTTGAGTTTCAAGTTCCAGACTTAAAAGTTCTATTTCTTGCTCAGAAAGGGATGTCCCAAAAGAATATGATTCAATTAAAAGTTGATAATTCATAAAAGATTTATTTTTCAAGAAATCCATCGAGTTATTTTTGTACCCGCATAAATATGCCCTGAAGCTTCAACAATAGGTTTTGTTTCAGGATTCATAAAAATATTGTATAGAACATTTTCTGGTCCTTGAAAAATTACAGTTGCTCTTTGAGGATCATCTAATGATTTACCAATATAAAATGTTTTAACTCCCATTTCTTTAAACATCGACTGCTGTTCCTCAGCATGCATATGAGATTCATATTGTTCGAACGTATTACTTAGTTGAAAATCTAGAATAGTCTTTTCAATGGTCATAGCAGTAATTAAGATGTTTTTTTGATTTTAAATCTTTTTGCAAAAAAAATAATTCAATAAAGATTAGTTTTTATTAAGCAATGTATTAACTAATTTTTATTTATAGGTTATAAATCAACTATAAAAAACAGATTTTAATTTTGGACTCAAAAATTTCTCCAAGAGAACAATGGACTAGTAAGTTGGGATTCATTCTTGCAGCTGCTGGTAGCGCAGTAGGTCTTGGTAACCTTTGGGGTTTCGCCTACAGAGCCTCTCAAGGTGGAGGTGCTGCTTTTGTACTTTTATACATACTAATAGTTTTAATTGTATGCCTTCCGGTATTTGTTGCTGAAATGGCTTTAGGAAGAAACGCTACTGCCAGCACATTGCTTGCACCAGTAAAGTTAGCTGGAAAAAATTGGTATCCATTAGGAGTTCTTTTCTTTATAGCTCCCTTGGGAATAGCATCATATTATTCAGTCATAATGGGGTGGACCGCAGATACCTTGTTCCATTCATTATTTTTTGGATTACCAAAAAATTTAAGTGAAGCAGAAGCTTTCTTTGGCTCAATTAGTAGTGGTAGCAGTGTTTTATTGGGGCACCTATTAAGTCTTGTTCTTACAGCCATAATAGTTTCATCAGGGATAAAAAAAGGAATCGAAAAGGTGACAAGATTCTTTATGCCTATACTTTTTATAATTCTTCTATCGCTAGCAATATGGGCCACTTCACTTTCGGACGCATGGGAAGGATACAAAACATTTTTGTTTAAGTTTGACTTTGATGAATTGAGGAACCCTCAAACAATAAGAAATGCTTTTACACAAGCTTTCTTTTCTTTAAGTTTAGGAATTGGAGTTATGGTGACTTATGCTTCCTATTTAAATAAAAAGAGTAATCTTCCAAAACTAAGTTTTGGAGTTGCATCATTGGATACTTTGGTGGGTCTTATGGCAGGACTTATTACTTTTCCTATTGTTTTAACATTTGGTTTAAGTGATGCTATTTCTGAATCAACAGTTGGTGCATTATTTATATCAATTCCTACGGGCCTTGGTTCATATGGAGCAGTTGGAAGAATTGTAGCTGTTGCATTTTTTGCACTAGCTTATATAGCAGCAATAACTTCCTCTGTTTCATTATTGGAAGTTCCAGTATCCTCTTTAATGGATAAATTTGGTTTTAAAAGAGAAAAATCTGTTTGGCTAATAACTCTTTTCCTATTCTTAGCAGGCATTCCTTCTGCATTGAACTTAAACATTCTTGGAACTATTGATTCGATTTTTGGTGGCGTATTACTTATCTTTGGTGGATTCTTGGTTACTTTCTTTATGGGATGGGTAGTACCTGGAAAGTTTAATGAAGAACTTAGTGATTCAAAAGTTGGAATCAAAACGACACGTTATTTGAAATTCATGACAAGATGGGTTGCGCCCCCAATTATTGGTTTTGGACTATTTATTAGTGTGTTTGATTTGCTCAAAGGCTGGGTAAGTTAGAAAATTTTCACAAGAAATATAGTGAGGAAATAAAGGGGGGTGGTATAAGCCGATCAACCAATTAAATTGAGAAGCTTTTTCGCATTATTTTTGAGCAAGCTCAAAAAAATGGTTATTAATTAAAAAATTTATATGAAGACTAAGTGCTTTGTTTTATCTTTAATAGTCTAAACATTTTTCTCAAGAAAATGTTTTACTGCGAAACCTTTTTTGGTAAATATTAAATTTTAACTTCTATTTAATCTCAAACTTATCGGCAAAAAACCATCCCTAATAGAATCTATATAAAATATATAAAGGTATTTAATTTTAAGAAATTAGAAAGCCTTCAAGAATAGATAACAAATTTGATGTCAACCAAATCTAATTCTTTAAAAGGAAAGCTTACAGAAAATTTTTCTGAATTTTCTCTACTATCTGACTATTCTTTTATGAATTCTCTTAAAGCAGATCCTAAATCAACAAAAGATGGAAATGATCATAAGCCGCGTTCAGTATATTCAGGTCATTACGTACCAGTTGTTCCAACTGCTATTCCAGATCCAGAATATATTTCCCATAGCAACAAACTTTTTCAAGAACTAAGGCTAAGCTCAGATCTTACTAAAGACCAAAATTTTTGTCGTTTTTTCTCAGGGGATATTTCTGTTGCTAAATATCCAATGAGTCCTGTTGGTTGGGCAACAGGTTATGCATTATCAATTTACGGGACTGAATATATCCAGCAATGTCCTTTTGGAACTGGCAATGGTTATGGCGATGGTAGAGCAATTTCTGTTTTTGAAGGTTTATTCAATGGTAGAAGAATGGAAATGCAACTTAAAGGAGGAGGTCCAACTCCCTATTGTCGTGGAGCAGATGGTAGAGCTGTCTTAAGGTCTAGCGTACGAGAATTTCTCGCACAGGAATTAATGAATGCCTTGGAAATCCCTACCTCAAGATCTTTAACACTTTATGTCTCACGTTCAGAAATAGTTAGAAGACCTTGGTATTCCAAAGGGTCCAGATATTTTGAACCTGATATCATGATTGATAATCAAGCGGCAATTACTACAAGAGTCGCTCCATCTTTTTTACGAGTAGGCCAGATTGAACTATTTGCAAGACGAGTTCGTAATAATGCGCATGATGAGGCCCTCAATGAACTAAAGATGATAGTTCAACATCTAATTGATAGAAATTATAAAGATGAAATTGAATATGAGATTTCAACTGAAAGTAAAGTAATAAAACTGGCTACTTTATACAGATCAAGACTTATATCACTTATAGCCAACTGGATGAGAGTTGGTTATTGCCAGGGTAATTTCAATAGCGATAATTGTGCTGCTGGAGGTTATACATTGGATTATGGCCCCTTTGGATTCTGTGAATTATTTGATCCAAGATTTCAGCCATGGACAGGTGGAGGTGAACATTTCTCATTTTTTAACCAGCCTTCTGCAGCGGCAATCAACTTTAAAACATTCTGTTCATCTCTTAGTCCGTTACTTTCACAAAGAAAACAAGATCAAGAAAAGTTAGATCAAATCGAAAAAGACTTTTCTGAATTAATGAATAAAGAATTGATGAAAATGTGGGCAAACAAGCTTGGTTTAGAACATTACAACGAAACTCTAATAAATGAATTTTTTAATCTCATGGTCATTTCAAAAGCAGACTATACAATTTTGTTCCGTAAACTGTCTGAAATACCTGATAACTTAGATTCTTTAAAAGACTGTTTCTATTTACCAATTAATGACGAGCTCAATAATAGGTGGGAAGTATGGCTTGAAAACTGGCAATCAGTCTTGAAGAAAGAGGGAAATATTAAAGCGAAATCGGCATCAATGAAATCCCTTAATCCAGTCTATACTTGGCGCGAATGGATGGTCGTTCCCGCATATGAAGAAGCTGAAAAGGGAAATTACAAAAAAATAAAAGAGTTACAGAATGTCTTTAGCAATCCATATGTAGAACAACCCTCAGAAATAGATCAAAAATATAATCGACTAAAGCCAAGCCAGTATTTTAACTACGGAGGAGTATCTCATTACAGTTGTTCTTCATAAAAGTTCAATCATCATACTGATAGAACAACTTTGAGAAAAATCTTATTTATTTATGGCCGTAGGCATTCCAACTACTGATACAACTCCCACATGAAGTATGGCCGGCCTCTTTCCAACATTTTTCACATAGTGTGGGGCCCCATTATTACTCTCAATAAATGCATCACCCGCTTTAAAGAAATTAATTTCTTCACCCCTCACATGCTTTAATCTTCCTCTGGTGACATGAATCAACATTGGGGAAGGATGAGTATGAATTGGAGTTTTCAACCCAACTGGAATTTTTACTTTTAGGAGTCTTAATTCAGGCTTACCCTCGAGATAATTAAAATTTTTACCACTTAGTCCTTTTGAACTTTGAATAATAGGTATAACTTCGATCTTTTCTTCAGCAAGAGAAGGTTGTGTTAAAGATAAAGTCCCAATAAAAAGGAAACAAAATGGAATAAATGTTTTTATTTTCATTAGATATTTGAGTTTCACTAACTAATAATAGGTATTTTGCAAAAATAATAAACTAATTTATTTTTTATATAACTTTTCTAATTGCTTAATTTCCTCTCTTAAATCCTTACCTCTCTTATTTAATTTATTATTTTTAATAACTATTGGGATAATCCACCAGGCTTGAAGACCTAAAAAGATAAATACTAGGATCAATAATTCAAAAGTACCAGACTGCATTTGATAAATAACCCTTCTTTGTTAATAACATTATTCTAAAAGTTATTAATAATTCATGAGATTTGGAATTTTTCTAGGCTGCCTCTAATTCAATATTAAGTTCAATTCCCTTTGAAATGATTGCTTTTTTAAATTCAATAAGTTTGGAAATTATTCTTTGCTTCTCAGGATCAGTTTTGTGAATATCATCTAAAACTTCCTGCATTGCAAGTGTTACTTTTTGTAGTTTGATTTCTAGATCTTCCCTGTAATTCATAAGCTTAAAGAAATTATCTTATTTATTAAAAAACAAAATAATTATTAGTAAATAAGTACTTAACCTTAAAAGGATTGACAGCAAAACAAGGAGAATATAATTTATAGTACAAACGTATTAATAGTCAGCCAGTCGATTAAAGGTAAAGTATGGATCCTAAGTACTCATTTGGTTGTAGCACTAGCAAACCCAACGGATGCCTACTAAATCCCGAAGGCAGCAGAATCATCTTTTTCGAAGAATGCAAAAATTCTCCTAAACCTAATTTAAAAATTTATACTCATCTTTTCTACACAAATCACCTTGGAGAACCTGGAGGGTACAAATCCTCTGAAAAACTCAACATAGATTCAGCCTGGGAAAAATGGCACGAACTGCACCAAAAAGGATGGACAGAAGTATCTCATAATTACGGATAAGTGATCCGGCCAAGAAAGAGACTTTATTTTTATGAGCTTAAGAATTTCTTAAAATATGGAATTCGTTGTTAAAAATAAATAATCAATATTTATTGACATTTGTATATGAGGAAACATTAAATTGTCTAAAATCTCATAAGAATAAAAGAATAAAATTAATATGCAATATTATTTAAATGATAAAAAATTAAATAAGATTGAAAAGCAAAAGGCGGAGAAAGATGGTCTGAAAATTTTTGAAGAGTTAGATGATTACGCTCTTAAAGGGTGGGAAGAGATGGATGAAGTAGATTTGCAAATGCGCTTAAAGTGGTATGGCCTTTTTTGGAGACCAAAAACTCCTGGAAGATTTATGATGAGGCTTAGAGTTCCCAATGGAATTCTGAACTCTAATCAGTTGAGAGTAATCGCGTCAATAGTCGCTAGATATGGAGAAGACGGTTCTGCAGATATAACAACTAGGCAAAATATTCAATTAAGGGGGGTTTTGATAAATGATCTACCAGATATTATTAATAGACTTAGGGAGGTTCATATTACATCCGTTCAGTCTGGAATGGATAATCCAAGGAATGTTACTGGCAATCCAATAGCAGGAATTGATCCTGAAGAAATTATAGATACAAGAAAATATACTTCTGAATTAGAAAATTACTTAACAAATTCTGGTAATGGCAACCCCGAATTCTCGAATTTACCAAGGAAGTGGAATACTGCAGTTGCAGGAGCAAAAGATAATTTTCTTCTACATAATGATCTTATCTTTCATCCTGTTTTTAAAAATGGAATATTAGGCTTTGGTGTCTGGGTAGGAGGAATTTTATCAGCAACTTTGAATGCTTATGCTATACCTCTAGATGTCTGGGTAGAAGAAAAAGATATATGCAAAATAACTGGGATTATTTGTTCCCTTTGGCGAGATAATGGAGATAGATTTCTAAGAAATAAAGGAAGATTTAGATATTATTTGAACTCTATAGGTATCGAAAAATTTAGAGAACTTGTGGAAGAAAAATTTGGAACATTGTCGAACGATCCAGGCTCAATTTTCAACGAAAAACAAAGAAGTTTATTTGGGATTAATAAACAAAAACAAAACAATCTTTACTTTGCTGGATTACATATTCCTGTAGGAAGATTATGTGTAGAAGACATACAAGAAATTGCAAGACTAAGTGAAAAATATGGAACAAGTGAAGTAAGACTTACCGAAGATCAAAATCTAATTATTGTTGGCCTAAAAGATAATATTTTAGAAGAATTTGGTGATGAAGAAATTATTAATAAATTCAAATTAAATCCATCCCATTTTTCAGCAAGTACCGTTTCATGTACAGGGAGTAGTTATTGTAGCTTTGCTCTTGCAAATACCAAAGATATAGCAAGGAATATTTCTGAAAAATTAGATCGAGAACTTGAATTATCAGAGGAGGTTAAAATCCATTGGACAGGTTGTCCAAATAATTGTGGACAAGCTCATATGGGTGGTATTGGCATGACTGGTACAAAGGTAAAAAAAGAGGGAGGTGGAACTGAGGATGGATATAATGTCAGTATTGGAGGGAGACAAGATCACCTGCAAACCTTAGGCGAAACCGAATTTAAAAAAGTTAGTAAACATGAAATTTATAATTTACTCAAAGAAATTTTAATCAACAAGTTTAATGCAAAGTTAAAAACCTAAAAATATATTAATGAGCAAAAGTGAAACTAAAATATTAGAAGTTTTAAATGGATTAGGTTCAAAAAAATTAGATCTTGATATTCTTTTTTCCTACTATTCATTGGAATTATCTTTTGAGATTCGTAAAGTTATAGCGGAAAAGATAGGAATGCAAGAAAGGAAAGGATATTTTTTACTGGAAAAGATGATAAAAAAATTTGGACTTAAAGTTGAATTTATTGAGGCCCTTAAATTAACAAATGAAAAAAATGCAAAAGATCTTTTACTAAAAAATCTTTATCAAAATAATAAGTTAAATATTCATATAATTAATGCTTTAGAGCCCTGGGGAGGAGAAATCGAACTTAAATTAATTAGAGAAATATTCGATATTTGCGAAACAGATTTTTGGATTGCAGGCCTTAATATTCTTCATTTCAAAGCTCATCAATTAGCTGATGAAATATTATTATCTTTTATTGATCAAATAAAAATTTACGATGATTTCAAAATCAACTATAAGATAATATCCATTTTAAAAAGAAGAGAAAGCGAAATAGTTTGTAAATTGCTCTATAAATATTCTTTAAATAAAGAATTAGAAATCGCTAAATATGCAATTTTTTCTTTAGGGAGCATTTGGAATGATAATAGTTTTGAACAATTATCAAAATTAGAAAATGAGATAAAAGATCCTTCTCTACTTAAATGCATAAAAAATCAAAAATTGATCTCAAATCAATTTCTTATAAATAAATAAACTAGAGAATTATTTTTTTAACTTATCAATGAGATTTATTAAATTACAAGGTTTTGTATTTTGATTAAGTTGATAAGAAATTATATCTTGCCAACCTGTCATCACAGCATCCTTAGATCCAGGCAAAATGAATAAAAACTTACCATTTGCAGACCCCGCAATACACCTACTTTGTAAAGTACTAGTTCCTATCTTTTTAAATGATAAAAATCTAAAAGTCTCTCCAAAACCATCAATCTCTTTATCTAATAAAGGTCTAATAGCCTCAGGAGTAACATCCCTAACTGTAATTCCTGTACCACCTGTAGTAATAATCACATCAATATTTGGATCTGAGATCCAATCGCTTGTATATTTTCTAATTAAATAAATATCATCTTTGCAAATTATCTTATCAACGACATTGTGTCCTGATCTCTCAGCCTCTTGAAGGAGATAATTTCCACTCTCATCATTTTTTGTGTTACGAGTATCAGAAACAGTAAGCAAAGCTATAGAAACCACTTAAAATTAAACCAATAGTTACTAGATCACTATAGATGGAAAGTGAAAAATCTAACAAAATTAAGGTGGTTTTATTATCTAGTATTGCTGAAGATCTAGGATGGAATGAAAAATTTCTTACAATTGAAGGGTCTCAAATGAAGGTTTTTTCTGTATGGAATTTAATTAATTCTAATTTACCGCAAGATAATATTATCGTTTCTATTAATCAAGAAATTACAGATATGGATGCGATGATTAATCCCGATGATGAGGTGGCATTTATGCCAATTTTTACCGGTGGATAATTTAAAAATAAAATTTAAAATTCTAGAAGAGACTTTTAATCCTTATAAAGAATTCGAACTTTGGGAAAAGGTAAATAAAAATTCAGCAAACTCATTTTTTATTGGGAGAGTAAGGCCCTTTGATCAATTTGGAAATGATTTAAAGAAACTAGAAATCGTTCACTATAAAGGAATGACCGAAAATTATATTAAAAGATATTTAATGAAAATTTCTGAAAAACAGGATGATTTATCTATTTTTCTCTTGCACAGGATAGGTTTCATTTACCCTAACGAGCCTATTATTTTAATAGCAGTAAGTGCTGATCATAGAGGCATTGCAAATAAATATCTCCAAGAAATACTTGAATTTACAAAATACAAAGTTCCTTTTTGGAAAAAAGAATGGACTTTCAAAGGATCCTCATGGGTAAAAAAGAATACTGACTTAGGATTTAGATTATAAAAAATTATTTTTTAAAAGTTGTGCCCATAATAAATTTCCTTTTTGACAAAAATCAATTTCAGAAGGTATTTCTATTAATAAATCTGAATTAGATATTGAACTAATCTTTGATGAGGATTGTTCTTCAGAAATATCTGCAATTAATTCACCTTCTTCATTAACGATAAGTTTTCCTCTAAGCAATTCAGGTCTCCCTTTTCTTCTTTTTAAATCAGAATTCAACTTAACCTTAATCCTAAGAGGGAATTCAATATTAGTAATTCCTTCAAGTTTCTGAAGTGCGGGCCAAACAAGTTGGATAAAAGTAATAGCTGCTGAAACGGGATTCCCTGGTAATCCAAAATAAGGAATTTTTTTATTTATCAATCCAAAAGCAAAGGGTTTTCCTGGCTTTAAAAATAGTTTCCAAAATTTAATCTCTCCTATCTCGTTAATAATATCTTTTAAAAAATCTTTTTTACCCACTGATATTCCACCAACTGAAATAACTACATCATTAAATTCAGAAATATTTCTAAGAGAATTTTTAATACTTTGATAATTATCTTTTTCTATATGAATTTCATTAATTTCAAATCCAAGATTTTTTGCGATTGATTTTATCAAAATACTATTACTTTCCCATATTTCTCCTTTCTTTCTTGCAGATCCTGATTTGATAAGTTCATCTCCAGTAATTAGTAAACCTAATTTAGAAAATTTACTAACTTTTATAGTTTTTATCCCACAACTTGCTAATTTACTTAAAATCCCAGGTGTAATCTTTACCCCTTTCTTGATTAATATTTCACCTTTAAATACTTGATCATTTTTTCCTCTAATCCAAGAGTTATTAGATGATGTTTCTTTTTTAACAATATACTCATTTCCGTTTAAAAATTCTAAAGAAACTTGTTCTTGAGGTATCACAGAAACACAATTATCTGGGACAAATGAACCTGTGCTAATAGTTACAGCTTCACCTTTTTTAAGAAGATCATTAAATGGTTTTCCGGGGAAAGACTCTCCGACAATTTTCCATTTATTTCCTTTGGTTGATTCTCCTAAAGCATATCCATCCATAACTGATGATCTATAACCTGGTATATCTTCCTCAGATAAGATTTCCTCCATAGAAACTTTTCCAAGTGCTTCGTCTAAATTGATCTCTTCCTTATGTAAAATTGCATTATTCACTATTAAAGTATCTATCTCTTCTAAGATTTTTTTAATAGCATCGTTTAAATAAAGACCCTGATTATTGATATCAATTCCCATTATTTTGAGTACTTAACTTCTTTTTAGTATTCCATTTTTACCACCTTTTTTTTCTAAAAGGCGAATATTATCAATAGTCATAAAAGGATCTAAAGCTTTAAGCATGTCATATAGAGTGAGAAGGCCAATTGAAACTGATGTAAGAGCCTCCATCTCAACACCTGTTTTAGAATGAGATTTGCAAAAAGCAATAATTTTAATTGCTTTCATTGATTCACAAATTTCAAAATCAATTGTGATTTTATTCAATGATAAATTATGACAGAGAGGAATAAGTTCGGAGGTTTTTTTTGCACCATTTATTGCAGAAAATCTAGCCGCTGCAAAAATATCACCTTTTTTAATTTTTTCATTTTTTATTTTTTCTAATATTTCTTTGTTTAAATTAATATATCCTTCTGCTAAAGCCTCTCTTTTAGTTTCTACTTTGTCTGAAATATCAACTATGTTCATTTCTCCCCTTTCATTAATATGAGTTAAAGATTTATCCATATCCATTTAGCAATTTATTCAATAATACAAAAAATAAAATTTTTTATAAAGCTAATATCAATTTTTTATACTTAGCATTAATTTATTAATAAAATATCAATTTAATTTTGGTTAACAGTCAATCAAATCATTATTTTAATTTCGAGGATGATTTTATTAAAGACTTAAGATGCATTCCTTTATGTGTAAGAAGGAAACTTGATTTAATTGGAATAAAATTAAAACTTACTCATTGGCAAGATTTTAATTTAATTGAAAAAAATAAGATAGTAGATTGGCCAGATTCAAAATACGATCTCATTGATTTAAAAACTTTTTTAAAAGAAATTACATCTAATTCAAAATATGGAGAAGCAAAAGAAATAGAAATTTCAATTAATCAACCTTGGCAAAATAAAAATAAAGTTCCTGACCAAGTTTTAAAATCGGCACTAGCAAGAGGAATTAATATTTCAGTTGAAAAATGGAGAAATTTAAACGAATTAGATAGATTTGCTTTTTGCAAGTTAGTTAGACCAAGTCATGAACACAACAATTTGGATAGAGCATTTGATGAGATTCTGAAATAAGATTATTGCCTAGTTTGGAACAATTATTACTGAGCATGCTTTTAATTCCGGTTGTTTTGATATCGGGCATGACTTTTCATGCATCAAAGAGTTTACTTCACACATATTTTTTTGACTAAAACCCCAATGCATTGGTAAAAAAACTGTACCTGCTTTAATTTTGTCAGTAATCTGAACTTTTGCTTGGACTTCCCCCCTTTTGGATTTAATTTTTACTATTTCATCATTTTTGATTTTTAAAGATAAAGCATCTTTAGAATTAATTTCCAATAACGGTTCTGGATTCTTTTTTGTAAGTTTTTGAACTTTAGAAGTTCTTGTCATTGTATGCCATTGACTTAGATATCTTCCAATTGTCAAAATTAGTGGGTACTCATCTGAAGGGGGTTCAGCCAACCCTATAGGATCATCGATACAAAAATTTGCTTTGCCAGTCTCAGTTGGGAAATAACCATCTTCATATAATCTTTTTGAAGATGTACTAGGTACGCTGCCGTTAGGATAAGGCCATTGTTGAGGACCATGATTTTTTAATAATTGATATGATAACCCGCTCATATCGCATAATCTTTTTGTAGTCGTTTTTAAAAATTCGTCATAAACTTCCGATGAAGATTCATATTCAAATTGTTTGAAATAACCTATTTTCTGTCCTAATTCAGCAAATATTTGCCAATCTGGTTTTGAATTTTTATACGATTCTCTGAAAGATGGGCAAAGAGTTACTCTTCTTTCTGAATTTGTCATAACACCATCTTTTTCGCTCCATTGAGCTGCGGGCAATACTAGATGAGC
Source organism: Prochlorococcus sp. AG-347-I19 (assembly GCA_003279105.1). Lineage (GTDB taxonomy): Bacteria > Cyanobacteriota > Cyanobacteriia > PCC-6307 > Cyanobiaceae > Prochlorococcus_A. The sequence continues at coordinate 49,809 of QCBO01000003.1, forward strand.
ATATTTAATTGATTCACTTTGTTCATAAGATTCATTGAGGATAATTAAAGGACATTTTAAAAGTGCTTTTTTTACAAAGTTTAAATTAGGCATGCTAACCAAAGGGTTCGTAGCTGCAATCCACCAAATTTTCACAGATCCTTTTTTTATAGCTTCTATTTGTTCAAATGCAGATAGACCCTGTTTTGCAGATATCTTTCCCTCAGGGAACCCCCATATTTTTTCAATTTCATTCCTATCTATTTTATTTTTTACAAACCTATATCCTGGAAGAAGGTGCGATAGTCCTCCTGCTTCTCTCCCACCCATAGCGTTTGGTTGGCCAGTTAAGGAAAAAGGACCAGAACCTTCTTTGCCTATTTGGCCGGTCATTAGATGAAGATTTATTAGCCCATTTACTGCTGCTGTACCCTCTTGCCTTTGATTCAAACCCATCGACCAAAGACTTAAAACATTTTTGCTTTCTCCCCATAATTTTGCAATATCAATAATTGTTTTCTCGGATATATTGCAAATTTCACTTATTTTTTTTAAATCCCATTTTTGTATATGTTTTACAAAATCAAAATAGCTTTCGGTCGACTTATCAATGAAATTTTGATCAGTTAATTGATTCTTATAAAGATAATTCGCAATCCCAATAAATAAAAATAGATCTGTTCCAGAAGAAATTTGTAAGTAAAAATCTGCTATGGATGAGGTTTCAGTTTCTCTTGGATCAATTACTATTACTTTTAAATTATCATTTACGTTTCTTTTACGTTTTTTAATTCGATCAAAAAGAACGGGATGACATTCTGCTGTATTTGTCCCTATTAATAAAATTAAAGAGCAATGATCAATATCTTCGTAACAACAAGGTGGGCCATCAGAGCCAAAACTTCTGTTATATCCAGCTACTGCTGAGCTCATACATAGTCTTGAATTAGCATCAAAATTATTTGTGCCTATTGCTCCCTTGAGAAGCTTTTGGGCTACGTAATAATCTTCAGTATGAAATTGACCTGAGCCATACATAGCTATTGAATCAGGTCCATAATTTTTTATAGAACTCAAAATATTCTCTTTCAAAATTTCGTATGATTCATCCCAGGAAATTTCTTTAAATTCTTCATTTAAATTTTCCCTATAGAGTGGTTCTTTTAATCTCCCGTCTTTTAAAGTCTCACATACTGTTGCTCCTTTTATGCACAATTTACCATGAGTTGAAGGACTATCCCTATCTCCACTTACTAACCATTTATCATCAGAAACCGAACTATTAGGCTTCATTTTTAAACCACAGCCAACACCGCAATATGGGCATTGACTTTTAGTAAAATTCATAAAATTTCTTTTATAAATATCTAAAAAGTTATTGGTTAAACATAATTTTCAGCTTTTTCGCCTTCATAAGCATCCGCGAATGATCCTTGAGGTTCCTTTAAAAAGAAATAACAGAAGAATCCAACTATTAATCCTGCTATACCTAAAACTTGGAAGAAGGCACTATTTGAAGCAGCAATTATTTCTGGAGAAGGATCTTTACCACCACCCATCCATAAAGGTAAAAGGCTATAAATATTTAGATAAGTTACCGCACCAACATTTCCATAAGCCCCAACCAATCCAGCTATTTGTCCTGTTACTCTTTTTTTAACTAAGGGAACTAAAGCAAAAGTTGAACCTTCTCCTGATTGTACAAAAAATGAACAAAGCATCGTTAAAAATACAGCCATAAGAATTCCCGCTGATCCTGTAAAAGTTCCAGGTTTTATTAAAGACATCAATAGATATCCAAACCCTAATCCCATAGTTAGGAATCCCATTGTATTTTTTCTATTGCCTGTTCTGTCAGATATCAATCCTCCTGCAGGTCTAGCTATTAAATTCACAAATGCATAACATGATGCAAGAATTCCGGCTACAGCTTTAGGTAAATCAAATGTAAATTCAAAGAAACTAGGAAGCATTGAAACTACTGCCAATTCTGATCCAAAATTTACGATATAAGTTAATTCCAAGATCGCTACTTGTTTGAATTCATATCTATCTTCTTTAGGGTAAATTTTAGTACCATTTAATAATTCAATATTAGTTCTTATAATTCCCCAAGTTTGGAAAATAAACCAAGCTAAAACTGCGATTAAGGCTATTGGATAAGTAGATGAAGTAAGGAAACCTACTTTTTGAAGTCTCCAACATAGGACTGAAAGAATTGCTGCGAATGGGACATTCATTCCAATTAAACCCCAGAAATCTCTTATACTCGTTACTTCTAAACCAGCTGTTTTTGCAGGCCTTTGATAAGGTTTTCCTGGAGGTGTATCAGTCACACTAAAGAAATAAATAATTCCATAAACGAAAGAAATAATTCCTGTAAGAGCAATAGCTCCCCTCCAATTAAGTACAGCTCCAGTAGGCAACTCAAACCCTCCTGAAAAAGACAAGAATCCAGCTACGGCAACAAGAGAAAGAGCAGAAAAAGCAGATCCAAAATTTCCCCATCCTCCATATATTCCCTCAGCCAAACCAATTTCTTTCGGTGGGAACCACTCAGAGACCATTCTTATTCCGATAACAAAACCTGCTCCTACTATTGATAAAAGCAATCTCGCAATAACAAGTTGATTGAAGTCTTGAGCACTAGCAAATAATAAACACGGCACGACAGAAAATATCAAAATTGTTGAGTAAGTTTTTCTTGGGCCGAATTTATCCAATAACATTCCAATCAAAACTCTTGCAGGGATAGTCAAAGCGACATTACATATTGCTACTGTTCTAATTTGAGCAACAGATAAACCTAAATCGGATTTAACAGTAGTTGCAAGAGGTGCAAGGTTAAACCAAACAACAAAAGTAAGGAAAAAGGCAAACCAGGTAAGGTGAAGAGTTCTATACCTGCCATTTAAAGACCAAACGTCACTTAACATGAAAATTTTTCGAGATTAATTTTAAGCAATTTATATTTCGATCAATGCATTTATTTGTATTATTTAATACGAAATCTAGTTTTTAAGAAATGCAACTTTTTTAAAAGGCTAGAATTAATAGTCAGCACTAATAAAATCAAAATTGGGGAAAATTAGTAATCTGATTATTGGTATTAACCGATACATAAAGTACTCGTGGAAAAATATTGCCTAAGTTATGGAAATAAAACTTAAAAAATTTAAAGCATTCATTTTGGCTGGAGGCAAGAGTTCAAGGATGGGATCTGATAAAGCATTAATTAAACATCATGAAGGAGGTAATTGGCTGACTCACAAAATAAAAATACTAAATAACCTTAATTTAGAGACTTTTGTAATAACAAATTATACTTCTCATTTAAAGGAAGTTGATAAAAGCAATAATGTTGAGTTTATTTCAGATGCCCAACCCTTTGATGGACCATTAACTTGTATAGAACAAATTTTTTCATCTTTTAAAAAAACTACTAAAAATATCCTTATTGTCCCAGTCGATATGCCTAATTTGGATACAAAATTAATTTATTCACTTTTTAAATCATGGGAAGAAAATCAAAATTTTGCGTTAATATCCCATGATGGAATTTTTGCACAACCATTATTCGGAATTTATCCCATCAATGAAGAAAATCATTTTAAATTAAAAAAAAAGTTATCCTCTGGGAAGAAAAATTTTCTCGGATGGGTTGATCAAATTCCACATAAATATTTCTATGCAAAAAATGGAGATTTAATTAATATAAATTCCAAGAGAGAATTCTTAAATATGAATAATGGGATTTAAGCAATTGGAGGACAATAGAAAAAGAAAGTTAAAAGTTTTAAGGATATCTCTTAAACAAAATTGCAATTTTTCGTGTATTTACTGTAAGCCTGAGAACTATAGTTTGGATGTTTTAAATATTGAACAATTTAAAAAGTTAATTTTAGTCAGTTGCCGATTAGGGGTAAATTCTTTAAGAATCACTGGAGGAGAACCTTTATTGAGTTCTCAATTAGATGAACTTCTTTATGAAATTAAATCGCAAAGATTAGAAGAATCAAATCCAGTAGCTAATTTACAGGATATTTCTCTAACCACAAATGGATATTTGCTCTCTAAGAAAAAAGCTAATGAGCTTTTTAAAAATGGTTTAGATCGCATAACAGTAAGTTTAGATGCGATTGATCCTGATATTTTTTCAAACATGATTGGAGAGGAAAATAAAATTATTGGCAAAGAAAAATTATTTACTGTCCTTGAAGGAATAGATCATGCAATTAATGCTGGATTTAATCCAAAGGCGGGGAAATTAAAAATAAATGCAGTTATAAAAAAAGAGATTAATGATAATCAAATTTTTGAATTAGTTGATTTTGCAAAAAAAAGGTCTATAGAAATTCGTTTCATTGAGTATATGGACGTAGGGATATCTAATAATTGGCAGCCATCAGATGTTTTTTTCTCTGAAAGAATTATTAGGCTACTAAAGAAGAAACATCGATTAAAAGACTACGGAAGAAAGGAGGGGCAAACCGCTAATAGATGGTACATGAGTGATTCAAATAGTTTTGTAAGTACAATCTCTTCAATAAGTAATCCTTTTTGTTCAGACTGTAATAGATTGCGGATAACTAGCGATGGTTATGCTTATACATGTCTTTTTTCTAATGAAGGTATAAATCTAAACCCATGGTTGTCTCTACCAATTAATCTCCATGAATTGGAAAATAAAATCAAGAGCATTTGGGAAGCTAGAGAAGATAACTATAGTGAAGATCGATTTAAAGTATTAGAGAAAACAACTGAAAAAAATCAAAAAATTCATCCATCAATGTCATATCTTGGGGGATAAAAAATTATTTAGTATAAATAACAACATCATATATTCTTAATTCGAGGGAAATTAACCTCAAATTTATATTCTTGGATGCGTTTAGCGATCTTACTTGGTTTTATTTTAGGGGTAACTCACGGAACTCTTGTTTCCGAAAGTTATTCTGCAAACAATTATGAAAATAATCAATTATTTTTTACTCAAAAAAATTCAAATATATTTTCTTCACTTTAAAATTTAATTTCTTATTTTTTATAAGTTTTTGTATTGCTATTAACATCTTGTAAACTAAATTATACTTATAGTTAAAATGTAGCGTAGACTACATAAACGTTCATCTCGTTTTACGAGCCGCATTAAGATTGAAGCCAAGGAACGGGGACTTCAGTCAAAAATGAAATTTAGTCACATAACTATTATGTCTAATAACGTATCTACCTCAGTAAGTAGTAACAATATTACTGCTGTATTTGCAGGTTTTCTGGGAGCATTTATTGTTGGTTCTCTTGGAGTCCAACTTGTAAGAACCCAAAAGCCTTCTTTTCAATCTCAACCATTGAAAGTTCAACCAGTTATCGCTCATCAATCAACTTTATGGGCAGCTTTAGGAGAACAAGATACTCCTATAGTTAAAAATAAAGTTTCTAATGCAAAAACTACAGGAGTTGTCCCTGTTATAGGTTCTGAAGCAACTCTTTGGGCTCCTCTAGGTTTAGGTAATTATTAAATTAGGTCTTTTAATAAAAAAAGGGGGTTTTTAACCCCCTTTTTTTATTAATTGCATTAAAGGATGATTGAAAATTTTCAATCCAATAAATGGATAACTAATAATTAAATCAGAGTTTGAAAACAATGTAATCGTAGATACCAACAACTTTTTTATTAATTGATTATAAATAAAAAACAAGAGTTAACCGGTTCAAATTTGTTGACTCTGAGGTTTTAACCGTTGACTCCTTATCTACTTCTAGTTGTGACTCGCTAGTTTCAAGATTCAAAAACGGTATTTATTTACCTTAAATTATGGAAAAAAAAATCGCAAAGAAATACGCCGATCTTATAGTCGAGGCTAATAATTCAACTGGCAGAAAAGAAACTTTGTCATTGATTAAACAAGCAACAAAATTAAAAACCAAACTTGATCAATACGAAATGATGTAGTCTCTTAAAATCTACAGGATATTCAAGATGAGGTAGAAACTAGTTCCTTTTTTTTTATCCTGCTATAAAAAATACTAAGATATTATTTAACTTCTCTGCTTTAATAAAATATCGTGGAATTAACTGAGCTAATTAAGGATTACGTTGCTACTGAATTATTATCAAGTATTGAAATTGATTTTCTTGAAGGAGAATTATGGGAAACCACACAACATATTGCAGAAATAAATACAGTTATCAAAGCTCCAAAGAATATATGCAAAAAATTGGGACTAGATGAAAAATCTTGCTGGCAATTATGTTGTGCTGCCGTTCTTGACTCCTCAAGACCATTAAAAAATGGACAAAATAGAGTAGATGATTTTAAAAAATTAATTAATCGATATGAAATCAGCTATATATAAACTATAGACTAAATGATACGGTTACTTATTGCATCAATTCTTTTTTTTGCTCCACTAGGAGGTTTTGCTGATGAAAAGCAAAGAGAAATTGAGAATGAAGCTATAAATCTTGTTATTAAAAAATATGGAAAAGGCTTAGAAAATAGATTAAAAGGAACGGGAGTAACTCCCAGTTATCGAAGTTGGTATGAAAATGATTGTTTTGTAAGTATTGCAGCAGGTACATACCAAAAAGATACTTGGTCGGCAATGAAGTGGTTTAGCGTTAATGTCTGTTCTGAATCAGCTGAAATAATGGAAAGTGAATGAAGGAAATAAAACGCCTATTAGTTTTGCAGCATTTAGAAATAGAGGGGCCTGGTCTTTTTGGACAATTTGCTAAAGAAAGAGATTTAAAAATAGAAATTATTCGTTTAGATAATAAAAATGCTCTACCGCAAACAAAAAAAGGTGACTTAATTTTAATTATGGGTGGACCAATGGGTGTTAAGGATATTGGAAGCTTAAAATATCCATGGCTTAAGTTAGAAAGAGATTTTATAAAAAAAGAATTAGAAAATGAGAGACCTATAGTCGGTGTTTGCTTAGGTGCTCAGTTGCTTGCGAGTGCTGCTGGGGGAGATGTAGAAATTCTTAAATATGGATCACCTCCAAAAGCATTACCAGAAATTGGATGGTCTCAAATTTTTATAGACAAATCGAATAAAGACTTTAAAGCACTATTTGAAGACCCTTTTCATGTACTACATTGGCATGGAGATAGGATTTTATTACCTAATAAAGCAGTACTCATTGCTAGTAGTGCACGTTGTAAGGAACAGTTTTTTAGGATTGGTAATTTTGCTTACGGATTACAATTTCATATAGAGACAACTGGGGGAATGATAAATAACTGGATTAAAGAAGATAAAGAGTTTGTCCTTAAAGGATTAGGCTTAAATGGTCAGGAAATTTTAAAAGAAGAGAACAAAAAATATATTGATAAAACTTTTTCAAAAAGAAAGCTTCTAATAAGTAAATTATTTGAATTATTAGATAATTAAAAAGGGCATAATCCAGTAAAAAAGGGCTTGATGAAGCCCTGAAAAAATTTAAAAAGGATTTTTATTAGAAAATACCTGGAAGAATTTGACCAGTAAAATAGTAGGCTCCTACAAGAGCAAACATTCCAAGCATTGCTGCTTTACCATTAAGCTTTTCAGCTTTTTCGGTCATGATTTTTTTTGCGAATTCCATAATAAAGTGAAATAAATTATATATAAAAACTAATTATTCAAATTTCAGAATGATGTAGTTTTTTCTACCAAATTGATATCTTTCTGAAGATTTAAAAATAAATACTTAAACAACAAATTGAAATCTCAATAGTTTTCGAGCCAATCTGTAAAGCGTAGCAAGCCTAAAAAACAGCTATTTAAAAGCTTATGTTACGTATATGTAACAATTATGTAGTAAATATCTTGAAAATAACTTAATTTTGGCTTAATGCTTTACATTTATTAATAGTAGTGTTACATTTATTAACAATTACACAACTTCAATGGCAAATTCAAACGTTACTACTGAATCAGGTGGCAGACAGAATATGTTTCCTACTGAGACACGTCCTTATATAGATGAGTCCGTTTCATACGACAGCTACCCACAAAATGCAGAAAAAGTTAATGGCCGTTGGGCAATGATTGGCCTTGTTGCTTTAGTAGGTGCTTACGTCTCAACTGGACAAATTATTCCTGGCATTTTTTAATGAGTCCACTTTCAGGTTTTTTAGCCGTAACTGTATTCATTACAGCCGTACTCGTTGCTTATTTAACCAAGCAATTTCAAAACGAAAATTTAAACTATTCATCTTCTAATCAAATGAAAAACTCAAATCCAAAAGTCAAAACAATTGAAAAGGAAAAAGTTGTTGCTGAAACTCTTAACGGCAGATTCGCAATGCTTGGATTAATTGCTGCTCTTGGAGCATACCTAACAACAGGTCAAATAATTCCTGGTTTCGTTTAAAAACCAACTTTTTTACAATTCTACAAATCAGAAAAATGGAAAACTCAAAAACAACTTATTGGCAAAACGCTGAAAGAACTAATGGAAGAATGGCAATGATGGGTTTATTTGCTTTAGTTGTAAATTATGGCTTATTCGGCTGGATAATCCCTGGAATTTTTTAAAATGAATTTAGGCTTACTTTTTCTAAAAGTTAACACTTTGGGAGTTATAACTCTTTCTGAACTTGATTGGATAACTATCCATCAATCTGAATTTTCAAGGTTAGATATGGCTTTAGTTATTAAGATCGGCCGTCTTATGGATTCTGGGGTAATAGAAATTGATAATAGATTGCCTGTTTAATTTTAATTTTTAAAAAATGATCGTCATGAGTGTTTGTCAATAGGGATACTGACAAGCACTTTTTTATGATAAAAAAATATTTGTAAAAAAAAGAGATTGTTTTTAGCTAAGAAACAAACTCTCAATTACCTAATTCTTACATGAAAATTTCAAGTAAGCTTTCAGATCTTAACTGATTTTTTTTTATAGTAAATCCGTAAAAATGCTTTTGTAATTTATCTTTTTAAACCACCTCTTTTTATCCAAAGGAACCATGTAACCCAAATAGGAGGGAGGAATCTTATTAAAAAAGAAATTTTATACATATAAAATGGGGCATTTTCACTTTGAAATAAATTCATCAAAAAGGAAGATATAGTTACCCAAAGTAAAATTATTAATATATTTGCTCCCAACAAAGCGAACTTATTTTGTTTGAATATTTTTGGCATAAGTTTTTTTTATTCTTAATTTTAAATAACCTTGGGAAGTAAATTATACATTTTCAAAAAAACTTTAAATTTAAGATCCATATCCAAATAAAAAAAATACTAAACTTTAATCCCTCTCCAAATAATATTCCGAAAGTAATAGGAGGCGAAAATATTAAAAAAAGAATAGAGAATAAACTAAATAAAGCAAATGATCCTCTTAAAAAATAATTCTTTCTTTTTGTTCTTCTTAGATTTTTTAAGGTATTCCACTCCCATTGAATAAGCCTGTAGAACTTTTCTGATAATAAAAATAAATACTTCATTAATATTATTAATTTCTATCGGCTTTTCTTATTTATAAAATTAATTTCACCTGTTAGCAATAAACCTTATCCCCTTCTTCAGAAAGATAGTAAATTTTATTTTCTGAACTTACGAAGAAAGTTAATCCCTTATATTGTGATCTTTTAAATTTATCTAATCTAAGTTTGTGTAAATCCCAATTATCAGTACTTATGTCAGGATTAAATTCTTGTTCTTTTAAGAAAGGTACATAAGTTGGACTAATTGTTGTTTTTTGGGCTAACCCTCTATTTCGTTTTGAATAAAAAAGTAATAAAAAAAAAGTACAAAAAAAAGAATTAATAATATATTTTTCATTGTCATTTTTCTAATTTGAAAAAACTTTATTTGGAGAATCAAGAACTTTTCACAATAAATTTCTTAGTAAGTAAAAAATCCTATTTTTATATTCTTGTATTTTTGAATACTTATCAAGGGGTTACCTAAATCAGATTATAGGATTAGTCGCATTTTCAACATGACTCAAAATTCCATGAATACTCCTTATGCAAAAAGAGTAGCTGAAAAATTTAGAGAGGCTCAAAACTATTTAAAAACTAATGGTTTTAGTAGATCAACTAAACATTTACTGGAAGATATTGAAAATTCTGTTGAAAAATAATGCCAATACCTCCTCACTTACCACAACTACAATATGGCTACGATGATGGCTTTACAACCATTGTTTTTGGGTTAATAGGAAGTTGCTTTGGATGTATCTTAATTTTATTAATTTCATTTTTTGAATTTAAATTCAAAAAGCAAAATAGTAAGCCTTAAGAGACTTACTAAACGTTAAATAAGAACTCCATTACATCACCTTCGTTAACAATATATTCCTTACCTTCACTTCTTAAAAGACCTTTAGTTTTTGCATTGGCAATTGAACCTGAATCAATTAAATTTTGATACGAAATAGTCTGAGCTCTTATAAATCCTTTTTCAAAATCAGTATGAATTACTCCTGCTGCCTGTGGCGCAGTCATCCCATCTTTTATTGTCCAAGCTTTTGTCTCCTTTTCTCCGGTAGTGAAATAAGTTTTTAATCCCAATAATTTATATGTTGATCTAATTAATGAACTTAATCCCCCTTCTTCTACTCCTAAGCCAATAAGGTAGTCTTTTTTATCTTCTGGTTCTAACTCTATTAATTCAGATTCGACTTGCGCTGATATTTTTATACATTCTGTATTTTCATTGCTTGCAAAACTCTGAACTGTTGATGAAAAATCATTACCTTCTGCTAAATCATTTTCATTCAAATTAGTGGCGTAAATAATTGGTTTAGCAGTAAGGAAGCCTAATTGCTTAATTATTAAATTTTCTTCTTCATTCAAAGATATTGATCTAACTGAAAGGCCTTTCTCTAGCTCTTCTTCAATTTTTTCTAGTAAGGTATCTTCTTTAGCTGCCTCTTTACTAGTTCTAACCTGTTTTTTAATTCTTTCTCTTCTTTTTTGGAGTTGAGATAAATCAGCTAAATTCAATTCTAGATTAATTATCTCAATATCATCCAGGGGATCTACCTTCCCAGAAACATGAATTACATCACTATCTTCAAAGCACCTTACAACATGAACTATTGCATCAACTTCCCTAATATTTGATAAAAATTTATTTCCCAAACCTTCGCCTTTACTAGCTCCTTTTACTAGTCCTGCGATATCTACAAATTCAATTTTTGTTGGGATAATATTTTGGCTAGAACTTAAATTACCTAACTCTTGCAACCTTTGATCTGGGACTGAGACTATGCCTTTATTAGGTTCTATAGTACAAAAGGGAAAATTAGCCGCTTGGGCCTTAGCATTTTCTACAAGTGCATTAAATAGAGTTGATTTTCCAACATTTGGTAATCCAATAATACCTGCTTTTAACATTTGAAAAAACTTATGGAAAAATTATCAAGAAAACATCTTCTAGTAATATAGTATTTACTTAACCAATCTTGGATAAGTTAATTATAATCGACTTGATTATTTATTTAGTTCCTAAATATTCTCTAATTCTGCTTTTAAAAAAAAATGTTTGATTTAATAAAAAAAAATATAAATCTAAGAAGTGGAATTATATTGCTTTCTCTAGCTATATTTTTCGTTTTTTTAACCAATTCCTTCAAGAAAAATAAGTCAAAAGATATTTCTGATTTTGTAGTTCAAGTTGAAAAAGGAATCCTCTCAGATTCAATTAATACTAGTGGTGAAGTAAAAGCAATAAGGACAAGCAATATTGGGCCTCGGAAGCAAGGCGTAATAAAAGAAATCAAAGTAGATGAGGGCGATCTTGTAAAAAAAGATCAGGTTTTAGCTTCTCTTGATGATGAAGATTTTATCTATAAAATTGAAGAACTTGAATTAAATGTAGATAAACAAAAATCTGAATTTTTAAGAAGAGAATATTTATATCAAGAAGGCGCAGTAAGTAAAGAAGACTATGAAAATTATAAAAATAACTACAACATTAGTAGTGCAAAACTTAATGATGCAAAAGCTGAAAAAAGTTTCTATCTAATTAAAGCTCCTTATGGAGGAAAGATAACTGCAAAATATGCTGAGATAGGATCTTATGTCACGCCAAGTACAAACTTAAGTTCAGACCCTAAAACCAAAAACTTTATTTTTGAACTATCAGAGGGCCTAGAAATTGTTGCTAAAGTTCCTGAAAGTGACATTGGCAGAATAAAAATAGGTCAAGAAGCCTCAGTAAGAATTGAGGCTTATCCCTCAAAAAAATATACTGCCATAGTTAAAAAAATAGCTACAAGAGCTGTAAAAGATAATAATGTAACCTCATTCGAAGTAACTTTAAATTTCAAAGATATTTCTGAAGAAATTAAAATTGGAATGACTGCAGATCTTGAATTTAGAGTCGAAGGTAATGAAGAAAAAATCTTAGTACCAACAGTTTCTATTGTCACTGAAAAAGGTGAAAAGGGAATTTTGAAAGTTGACAAAAACAATTCTCCCAAATTTGAAAAAATCGAAATTGGTATTAGTAGTGGAAATAAAACTTCAGTAATTGATGGATTAGAACCTGGAGAGCAAATCTTTATTGATATTCCACCTTGGGCTAAGAAGAAAAAATGAGTTTAAAATCTGAAAACTCTAAAAAACCAATTTTACTTTTAGTCGATGGCCACTCACTTGCTTTTAGAAGCTTCTATGCATTTAGCAAGGGGATTGATGGAGGTTTAACTACCAAAGAGGGATTTCCAACAAGTGTCACTTATGGATTTCTAAAAAGCCTTCTGGATAATTGTAAAAATGTTAGTCCTGAGGGTGTTTGTATTACGTTTGATACCGAAAAACCTACTTTTAGACATGAATTAGATCCAAATTATAAGGCCAATAGAGATGTAGCACCAGATGTTTTTTTTCAGGATATTGAACAACTAGAAATCATTTTAGAAGAAAGCCTTAATTTACCAATTTTTAAATCTCCAGGATACGAAGCAGATGATCTCCTAGGCACAATTGCAAATGATGCTTCTTCTAAAGGATGGTGCGTGAATATTCTTTCTGGAGATAGGGACTTATTTCAATTAGTAGATGATCAAAAAGATATTTATGTACTTTATATGGGTGGTGGTCCATATGCGAAAAGTGGAAATCCAACTCTTATGAATGAAAATAGAGTAAAAGAAAAATTAGGTGTTGCGCCAGAAAGAGTAGTTGATCTCAAAGCCCTTACTGGTGATAGTTCTGATAATATTCCAGGTATTAAAGGAGTAGGGCCAAAAACTGCAATTAATCTACTAAAAGAGAACGATACGCTTGATGGAATCTATCAGGCTTTGGACAAGATTCAGCAGAACAACGATAAGAAATATAAAGGATTCATCAAAGGTTCAGTTATAGAAAAGCTCAGAAACGATAAACATAATGCTTTTCTTTCCAGGCACTTAGCAAAAATAAATACTGAGGTACCTTTAATTTTAAGTAACGGTTATGAATTAAAAAATATAAATCAAGAACTACTTTCAGAGTCACTAAAAAAATTAGAACTATCAACACTACTTAGACAAATTGATATTTTCAATTCAACTTTCAGCAAAGGTGGTTTTGACAAGAATAATGTAGCTAAAGAGAAGGAAAAGGCACCAAAAGTCGCAGGCAATAATGAATTAGAAAATAGTGAAAATAAAATTCCTAAAATCAACGTAACTGTTGTAAATGATTTCGAATTACTTGATAAATTAATTCAAAGATTAGACAAGACTAATCAAATAGTTTCTTTAGATACAGAGACCAATAGTTTGAATCCAATCGATGCAGAACTTGTTGGGATAGGGTTATGTCTTGGAGAAGAAAATGATGATTTATTTTATATACCTCTTGGTCATCAAACAAAAAAGGAGGGCCCCAATCAATTATCAATTGAAGATGTTTTTTCAAAGCTAAGAAATTGGATAGAAGATCCAAAAAAAGAAAAGGCACTCCAAAATTCTAAATTTGATAGGCAAATATTTTTTAATCATGGACTTGATCTTAAAGGCGTAACCTTTGACACCTTGTTAGCAGACTACCTTCTTAATAATCAGGAGAAACATGGGTTAGGTGAAATTAGTTTTAGATTATTTGGATTTAAGCCTCCTTCATTTAAGGAGACAGTTGGGAAAAATAAAGACTTTTCATTTGTTGATATTGATGAAGCAAGTATTTACTGCGGTTATGATGTATTTCTAACTTTTAAGATTGTCAAAATTTTTAAAGAAAGTTTTTCAAAGGAAAAAGATGAATTAATCAAATTGTTCGAAGAAATCGAGCTCCCTTTAGAGCCGGTATTGTCCCAAATGGAAATGAATGGCATAACTATCGACATCCCTTATTTGGATAAACTCTCAAAAGAATTAAAAAGTACCTTAGAAGATATTGAAAGTAAAGTTTATGAATTAGCAGAGGAAAGTTTCAATCTATCTTCACCAAAACAACTTGGTGAGATCTTGTTTGAAAAATTAAATTTGGATAAGAAAAAATCACGGAAAACAAAAACAGGATGGAGCACAGATGCAGTAGTTCTGGAAAGATTAGTCGACGAACATGAAATAATCCAACATTTAATTAAACATAGAACTCTTAGCAAATTACTTAGCACCTATATTGATGCTCTCCCAAATCTTATTAACGAAAAGACAGGAAGAGTTCATACAAACTTTAATCAAGCTGCTACAGCGACTGGGAGACTAAGTAGTAGCAATCCTAATCTTCAAAATATCCCTGTTAGGACTGAATTTAGTAGGAGAATCAGAAAAGCATTCTTGCCTGAAAACAATTGGAAACTTTTATCAGCTGATTATTCTCAGATCGAATTAAGAATACTCGCTCACTTAGCAGATGAAGAAATACTAATAAATGCATTTCATAAAAATGATGACATTCATTCTTTGACTGCAAGATTAATTTTTGAGAAAGAAGAAATTTCCTCTGATGAGAGGAGAGTTGGGAAAACAATAAATTTCGGAGTTATCTATGGTATGGGAATTAAAAAGTTTGCACGTTCTACAGGAGTAAGTACTCCAGAAGCAAAAGAATTCCTAATAAAATACAAAGAAAGATATTCAAAAATTTTCAAATTTCTTGAACTTCAAGAAAGGCTTGCCTTATCAAAAGGTTATGTAAAAACAATTTTTGGTAGAAAGAGAGAATTTAAGTTTGATAAAAATGGACTTGGAAGATTATTAGGAAAAGATCCTTACGAAATTGACTTGCAAGCCGCAAGAAGAGCTGGCATGGAGGCACAGTCACTAAGAGCCGCAGCCAATGCCCCAATTCAGGGTTCAAGTGCAGATATTATTAAAATTGCAATGGTTCAACTAAATAAAAAATTCATAGAAATGAATGTTCCAGCAAAAATGCTTTTACAAGTACATGATGAATTATTGTTTGAAGTTGAACCAGATTCCTTGGAAATTACGACGAAATTAGTAAAGAAGACTATGGAAGATTGTGTAAAATTAAATGTGCCTCTTTTAGTTGATGTTGGAATTGGAGACAATTGGATGGAGACAAAATAAACCTTATGAAATACTTATTTTAAGATGATCAAACTTTTTAATACTTTAAGCAAAAAAGTTGAGGTTTTTAAGCCTATTGATGATGTAGTAAAAATTTATTGTTGTGGGGTAACTGTTTATGATTTATGTCATCTTGGTCATGCCAGAAGTTATATCGCTTGGGATGTATTGAGAAGATTTTTAATTTACAGTGATTTCAAAGTGAAGTATGTTCAAAATTTTACAGATATTGATGACAAGATCTTAAAAAGAGCGAAAGAAGAAAGCAGTTCAATGAAGGAAGTATCTGAAAAGAATATCATTGAATTTCACAAAGATATGGATTCTTTAGGGATAATGCGTCCGGATAGCATGCCAAGAGCAACGAATCATATATGCAATATCTGTTCCTTCATAACAATCCTTGAGGACAAAGGTTATGCATACTCTAGGGATGGAGACGTTTATTATTCTGTTTTCAAAAATAAAAATTATGGAAAGCTAAGCAATCAAAATTTACAAGAACAAAATATCAATCAGCAAGGAAGAATGGTTAATGAGGAAAATAGTAAAAAACTTAATCCGCAAGATTTTGCGCTATGGAAAAAAGCCAAAGATGATGAACCATTTTTTGATTCGCCATGGGGTAAAGGTAGGCCAGGATGGCATATTGAATGTTCGGCGATGGTTAAAGATGAATTAGGAGATACTATTGATATCCATCTAGGTGGTTCTGATTTAATTTTTCCTCATCATGAGAATGAAATCGCCCAATCAGAAGCAGCCAATGGCAAAAAGCTAGCAAACTATTGGTTACACAATGGGATGGTCAATGTAAATGGACAAAAGATGAGTAAATCACTTAAAAATTTTAAAACTATAAGAGAGCTAATTAAGTCAGGTATAAGCCCTATGACTTTGCGATATTTTGTTATGACTGTGAATTATAGAAAACCACTCGATTTTACTGCAGAAGCTTTAAGGAGTGCCACAGAAGCTTGGAAAAACATTAATGTAGCCCTTTCTTTTATGGACCTTACAAAAGGTGCTTTTAGATCTATTGAAAAAAACGAATCTCTCGAAGAAGAATATAAAGACAAAATAAGTTTTGAATTATCTCAAAAAAAGCTTAAATTTTCTGAGGCTCTTGAAAATGACCTTAATACAGCAGGTGCTATTGCAATTATTTACGATTTAGCTAAACCATTAAAAAACTTTTTAAACCAATTTCAAAGAGTTGAAGGTTTTAAAATAGACCTAAATGAAAAATTCTTCCTACTTGAAAATTTTAAAACTCTTGAAAAGTTGACCGAGGTACTTGGTCTTAAAAAAGAGATTTTAGTAAAAGAAAGTAAAATAAAAGAAGACGAAATATCATCGCTTATTGATGAAAGATTGAAAGCAAAAATGGAAAAGAATTATGCGAAGGCTGATGAAATCAGGAATTTGTTAAAAGAAAAAGGTATTGAACTTATTGATCAAACAAGTGAAATAACAACATGGATAAGGGTCTAAATTTTAAGAAAAAAACCAATTTGAAATTTTTGTTTTTTAAATACACCTTTAAATGGGAAGATATTAGAAATATCAGAGAAAATTGAAATACATTACTGTGCTCGGTTCTACTGGTTCAATAGGGACTCAAACTCTCGAAATAGCTAGTGAGCAGCCTGATAAGTTTAAAGCCGTAGCTCTTTCTGCAGGAAGAAATATTAATTTATTAACTGAACAAGTTAAAAAACATAGACCAGAGATAGTTGCTATTGAGGATGAAAGTCTTATGGAAGATTTAAAAGATAATATTAATAACTTAGATTTGGATGATGCTCCCTTGGTTTTAGGTGGAAAGCAAGGGATTAACACAGTTGCAGCATGGGACAAGGCAGATACTGTGGTAACAGGGATAGTAGGCTGTGCAGGCTTAATTCCAACAATGTCAGCAATTAATGCGGGGAAAAATATTGCACTTGCTAACAAAGAAACTTTAATTGCGGCAGGACCAATTGTTATTCCTGCATTAAAAAAAAATAATAGTAGGCTTTTACCTGCTGATTCAGAACACTCTGCTATCTTTCAATGTTTACAAGGATTACCTAATTATGAAAATGCAGATTTTTCAACAGGAAAGATGCCTAAAGGTTTAAAAGCCATACATTTAACAGCTTCTGGTGGTGCTTTCAGAGATTGGGCCGTTGAGGATTTAAAGCATGTCACAGTGGAAGATGCGACTTCACATCCTAATTGGGATATGGGGAAAAAAATAACTGTAGATTCTGCAACTCTTATGAACAAAGGATTAGAAGTCATAGAAGCTCATTATTTATTTGGGACCTCTTACGAAAATATCGAAATAGTTATCCACCCTCAAAGTATTATTCATTCAATGATTGAGATGGAAGATTCTTCAGTATTAGCTCAATTAGGTTGGCCAGATATGAAACTACCCATTTTATATGCGATGAGTTGGCCTGAAAGATTTAAAACAAATTGGAAAAGATTAAACCTAAGTGAAATTGGAAAATTAACTTTTAACGAACCAGACGAGTTTAAATATCCATGCATGGGACTTGCCTATGCTGCAGGAAAATCTTCTGGGACTATGCCTGCAGTCTTAAATGCTGCTAACGAAATGGCTGTTGAACAATTCCTCAATGAAAAAATTTCTTTTCAAGAAATTCCAATATTTATAAGTAAAGCTTGTGAATCACATATGGAGAATTTGAATTTGAGTCCCGAATTGGAGGATATTCTTGAAGTAGACAATTGGGCCAGACTTTTTGTTGAGCAAGAAATAAAAAAAGGAAAAAAATACATAAGTATTGGATAAAAGTGAATATAAAAAAACATCTTCTACTATGCGCAACACCTACAAAAAAGAAATGCTTTAAAGGCAATGAAGGTCAAGAAACATGGGAATGTCTGAAAAAGATTTTAAAAAAATTTGAGAATGATCCCTCTACAAAAAACGTTCATATATTAAGATCAAAAGCTGACTGTTTAAGGGTATGTAAGAACGGCCCAATTCTACTTATTTGGCCTGATGGTATTTGGTATGAGAAAGTTTCTCCAGAAAAAATTTCTGAAATTTTTACCTCACATATTATTAACGGTAAGCCAATAGAAAAATGGATTTTCAAAAAAACACCATTTTTAAATAATCCTAGATACTCATAAACCAGTTCTTAACAACTTCGTCTGACCAGCAGCCATTAATCGAATGAAAACCATTATGACCTCCTTTTTCAGTTATAAAAATAGTGAATTTATCAATAGATTCTTCTCTTAAATTCAAGGTATCCTTATATGGAACCCAGGGATCATCCTTGGCATGAATAAAAAGCATTTGAGGTAATTTTTTTATTGAGTTTTGGATTCTAAATATTGGAGAAGCTTTAATATAATAATCCTCTAAAGAATTAAATCCCCAACTAGGAGCTGTAAATTTCTGATCAAATTCTCTTAAACTTTTTAAATTTCTAATTTTTATTCTTAATTTCTCGTTATCAAGGAGTTTGCCTTCATCATTAAATCCCTCCCATAACTGATTTTTTAAGCGGTGAAGTAACCATTTTTGGTAGATAGAATTTCTAGGTTTTTCAATACAGAAACTGCATGAAGATAAATCTAAAGGGGTACTCACGCAGGCAAGGCCATCTAAAAGTTTTTCTCCTTTGTTTTCATCGTAATCTAGGCAGGCATTTAAAAGAATTGTTCCGCCTAAAGATAATCCAACTCCATAAATTGGAAGATTATTATTCCTTTTCATAAGATCTTTGAACTCTAAATTAATCAATTTTTTAAAATAATTAATTGCTGAAATAACATCACTGGAGCACCTAGCACAATAATTTCCTTTAGCTAAATATCTCGCTGATCCAGATCCTCTTAGATTTAATTTAAGAACTCCAAACCCATTATTTGCTAATTTCCTAGATATTCTTCTTAAACCAAACCGTTTAGTTGAGCCCCCTAAACCATGTGTAACGATTACAAAACCCCTAAGTGCGTTTAAGTTTTTAGGTAATTCTAAAAAACCTAAAAGATAATCACATTCAAATTTTTTAGAGAGAATTTTATTAATCGGAAAGAATATTTTTTTATTTTTTTTTGATTTACCAAAATCAATAACAAAAGTATCTCTCAAAGTTTGTAAGTCACCACCTATCCAAGGTAAGACTTCTCGAAAAGGCTTATTTTTTAAGTAATCTGAAAAACTAAAAGATATACTATTATTTCTCCCCAACTCCAAGATCCTTTAATTCTCCAATCAAATCATTCAGTATCTTTTTTGCATCACCAAAGACCATTGAGGTATTTGGCAGATCAAATAAATCATTTTTTATTCCGGAGTAACCTGCACTCATACCACGTTTAATTACAAATACCGTTCTTGCTTCCTGAACATCAAGAACTGGCATGCCATATAAAGGAGAAGATCTATCATTTTTAGCTTGAGGATTAACCACATCATTTGCTCCTAACACTAAAACAACATCCGTTGCTGGAAAATCAGGATTTACAACGTCCATCTCTTTAAGTTGTTCGTAAGGAACATCTGCTTCTGCTAAAAGTACATTCATATGTCCAGGCATCCTCCCAGCTACAGGATGAATTGCATAAACAACTTCTATACCATTTTGCTCTAGTTTTTTTGTCACTTCCCTTAAAGTATGTTGAGCTTGAGCTACTGCCAGACCATAACCAGGAACAATAATTACCTTGTTGGCTGCCTCTAAAGTCAATGCGCATTCTTCAACACTGCAAGAAGTTATATTTGTATATTCTCCTGAACCAGAAGAGGCTGTACTTTGTGCAGATAAAGATCCTCCAAAAAGAACTGAGACCAATGATCTATTCATACCCTTGCACATTACTTGAGTAAGTATTAGACCTGCCGCTCCAACCATTGCCCCTGCTACTATCAAAAGCTGACTATCTACAACGAAACCTGCTGCTGCTGCTGCAATCCCTGAATAGCTATTTAATAAAGATATAACGACTGGCATATCCGCTCCACCAATTGGCAAAGTAACTCCAATACCTAATAAAGAAGAAACTATAACTAAAAGCCAAATAGAACTTGTATTGCCGTTTATCAAATCAAAAAAGGCTATCAAAGAAGCAACTGCAAAAACAATATTTACAAAATGTCTAACTTTGCTCTGGGTCCATCCTGGAGTTGACAACCAACCCTGTAACTTTGCCATCGCCACAATCGAACCTGTGAAAGTTATGGCGCCAACAAATATAGAAACAGATATTGAAACTTCGTTAATAAATGACTTAAAAAAATCAAAATTTTCTTGGGCACTAGATATAGGAAAAATAGCTACTCCTAAGGCCACTAAAAGTGATGACATTCCTCCACAACCATTAAACAATGCCACTGTTTCAGGCATGGAGGTCATAGGTACTTTTTTTGCAAGAATTGCTCCGAATAAACTACCTATGATTGATCCAATTATTATCCAAATCCAAGACTGAATAGCAATTCCAGAAGTGCCTAAATAATAAGAAAGTAATCCTAGTACTGAAAGCGACATTGCAAATGCAGCTAATCTATTGGCATCTCTTGCTGACTTTACTTTTGACAACCCTTTTATTCCCAACGCCAGTAAAAGTACTGCTAGAAGGTCAATAACGAATTTAATGATTACAGGTAGATTCATGTTAAAAATTACTTCTTATTTGATGGTTTACGACTAAACATCGCGAGCATTCGATCAGTTACAAAGAAACCGCCTACAACGTTGAAAAGAGCAAATCCAAGAGAAACTGAACCAATGATTAAAAGTGGTATGTTACCTTCTGCTTTTACAATTAAAGTTAAGGCTGCAAGCATTGTTATTCCTGAAATTGCATTTGCACCACTCATTAGCGGTGTGTGAAGGGTAGGAGGAACTTTTCCAATTAATTCGAGGCCTAATAAACTACCAAGTAAAAGAACCCAAAGAAGACTTATAAAAGACATAATTTTAAAACCTCAATTTTCAAAAACTTTATTTTGAAGAACAACTCCTTCATCGCTTAATAAACATCCAGAAATGAGTTCATCCTCTTTATCTAATTTAATTACACCATCTTTTATAAATGGTGTAATCAAAGATGTTAAGTTCTTAGCATAAAGTGAACTTGCATCATAAGGAACTGAAGAGGGTAGTTCACCCGCACCTATAAGTTTTACCCCATCTTTGATAATAGTTTCATTAGATTTTGTTCCTTCGCAGTTCCCTCCCTGAGAAACTGCTAAATCAATAACTACTGCTCCAGGCCTCATTTTTTCAATCATGGGTGAGTCTATTAAAACAGGGGCCTTCTTACCCAGAACTTGCGCAGTACATATAGCAACATCAGCTTCAGATAAATATTTAGTTAAAGTTGTCTTCTGTTTAGAGAGGAATTCGGGTGTTACAGCTTTTGCATAACCTCCTGCCTCAGCTGGCTTTTCCTCAACTTCAGGAAGTTCTATAAATCTTGCTCCGAGTGACTCTACTTGTTCTTTAACAGCAGGTCTAATATCAGATACAAATACTATTGCTCCAAGTCTTTTCGCCGTCGCGACTGCCTGTAAACCTGCAACGCCTCCACCAAGAATCACTACTTTTGCAGGTTGGACTGTCCCTGCTGCAGTCATAAGCATTGGAAAATATCTATCTAACTCACTTGCAGCCAAAAGAACTGCTTTATATCCAGCAATATTGGCTTGTGAAGAAAGAACATCAGAAGATTGAGCTCTACTAATCCTTGGAAGCAACTCTAGTGATAAAGCTGATATTTTATTAATATTTATAATCCTAAGAAGCTCCTTATTACCATATGGGTTAAGAAGACCAAGAAGGACAGCTCCTTTCTTTAACTTAGTTAAATTATCCTCTGATGGAGTTTGAACACAAAATATTAAGTCAGCTTCGCCCCAAATTTTTTGATCTAAATTGTTTATTATTATTCCGCCCGATTCTTCATATGACAAGTCACTAAATCCTGATAATTTTCCTGCTGAACTTTCAATATAAACATCACATCCAAGGCTTTTTAATTTCTTTACCGCTTCTGGTGTAGCTGAAACTCTCCTTTCACCAGAGCTTGTTTCGGAAGGAATAAGTATCTTTGTCAATTTATTTATTTTTTTAACATACTAAATCTAAATTGTAGAAAGTCAAAAGTCTTGGATTTTTGTTAAAAATATATTTTCTTTTCTATAAAAAATAGCTATCTAGAATATATAGGTACTAAAAAATCTAATGAGTATAAAAGCAATCGAATGCCCTGATGGAGTATGTCACAGTCATCATGGTGGTCATGCTGTTCCAAGGCAAGCTATGCAGAAAAATTTAGAAAAGCATGGTAAAGACTGGTGCGAGAAATTAGCAGAGAGAATTTATGAAATGTCAGTTGATACTTATTCACAGACAGTCATGCCCAGTCTCCACTCAGCAGGTTGGCAGAGGAGACATTTAGATTGGGAATTTAAGCTGGCAGAGAATGATTCTGAACCTGATGAAGCTCTTGTTGAAGGAATTATTAATGCCACGGAAAGCTTTCTAAGGAGTAGTGAGGTGCATCGATTATTTATTCAGGAATTAGTCCAGGGTACATTTGAGGAAGCAAATGACAAAAAAATAATTTCTAAAGCAATAAAATCTATCATTGAAGAAGAAATTGTTAGTTCACTAAGAAAAAAGAAAGAAACTCTTTTAAAAAAAATATCCGAAAAATTAATATCAGAAGAAAAAATTAGCGAGGAACTTGCAATCAATTCAGCAAAAGAGGGTTATGAGGAAGTTGAAAGATTACTTGCCAACCACAGCGAAGCAGTTTAACTCTATTTCTTTATATTTTCTTTATAATTCACCCAAAAATTGGCTCAAATATAAATTAAAGATTAAATTATTGTTTGGAAGTACAAAGTTGTAACTTATTAGACAATACATAGGTTCTCTGATGTGTTTATCTATATACAAATTAAATCTTTCAATGGACAATTTCATTAGAAAAAGGATAGACATAGCAACCTGTTGGGCTACCAACAGAATTTCTGCAATGGATACTTTAGAAAGATATGAAGACAGTTATGCAATAGCAGAAGAATTTAGAGAGTGGATATTACATATTGGTCAAAAGAACGAAAATTTAAAAGATTCTGTTTTAAACCTCCCAAAGGAATTAAAAAATTTATTAGACCAAAAAGTCAAAGATTAAAAAATTAATCTATCGAGTGAAATCCGCCCTACATTATTTGGGTTAATTTATTATTATTGGTAGTGATATTTGCATATAAATGGAAAATAAAGAAAAAAATTCTAAAGTAGAAAACGTTGTAATTATTGGTTCTGGTCCTGCAGGTTATACAGCTGCAATATATGCCGCGAGAGCAAATCTTCAACCATTGCTAGTAACAGGATTCAATTCTGGTGGAATTCCTGGTGGGCAATTAATGACCACAACATTTGTTGAAAATTTTCCAGGTTTCCCGGATGGAGTATTAGGTCCTGAATTGATGGATCTAATGAAGGCTCAAGCAGAAAGATGGGGCACTAATTTTTACGAAAGTGATGTTGTGTCAATAAATACTGATTCACATCCATTTGAATTAAAAACTTTAGAAGGAACTATAAAATCCAACTCAATTATTATTGCAACTGGAGCAAGTGCAAATAGATTAGGAGTGATAAATGAAGATAAATTTTGGAGTAAAGGAATAAGTGCTTGCGCAATATGTGATGGAGCGACCCCACAATTTAGAGATGAAGAATTAGCCGTTATTGGAGGGGGCGACTCTGCATGTGAAGAAGCAGCATATCTCACAAAATATGGAAGCAAAGTACATTTGATTGTTAGATCAGAAAAATTAAGGGCTAGCGCAGCAATGGTAGATAGAGTAAAAGCTAATCCAAAGATAGAAATTCATTGGAACACAAAAGTTGATAAAGTGGATGGTTCTGAATGGCTTGAGAGAATAGAGACTATTCACTCTCAAAAAGGTAAAGGGGAAATCAATATAAAAGGTCTTTTTTACGCGATAGGGCACACACCAAATACGAAGTTCTTAGGCAACAAAATTGATTTAGATAATAAGGGATATATTGCTTGCAAATCAGGGAGACCAGAAACATCTATTAATGGCATCTTCGCAGCAGGTGATGTTGTTGATTCTGAGTGGAGACAAGGAGTTACTGCTGCAGGAACTGGATGCATGGCAGCATTAGCTACAGAAAGGTGGCTAGCCGAGAAAAACTTAGCAAAAACTATAGTCCGAGAAACACCCGAACCAGAAAAAAAACTTAATTCATCGGATTTTAATGAAGAAGAAGTTAATGAAGATACTTTCGATTCAAATTCTGAATGGCAAAAAGGCAGTTATGCATTAAGGAAACTTTATCACGAGAGCAAAAAACCTATCTTAGTAATTTTTAGTTCTCCAAGCTGCGGCCCATGTCATGTTTTGAAACCTCAGTTAAAAAGAGTAATTAAGGAACTTGATGGTGAAGTTCTTGGCGTTGAAATAGATATTGATAAAGATCAAGATATTGCAAAACAAGCTGGTATTAATGGCACACCAACAGTTCAACTTTTTAAAGAAAAATTATTAAAAAAACAATGGCAAGGTGTTAAACAAAGAAGTGAGTTTAAAGAAGCGATAAAAAATATTATCTAAAGTAATTTTTTATTTATTATTTCTCTTGGGATTATTTTTATTAGTAGTAGGTCTAGCACCTCCTGCATTTCTTTCTCTATAAGTTATCCTCCCTCTAGAAAGATCATAAGGACTTATCTCAACTAAAACTTTGTCTCCAGCTAATAATTTAATTCTAAATTTAGTCAATTTACCTGCAGCTCTACATAAACATTGATGCCCTTCAGGCTGTTCTAATGTAACCAAATAAAATCCATTCCCCTGCTCTTTTTCTATTACACCTGAAGTTTCAATCATTAATTAATCTTTTACTAAGTTAATATTATCAGAAAAAGATTGGCCAAAATCGATTTAAGAAAAATTACATACGTAAAAATATGAAATTCAATTCAAATAGAAAATTTAATTTCATTAATTATTTGAAGTTGACCATAATAAAAATTTGCTTTCGCAATTTTTTCAGAATCTTCTAATTGATCAAAAAAAACGAACCCAAGGCTTTCCCATAATTGTGATCCGCAAACATTATTCAATTCATTTTTTGCTTCTTTTGCAAAATTATCTAGTTTTCGTTCAAGATTTTTAGACTTAGAAACAGACATAATCAATAATATATATAGTACAAATATACTATATAAGCCTAAAATTGCAATATTAAAAAGGCAATCTCTTTTTTTCCTCAATATTTAGATCTGCTTCCATTTCTCTTAATCTTTTAAGTATTTGTTGGTAGTACTCCTTTATATAACTCTCTAGTGAGGTCATATCTTCTTTTTTAAGTTCCAATATTTCGTAAGTTTTACTCATGTCAGCATCTAATGATTCACCACTACTAGTTACTTCGGCAAAAGCCAATCTTTCAGCAACATTTAAAGAGTCTTGAAAAAAAGAAACTAATTTCTGAGTGACACTAATCAGAAAAGGTGAAACTCTAAAAATCTTAGCTTTCTTTTCGCTAAATTTTTCACATAAGGCTATGACTTCGTTTGAATCCCAAGCTTTGGGACCAACCAATGGCAATGATGTTTTATGAGTTTTTGGATTATTAACTGCTGCGATAATAATTTTTGCCATGTCTTGAGTGTTCATGTAAGCGATTTTAGTTGGAGTTCCACTCATCCATACTGCTTGACTATCTAAAATTGGGATAGCGAATTGACCTATAACTCCTTGCATAAAAGCTGCACATTTGAAAATGGTATATTCTAGATCAGATTTCTCAAGAAGTTTTTCAGTACAATATTTAATGTCCATTAATGGAACATTTCTAAATTTTTCTGTTAGAAGGATAGAGAGGAATATTACTCTTTTTACATTTAAAGATTCACAAGCATTGAACAAGTTAACTTTCCCATCCCAATCTATTTCATAAATACTTTTAGGATCATCTGGTTTACTGGTAGCTGCATCAATAACAACTTCAATATCTTGCAATGCATATTCAATATCAGAAGAATTCAATAAATTGCCTTTTGTTAGTTCACATCCCCACTCTTGTAGAAAGGAAGCCTTTCTTGGGTTTCTTACAAAGCATCTAACCTCATGTCCATCTTCTATAGCTTGCTTTGCGACTTGTCTACCAAGTGTCCCAGTGGCTCCTACTAAAAGAATCTTCATATTTAAGATTTACTTAACTTGTAGAACATAACTTAATTTGTGATGTATTCGTGAGAATTAATCTCCTTGAAACTTTAATAACAAAGCACCGCCAACCAATCCAATTGGTATCAGTATCCAAAAAACTGCTGCAATACTAAAAATTTCTTTAGCCATAGTAAAATTTAATGATTACTATAAATTTACATTCAATATACATTTATTTGTTAAAAAAGTAGATAATGCAAATATCTTGAAAATTTTAAATATATGCATAATAATTTTGAAAAGAAAAATATTAATCTTCCTAATTTCTGGAACTGGAATGGTTTTAAAATTTGTTGGAGTGTTTCAGGCGAAGATAATGAAATTCCAATTATCTTTCTTCACGGATTTGGCGCCAGTCGGAAACATTGGAGGAAGAATATAGAATATTTCACGCAAAGGAATTGTGCCTCATATTCTCTAGATTTAATAGGATTTGGAGATTCAGATCAACCTGGGATTAGACAAATTGGAAAACTAGATAATGAGATTTGGTCTAATCAAGTCAAAGACTTTATTGCACAGGTTATAAGGCCAAAGAATTCGGGGAAAGTAATTCTTATTGGCAATTCTCTTGGATCACTAGTTGCTTTAACATGTGCTGTTTCATTAGAGGATCAGATTGCAAAAGTCATTGCATCCCCGCTGCCAGATCGAATTCAAGAAAATAAAAATTTTATATCAAAGAAATCATCATTTATAAAATTTCAAGATAAATTTATAAGAATATTTTTTATTTTTTTCCCTTTGGAGATTATTTTATTTTTAATAACCAAATTAGGGGTGATAAAACTGGGCCTAAATTCTGCCTATTTCAAAAAAGATAATATTGATCTCGAACTAATAAATTTGGTAACAAAACCAGTTTTAAGGAAAACTTCAGCTAGATCATTACGAGCAATGTGTATTGGGATGTCTTCAAGAGATGAAAAATTTCAAGCTTCCTACCTTTTGAGAAAACTTAGCGCCTCAAGAAAAGTTCCCTTTTTATTGATTTGGGGAGAAAAAGATAATTTCATACCTTTGTTTGTTGGAAAAAAGATTGCAAATTTCCATAGATGGGTAAAATTAAAAATAGTATCCAATTCAGGGCATTGTATCCATGATGAAGATCCTTCAGTATTCAATAGAATCTCTTACGAATGGATTAGAGATTTAAAAACCTTTTAAAACATGAAACATACATTATCAGTTCTTGTAGAAGATGAATCTGGAGCCTTGAGTAGAATCTCAGGTCTATTTGCTAGAAGGGGATTCAACATAGACAGCCTTGCAGTAGGGCCTGCAGAATCCAAAGGGATTTCAAGGTTAACAATGGTAGTAGAGGGTGATGATGAAACTCTTCAACAAATGACTAAGCAACTTAATAAGTTATTTAATGTTCTTGGAGTTGTAGATTTTACTAATCTCGCAGCAGTTGAGAGGGAATTGATGTTACTAAAAGTTTCTTCGAAAGAAGATACTAGGAGTAATATCCTTGATATAGTACAGATTTTCCGTGCAAAAGTTGTTGATGTATCAGATATGGCCTTAACTCTTGAGGTGGTTGGTGATCCTGGGAAGTTAGTTGCTCTAGAGAAATTACTCGAGCCATACGGCATCCTTGAAATAGCGAGGACTGGTAAGGTAGCTCTTAAACGCTCTTCAGGAGTTAATACAGAAATGTTGAAAATAAACAAATATTCTCTAGAAATTTAATTAGATAACTGGACTGCCTTGATATAGTCTTCTTTATTGATTTTGTCGAGTACCTCAAATCCTTCAATAATCTTTCCAAAAATCGAATATCGTCCATCTAGTTCTGGGATCTTACTAGTTACAAAAAAAAATTCTGTAGATGAAGACTCATTCTTACCGCTCTTAACCATAGCGATTGATCCACTCTCAAAAGTATTAACTAAATATTCAGTTTCATTAGGATTGATTATTTGATATTTGTATCTTGGTTTTGTTTCTTCTTTTAATTTTATTTCTAAAGGTATTGAAGGACTTTTCTTATCTAAGCCTTGATTGAGTTCAATATTAAATTTATTTTCTGGATTAACGCCTCCGTGTATAAATTTCAATTGCGGATAATTTATTATTTTATAAAATTTTTTATTTTTATATATATTGTTTTCTATATTTTCTAGGAAGTTTGATACAGTAACTGGATTGTCTTTACCAAATAATTTAACCTCGAAATCACCTTTTGAAGTTTTAAAATAGGCTATTTTATTAGATTGAGTACAATTTAATTCTAATTTTTGGCAGTAATAATTTGAATCACTCTTACTTTTATAACTACAAGCTTGAACCAAAAACAAAACCTGTATAAAAGATAATATTTTTAAATAATATTTTTTTTTTATTTTAGGCCCTCCAAATTAACATCTAAAAATTTAGCTAAACGAGCTCCTTCTTCTTCAACCTGAAGCAGTGGTTTTAGTTCACCTGCACCGCTTAAAGGGAGAGGTTTTTTTCTACCTTTTAATACTAGAGCAATTCTTCTTCTAGGATTAAATCCCTCACTTATATCCAACTTAACAGATTTAATTTCATCAAAATTTAATTTAACTTCAACATCTTTAAATAATCCCTTTCTTTTTATTTCTACAGATTTCGAGGATTTGTCAAAATAATTACTTCCTGAACCAAAGTTAATATAAACCAAATACCATAAATAGAGATTTAATAAATTGGCTATTACTCCATAAGCACCCATTATTATTCCTTGAGGTATAAAAAGCAAAGTTGAGGGATTCCCCAAAGGTAGTAAATCCTTACCTGTGTAGCTAGATAAAGAGGCCAAAAGGAATCCAACCCCTCCAATAGTTAACATTCCTCCAATAATATAATTCGATATTTTTCTTGATCCACTAATTTTTTGTTCGATTTTATCGAAAGACCTTAGATCTGAATTCATTTTTTATCTTTTTTGAACCTAGTTAAGATAATTTAACAAACTTAGAGAGTATTCTTACCTATTTTTTAATAAAAAAGTCAGGAAAGCTTTACAAGGCGTTTCAGATATACAAATATTTCCCCACATTACTCTCAATCTTTGTTACAGTCACTGCGTATCCCGAAGCTAAAAACGATTTCTCATGACGATCGCAGTTGGTAGCGCCCCACAAAGAGGATGGTTTGATATCCTTGATGATTGGTTGAAGCGCGACCGCTTTGTATTTATTGGTTGGTCCGGACTACTTTTACTTCCTTGTGCATATCTAGCTATAGGTGGTTGGTTCGTCGGAACAACATTTGTTACCTCTTGGTACACACACGGAGTTGCAAGCTCATACCTTGAAGGTTGTAACTTTTTAACAGCAGCTGTAAGTACCCCTGGTGATGCCATGGGACACAGTCTTCTATTTTTATGGGGTCCTGAAGCCCAAGGTAGTTTCGTAAGATGGCTACAACTTGGTGGTCTTTGGAACTTCGTTGCATTACATGGAGTATTTGGCCTTATTGGTTTTATGCTTCGTCAGTTTGAAATTGCTGGCCTTGTTGGAATCAGACCATACAACGCATTAGCTTTTTCAGCAGTAATTGCAGTTTTTACAAGTATTTTCCTTATTTATCCTTTAGGACAGCATAGTTGGTTCTTCGCACCTTCATTTGGTGTAGCAGCAATCTTCCGTTATATCCTATTCATTCAAGGTTTTCACAATATTACTTTAAATCCATTCCACATGATGGGTGTTGCTGGAATTCTTGGTGGTGCTCTACTTTGCGCTATTCATGGAGCTACAGTACAAAACACCTTGTATGAAGATACAAGTATTTATACAGATGGTAAGGTTCAAAGTTCAACATTTAGAGCTTTTGATCCAACTCAAGAAGAAGAAACTTATTCAATGATTACAGCGAATAGATTCTGGAGTCAAATCTTCGGTATTGCTTTCTCAAACAAGCGTTTCTTACATTTCTTGATGCTATTTGTACCTGTTATGGGTATGTGGACATCTTCAATTGGTATTGTCGGCTTAGCACTAAATTTAAGAGCTTATGATTTCGTAAGCCAAGAAATACGTGCAGCAGAAGATCCAGAATTTGAAACTTTCTATACAAAAAATATACTTTTGAACGAAGGTATGCGAGCATGGATGTCTTCTGTGGATCAACCACACGAAAACTTTGTATTCCCTGAGGAGGTTCTACCACGTGGAAACGCCCTTTAATAGTCTACTTAGAGCCCCTAACCAGAGTATTGAAGAAACTGGTTACGCTTGGTATGTAGGTAACGCCAGATTAATTAATTTATCTGGCCGTTTACTAGGCGCTCACATTGCTCACTCTGGACTAATAGTCTTTTGGGCCGGTGCAATGATGCTATTCGAAGTAAGTCATTTCACATTTGATAAACCAATGTGGGAACAAGGCTTAATTTGTATGCCTCATGTAGCAATGTTTGGTTTTGGAGTTGGACCTGGTGGCGAAATTACTGATGTTTATCCCTTCTTTGTTGCAGGTGTAATGCACTTAGTTTCTTCAGCAGTTTTAGGATTTGGTGGTGTTTATCACTCCTTAGCCGGTCCTGAAAAACTTGAACAAGATTTCCCTTTCTTTTCTACAGATTGGAGAGACAAAAATCAGATGACTAATATATTGGGTTATCACCTAATTGTTTTAGGAGTCGGTGCTCTTTTCTTCGTTTTTAACTGGATGTTTGTAGGTGGTGCTTATGACACATGGGCACCAGGTGGTGGAGAAGTTAGACTAGTCAGTCCAACATTAGATCCTAGAGTTATTCTTGGATATCTATTCAGATCTCCATGGGGAGGAGCTGGTTCTATAATCGGTGTTAACTCCATCGAAGATATTGTTGGCGGACATGTTTATGTGGGTATTACTGCCATTATTGGTGGCTTATTTCACATCTTCACAAAACCTTTTGGATGGGCAAGAAGAGCTTTTATCTGGAACGGTGAAGGACTATTAAGTTATGCTCTTGGAGGAATATGTGTAGCAAGTTTTATTGCTTCAACATTCATCTGGTTCAACAATACTGCTTACCCTTCAGAATTTTATGGCCCAACAAACGCTGAAGCTTCACAGGCCCAAAGCTTTACTTTCCTAGTGAGAGACCAAAGAATTGGAGCTAACGTAGGTTCAACAATGGGACCAACAGGTCTTGGTAAGTATCTCATGAGATCTCCTACTGGTGAAATAATATTTGGTGGTGAAACAATGAGATTTTGGGATTTCAGAGGGCCATGGTTAGAGCCTTTAAGAGGACCTAACGGATTGAGCCTAGAGAAAATCCAAAATGATATTCAGCCTTGGCAAGTAAGAAGAGCAGCTGAATATATGACTCATGCTCCAAATGCTTCTATCAATTCTGTTGGTGGAATCATTACAGAGCCTAATGCTGTTAACTTCGTTAACTTAAGACAATGGTTAGCTGCAGCTCAATTCTTCCTAGGATGGTTTACATTCATTGGTCACCTTTGGCACGCTGGACGTGCTAGAGCAGCCGCTGCTGGTTTCGAAAAAGGAATCGACAGAAAGAGTGAGCCAGCTCTAGAAATGCCTGATTTAGATTAATTTCTATCTCAACCCAAAAAGCCCTATCTTCGGATGGGGGTTTTTTTTTGCTCAATTTTATTATCTATATAAGTTTTCTCTGAGCCATGGCAAACTTAATCCCATTACATTACTGAAGCAACCCTCTATTTTTTCTATATATTTACCGCCTATACCTTCTAAGGCAAATCCTCCGGCGCAATATAAAGGTTCATTTGTATCTACATAACTCTTGATTTCCCAATCTTCCAACTTAGAAAAATAAACTCTTGAACTTATTGTTTTTTTTATTATTTCAGTGATTTTAAAAATTTTGGAAGTTGAATCAAAATTCCCAATTATTAGAGTATGACCAGTATGTAAAAATCCAAATTCTCCAGACATTTTTTTCCATCTAATAAATGCTTCCTCTTTATTAGATGGTTTTCCATAAGCTTCTCCTTTAAATTCAAAAATTGAATCGCACCCAAGTATTTCCAAAGGACCATAATTAAAATCTAAGGGCAATGATATGTTCTGAATATTTTCAGATAAACTATTAGCCTTTTGAAAAGATAATTCCAAAGCTAAATTAAATATATTCTTTTCTTGGATAGTAGTTTCATCAAAGTCACTTGATATTTGGATAAATTCGATTTGACAATTTTCTAGTAATTTCTTTCTAGATTGAGAAGCAGAGGCTAGAATTAACACAAATTTTTTACCAAATTATAATTCAATTTAATAATTAATAAATTTTAAAATTACTATAAATTACTAATGGAGTTAGAAGCAAAATTACATGCAATTAAGAAACCAATAATGGTCCTAGGCACTTCCAGTGGAGCAGGTAAATCGTTAACGGTTACTGCTATTTGCAGGATTCTTAAAAATTTAGGAGAAGAACCAATACCTTTTAAAGGACAAAATATGAGCAACAACGCTTGGGTTGATTGGGAAGGTGGAGAGATGGCATATTCACAAGCACTTCAAGCTTTTGCTTGTGGTATTAATCCCTCTGCAGAGATGAATCCCATTTTATTAAAACCACAAGGGAACTCAATAAGCGAGGTGATTCACCTTGGCAAAAGCATAGGGACAACAACCGCACAAAATTACTATAAGGATTGGTTTATTCCAGGCTGGGAAGTAATTAAAAAAAGTTTAAAGTCTATTTACGAAAGGAATCCGAATTGCCGTTTAATTATCGAAGGGGCTGGAAGTCCAGTAGAGATGAATTTAATTCATAGAGATCTGACTAATTTAAAAGTTGCTAAATATTTAAATGCAAATTGCATTTTGGTCACTGATATTGAAAGGGGAGGCGTATTTGCACAAATAATTGGTACTCTTAAATTAATGAAGCCTGAAGAAAAGAAGCTTATAAAGGGAATCATTATAAATAGATTCAGAGGAGACCTTTCATTATTTGAAGATGGGAAAAAATGGATAGAGAATAAGACTCAAATCCCTGTTATTGGAATTATTCCATGGTTAAATGATTCATTTCCTCCTGAGGATTCTTTAGATTTAATAGAAAAAAAATCACTTTCTAAAAATCCTGAAATCAAAGTTGGAATTATAAAATTACCATCTATTAGTAACTTCTCGGATTTTGATCCACTAGAAAATGAAGAAACAATATTTATTGAATGGGTTAGAAAATCACAAAATCTAAGTAATTATGACTTCATTATTCTACCGGGCAGTAAACAAACGATTAAAGATCAAATATTTCTTGAAAATTCTGGCTTATCAAAGGATATAAGGGAGTATTCAAAAAACGAAGGAAATATTATTGGAATCTGTGGAGGTTTACAAATGTTAGGGACTACACTTGAAGATCCCTATTTTAAAGAGGGTTCTAAAAATTATTCTGAACAAAAAATTAAAGGGATTGGATTACTACCATTAAAAACAACTTTCTTTAAAAAAAAATTAACACGTCAAATCAAATCTAAATCTATATGGCCGTGCCAATCAGAAATTAATGGATTTGAAATTCATAATGGTCAAACTGTATTAGATGACATCCAAAATTCATTAAAGATTAATCCTATTTTTGAAGATTCAGATCTTGGCTGGTACAAAGAAAATAATAAAGGAGGAACTATTGCAGGAACATACATTCATGGGATCTTTGAAAATGACAGTTGGAGAGAGCATTATATTAATTTAATAAGGAAGAGTAAAAATCTACCAATATTAAATAAAAGATCAATATCTTATAAAGAGAAGAGACAATTCATTATTGATACTCTTGCGAATGAATTCTACAAACATCTAAATCTCAAATCATTTTTAAGTTGAAGGAAACAAAAAATATAAAAGTAATATGGCCAAACAATAAAGAAACATTTGTTTCAGATGGTGATGACTGGTTTTCTTCTGCTGAAAAAGCAGGTTTAGTAATACCGACTGGCTGTCTTAGTGGAAGTTGTGGAGCCTGTGAAATAGACGTTAATGGTGAAACAGTAAGGGCTTGTATCAGCGAAATTAAAAACAATAAAGAATGTACATTAAGGGTTTCTTTAACTACAGACCCCTTTTGGGAAAACTAAAAATTTTTTATTAATATAAAAAATTCAACTTAATTCCAAATCTATTTTCATTATCTTTCAAGAGATGACCAAGATCTTGAACTCCAGCAGCATTAGAATAATACAAATCTAATGACTTTTCAGATGAAAAAGAATATCTTATAGCAAGAGTAGAATTTAAATCTGAATCGTTTTTAATTGAAGTATTTATTTCTGGAATAAGCATCAAATTATCTGATAAATTTATATAACTTGAAAAACCGATCCCACCAAAACTTTCGACGCCACTAAAAAAGTATTTGGGACTGATGTTAAATGCTAACCAATTGTTTAATCTAAAAGTATTCATAAATTCTGTGAATAAATACCCTTGATTGGTATCATCATTTCTACCAACGGATATTCTTGATGCAAGCCAATAGAGGTCGTTTTTTTGAGGACTAAATATTAGAAGCTTCCCGCCTAACCTAAAATTAAAATTATTTTCATCTAAATAGGTTGAATATAAATTTGAATTTTTACTTCCTTTGAAGTTTAAATCATTAAACTTACCAATATTTAGAAGTTCTAATTGAAATAAATTTGATAAAGAATAATAATAAGAACCAAACATATTTCCTCTACTATCAGAGCTAATATTAATTTGTGAATTTCCAGCTTTAGGTAGTAAGGCATTATTTACAGTAATTCCGCCATTACTAATCAATTTTTCTCTTTCATTGAGAGTATTAAGGTATGTATCTTCACCATAGGGTCTATAAGTTAAATTAGCAGAATACAGTGGACGGTCATCTGATGGGATAGTAAGTATTCCAGTAGAAGGAGAAGCCCCATATGAATTGGTTATTTTACCTTCAATTCCAATCTTAGGATTAACATCCCAACCCAAACCAAAACTATATATAGGCTTTCTAGAGTAATTTAAATTATTGTCAAAATAATTATTACCCGGACCCAGAGGGGTCGTATATGAGAGAAGAAGATTAAGATCCTCTGCTATATCAAAAACAATGCCACTTCCTATGTAAAAATTATTACCATACGAGTTTTTGCCAATTCCTTTAGGACCTAATTTCTCGGGCAAAAATGTAACCCCTGGGACAATTAAAGCGGTAAAGTTTTCATTTAAATTTTTTGATATAGGAAAAGATAAAGCCCCAACTAAATTTTCAAATTTATCTTTACCAAGGGAACTATCTTTTTGATTATATATGCTTTTTGAGGTCTCAGATCCACTAGCGTGTCTCCAATATTCAAGCGTGGATACTAATGACAACCCAAAATCGAAATCTTCCTCATCTATTAATCTTTTCTTAAAAGAAAGTGCATAACTTTGCCAATAATAGTTAATTTTCTTTCCATCTATTAAGTTATATAATTCATCATCGGCTCCTGTTATATAGATAGAAATAAGGGAAGAATCTGAAATTCCGTAATCAAAAACAAATGAAGGATTTTGCTGACCAGTCCCACCCCCTACACCTCCGTCAAAAGATGATTTCCACCTTACTGAGGCTTGTATAGTGTCATAGTCAAGGAAATTATTGAGTGGTAAAAAAGGTTCAATTTCAGTAATAGAAAAATCTGATATTTTTGATGATTTAAAGATTCTTTTTTCACTAGGAGAATTTTTCTTATCAGTTGTTGAGCTTTGTTTGTTTTTATTTTCAAAATAATTTTCATCACTCTCGTAGTATTTCCAGATAATCTTTTTCAATGGATTAGATTTATTTTCATCTACCTTTTCCCAATTAACCTGATTAATTCTAGAGATATTTCTATTTACTTTTTCTGCAAAAACTCCTAAAAAATTGAGCGATTGACTAATTAAAAATATATAAATAATCAACCTCATATAAAAACTTCTTAGATTTCTTAGATCAGTTTTTAATAATACCCTAAAAAAACTACATAAATCAATCTGAAGTTTCCTAAGAAAACAATTATCTAAGAGTTAAAACTAATATTTAAAATAGATATTTTAGATTGAAATTTATCTGCACAAAAGGATGGTAATAAACTATATATAAAAACTTTTATAAATAAAGAAATACAAAAAACTTTTACTAAACATTCCCAATTATAAATAAGAGAAAAAGATAATAAAAAATTGAGCCTAAAAATGTATTTAATAGGATTAGTTTATATTTAATTTTTGTAGAGGCAATAATATAACTTCCTAAAACATGGGGTATTATTGGGAAAGATCTTATGATTAAAATGTAATAAGATCTAAAAGTAACATTTTTAAAAAATTTATAAAATTTATTTTTTTCTAGTTTTTTCAAAAACAATATATTTCTAGAAACTTTTAATTTAATTTTTCTCAAAATAAAAACTTGGAATACACTTAAGGTGGTTAGAGCGGGAGAAAAAAGAAAAACATAATGTAACCCAAAAACTTTTATTAAGATAAAGTCAAAAACTATTGAAAAAGGAAGACCTAAGAATATAGAAATAATATTCAAAACTACCAAATATTTGTATTGAATATTATTAAGTTGGGATTCAATATCATAGATATATTTAAAAATTAGAGCCAGAAAATAAACCATCAAATAGAAAAAAAATATTTTAAAAATTAAAGATTTATACTCTATATTTTTTCTATTCATAGAAAAATCAACTATTGCAAATGATCATTTAAAAATTTGATTTCAAAAAACCTCTTATAAAGGTAACATCCCTGAAAATAAAAGTAAAAATAAAGCTTCTACTTATTTGTTCTTTATATGAGTCTAGGAATTCTATAATTTAGTTGTATATTTCTTTCTTAGAAATATTTTTAATTAACAGAGAGGTGGGGATTACATAACAAATTAAATAGGCAGATAATAGAGTACGTGGGACATATTTTCAAGTAATAAAGGGCATATCCCCCAACACATAAGCTAACATCAAAAACTTGAAGATATTGGACGATATAGGAAAGTCAATAAAGTAGTGAGTTTCATAAAAAAACCCCTATTTCTAGGGGTCTTTCTAGGGGTTAGCTAAATCAAGTGTTACCTTGTTTCCACTGTTTTAGTAAAACCACTCCTTCACACTAACTAAGATTACGTAATCTATTTCTTTTCCGTGGAAGGGGCGAATGGAATGTAACTTAACCGTCACATGTGCCAATTCTTTATTGCAGTGAATTTGTTATCAAAAAACACCAATTTAGAGTAAAGGGTGTTTACTTATCAGAAATTAGTGTGTCAGGAATTTATGATACATAAAAACTAATGGAAAAAGTTATCAAATTTCTAAAGTATTAATAACTAATTCTTTTACCAAAATTGATAAAGATTTGAAAACTGGTTTTTAGTATCTACTATTGCAGTGCTTGTTGAGATCAAATCCCATCCTGCAGAATTACGTTTTTTCATAATTGCTGCAATTTCGTTTTCTTGTCTTTGAGTATTTGAATTACCAACTGCGTAATATATATCAAGATCATTTTCAACTTTTGACATTTTTTAAGGTGTTGCTTTATTCAGAATTAATATTACTCAATCTTTCATCTTTACTGGGAAAGACTCGATAAGGTGGTTGAAAATAAAACTTATATGATATTACCTTCACCCCAAATCTATTGGATTAGTGCTTGTAAGTATTGGCATAGTAGTTACTTTTAATATCAAAACTGATTTATTTAAAAACAGAGTAGAAAAAATTGGGGTACAGAAAAATAACAATATTAATTTGATCAAATAATAATTAATCTAAATTAGATTAAGAATAAAAAACACCCTGAAATAAATCCACTTAAATGACCTAATAAACTTACCCCTGGCAAAAAAGAGAAAATCAAACCTATGAGGCATATTGTCTTTGACATTTTTTGAATTTCATAATTGGACTTTAAACCGATTTCTTTACCTAAAAAATATTTCTTTCCATAAAAAGAAGTTAATAGTAAGAATGCAAATAAAGCATAAACTATTCCACTGAATCCTAAAGCAGCATAGTTGGGATAGAAATTAAAAAAGTACGATAAAATCTTTTCGTAGAACCAGATAATAAAGAAATTTATAAAAGAACAAACAAAAATAAATTTCAGATAAAAAAATCTGCTTTTGAGTCCAAGTCTCATCAAAAAATATCTAGTGATGATTATTCCTCCAAGATTACTTAATAAATGATTTAAATCTGCATGAATTATGATTGATGTAAAAATCCTATGGGGTTGATCACTAATTAATCTTGGTATAAAGTAAAAATATTCTTTATCAATAACACTAATTAAATCTGTAAAAATAAAAACTAAAATTAGAAAAAACCCTGTCGCAAGATACTGCCAATCATATTTAGATATTGAATTATTAATAGCCATATATTATTTAGTTTTATACTAAAAGAATATCCTCTTACTTAGAAGAAAAGACCCTCAAGAGGGTCTTTTAAAAGTCTTGAATTTATATTACCTTTAGTAAATTTTGCAATGAGAACTTGTTGGATGGTCTATGCATTCTTTTTCCCAATAATCTTGTCTTGGATCTTTTGGCAGTTGATAATTAAAGTCATGCATTCTCCAAATATCTGAAATTGCATTTTTCAGGCCAATGAATGGAGTGGTGAGTCTCATTAAACCTCCTTTATCTCTACTATTTAATTATCCTCCTATTCAATTGAAATTAATAGAGTATTAATACCCGAGTATTAGTGCTTTGTGATCGTAATATTAAGCTTATAAATAATTCAGGATTTAAAAGCACTTCATCGACTTTATGGACAGCGAGGTTTACATGACTCTAAGAGGGCAAATAAATAACCTTTTATTTTTAGGAATTCCAGAAACTATAAATTAACGGAGAGGGTGTAATTCCATTTGACTCTTTGTGGCACTTGCTGGCACAAAAACCAAATCGTTTTTAGGATTTTTATACGTGTTTTTATACGTGTTTAATCTTGTTACCAAAACTAATTCTTTGCTATTAATAGGTAAATTTTTAACCCACCATGGACAAAGAAACCCTTATCAAGTTGGCGACTCCTGCATCAATTTTTGCATTAGCATTTTCTATTGTTAGCACTTCTTTTATTGCTAAAGCTGAATATCCTTATAAAGTTGGGGCTAGTTTCTCAAGACCACTTCATATCTATCACACAAATTCTTGTAATTAAGTTTTTTAATTATTAAGTAAAAACGGAGAGGGTGGGATTCGAACCCACGAATAGTTACCTATTAAACGATTTCGAGTCGTTCGCTTTCGACCACTCAGCCACCTCTCCGACTGTTTATAAGTATGCACATAATAAACAGGAAATTATAAACTATATAATTATCTTAATTTTTAATTCCACTCTGCTTCTTTCATCAATTTAATAGCTAAAGAATTTTTTTCTCCAAGGTCTTCTACAGTGACACTATCAGGTATAAATTCTCCAAAATTCTTTACTATTTCATTCTGATTAACTTCCTTCAATGGATGTTCA
Source organism: Prochlorococcus sp. AG-347-I19 (assembly GCA_003279105.1). Taxonomy (GTDB): domain Bacteria; phylum Cyanobacteriota; class Cyanobacteriia; order PCC-6307; family Cyanobiaceae; genus Prochlorococcus_A. The sequence continues at coordinate 89,967 of QCBO01000003.1, forward strand.
AAAGTTGGTGCAGCTAAACCTTTACTTCCTTCCGGAGATGCTAAGAATTCAAGCAACTGAATAGCTTCATTTTTATTTGTTGCATATTTTGCAACACCACCGGCACTAATATTTACGTGAGCAGGATTAGGTGTAAGGACCTTTGTTTTTTTTGCATACAAAGCATCTCTCCTTCCATTAACGCCTGCTAACATTCTTGCGACATAATAATGATTAACAATTCCTACTCCACATTTTTTCTTAGAAACTGCTCTAATTATTGCAATATCCCCTGGGAAAAACGGTTTTGAAACGTTTGAAATCATTCCGCTTAACCAAGCTTTAGTTTCTGATTCACCTTTATTAATTATTTGATTAGCAACTAAAGATTGATTATATGGACTTTTTCTATTTCTTAAACATACTTTCCCTTTTAAAGAAGGATCAGCTAAATCAGTGTAATCATTAATCTTGCTAACATCTACTACTTTTGGATTGGCTATCATTACTCTTACTCTTCTTGTTAATGCATACCATTCTTTATTTGGATCTTTTAATCCAACAGGAACATCATTTTCTAAATTAGAAGATTCTATTGGTTGCAATAATCCAGCTTTGGATGCATTAGTAATTCTTGCGGCATCTACTAGCAAGATTAAATCTGCTTGAGAATTTTTCCCTTCTCGTTTCAATCTTTCGATTAAAGAAATTCCTGCTGCCTCTATAAGCCTTACTTTAATCCCTGTTTCTTCTGCAAATTTTTTATAGACGCTCCTATCAGTGTTGTAATGTCTCCCGGAATAAACTTTGACTTCTTTTTCTGTTGAATTGGCTGGTATGTTTAAATTGAGTAAAAATGTACATGTTAGTGCTGTATAAAATAGTTTTTTAAGATTTTGCACTTTTTCAAATTAGTATCTATGGTTACTTTAAACCCATCAAAAGAGTTCAAACTCTAAAAGCTATCTTCGATACATCAAAATGTATCATTTTTTATATGCCATATGAATTATTTAACTCATCAGTTATTAAATGCTGAAGAAATAAATTTTATAGAAAAAGAATTAGAACAAGAAAATCAAGGTTGGGAAGATGGTAAAAAAACTGCTGGCAGTCACGCCTCAATCGTAAAAAATAATTTGCAACTAAAAAGAACATCTGATATTTCTAAAAAATTATCATCGCTAGTTAAACAAAAAATCTTAAATGATGATTTAATAAAAAGCTTTACTTTACCAAAAAATATTCATGGAATCATGTTTACTAAATCCTCCAAAGGAATGAAGTATGGACGACATATCGATAATGCATATATGTCATCAGGCAGGGCTGACTTATCTTTCACAATTTTTCTTTCAAAAAAAAATCTATACGAGGGGGGTGAACTATTAATTGAAAATCTTACTTCAGACATCAAATTTAAACTTAATAGTGGAGAAATTTTAATTTACCCAAGCACCTATTTACATTCAGTTCAAGAAGTTCTCAATGGAGAAAGAATAGTATGCGTTGGATGGATTGAAAGTTATATAAAAAGTATTGAAGAAAGAGAATATTTATTTGATTTAGACGCAGGTGCGAGAAGTCTATTAGCTAAGCATGGTAGATCTGATGATCTCGATCTAATTTTTAAATCCTACTCTAATCTCTTAAGAGTTATGGGTGATTAAATAAGCATCATTTTATACAACAAAAAGAATATGATTCTAAAAATGATTAATATATAAAAAAAATATAGTTATCAAATGCCAAAAAGAAGTTCAATTGCAATTTTTATTGCAGCCACAAGCGCATTAGCTATTTCAACAACAACTACCAATTCTGCTAAGTCAGGCGAGAATGACTTAGGCGGATTAAAAGAATGGAATACCGATATGGCTTTAGATGCGGATTTCAAATTAGATGCAGAAGCTCAAAAAATAGCTGATGAAGCTGCAAAATCAAGTGCTTGTGTTCCTATTGGGGAAGGGGAAAATTGTTGGTAAAAGAAAAAAAATAAAAATAAAAAACACCCTAAATGGGTGTTTTTTAATGAAATTTGAGTTTATTTTAAAACTTAAATTGTGTTTCGATTACAGCACCAGTGTAATCCTCTCCATCAGTTCCGTTAGCATTTGTTGCTCCGAAAATTGTTGGGGTGACAGTTACTGAATCATTAACCTTGAAACCATAATATGCTTCCCACATAAATGGTTCAGCACCAGTATTTTCTCTCATTTGAGGTTGGCCGAATGCAACACCAATACGATCATCAGGATTAAATATATCCAACCAAGATAAACCTACGAAAAACATATCTGTGGTGTCATTAGTTGAATAACCTTCCAATACTGAATAATCATAACCAAAAGATACCTCTGGAGTAGCAGTTCCAGTTTCTTGTGGTCTCCACCAAGCTCTTAATCCATAGTTAGTACTATTTTCATTGCGATCATCTCCAGTAGCTGTACTGAAGTAGCTATCGCCCCAATCGTTGTACTTAAGGTTAACCATGAAAGAAACAGCCCACTGATCTTTAGTTAATCCTACTTGAGTAGCCCAACTAGTTTTTGAACTATCTGTAAGAAGACCAGAATCGATGTAATTATCATCTGCATCTGTTTGAGTTGATTTTGATTTAGTACCAATATTTGAACTAATTGCAAATCCGTTATCTGCCTTATAAACCCAACCTGCTCCAGTATCTGTACTTGCACCATAAGCAGCTGCATTACCACCAAGAGTAAACGCTTTTAGTACTGGCTTATAAATTGATGGACTAGTACCATGCATGTAATAGTTCTCAATTAATGGGCCAACGAATACTGTATTCTGTTCACCAACTGGGAATGAATACCAAATTTTATCTACCTTTAAAACGTTTGAGTTGCCTTTTGCGGAACTTAGATAGGTACCATGATCTTTATCTTTAGTCCAAGAAGATGCGTTACCAGTTTTAAGTCTTACGTAAAGATTATCGTCACCAGTGAAACTTGTATTTAAGTTACCTGTCCATGTGTATTGGAATAGAGCAGCTTCATTGGAAACTGTATCGGTACCAGTTCCATCATATGAGAGAGCTCCAACAGTAAAATTAACTTTACCGTCAAGAGTAGTGGTATCTGAGAAACCACCGGCTTCAAATTCATTTTGTTTAACCTCAAGGCCATCTACACGACTTTTAAGGTTTGCAATATCTTCACTAACTTCGTTAATGAAAGTGTTGCTGTCAAGTCTCGAAGATTTTGTTTGGCTACGTGCGTAGCTGTTCATTTCTTCTACATTGACAATGTCGGAAGCTTGCGAAGCAACAGGAGCTAATAAGCTCAAAGATGCTCCTGCTACCAACATTTGTTGGAAGAGTTTCATTTTACCTCACACGAAAAATGCCCATAGAAATGGGTAACTACACTGTATCGAGAGTAACAAAAAAATAAAGGGCTAAAAGCTTCAAGTCCATGTAACTTTTTATACAATAGAATCCAAGAAAATAGAAATTATCTCGATTATTTTTTTGTTAATGGGTATTGAAGTAATTCTCTTTCTTCTATCCAAGATGATGCAACTTCTCTTGCTAAATTTCTAATCTTTTCAATATATTGAGCACGATCTGTAACTGAAATTACTCCTCTAGCATCAAGAAGATTGAATGTATGACTACACTTAAGAACAAAATCAAGAGCAGGGTAAGTTAATTTCTTTTCTGTTAAAGAAATTGCCTCAGCTTGATAGATTTCAAATAATTTTCTGAGATTGTCAGCACTAGATTCATTAAAATTATAAGAGCATTGACTTTTTTCAAATTGAAGCCAAATATCGCTATATTTTAAGTTTCTGTTCCAATTTAAGTCCCAGATGCTATCTTTATCCTGCAAAAACATTGCAATCCTCTCTAATCCATAAGTGATTTCAATTGGGATAGGATTACAATCTATGCCTCCGCATTGTTGGAAATAAGTAAATTGAGTAACTTCCATTCCGTCCAACCAAACTTCCCAACCTACACCCCAAGCTCCAAGTGTTGGCGACTCCCAATTATCTTCCACAAATCTTATGTCATGATTTCTAGGATTTATTCCAAGAGATTCTAGAGATGTCAAGTATTTTTCCTGTATTCCTTCTGGTGAAGGTTTAATTATTACTTGATATTGAAAGTAATGTTGCGCCCTATTTGGATTATCGCCAAATCGTCCATCTGTAGGTCTTCTGCATGGCTCTGCATATGCGACACTCCAAGGCTCTGGTCCAATAGCCCTTAAAAAAGTATGTGGATTCATTGTTCCAGCTCCCTTTTCTGTGTCATATGGCTGCATAATCAAACAACCTTCTTCTGACCAAAAATTATTTAAATTTTGAATTATATCCTGAAAAAACATTAAATTAAATTGTGGAAAAATTTAGATCGACGCCAGTAGACATAATAACAAAGCTTTAAAGTAAAAAATATTTTGAAATCCAAGTACTCAAAAATATCATCTGATAAAAAGCTTTCATTAAAATAGATCCTTAATAAAAAAGAATGATGAATTAATTATGTAAAAAAATCTAATGGCAATGGTCCAAAAGTATTAGATTCTTTAGCACCTTCGTCATACTGACATGTTATTAAAATTCCTTCTCCAAGACCATTTTCAGATCTCACAAAAACATTACCAGTTTTTTGATTAGCTTTTAAAAAAACACCTCCTTCAGCATGAAGGGAACCTAGATTCCCAAATTTAATTGCGGGATATTTCTTAGAAATTGAACGTAATGCTTCAATAGCCTTATTATCACTTGGTGCCATTATTCCTATTGTTATCCAATCGGCATTAAAAATATTTGCTTCTAGTTCCTTTAAAAGTTTTTTTTCTTGCCTATTACCTATTTGAGGTGCGGTTCTCAAATTATTTAAATCGACTAATTTATTTATTTCCATTAGGTTATATATCTAAAAAATTCTTAACCAAATGTTCTTCCATTCCAAGCCCACAATGAAGATGGCACATCCTCAAAAGAAATATAAATCCTATCTATTGGAATCCCCATTTTCTCACATACAAAATCTGATATTGGCTTTGCCATTTCTGAAGGATTTAGAGAACCTATTGATTTGATTTCTAAAAAGCAAGAAGGTGTCTTATTATTGAAATACATTTGGCAATTATCATCTATTTTCGCCATAACAAAATCTCTTGATTTGTTAGTTAAAGATGCAATTAAAATTGAAATTTCTTCTAGAAATTTATCTTTATCATTTAATTTTGCTGAAGTCGAAACATTAATATAAGGCATCTCTAAGCAGCAAGGTAATCTTTCTCAGAGTCATTTCCTAAATAAACAGATTTATTTTTTAAATTTTTTTTTGATGAAAGATATGCCATGTCGTATGAACTTATTCCGTTTTTGTAGGGATTGAAAAGAGCATTTTTAGACCTGTTTTTTTTACTCCTTTTTAACTCAATCATCATTAATAAATCATTAATTAATAATTTAACTTTTTTTGAATATATGTCTAGCTTTTTTGAGAATTTTTAATCTATTAAATGAAAATAAATTTCTTAAACACAATTAGAATTTCTATTTACTAAATTTGATATAACGATATTAAAGTACTTATCTTGGAAGTTTTAAGTAATCATCAAAGGAAAAAACCTGATGAGAGCAATGATGAGGAATTTTATTCTGATCCAAAATTTGTTTATCATCTAGATGCAAACTTCAGGCAATATCTATCAGATCTATATGAAAGAGAAATTGATAATAATTCAACTGTCCTTGATTTAATGTCTAGTTGGGATAGTTATTTACCTAAAGGGAAAAGATATAAAAAAGTTATTGGACATGGTTTAAACAAACAAGAACTTGAAAAAAACAAAATTTTTGATTCTTATTGGATACAAAATTTTAATTTAAGTCAACAAATTCCCTTAGATAAAGAAAGCGTTAATTATTGCTTGATGGTGGCCGCATGGCAATATTTACAATATCCAGAGAATTTAACTAAAGAAATTGCAAGAATATTGAGCAGAGAGGGCAAGATTATTATTGCTTTCTCAAACAGAGCATTTTGGCATAAAGCTCCTAACATATGGACTTCATCTACTGAAGAAGAGAGGGTTAAATATGTAAGAAAAGTATTAATCTCAAACGGATTTAATGAGCCAAAAATTATCAAAAAGTTCACTGAACCAGCACTTAATATCTTTAATTTTTTAAAAAAAGACCCATTTTATTGTTTAATCGCAACCAGAGAGTAAATTTTTAATTGCATTGCATTAAACAACAACTCTATGAAGAAGTTATCAACTATTTTTCATGGCCATATTTTTAAACTTTTACTAATATTGGGTAGTTAAAATTCATCGTATGGGTTCTAAAAGAGAAAAATATCCTGAAAAATGTCCTTGGGATCTTGGCCCCAATCAACATTTAGCAAAAGAAGAGAACTGGACTTTAAGATTAGGAGAAGCAAATGTATGCTTTAGCAAAAATAAATTAGACAATAATTATTTTCATGTAATTAGTAATGAAAATGAAGAGCAAATACTAGCTTTTAGAGCAAGACTCTTATATCAAAAACTACTTGATAAAGGGTTTAGATTGGTTGAATAAAAAAACCTAATTTAATAAGCATAGATCCTCGAAGACAAACTTTTGTGTTTCTTCTTCTTGATTTTGGTTTAAGTATTTAATTGTCCTCGAATTTAATATCCAATAATCGTCTTTATCCATATTTTGAAATTCATCCTCATATTCCAATTTTTGAGAATTTGTCTCAAGTGTATCTGGATCAATTTGTTGACTACTATATTTTTTGCTAAGAGAACCTGTTCCTGTATCTAAAAATTCTTCAACAAAAATTTCTATTATAGTCCCATGAATTTTTCTGTAGACCATATTAATACAGTTATTTTTAACTCTATATTTATCACCTTGATTCTTACCTGAAACGCTCATTTCAATCCCACTTTCAGAATTTTTAAGTAAATTAAAATTATTTTCTGAGTGCACTGTTTCAAATTCTCTCTTTACCCTATGTATACACACTTCAAATAACTGAGAGGCAATACTTTTAACAACTTTTTCATCTTCTATATTTTGAATATTTGGTTTAAAGTCTTTACCTAATACGAAGTCACCTTTATGAACATTATCATTAGTAAGAAAAATACATTTACCTTGGTAACCATGAAAATCATTCTTCCAGGTATAACGATTTTCATAAGCATTTTTAAAAATCTCCTTACAATTAATTTCTTGTAGATTATCCATTAATTTTTGTGAACGTTAAACAATTCTACAAAAAAAAACCTCCCTGTTAAAGGAGAGGTTTTTTATTTGATTAAACTAGTTTTGAGTAATTTTTGTATTTTCAATATTGTCAAAAGCTTGACCAATTTTCTTAAAGTCAAATCCCATTGCTCTTAGTGCGTGCCAAAGATGACCTTGTAAGAAAAAGAAACCCAGATAAAAATGAGTATTAGCAAGCCAAGCTCTTGAGCTATAGGCTCCTGAACCTAAATCTACTGTATCAGTAAAATAAGGAGCGAATTCAAATTGTAGCTTTAAGGGTTCTCCATATAGATCAATTGGATATATGGTTGTATTTGAAGCACACCAAAAAGCAGCAACAAAAGCCATATAAGAAACACCAACAACTGAGTATGACAAAATTGCCTCAGCGCCAAGTAATCCTTTTCCTTTAAATTCTGTATATTCTCCAAATTGTTTAGTACAAATATGGAAAACACCTCCAATTATTTCTAGGAAAGCGAGGAAAGCATGTCCTCCCATAACGTCTTCAAGACTATCTATTTTTAAAAAATCAAATTGATGATTCCAAATAGCGGCAATATCCAAATTGTAAATAACTTGTCTTGTAGATCCTATTGCTGGGTCGTAAATACCATGAATACGAGCCCATTCAACGAACATAATTGCTCCAAGCCCAAGAAAGATTAGATGATGGCCAAGAATAAAAGTTAATTTATCTGGGTCATCCCATTCGAAATCAAATTTTTGTGGCTTACTATTTTCTGGGTAGTCTCCAAGATCACCTGCAAATTTATTGGAATGTAATAATCCCCCGGCACCCAATACTGCTGAGAAGATTAGATGTAATGTGCAAATTACAACAATTCCATATGGTTCTGTAATAACACCATTTTCAATACCACCAATTCCTATACCCGCTAGGTGAGGCAAAACAATTGCTTTCTGTGCACCCATTGGAATACTGGCGTCGTAACGCGCCAATTCAAATAATCCAAAAGCTCCTGCCCAGAACATCATTAGGCCTGCATGAGCAGCATGAGCAGCTATGAATTTACCTGAACGGCCAACAACACCAGAATTCCCTGCGTACCAGTCATAGGTGACATCAGATTTTCCGTAAGTTTGTAACACTTGATTTAAGTAAACAGCAAATTGAGCATATTGCTTATCAGTATTGTTTTTACATGTTCTTTACAGATTTAATTACTTATGTAAAAAAAACATATTGTGAAAGAACAAATGTTACAAACTAGGGATGTAATTTCTGGAAAAGCTTACGCCAATGAAGGGATTTCACCCTTAAGCTGAGAAGCCCATGTTTCAAGACGCGAATCGGTCAAATCAGATTCACTATCCTCATCAAGGGGTAATCCACAAAAGCTTTCTCCTATAACACTTTTTGATTCATCAAATGTATAAGAAGATTTATCTACATAACCGACCATCTCGGCGCCTGCTTTTGTGAAGTAGCTATGCAGTTCTTCCATTGCATCACAATAGTTTTCTGTATAGGTAGAAGAATCTCCTAATCCAAAAATTGCTACTTTTTTTCCTGATAAACTTAGTTCACCAATATCCTCTAAGATTGAATCCCATGCAGTTCCTGATCTTTCTTCATCGGCACCCGTATTCCAAGTAGGTATCCCACAGATAATTCCATCAAGTCCTTCGAATTCTGAAAGATCATCCACATCAGATACATCTTTAGGTGCTTCTGCTGAAGAGATAAAGTTGTGAAGACGATCAGCTACGTCTTCAGTCTTTCCAGTTGTAGTTGCGTAATAAATTCCTACAGTCATAACTTCAAAATGTTTACATTAAAATAATAAAATCTAAAAACGTTAAATTAATTTCTTTAAAAACTTTTTCGTGTAAAATTTTATACTAACTAAGGTAAGAAAATTTTTTTTGAGAATAATTTATAAAAACATTTAAAAATTCGTGACTGACAAATTTGAAAACAATATCAAAAATTTCGTTGAAGAATTTAACTTTAATGGGTCAAAGAAGTTCAAATTAATTGTATTATTTGGGTTATTGGGAGATTTTGATAGCTTTGAATATGCAATAAATCTAAAAAATTTTATCGATAATCATCAAGATGAAAATTTAGATATTTTTGCTATTGGTATTGGTAACCAAAATGGGAAACAAAAATTTTGTAAATTTACTGGCTTTCAAGAAGAAAATTTAATAGTTGTTTCTGATAATCAGATCCACACTAATCTAAAAGTCTCAAGAGGAGTAGATATTGGTTTAGGAGGTTGGATCAATATGCTTTTGATGCTATCAGGCATAAATTCTTTTAAAACAATTAAAGAAGTTATTAGAGGTTATACTGGCGACCAAAAAGCAAAGCAAATCTATTCAGAATCAGACAAAATTGAAGTTTTACAATTTCTAAAATTTTCAGGTAATTCTTTTAAACAGGTTTTCGGAGATGGTTATTTAAGACCATTTGAATTAGCAACTTTTAGATTAAGTAATATGAAGGAAATAATTCAAAATTGGAGCGATTATATTATTAATGAAGAATACCTTCCTCAAAGAGGGGCTTCTTTTCTACTGAATAATAAAAATCAAATTATTTATAAATTTTTTTCAAATGATGTACTTGGCTATTCATCAAATATGAGGGATCCCTTAGGATTTTTGACTGATTTAATTAAAGAATAGTTTTTAAAATATTTTTATGAATGTAGATATATTTGGATATTTTGCAGCGATTTTAACAACAGCAGCATTTCTACCTCAATTGATAAAAACTTTAAAAACAAAAAAGGCAGATGATGTTTCTTTGACAACATTAATAATGTTTATTATCGGTGTTTTATCTTGGATTATTTATGGTTATAAAATTTCCTCTACACCAATATTGATAGCAAATTTAATTACGCTGATCTTAAATTTATTAATATTAATCTCTAAAATATATTTTTCAAAAAACTAAAATATAAATTTTTTTTAACTTAAGAAATTTAGATTTATTGAAATCTTGATTAAAATAAAACAAAAATTTGCTGATCTTGAAAACTTCAAAATGCTGGGTTTGGTTTAAAGGTAGTCTTAACAACGGTGGATATTGGAAGGAAGGTTTTATTTGTACTTTTGATGAGAAACCAGGAGTTTTAATAGAAAGTCCTGCTTACGTAACTTGTCGGGTTCCTACATGGAGAGTTTTGACTAAAGAACCAGAAAATTTATATGAATCTCCTTTAATCCCTGACAATGCAATCTGGAAGATAATTTAAATTCTAAATGAATAATAAAAAACTCTTTTACTGCACTTCGGCGAGTTAATATTGCTTTAATAAATATTCAATTAATACTATCTACTCTCTTTTTATAAATATTATCCCTTTTTTAATTTTTGGTTTTCTGATGGGAAAAAAGAATCCAAAAGTTTCAAAATATATAGCAAGACCTCTAATAAGATTTGGTATTCCATTAAGTGTAATGGGTCTCCTTTTAAAGGAAGGTATAGATATAAACCTAATTAAAAGTGCATTTTTAGCATTCTCTGTAATTGGATTTTTAATAACTTTAATCAATATAATCCCAATATTTAAAAAGAGTCTTCCAAATTACACATTGCAGCTGGCAGGCCTAATAGGTAATACATCATTTCTTGGAATACCCATTGCGCTAGCTCTTCTACCTTCAACAACTATCAATTTCACTATTGGATTTGATTTAGGAACAACACTTTTCGCTTGGATATTTGGACCTTTTTTGCTTCAAGGTAAATCCAATAGCAATAATATCCCAAACATCAAAGGGCTATTAAATGCATTGATAAATAGCCCTGCATCAAGAGGGATTATCGGGGTACTGCTTGCATATCTTTTTCAAATAGATGAATTTTTAGGCAATTACCTTTGGATTCCTGCAAGAATAGTTATTGCTTTGGCAATAATAATTGTGGGAACAAGACTTGGAATAATCACAAATCAAAATGAGAGAATTTTGGATCTAAATGAAAAAATTAAATTTTCAATTTTTTTAAAGTTATTTATTCTACCCTTTATTATTTTTTTAATATCCAAATTCTTAAATTTCAACTTCTATCAATCATCTGCAGTAATTCTTCAGGCAGCAACCCCAACGGCAATATCCACAATATTAATGGCAGAAGCTTATGGAGTGAAACAAAAAATAGCTTCAAAAATTCTTTTTACTACAACCTTAATTTCAATAATTACAATTCCCCTATTAAAGATGTTTATGAATTTATTTATTTAAACTTGAACTAAAAAATGCACTATCAGCATGATTAATGAATATTGTAAAGATTATATCCTGATAACTAAATAATGTCTTAAGATTTAGGGTATGAAGTCAGCAAACCCTGAAAATGAATATATCCCTTTAGATCTAAGGATTTCTGTAAGGAGGGATACTCTAAGGCTTATCTCAGAAATGGCTCAAGATATGGGAATAAGCATTAATGAAGTTTTTAGTTTTTTAGCCGAAGATTCTGTCATCGATCTCGAATTAATGGAAGATTTAAATAATATTGATATCCCAAGCAAGTGCAGCATTGCTGATTTAAAAAATGCTCTTCTTAAAAAGAGACTTTGTTAAAATTTTTCAACTTTTCTATTTTTCCAGTCGGATTTATAACCACTTTTAACTAAAAATCTCGAATACTTATTCAAATCACTTTTTTGAATTCGCCATAAATTATAAATCCCAAATTTACCCAATTTCTGATGATTAATTTTTGACCATTGCTGACGGCTGGAAGAGTATTCATCTATCACTACCAATAGAGATTTGAATTCATAATCAGGTTGATCCTCATAATTTTCTCTTCTATCAGTATTTAGCCTTTCTGAAAGATTAATTAATCCCTCTTCAGTGTTTGGTTCATAAAAAACTATTTGCCTAGAATAATAATGTAATGAAGGTTTTCTTATTCCAATCATTGCTAAAGTTTCCCTCCCCTCGCGAATATCTAAAATTAATTTTGAGATATTCCTTAAAGGTAATTGTCTAGAAGTATCTGCTAATTTTCTTATTGGGGACATCAAAAAAGATTGTCCAATTAAAAGTAAAATTTGAAGATAAAGAAGGATATTTTTGGTTTTTAAAGAAAATAAAATTATTGCAAGAAGTGTAAATGAAGAGAAGAATAATTTGGCTTTAAAAATTATCCCCGAACTTATTAGTTCATATGCAAGATTTGGCATTTCAGGATCGTTTATTGAACTTAACCAATTATTTGAGAAAAAGAATGCCATCGAAACACCAAACAAAATTAAAATATTAAAAATCCATAAATATAGATAACTTTTACTTGAATTTTTTAAGTTTATAAAGCTATTACTTATCAAGATTGCCGCTGCTGGAACTGCTGGCAGCCAATAGCTAGGTAGTTTTGTTGCAGAAAGGCTAAAGAAAATTAAAACTGATATTAACCAACATAGAGAATATGTATAAAGCGTCTCACTGACATTGCAACTTTGTTTTAAACTTTTCAAGAAATCCTTAAAAGCTTTGAATATCCCGTGATACAAAAAAGGCGTGAATGGTAATGAGGCCAATATCATTATGTAAAGAAAAAACCAGACTGGTTCAGCATGATTATTTACAACTGAGGTATATCTTTGAAAATTATGGTAACCAAAAAAATTGTCCCAAAAAGGCTTTCCCTCTTTTATTAGTTCTAATATGTACCATGGAACACTTATAAGTATTGTTATTAAAAAACCTTTCTTAGGATTTATCTTACAGAGCAACTTTTTCCAATTCTTCTGACTAAAAAAGAAAGATGAAATAGTCAATAATGCCAAAATAAATGCAACAGGTCCTTTAGTTAAAATTGCAAAACCTAAAAATACCCACGCTGAAATACATTGGTTATTATTTTCACTTGCCATTCTTCTCCAAAACAAAAGCAGGCTAATCCCCAAGGTTCCAGTTAAAAGGGCATCACTTACAGCAGTTCTACTCCAGATAATTATTAGTGGAGACAAGGCAAAACCTAAAGATGCAACTATTGGAGTGAGGAATTGACTATCACTCTTCTGTGGCCAACAAAACAAAGTATCTCCAATCATCAACATTAAAAATAATGATCCCAAAGCTGAAGGAAGTCTTGCTGAGAGTGTTCCTAAACTATCCCAAATCTCGTTATTCGGTAATGAGTAAAAAAAACCCATTAGCCAATATATTAATGGAGGCTTATCAAAGCGGAATATTCCATTTACCTTTGGTGTTATCCAGTCACCTGATTCACTCATCGCCCTTGCCGCAGAGGCAAATAAAGGGGGCGTTTCATCCACCAATCCTGTAGTACCTAAGCCTAGAATAAATATAATGATCCCAGAAATTAAAACTATTATTGAGTTTAAAAGCCTTTTATTTGAGTTCAGAAGAATCATTTAATATATATTAATCTTATTTATATTCCATGATTACCTTATTAAGCCAGTTCACAACCTTGTTAGCAAATATATCTGCAGAGGCATTTTTTTCTACCCATTCTCTACATTTCTGACGCTTTATTTTTTCAATAATCTCTACATAAGAAAGCATATTTTTTTTATCATCAGGGTAAGCAAGATAACCTGTTTGGCCATGCTGAATAATTTCACTAGGTCCTCCCCTTTTATAAGCTACAACAGGTACCCCACAGGCTAAAGCTTCAACAATAACGTTCCCATATGCCTCATTCCATTTCGGAGTATTTAGTAGGCCCCTGCATTTACCAAGTTCTTTTTGCAATTCATCAGTTGATAAAAACCCCATCCAATCTATAGCTCCTTGAGGGAATGATTTTTCTATCTTTGAGGCATACATCTGATCTTCTATAAATCCCCAAACTTTTAATTTTTCGCCAAGTTTATTTGCTACATAAACTGCATCCTCTAAACCTTTCTCCGGGGCCACTCTTCCAACCCATGCCAAGGGTCCCTTCACTGAATCTTGAAAAATATAATTATCCAAATTAAACCCATTCCCAACAATTGTTGGGTTTTTTATGAATGGATAATCATTAGCTTGCATTTTCGAATGAAAAGCAAAATTATTTGGATATTCAGCATATACCTTAGAGATTAAATTACTAATTACTGAACTTTCAGAACCCATACTTATAATATGTGCAATAGGTATCTCTAAATTTAGAGTCATCCAGATAGGCAACCAATCATAGGACATGTTCAACAATACATCTGCATGTTTAGCAATATCTATACCCTTTTCAAGCATTCCTGCTAAAAGAGAATTGTCTGGGATACTCACGAGAGAATTAAATTTTTGATGCTGCCAACTAATTTGTTCTTCACCTTCCACAAAATGTAATTTTGCTTTTACATTGCTTTCATGTAACTTAGAATTCTTGGGAGCTACAACTTCAACAGAATGACCTAAAGAAATTAAACCTGAAACTAAAGAATTTAAAGTTAATTCAACTCCCCCACCTTTACCACTCCCTATGAACCCTATTGGAGTACTAATCAAAACTATTCGCATTATTAGACTTTTTACAAAAAGAAACTAATTAAATAGTAGTATCAGAAAAATTTTTTTCCCATAAACTCTTTCTCTGGCTTACAAAAAATACTGAGATAAGAACAAACACCACTCCTATCCACTGCACAGTAGTGAGTCTTTCATCTAACCAAACACCTCCACTGAGAAGAGCAAATACAGGTGTTAAAAATGCAAGAGTACTAAATCCAGTTATTTCTTTATTATTAGCAAAGTAGAAAAACAATCCATATGCTATTGCTCCTCCAAAAATACTTGCAAATGACATAAGTCCCCAATCAAATATTGACCAATTTGGTATTATTGTGAAATTTGATTTTAAGGAGTGCTTAATAATTAAGGGCAAACTCCCTAAAACCATATGCCAACCTGTAACTGCCACTGGATCACTTTTAGTACAAGTGAATCTAATTAAAATTGTCCCTAATGCCATAGCTAGAGAAGCTGCAAGCATCCAAAGTTCTCCAAAGTTAAAAGCAACATCATTTATAGACTTGTCAGACATCAACCACCAATTCCCTAAAAATTCTTGTGGAACACCTAAAAATACTATTCCGCCCAAGCCAAAAAGTAGTCCCAACCATCCTATTGGATTAATTAAATTCCCAAAAATTGCCCTCGCTAAAATAGCTACCAAAAGCGGTTGAGAATCAATTAAGACAGAACCTAAACCTGCTCCAGTTTTTTCAATACCATAAGTTAAAAACAACTGGAAAAAAGTGGCATCAACAATCGTAAAAACAAAAAACCACTTCAAATCGCACTTATAAATTTTCAAATCTCTTTTAAACAAATATGTTGTTATTAGAACAAGAATCCCTGCTGGAAGTAATCTTAAAGAAGCCACAAACTCTGGTCCAGCACTAGATACTAAAGGAGTCATTGCCGCCATTGAAGTACCCCAAAGTGCAAAAGGGAGTATCATTAAAAACCAATTTAGGATTGAATTCATTAGGTCTGCTGATAGTCTTTTTAAAGTAGTTTTATGAATTTACCTTAAAAGAATGATTTGGCCTTTTAGACGAAAGTCAAAAAAAAGAATAGCTCGTATAGTAATCGATGAGCCTATTACAAGTTCTACAAGAGTTTCAGTCCTTAAAGCTCTTAAACAAATAGACGATAGAGAATTTCCTGCTTTAATCGTGAGAATTGATTCCCCAGGGGGTACTGTTGGGGATAGCCAAGAAATATACTCTGCTATTAAAAGACTAAAGGATAAAGGATGTAAAGTCATTGCCAGTTTTGGGAACATCTCAGCATCAGGAGGCGTTTACATTGGTGTTGCATCTGACAAAATAGTTGCTAATCCAGGTACAATTACAGGATCAATTGGTGTGATTATAAGAGGAAATAATTTATCTGAATTATTAGATAAAATCGGTATTAAATTTGAGACAGTTAAAAGCGGTGTATTTAAAGACATACTTTCTCCTGATAAACCTCTAAGTGATGAAGGTAGAGGTCTACTCCAAGGGCTTATAGATGAAAGTTATAAACAATTTACTGAAGCTGTTGCTGAAGGAAGGAATTTACCTGTTGAGGAAGTAAGAAAATTTGCTGATGGAAGAATTTTCACTGGAACACAAGCACTCGAACTTGGTCTTGTTGATAAGGTTGGAGATGAATTTGTTGCTAGGGAGCTAGCTGCAGAAATGGTTAATATTGACCCAAAAATTCAGCCCTTAACATTTGGGAAGAAGAAGAAAAAAATACTTGGACTAATTCCTGGAAGTAGAGTGATTGAGAAAATTATCAAAAATATCTTTTTTGAGCTTGACTCATCTAATAAAGTACTTTGGTTATACAAGCCTTAAATCGATATGTACGAAAAAATGAAAGACGATTATAAAATTACATTTATCCGTGGTGCTACAACAGCATCTGGGAATTCTGTTAGGGAAATAGAAGTTGCCGTAGTGGAGTTAATTGATGAATTAATTTCACGAAATAATCTAATTAAGACGAACATACTATCCATTACATTCACAGCGACAAAAGATTTAAATGCATGTTTCCCCGCTTCAATTGCGAGGAAATTTAATGGACTTGATTCAGTTGCCTTTTTAGACTGCCAACAAATGCACGTATCCAATGATGTTGATTTTTGTATAAGAATAATGGCTCAAGTTTTATTGCCACCAAATTATGTAGTAAAGCACCCTTATTTAAAAGACGCTGCAAAATTAAGGGCAGATAGATGTTAACCTTAGTGCAATTATTTTTCTGCTTTAAATTTGAATAGCACAAACTAAACCTTTAGATTCCATTCTTTTAATGTTAAAAATCACAAAGAAACATAGTTTAAATCTTAAAATTTTAAGATTTTTTATTATCCCCACAATTTTAGTTTTAACTCCTTTTTTTAATAACATCCAAGATGCTAAAGCGGGGTTGGAATTCCAGTGGGATCAAGACGATAATTATAGAAGATTAAAGTGGTTTCAAAAAGAAAACAGAAGGAGATTTAGAAATACAATTTATTTTTTCTTGAGGCCATCTGATAGAAGAACTGATCTCTTAAAAATTAATCTTGCTATTCCTAAGACCTTTAAATCCACTCTAAATTATGAAAAAATTAGTTTTTGCAAAGTAAAAATAGGTGGTTATGAAGGTAGAACTAAATGTTTAGAAAACATTCCAGCTGATTTCGAAATCAAGACTGATGAATCAGGCTTACGTTCATTAGATATTTACCCCTATAGCCCAATCCCTTCTAACAAAGACAGTTATGCAATTGTCTTTAAAATCATTAATCCAAAGAAATCAGGTTTATTTCAATTTCATTCATTTGGGCAACATAAAGGGAAATCATTTTCAAGTTATTTAGGAAGCTGGACTATAGTGATCGATTAAATGATAAATTAAATAAGGATAATTAAAAAAATGACTAAAAGAACTTTTGGCGGAACTTCAAGAAAAAGGAAACGTGTATCTGGTTTTAGAGTAAGAATGCGTTCTCATACAGGTAGAAGAGTTATTAAAAGTAGAAGACAAAAAGGTAGAGAAAGAATAGCTGTATAAATTCTAATTTAAATGGCCTTACCTAAGAATATGCGTTTAAAAGGTTACAAGACTTTTAATTATATTCACAAAAATTCCACAACATATCATGGGAAATTAATGACATTTAAAGTTGTAAGATCAAATCCAGCAATACTCTTAAACCATAAATTCACAAATACCTCAAACAATTTTAGGGTTGCAATTGCTGTTAGCAAAAAAGTTTCAAAAAAAGCTGTAGAAAGAAATAAATTAAGAAGAATTCTGCAAGAGTGGTTATTAACAAACATTCAAAAAATTAATAACCACAAACCTTATTGGTTACTTGTTAACCTTAAATTTGGGGATTTCTGCAATGATAAAAGTGCACTTTTGGAGGAATTTCAAAACTTAATGTTCAAATCTCGTCTAATCAAATGATTAACATAAATGAAGAAGCCTTTTACGAAGGTGGCCCTGCTAAAAGTGATTTAATAATAAATCTACTAGCAGGGATAACTATACTTGGTTTGCCATTTACCTTTGCTGCAATAGTTAGAGCATTGTGGTTAAGATATAAAATTACAAATAAAAGAATAACAATAGATGGTGGATGGTTTGGTAAAAACAAAACACAAGTCTCATTAAGTAATATTGAAGAAATCAGATCTATACCAAGAGGATTCGGTTCATATGGTGATATGGTTCTTATCCTTAACGATGGATCAAAAGTCGAAATGAAATCATTACCTTTATTCCGAGATAAGCAAAAATTTATTGAAGAGAATATAAATAAAAGATCACAAATCCCAAATCTTAACCAGGTAGAGGGTTTTGCTAATAAATCCTAAATAAATTAATTACAAAAATCTTTTTTTCCTGTAAAATAAAATGTCTAGTAAAATTACACTCTTTTTAATATCGTGATAGGGTTCATTTCTGAAAAACTACTTATCCCTATTCTAGATTTTTTCTACGGTTTAGTACCTAGTTATGGTTTAGCGATTGTTGCATTAACAGTTGTCATTAGAATTGCACTTTTCCCTCTAAGCGCTGGTTCGATTAGAAGCGCAAGAAGGATGAAGATTGCCCAACCAGTAATGCAAAAAAGGCAAGCAGAAATAAAATCTAAGTTTTCAGGTGATCCAAAAAAACAGCAAGAAGAACTTGGAAAATTAATGAATGAGTTTGGCAGTCCCCTCGCAGGTTGCCTTCCCCTGATTGTCCAGATGCCCGTGTTATTCGCATTGTTTGCAACCCTAAGAGGTTCTCCTTTCGCTGATGTTCCTTATAACATAAATATCAAGGTCGTCCCACAGGATCAAGTAGCAGCAATTGATCCTAAACCTTACAAATCCCCACGACACTCTATATTTATTACAGAAAAATCACATTTTCCTGTAATAGCCACTATTCCTAGTGGAACAAAATTAGGAACAGAAGAATCCATCAAAATAAATTTGCAAACAACTAATGGTAATAGCTATGCGGAAGTTTTATCTAAATACGATAATGGCTCAAAATTTCTCCCTACTTGGAAGGTATCAAAAGGTTCTGAAAATCTAAAAGTTTCCCAAGACGGTACTGTAACTGCAATTAAACCAGGTGATGCAACAATTGAAGCAAAAATACCTGGCCTAGCCGCCAAAAGTGGTTTTCTATTTATTAAGGCTCTTGGTCAAGTTGGTTTTTATGTAGATGGGGCTATTAATTGGGATATTGCGACACTAGTTGGGGCCTTTGGATTAACCCTACTTCTTTCCCAAGTTTTATCTAGTCAGGGGATGCCTGCTAATCCACAGCAATCAACAGCTAACAAAATTACACCAGTAATGATTACTGGTATGTTTCTGTTTTTCCCTCTTCCAGCGGGAGTTTTACTATATATGGTTGTTGCTAATATTTTTCAGGCATTTCAGACTTTTCTTCTTAACAAAGAAGCTCTTCCTGAAAATCTACAGAAAATTTTGGATCAACAATTATTAGCCAAAGATCAAGTAATAACAACTTCTGCTTCAACTATCTCTGACAAAAGATTACCTTTTGAACCTAACAGTAAAAAATAGTCTTAATCTTAAATAATGAATCCTTGGTGTAGAAATTTAGAATTACTTATAAAATCAAGAACTTCATTAATTTGGATAAGAACAAAAGAAGAGGAAAGATTAGAAAAATTAGTTAATTTCTCTTGTGAAAGTTTAAGTATAAAAAGATTCGTATGCTGGGATTGTGTTAGCGGTATTAAAGGATTAATAAATGAAGAAGGTAAATTTTCTAACAATCCTTTAGGAGTGCTTAATTGGCTTAGGGAACAAAATCCTGAAGTTTCAACACTTTTATTAGTAAAAGATTTTCATAAATTTTATGATGATCCAATTATTAATAGAACAATTAAAGAACTATCTTCAGCGCTTAAGGAGACAAGTCATAATTTAATTATTAGTTCTCATCTATTTCCATCATCAGAAGAGCTGGATGAACTAATGACAATTCTAAACTTACCTTTACCTGATCAAAAAGAATTGAAAAATCTAATAAAAAGAATAGCTATTAATACCAATTCAAATCTTGAGGAACAAGACTTAAACCAACTTTCTATTGCTTCATGTGGATTAACCGAAATAAAAGTAAAGCAAGTAACTGCAAAGGCTCTTGCTCAAAGAGGCAAAATAAGTAAAGAAGATATTAAAGATATTCTTGAAGAAAAAAAACAAGTTATAGCAAGAAGTGAAATTTTAGAATTTTTCGAGGCTAAATCAAGCCAAGATGATATTGGTGGTTTAAATGTTTTAAAAGTTTGGCTTAATCAAAGATACAGAGCCTTCTCTAAAGAAGCCAGAGATTATGGATTACCTATTCCCAAGGGCGTCTTACTCGTAGGAGCGCAAGGAACAGGGAAATCGCTTACCGCAAAATCAATTTCTAAGAGTTGGTCAATGCCGCTACTCAGGTTAGATGTTGGGAGACTGTTTTCTAGCCTCGTTGGTTCAAGCGAAGCTAGAACTAGAGAAACAATTTCAAGAGCTGAAGCTATGTCTCCGTGTGTCCTGTGGATCGATGAAATAGACAAGGGCTTTGGTGGCGATGCTAGAAGCGATGGAGGAACAAGTCAGAGGGTTTTGGCAAGTTTGCTAACTTGGATGGCTGAAAAAGAATCCGCCGTATTTGTAATTGCTACCGCTAATGCTATAGATAAGCTTCCTGCTGAATTATTAAGGAAAGGTAGGTTTGATGAGATATTTTTTCTTGATTTGCCAAATTCCGAAGAAAGATTAAGTATTCTGAATTTGCACCTAAAAAAAAGAAGACCAAGTTACAGTTTTCCCCTATCTACTATCATCGATAGAACAGATGGATTCTCAGGGGCAGAACTTGAACAAGCAGTAATTGAAGGGATGCATATTTCATTCTCTGAAGATAGAGAGCTTATGGAGAAAGATTTAATAAAGGCAGTTTCTGAATTAGTTCCTTTATCAAGAACTGCTAAAGAGCAAATTGATTTTCTAAAAGAATGGTCATCCACAGGACGGGCCCGCTCCGCATCATGAATAAAATTTAATTTTTAAAATATCACATAAGTTAGGAATCATTAATTAAGTTAATTTTTAATCAAAAAAACCAAATAATGAATTGAGATTAACTATCTTAATTAAGGTAATAAAAAAAAAAGAGTGTTAGATCAAAAATTAATAAGAGAAAACCCAACATTTGTTGAAGAGAATTTATCCTTAAGAGGAAAAGTTTACAAGATATCTCATATTCACGAATTAACTGTTAAAAAAAAAGAAATTGATATAGAAATATCCCTTCTCCAATCTGAGAGTAAAAAATTAAGCAAATCAATCGGTCAAGTTATTGGAAAATCCCAAAATAATAATTCACAAGAACTAAATGATTTAAAGAAAAAGGGAAACGAATACAGAATTAAAATTTCTGAACTCGAGGAAAAACAAAGAATATTAGATAAAAAAGTAGATGATGAGATTTATAATTTGCCAAATTTTCTTAGTAAAGACGCCCCTATTGGGAAAGATGAAAGTGATAATTTACAAATAAAAACTTGGGGGGATCCTCTAATAAAAGAGAATATAAAATCACACTGGGAATTAGGAGAAAGTCTTAATATTTTTGACTCTGTAAAATCAACAAAAATATCAAAAAGTCGTTTTATCACTCTTATAGGCAATGGGGCCAGATTAGAGAGGGCATTAATTAATTTTATGCTCGATATGCATACTAAAAATGGTTACTTGGAGTTAATGCCGCCAGCTTTAGTAAATTCAGAAAGTCTTACCGGATCTGGTCAATTACCTAAATTTTCAAATGAAAGTTTTAAGTGTTCCAATGACGATTTATGGCTTTCTCCAACAGCTGAAGTTCCACTAACTGCTTTTCATAGAAACGAGCTTATTGATCCCAAGCTGTTACCTATTAAGTATGTTGCATATAGTCCATGTTTTAGGAGAGAAGCTGGAAGTTATGGGAGGGATACTAAAGGTTTAATAAGACTTCATCAATTTAATAAGGTTGAACTCTTTTGGTTTTGTGATCCAAATAAATCTTTAGAAGCTCATAAAAAGATTACTTCTGATGCAGAAAGCATCTTAAAAAAGCTCAATTTACCCTACAGAATAGTAGATATTTGTACTGGAGATTTAGGCTTTTCTTCTAGTAGAACTTTTGATCTTGAAGTTTGGCTGCCCAGTAGTAAATGTTATAGAGAAATTTCAAGTTGCAGTAATTGCCTTGATTTTCAAGCACGTAGATCATCAATAAGATCAAAAATCGATAAAAAAAATACATATATACATACCTTAAACGGAAGTGGTCTTGCTATTGGAAGGACAATGGCAGCAATTCTTGAGAATGGCCAACAAACAGATGGTAGCGTTAAGATTCCAGATGCTCTGGTTCCATATTTTGGATCAAATTTTTTAAAAACTGCTTAATATAAAAAAATGAATGTTTTAACCTCAATAACAGTACTTGGATTCCTCATATTTTTTCATGAGATGGGGCATTTTCTTGCGGCCATTTCACAAGGTATTTATGTTGATGGATTTTCAATCGGCTTTGGGCCCTCAATTATTCAAAAAAAATTTAAAGATATTACTTATTCATTCAGAGCCTTTCCTCTTGGAGGATTTGTATCCTTCCCTGATGAAGAACTAAATAATATTGACCCTAAAGATCCAAATCTTTTAAAAAATAGGCCAATAATTCAAAGAGTTATTGTAATTTCCGCAGGTGTATTTGCCAACTTGATACTTGCTTACTCAATCTTGATTATAAATGTAACTACTGTTGGTATTCCATTTGATCCAGAACCAGGCATTTTAGTTTTGGCTACTCAACCTGAGAAGCCAGCCTCTCTTGCTGGTTTGGAACCAGGGGATAAAATATTAGAAATCGAAACTAATACTTTAGGAGTTGGGGATCGAGCTGTTTCCACTTTAGTAAAAAAAATCCAAAATTCATCAGAAGAACCAATTTCAATAAAAATTGAAAGGAATGGGAGTTTAAAAGATTTAACTTTGGTACCAAAAAATATTGATGGAAAAGGAACAATAGGTGCTCAATTGCAACCGAATATAAGGAAAGAAACTAAAAAGACAAAAAACGTTTTCGAACTTTTTAAATACACTAATAATGAATTTTCATCACTTTTGGTAAAAACAATTCAAGGTTATAAAGGTTTAATAACAAATTTCTCTTCAACAGCTCAACAATTAAGTGGGCCGGTCAAAATTGTTGAAATCGGGGCACAATTATCTCAACAAGGTGGCACAGGCATATTACTATTTGCGGCTTTAATTTCTATTAATTTAGCAGTACTTAATTCATTACCTTTACCATTGTTAGATGGAGGGCAACTAGTTTTCACTATAATTGAAGGTTTCAGGGGGAAACCTGTTCCAGTCAAGGTGCAAATGGTTGTTACTCAGTCCAGTTTTTTTCTTTTAGTAGGACTAAGCGTTCTGCTTATTATCAGAGATACTAGTCAACTATTAATCGTACAAAGATTATTAAACCAATAAATAAATTTTAAAAACTGTTCTACAAGCTGTTAATATAAATATTAGTTTTAAATATTCTGATTAAATGGCGAAAAAGTCCATGATTGCGAGAGAGGTTAAGCGCAAAAAACTTGTGAAGAAATACGCTGCAAAAAGGAAAGCATTATTAGATGAATTTAATGCCGCAAAAGATCCAATGGAAAGGTTAGAAATACACAGAAAGATTCAAGGTCTGCCAAGGAACTCTGCGCCTAATAGAGTAAGAAATAGGTGTTGGGCAACTGGTAAACCTAGAGGAGTATATAGAGATTTTGGTCTTTGCAGGAATCAGTTAAGACAAAGAGCTCATAACGGTGAACTTCCTGGAGTAGTTAAATCGAGTTGGTAGTATAAATTTTTAACTTAAATACTATATTTCTCAAGAAAAAATAATACTTTTAGAAATTAAACTCATTTTTAGGACATTTTTAAAAATTTTTATAGCTTATCTAAATAATTTACTCAATTTGTCCCTATAAAATGTAAGAATAAATTATGTATAGATTTATAATTTAAAAAGTGGAAGGACAAAATAAGTCGATCACGTTTGACGGACGAGAGATACGACTAACTACAGGACTATATGCTCCTCAAGCAAGTGGATCAGTAATGATTGAGTGTGGTGATACCTCACTATTAGTTACAGCGACAAAAACTGCCAAAAAAGAACCATCAGACTTTCTACCTCTGATATGCGACTATGAAGAAAAACTTTATGCTGCAGGGAGAATTCCTGGTGGTTTTATGAGGAGAGAGGGTCGCCCACCAGAAAGAGCGACTTTAATTTCGAGATTAATTGATAGGCCAATGAGGCCACTTTTCCCTGCATGGATGAAGGATGAGATTCAAATAGTCGCATCATGCCTTTCTCTAGATGAAAGAGTTCCAGCAGATGTTTTGGCTGTTACTGGGGCTTCAATAGCAACTTTAGTTGGAGAGATCCCATTCTATGGGCCAATGGCTGCGGTAAGAGTTGGACTTATAGGGGATGATTTCATCTTAAATCCTAGCTATAGAGAGATTGAAAAAGGAGATTTAGATATTGTTGTTGCAGGATCACCAGACGGTATCGTCATGATTGAAGCAGGTGCAAATCAATTATCAGAGCAAGATACAATCGAAGCTATAGATTTCGGATATGAGGCTGTTACTGAACTTATTAAATCGCAAGAAGATTTACTACAAGATATAGGAATAAAACAGATTAAGCCATCTGAACCTGAAGAAGATAAAACATTGCCCTCTTATTTAGAGAAAAATTGCACAAAACCTATTGAGTTAGTTTTAAAGAAATTTGACCTTTCAAAGGAAGACAGAGATCTTGAACTCGAAAAAATTAAAACTGAAACTCAAAGCAAAATTGATTCACTTAAAGATGACAATCAAGTAAAAGTTCTAACCTCAGAAAATGAAAAATTAATTCATTCCGACTTTAAAAAATTAACAAAAAAACTAATGAGGTCACAAATTATAAATGATGGGAAAAGAGTTGATGGAAGAGATCTCGACGAAGTCAGAAAAATATCAGCTTCTGCAGGAATTCTTCCAAAAAGGGTTCATGGTTCTGCATTATTCCAAAGAGGTCTAACCCAAGTTTTATCTACAACCACATTAGGAACTCCTAGTGATGCTCAAGAAATGGATGACTTAAATCCAAGCACTGAAAAAACTTATTTACATCACTACAATTTCCCTCCTTATTCAGTTGGAGAAACAAGACCAATGAGAACTCCCGGCAGAAGGGAAATTGGTCATGGAGCATTAGCAGAGAGAGCGATAATCCCTGTATTACCTGGGAAAGAAACATTCCCTTACGTCCTAAGGGTAGTTAGCGAAGTTTTAAGTTCAAATGGATCAACCTCAATGGGTTCTGTATGTGGTAGCACTCTTTCGTTACTAGATGCAGGGGTTCCTTTAAAAGCTCCAGTAAGTGGAACTGCTATGGGCTTAATTCAGGAAGGTAAAGAAGTCAGAATTCTTACAGATATTCAAGGAATTGAAGACTTTCTTGGAGACATGGACTTTAAAGTTGCAGGTACTGAAAAGGGAATAACAGCTTTACAAATGGATATGAAAATTACAGGCTTACCAGTTGCTATCATTTCTGATGCAATTAAAAAAGCTCGTCCTGCAAGATTACATATTTTAGAAAAGATGCAAGCGGCAATAGATAAGCCTCAAGAATCTCTTTCTCCTCATGCTCCCCGACTATTAAGCTTTAGAATTGACCCTGAGCTTATAGGAACAGTTATTGGACCAGGCGGAAGAACTATCAAAGGAATCACTGAAAGAACAAATACAAAAATAGATATTGAAGATGGTGGCATTGTCACTATTGCTTCTCATGATGGAGCTGCTGCAGAGGAAGCTCAAAAGATAATAGAGGGATTAACACGAAAGGTTCATGAAGGTGAAATCTTCTCTGGAGTCGTAACAAGAATAATACCTATTGGTGCTTTCGTGGAAATATTGCCAGGGAAAGAAGGGATGGTTCACATTTCTCAATTATCTGAAGCAAGGGTTGAGAGAGT
>QCBO01000004.1 GCA_003279105.1 Prochlorococcus sp. AG-347-I19
TTAGAAACAGAAAATATTGCAGTTCCAAATTTATATTTTGAAGAAATTAAATCATGGAGCGAAAATGGTTTATTAAAAAAGAAATCTTTTTTTTCGAGCAAAAGTAATCACGAACTTTTTAACTGGCTTAGATCTCAAAAAACTGATGTTATTTTAATTTCTAGAGGCGATCCCCTTTGGTTTGGAATTGGAAGAATACTACTGGAAAATTTTTCAAAAGATGAATTACGTTTCTACCCTTCAAATACATGTATTCAATTAGCATTTAGTAAGTTAAAGATTCCGTGGCAAGATACTGTTAATGTAAGTATTCACGGCAGAGATTCTACTAAGTTAGTTGAGGCTCTGAAAGCAAAGCCTTCAAGTTTGTCTATTATTACAGATTCGAGTAATAAGAGTTTAGAAATAATCAAGGAAAACTTATCAGAATTTAATCTGATTGACTTCTATGATTTTTGGCTCTGTGAAGAAATAGGCTTCGACAAAGAAAATATAAGAAAACTAAATCTTAAAGAATCATTACCCTCCGATATATCAAGTTTGAACATTGTAGTTCTTACAAAAACAAAGAAAAATTACTCAAATGATAATCTCCCTCTTTTCGGAATAAGTGACATTATTTTTAAAACTTTTGATGACAGACCAAACTTATTAACTAAAAGAGAGGTTCGTATTCAAATTTTAGCTGATTTAGAGCTACCAAAAAATGGTATTATTTGGGATATAGGAGCAGGTTGTGGGTCAATTGGTTTAGAGGCATTAAAATTAAGGCCTAATTTAGATTTATTTTGTATCGATAAAAGGATTGGCTCAAAAGAATTAATATTAGAAAACTCAAAAAGACTTAACGTTAATCCAAAATTTATTTTTGAGGAAGACATAAATAATATTTTAGATACGAAAAATTTTTGTTCTTTTGAAAAACCCAATAGATTAGTAATTGGAGGATGTGATAGAAAGACTAAACTTAAAATTATTAATTTGATGGGTCAAGATATGAATATTGGAGATATTATACTAATCCCAATAATAGACATTCAAACCATAGAAGATTTGAAAGCGGAATTAGAAAATAAGCTTTTTAAAACAAATTTAAATTTAGTCCAGACTTACAAAAGCTTAAGTATTGCTGAGGGAATGAGATTAGAACCAAATAATCCTGTTTTTTTATTAAAAGGTAAAAAATAAATTTAAATATTTTTTATTTGTTAGGTTTAGCAACATGAGGTAATCCCCAACCCAATTTATTTCTTAAAACTTGGAAAAATTCATGATCTTCAAGTCTAATAAATTTCACTGAATGTTTACTTTTTCTTATTAAGACCCTATCTTCAGGCCAAACATAACAACCAGCATTTCCATCCACAACCATTACTAGTCTTTCAGGAGTCGCGGGAAAAACAGTTACTGGCTCTGAATCATTAAAAACCAATGCCCTTGATGCCAATGAATGAGGAGCAATTGGAGTTAACTGCACTACTGGGCAATCAGGAGTGATAACTGGTCCTCCAGCACTTAGAGAATATGCAGTAGATCCAGTTGGAGTAGATAAAATAACCCCATCAGCTGAGATATCCACAGGAGCATGTCGCCCTATAGAAATCTCAAAATGGCACATACTTGTTAGAGGTTCTCGATGAAGTGCCATCTCATTTAGGCAGAGAGACTCCCATCTCCTTTGATCATTCCTCATTACACTAATTATGAAACAAGTTCTTTCTTCAATATTCCAATTTCCAGCAATAATTTTATCTATTGCTTCATCAAGATTTGATAAATAAGCTTCCGCAAGGAAACCTAAATGACCAGTATTTATTGTAAGGATTGGAATTTTAGCAGGCGCTGTTTGCCTTGCTGCAGAAAGCACGGTTCCATCTCCGCCAAGAACAATTGCAAATTCCATAGACGAGTCAAACCCCTCGGGAACACAGTTCGTATATCCCAAAGGTCGAACATGTTGATCAGGATTAGCGAATCCAACCATTCCTCCAGAACTACTAACCCTTACAACTTGATAATTGGATTTTTCCAATTTTTTCTCTACAGAACTTGCAGTTTGAACAGCAAGTTCTTTCCCATCATTAACGATTAGCCCTGCTTTACGTACCAATCAAAAAACTTAAACTATGACCATCTTAAACTAATTTGCTAGACAATCCTAATTTAAAATTTCAATTTTATTAGAACTGTTCTAAGAATCTAATATCATTTGTATAAAATTTTCTAATGTCGTCAATCTGATGTCTTACCATACAAAATCTTTCAACTCCTAATCCAGCTGCAAACCCAGTCCATTTTTCAGAATCTATTCCTAATTTTTCTAAGACCTCCGGATCTACCATTCCGCATCCCATAACTTCTAACCATTTACCTTTCCATTGAACATCTACTTCTGCTGAAGGTTCAGTAAATGGAAAATAACTAGCTCTAAATCTTACAGGAATATCGCCAAAAAAGGTCTTTAAAAATGTAAGAACTGTTCCTCTTAAATGACTAAAATTAATATTTTGATCAATACATAAAACCTCAACCTGATTAAATACAGGGGAATGAGTAGCATCTACAGCATCTCTCCTATAAACTCTGCCCGGGGCAATAATTCTTACTGGAGGAGGATTTTTCTCTAAGTATCTTATTTGAACAGGAGAAGTATGGGTCCTTAAAAGTCGATTTGCATCTAAGTAGAAAGTATCCTGCATATCTCTTGCGGGGTGATTTTTGGGTATATTGAGAGACTCAAAATTATAAAAATCAGTTTCTATTTCAGGGCCACTTTCAACTGAGTAACCTAAACCACAAAAAATATCTATTATTTCATCTTGAGTTGAGGTCAAAGGATGTTTATTCCCAGGGGGGGTTCCAATTGCAGGGGTAGTTACATCAATTTTTTCTGTTTTAATCTTTTTGTCTAATGCTTCACTATTTAGTTGAGTTTTTCTTTCAGTTATTAATTCTTGCAAATTAATCTTTATAAAATTTGCCTTCTGGCCAACAATTGGTCTATCAGTAGCAGATAATTGACCCATTGTTTTTAAAATAATTGACAAATCTCCTTTTTTGCCTAATAAGGAAACTCTTAATTGATCCAGTTCTTCATGAGTATTAGAATTATCTATGTTATATTTTGCAGTTAGAAAAAGATTATTCAGTTTTTCCTCAATTTGACTTAATGATTCAATCTGACTCACTGATATAGTAAAAATAAGTATTTCTTTATCTTACTTAAATATCGTCCATAAATAAAATTTATTGATTAATGAAACCGCTAAATATATTAATAAGCAATGATGATGGAGTTTTTGCAGCGGGTATAAGAGCTTTAGCCAAATCAGCACAAAAAAGAGGACATAAGGTAAAAGTAGTTTGTCCTGACCAAGAAAGATCAGCTACTGGACATGGTCTTACTTTACAATCTCCATTAAGAGTTGAAAGAGCGGACGAATTATTTGAGGAAGGAATTGAAGCTTGGGGATGTTCGGGCACGCCTGCTGACTGCGTCAAATTAGCACTATCTGAACTCTTGGATAATAAACCTGATCTAATTCTTTCTGGAATAAATCACGGTCCAAATTTAGGTACAGATATTTTTTGTTCAGGCACAGTCGCTGCAGCCATGGAGGGGACATTAGAAAATGTCCCCTCCATGGCGATAAGTGTGGCCAGTTTTAAATGGAAGAATTTTGAATTTGCCGGGGAAATTGCAATGAATATTGTCGAACAAGCCATTAAGGATAGTTGGCCAGCTTCACTTCTATTAAATTTAAATATCCCACCTTGCGATAAAAGCAAAATAAAAGAATTATCTTGGACAAGATTATCAGTAAGAAAATATAAAAATCAATTTTCCAAAAGAGAAGACCCCAGAGGTGACGATTATTATTGGCTAGCTGGTGAGGTAGTTTTAGATCTTAAATCAAAAGGTTATGGCCCTAAGAATTGGCCAAGCGATGTATCTCAAATACAAGATAATAAAATATCGCTTACACCTGTAGAACCAGATTTATTTTGGAGGGGTAATTTAGAAGACTTACCTAAAATTAATAATTCATTTGTAAATCCTTCTTAAAAGCCACAACGAAAAGCAAAGTCCAAAAAAATGCGCAGCAATAACTTGAGTGTTACTGAGAACTGATAATATTTCAAGTCCAGTAATTGGGATATCAGATGTCGCTGTTATCAATTGTCCAGTTGTTTGAGAAGATGCCTGGATAAATAAGGCACCCATAAGAGCTTGATATCCAATTAATCCAAACAAAATTCCTAATAAATCAATTATTAGTCCTCGTTTTATCAATTTACTTGTTTGTCCCCTTGAGGGTCTTGCATTACTTGCAATTGCTCTTCCTGTTCTAACTATTAACCAACCTTGCCAAAGACTAAAAAGTAGTAAAATCAAGGATATTGTTGTAAGTGATAGGCCAGGCGCTAAGCCAAGCTGCCCTTCGCTATTATTTACAACATTTGAAAAAAGCAAAACAGCTGCAACAACAACACCTAAAATGGACTGAACCCAAAAGCGTATCCATCCAATGCGTCGCATTCCAAATGAAAGGGACTGAAAATCAATTTTGTCAGACATTCATTTGATTTAATAAACTATAATCTATTCAAATTTGCCATCAAAATCATAAAATTGCACGTAATCTTTTGATCTCTTTAATATCGCCATCTGAAGTTAAGAATCCTACTTCAATAGCTATTGGAAGTTTTGATGGCCTACATGCTGGCCATAGGAAATTAATTAAAAGTGTAGTTGAAGAAACTCAATATATCCCAACAATTGCAAGCTTCTGGCCTCATCCCAGAGAGGTTCTATACAAAGAGACACGTCTTAGACTTGATCTCCCTTATGAAAAACTACCTATTCTTGAAGATCTTGGAATTGAACAATTAGTTCTGATTCCTTTTGATAAGGAACTATCCAAATTAAGTGCAGAAAGATTCGTTAGAGATATTTTGATAAATCAATTACAAGCAAAAAATATTTCTGTAGGTGCTAATTTTAAATTTGGTTTCAGAAGAAGTGGAGACATAAATACAATAAAAAATATGATTAAGGATACGGATATTAAACTAAAAATTACTCCAATTTTAGAAGACAAGGAAGGTAGAATAAGTAGCAGTAGAATAAGAGATCTTTTAGAGAAAAGTGATCTGAAAAATGCTTTCAAAATTCTTAATAGGCCTTATAGTTTTAATGGAAAGGTTGTTAAAGGTAAAGGAATTGGAAAAAGTATAGGATGGCCTACCGCAAATCTTGAAATAGATGGCAGAAAATTTTTACCTGGAGAGGGAGTTTACGCATCTTGGACAACAATAGAAAATTCCAACCAAAAAATTGAATCTGTTATGAATCTTGGCTCTCAACCAACAATAAATCCTTTATTGCCATCTGCAGTTGAAGTTCATTTAATAAATAAAGATATCGATCTATATGGTTTAAATCTATCTATAGAACCACTTGAAAAAATTAGATCTCAAATTAAGTTCAAAAATATAGATCAACTTTCTAAACAAATTAAAAAAGATAGAGATAATGCTCTAAAAATTTTTAAATACTACAATAAATAAATTACAAATGCTGAATTCCAATACTAAAGACGCTGAAGATTTAAGAATTTATCAAATTATAGACGCTAATCTTGATAGAGCTAGAGAAGGACTAAGAGTATTAGAGGATTGGGCTAGATTTGGTCTAGGCAAAGAGAAATATGTTGAAAAGATTAGAAATTTTAGACAAATTTTAGGAAAAAATCATTTAGAAGTTTATAAACAATCTAGAAATTACATTGAGGACAAATGTAAAGGATTGACTCATAACGAGCAAATCAAAAGAAAAACTCCTGAGCAAATTATAAGTTCTAATTCAGCCCGAGTTCAAGAAGCATTGAGAGTCATAGAAGAATTCTCAAGGCTACAGAATCATGAGCTTTCAAAAATAGCTTCGGGAATTAGATATGAAATATACACTATAGAAATTGACTTATTGAGTTTAAGCGATTGTAAGAAGTCTGAGGAAATATTAAAAGAAAATGACTTATATGTAATCACAGATCAAAAGGAAAATTTATTGGAAATTATAGAAGAGATTTTAATTGCGGGAGTAAGAATCATTCAGCATAGATTTAAAACGGGAACTGATAAAGATCATCTTCAAGAAGCAATCAAGATTAAAAATCTATGTAAAAGATATGATTCTTTGTTCATTGTTAACGACAGACTTGACATAGCTCTAGCATCTAATGCGGATGGAATTCACCTAGGGAAAGATGATCTAGACTTAAAAACTGCAAGGAAATTATTAGGATATTCAAAAATTATTGGGATAAGTGCAAATAATGAACTTGATATTTCAAATGCTTATAAGGAAGGTTGTGATTACATAGGAATTGGACCAGTGTTTGAAACTGCAACAAAAAAGAACAAAAAACCTATAGGAATTGAAAAGATTAAAAAATTAACAAAAAATTTAAATATTCCTTGGTTTGCTATTGGAGGAATCAAGTCAAATAATATTTCATATTTAAAAAGAAATGGGGTTAAAAAAATTGCCTTAGTTTCGCAATTAATGAATTCTGAAGATCCTAAAGAAGACGCTATTATGATTTTAAAAGAATTGTCTAATGAAAATTAAAGTAAACGGAGAAGAAAAAAAAATAGAACTTGATCAAGACAATGCTCTACTTTCAACAGCTCTAAACTTAATGGGATATAAACCTAACACAATTGTCGTAGAATTAAATAATTTAATTATTAATTCTATAAAATGGGAAAAAGTTAAACTTAAAGATGGGGATAATTTAGAAATCGTTTCAATAGTTGGTGGTGGTTAAAAGATAAAATTTTGTATATTAAAAATCTTCATAATTTTTTAAGTTTAGGCTTGAAACAAAAACCAAATTTTTCCTATTTTCGTTTTATATTCTTAATACTTAAATAGTCCAATGAAAGAAAAAAATGATAATAACTCAAGGTCTTTGAAATGGGAGCAAA
The DNA here is from genome assembly GCA_003279105.1 of Prochlorococcus sp. AG-347-I19. Classification (GTDB taxonomy): domain Bacteria; phylum Cyanobacteriota; class Cyanobacteriia; order PCC-6307; family Cyanobiaceae; genus Prochlorococcus_A. The sequence goes on from QCBO01000004.1 coordinate 6,994, forward strand.
ATGGGGAGCTCGCTCAAAGGGATCTTTCTGAGTTAATTGAAAGATTAAAAAATGTAGAAAGTGAAAATACTTCATCTGAGCTATCTAGATTAGGTACAAAATCAAACATAAAAGATTAAATTTGTTACTTAGATCTTGTCTTTATCAAAATTTGTACCAAATTAAAGTTACTGAATATAAAATTTATGCCGAAAAGGTTTCCAGAGTGGGTAAACACAGAAGTCGTCATAAAGGCAATCAAAATGAGAGAAGAAGGAATGCTTTCAAAACAACTTAATTTATGGATAGAAAACCTTTTAGAAATAGAAAAAAAATAATTATTTAGGAAATACTTTTAATAATTCTCAGAGCCGCCATTGCTGCTCCGTAACCATTATCTATATTCATAACTGCAATACCTGGAGAACAGCTAGACAACATACTATTTAAAGCAGCTTCTCCATCCTTGCTAACGCCGTAGCCGACTGATACAGGTACAGCAATTATCGGTTGTGCTAACAATCCGCCCACAACCGTCGCTAAAGCTCCTTCCATTCCAGCACAAACTATTAATACATCATATTTATTAATTTCCTCTAACTGACGCATCAATCTATGAAGTCCAGCTACGCCAACATCTATAAAAGATTGACAATTCACTCCATAAATTTCTAGTGCTAATTGTGCTTCAAGTGTTACAGCCAAATCACTTGAGCCACCTGAAATTATGGCAACTTTTTTATTCGTAATTACTTTATTAAAATTTTTCCCAATTGTTAGGCAATTTGCTTCCTCATGGAATCGTGCATCATCATACAAATCTAAAAGATAATTAGCCTTTTCACTATTAATCCTAGTAATGAAAACTACCTCATTTTTGCTTAATACATTTCCACATAATCTTTCTAATTGGTCAATACTTTTATCTTGCCCCCAAATAGCCTCAATGAGTCCAAGCCTATCTCTTCTTTGAAAATCAAACTTGATATCAAAATTCATCGTTGTTTATCTAATTCCCCCTCATAAATCAATTCAAAAGGATTATCGCCTACATTTAGAGCAGCTTTAACATTATCTTCAAATTTTTGTTGAACTACATTTACTTCAGACATTGGAATGCTTTTCCATAATTTCTTACTTTTCCAATTTACCAATATTAAAGCTTCTTCTTTTTCTTTATCCCAAAATAATTGTCTACCCAAAAAACCATCTTGAGAAGATAACCATGGCTCCCATATTTCTTTTTCCGCATTTAGCCAAGCTGCTTTTACATCAGCAGGAACTTTAAGTCTTAATTCCTCTATGACCATTTCACTTTGAAAATTATCCATTGTAAGAGCTTTTAAATTTGGAATATCAGATTGAAAAATTAAAAATACTAAGCAAATTAATAATAAACAAAATCTTTGAATTTTTTTTTTCAAATTTAAATTTAATCTCATTTTTTCTCAAGAAGAACTACTGAATGGCAACTTATACCCTCTTCTCTCCCTTCTGGACCCAATTTTTCATTCGTGGTTGCTTTAATTCCAATTAAATTTTCATCAATATTTAAAATTTCAGAAATGTTTTTTTTCATTAGTTTTATATGTGGCATGATTTTTGGCCTTTCAGCAACAAGAACACTATCAATATTATTTATTTCCCAACCATCTTGTCTTATTAAGTCAATTACTTTTGATAATAAAAACAAGCTATCAGCATTTTTCCATTTTTCATCAGATGGGGGGAAATACTTTCCTATGTCGCCCAACGAAAGAGCTCCCAATAATGCATCCATTATTGAATGACTTAAAACATCAGCATCACTATGCCCATCCAATCCTAAACTTTCAGGATGATGCAATTTTACACCTCCAATAATTAAATCTCTATCCTCTACTAGTCTGTGAATATCGTATCCATTTCCTATTCTAAATTTCATGAATTGATTATTTTCTTTTATTATTCTCTTACTTTGTGGGGATTTTTTGTAGTTTTCATTTGAAATTAAGTCACTTCTTCTCTCCAATGTTCTTTCAAAACTTTTTTTTCTTCTCCACGATTTAATCTCTTCATGATTACCGCTCACTAAAATATCTGGCACTTTCATATCTTTAAAAGTTAAAGGCCTTGTGTATTGAGGATATTCTAATAAAGGGGAATTATGACTCTCATCGACTAAGGAGTCTGGATCACCAAGAGTCCCTGGTAATAACCTAGTCAAACCATTAATTATTGATATAGCAGGTATTTCACCTCCAGAAAGGACATAATCGCCTATTGATATCTCTTCGTCAGCTAAACATCTAATCCTTTCATCAAAACCTTCATATTGACCACAAATAATTATTATTTGATCCAAAGTGGACCATCTCGCAAGATCCTTTTGCTTTAAAACTTTACCCTGAGGGGTCATCAGCAAAGTTTTACTTTTAGGTGATTTTCTAATTGATTCATATGCCTTATAAATAGGTTCAGGTTTTAATACCATACCTGCTCCTCCTCCATAAGGCTTATCGTCTACTTGTCTGTAAGAACCTTCTCCATATTCTCTTAAATCATGTAAACATACATCGATCAAATTCTTATCTAGAGCTCTTGTTATGACCCCTAAATTATTTATTAATTCAAAAGCTTTAGGGAACAATGTAATTACATCAAAATTAAAACCACTCATCTAGAATTCTTCCTCAAAACCAAACTCAATTAACCTTGATTCTTTTTTTCTCCAATTTGGAACAACTTTCACAAACAACTCTAGGTGAACTGGACCATCAATTAATTTTGACATATTTGATCTTGCAGACTGACCAATCATTTTTAACATTGAACCTTTCTTTCCAATAAGAATGCCTTTTTGAGTGGACCTTTCAACAATAATAGTAGCCAAAATAGCCGTGAAAACTTTTCCATTTTTCCTTTTCATTTCCTCTTTCTTTTCTATCTTTACTGCGACACTATGAGGTACTTCTTCTCTTGTATTTTTTAATACCTGTTCTCTTACTAAATCAGATAATAAGTTATCTAATGGCTGGTCGCAAATCGTCTCTTCGCCATAAAGTTTTGGTCCCTCAGGAAGAAAATTAAGAGCCATATCGACTAGTTCAGAACATCCTTCTCCTTGAGAAGCACTTACAACTTGAAAGTTTCTATTAATTCCAAAAAATCTTCTATATTGATTTAATCGTAAATTCCTAAATTCTTTATTAACCAAATCCCACTTATTTAATGCAACAATAAACTCAGTTTTATTTGCGAGTAGAAAGTTCAAAATATATTCATCACCTCTACCAGGTTCTTCACTTGAATCGATAACTAAAATTACCATATCAACTCCATTAATTGCAGATTTTGCGTTTTTTACTAATATCTCTCCAAGTCGATGATGAGGTTTATGAACACCTGGCGTATCAACAAAAATTATTTGCCCTTTGTCTGTAGTAAGTATCCCTTTTAATTTATTTCTAGTAGTTTGCGCTATTGGAGAAGTAATTGTTATTTTTTCTCCAATCAATTTATTTATTAAAGTAGATTTACCCACATTTGGCCTTCCTAGTAAAGTTACAAACCCAGATCTATAATTGGCCAAAGACTTTTAATGCATCAATAATAAAATTCTGATCAAAAATGGAAAAAAAAACCATAAATTTAAAAGAAGCTTCGTTCACGCAAGCAATAAACATATCCGCACAATGGTGCAAAGAGTGGAGTGAAGATTTACTCAGCGAAGAGGTTTTAGCAGATAGAATCGCAGAGCTAACTAAAACAAGAAATGGACTTAGAGGATTTTTTGCATACGCTTTATCAGATAAAGATTGTTTTTTGTTAGATAAACTTCCTTTTTCACTTATTTACAAACTGAACGAAGGTGGTGATGCTGTAACAGAAATAGTAGTAAAAAATTTAATAATGAGTTCCGCTCAAATTATTATTCATCGAAGAGATAATAATCATGAATATGAGATAGTATCAGAAAACATTTCAGAAAGATGTAAGGCTATTTTAAGACTGCTAGAAACTAAGTCAGTTACAAAGTCTGTCAATCAAGTTCTTAGAGACTTAGATGATATGGGCAATAGTTTTGATAATTCAGTAAAGTATGACTCAGAGCAAAAGGAATTTATAAAAAAACAAATTATTGATATCCCCCATTAAATAAAAAAGCGTAGAAATAAATCTACGCTTTAGGTTAATTATTTACGTAATATTTTTAGTCTCTTCTTCCACCGCCTTGTAGTGCAATCATTAATCTCAATATAAAAACAAAAAGATTTATGTAAGTTAGATACATACCTAAAGCTCCTGCAAGGTATTGATCATCATTATATCTTCTTGGCATTGTATAGAAATCAACAAAGGACATCGCAACAAATAAGACAGTTCCAAATCCTGCGATAATCAATTCAAGTCCTGAACCTCCAAAAACTCCTGGAGCAAAAAATCCTCCAATTAATTGGACAAACATTGCTATAAGCAAACCTATCAATCCAAGACCAACTACTCCGCTTAGTGCTTGACCAACACTATCACTCATTCTTTGGCCAGTGTAAGAGGCTATAACGAAAGTTATACCAGTGGCTAAGGCAGCTGTTCCAACCGAACCAATACCAATAGTTCCTATAGCTAAAGCAACTATTCCACTTAAGGTGAATCCAGTTAACAAACTAAATCCTGTCAACAAGGGTAAGGCTTTCGCATTATTTGCATTATTTGCAGCACTTGTGGCTATAAAAAACAAAATCAATTCTGCAATTAATGCAACAATTGAAAGAGGCTGGAAAAGTCCAGGATTTGTTGCTATGAGCGAGACACCTGCTAAAACGCCTAAAGAAGTTAGAACCATACCTCCACCAACGTAAGGTAAAGCTTTTTGAACAACATTAGGTCCAACAATTGAACTAGTTTGTGCTTCACGAATAGCTTGATTGAAATTACTACTTGCTGGCATTTTCTTTTTTTAAATATGATCTTATTCTACTCGATTTTTAAAATTTCAGGGTACGGATCTCCAGAGTTATGAAGTTACTGATAAGCCTCAATAATTTTCTGAACTAAAGGATGACGAACAACATCTTCAACAGTTAAATAGCAAAATTTTATACCTTGAGTTTCAGAGAAAATTCTCGATGCTTCGATAAGACCGCTTTCCTGATCTTTTTTTAAATCAATTTGTGTAATATCTCCATTTACAACCATTTTTGATCTCTCTCCTAATCTGGTCAAAAACATTCTCATTTGAGAGCAAGTAGTATTTTGTGCTTCATCAAGGATAACTATAGAGTTGTCTAGGGTTCTGCCTCTCATAAATGCCAAAGGAGCAACTTCAATAATTCCCTTATCAATTAACGAATTTGTTCTCTCAATCCCGAAAATACTATGTAAAGAATCAAATAGGGGTCTTAAATATGGATCTACTTTTTGTTGCAAATCACCAGGTAGGAATCCCAAACTTTCACCTGCTTCTACAGCTGGTCTGGTTAAAACAATTTTTTCAATTTTTTTCTCGTTCAACAGTCGTGCCGCGCAAACAGTTGCTAAAAATGTCTTACCAGTTCCCGCTGGACCAATCGCAAAGGTAAGATCAAAATTTTCAATTGATTCAACATATTCTTTTTGCCTTATAGTTCTTGGTCTTAAATATCTTCCTTCTTTGGAACGCGCAAGAATTTTTTTCCCTAGTTCAGCATGTGAAGACGATTCGCCCATATTTAAAGAACTTAAAGCCGCTTTAAGATCTACCTCTGGGACTTCTAACCCTTGTTCCCAAATTGGTCTTGTTAGTTCTACTAATGCTGAGGCTCTCTCAATTTTAGATATGACACCGTTCATCTCAAGTTGTAAGCCTCTTATAGTTAAAGAAACTCCTGTAAGAGACTCAAATTTTTTTAAGAAAGAATTACCAGGTCCAGATAATGCTGTAGCGGCATCAGAGCTTGGCAAATCTATTTTGAAGTGACCAGTTTTGGAAACTTCCTTCATCTAGTTATTGAATAAGAATAAAGATTTATCAACTCACTAGCTTTCAGCTTCATTTCCCTCGTTTTCAACGTTACTACTATCGTTTTCTTCGTCTTTAGTTTTAGCCTTAGCTAATTTTTCCTTCTCTAACTTTGCTTTACCAATTGCGATAGAGGGTCTTTCTGTTTTTTCTAATAACCCTCCCTTTTCTAATAAAGTCCTCACAACACCAGTTGGCTGGGCACCCTGAGTAAGTCTTGTTCTTAAAGCTTCTGTATCAAGCCTGGTTTCCTTAGTTCTTGGATTATAAAAACCTAGTTCTTGCAGGGGTCTACCATCTCTTCTTGAAGTACTGTTGCATGCAACAATTCTGAAACTTGCCTCTTTTTTCTTTCCAAAGCGCTTAAGGCGCAATTTAATCATCTTAAATTAATGTGTTTTTAATAATAATATCATTTAAAGGTAAAAATATAGAAACTATAAATCGGCAAAACCTTTTTTCTTTTTATTATTTTTTTGTTTTTTCATTGGCTTATTACCACTCATACCTCCCATTCCTGGCATTCCTCCCATTCCTCCCATTCCTGGCATTCCTCCCATTCCTGGCATTCCTCCGTTAGACATTTGTTTCATAAAACCTCTCATTCTTTGAAAATCGGCTAAAACTTTATCTACATCTTTTGCTTCATAACCGCTACCTTGAGCGATTCTTTGTCTTCTTGAGGGGTGCGCGGCAAGAACTTCGGGTTTTTGTTTCTCCTCAAGAGTCATTGACGAGATCATAGATTCTATTTTCTTAAGTTGATCTTCTCCATCTTTTATCATCCCATCATCTATTTTATTCATTCCAGGAATCAATTTAATCAATCCACCAAGTGAACCCATTCTTTTAATTAATCTCATTTGCTTTACAAAATCATTAAAATCAAAGGTCGCTTCTTGAAGTTTCTTTTGCATCGCTTCTGCATCAGCAAGTTCAACTTCTTTTTGTGCTTTTTCAACAAGTGTCAATACATCGCCCATGCCTAAAATTCTGCTGGCCATTCTCTCTGGATGAAATGGTTGCAATGCCTCTATTTTTTCACCTACACCTATAAATTTGATTGGTTTACCACTTATTTTTCTTATCGATAAAGCAGCTCCACCTCTTGAGTCACCATCCAACTTAGTTAATATCGCCCCTGTGATTCCTACTTTTTCATGAAATGATTTTGTTAAGTCTGCAGCTTCTTGCCCAATCATTGAATCAACAACAAGCAAAACCTCATCAGGATTAGAAACTTCTTTTATTCGAACCATTTCACTCATCATGGAATCATCAATTTGCAGTCTTCCTGCGGTATCAATAATTATCGAATTAAAATCATTTTCACTAGCAAAATTCAATGCTTCCTTTGCTATTTCTTCTGGTTTGCTATTTTTTTCTTTAGCTGAAAAAACTTCCAATTCATATTGACTTCCCAATGTTTTAAGCTGCTCTACAGCTGCTGGTCGATAAATATCTGCAGCCACCAAAAGAACTTTTTTATCTTTTTCCTTTAAATAAAGTCCTAATTTTCCTGTTGCAGTTGTTTTACCCGCTCCCTGAAGTCCAGCCATCAAAATGACTGTAGGACAATTTTCATTTTCATTTAATGGAGAATTTTCATTCCCCATAATGTTAATCAATTCTTTATTTACAACTTCAATAAATTTTTGACCTGGGTTTACACCCCTAACTACTTCTTCTCCAATAGCTTTATCTTTAACATCTGATATAAACTCTTTTACTACAGACAAGCTAACATCTGCATCAAGAAGTGCTCTTTTTACCTCCTTCAAGGCATCGTTTATATTATTTTCACTAATTTTTGCTTCGCCTCTTAAACCCTTTACTGCATCTTCAAAGCGTGACGAGAGTTCATCAAACATTATTAAAAAGTAATTTTAATTATTATAGATGATCTTGAAGTTTGTAATTAAATTACAAGCCGCTCACGAAATCAACCAATTTCCACGATTTATTTGAAAAACCCAAAATATAATTAACTTTAAGGGGATTTAAAGAAGTTTCATTAATAAATTCTCCAGAATTCTTTACTAACTTCTCTAGATAATTCAATTCTACTGAAACAACTATCCGAGATGAAGTTTGCGATTCCAAATCAATTTTACGTATTTGAGCATTAATCTCCTTGTAAATTCCTTTCTTGATATCGTTCTGTCTTTCTTCGATTGTTCGATCAATTAGTCCTTTACTAACAATCTTAGAAAGATTAATTTCACCCTTTCCCGCTAAGTAATTACTTTTATTAAGAAGCCATCCATTAATTAAATTCCTTATATCTTCCAAAGAAGGTGAAGCAGTATTAAGTTCTTTGAATTCATAGGAAATGATTGAAGGAGATTTCTCAGAAATAGAATTCAATTTAATTGAGGGATTTTTTTTTATTTCTTGAAAAATTTCTATCTCCGTAAGCTTTTGATTTTTATCTTTTGCAATTAAAGGTTTTTCAGCAATAGATTCGTCCTGAATTGATTTTTTAAGATTATTTCTTAAAAATCCAATCCCAATACCAAATGCAAATAAGATCAAAAACGCATAAATATAAATTAAATACGGCGACCGATTAATTATCTCTTTATCCTTTAAGAATTCCCCAAAACCAAACTTTAATTCAGCAATTTTTTCAATTAAAAAATTATAAAACTCAATTGGTTTTTTCTTAAAGTATTCCTCATTGAATTCTAATTCTTTGGTCTCAACCTTTTCATAGCCTTGTTTTATGCCACCAGGCCAAGGTAATCTTCTTTCATCAATATTCCCCAATAAATTATCAAATTCTTCAGTCGTATTTGTGGATGATTCCTTCTCAGTTCGTTGGTTTTGAAGATTTGATCTAATTGCAATTTTATTTGATTTCTTTTCTAATTTTTCAATAAATTCTTGAATTTCCCTATCTTCAAACCAAGAATCTAAATCCACCTCTTTTGAGTCAATGTCTCTATACCCAACTAAAACATCATTCTCTAACCAATTTTTACAGAAAATACATATCGCTTCTAGCTTATTTCCAGGATAATTATTAAGCCAATCTCGTAGATTTTCATCATAACTACTTGAAAACCTTGCAGAGGCTTGGTCAATATCAGCTAAAAGCAAATCTAAACAACCAACAAGCGGCATTGAATCAAGACCTGATATATTTAATTTCTTTAAAATTTTCCTCGCTTCAAATAATTTTTCTGGCTTTCTTCTAAAGAAACCAATAGCTGTTAAGGATAGAAACGCTAAAAATCCTGCTTCTAATGATCCTCTTTTTTGTAATTCAAGAAACAAATCAATCTGTTCTTGCACTGTCAAAAATGGTTTAATTTGTTTAAAAAAAACTTCAAACTCTTGCTGATTTAAATAATCTTTATATTCAGATTTATTATTACCTTCCAAACCACCTCTTTTTATTATTAAATTTTCCAACATACTTAAGCCTTTTTTATGAGACTCTTGATCATTTAGATCTCTACTAAGTAGATCTAGGATTCTGTAAGGAAGCAAAGCAACCAAATCTTCTTCAAGTTCTTTTCTTATTTCTCCAAGCTTTCCCATTCTTTGAAGAAGTTGTATACCTTCATGTAAAAAGTCTGCCGCGTTCGAATAGGATCTAAGCTGTTGTTCTTGAATTGCAGAATCTCTAGCTGTTAAAGCAGCCAATAATGTTAAATCAGCTTCTCTACTACTTCCTAAAGCTGGAGTTTGTGGAGGTTGCAATGCTTTTCTCGTAATTTTAAAAGCTTCTTTTGGTGAACCTGATTCCCAAAGAAGTATTAATCCTGCTACTTCTCTATTTGAGGAAAAATCTAATCCAGAATTCCCATTTAGTAACAAATTTTCGTACTCTCTTCTGCTTTCTGGATCTGTAAGTAAATCGGCAGTGAGGCGCAGCAGCTCAGATCTTTGGGTTAAAACTTCATAAGTAAAACCTTCATCAGGTGTTTTATCTAACCGCAATTGAAACGCCCTTAATATTTCCTCAGAAGTTGCAGAGGGGCTTACGCCAATTAAACGAAAATGGTCTAAAGGAAGTTCCAAACAAATATCCTATTGAAAAATTCTTAGACAAATTTTATCAAGTTAAAAAATTTTTTCACAAGGTCTTACAGAGTTATTAAAAAAAATCATGAAAATCGCCCATCACGGCTTAGAATGTTAACAAATCAAAACTTCGTTAAGGTATTTTTCTTGGAAACACACGTAGAGAGAATCTCAAATCTTCAAGACATAAAAAAAGCCGAATTAGATCGAGAAACCGGATTATTCCTTTATGAAGACATGACGCTTGGTCGGAGGTTTGAAGATAAGTGTGCAGAAATGTATTACAGGGGAAAAATGTTTGGTTTCGTTCATTTATATAACGGTCAAGAGGCTATAAGCACTGGAGTAATTGGCGCCATGAGAAAGAAACATGATTGGTTTTGTAGTACTTATCGCGATCATGTTCATGCATTAAGTGCAGGGGTCCCCTCATTTGAAGTAATGAGTGAACTTTTTGGTAAAGCTACTGGTTGTAGCAAAGGCCGAGGTGGATCCATGCACTTATTTTCAAGAGAGCATCACTTACTCGGAGGATATGCATTTATTGGAGAAGGAATTCCAGTTGCCTTAGGGGCAGCCTTTTCAAGTAAATACAAAAAGGAAGTTACTGGTAATAGTAATAGTGATGCAGTAACTGCAGCATTCTTTGGGGATGGGACTTGCAATAACGGGCAGTTTTTTGAATGTTTAAATATGGCCCAGTTATGGAAATTACCCATAATTTTTGTTGTTGAAAATAATAAATGGGCTATTGGTATGGCTCACGATAGAGCTACTAGTAATCCTGAAATCTGGAGAAAAGCGTCTGCTTTTGGTATGCACGGCGAGGAAGTTGATGGAATGGATGTGTTAGCAGTCAGAGGAGCAGCTCAAAGAGCAATTGAGCGTGCTAGAGCAGGAGAAGGTCCCACACTCTTAGAATGTTTGACTTACAGATATAGAGGACATTCTCTTGCAGATCCAGATGAATTAAGATCTGAAGAAGAGAAGGAGTTTTGGGGGCAAAGGGATCCAATTAAGAAATTAGCCAAAGAAATTATTGACGGTAAATTCGCAACGGAAGAAGAACTAAAAATTATTGAAAAGAAGATTGATGAAGAGATATCGGAATCAGTTAAAAATGCTATTGAAGCACCCGAACCTCCCTCACAAGAATTAACCAAATATATTTGGGCAGAAGATTAGATTAAATACCGCTGGGTAATTTTCTAGTTAAATTCCTTAATTTTCTTAGTGCCTTAAGTTCAACTTGTCTTACTCTTTCTCTGGAAACTTCTAATAATCTTCCAATTTCTGCAAGCGTATGTCTCTCATTTGCATCAAGTCCAAACCTTAGTTTGAGAACATGTTGTTCTTGCTCACTTAAGTGACTTAACCACTTACCAAGTTGCTCTTGATGCATTTTCTGTTCAACTTGATCTAAAGGCTCTTCATTATTACTATCTGCTATTAAATCACCTAAAAAGCTCCTGCCATCATCACCATTTACTGGAGCATCTAAACTACTTGTCGATAAAGCTTGTCTTAAAACAGAATCCAACTCTTCAACATCAATTTCCATAGCCTCTGCAATTTCAATTCTGCTTGGCATTGCACCAAGCTTATGAGCCAAATCTCTACTAACTTTTCTAATAGAGGCTAACCTTTCACTTAAGTGAACAGGTAAACGGATTGTTCTTGATTGACAGGCAATTGCTCTTGTCATACTTTGCCTAATCCACCAAAAGGCATAAGTAGAAAACTTATATCCTCTCGTGGGATCAAATTTTTCAACAGCCCTCTCTAACCCGAGAGAACCTTCTTGTACTAAATCAAGTAATTCCAATCCTTTACCTTGATATTTTTTTGCCACACTGACAACTAATCTTAAATTAGCTTTCATCATTCTTTCCTTAGCTCTTCGACCAATTTTTATAGTTCTTTTTTGCTGAGTTGTAAAATCATTAATCTTTTCATTTAATTGTCCATCTTCTGTAAGAATCATCATCTTCTGGACTTGATTACCCAATTCAATCTCTTCGGCAGGGGTTAATAAGGGAACTCTGCCAATATTCTGCAAATACCAACTTATTGGATCACTACTTCTCCTTTTAGGCTGTTCTGATTGAGTTGGTAATGATGAGACCATTTTTTTAACCTAATTGGGTAGTAAAACTCTCCTACATTTTTAAAGAAATGGCCAAATATTTAATGCGCGCTTCAGATTTCAAGTAATATTTGTACACTTATGTGTTTAAAACTATAAATAACTCTCTTAAATTGTTTCTTTCAAGATATTTGTCTCGTTTTTATATTTCTCATTAATTTTGTCAGTTCATCACCAATAGCAGAAGCATTTGACCCACTTTTGCACTTCGATGCAGCAAATGAATGCAAAAGTATATATTTAACAAAAAAATCTGTTGATATATTTCTACACAAGGTTAAATCAATCGCAGAACTACCAGCTACAAAACCAGATAAAAGATCACCCAATCCAGCTCGAGCTGTCTGAGAATCAGTTCCAAAAAGTTGCCATACTGTTTTATTATCAGCAACTATGCTGTTAGCTCCTTTTAACAAAATACTGATATTGAATTCTTTTGCCGCTTCACGAGCAAGCCCGACATTGGTCTTAGAATTGATATTGGGAAATAATCTTTCAAATTCTTTGCTATGTGGTGTAATCCATGTCTTAAACTTTCTCTCTAAAAAGAAATTTGCCCCCAACTTAGATTCCGAAATTCTATTGAGTGCATCTGCATCCAAAATTAATAATCCTTCAAAATCTAATAGAAAATCTTTTGATTTTTGCCAATCATCATTATCAATTCCTATTCCTGGTCCGACAGCTAATGAATCAAATGCACTTAGATCAATATTTTTTAATGCACTGAAAAGAGATGAATTACCAGTTTGGTTACAATTCATAGTCTCTTTTAAAACTATTTCTGGGGCAACTTGCCAAATAGATTCAGCAACTATTCCAGGAAGGACTGCTGAGATAAAGCCTGCTCCACTTGATATGGCCCCTTTCAATGCTAGGTATGCAGCCCCTGGATATTTTTCACTTCCGGCTATTAGTAATGTTCTACCTCTTTGATATTTGTTGGAATTTTTTGGTAAAGAAGGTAAATCAATATTTTTTATATCTTTGTAAGTAACCTTAAAAATCTTTTTTTCAACTTTGGACAGCTTACTAGTAGGGATCCCAATATCTATATGGTGCAATTCTCCAATAAAAGGTAAAGCAGAATCTTGGGTCAACCCAATCTTATTAAGACCAATGGCCAAGGTATAGTCTGCCTTTACTGCGTCTTCTAAAAAAGGCTCTCCCTTATCAGGACATAATCCTGTTGGGATATCAATACTTATTACCTTTCCAGATTTTTTATGAAATTTTTGATTGAATAGTTTAATTAATTTATCATCAACTTTTCTTGTTTGATTATTACCAAAAACTGCATCAATCCAAAGATCTTTCCTATTTGCATCAGGAGGCTCTACTAATTTTGTGACACCAATAGATGTAAGATAATTAAGGTGGTCATTTGTCAGTGTTTTTTTTATCGGGAATGGACACCATACCTGAACATAAAAACCTTTCAAAAAAAGCTCTCTAGCTATTACTGCGCCATCCCCGCCATTATGCCCAGGACCTATAAAAACAGTTATTCCATTCTTGAGAAGAGGTTTCTTTTTTAAGAGCCATCTACTAATTTGGATACCAGCTTTTTCCATCAATGCTTCTTGTGGCATTCCATCAGAAAACATTTCTTTCTCTACTATCAACATTTGCTTTGAATCAACAATTAAATGTTTAGAATCAATTGTTGGCCATACAATTTCGTTCATAATTAGTACAAAGCAATTGAAGAACTGTTCAAAAATTTAAACTTCCATGTTAAAGACACAAAAGGATAAAAAATTAGAGAACTTTTTTTCTTCTAATAATAAAACTAAAAAGAAAAAAAATATTATTGTAGGTCTTTCTGGTGGCGTAGATAGTTCCCTTTCAGCTGCTCTTCTTGTAGAAAGAGACTGGAATGTTGAGGGACTAACTCTTTGGCTAATGAAAGGACAAGGCTCCTGTTGTTCTGAAGGATTAGTAGATGCTGCTGGCCTTTGTGAAGATTTGGGAATTAATCATAAAATAATAGACTCAAGAGAAATTTTCGAGAGAGAGGTAATTAAAAAAACTACTGAAAGCTATGAGAAAGGATTCACTCCACTGCCATGTTCGATGTGCAACAAGAATGTGAAGTTTGAAGAGATGCTTAATTACGCATTAAGCAAAAAAGACTTTACTCATATTGCGACCGGACATTACGCAAGGATTAAAAAATCATCTTATGCTGAAAAACTTAATTGCAAGAGCTTTATATTTAAAGACTTCCTTCTTCTCAGAGGTGCTGACGAAAACAAAGACCAAAGTTATTTTCTTTATTCTCTTTCACAAGAAGTACTAAGCAGATTAGAATTTCCTCTTGGTGAAATGAAAAAAGAAGATACAAGGAGAGAAGCCCTCAGATTAGGCCTTAGAACTGCTCAAAAACCAGAAAGTCAAGATTTATGCTTAGTTGAGCATTATGGATCAATGCAGATATTTATCGACAAACATATACAACCCAAAGAAGGAGAAATTGTGCATGTAAATGGGAAAGTCCTTGGGACGCACAATGGAATTCAGCACTTTACGGTAGGTCAGAGAAAAGGGTTGGGCATTGCTTGGCCGGAACCTTTATATGTAAAAAGTTTAGACAGGGAAAAAAACATAGTTTATGTAGCAGATAAAAGTGATCTCTTTAATAAAGAAGCAATAATTAGTGAGGTTAACTGGGTTTCAATCGAAGAACCTAAGCAAGAGATTGAAGTAGAAGCACAAATCAGATATAGAAGTCATCCAGTAAAAGGAACTTTAATCCCTTTGAAAAATAAAGATCATCCTGCTAAAACATTTAAATTAATTTTTGAAGATAGTCAAAGTTCGGTAACGCCCGGTCAAGCTGCAGTTTTTTATAAAGGAGAAATTTTACTAGGTGGAGGGTTAATTAATTAATTTTCCAAAAGATATTTAATCCCAAAAAAAATATAAACAAAAACAAAATGGGTTTATCGCCAAATTTTGTATAGAAAGTCTTTTCGGTTGAAAAATTAGGGAAAACTATTTCATTTCGCTCAACATCATAATCTAAAAGTTTAATTATTTTTCCATCATCTTGAACTAAGCCCGAAGGGCCTGTATTTGATACTAGTAAATTATTTTTCTTATTTTCAATACTTCTTAATCTAGCCAAAGATAGGAATTGATTATAAAGCTTAGCTGGATATGGATCTAAATTTGCTGCAGTTATTATTAGTTTTGCACCGCTATTAATAGCCTTTCTTATTTCCAGTCCATCACTAATTTCGTAACATATAGCTACTGCTAGTGGGGGCGTGATTTTAGTATCAAAAAATCTTGAATCAGAGCCTGGTTGAATTCCTCCTACTGCAGATAATCCTCTTGAAAAAATATCTAGAAATCTAGGTATTTTTTCACCTATTGGAACAAGTCTATTTTTATCAATAAATGAGGTAAAAGATTTATCTCCAATTTGAAATCCGAGTAAAGAACTTCTTAGCTCATTATTTGAATTTCTGAAACCTCCTGACAAGGTATTAACCTTAATGCCTTTGGAAAAATAAAAATTATTAGATAGAGTTCCTTCAGGAGCAACAAGAAGTTTCGCTTTGTTTGATAAAGCATATTTTTGAGCGATGGATAGCTTTTCTTCAATAAATTCATCATTTATTTTTAATTTTTCTCTTGTTGGGATATTAGTTTGCCAAATAGCTACTGGATATTCATAATTTCTTTTTAATGGACTTGTTAAACCTCCAAATAAATGTAAGAAAATAAAAACCAAAAGTCCTAAAAGAAATATTTTTTTAAAGTGAAGTTTTCTTTCCCATCTACCTTGAATATAAAAAATCCAAAATCCAATCAATATTTGTAATACGCATAAACCACTTGCACCAATCCATCTTGCTAAACCAGCAAGATAAATATCACCTGGGATAAGACTCTCTCCTAAACCTATCCAAAAAAAAGGTGTTTGAGAAAGTATCAGTTCACCAATACCCCAAGTCAAGGATAAAAAAAATACTTTTACTGCTAAAGATAATATTTTCATTTTGAAAACATCCTCTTTCCAGAGAATAATTTCAACTAACAATCCCCATAAATAAACTAATATCCCACCCAGAAAAGCGCAAAATAATAATATTAAAATGGTAATTATTAAGCTTGCAAGCCATGAAAAACCAAGCCATGTCAATGGATGAAGATCATAAAGCCAAGAATGACTTATCAAGATAAAGAAAAAACCCCAACAAAAATTTGCTATTCTCCTTTGACTTCCCTTCCATAAAATAAATAAAGATATCGGCATAAAAATCAGCCAAAAATGATTTGAAACTGAAATTCCTCCTAAAATCCCTCCTAAACAAGGGTAAAAATATTGTCTTAGACTTTTAATTTGAGTTGGGATTAACAATCTAAAATTACGAAATTAAATTTATAATCACCCATTTATTGTACCTTTATTCTGTAAACTAAGTTTTAGTAACTTTCAAAATTTAAGTGAAAGAAGTTTTTATTAGTTTTGCAGTTTTTGTTTTTTGTGTTTCATTAACTCTTTTCAGTCAATTTAATTCACCTCAAGTTGTTAATGCTGCTGAATCAGAAACTCAGTCAGTTCAAAGAACACCTGTTGCAAAATCATCAAATGTCTCAAATAACAATTTATTTGAACTAGACCCATCAGATCCAAATCCTATACTTTTCGCTATGGCAGAAGAAACACCATCAGACAACAATTCAAGGACTACAGAAAGTGGTCTAATTATTACAGATATCGTAAACGGGGAAGGAGATGAAGCTAGTGCTGGGCAAACAGTTACTGTAAATTACACAGGAACTCTAGAAGACGGGACACAATTTGATACCAGTATCGGCAGAGCTCCATTCAGCTTTCCCTTGGGTGCTGGACGAGTAATAAAAGGTTGGGACGAAGGTGTAGCAGGCATGAAAGTTGGAGGCAAAAGAAAATTAACCATACCTCCGGAACTTGGATACGGATCAAGAGGAGCTGGAAATGTAATACCTGCTAATGCGACTTTAATATTTGAAGTTGAATTATTAAAAGTCAATTAAATTAAGTAAGAAAAATATCTAATACTTTTCAATTTAGTTAATCTCCAAGTAATATATATACAACACCAAATATTTGAAATGTTAAGTAAATTCATCAATTCTTTTCTAGATAAAAAATCCCCAATGACTGTCCATGCCCACTGCGATGGTCCTTGTGGTGTATACGACCCAGCCTCTACGAGAGTTGCAGCTGAAGCAGTTTTATCAATGACAAAAAAACTTATTGCATTAGAAGCTCCTTCTAGCACTGATTCAGCAGAGTGGGCTGCATACAGTAATACATTTTCTAGATATGTTGCAGTTAAAGAAGAGCAAGCAAAAGAAACAAAGAAAGAGATTCTAATTTTGTGGACAGATTACTTTAAACCAGTTCACTTAGAAACTTATCCAGACTTACATGAAACCATTTGGAAGGCGGCCAAATTATGCAGTGCATGCAAAGTTAATATTGATTTAGCCCAAGCTGAAGAACTCATGAGTTATGTAGAAAAAATTCATAATATTTTCTGGGCTTCAAAAGGAAGATCAGACGCTTTTGTAAAAGCTAGTTAATCAGAGTTATTTTCAAAAGTTTTTTTGATTTTATTTTATTTTTTTTAGGTTTAAGAAAAACCGCGATTATTAGCGGTGAATCGATGTATCCTTACCTAAAAGAAGGTGATATTGTATTTTTTAAAAAATATAAAAAGAATAAATCAATACTTAAAAATCGACAAATAGTCATTTTTAATCATCCATTTAAAAATAAAAATCTAATAAAAAGGATAAATTCAGTAAATCAAAATAACGTTGAGGTTATTGGAGACAATATTGAATTTAGCGAAGATAGTAATAAATTTGGATTAATTAATAACGAAAAAATAATTGGGATTGTCACCTCTAAATTAATTATTCCTATATTAAAAAATTTTTTAATTCAAAAAAACAGAAGCACTTCTTTGAATCCAAAATAATCCCAAAGAAAAGGAAAGCCCTCCTGCTGCAGCTATTAATCTTTTAATAAATTTTTGACTTGCTTTTAAGGTGGTAAAAGATATTAAACAAGTAAAAAGATTCATACTTATGAGTGAACCAATCAAATATGAAATCAAATATAAGCAAGCGCTTGTTAGAGGAAGTGCTAAAGCAGGAAGAACTGCAAGAAAATGTGAACCTCCAGCTATACCGTGTAGCAAGCCTAGACCAGTCAAAGCATGTGAGTGCTTATTATTATTTTTTTGTTCCTTAACATGAAAGTGAAAGTGACGATGGGCAATTCCATTCTCATGCTTATGGGAATGCGAGTGAATACTTAATTGAAAAGAATTTTTTATAGCAAATACTCCAACAATTAGAAGTGAAATTCCAACTAGGAATTCGGCAATACTAGAAAATTTGTTTAATGGCGTAATATCCTTAATAAAAATCGCTAGAAAAGCTAACAAGAGGACTCCTGAAGAATGTCCCAAGCCCCATGAGAAACTATTTTTAAGAGCTTTTTGAGGATTATTAATAGCTGCCGGTGCCATTGCAATTAGATGATCAGCGCCACTAACTACATGCACAAATCCTGCGAGTATGCCTGTTAAAATTACAGCCTGCATATATATTCAGTACAACTCTGTTTATTCAATTTTATAGCACGATTTGAGGTCAATATTAAATTGGGTTAAATAATTTCTTGAACGATTGTTCAATATCAGTTTCTCTCATAAAAGTTTCACCAATTAATACTCCCATGATTCCAATAGATCTAAGCGATTCTAAATCTTGGGCACAATTAATTCCTGATTCACTTATGGGAATAATATTTTGTTTTAAAAATATATCTGCATGTGTATGCATCAATTCTATTGATGTTTTTAAATCCGTTTTAAAAGTCTTTAAGTCCCTGTTATTTATTCCAATCAAATTAAAAGATTTTAACTTTAGAATCCTTTCTAATTCATTAAAATTATGGACTTCAACAAGAACACTCATCTTTAAATTATCAGCTATTTTCTTTAAATAAATTAAATCGTCATCACTTAAAATCGCAGCGATTAATAATATTGCATCAGCACCAGATACCCTAGCTTTATAAATCTGATAAGCAGAAATAATAAAATCTTTACATAGTAGAGGGAGATTAGTTGATCTCCTTACAGTTTCGAGTATTTCAAAACTACCTTGAAAAAACCTTTTATCAGTAAGCACCGAGATACATGATGCACCTAGTCTTTCATAACAAATTGCTATGTCTTCAGGGTTAAAATCTTTTCTAATAACTCCTTTACTCGGACTGGCTTTTTTTATTTCAGCAATTACTCCTGGTTTTATTTTTGACTCCAAGATATTTTTATAAAAATCTTTGGGAGCGGGAAGTTTTTCAATCTTTTTGATGAGATCTTCTAAAGAGACTATTTTTTTAAAATTCTTAATTTCAATGTCCTTGTGCCATACAATTTCTTCCAGAATATTTTTTGCTTGTGCTTCTCTATGAGGTACAGCATATTCTAAATTTTCTACCCTTACTGTTGGATTTGGTGGTCTGCGTCTTATCTCCATTAATTTTAGATATTATTTTATTTGAGAAGCAGCTTGTTTATATGCAACTTCAACTACTTCACTAAGAGTAGGATGAGTATGAACTTCTTTAGATAACTCAATTACATCTTGGTTCCTTGAAATAGCGTTCGAAATTTCTTGAATTAAATCGGCTGCATGTAACCCAAAAATATGAGCACCTAATACTTTCCCATTATCTTTATTAAAAATCAACTTTAGCAATCCATCACTCTCCAATTCAGCCAATGCTTTTGAATTAGCTTTAAAGAAACTTTTGACAACTCCCAAAGTAAAATTTTCTTTAGCAGATATCTCTTTGGCTTCAGCTTCAGAGAGACCAACTGAACTTATCTCAGGGTGAGTAAAGGTTGCTGCAGGGATACTTTTGTAGTTGATTTCGACATTGCCACCGCAAATATTATCAACAGCAATTGTACCCTGCGCTGCAGCTGTATGGGCAAGCATTAGTTTGCCGGTTACATCTCCAACAGCCCAAATGTTAGGTATTATTTCATCACCATTCTTAACTCTCATTTGATCATCAACAGGAATGAACCCTTTTACTGTTTCGATACCAACCGAATCAAGATTTAAGTTATTACTATTAGGACTTCTGCCAGTTGCAACAAGTACAGCGTCAACTTCTAAAGTTTCTACAACTTCCTTAGATTTTGCATCAGTCAGTTCGATTTTTACAGGACATCCAGGTGTTATTTTTGTCGCAAAGACATTTGATTTTGTGTCTATATCTCTCGATTGAATAAGGTTTTTCTTAGCAATTTTAGTAATGTCTGGATCAAATGTTGGCATAATTTTTTCCAAGGCCTCGATCATAGTTACTTCACAACCAAGAGCTGTATAAACATCAGCAAATTCTAGTCCTATATATCCGCTTCCAATAATTGCTATCCATCTTGGAAGCCACTCAAGTTTAACCGCATCATCACTTGTAAATACAGTCCTATTATCCAAAGTTATTCCACGGGGCACAAAAGGAGAAGAACCAGTTGCAATAACGATATTCTTACATGTGAAAATTTTATCAATTCCTTTTTTATCTCTTACACCTACTTTTTGATTTCCTTCAATTCTGCCAATGCCCAAAATAATTTCAACTCCACTCCTTTTAAGAGTTTTTGTTAAATTTTCTCTAACATTTAAAACTAAATTATTTGCATGATCTGCAATTTTTGATCTCTCGAACCTTACTGGGGAAGCATGAATACCAAATTTAGCCAAATGTTCATAATCAGCTATTTCTCTAACTTTTCCACTTGCAGCTAAAAGAGCTTTAGAGGGAACACAACCCTTGTTAACACAAGTTCCTCCCATATCCGAAGACTCTACTATTGCAACTTTCAGTCCCTTATCAGCAGCATGTTTAGCGGCATCAAAACCTCCATATCCTGCTCCTATTACGATTAAATCGAAATCAAAACTTGAATCAGTCACTTTTTATTTATTTATTAGAGGTGTATGCGGCTCTTTTTCGTTCTAGTAATAATGGAACTGCAACACAAGCCACATTCAATGATTCTACAAGCTCACTATGCGGAATTGTAATTGTTTCATTAAAAGCTTCTTGAATTTTTTTATGAATACCTTGACCTTCATTACCCAAGATTAATACTGTACGTTTAGACCAATCAACTTCCCAGTAAGGTTTTGAAGGTTTTTTGGAACTCTCATTATGGCTACTAGTAGAGAAAATCTTAAATCCTACATTTGATAATTCAGACAAAGACTTAACTAAAGAATTTAATATTTCTTCTTCAATTCCATCAAATCTTAAAAATGGCAGATGAAAAACTGCACCTGAGGATGCTCTTAATACCTTTTGGCCTAATGGGTGCGCACCTCCAGCTAAAAAAATTGCATTAACACCCGCAGCTAAAGCAGTTCTAAATAGATTACCCATATTCCCAGGATCTTGAATTCTGTCGAGAACAAGAACAAAATCATCTTTTCTATTAAATTGATAATTAGGTATTGCAGAAAACTCTACTAAAGCTGCTATCCCATCTGGATTAATTGTTGAAATCGCAGATGCCAAGACTTCCTCTGAAACAATATTTATTAATGACTCATGAAATTTTTTGCTTAGATTTTGATACTTTCTTAGCCATTTTTCGGTAACTAAAATCTTAGAGGGATTTTTTCCAGACTTCAGCAATTCTTCAATGAGATGAGTACCCTCTATGCAAAAAAAGTCTTGATCTTTTGGAGATGATCCTCTTTTAAATGATCTAAATCTTTTAACTAGATTATTATTTTTACTAGTTATTTTTAAAAAAGTATTTTCTATGAGTAATTTAAAAAATTTGTTATCAACTATATTTTAATTACATAAACATTTTGATCAATTATTTATTAAATTTTTATTTCCCAAGAAATCAAAAAATACATTTTCACTTTTAATTAATATTCATGACGTTACATTGGGTGGACTTAATATTATTAGTTTGTCATGATGAATCTAATAAATTAAGTCTTAATGATTTGCGGAAGCAAAACGAAGTCATATCTTAAATCGCAAAATTTAAAGATTCTTGGCCAAGGCAAGTTAAATGGAATAGTTGAAATAAGTGGCGCGAAGAATTCCGCCTTAGTTTTATTAGCCTCATCATTGCTAACTAATGAAAAAATAATTCTTGAAAATGTACCTTTTCTCACTGATATTGAAAAGATGGGGAATATCTTAAAGAATTTAGGAGTGAATTTAGTTCGTAAAAAAAACCAACTAGAAATAGATCCAACAACTATTTCGATTAAAGAACTTCCATATGAACTTGTTAGAGGATTAAGAGCTAGTTTCTTTTGTATAGGTGCACTATTAACTAAATTTGGAGAAGCTCAAGTACCGTTACCAGGTGGATGCAATATTGGTTCAAGACCAATAGATGAGCACATTAATGGACTAATCGCATTAGGAGCAGACATTA
Source organism: Prochlorococcus sp. AG-347-I19 (assembly GCA_003279105.1). Lineage (GTDB taxonomy): Bacteria > Cyanobacteriota > Cyanobacteriia > PCC-6307 > Cyanobiaceae > Prochlorococcus_A. The sequence goes on from QCBO01000004.1 coordinate 29,630, forward strand.
TTATTGAAGAAGGAATTGTCAAGGCAAAAACAAGGGGAAACAAAAATAGACTTCATGGCACTCATATTAAATTAAATTGTCCAAGTGTAGGTGCGACTGAAACTTTAATAATGGCAGCATCTTTAGCCAAAGGAAGAACTACTATTGAAAATGCTGCTAGAGAGCCTGAGGTTCAAGATTTATGCCAAATGCTTAATAAAATGGGGGCAAAAATTTATGACTCCGGTAAAGAAACAATTATTATTGATGGTGTTAATAAGCTTGGAGGATGTACCCATAAAGTAATTCCAGACCGAATAGAAGCTGGAACTTTTCTAATAGCTGCTGCTGCAACTTACTCTTCAATAACAATTTCTCCAGTAATCCCTCATCATCTTGAAGCTGTTACTAGTAAGCTTCAAGAGAGTGGGAGTAAAATTACGATTAAAGGCAATTCGATTTCTATTAAGAGTAAAGAGATTAAAGGAGTAGATATTGAAACAGCTCCTTTTCCAGGCTTTCCTACTGATTTGCAGGCACCCTTTACAGCTCTAATGACAATCGCAAATGGTGAATCAAAGATAACTGAAACAATTTTCGAAAATAGAATGAATCATATTTATTTACTTAATGAAATGGGCGCCCGTATAAAACTAAACAAAAACGTAGCTCACATAAAAGGGGTTAAAACAATTAATGGGATGAATCTAGTTGGCTCAGATTTAAGGTCATCAGCTGCATTAATAATTGCGGGAATCATCGCAAAAGGTACTAGTAAGATCTATGGATTAGAACATTTAGATAGAGGTTATGAGGATTTTGAATTAAAACTAAAAAATTTAGGTGTAAAAATAATTAGAGAAATCTGTAAAAAAACTTTTGAGGAGAATGGATATAAAATTGAACCTAATTCTAAGAAGTTTTCAAACCTCGAAGTAGCTTAGTCTGTTATAAAAAATTTTTAAAACTAATAAAGTTTATTCAAACGTAAGCGATATTTATTAGTGAAATACAACCCAAAAATAATAAAAACAAAACTAAAAAGCGATTTGACCAATTTTTATTTAAACCATTAAATTTGAATTCGTTCATGCCCAAGTTCCACTATTAGATCCGAATGTTGTCAGTATAGTTACTGCAATAAAAAGATAAGAGACAAATTTAAAGGACAATTTTTTAGCCTGAGTTTTAGACATTGTTTTTTTATATATTATAACACAATATTACTAATCATGAAGCTATATCCTTTCAAAAAAGACTTTTAAGCGTATTTAATCACAGAAATGTATCATAAATGTTTAAATTTTCTTATTTTTACTTTATTTCTTGTCAGCAAATGCAATAAATAATCATATGTTTTTATCGAAAAGATTAACTATTAACAATAGTTATCTTGATAACTGTTCCTTGACCAAAACAATAGTCAATAGGTTGAATTTTGTTATAATGAAAAAGTTCATTTTTTCAAAAGCCTTGGGAGCGTGGTGGAATTGGTAGACGCACCGCACTCAAAATGCGGCACCTTCGGGTATGTCGGTTCAAGTCCGACCGCTCCCACTTTGATGAATACCTATAGTCGATTCGATATATCTTTTAAAAAAGGAAAAGGTTGTTGGCTATGGGACAAAACAGGTAAAAGGTATCTTGATGCAGTCGCTGGTATAGCAACTTGCAGTCTTGGACATAGCGACAGAGTTTTAAGAAGAAGGTTATCAACTCAACTAAAAAAGATTCAGCACATTTCTAATCTCTACAACATTGAAGAACAAGAACAATTAAGCAGAACTTTAACGAATATGAGTTGCGCTAAAAGCGTCTTCTTCTGCAATAGTGGTGCGGAAGCAAATGAATCAGCAATTAAATTAATTAAAAAATATGGTAATACAACAAATAAAGGTAAAGAATCAATTATTCTCGCAGCAGAATCCAGCTTTCATGGAAGGACGCTTGCAGCCTTGAGTGCCACTGGACAGCCCAAATATCAAAAAGGTTTCGAGCCAATGATTCAAGGGTTCAAATTTTTTAAATTTAACGATTTTGATTCAGTAAAAAAATTATTTGAAGAGTGTGAAAATAATAATCAAAAAATTTCCGGCGTTTTAGTTGAACCAATACAAGGAGAAGGCGGCGTAATTCCTGGAAGTAAAATATTTTTTAAAAGCCTGAGAGAAATATGTGATAAATATAATTCTCTTCTCATTTTAGATGAGGTCCAAAGTGGAGTAGGTCGAACTGGGAAAATGTGGGGTTATGAGAATTTAGGAATTGAACCTGATGGATTCACCCTTGCTAAAGGATTAGGAGGGGGTCATGCAATTGGAGCATTATTGGTAAAAGAAAAAGCCAACATTTTTTCCCCAGGAGATCATGCAAGCACTTTTGGAGGGAACCCATTCGCCTGTAAAGCTGCCCTAACTGTATTAGAAGAAATAAATAGAAGAAATATTATCAATAATGTTTATCTAAGAGGGGAACAATTAAGTGCAGGGTTTGAAGAATTGTCAAAAAAATTTTCAAATATTATTAGCGGGAAAAGAGGTTTAGGTTTAATACAAGGTCTTGTGATCAATGATGATTATGCTGATGCAAAAAAAATTACATTAAAAGCTTTTGATAAAGGATTACTGGTAGTTCCTGCAGGAGGAAATGTTGTAAGGATTGTCCCACCATTAGTTATTTCTCGAAGAGAAATTAATATTCTTTTGGATAAGCTAAATTCAATTTTTGAAGAGTTATAGCAATTAAAATTTTGGAAAATGCAAATTTAAAAATTTTTGAATTATTGTCTCCTAAACATGAAAGGGATAATATAAAATTAGGTTTATCAAGAATTAAAAAAGCTCTTCAAGAACTTGGTAATCCTTGCAAGAGTATCCCTGCGATACAGATTATTGGAACCAATGGAAAAGGATCAATCGCGGCATATTTAGAGAGTATACTTTTTGAAGCTAAAAGGAATTTCGGTGTAACTACATCTCCTCATCTTTTGGATGTATGCGAGAGGATTAGAGTTAATAAAAAAAATATTAATAAAACTGATTTTGAAAAAATCTATAGACTAATAGAAAAAAAATTTTCAACATTTGAACTAACTCCTTTTGAAAAAATCATTTGCTGCGCACTAAATTTTTTTGACTATAAAAAAGTTGAATTACTCATTCTTGAAGCTGGCTTAGGGGGACGATTAGACGCGACAACAGCCCATAAATTTAGACCAATCATTGCTATTGGGAATATTGGCTTAGACCATACAGAATTTCTTGGAGATACGATTGAAAAAATTGCCGAAGAAAAATTAGCAGTTATTGAAAATAACTCAATTGTCATTTCATGCAATCAAAATAGTCAAGTTGAAAATTTGATAACCAAAAAAGTTAAAGAGGTGGGAGCAGAAATTATTTGGAAAGATTCAATTTCAAACAGCTACGAGCTTGGATTAAAAGGAATTTTTCAAAAGCAAAATGCTTCGGTAGCTGTTGGAGCAATCGAAGCGCTGAATAATTTGGGATTTAACATAAGAGAAAAACACATATCTGAAGGTCTTAAAAAAACAACTTGGAACGGAAGGCTAGAAATAATAAATTATTTCAACAAAGAAATTCTTGTAGATTGTGCGCATAATTATCCTGCTGCAAAAGCACTCTCTAATGAGCGAAGCAATTGGGAGAATGAAGATAAAGGAATTTATTGGATTTTAGGTGTCCAAAGACAAAAAGATATTTACTCAATATTAAAAACACTTCTAAAGAAAAATGATCGCTTATTACTTGTGCCAGTTCCAAACCAACCTAGTTGGCAATTAAATGATCTCTCTCAGATTAAAGAAGTTGACTTTCAAAAAACAATTGAATTTAAAACATTTGAACTTGCCATTGAATATTTATTTTCCCTAGAAAAATGGCCGCCTAATCATCCTGTTCTAACAGGTTCTATTTTTTTAGTTGCTGAATTTATTAAATTTGCGAATAAAGAAAAATGTTAAATTTTAAATTGTTCTTTTACTTCCCAACCTTCCAATTTTCCTGGATTTAATAGCCCTTTAGGATCAAATCTTAATTTCGCTTTTACTTGATCTGCATCTACAACTCCTAGACCTCCGCCTTCAACTGTTAGAACATGAGGATTAAAAATAAAAGCACCAAGTTTCTTGCAATCCTCCATTATTTCATTTAATTCTTCTGCCCCATTCCACTTTAATACAGGCAAAGCGGCTAATCGCGGTGATCCCTGTTGAGAAACTGCCTCTAAATGCCAAAGAACTTTTTTACCCCATTTTTTTTTCAAAAAATTAATTAACTCTAGTTCATTATTAAGTGGCAAAAGCATCTGTAAATAAGTCCAATTTTTATCCCTAGACCTCATATGAAGAGTTGTATGATTCCATACGACTTCAGAAATTCCATTCACGAGCTTTTCTTCTTCCCCAAGTAGGGTAGATTCAACTTTAAATTTTTTACAAATTAGCTCGATGGTTTTTATTCCTCCAAGAGTAGATTGAATTAATATCTTGTGACTTCTAGATTTACTTTTAAACCATTTTGGCATTTGATCTACAATTTCTTCTTCAAGAATTGCTCCTAATTTCAGATTAATTGCTGCGCTAGTAAGAGTTTTTAATATTTCTATTGTTTTTTCAAATTCAATACAGTCAATAACTAATGAGTACCACTTACGTTTGATATCAGTAGCAAGTAATAAAGAAGTAATTATTCCATTAGTCCCATAAGCATGATTTAGAGGTTCGGATTCTTCAGCATCAAATTTTAACAATGCAGGTTTTTCATTCATCGTTACTGCCTCTAAACCTATAAGATTTCCTGGATCTCTTAAAAATCCCCACCTAATGGAACCAATACCTCCTGATCCGCCAGCAATAAAACCTCCAATTGTTGCAGTTTTCCAAGTACTAGGAAGTAATCTCAATTCCCTCCCATATTTCTCTAATTGTTTATTCAAATCTCCCATAACACAGCCAGACTGTACTTTTACAAAGCCTGTATCTGGATCAAATTCTTCTAACTTATTAAATTGACTCATATGCATTACAACTCCTTTAAATAATGGGACAGCTTGTCCATAATTACCTGTACCTGAACCCCTTAAAGTAAGTGGGATAGATAATTCCCAACAAATTTCTGCAACTTCCTTTACCGCTTTGTGATCACTTGGTCTTACCACCAAATCAGCAGTACATTGGTCTAATTTTTCAGTAAGGATTGGAGAGTAGTTATAAAAATCTTTTGAAAGTCTTTTTAAATCAGATTTATTTTCAATGATCTCTAAGTTTTTGACTTCTCTAAATTTGTCTATAAATTTAAGTTTTGATATCATTAATAAAAAATTTTTATGATTTGTATATAAATTAACCAATTAGCAATACAAATCGCCGTTTATAAATACTTTTCTCTTTAAATTGTTCGAAAAAACATCTGCCCATCTTTGTGCATCTAAAATCACAAAATCAGCAGGACAACCTTTTTTAATTAAACCATCCCATTTTAAATTTAATAATCTACTTGGAGCTAAAAAAATAGAAGATAGAGTCATTCTCTCCCAGGGATTAAGTTGAAGCATCGGCATCGAGCAAGACAACGTATAAAAAGGGTCAAAATTACCAAATGGGTACCAAGGGTCTTGAACATTATCACTACCAAGGGATACATCCACATGTGATTTTTGTAATTGCTTTATTGGCGCAACTGGTCTTTTTGATGAAGTAGTTTTATTACTTCGATTGAGCAGCCAAAAATTTGTTAGGGGTAAGGCAATAACCTTAATATTTTTCTCAGCCATTTTTTCACCTAAATTTAAAATCTCTCTATTACTTAGAAAAATAAGACTACTCAAATGACTACAAGTGATCGGAATACTATTAATATCTAAATTTTCGATTGTCTCCAATAAAACTTTTATTCCCGCTCCAGGCTCAATAATTGATTCATCTATATGCAAATCAATTTCTAATTTATATTTACTCGCAAGAAGAAGCATCTTTGCTAGAAATTTGCTTGTGTTTTTTTTATTAAAAGGGGGTACAATAACCCCTCCTAAAATGCCTCCATTAGAGGAAAATATTTTTGCCAAATCTTCTCCATCAGTTGTATCCCAGAATTCCAATGGAGCTAGAGCAACGTATTGTAAAGTCAACTCACATGAAATTTTTTTTTGCAATTTAAAAAGTTCAATCCAAATATCAATAGATTGACCTTTGAATGTATCAATATGACTTCTAATGGCACGGTATCCATTTTGTATGGCAAGTTTTAATGATTTCTCAACTCTTTCAAGAACCTTATCTGTAGTTCTAGTTTTATGTTCTTCAAGATTTACTGATAATGCTCCTTCATAGTTTGATTCCAGATTAGGAAAGTCTGCCCATGTAAAAGATTTATCAAAATGCGAATGCGTTTCAACAAATCTTGGGAATAAAATATTTTTTGGTTTTGTAATTTTATCTTTTAAAGGCTTTAACTCAGAAACAAATCCATCCTCCCAACTAATGGAAACTGAACATAAATCCTCTTCATCGATAATGAGGTTATCTATATCTTCTATTAAACAAAGGCTTCTGGGAATAAGAACCTCAGCTGTGCAGGAATTACTCAAATTTTTAATTTTTTTTTATTTTAAATCATAAGAAAACTTTACTGAATTAGAAAATAATTCAAATTTCTCTAAAAGATAAAAATAACTATGAAAAATTACCCTTGAGTTGTTAAATTTATAAATGTGAGGCGGGCGTCGCCAAGTGGTTAAGGCAGCGGCTTGTGGCGCCGCTATTCGGGGGTTCGAATCCCCTCGCTCGCCCTCAAAAATATTGCAGCAAAATTATTTAACTTGTAATTTTGAATTAAAGAATCATAAAAAATTCCTAGCAAAGTGCTAACAAAAACAAAATCAGACGAAAAAAAAATTCAAAAGTATTCAACTACGGGCAGTTATTGGATAACCACATTTGGATGCCAAATGAACAAGGCTGATTCTGAGAGAATGGCTGGGACATTAGAGAAAATGGGATACACCAGAGCAGATAATGAATTAAATGCCGATTTGGTCTTGTACAATACATGTACTATTAGAGATAATGCAGAGCAAAAAGTTTATAGCTTTCTAGGAAGACAGGCAAAAAGAAAGCACAAAACACCTAGCTTAAAACTTGTAGTTGCGGGTTGTCTTGCTCAGCAAGAGGGAGAATCCTTACTAAGAAGAGTCCCAGAACTTGACCTAGTAATGGGCCCTCAACATGTAAATAATCTTGAGAATCTTCTGGGGAAAGTTGATTTAGGAAATCAAGTTGCTGCTACAGAAGAAACCTTCATTTCTGAAGATATAACAAGTGCCAGAAGAGAAAGCTCTATTTGTGGCTGGGTTAATATCATCTATGGATGTAATGAAAGATGTTCATATTGTGTAGTACCCTCTGTCAGAGGAAAAGAGCAATCAAGATATCCAAATGCGATAAAAAGTGAGATCCAAAAATTAGCTGATGATAATTTTAAAGAAATTACTCTTTTGGGTCAGAACATTGATGCTTATGGTAGAGACCTTCCAGGAACTACAAAAGAGGGGAGAAAAGAGAATACCCTAACTGATCTTTTGTATTATATTCATGATGTTAAAGGAATTCACAGAATAAGATTTGCTACTAGTCATCCAAGATATTTTTCAAAAAGGCTGATTCAAGCTTGTTATGAACTTGATAAAGTTTGTGAACATTTCCATATCCCCTTCCAAAGTGGAAATGATGAAATTTTAAAGCAAATGTCCAGAGGATATTCTATTAAAAAGTATAAAAATATCATCGAGAACATAAGGTCATTAATGCCAGATGCATCAATCACAGCTGACGCGATAGTTGCCTTCCCAGGAGAAACCGAGCAACAATATCAAGATACATTAAAGCTAATATCAGAAATTGGCTTTGATCAGGTGAATACAGCAGCATACTCTCCAAGACCAAATACGCCTGCCGCAGTTTGGACTAATCAACTTTCGGAAGAGGTAAAAAAAGCTAGATTGCAAGAAATTAATGATTTGGTCGAGAAAACTGCAAGGAGTAGAAACCAAAGATATATCAATAATATCGAAAGCGTTTTAATTGAGGGTTTAAATCCAAAAAATTCATCTCAAATTATGGGTAGAACTAGAACCAATAGATTAACTTTCGTAGAGATTCCCAAAAACAATAATTTTAATTTTTCGTTGGGAGATGAGATAAATGTCAGAATAAATGAAGCAAGACCCTTTTCTTTAACAGGAGAACTTTCTTTATAAATTTTTTTTAAATGATCGGGGGAAAGAAAAAATGTATTGGATTAATATTTGGCGGGCATTCCAATGAACATGAAGTATCGATATCCTCTGCAAAAACAGTTTTTCAAGCATTTAATGCTCAAATAAATAAAGAACGCTTTACAGTTAAAGCCTTTTACATAAACAAATATGGAGATTGGCTTGATAGTGATATTTCAGAAAAAATCCTGATTGGTGAAATTGAAAACTATAAAGCAAAAAAACAAGTAACTTTTAATCAAGAAAAAATTAACTTCCTTGACGGAATTAAATTTCAAAATATTGATGTTTGGTTTCCTCTTTTACATGGATTTAATGGTGAAGACGGATCAATTCATGGCTTAATTAGATTTACAAAGAAACCTTTAGTCGGGTGCGGAATTATTGGCTCTGCACTTGGAATGGATAAAATATTGATGAAAACAATTTTCTCCAACCTTAAAATTCCACAAGTTAATTATCTAGTTTTTCAAAATGAAGATCTCAAAGATAAACAAGTAAAAAATAAAATAATTAATGAAATTTTAAAAAAATTAAAATTTCCTGTTTTTGTTAAACCATCGAACTCTGGATCATCTCTTGGCATCTCTAAAGTCAAAAATGAATTAGAAATATTACAAGCATTAGAAAAGGCTCGGGAAATAGATCCAAGAATCTTAATAGAGGAAGGTTTAGAGGTAAGGGAAATTGAATGTGGAATAATTGGGAATTCAAAACTCTTAACCTCTGAGATAGGCGAGGTAAATTACAAAAGTGATTGGTATGATTACGATTCAAAATATCACTCAAATAATAAAATAATTATCCCAGCCGAAATAGATTCTAAAATCACAAAAGAAATTAAAGAAATTGCTATTAAAAGTTGTAAGGCACTAAATATTTTTGGTTTTGCAAGAGTAGATTTCTTTTTAGAAAAATCTTCAAATAAAATTTTACTCAATGAAATAAATACAATTCCTGGTTTTACAAAAAACAGTATGTTTCCAATGCTTTGGGAAGCTTCAGGTTTAAAAATTGAACAACTTGTGGCTAAACTAGTAGATATATCTTTAGATTTGTAATTTAAATCAAATGTTGCATGGACTACTTTGGTTACCATTACTTTTAATCTTCATTTTATTAACTGCACTTGGATGGTTAGAAAGAAGAAGGCAAAATCTTTTTAGAAGCTGGGCTAGTGATTCTGAACTTTGCAAGTTGGATAGTTCAGGTGCAGCGTCTTTAAAAAATGGGGAGTTAAAGTGGAGCGCATTTGAAGCTGGTAAATTTGAAGAAAAAGATTGTTTTACGATCAAGAAACTGGAATTAGTTGAATTAATGGCACTAACTTCAGGTGAAGCCCCTCTAACAAGCGAATCTCAGGGTAAGTGCAGGTTGAGATTAGTAGGGGATGGGAAAGAAATGGATGTCCCATTTTCAGATGCAGAGCAAGCGAGAAACTGGATGGACCAACTGATGGAAAAAGCTCGATGTGATTTGTGAAAAACCAAAAAGGAATTAAAAATAGAAGCTTTTTTTTTCTAATTTCATTTTTATTTTTAACAAGCTTATTAAGCATAAGAACTCTAAAAAAAGTTGATCCTCAGGACATTAGGATTTCTGGTAGTGAATTATTTTCGCAGAATGATGTGGTAAAAAATTCATCTTTAAGTTTTCCGATCCGATTAATTTTTGTTGAAACAAATTTGTTAGAAAAGGAGTTAAAACAAAATTTATCCCTCAAGAATGTTTCGGTAAACAGAGAATTATTCCCTTTTGGTTTGAAAGTTCATATTAATTCAAGAATTCCAATAGCTTACGGTGAAAGAATATTAAACGAAGAAAAAATATTAGGCTTCATTGACAAAGATGGAATTTTTATAAATAAACAAAATGTGGATAAAAAAAATTTGAAAAAATTTAACATACAAGTCTTTGGATGGAACAAAAAATTTGCAAAAATTTTATCAGAAATTTTTATTGCTATAGATAATTATGAATTAGAGATAGTTAGAATAACCTTCTCATCCGACGGGTTTCTAACTATTGAGGATAAAGATTTAAAAACAATATTCTTAGGATCCAAGCCAAATTTAATCAACTATCAATTACAAAAAATCAATAATCTTAATAATGAATTTAAGAAAAAAAGCTTTTCAAAAAAAATAGATAATATTGATCTTACTGATCCAGATAAACCAAAAATAAAAGTGTTCAAACCCTAATATTTGAAAAAGGATTTTAAATAATTATTTTTAATTATTGTAGTGTTGATATGGGTTTTGCATTCAAAACAAAATATTTAATAAATAAATATTTTTAGGATTTTCCTCAACAAATTCCTACAGATGAGCTCAGTAAGTTCATAATGCACCCAATACTAGTATTAGATTCCTATTAAGAGATGAGCTTCGGTAACAATCCTAACTTTGATCAATCGAGAGAAATCCTTCCAAGTCAAAACGCCAAAATAGAAGTTATTGGTGTAGGTGGTGGTGGCAGTAATGCAGTCAATAGAATGATAAATAGTGATTTAGAAGGTGTTTCATTTAGGGTCCTCAATACTGATGCACAAGCACTACTTCAATCTTCTGCAGAGAGTAGGGTTCAACTTGGACAAAACCTCACTAGAGGTTTAGGTGCAGGTGGAAATCCTAGTATTGGGCAAAAAGCAGCCGAAGAATCTAAAGAAGAGCTTCAACAAGCTTTAGAAGGATCAGATCTAGTTTTTATAGCCGCTGGAATGGGTGGAGGAACTGGTACAGGAGCAGCTCCGGTAGTTGCAGAAGTCGCCAAACAAAGTGGAGCTCTAACAGTAGGTATAGTAACCAAACCATTTTCTTTTGAAGGAAAAAGAAGAATGCGTCAAGCAGAGGAGGGGATCGCAAGACTAGCTGAAAACGTTGATACTCTTATTGTTATTCCAAATGACCGATTAAAAGATGTTATAGCAGGAGCTCCCCTTCAAGAAGCATTTAGGAATGCTGATGATGTTCTAAGAATGGGAGTCAAAGGCATTAGTGACATAATTACTTGCCCTGGATTAGTTAATGTTGATTTTGCAGACGTAAGGTCAGTTATGACGGAAGCTGGCACTGCTCTTCTCGGCATAGGTATAGGTTCAGGAAGATCGAGAGCTATAGAGGCAGCACAGGCAGCAATGAATAGTCCTTTGTTAGAAGCAGCTAGAATTGATGGAGCTAAAGGTTGCGTTATAAATATTACTGGTGGAAAAGATATGACTCTAGAAGACATGACCTCTGCATCCGAAATTGTTTATGATGTTGTTGATCAAGAAGCAAATATTATTGTAGGTGCAGTGGTAGATGAGGCAATGGAAGGGGAGATACAAGTTACTGTAATTGCTACAGGGTTTGAAACAACCCAACCATTAAACCAGCAAAGAATAAAAAACAGATTATCTAATCAACCCTTATATAATTATTCCGACAATAAAGAATCAGGAGCTAGTATTCCCGAGTTTTTGAGATTAAGGCAAAATAAAAAAGAAATTGGTTAAAAGGTAAAATAGAGTGACTCGGTTATCTCGCCTGCCTCAAGCATCCCTTGTGGCTGCTACCTTCCGGTCCTGACCAGGTTTAGGCGTTAAAACCGCGAAAGGCCGAGTCAGGATCATACTAGCAATTCTTGATTAAAAAAGATACATAAATTTATTATGTTACCTTCAGACCTAGTTAATTATAAAAAAAATTCTCGCAAAATCATTGCACTAACTGCATGGGACTCCATATCAGGATCCATCGCAGAACAAGCAAATGTTGATCTCGTACTAGTAGGAGATTCATTAGCAATGGTCTGTTTAGGATACAAATCGACGTTGCCATTAACCTTAGAAAACATAATTTATCATACTAATGCTGTTTCAAGAGGATTTAAAAAGAAAATTGAGGAACAACCTTTAGTTGTCTCAGATATGCCTTTTCTGACTTACCAATGTGGAGAGGATAAAGCTGTTGAGTATGCAGGGAAAATCATTCAGAGCACTTATGCAAAAGCTGTAAAAGTAGAAGGAGCTGAACCAGAAATACAAAAAGTAATTTCTAGATTAATAAGAATGGGAATCCCTGTTATGGGTCATATAGGTCTTACACCACAAAGCTATCTAAATATTGGATTAAAAAAACAAGGAGAAAGCTTAGCAAGCCAAGAAAAAATCAAGAAAGAGGCTTCAATTCTTCAGGGATTAGGATGTTTTTCAATAGTTCTTGAACATATTCCTGATTTCCTTGCTAAGGAAATACAAAATTCTTTAACAATTCCAGTAATAGGTATCGGTGCTGGTAATTATTGCGATGGGCAAGTAAGAGTTACTGCAGATTTGTTAGGCCTCAATGATGATCACCCACCATTTTGCCAACCAATTATCCAAGGAAAGAGATTATTTAAGGATAAATTAAAAGAATGGGTAGACTCTGAAAGACTTAATTGATCTCATCCCACCACTTAAACATAGAAACAAGAACTTGATTGCTCAGTTCCATTCCATTAGGCGCGCTTAAAAAGAATCTATTCCCCTTTCTCACTAATAGTCCACTTTCAAGAAATCTTTCCCATTCTTCAAGCAATTTAATGAAGTTGCTTTCAAATTTTTTGTTTTCCCAGTTTTGTTCTTTAAACAATTCTCTGATATCTACACCCTCTTTGAGTCTTAATCCCAACATTATTTTCTCATCAAGTTCTTTATAAACAAACTCATTATTAATTAGTGATGAATCTAAATTAAATTCGTCTTGTCTAGTTACCCATTCTTTATATTCTTTACTAACTCTTGGTCGAGTAAACTTTTCCCCCCAAGGTGAACTAGTGGAACCTTGACCAAAACTCCACCAGCCTAAACCACTCCAATAAACTCTATTATGTCTCGACTGATGTTGCGGAAGGCAATAGTTTGAGATTTCATATCTTGAATACCCTGAGTTTTTTAAAATTAAATGGGTAGATTCACTATTCCTAAAAGCTTCTTCATCACTTGGGAGTTTTAATTTACCTAAATTAATTAATTTTTTAAAAACAGTGCCATTTTCAATATTTAAATCGTAAATAGATAGATGAGGTGGTGAAAATGTAATTGCTTTTTTTAAGTCATCTTGCCATTCTTTAAAACCACTTAGTGGCAAGTTTTGAATTAAGTCTAAACTCCAGCTTTTTATTAACCCGGAATCATATTCTCTCTTCAACCATAAACAAGATTTCTCTGCATCTTCTTTCAAATGACGCCTTCCTGACTTTTGAAGTATCTGATTATTAAAACTTTGTACTCCAAGACTAAATCTATTTATCCCAGCATTTATAAATCCGAAAAGATCATCTTGAGTAAAACTTGCTGGATCAACCTCCATAGTGATTTCAGCACCATAGTCAATTCCATAATTTTCTTTAAAGAGATCAACTAATTCTTTGATTTGGGCGGGATCTAAAATTGATGGGGTACCACCTCCTATATAGATTGTCGATAGGGGTGATTTATGCTTAATTGACAATATTTCTTTATATAAAAATTGCAAATACTCTTGAACTGTTTTGCTTCCATAACCTTTTAAAGTTTCAACTTCGTTTCCTAGAGGAATAACTGCAAAATCACAATAAAAACACCTTCTGTGGCAAAAAGGAATGTGCACATAAGCACTTCTTGGAAACTTATTCATAATCTAAATTCATTTTTAAGCTCCAAAAAAGTATTAAGGATCGAAAAAAATAAAATCCTTATTTACTCAATTAATAAATCCTAGTAGATTATAGATATGACCGATATCTTAGTATTAATTTTATTTGTATTGTCTGGGGCAGCTTCAGGGTGGCTTGGTGTTGATTTATTGCCAGTAGACATACTCAAACAGGTATCTAATGTAGAAGGTTTTAGGATTGTTTTAGCAATAATTGGTTTTTTTGTAGGATTAGCAGCTGGTTTTGTATTCCTTCAACTTAGAAAGACTTTTCTTGATCAAATAAGAACAATGCCTACGGACTTACTAATAAGTAGGGCTGTTGGATTAATTTTAGGATTACTTGTTGCGAATCTCCTACTAGCTCCAATACTGTTAATTCCCTTCCCTAGAGAGGTTTTTTTCGCAAAACCATTAGCAGCTATATTAAGCAACATTTTCTTTGGTGTGCTTGGTTATAAGTTGGCAGATACCCATGGAAGGACATTATTGAGATTATTCAATCCAAATAACACTGATGCATATTTAGTCAACGAAGGAATTCTCCCTGCTGCAAGTCCAAAAATTCTAGATACTAGCGTAATTATTGATGGAAGAATCAATGGTTTATTAAGTTGCGGCTTATTGGAAGGGCAATTAATTGTTGCTCAAAGTGTAATTGATGAATTACAAACCTTAGCTGACTCAAGCAGTAATGAAAAAAGGTCGAAAGGCAGAAGAGGTCTCAAATTATTAAAAGAATTAAGAGATTTATATGGGAGAAGACTTGTAATAAACCCAACAAAGTATGAAGGTAATGGCGTAGACGAAAAACTCCTTAAAATTACAGAGGATATGACAGGAACTTTAATTACGGCTGATTATAATCTTTCTCAGATCGCTGAAGTTAAAGAATTAAAAGTTATGAATTTGAGTGATTTGGTTATTGCTTTAAGGCCAGAAGTACAACCAGGAGAATCACTTAATATAAAAATCGTTAGAGAAGGCAAAGAAAAAATGCAAGGTATTGGATATTTAGATGACGGCACAATGGTTGTTATTGATGAGGCAAAGAATTTTGTTGGGAGCAGATTAGATATTGTCATCACAGGAGCATTACAAACTCCTACTGGAAGAATGGTCTTTGGAAAACTAATAAATAATTCTGAGTCAAACAAATCTTTTAAATCACCAGCGACACAGGGCTAAATCTAGCTAGAATCAGTTCAATATTAATTTTGTGATACAAATGACTGTATCTGCTCCTTATTACGGCGAAAACACCGTTATGAGGACCCCGCCCCCAGATCTCCCATCTCTTTTACTGAAAGAGCGAATTGTTTATCTTGGTTTGCCATTATTTTCAGATGATGATGCAAAAAGACAACTAGGAATGGATGTTACTGAGCTAATCATTGCTCAACTTCTTTATTTAGAGTTTGAGGATCCAGAAAAACCAATCTATTTCTATATCAATTCAACCGGGACAAGTTGGTACACTGGTGACGCAGTAGGTTTTGAAACAGAAGCTTTCGCTATTTGCGACACAATAAGCTACATTAAGCCTCCAGTACACACGATATGTATCGGACAAGCAATGGGGACTGCTGCAGTTATTCTTTCATCTGGCACTAAGGGACATAGAGCCGCTCTTCCCCATGCTTCTATTGTTTTGCATCAACCTATAAGCGGAGCAAGAGGTCAAGCAACCGATATCCAAATAAGAGCTGAGGAAGTTTTGAAAAATAAAAAATCAATGCTGGAGATTTTATCTCGTAATACTGGAAAGACCATCGAAGAACTCTCAAAAGACTCTGACAGGATGAGTTATCTCAACCCACAAGAAGCCTTAGATTATGGAGTTATCGATAGAATACTCACAAGCCAAAAAGATCTACCAAATAAAATTTAACACTCACAAACTATTTTAAAATCATGCCAATAGGAACTCCAAGCGTGCCCTACAGACTTCCAGGAAGTCAATACGAAAGATGGGTCGACATATATACAAGACTAGGTGTTGAAAGAATTCTTTTTCTTGGGCAAGAAGTGAATGATGGTATCGCTAATAGCCTTGTTGCACAAATGCTTTATTTAGATTCTGATGATAATTCCAAACCTATCTATCTTTATATAAATAGCCCAGGAGGATCAGTAACTGCTGGCTTGGCAATTTATGACACTATTAAATATGTAAAAAGTGATGTAGTAACCATATGCGTAGGCCTCGCAGCCTCGATGGGAGCGTTCCTATTGGCCGCTGGTACAAAAGGCAAAAGAGTTGCTTTGCCCCACAGCAGGATAATGATTCATCAACCCTTAGGAGGGACATCTCAACGCCAAGCAAGTGATATTGAAATAGAAGCTAAGGAAATTTTAAGAATTAAAGATATGTTAAACATGTCTATGGCAGATATGACAGGCCAATCATTTGAGAAAATTGAAAAGGATACTGATAGAGATTATTTCCTAAGTGCGGAAGAAGCAAAAAATTATGGATTAATTGATAGAGTTATTACACATCCAAGCGAAGCAAATCAGTCTTAAACTTTCTAAATTAATATTTTTATTTTAATTTTTTAAATTAATAATTTTTTTGGTTTATTGCCACCTTAATGTCTAAAATATTAATTATCAAATGCAAAGAAGCTACAACTAATGACCCAACTCTTTTACGACACAGATGCAGATCTAAGTCTTTTAGATAATAAAACAATAGCGATTATTGGATATGGATCACAAGGTCATGCACATGCCCTAAATCTTAAAGATAGCGGTATGGATGTAATTGTTGGATTATATAAAGGAAGTAAGTCTGAAAGCAAAGCTATTAGCGATGGTCTACAAGTCTTTAGCGTTTCTGAAGCTTGTGAAAAAGCAGACTGGATTATGATTCTCCTCCCCGATGAGTTTCAAAAAGATGTTTACCTTAAAGAAATAGAACCAAACTTAAAAGAAGGAAAGATACTAAGTTTTGCTCATGGCTTCAATATAAGATTCGGACTTATCAAGCCTCCTAGTTTTGTGGATGTTGTAATGATTGCCCCAAAAGGACCTGGACACACTGTTCGTTGGGAATATCAGAATGGTCAAGGAGTTCCAGCACTATTTGCAGTTGAGCAGGACTCTTCCGGAAGTGCAAGATCATTGGCAATGGCTTACGCTAAAGGGATTGGCGGAACGAGAGCTGGGATTCTTGAGACAAACTTTAAAGAAGAAACAGAAACTGATTTATTTGGCGAACAAGCTGTCTTGTGCGGAGGATTATCAGAACTGGTTAAATCAGGATTCGAAACTCTTGTTGAGGCAGGTTATCAACCCGAACTTGCTTACTTCGAATGCTTACATGAAGTTAAACTTATTGTTGATTTAATGGTGAAGGGAGGCTTATCTCAAATGAGAGATTCCATTTCAAATACTGCAGAATATGGAGATTATGTAAGTGGTAAAAGACTTATCAATAGTGATACAAAGAAGGAAATGCAGAAAATTCTAAAAGATATTCAAAATGGAACCTTCGCTAAGAATTTTGTGGAAGAATGTGATAAAAACAAACCCTTAATGACAAAATTAAGGGAAGAGAACTCAAAACATGAAATTGAGAAAGTGGGTAAAGGTCTGCGCTCGATGTTCAGTTGGCTGAAATAAATTTATTTTTAATATTCCTCGGATCTATTGGTTTTGATTTATTGATCGGTGATCCAAGATTTTTTATCCATCCTGTTCAAGTAATTGGCTTTTACATAAAAAAAATATCTGATTACCTCATAAATAATTTTGGGGAAAATAAAAATATTTTGTTTTGGGGAGGACTAATCGTAGCCATATCAACCATTGGAACGAGTTTTGGTTTAGGTAAATTGATAGAACTCAGTTATTTTCAATCAAGAAATAATTTTTTTGGTGGATTGCTAATTTTTTTTGGACTTTCAAGTTGCATTGCAACTAAGGGACTTATTTCAAGTGTTAAAGAAATTGCAGCGTTAATAGAACGCAAAGAAATTAACGACCGAAATAAAAGAATAATCAAAGAGAAGGTACAAAGGATAGTAAGTAGGGATGTAAGTACATC
Organism: Prochlorococcus sp. AG-347-I19; assembly: GCA_003279105.1. Classification (GTDB taxonomy): domain Bacteria; phylum Cyanobacteriota; class Cyanobacteriia; order PCC-6307; family Cyanobiaceae; genus Prochlorococcus_A. Next base: position 47,615 of record QCBO01000004.1, read on the forward strand.
TTCTTTAGAACATCTTTTGAGATCAAGTACAGAGAGTCTTACCGAAAATTCTGTTGATGGAATATTTGGGCCATTATTTTGGATTTTTATTGGAATTTTTTTAATGAAATTTTCAATTTTTCTGCCAGGGCCTTTATCAATTGGTTTTTCCTATAAAGCTATAAGTACTTTAGACTCAATGATAGGTTACAAATATGATAATTTTAGATATTTGGGTTTTTTTAGTGCAAAAATCGAAGATATTTTTACGTTTGTACCTTCAAGATTAGTTTTAATCACATTACCTTTAGTTAGCTCCAAAGTTAATGAATATGGATCAATCATTAAAAAAAGTTATCTTGATGGTAAAAAATATGATTCGCCTAATGCTGGGATTTCAGAAGCTATATTTGCCTATATTTCCGGTATTAAATTGGGAGGTAAAAGTAAATATAAAAATGAAATTATTGAAAAGCCAATTATTAATGAGACTGGAGATAAATGCACTGAAGAAAAAATCAAATTAATTTGTCAATTAATTTTGAGATTACAATTTTTATGGATAATAATTTTCATCTTAATTTTTTTTATAATTTCGACTTTAATTTAATAATAAATTAGTTCTAAAATTATTATAATAATCCTAAAAAACTCAATGCAAGAAAACGGCTCTCCAATAAAAAATCAAAATGATGATTTTAGTAATACATCATCAACTGATAATGAATACTCAAAATGGGTAGACAATCAAGGAGATGAAGTAAAGAATGTTTTTGGATTTAATAGCAGTGCTGAACTTGTAAATGGTAGGGCAGCAATGATCGGATTCTTAATGCTCATATTAACCGAGTTAGTTTTTAGCGGCAGACCTGTTACCTCTTCAATTTTTGGTATTAATTAAAAATGGAAGAAAAAAAATCTAATCCATTAAAAGTATTCTTATACATATCAGTATGGATAATTATTTGGGGCACTTTAGGATCTTTGATCGATTTTCCTCTATATAAAAATAAAATCTACTTAGAAGGAAGCATATATCAATATCTTACTTTCATAGTTACAGCGCTTATTTCTATTATTTCTGCAAAGTTTTTTTATAAGAAAATTAATTTATAAAAACTTGTACCTAAATTTCTTAATAATTTTTGCTGGTTCTTTACTTTCATTGGACTCGTAAAGTATCCACTGATGTGTTTCAGTATCATGATCACAACCATAATTTCCAGATAGGTTATCGTAACTTGAGAGATATGAATGACAATTTTGGTCTGCCTCAAAAGCAGAGTCATAACCTATTAAAAAATATATCAAAAATAGAACAGTTATTAACAAAAAAAATACTTGAGAAACTAAATTAACTACCTTCATAAGATTTTCTAAAATTTAAATATATCATCTAATAAAATTTTTCGATCCTTAAATATAGCTATCGACCAACATTAAACACAAAGTCATGGAATTCTGGATTCTTTAAATAAAGGATAACTAGCAAGACTAAAATCGTATTTAAACCTATTACTATTGATCCAAAAATATTTATTTGTTTTTTACCTGGCAAAGTGTAAGTAAATTTCTTGCCTTTAAGAAAACCAGCTAAGCCTTTTTTTTCTTTTTTTGTTTCTTTTATTTGGGTATTTTGAGTATTATTCTTAATTTCATTCTCGGAAAAACCTTTTACCATTACAAATCAAATAACAAATCTATAATATTCCAAAAAAATAAATTGTTTTAATAATTAACAATTTTTAATCACATATGGGATCATTAATGAAATACTCTTCTTTGAGGAATTGTTAAAATAATAAGCTTCAGTAATTTCCGTTTGCAGCCCCAATAAGCTAGATTGACATTTGAATCTATTTTGGTCAAATTCCACTAATTGTAGTTTTTCTATTTCAGAGATCAATTCTTTACATACTTTGGTTCGAGAATCTTTTAAACAATCACTAGATTGTTTTAATATCATAGGCTTTGTTAGTATTGTCTCTGCCATAAGGAAATTTGATAGTAATAAAAATTTTAAGAATAAAATAGTAAAAAATTTCATTACTTTTTAAGATTTCAAAATTTTGAATACTTCGACAGGAGTTTTGGTTATAAAGATAATTACATTTTATTGCAATTAAAAAAAGATGCCCTAAAAGAGCACCTTGTTATTTGGGGAAGAAATAGATTAAAAAGATTACCCTTGAACTCTATCCTTAAAAAGTTTACCTGCAGAGAATGTTGGAACTCTTTTAGCAGGTATTGCTATTTTTTCGCCTGTCTTAGGGTTTAATCCCTGTCTTGCAGAACGATCTCTTGGTTCAAAAGAACCAAATCCTAGTAAGGAGACTTTTTTGCCTTCCACTACTGAATCAACAATGGTGTCAATAGTCTTATCTACAATTGAAGAAACAACAGTTTTTGTTTCTCCTGTTGCAGCGGAGACCATGTTTACTAAATCAGCTTTGTTCATTGAATTTTAAAGTAAAGCAGAGATTTAGAGACAAGTGTTTAATCAAGCCTAAAAACCTCGAACTTGCATATCATATGGAGCAAATACAAATACGGCAACCGAAAATGCCGGCGGCGCAAAGCTTTATACAAATCTTAGAGACATTTTTAGCTTCATTATTTATTTTTGTGGCAGCATATTTTTCTTATAAAAAATTGGCCTTTTTAGCTATAAAGGAGTCAAAACAATTGGTACTACTAGATTTATCCTTAAAAAATCTAACTTTATTTATCAAAAAAAAAATGTCAAAGAAAAATAAAGTTAAGAATTTGAGCTATTTATTATGTTTTATTAATTTTCAGATATATTTCCTTCTCATCACATGAAAAAGCATAATTTGTATTTTGAAATCAAGAAAAATCTGTTTTTCTCATTATTAAACTTTCTCCCTAAATCGTTTTATGCACTGAGCAGATGGATTAAGAAATACTAATAAACTAGAAAATTAATTCTCTCCAAGATCTAATAAAGTTGATTAGTGAAGCCTTAAATTTGAGTTTTTTTTTTAATTTTGGATCTATTATTCAAATATCAGTAATTTAAATAAATTATCTCAATATTTAACTAATCAATGATAAAGAGAAAGTGATTCATCTTAATAAAGGTAAACCATTTCCTTTGGGAAGTTCTCTAACTTCACAAGGGGTTAATTTTTCCTTAATAGCCACAAATGCAGAATATGTAGAAATCTTATTGTTTGAGAAAGAGGACTCTATTTCCCCAAAAAATATATTCAAATTAGATCAGACTCATAATAAAGGTCCTTACTGGCATGCAGAAATAAAAAATCTAGATAAAGGTTGTATTTATGCTTTTAGAGTAAAACAAAAAAATAATGAAATTAATAATAACTATGAAAAAAAAGTATTACTTGATCCATGTTCAAGGGGTATTACAGGATGGGGAAATTATAAGAGAGAAAATGCACTAAATACGCAAGAAAATACTAATTCTTGTCTTAAAAGTGTTGTTTGCGATAGAAAATTATTTAATTTTAAAGATTATCCAAGACCGAAACATTCTTGGGAAGAAACAATTATTTATGAACTCCATATCAAAGCTTTCACTGAATCAACTGATAAATATGAAAGTTGTTTTAAGAAATTTTTAAAAAAAATTCCGTATCTCAAAGAACTGGGTATTACAACAATTGAATTACTTCCAATTTTTTGTTTTGATCCTACTGATGCTCCAAATGGTCTAAAAAATTTTTGGGGTTATAGTCCAATTAATTGGTTTACTCCGCATTTTGAATATCTTTCGAATGAATCTGCCGAAAAGAATAGAGAGGAATTTAGAAGATTCGTAGAGGAATGTCATAAGGCAGATATTGAAGTCATCTTAGATGTTGTATACAATCACACTTCCGAAGGTAATTCAAAAGGGCCCGCAATATCTTGGAAAGGAATAGATGAAAATCTTTATTACTTTATTGGAAAAGATAAAAATTATCAGGACGTCTCGGGATGTGGTAATACTATTGCGGCAAATAGAGGATTAGTTAGAAAACTAATAATTGAATCATTAAAATGTTGGGCGAGTGAATTAGGAGTTGATGGTTTTAGATTTGATTTAGGAATTGCTCTATCAAGAGGCGAAAATTTATCTCCCCTTGATAATCCTCCAATTTTTGAAGATATAGAATGTGAACCAGAACTTATCGATATCAAGTTCATAAGTGAGCCATGGGATTGTGGAGGTTTATATAAATTAGGTGATTTCCCATCTAAGAATACTTTCACTTGGAATGGTCATTTTAGAGATGACTTGCGGAGATTTTGGAAGGGGGATAAAGATACAGCTTGGAATATGAGCGATAAAATAAAAGGGACGCCATCTATTTATAAAGAAGATAATATTTTCCCAAAATCAATAAATTTTATTACTTCACATGATGGATTCACTCTAAAAGATTTAGTAACTTTCAATAGAAAACATAATTTTGCCAATAGAGAACAAAATAGAGATGGTGATAACCATAACAATTCTTGGAATCATGGCACAGAGGGACCTACTACAAACTTATTAATTAATGATTTAAGAAAAAGACAACAAAAAAATCTTATTCTTAGTTTACTTATATCTAAAGGTGTTCCAATGATACTTATGGGTGATGAGATAGGAAGGTCACAAGGCGGTAACAATAATTCTTGGTGCCAAAATAATTTATTGGGCTGGATGAATTGGGAACATTGTCAACAAGATTTGGAATTATTGGAGTATTCTAAATACGTTATAAAAATCCGAAAAAAACTAATAAACATTTTTAATCCATCATCCTTCACTAATAATCAATCCAATGAAAATATTCCAAGATATCATTGGCATGGAACAAAGTTAGATAGACCCGATTGGAGTAGTTGGTCTCACACTGTTGCCTTTAGCATTAACAAAGGCAATAGTAATCCGCTGGTTTGGATAGGTTTAAATGCATATTCAAAAAGTATCGATTTCCCCTTGCCAAAATGTAAATATAATTGGTTAAAAGTTGTTGACACTAGCAAGTCTGGGATTATTAAACCCTTAACTATTAATGAAAAATCTGTTTCAATAAAGAGTAGAAGCTCTTTATTAATCATTTCAGAAGAAGTATTTGGGACAAAAAACAATATATGCTAAAAGCGGGCGGCGGGAATCGAACCCGCATCTTCAGCTTGGAAGGCTGAGGTTTTACCACTAAACCACGCCCGCATTAAGTAATAGGATTACCATTGCAATAATACATTATTGAACAATCAACAAAGCAAAAAGATTGGAAAATTCACACTCGAAAAAAAATATTACTAGATCAACAACGAGATTAATGTTCTCTTATGGGCTAGGAGATGCAGGCACAGGTTTAGTCGCGACGCAATTTGGTTTTTTTCTGTTCAAATTCTTTATTTCTGCTGGTTTACCAGTAATAATTGCAGGTTCATTATTAATGTTAATAAAGATATGGGATGCAATAAATGATCCGTTAATTGGATGGTTGAGTGATCGTACTAAATCAAGATGGGGGCCTAGAATCCCTTGGATGGTAGTAGCATCTATTCCTCTTGGTTTCTCTTTAGCTGCGATATGGTGGACACCCACTGGTTCCGTGCTAACCAAGACTATTTACTATGCCATAATTTCTATAATCGTAATGACTGCTTATACAAGTATTAATCTTCCTTTTGCAGCTCTATCTACTGAAATTTCTGAAAAAACAGCAATAAGAACAAGACTAAACGCATCTAGATTTACTGGCTCAATAATTGCAGGACTAACTGGTTTAATAATTGCTGGAGTTGTATTGGGTTCTGAAGGATCAGAAAATAATGAATATTTTTTAATGGGTAAAATAAGCGGATGTATTGCAGTTACTGCAACATTAATTTCTTGTTGGGGATTAGCTCCATTCGCCAAAAAAGCAAGAAGGCCTTCAGGAAAAGTTGAAGCCATAACACTTCAATTCAAAAGGATCTTCAGAAATAAAAAATTTCTAAAAGTTATCACGCTTTATATTCTTCTCTGGTGCGCCTTACAATTGATGCAAACAGTAGCTTTAATCTATGTAGAGGATGTACTGAATGTACCAACATATATCGCGAAGTGGATCCCGATTCCTTTCCAAATTAGTGCTTTAATGGGTTTACAAATATGGACCAGAGTATCAAATAAATTAAACAGGATTTCAGCTTTAAACTATGGAGGGATGATTTGGATTTTTTCATGTACAGCAGCATTATTTTTACCTCCATTATCAAAAATTTCAGGAGTTGGAGATAGTTTATTCCTAAATGACGGCAACATCTTTCTGTTCATTCTTTTAATTTTCATAATCTGTCTTATTGGCATTGGAGCTTCAACCGCTTTTCTTATCCCTTGGTCACTACTTCCTGATGCAATAGACGAAGACCCAGAGAAACCTGCAGGACTATATACTGCTTGGATGGTACTTATTCAGAAGATTGGTATCGCGTTTAGTGTTCAATTATTAGGATTTTTATTATATTTATCAGGTTATCAATCATGCTTTATTGATAAAGATGGTCTAAATATTATTGAACAATGCTATTCAGCACAATTAACTATTAGATTATGTATTGGTTTTATACCCTCAATATTGGTAATAATTGGTCTTTTAATCATGAGAAAATGGGATCGAAAATTAATTACAAACTAATATAAAGATATGTATTACCTTAATTTTCTCAAAAGACTTCTAAGCAGCTTAATCATTGGTGGGCAAGCAATTAATTTTATCTTTAAAGGTAAAATTTCCAAAAATGATCTCTTTGACCAACTTATGGAGTCAGGTCCTGGCAGTTTATTAATTGTATTAATTACAGGAATTGCCGCAGGTACAGTTTTTAATATTCAAGTCGCATCACAACTTACAAGTATGGGGGTTTCAAGTGAAATTGGAGGTTTATTAGCAGTAGGCATGGCGAGAGAAATGGCTCCTCTTCTAACTGCTACTTTAATGACTGGAAAGGTTGCCACTGCCTATGCTGCTCAACTGGGCACTATGAAGGTCACAGAACAAATTGAGGCAATAACCATGTTAAGGACCGAACCAGTCCAATATTTGGTGGTTCCAAGGTTACTATCGATGGTAATAATGTCTCCAATACAGTGTCTTTTGTTTTTATCTGTAGCTTTATGGAGTGGACAAATTTGGAGCACAATTTTTTATAAAGTTCCTCCAATAGTTTTTTGGACATCTGTAAGATCAGGTAATGTGAGTTTAACCAGTACAGACTTAAGTTCAATGTTAATAAAATCTGTAGTATTCGGATTACTTATTTCAATCATTGCTTGTGGATATGGACTCACAACTAAAGGAGGGCCAAAAGAAGTTGGAACAAGTACAACAGGTGCAGTTGTGATGACTCTCGTTACTGTATCTTTAATGGATGTATTACTAACGCAAATTTTATTTGGATGATATTATGTTTAATACTAAATCAAAAAAAGACGAACAGGTAATAATATCACCTTCATTTCAGTTGCCAATCATTCTAATAGTTTTAAGCTTTATGCTTTTATTTTTGAATATTGGTTCTTTGCCAACAATAGTTTTTGCTTCTTTTAGCTTTTTTTTATTACTTCAGTCATTCACCTTAAGAATAAAAATAACAAATGATGATTTTATCGTTTTACAATTAGGTAAAGAGATAAGAACTTTTCCATTCAAGAACTGGATATCATGGAAATTCTTTTTCCCTATAATTCCAGGTATTTTTTATTTTAGAGAAAAGTCCAGTCCTCATTTATTACCAATTTTATTTAATCCAAGGCAACTAAAAGATGAGCTCTTAAAAAAAGTTGATTCCCTGGAAATTAAAAATTCTTAAAATTCAGACTTTGCCTAATCATCAAAATTATTTAAATGACCAATACAGAAATTTCCGACAATAATCCTGAAAAGGAATTAGTACTAGATAAGTCAATTTCAGATGATAAAACCAAACAAATTAGTAAGAAAAATACAACGCAAAATAAAAAAATTACACCAAAAAACGATAAATCAACCAAATCTTTTGATGAAATTTCTAATGAAATTTTCAGAGATCTCGTTACAAAGAAAGACTCTTTAGTTAAAGAAATAAAAGAGTTAGAAACAAAAAAAAATGAAATAGAAAAAGATATTGAGTCAAATTTCAAAGGACAGACAGATAATATTGCCAAAAGAGTGAAAGGCTTTCAAGAGTACTTAACTGGAGCTTTGCAAAATCTTTCACAAAATGTAGAGAAACTTGAATTAGTTTCTCAACCAATAATCGTAAAGCCTTCTCCCCTTGATGAGAAAAAGCAAAACAATAGCGCAAGTAATGTAGTTAATGTTCCTGCTCTTTCTGAAACATTTAAGCCAGATGCAGAGATTATAAAAAGTTGCTTTACAAGTTTCAAAGAACAACCTGACTTTTATGCAGAACCTTGGAAATTAAGAAGGAGTCTTGATTCATCAGATGTAGAAATCATGGATGACTGGTTCTTTAACATGGGCGGAAGAGGTTCTCTTGAAAGTAGAGGATCTCGACAAAAAAATGCCTTGTTATCAGCAGGATTAATATCTATTCTTGGCGAATTATATGGAGATCAGTTTCAGACTCTTATTTTAGCTTCGCAGCCTGAACGATTAGGTGAATGGAGAAGAATTCTTCAAGATTCACTTGGTCTAACAAGGGATGACTTTGGACCTAATAGTGGTATTGTTCTTTTTGAAAGGCCTGAAGGCGTCATCGAAAGAGCTGATAGATTAGAAGCCAATGAAGAATTGCCATTTATTATCATTGATGCAGCAGAAACCTCTGTTGAAATTCCAATACTTCAATTCCCATTATGGGTTGCATTTGCTGGTTCAGATAATGAAATTTACGATGATCTTGAACTAAACTAACCTTTATGAATATTTTAATAATTTTTACAAGTTATCTTTTAGGATCACTTCCAACAGGTTTTTTAATTGGGAAATATCTCAAAAATATAGATCTAAGAACTATAGGTTCTGGATCTACTGGAGCCACAAATGTCTTAAGAAATATTGGGAAATGGCCAGCACTTTTTGTATTTATCATTGACGTTGGTAAAGGCCTTATTGCAGTAAAAATTGCTCAATATTATACAGATCAAGGATTAATAGAGGTAATAGCAGGGATCTCGGCTATCTCAGGACATATTTGGCCAATATGGCTTAAAGGTAAAGGAGGGAAAGCTGTTGCGACTGGATTAGGTATGTTTTTAGCTCTTTCTTGGAAAGTTGGACTCGCATCTCTTGGCATTTTTTTAATAGTCCTAACAAAAACTAAATTTGTCTCTTTATCGAGTATTTCAGCTGCAATCTTACTTCCTATTTTTATGTTTTTTTACCTAGGTAAATTTATGCACTCATATTTTTTTATAAGTTTAATTGTGGCATTATTAGTAATCTGGAAACATAGAACAAATATAACAAGATTAGTTAAGGGAGAGGAATCCAAAATTAATCAGAATCAATAGATTTAAATATTTCTATTAGAGCTTTATTAGGATCTATAGCTTTTGATATTGATCTACCAATGACTAACTTTGAAGCGCCATTATCTATAGCTTCATGGGGAGTCATAATTCTATTTTGATCATCTTTATTGTCAATATTTAATCTGATACCTGGTGTAATAAGTTCAAAATTATTACTATAGATAGATCTCAACATTTTTACCTCCAAAGGGGAACAAACACATCCATCTAATCCGGCATCAAAAGACAACTTTGCAAGTCTCAATACATTTTCTTCAATTGAATTATTTCTATCAAGATCAGTTTGAAAATCTTTAAGAGAAAAGCTTGTTAAAACAGTTATTCCTACAAGTAAGGGAGGCTTTACACTGACTGAGGTGGCTCCTTCTAAAGATGCTTTTTTTGAATCCTTAAGAGCTTTTAGACCTGCTGAAGCATGAATAGAAATTATATCAACCCCTAATTTTGAAACTTGGTAACATGCTGCACGCATGGTATTTGGAATATCATGAAATTTTAAGTCTAAAAAAATTTTTTTATTTAAACCTTTTAATATTTCGATAACTCTTGGACCTTCCCTCACAAAAAGCTCTAAACCAACTTTCACCCACTTAATATTAGGACAATTTTCCAAAAGTAATTTTGCTTGCATTATATCTAATCCATCCATTGCCAATATTATTTTATCTTTTGAATTAAATCTGTTATTCATTAATTTAGTTTTCAAACCTCTTGATTATTTTTTTTCCAATTTGCAAAATTTTTCCTTCCAAATCATTTTTTGAATTAAAAACTAAATCAGGATTTATTACTTTCTGACTTTCAATTTTTACACCCCCACCTTTAATAGATCTTTTGGATTCGCTGCTTGATTTGAAAAGTTTGAGAGCACTTAACAAGTAAAAAAACTTTACTGGAAAAACTATTTCTTTTAAAGAAATCTCTGGAATTTCTCCAACTTTTTCTTTTTGTCCAAGGAATAATTTTTCGCTGTTTGATTGCGCGTTTAATGCTTCTTCAGCCCCATGGAATAAAGTAGTAACTTCTAAAGCCATTCTTCTTTGTAATTCACGAGGATTTGAGTTTTCAAGAAAACTTAAATCTAATTCAGTAAGTAATTCAAAATAAGTAGGTATTATATTATCTGGTACTTTTTCTAATTTTGAATACATTGAAAGAGGATCTTCAGTCAAACCGACGGTGTTAAATTCAGATTTACTCATCTTCTTAATCCCATCTAAACCTGTCAAAATTGGCAGCAGAACCCCAAATTGAGGGTCTTGTTTAAAATGCCTTTGAAGATCTCTTCCTATTGCAATATTAAATTTCTGATCTGTACCTCCAAGCTCAATATCTGATTGAACAACTACCGAATCGTAACCTTGTAATAGTGGATATAGGAATTCATGCAAAGCAATTGGTACTTGCGAAGTGTACCTTTTATTAAATTCCTCCTTAGCTAGCATTTGACTAACTGTTGTACTACCCATTAATTCAATTATCGAATTAAGATTTAATCCTTTTAACCATTCACTGTTATATCTAATTTCTATTCTATCTTTTGAATCAAAATCTAAAATAGATTCATTAGCTGGCTTTCCCATCCCTAGTTGGGTTAAGTATGTTTTTGCATTATCCTTAACTTGTTTTTCCGATAACTGGACTCTTGTTTTGTTTTTTCCGGTTGGGTCTCCAATTTGAGCAGTAAAATCTCCAATAATTAGAACTGCAATATGTCCATTATCTTGGAATGCTCTAAGTTTTTTAAACAATATACTGTGCCCAAGATGAATATCTGTTCCAGTTGGATCGATCCCTAGTTTAACTCTTAATTTTTTATTATTTTTTTTCGCATGATCAATCATCTCCGAAAAGGTTTGATCTGTTCCCTTAATTGGAAAATATTCTTCTATTCCTCTTGACAGCCATGATGGCAATATTAAATTATCTGACATGAAGGTTTATAAGTTTAATCTAAGAAGTTTTATCAAGTTCATCCTTCATTCTTATTAAGGTTTTATTCATTTGATCAAACATTTGATCAGGAGTAATCCCAAATTGACTTAACTGTGTCTTTAATTGTTCTACGGTCATTTTTGCTTGAAAATCTTCTGATAATTCAAATCTCTTCATAAAAACCTTATAACGATCCATAAGAGATTCCATTTTTTTTATGAACATTTTTTTCCCTTCTCTGTCAAATTTTCCATAATCAGAACCAAGTTTCATAAGTTCTTGGTAGTCTGTAAAGAGCTTTTTAGCTTCTTCTTGAACGATGTCAGACTCGAAGAATCCCATCCTTATATTCCTCCCTCTAATCTCTGAGAAACATTATTATAACTGACTTGATGATTTTGAATCATGAATAATAAAGTTGGTGCGGTACAACTTTTAATATTTTTCACTTCCTGATACCAAAGGATTTGAAGTGAAGTTGCACTCGTGTTTTCCTAAACTAATCTATTTTACCAAGAATTGAAAGGTAGAAAATACTACCTAAATTTTTTAAACATGAAAATTTAGATATAAATTTTAAAATTATTTTTTTATGTTTAATTTATGAGGTTTTCTCTGACTCAAAGAATCCCATTTCTATTTTTTTCTTCGCAATATTAAGGCTCAATTATAAAATAACAAGAATCTTTTAAATTGATTAGAACATTAATAAATTTTAGTTTATAAATAATTCTTTGATTTATATTTTTTTAGAATTAAATTTAGTAGACATGTTTCATAAATATTGGAAAAATTTAACGTAAATAATATTTCAAACCAACATAGGCAATTTGAATTATTTGGTTCAAATGTAAATACATCAATTAATTTTCAACACTCAAATAATCTAAAAATCAAAGGCGAAAACCTTACTGAATGGAGAAATAGAATATATAATTACCAATTCAAAATTTCAAAAGAAACTCACAATAAAACTTTGAAACAAACAAGTCTTCCTTTTAATACAATTACCAATGAAAGAAAAATTGATCCTTTTTCCCTGCAGCCATTATCATTGAACTTTTGGAGAACCAATCAATATATACACAATGGGCCAGCAATGTATTTTGTAATTGACTCGATGGAGAGTTCGAAAATAATCCTATACATAGGAGAAACAAATTCAGCAAATAAGAGATGGAAGGGAGTACATGACTGTAAAAATTACCTCATGAACTATAAAGAAGCCCTTGCTCATAACAAACTCTCAAGTCACCAAGATATTCGTTTCTTCTTGGATGTACCTAAAGAAGTAAAATTAAGACGTAAATTAGAACAGCAACTGATATATTTATGGTTACCACCTTTTAATAAAGAAACTCGAGATAGGTGGTCAACTACTTTCACAAACAACTAAAAGTTAATTTAATCTATTTTACAAATGCAATTTTCCACATTCCAAGAAAATCTAGATAACTGGCAAGGTGCTTCATTAATTTTTGGAGTTTTAGAAGGAGAAATTGCGAGACAACTTGAAAATATAGAGTTTGTAGTTGACCCAAAATTATTACTAAAAAAAATTTCTCAAAAAAAATTCAAAGGAGAAATAGGGGAAACTTTAAGCTTTGAATTTTTAGATCAAAAATTAGAAACTTTAATTGTAATTGGTCTTGGCAAATCAAAAGACCTAAATAAAAGTGATATAGAAAACTCTATAGGAAATCTACTCAGGAAAATTGTTGATAAAAATGAAAAAATCAGCATTATGCTACCTTGGGAATTAATAAATTCACAACTGGAAATAAATCAATTAGCAGAGTCAGCCAGATTATCTACCTATAAGGACAACAGATTCAATAAGAAAAAAGATGAAAAGAAAGTTCTTAAAGAAATAGAGTTTTTGAATTTAAAAAAATCTGAGAATATTAGCTTTGAAGAGACTACACAAATATGTGAAGGTGTAGAACTAGCTAGAAGACTTGTAGCCGCCCCTCCAAATAGTCTTACACCTCAGGAAATGTCTATACAAGCATCTCAAATAGCTAAAGATCATGGTTTGGAAATAAAAATTTTAGAGGCAAAAGATTGTGAAGATTTAGGAATGGGTGCATATTTAGCTGTAGCAAAAGGTTCTGACCTAGATCCTAAATTTATACATCTTACTTTAAAGTCAGAGGGGCCTATAAAAGAAAAGATTGCTCTTGTTGGGAAGGGTTTAACCTTTGACTCTGGAGGATACAACCTGAAGGTAGGAGCATCTCAAATTGAAATGATGAAATATGATATGGGCGGAAGCGCTGCAGTTTTAGGAGCAGCAAAAGCACTTGGAGCAATAAAACCAAAAGGATTAGAAATTCATTTTATTGTGGCATCTTGCGAAAACATGATAAATGGATCTGCAGTACATCCTGGAGATGTAGTTAAAGCCTCTAATGGTAAGACAATTGAAATAAATAACACTGATGCAGAGGGTAGACTAACATTAGCTGATGCTTTAACTTTCGCATCAAATTTAAAACCGGATTCAATAATAGATCTCGCAACTTTAACAGGAGCTATTGTTGTTGCATTAGGGAATGATGTAGCTGGATTCTGGAGCAATAATGATGATCTAGTAAATGACCTAAAAGCTGCATCAGCCCAGTGTGGGGAAGATTTATGGCAAATGCCTTTACAAAAATCTTATAAAGAAGGTTTAAAGTCACATATAGCTGACATGAAAAATACAGGTCCTAGAGCAGGTGGGTCAATAACTGCTGCTTTGTTTTTAGAAGAATTCTTTGACAAAGAGATTAAATGGGCTCATATTGATATTGCTGGGACTTGTTGGACTGATAAGAATAAGGGGATTCACCCATCAGGTGCAACCGGTTTTGGAGTTAAAACTCTTGTTCAATGGATTAAAAATAAATAACTATTTAAATCATTCATCCCAAAGATTTGTTGATCTAGCGTTATCGCCCCATAATTTATCCAACCTCTGATCTCTCCCACATGAGAATCTATAGAACTTATATTTTAATTCATTTCTCTCAGCAAAATCCTGATGATATTCTTCAGCCAACCAAAATTGACCTTTTGATTTTAGTTCTACAGATATTTTTTCTAATGGCACACGCAATTCATTAGAGGCCGAAACAATTCCATTTATTGCATCACTTTCCTCAGTTGCATCTTTGAAAAAAATTACTGGCCTATAAGAATCTCCACGATCACAAAATTGACCCTCGCCGTCCAGAGGATCAATATTTCTAAAATAGAGCCTAAGTATCTCTGGTAAAGTTATCAATTTGGAATCATAGTCTACCAAAACCACTTCCTGATGTCCTTCATGATTTTCGTATGTAGGATTTTGCAAATCTCCACCTGAATAACCACTTTGTACAAAATTTATCCCCTTTAATGACTCTAAATCATGTTCTAAACACCAAAAACAACCTCCTGCAAGAATCAATTCCTCTGCAAAAGCATTTAGAGGATTAATAAATATTGAAAGAGCAATTATTAGAGGTAAGAAATATTTCATTTTTTTATTATAAAGTTCAAATAATGGAATTAATAATCTCTTTAGCAGCTCTCTGGACTACGCCCTCTTCTCCTAATTCTTTTTTTAAAAAAGCATAACCTTTTTTAATTTTTATTTTTTCTGACTTCCCATCAAGAATCCTACAAGATTTGTAAAAAATTTTCTTTTCGTCAAACTCTCTCTGCACAAACTCAGGGATTATTAATTTATTAACTAACAAATTTACAGGAGAAATAAATTTTACTTTAAAATTGAGAATTATTTTAGCAATAAAAGCAGTTACCCTACTCACTCTATAACCAACAATCTGAGGGATTCCATATAAAGCTAATTCCATATTAACTGTCCCAGATTTACAAAGAGCAATTTTAGTGAGGGAATAAATATAGGGCTTTAATTTTGCACTATCTTTTTGAGAAATAACAAGTCCTTTAACTTGATATTTTCTAAAAGCTTTTTTGAATATTTCATCAAAAGCCTTTCGACAGGAGGGGATATAGACAACCAAACTTGGATATTTTTGTTGTAATTTTCTAGCCGCCAGCATAAAAGTAGGTAATATATATCTCAATTCTTGAGATCTTGATGCAGGCATTAAAAGTAGAATATTTTGATCTGGGCGCAGGCTTAGAATAGTTCGAGCATCTTTCTTTAGCGGAAGTTTTTTTGTTAAATCAATCATTGGATGTCCAACCCACAAAACGTTTCCACCTCTCTTTTTATAAAATGCTGCTTCTTTCTTAAAAATCGCAAATATTTTATCAGAAAAATTTATTAAATTTGTCGTGCTATTATTCCCAACCCTCCAAGCCCATTCTTGAGGTGCAATATAGTAAAAAATTGGAATTTTAGTCTTCGATTTTTTTAATTTTGTTCCAATTTTTATATTTGGACCCATATAGTCAATCAAAATTAAGCAATCTGGAGGGTATTTTTTTAATAATTTATAAAATCTTCTTTGAATTATTATTGTTGGAATAATAAGAGGTAAAGCCTCCCAAATTCCTATTGCACTAATTGATGTAGTATCTTGAATAATTTTTACACCTTCTTTCCTCATCCTTTCCCCGCCTAATCCGCAAATTTCTAAATCTATAGATTTTTTTTTAGCTTCATCTAATAATGCTTTTGATAACAAACTTCCGTGCAAATCTCCAGAGACTTCTCCAGTACTTATAAAGATCTTTTTATTCATACATTCACTACAGGCATTGGTCCCCTTCTTTCTTTAGATATTGATTCTTTTAAAAAACTACATAATCTTGAAGATGAAAGATCTAATTCTCCTTTCATTACTTTTTCTAAAGAATTTGAAATAGTATCATTAGATTTAAAAAGTAGATTCCAAGTACTTTGAAGTAATTTTAAGTCAAAATTTTTATTTTCCATTAAACCACTTCTCTTTATTCCAATCCTATTTAAACCTCTTAATCTTCCTGGATGCCCTTCGGCCAAGCAAAAAGGAGGTACATCTCTATCTACTCTAGTCATCCCTCCAATCATTGCTAAATATCCAATATGTACAAACTGATGAATACCTAAACAACCGCCAATAATAGCTTTATCTTCAATCTTTACATGGCCTGCAACTTGAACACTATTTGATAAAACTATCCTATTACCAAGTTCACAATTATGGCCGATATGAGTGTAAGCCATCAACAAATTATTATTTCCAATAATTGTTTTTTCTCCTTCATCAGTTGCCTTATTAATAGTTACACATTCTCTGAAAGTATTATTATCACCAATAATTACTTCAGTATGGGCCCCTTTATATTTAAGATCCTGGGGATCGAGACCTATAAAAACACTTGGGAAAACTTTATTGTTAGTACCAATTTGAGTTCTTCCTGAAATAACAGCATTCGGTCCTATTTCGGTTCCTTTCCCGATAGTCACATCAGGACCGATAATAGCTCCTTGAGAAACAATAACCCCATCATGTAATTCAGCGCTTGGATCAACAAAAGCATTTGGATGCACTTTTACGCCACTAAAGCTTGAGTTCAATTCAATATTTTTATGATCCATATCCCTAATCAACTAATGAAAACATTAATTCTCCAGCACAAACCAACTTCCCATCAACATGCGCCTCACCTTTAACCTTCCCAAATCTTTGTCTTTTAATAGACAATAACTCACAAGAAATTATCAATTGATCTCCCGGCACAACTGGTTTTCTGAATTTAACATTATTGATTCCAGCAAAGACAAAAAGTCCTTTAGGAAGATCAGGCATTTGCGTTACAATTATTCCACCAACTTGAGCCATTGATTCAACAATAAGAACCCCAGGCATTAAGGGTCTCTCAGGGAAATGTCCCTGAAATTGAGGCTCGTTTATAGTTACATTTTTTACTGCAACCGCTTTCTCCCCAGGAATATGTTCTATAACTTTGTCCACAAGTGCGAAAGGATATCTGTGAGGTAACAAACCTAGTATGTGCTCAGAAGAAAGTTGATTATTTTCACTGGATAATTTCTTTTCCAAAACAATTAGAGATAAAGTTAATTTTTTAGCGATGAGGCCAATAAAGAATTTAAAGAATGTGATCCTTTATAAACTAAAATTTGGGCCTTAGGTAACCCTACCAAAGCCAAGTCCCCAATTAGGTCTAAAATTTTATGTCTTATTGGTTCATTATCAAATCTTAATGGCGGATTAACCCATTTATCACCGTCACAAACAAGGGCATTTTCCAAACTTCCACCTTTAATTAATCCAAGTTCACTTAACTCTTGAAATTGATCCTTAAAACCAAAAGTCCTTGCTGGAGCGATCATTTCAACGAAATTTTTTGGATTTAAATCAATCACAAAAGTTTGATTTCCAATAGCTTTATAGGAAAAACTTATAGTGGATATAATTGTAGTTTTTTCAGATGGAGTTGCTGCTATTACTGAGCCTTCTTTATTTAAAATTATAGATTTATTAATCTCTTGAAAAAAATTATCCGGTTTAGGGGCCTTTTTTATCCCAACTTCTTCGAAATCTTTAACCCACTGAATTGCTGATCCATCTAAAAGTGGAATCTCTTTACCATCAACCTCAATATGAATATAACTTAACCCGCACCCAGCCATTGATGATAATAGATGCTCTATAGTATATAAATTTCGTCCTCCCAATTTAACTGCCGTACAAAGCATAGTACTTCCAATTAAATCTTGAGTAAGCTTAAAAATCTCGCCAGGTTTATCCCTGAAAGAAACATAATATCCTTCTTTTTCATAAGGAGAAATTGTAACTCTTGTTTTTTCTCCACTGTGAAGGCCTATACCTTCTCTGGATATAACACCAGCTAAGGTATAACAGGAATCATAATTAGCAGGCCAAGAAAACACTTAAAACTTCCATCCAACTCCAAGTGTATATCTCCAATCTCCACTTAGGTCCTTACTAGCAACATCTAATCTTAATGGCCCTATTGGTGTTTTAACCCCAACCCCTCCTCCAAGCGAATAACCAGAACCTGATTTCTGTAATAATTTACCAGGTTTTCCTGGGACATCATTTTGAGATCCTAAATCACTTCCTGCATCAACAAATAAGGCTCCTGATATCATTCTCCAAATAGGGAATCTATATTCTGCAGTCCCTTCTACAAAACTTTTACTTACAGCTAAATCACAAGATCCCCACCCTCTAATTGATGATGTTCCTCCCATACAAAATGCCTCATAAGGAGGCAATTCACCAAGAATAGTTCCCACCTTAAATTGAAAACCAATAGCTTGAGGACAATCTTCACTAGTAGCTTTAGTAGATCTACATGCCTTGGTTAAATTGATAAGTTTTGTAGGTATAAAATAAGAATATGATGCTCTCATTCTATTAAAAGTTGGAGAATTTTTCCCCATTGAAACAAACTGTTCTGTACCAAAGGTAAATTTATTCCCCGCAGTTGGGTTAATGGAACTGTTCAAATTATTTCTTGAAGCGCTAGCGATTACACTCACTAATGTATTTTCTGCAGGGCACGAGCCATCATTTGGAGTAAATCCAATACAGATAATATCATTTATATTTCCCGTTGTTGGAGTTCTATCACCATAAGGTTTTTTATTGCCATCACCATCAATCATCTTTACTTTCTTAAAATTCATTCCTGCGAGAACTCTCCATTTAGCTACTTTAAATGGATCTCCACCATTTAATGGCCTTGAGAAAGAAAATCCACCTCCTGTTTTTTCTAAAACTATTGACGAAAAAGTATCAGTGGTTGAAGTACTCGTATCATCTACTGCGTATATGCGCCCATTATTTTCACTTTTAAATTCTTGTGGATAATCTCTACTTAAAAAAAGATTTGTTCTAAAAGATGTTTTATGTTTATCTCCTTTAATCCATGGATCAGATAATGAAAAATTATAGGTGGTTGAATATTCTCCGAAATTAAGATTCAAATTTGTAGACCATGCTCTTCCAAAAGTATTTGTTTCCTGCAAACCAATTGAAGCGAAGATACCTGCACCATTGCTATAACCAAGTCCACCTGTTAACGATCCTGTTCTTTGTTCGCTCAAGTCTAAAAAAATTATGACTTGACCAGGATTTAAATTATCAGGGCCAAGAGAAACCTTTACATCATCAAATAATGATGTGGCATAGAGTCTACCGATATCAGCTTCTAAAATTTTTCTATTAAAGATGGTGCCAGGTTGTGTTTTTAATTCTCTCTTTATTACCCAGTCTTTAGTTTTCCCTTTTCTAGGTTTTCCATCAATAATAAATTCACCATCAGAATTTGGGAATCTTATTTTTACATCAGATATAATACCCTCAGAAACTTTTAATATTACTTCACCGTTCTCAGAGATTCTATCTGGGCCACTAATTCTCGCTAAAGAATAACCAGCTTTTTCATAAAGTTCTTTTATTATTTCTATTTTGTTTTGTAATTCTTTTAAGTTAAGAGTTGTCCCATAATAATTTTTAAAAATATCATCTACATATTCATTAGAAATTACAGAATTTTTTGGTTTAAGTTCAACTTTTGTCAAAATTGGATTAGGCACTACATTTACTATTAGTCTCACACCTAGTGGCCCATCTTGAGACTTTATTTTAACTCCTGAAAACCAACCACTAGCATAAATTGCATTGAGGTCTTTATTTAAAATTAGATTATCAACCATACTTCCAGGCTTTATGCTCATGGAATCATATGCAGCTAATTCAAGTTTTCTACCCTCAGGATGATTTTCCCAACCTTCGATAATTATTTCTGAGATAAGAACACTTTCTTGACTAATATCATTATTATTTTCTGCAAGAAGATTTTTTTTCTCTTTTTTGATATCAACCCCTTGAAATAAAACATTATTAATATTTGGTATTTCTAAGGTTTTTATTGATTGATCAACATCATTTGGTAAATACTTAGCCACCAGTTCTGAATTATTTGATATCAAAATCAATGGGGAGCAGGCAACATTTATGAAAACCTTTCCAAATTTTAAAAAATGTTTTTGCATATTACTTGTGATTAAGATGAGTAGGTCATTATTTATTTAATTAGGTTTAAGAAAATCGTTTATTCTTCGGTGGATTTCACTATAAGCTTCAATTAGACCACCTAAATCATTTCTAAATCTATCTTTATCAAGACTTACAATTGTATCATTTTTTTGATTTAGATCCCACAATCTACAATTATCAGGACTTATTTCATCCCCGAGAAGAATGTTATTTTTTAAATCATAACCAAATTCCAACTTGAAATCCACAAGCTGAAGTTTAATATTTTTAAAAAAACTTTTCAGGATTACATTAATTTTCAAAGTTAAATCAATTATTACCTCTAAATCATCAGAGCTTAATATATTCATTAAATCAATCCTATCTTTTGTCAGGAGGGGATCATTAAGCTCATCATTTTTAAGATAGATATCAATTAATGGTTTTGATAGCAAAGTTCCAGGTTTTATAGTTGTTTGTTTACATAAAGAGCCATAAGCAGTATTTCTTAGAACAATTTCTAATGGAATTACTTTTATTTTTTTTGCAATCATTGTGTTTTCATTTTCAAGTTCAATAAAATGAGTTGGAATATTTTTCTTAATGAGAATCTCAAAAATTCTTGCACTTATAAGGCAATTAAGTTTGCCTTTACCTTCAAATTTTTCTTTTTTCAAAGCATTAAAGGCTGTAGCATCATCTTTAAATTCAATTTTTACTTTATCTAGATCATCATGAGTAAATACTTTTTTCGCTTTGCCTTCATATATCAACTCATATTTATTATTCATTAATTTAAAACCTTATTATGATTACTAAAGTACTTTTTGTAATTAACATAATAATTAGAGATCAACTTCAAATGATTTTATTTCATTTTAACTGATTATTTATCGAAACCTCATAACCTTTAAAAACAATATATGGGAATTCATTCACAAAGTTCTACGAGCTTAATTAGATTAGAAAATATCTTAATTATTGGAAATGGTGGGAGAGAAAACTCTTTAGCTTGGGCTATTCAAAAAAATGAATTAATTAAAAAAGTTTATTTAGTACCTGGCAACGGTGGTTCAGAAAGAATAAATAAATGTGAGAGAATAAAAATTGATATAAATAATAAAAATGAACTTTTAGAAAAGCTTGATTTTCTTAAGATAGATTTAGTTGTAATTGGACCAGAAATACCTCTAGCAAATGGATTAGCTGATTTTCTTCGCCAAAAAGATTTTAAAGTATTTGGTCCTAATAAAGATGGAGCAAAATTAGAATTTAGTAAATCTTGGGCAAAGGAATTTATGCAAGACGCAAATATTCCAACCGCAAACTTTTGGAAAGTCAATTCTCTTGAAGAAGCAAAAAAAATCATCAATTCAGCATCAATTCCATTGGTAGTAAAAGCTGATGGTTTAGCTTCAGGTAAAGGTGTTTTTATTCCTAATTCAAAAGATGAATGCCTTAAAGCAGTAGAGTCGATTTTTAATGGTAGATTTGGTAATTCTGGGAATGTAGTTGTTCTAGAAGAAAGAATTCAAGGACCAGAAGTTTCAGTTTTTGCTTTATGCGATGGGAAGAGATACACCTTACTTCCAACCGCCCAAGATCACAAAAGACTTAATGAGAAAGATGAAGGGCCAAATACAGGAGGTATGGGGGCTTATTCTCCTGCCCCATTATTAACAGAGGATTACCTTAATAGAATTATCAAAGAGATAATTGAACCTACAATAGATGAACTAAATAAAAGAAATATTGACTATAAAGGTGTAATTTACTTTGGACTAATGATCACAGAATCTGGGCCTAAAGTTATAGAATATAATAGCAGATTTGGTGATCCAGAATGCCAAACTATAATGCCTTTGATGGATCAAAATTTTGTATTTCTTTTAGAAAAATGTTCAATGGGAAACTTAACTGGTGATGAAGTAATTAATACTTCTGATAAAGTTAGTGGTTGTGTAATAGCTACCTCCAAAGGTTATCCTCACGAATATAAAATTGGCTTTCCAATAAATATGGATAAGATTGACGCAAATGATTGTCAAATCTTCGACTCAGGTACTTCTTTAAGTGAAGATGGGAAATTATTAACTAATGGAGGAAGAGTCTTAAGTATTGTCTGCCAAGATAAAGACTTCGATACTGTTTTTGAAAAAGCATATAAGAATTTAAAAAAAATTCATTTTGAGGGTATTTACTTCAGAAATGATATAGGTTACCAAGTCAGAAAAAAGTTTTCTAAGGAGAATTAAGCTTATGGTAGATACCAATAATCAAGAAAATAGAAAATATAACACCAATGAAAATGAAGATATAAATAGTAACTATTGGATTAATGGACTCATTGCTTGGTGGAGTGGATTCAGTTTAAGAACAAAGTTGTTAGCTATAGCAACTCTTGTCGTAAGCCTCCTAATGACAGGAATAACTTTTTTTGCATTAAATAGCATCCAAAGAGACGCAGGAATGAATGATACTAGATATGCTCGAGATCTTGGCTTATTGTTATCTGGGAATGTTACAGAATTAGTTGCTAATAACCAAAAAAAAGAAATTTCAAATGTAGCTGAAAAGTTTTGGAGATCAAGTCGAAACCTCCGTTATATATTTTTTACTGATGCTGAAGATGTTGTTCAACTTGGGATACCGATCAGTGCGACACCGACAAGCTCAGATAGTCAGTTTCAGCTCACTCGAAGATTAAAACTACCCGCAGAATTAAAAAAGAGACCACAATTCCCATTAGTTAGACAGCATGCGACACCTCAAGGTCAAGTCACAGATGTATTTGTCCCAATGTTGTGGAAAGGCAAATATCTTGGAACTTTAGCCTTGGGAGTCACCCCCAACAAAAAAGCGCTAGCCAGCGCTGCCTTAACTAGAGAGGTAACCATTGCAGTTTTTATTTCTATTTGGGTTTTAGTAATACTTGGAGCTGTTTTTAATGCACTAACTATTACAAGACCCGTTAGAGAATTAGTAAGAGGTGTTAGAGAAATTTCAAGAGGAAATTTTAAATCAAGAATTTCTTTGCCTATGACGGGTGATTTAGGAGAACTCTTAAATGGATTTAACCGAATGGCCACACAGTTAGAAAATTATGACGAGGCTAATATAGAAGAATTAAAAGCGGCACAAATCAAGCAACAATCACTCATAGCTACAATGGCTGACGGTGCTATATTACTAGATTCACAAGGGAAGATAGTACTTACGAATCCGACAGCTAAGAGACTATTTCGTTGGGAAGGAAGATTCTTAGAGGGTAAATATTTTTTAAATGAAATTCCGGAAATTTTATCTAACGACTTACATACGAATATAGAATCTATTCTAAACAGGGGAAAGGAGAAGGACGATTTAAGATTCAGTTTAGGAGAACCAGCAAGGACCTTAAGAATTGTATTGCAATCAGTTTTAGATACAAATAAAGTTGAATTAAAAGGAATTGCTGTAACAATCCAAGACTTAACTAGAGAAGTTGAACTCAACGCGGCACAAAATAGATTTATTAGTAATGTTTCACATGAATTAAGGACACCACTTTTTAATATCAAAAGTTATGTAGAGACCTTACACGATTTAAAAGATCAACTTTCTGATGAAGAACAAATAGAATTTTTAGGAATTGCAAATTCAGAGACTGATAGGTTAACAAGACTTGTAAATGATGTATTAGATTTATCAAGATTGGAATCTGGGAAAATTGTTCAACTAGAGCAAATGGACATTAAACCAGCAATAGAACAGACTCTTAGAAACTATAGACTTAATGCTACAGAAAAAAATGTTTCATTAGCTCATGATATAGAGGAGACTATTCCTCCAATTCTTGGAAATTTTGATTTACTTTTGCAGGTTTTTGATAATTTGCTCGGTAATGGATTGAAATTTAGTCCAAAAAACAGCTCCCTCATTATAAGAGCTTATACTTGGCCAGATTCCTGTCCAGCATTCCCTCCAAGTATTACAAATGATGCAGCCCCTCAATGTGAATTAGTTTCACCACTACCAAAAGTAAGGATTGAGATTGCTGATACTGGCTCAGGAATATCGCAGGCTGATCAAGAAAAGATATTTGATCGTTTTTATAGAGTAGAGAATTCTGTTCATACTGAGCAAGGTACCGGTTTAGGTTTATCTATAGTTCGGGGAATAATTGAAAAACATGGTGGTGAAATTCGCATGGCTAGTGAATTAGGAGTAGGGACAACTTTCTGGTTTGATTTAGCCTTAGCTCAATCTGACAAAGATGAACTATTGACAAAAGCTATTAATAATTCCGATTCTTTTTCAGGTTCTGAAATTAAAGAAATTATCTAATTATTATCTATTCCTTTAAAAACATTTTGAACATTTTGATCAGGGATAACTCTATGAGGGGCACCACTAAATATTTGTTCAAAATTAGAAAAAGAATCCCTTATTTCTGGACCACTATTCGTAATGATAAATTCTCTTATTCGTTTATCATGCCATGATCCCCGCATTTTAAAAACATTTAAAGCTCGTGCCATCTCACCTTTTATTTCTACATATTGAAGCAACAATATGGTGTCTGTAATTGTTGAGATATGAGAATCAGTTATAGAATGACTTCCCATAAATTCTTCTGCAGTATTAGTAAAAAAGCCTGCTATTTCCTCTTGTTTGGTATAACCGGTAACAGCAATTACAAACTGTCTAAATGCATTCAAACTTACACCTCTGGCTAATGCAGAGAGAGAATCAATTGCCATTCTTTTTGGTTTAAATTGATTAATTTGCGTTTTTATAATTTGTAAGTGATCCTCAAGACCAGTTGATTCAGGATATGCACAAATAATTTTCAATAATCCATCACTTTCCATTTTTTCAAAATCTATACCCCAGCTAGTAGCATTCCTAAGCAATTGAGCTCTAGATTCTTCATATGCAAAAAGTATTGCTCTTTCGTTATTGTTATAAGCATCTTCAACAAATTTCGATACAAGCATTGTTTTGCCAGTACCAGTTGCTCCAGTGGCGAGAATAATAGAATCTTGAAAATATCCTCCACCACACATATCATCAAGATCTTTAACTCCAGAGCTAATCCTAATATTTGAGGATCTCTGAGTTAATCGCATTGCTCCTAAGGCAAACACACTTATTCCATCCATCCCCATAGTGAATGGATACTCACCTTTCATATGTACAGTACCTCTTAACTTAAGAACTTCTAGAGTTCTTCTTCTCTTCTCTGACTCAAGAACATTTCTTAATAAGACAACATTATCAGATACAAATTCTTCTACACCATATCTAGCAATTGGTCCGTAATCATCCACCCTTTCTGTGGTCATAACTGTTGTAACACCTATTTCTTTTAATCTTGCTATCAATCTAAATATTTCCCTTCTAACAACGTAAATCGCATCATACTGTTGAAAGACAGCAGTTATTGAATCTATTGCAACTCTTTTAGCTTTATATTTTCTAATTGCATAACTAATTCTCTCAATAAGACCCGATAAGTCAAAGTTACCAGCCACATCCTGTCCATCAGGATCGGGAGATGCGTCCAAAATAAAGAGTTTATTTTGATCAATTAATTCTTGTAAATCCCAACCAAAACTTGCGGCATTTCTAATAATATCTAGGGGTGATTCCTCAAATGTTACAAAGATTCCAGGCTCATCAAAATTACAAATTCCATGGTGTAAATATTGAAGAGAAAAAACAGTTTTACCAGTTCCTGAGGTGCCACTAACGAGTGTACTTCGAGATACAGGCAACCCGCCTCTACAAACATCATCAAAACCTTCTATTCCAGTTGGTAATTTTTGTACTTGCATTTTATTTGATTTACCAAATTTCTTATCGTTCATAGTTTTGTGCTAATTAAACAAAAATAAAATAAATTTTGTATTTATTTTTAATTTTAAAAGTTTAATATGTTATCTATCTCCACTATATTCAGTTTCAGTTAATTCATCAAAAAGTAGATCTAAACCAATTAACACTTTCTCTCTATCTGAAAGATCACCTATTATTTTTCTAACTGGTGGCGGTAAAATTTTAGCTAACGTTGGAGTGGCTAAAATTTTATCTTCTTCTGCAAGTTGTGGTTGCTTGAGTACATCGATAACCTTCAAAGCATAAACTCCTTTGAATTCATTTTCTAAAATTTCTCTTAAAGTATTTAAAGCTCTCATCGAATTAGGAGTATTTCCTGCAACATAGAGTTTTAAAATATATGTTTTCCTTGCTGCCATAGTTATAGTACCTAAATTGATATCAAAGATTTAAAACAACCCTTGACTTATTACACTACAAAATAAGAAAATAAACAAATTATTATGATTGCTTATTTGGCTTAATCAAATTATTAATTTGAGCCTAGTAGCGTCTTTAAGATATGGCAAATTCTAAAAACTCCTCAAACAATTCTTCTCAAAGTAATGCATTGTATGCAATAGCAGAAACTTCAGGCCAACAATTTTGGTTCGAAGTTGATAGATACTATGACATAGACAGGTTAAATGCAAAAGAGAAAGACAAGATAACACTTGAAAAAGTTTTGCTTTTAAAGGATAAGGACTCAATAAGTGTTGGGAAACCTTACGTTAAAGATGCAAAAATTGAATTAGAAGTAGTCTCTCATAGAAGAGATAAGAAAATTCTTGTATATAAGATGCGTCCGAAAAAAAAGACAAGAAGAAAGATGGGTCACAGACAAGAACTTACAAGAGTTATGGTAAAATCTATAACAATTGGTAAAAGCGCTCCTAAGTCTTCTGTAAAAAAGGAAACTGTTAAAAAAGAGACTAAACCAAAATCAGAAAAATCTACAAATTAAACACTTCTAATGGCACATAAAAAAGGAACAGGTTCTACTAGAAACGGAAGAGATTCAAATTCCAAAAGATTGGGTGTTAAAGCTTATGGAGGAGAAAAAGTAACTGCTGGATCAATTTTAATTCGCCAAAGAGGTACATCTTTTTTGCCGGGGATTAATGTAGGTAAAGGTAAAGATGACACCCTTTTTGCGCTCAAAGAAGGAACAGTAAGTTTTGAGAGCATTAAAAGAAATTTAAGAAATAGAAAAAGAGTTAATATAGTTATCTAATTTTCTTATAAGCTCTTGTAGTTATAAGAATAGGATGAAATACTTCCAAAAAATTTGATTGAAGAGTCTCAAAAAATTTTTCAACAATTTGAATGTCGTCGATATGAAACGGATATTCATTTTTTTCTCCTTTGAAAAAATACCAATTAAATAAAGCAATAGAGTTAGGATCCATAAACTCATTGAAAATCTCAATTTGTGAAGCTGGATCAGCAAGATGTTCCAAAACATCAAGGCAAACGATCGTATCAAATTTAGATATTTGTGTATCTTGAATTGTCTTGCAAAAAGTAAGGTTTTTTTCGACTCCTAATTTCTTGGCCCTATATTCAACAAAGTTTCTATTTGTCTCATTAATATCTACAAAAAAAACATGCTCAACTTTTGAAGACATAGCGTTAGCTAAGGCATGCGTTCCAATACCTCCTCCAAAATCTAAAACCAAATCTCTAGAAAATCTCTGCTGAAGTTTTAAAGTATCAGCGATGTAGTCCTTGCTCGTGATATGCCAAGCAGCTAAATCAGCTACATGCCGATCTCCAACTATTTCAGTATAAAAATCCGAAACATCATTCAAAGCATCTCCAGGATGTGAATTTGCTAAATTCATCTTTGCATTTGCAAGGAATCCATCTAAATCACATTCTCTAATAGATAAGTATTCCATTAAATGTGATTTCAAATTAAAAGCATTGTCTAAAAACTCTTTTACAATAATATTATTGTTATTCAATTTCTTACTCTAAATTTTCGATAACAAAATCATAGGATGGTCATAAATCTTTCTCAAAGTATTCTTAATATTAAAAATGGAAACTAAAGATGGATTCTTAGTAATTAATAAAGATAAAGGGTGTACCTCACATGATTGTGTTAAACAAATAAGGAAGTTATTTAATACGAAAAAGGTCGGTCACACAGGAACTCTTGACCCAGAGGTTATAGGAATATTACCAATCGCGATAGGCAGTGCAACAAGATTTATTCAATATCTCCCACAGGGTAAAACTTACATAGGACAAATTAAATTAGGGATAAGAACTAACACTGATGATATTCACGGAGAAATAATTAATCAAAAAAGTTGGCCTGAAATCAGTGATGCAAAATTAGATCAATACTTAAATAGATTTAGAGGAATTATCAAACAAATTCCGCCGAAAGTATCTAGTGTGCACGTAAATGGTGAGAGAGCTTATAAGAAATCTTTCAGGAATGAAGTTTTTGAATTAGCACCAAGAGAAATAAAAATAGACGAACTTACTTTAATGAAATGGGACCAAATAAACGGAATCATAGAAATAAAAATCAAATGTTCAGCTGGCACATACATAAGATCAATTGCAAGAGATTTAGGAGGAATTCTTAATTCCGAGGGTTGCCTTCTACAACTAAAAAGAATTTCAGCTTGTGGCTTTGATGAACAAAACTCGATAAAAATATCTGATATCGAAGAAGATAAAAAAAACTCGAAAAATTTTATTATTCCAATAATTTCTGCTCTTAACCACATTTCAACATTTGTCTTAAATAATGAAGAGGAAATCAATTTTTGGCAAACGGGAAGAGCAATTAAAGTTGATATTAATTGCTTCGAGGAAAGCAAATCTTTTGACTACAAAAAACCCATAAAAGTAATAGATAAAAAAGAAACGCTACTTGGAATAGGCTTCTTAAATAAAGATCAAACTTTTATAAATCCAAAATTAGTCCTGAATGCTAAATAATTTCTATAGGTAATCTTTGCTAAATGGTTTAATCTGCACACCCTTATAAAAATGCTTTAATATCCTTTCAGCTTTTTGGCCTCTAGAAGCCAGATATTTAGCCCCCCACTGACTCAGTCCTACTCCATGACCTGATCCTTGTCCAAAAACTATCAACCCTTTCTTTTGAGGAGCATTGTTGTTTAATTCTTCCTCAAAAAATTTAAATCTGATAAAATTACTGCTCAGGGCTAATCTTTTTCTAAAATCTACCCCAGACATTTGATCAGAACCATAAGCCCCAATAAGTTTTAAATTTTTTACCCTCCCTGTACTAGTAATATCTAGAATCTCTATATTTTTTAAACCTCCAATCTTTGGAAATAAATTTATTAATTCATTACTAGAAATTTTTTTTTGCCATCTAAATTTTGGATTATTTTTATCAAAATCTTTCACACTTGATAAATATGGATATTTATTCTTCCATACATCTTGACTATTTTCTGTCATTCCACCTGAGCTGCTATGAAACAAAGCATTAATTAATTTATTTTTATACGTTAAAACCAAAGATCTTGTACTTTTAACGGCTCTGATAGTTTTATAAGTTCTTGATTCCAAGCCATTATAGACTTGATTTTTCTGGGTTGAATCTATATCAAATAAATTATTTCCCTTCTGCTTTAAAGCATAAGTTCTTGAGGCAATTGCTTGCGCCTTTAATGCTTCAATAGGCCATTTTGTTGGCATTTCTGAACCCACTACGCTATTAAGGTATTTTTCTATTCCTAAAACATTTACTACCAATATTTCAGAATCAGATACAAAGAGATTAAGCTTACCAGCAAATCTCTTCTGACCTACCCAAATACCTCTTCCATCGGAAGAACTCACTTGAAATTTTTGATTACTTTTTAACTCATATTTTTTTTGTTTATTCTTATCAAAATATAAAATTTTTCTATTTTTCTCATTTTTCAAAGTTAGACCTTTTATTCTTTTGCTTGAAAAAAATTTACCCTCTATGGTTAAAGGAATTGATCTATCTGATCTGATCCTTAAATTGTTATTTTTTGATATCAAAACTCTAATGATTGGTTCTCTCGATGCAAAAACACTTTCACTTTGAAAAACACAAATAAATAAAATACTTATTAGGCAACATTTACTATAGTTATTTTTAAATTTAAGTATCACTTTGTTTAAAAACAAATGCTTAATTTGCCTAAGTTTGACTAAAAGTCTAAATTTAATCCAGATATAACAATAAAAATATCATAAATAAGTGAATATCACCTTCTTAGGAACAAGCTCAGGTGTCCCATCCTTAACGAGAAATGTTTCTTCACTAGCACTTAAATTATCACAGTCATCAGAAGTTTGGCTTTTTGATTGCGGAGAAGGAACGCAACATCAAATAATGAAAAGCAATATTAAATCTTCACAAATCAAGAAAATATTTATTACACATATGCATGGAGATCATATTTATGGTTTGCCTGGACTTTTAGCTACCTTAGGTTTATCAGGAAATAGTGAGGGTATTCAAATTTACGGTCCTTCAGGGTTGCGAAGTTTTATAAATTCAGCACTTAAAAGTAGTTTTTGCAAATTATCTTTCCCATTACATTTTGTGGAAGTTGAAAGTTTTGCATCAGAAAATAAAATCCTATTTGAAAACAACAAAATAAAAGTAAATTGTGCCTGCCTTAAACAT
Organism: Prochlorococcus sp. AG-347-I19; assembly: GCA_003279105.1. Taxonomy (GTDB): domain Bacteria; phylum Cyanobacteriota; class Cyanobacteriia; order PCC-6307; family Cyanobiaceae; genus Prochlorococcus_A. The sequence goes on from QCBO01000004.1 coordinate 78,507, forward strand.
AAAATACCTGCTTATGGTTATAGGGTGAGTGAAAAAGATAAACCAGGTATATTTGATATCAAAAAAGCAGAGTCTCTAAAAATAGCACCTGGACCAATTTATTCAGAACTGCAACAAGGTAAAAAAGTCGTATTAGCGGATGGTAGGACATTCGATGGGAAAGAATTCTGTGGACCTCCTAGAAAAGGTGAAAGTTTTGTTTATTGCACAGATACAGTGTTTAGCGAATCAGCTGTTTCACTATCAAAAAATGCCGATTTACTAGTACATGAATCGACTTTTTCAGAGGAGGATGAAAGCATGGCCTACGAAAAATTACATTCCACAACAATTATGGCTGCCAAAACAGCATTATTATCTAACACAAAAAAATTAATTATTACTCATCTAAGTCCAAGATACACCAATAAAAATGCTATCACACCAAGCGATTTGCTTAAAGAGGCTCAAAAAGTCTTTCCGAATACTCAACTTGCAAAAGATTTTCTAACAGCAGAAATAAAATAAACTGCAACAGTTCGTGAGAAGAAGGGTCGCAAATGACCAACCCATGGAATAATAGTCATAGGTTTTCTATATTGATGTTGATCGAAATGGTTTCTATGTTTTCATCACTACATAAGTCTTTAAAAAGACTATTTATTTTTCTTCCGTTAATTATTGGTTTACTCATTAATCCAATCTCTGCAAATGCGCTTTATCCTAGTGATCCTTCATCAGTTGACGTACTAAAAGATGATCTTCACGGTGCCGACCTGCATAATACTGAATATGTTAAATATGATTTATCTAATCAAGATTTAGGAGAAGCTAATCTTCAAGGCGCATATATGAGTGTAACAACTGCAAAAAACTCTAGTTTTAAAGGAGCCAATATGAAGGACCTTATTGCATATGCAACACGCTTTGATAATGCTGATTTTACAGATGCTAATCTTACTAATGGTGAGCTAATGAAAAGTGTTTTTGATGGTGCAATTATTGATGGAGCAGACTTTACTGACGCAAACCTTGATTTAAAGACAAGAAAATCACTTTGCGAGAGAGCAACAGGTACTAATTCACAGACAGGAGTAAATACAGCCGATAGCCTAGAATGCTCTGGCCTAAAAGGTTACACACCTCCTAAACCAAAAGCCTAATATTAAATCTAATTAACTTCAGATGGATAGATATTGCCAGGTTTCCTTGAGCCTGGCTTTTTGCTGTACCACCATTCTTGTATATCAGAAGAAAATTTCTTTGAAAAAAGAGTTATAACTGTCTCAACAGGTTTTGATCCAGGCTCCAAAATCTCTACTGAGTATGATGGGCATTTTCTTGAAGCCATATCTGCAACGAACCTAGACCCTATTCTTCTCCAACTAGGCTCCTTACTTCTCCAAGCAAGCCTTGAACAGGGCCAGGGTAACTCTTCCCTATCATAAAGTCTGCAACATGGTCCAATTATCTTATAACTGTACTGACCTCCATAACTTGATTGAACACTGCCAGACTTGAAAAATTCAAATTTATCCATTTACAAAAAAAAGCCACCTTTATAGAGGGTGGCAGAGAAATAATCAATAATCAACTTAGAAAAGTTAAATTTTTATAATTAGTACAATTCTTCCTCAGCATGAGTTGTAATTGTTACATCAGATGTTGGATAAGCAACACAAGTAAGAACAAAACCAGCTTCTAATTGGTCATCATCCAAGAAACTTTGATCTGATTGATCAACACTACCTGAAGTAACTTTTCCAGCACATGTTGAACATGCTCCAGCTCTACAAGAATAAGGAAGGTCGATGCCTTGTTCTTCAGCCGCATCGAGGATGTATTGGTCATCAGGTACTTCAATAGTTGAATTGAGGCCTTCACCTTCGCTGATGAGAGTAACTTTGTAAGAAGCCATTTAAATAAAAAATTGTTGGTAATTAATACCTATCAAATACATTTTTAACATCGATTTGGTCGATATGTGAGATTTTGAAGTAAAAAATGACACAATAAAATGTATGAAAGAATATCCATAAGAAAAACTTATGCTTAGGTTGGATTGCTGGCTTTTTGCGCAGAAATGCATGCCCAATCTTTTCTAGTTGATACATCCAGTAATTTCAAGTCATTTTGAATTAATATTTTAATAATTTCATCCTTTTGTGAATTCAGAATTCCACTGAAAATTACTTCCCCATTGTTTCTCAAGCACTTATAGATATTTGGAATCATTCCTTTTATTACTTCAGCAAGAATATTGCATAAAACAAAATCAAATTGTTCGAGTTGATTTTTTAAAATCACCTCATTAAAAGATCCCAAATATGTACTTAAGTTGTTTAGATTACCGAAATTTAGTTGGAAATTAGATTTTGTTGAATTTATCGCTAAGTAATCATTATCCACTGCACAAACCTCTTTAGCACCACGCAATTTTGCTGCGACGCTCAAAATCCCGCTACCGCTCCCAATATCTAATACCTTTTTATGAGAAAAAAAAATATTCTCCATTTTTTCCAAGCAAAGATACGTTGAAGGATGACTTCCTGTTCCAAAAGCTGCACCAGGATCAATTTTTATGATTTGTTTGTCTTTAAATTTTTTATTTAGATTTATCCAACAAGGCAATATTAAAAAATGTTTTCCTACTAACTCAGGAGCCCAATATTTCTTCCAACTTGTTAACCAATCCTCCTCTGTGATAATACTCCAGTCAAAAAATTTATTCTTATGGGGATTAATGTTTAGAAGTTTGATAATTATTTTTTCAAAACTACTTCTAGAACTCTCATCCCAATCATCAGTTGGAAGCCATATATTAACTTCTTTTTTATTTTCATTTTTAATTAAATATTCAAATGAAAAACTAAATATTCCCAGCTCATTTAATTTCCAAATAATAATTTCTTCAGAATCACTTTCTATCGGAAAAGTTAGTTTATACCAATCTTTAGTTTCCATTATCTAAGTCAAGCCACTTCATAGAGTAACTGGATTAGCATTGGTAATCCCATCTACTTCAATAATGGTATCAAGCAACTTATTAGGTATTGGATCATCAATACTTAGAACCATAACAGCTTCCCCTCTAACAATCTTGCGCCCAACTTGCATTGAGGCAATATTTACATTGTTGCTACCTAATAAAGACCCCAGCTTGCCAATAATGCCTGGCATATCTCTGTGCCTAGTAACCAACATATATCTGCTTGGTGATACATTAACTGGGTATTGATCAATACTAATAATTCTTAATTCCCCATCAGCAAAAATGCTTCCCGCCACGCTATGGTCGCCGTTATCTCCATAAGTGGTTAACTGAAGCGAACCACTAGCAAATTCAGGTCTTGCCTCATCTTTATTCTCAACTACTGAAATACCTCTTGAATCTGCTTCTAGCGAAGCATTCACATAATTAATCCTATCTCCCAAAGCTTTACTTAAAAGGCCTTTTAGACTAGCAATTATTAATGGCTGAGAAGGATGCTGAACAAATTCACCTTGAAGCTTTACTTCTAGTTTGTGTATCTGCCCACCTGAAAGCTGGCTTATAAGCAGACCCATGGTTTCAGCTAACTGCAAATGAGGTTTCAGACTATCCATAATATCAGGGCTCAAACCTGGAATATTTACTGCAGTTCTAGCAGATAAACCAAGCAAGACATCCCTTATTTGTTCAGCAACATCAACAGCTACATTTTCTTGTGCTTCCCGAGTAGATGCTCCCAAGTGGGGGGTAAGAATAAGATTCTTTTCAACCTTCAAAAGTGGTGAATTAGATTCCAAAGGTTCTTTAGAAAAGACATCTATTGCAGCACCTGCAATCAATGATTGATTTAAAGCTTCTGCTAATGCCTCTTCGTCAATCAAGCCTCCTCGAGCACAATTAATTAATTTTGCGCTACTTTTCATATTTTTAAGCACCTCCATATTTACTAAATTCTCTGTCTCTGGTGTGCGAGGTAAATGCAAAGTTACATAATCGGATTGTTGGAATAAATCTTCTAGATCAGAAAGTTTAACTTGGATTTGTTGAGCTCTTTCAGTTGAAACAAAGGGATCATATCCGCAAACTTCCATTCCTAATGCATTAGCAACTTTTGCTACATGAGCACCAATTTTCCCTAAACCTACTACACCTAATTTTTTCTTATAAAGCTCATTCCCAACGAATTTCTTTCTCTCCCATTTACCTAACGAAGTACTGCTATTAGCAATTGGAATATGCCTAGATAAGGCCAACATCATAGCTATAGTATGTTCAGCCGCTGCTATTGTGTTACCCCCTGGAGAATTAACAACAAGGACGCCTTTTTGCGTAGCAGCTTTAACATCTACATTATCGACTCCAACTCCTGCTCTCCCAATGATTCTAAGTTTACTTGAAGAGTTTATAATCTCTTCGGTCACTTGAGTCCCAGAGCGAATCATTAAAGCATCATAATCTTTAATAATGGAAGCTAACTCAGAGTCTGAGATTCCTATCTTTTGATCAACCTGAGCAACTTTTGAAAGAATATCGATTCCTGTTTGATCAATTGGATCTGTAATGAGAACTTTTGTCATTTAAGATTGGTTCTTTAATCTTTTACTTTAACTTAATCTATAGTGTATGTATCTTATTTTATTAATTTGAATAACACACAAACATTTGAGGATTGAAATTTGACTAAAAGTATTGTGATATTTGAAGACATTAATAAATGTATCCAGCTATTTGATGTTTTCAACGAAAAATCAGTAATGCTCTCTGAAGCTATTTTGATCCCACCAAGAAGTGAGAAAATATCATCAGACGAAACAGAATTGCTAAATGCGAAAGCAAATATCTTATTCAAATCTCAAAATTTTGATGATATAAGAATCTTAAATCCTAAACTTGATAGGAAGATCAGGCAAAAAGATATGAGTAGATGGCTAATGCCATTTGGGTTTATAGCTGGAATAGCTTTTTCTAATATGACAAATTTATCTACCTTCAGCTTTCTTGGTTTAAATAACATCGGGGAATCATTAATTGGAGGTCTTTTAGGAATGGGTTCAGGATATTTAGGAAGTATTGTTTCTTCTGCAAGTATCAACATTAATAGAAATAAAGAGTTAAGATCAATCATTAATTTTAATAAAGAGGGTAAATGGCTTGTTCTACTTGAAAATCAAATTGGGACCGAATTACCTTGGGCTTTAATAAAGCAATCAGAAGCAAAAGATATAATATTTTTAGAAGGCTAAATGATTGACTTAAAAGAAATCTTAATAAATTCAAACTACAAAAAAGAAACTGAGGAATTAATAAATATTGCTAACTTAGCTTACAAACACTGGGAAACTTATTGGACTGGGTTTTATTCAACTTATGTTTGCGAAGAGATTTTAAAAGATTTTGAAAATTTAAATGATTTCAAATTTTTTATTTATGGAGGATTCTCCTCTTCTCAAAGATCTAAGATAGCTTGCTTTAGAGGGGATAATATTTCTGAGGAAGATGTGCTAAAAAGTAATTTCCCAGCTCAAGGAATAAAAATTAATGGAAATTTTTTATTTGATAATGCTACACAAGACGACTTTAGATCCCTCTTAATTGAAAATGGGGTAAATCAAATAAAAGTTGGAGATATATGGACTATTGGCGATAGGGGAGCACAAGGGATAATTGATAATTTAGATATTAAGCATCTTGATGAAAAGATTTTTTATTTGAGAGACGTAAAAGTAAAAGTTAAAGTAGTAGATATTGATGAATTACAAATACCTTCTGGAAGATCAAAAAAACTTGTCAATACAGTAGAAGCTTCAACAAGATTAGATGCCATAGCTTCAGCGGGCTTTAGGGTATCACGAACCAAAATCATTGAAAGGATAGAAAATGGAATGCTCAGATTAAATGGAAGCAAAGTTAACAAGCCAACTATTAATCTAAAAATTGGCGACAAACTAGAACTTGAAAATAAAGGATTTATCGAAATTCTGAATTTAGAAATAACCAAAAGAGAACGATGGAAAGTTAAATTACTTAGAAAATGAAACGCAACCTGCTATTTTCTTATAAGGGGGACTAAAAATTCTTCAATTTGGGCGATTAGCTCAGTGGTAGAGCACTACCTCGACACGGTAGTGGCCACTGGTTCGAATCCAGTATCGCCCATTAAAACTTTTAACAACCTAGGTTATATCCACAGAAAATAATTACATTTTTTAGATTATTAAGAAAGATGAAACTTAATCAAATAATTAATTTACATAAAGGGCTCACTGCATTTGTAGTGATAGGTCTTATGATTTTTTTTGATAATTTTACGATCGCTCCCTATGTTTATTTAGCTCTGCATGGTACTTATGGATTACTTTGGCTTCTAAAAGAAAAGATATTCCCAGATCCTTATTTTAAAGAGAAAATCAATTTTTTAACTTCAGTTACTGGTTTTATTTTCCTTGGAAGTTACTGGGTGGCTCCCTACATTCTTATCTCATCTCAGAAATCTGTTCCAAATATCGTAATAGCTACATCTATATCTATAAATATAATTGGTGTGTTTCTACACTTTGCTAGTGATGCTCAAAAATACTTTTCTCTTAAATTAAAAAAAGATCTAATTAAAGATGGATTTTTCAAAAATATAAGAAATACAAATTATCTAGGAGAAATACTAATTTATCTATCATTCGCCATCCTTTCAATGAGTTTCATTCCATTAGTAATTCTTGCAATATTTTTCTCTATTGTTTTTCTACCAAGAATGATAAAAAAAGATAAATCGCTCTCAAAATATGATTCATTCGAAGAGTACAAAAAGAAAAGTGGTTTTATATTGCCTAAATTAAATGCCTGATAACAACTTACCCAGTTGGAGGCAAGATTTAAAATCTTCTAGAAAAAAAGAGGGCAAATCACCCTCTAATAGATGGATACAGCTTGCAACAGTCAGCGAAGAAAATGAGCCAAGATTAAGAACAGTTGTTTTCAGAGGATGGCATAAAGATAGTTCAATGATTATTTTCACAGATAGAAGAAGTGAAAAAATTGAGCATTTAAAATTTAACCCTAATGCAGAAATATTATGGTTCTTTTTGAAAACCAAATCACAATATAGATTCAAAGGAAAAATGCATGAATTAAGTGATAACAAAAAGTATTGGGATTTATTATCAGAAAAATCAAAATCCTCTTGGTTTTGGGGATCTCCTGGAAAGAAAATAAACCCAAAAGTCCAATCTGCTCATGAAATATTATCCAATCAGCCCAAGTCAGAAAATTTTGTAGTTCTAAATTTTGAAATCGATTCTGTAGATCTTCTTAAATTAGAACAGCCTGTTCATAAACGATATCTTTGGGAAAAGATTAAGAAATGGGAAAAAGTTGAAATTAATCCTTAAATATTTCTAAATTGTATATTTAGGTTGAAAAACATATATTGATCAGTCAGTTTAAAAAAAGAAGTATTATTCATATGAATTTCTCAGAAATTCCCAAAAACCCTTTTATTTTTTTATCTTGGGTAACTGCTATAGGGCTGTTTATAAGTCTTTCAGAAGCAACAATCAAGATAAAGCTTGAGAAGAGAAACATTTATCGCAAAAGGTTAGAGCTTATCAATAGCCTTTATCCTAAAAAGCTAGCTTGAAGTATCTGAGAGTATGTTTGCTTGCAGAAATTGAAATAAACCACCTTTACTTGTTTCTTCTTTAATTTCAACTTCCTTAGAATTTTTTGATTTTGTTGACGTTATAATTTCCTCCTCATCTTCTGATTTCAAAATTCTGATGATAACTTCATCTAAGGAGAAATTACCAGGACCTGTTAATGCAATTGAAGTTGCTGAAGCAAAATACAAAAGTAAAAGCTCTAGTAAGAAGATATTAAAACCAGAAGTAATAAGTGCATGATATATAGCTACAGAAATGGTTCCAACAATTGCCAAAGCTCCAAATCTTGTAGCTAAGCCTATAATTAATAACCAACTTCCACCTATTTCTGAAAATGCCGCTATGTATGACAAAAATATTGGAAATGGAAGATGTAATGGTCTCACAAAAGCATCAGCGAAATTTTCAATATTTGCTAATTTCTCATAACCGTGATGTATTAGAACAGTTCCGGTTATAACTCTAAGAATTAATAAAGCAGTATCTTTGCTAAACGACTTGGTAAGAATGGTTGAAAGCACTATAAAATAATTATCCTTAAGTAAAAATAACTAGTCACAGTATCCATCGTGGATTAAACAGCAAAAGTCGCACCTAAATAAGTATTTATACTTACTGACCAAAAGGGTTTTTTTCTGATTAAGAATTCAATTAAATTAAAGATTATTTTTTGAGAAATTTTCTATTATTCTTTGATTTATTTTTGGAATATTTTCTTTAAATTTAAAAAACCCTCTTTTAGCAAATTTCCAAGCAAATAAATCTTCATCCCTCACAAGATTAAAAATTTTTTTATGGTGTAAATTTTTAAACTCAGTTATGAAATCATAATTTTCTCCCACTCCAGGATAAATAATGTCTATTTCGTAGGTATTTTTAAAAGTATTTTCCAGTGAATTAGGATCAATCTGTTCAACATTATCAAATTGCTCTACAAATTCAGAGACCAAATCTTGTTTAAATTTCAAAACAGCTTCAGACAATTTAATTTGTCTTTGTTCATTTTTTAAAAGGATAATAAATACTTTTTTATAACTTGGAAGTAAATTTTGTAGGGTTGCAAGGTGCAGATCATTTTCAAACATAATCAGATTATCTGATTTAGGATCCATATCATTTTTATAAATCTCATCTTCAAATGGTATTTGATTAGATTCTTCAAGAAAAATTTGCTGATTACTTATTTTTTCTACATTAAATCGATTATTTGAAAACTTTCTGAGGTTTGATGATGAAAAAAGATATTGTTTTCCCTTAGTTTGCAATCCCCCGACCCATCTCCAGCTAAGGAGATTAGACGAAGCATCTCCATCAAAAAGATATTTAAAGAAAAACTTTGCTCCCAATTGCCATGGGAGGCCTAAATTGAATATCCAAGTACTCGCAAACCACATTCTTGTATGGTTATGCAAATAGTTGAACTGCTTTAATTCATGAACCCAAGAATTAAAAAAATCTAATTCAGTATTGCCATTAATTGCACTTTCATATAGATCATAATCAAAATCGAGATTTTTTTCTGAATTAAAATTTCTCCAAACTTTAGGTCTATTTTCCATCCACCCTTTCCAGTAAACTCTCCAAAATATTTCTTCAACAAATTTAGTTGAATTTTTGATTTTGTACTTACTTTTAATATCATGGATCAGATCATATTCTGACAATATTCTATGAGTAATGAAAGGCGATAATTTTGAAACTGAACTTTCGTTATTTGGCCCAAAATCAAAATTTCTTAATTTTGCATAATCGTTAATTTTGTATGTTGCAAAATTTTCCCAGGTATTTTGAGCTTTTAATAAAAATGACATTTTCTCATAACTTTAAAAAATTTTTTCTTGTATTGATAGAAATCTCAAAAATTTGCCTGCAAATTAATCTTTAAAATTTTCTATTTCACTTTTAAGTAAATATGCTTGATTGAAGTATTTAATTTAAACAATTGAAAAGTACATTTTATACTCTTGAATCGCTCTCTGCATAGGAGGATATTTAGTGGTCAATTACTTTTTAGATCTAATTTTTCATTTTCAAATCTTTATTTAAATGATTTTTTCTAAAAGATTTTTAAATATTTATCAAAATTAATATGAATAATTTATTAGTGAGAGATGTTAAGTATCTTGATGAACAATACAGAATAGGTGAAGGCATAATTTCGGATAATGCATTTAAGCAACTTGAAAAGCTCTTTATTCCTGTTGATCCAGAGCCTGACTTCTTTAATCAAAAAAATAATAAACTTTTGCCAAAATTAGCCAAAGAAAACTATAAAGAATTTTTGGAAAGTTTATTAACAAAAACAAGATTAAGCATTCAACCAAAAATTGATGGCTGTGCTATTGCAATTAGATATATAGATGGCAAGTTTAATAAAGCTATTACAAAAAAAGGATTTGATGTCTCAAGCAAAATTAAACAAATTAAAAATGTCCCCGATTGTATTCCTATCAAACGAGATTTTCAAATTAGAGGTGAACTATACGCCACAAACCAAGTTGCCGGCATTTCCAAAAGAATTACAAGAAAATACCTCAATGATAAGAAAGGGATTGGAGAAAGTCTCCGCTTTTGCTCTTTCCAAATACTTAATGGAAGACTTAATCAATACGAGACCCTTAACTATCTTAAAAAATGTGGCTTCGGCACCCCTGACAGTTACTTCACAAATCATACAAGCGAAATCCAAATATATAAAAAAAATTGGTTAGAGAAAAAAATATTTGCGAAATATCCAACTAATGGGATAGTTATAAAAATCAATAGTAGGAAATTACAGTTACTTAGAGAGAAAAGTTTATCTCAAAATAACGAATGGCAATATGCAATTGAAAAATAATATTAAATAGTACCTACAAAAAGAGCTCACGATACTGACTTCAAGTATTTAAAGTGGAAAAGTAATAAAATTTTGGTTAAATTCCAAAGCAACTTGCAGGATTACTAAATGACTGCCACTATTTCTAGACCTAAAATCTCTAATTGGGAAGCATCTAATATTCCAAACCTTACAGGCAAAACAGCTCTAATTACTGGTGCGAATAGTGGTCTTGGATACTACACTGCAAAGGCCTTTGCAGAAAAAAATGCTCATGTTGTTATAGCTTGTAGATCGCTTGAAAAAGCTAATCGAACTATCAAAAAACTCAAAGGTCTTAATCCTGAAGGATTATTTACACCTTTAGAGTTAGATTTGTCAGATTTAAAAAATATTGTTGAAGTTCAGTCCAAAATTTTTGATAATTTTGAAAATTTGGATCTACTAATCAATAATGCAGGCATTATGCATCCGCCTAAAACTCTTAGTGCCCAAGGATATGAAATACAATTTGCAGTTAATCATCTAGCTCACATGCTTTTAACTCTAAAGCTACTTCCGATTATTGAAAAAAAAGAAGAATCTAGAATAGTGACGGTGACCTCCGGAGCACAATTTTTTGGCAAAGTTGGTTGGGGAAATCTGAAAGCCGAGAACTATTACAACAAATGGGAATCTTACTCCAATAGCAAATTGGCAAACGTAATGTTTGCTTTGGAACTAAATGAGAACTTAAAGCACAAAAATATACTTTCTTTAGCTGCTCACCCAGGAATTGCAAAAACAAATCTCTTTACTGCTCAAAAACCTAACCCTGGTCCATTAGAAACATTCTCATTGGAATTATTTAGTCCTATTTTTCAAACTGCTGAGATGGGTGCTTTACCTCAGCTTTTTGCAGCTACTTCACCAGACGCAAGAGGCGGTGATCATTATGGTCCTAGATTTAATTTCAGAGGTCATCCAAAACTATCCCCTACTTCTCCTTTCGCCATGAATAAAAAAGAAAGAAAAAATTTATGGGTAAAAAGCCTCGAAATTCTTAATAACTTCCTATAAATTTTTCATTTTCACTAACTTTAGAAAATACTTCAAGATATGTAATTCACTCTCCGAGAGTTTCATAAATTCTGTTAAGGCATCATAATTTTTTTCATCAATTTTTTTTGACAATTGAATAAAACTATCATGGTTTTCATTAACAAAGCGCTCAGCAATCTGAGAAGGAGTTAAACCCTGTTCAATTAATTCACCTGGAGCATTTTTCTCCCACTTTTCATAAAACCAAGAGAACCAATATTTTGCAGTATTATCTTCCATTAATAAACTTTTCTTGGGCGAATACTATAAATACTGCAGAAAAATCTCATGATTGAATTACCCTTTAAACACAATTAATATAAATGCAATTATAAATTTAATGATAGATAATTATTCAAGTAAAAGAAATATTAATCTTGTAATTGGATTAGGTAAATCTGGATTTTGGGCTGCCAAGTATTTGAGAAGCATCAATAAGAGAGTAATTGTTTGGGAAAGTAAAGATGGGATAGAATTCTTAGAAAGAAAAACAGCATTAGAAGAGCTTAATATCATAGTTTCTCTAAATAAAGAATTTGTATTTGAAGAAATTCAACCTTTTTTGAAAGAGATCGAATCTGTTGTTGTAAGTCCATCAATACCTTATGACCATATAACTATTATTGAATTAAAAAAAAAGGGAATTAAAGTAATTGGAGAAATTAATGTTGCATGGGAAATTTTAAAAGACACAAATTGGATAGGTATTACTGGCACTAATGGCAAGACTACTGTTACTCATCTACTAAGCCATATACTCTGTGATACTGGATTTTATGCTCCTTTTGCTGGAAATATTGGTACACCTTTATGTAAGTATGCTCACTCCAAAAAACATGAAAAAATTGATTGGGTTGTAGCTGAATTAAGCAGTTATCAAATAGAAATATCTCCAGAAGTAAAACCTAATATTGGAATATGGACAACCTTTACAGAAGATCATCTTGAAAGACATAAAACACTTGAAAACTATTTCAACATAAAAAAAAGCTTGTTAGAAAAATCTGATTTTAGAATTTATAATTATGACGATAAAAACCTAAGAAATCACTACAGTTCACTATCAAGAGGGGTTTGGATAACAACTAGTTTCGATAAATCTAATTTTATTCATTGCGATTATTGGATAGATGAACAAGCGTACATTGTTGAGAGAGGGAAGAAATTATTCAAACTTGAACATTTTTCTTTAAAAGGAATGCATAATCTTCAAAATCTTTTATTGGTAATTGCAGCAGCAAGAAAAGTTGGATTATCTGGCAAGAAGATTAAAGATTCTTTATCTAATTACAAACAATTACCCCATAGGATGGAAACAATTTACAAAAATAATGATCTGGAAATCATTAATGATAGTAAAGCTACAAATTTTGACTCATCTATTGCAGGAATAAGTTCAATTGAAGGTCAAATAATAATCATTGCTGGGGGTAGATTAAAAGGCAATGAATATAGTGAGTGGATAAAAGTTTTAAAGAAAAAAGTTAAATGTGTTTTCCTTTTTGGAGAAAGCTCAAAAGTCCTAAAAATGGCGCTTATTAATGAAGGATTTAAAAAAAATATTTTTGAATTTTCAGAACTAAAAGAGCTTTTAGATTTTGTTTTTCATTATTTACAAAATAATAGGGTTGGAACATTATTATTCTCACCTTCATGCTCTAGTTTTGATCAATTTAAAAATTATGAAGAGCGTGGAGATTATTTCAAGAAACTAATAAGTGAAAAATTAAAGGTTAATAAATCCATTTTTTGTACAAGTATCATTTCGTAATTTTCAGGTCGGTCATTACAACCGTTTATCCTCTAGCAAATATTCACTTAATTAGTTAGATTTTATTTATAAATTAATCACTACCAATGAGTGAATCTAACAATTTACCTCAAGCAATAAGTCATAAAAAATTAAGTTACTTGATGCTTAAGGCACAAAAAGATGCTCATTTTTCTGATGAATTAGCAGAAATAGAATGCCCAGAAAAAAGAGAATTTGAAGAGTTAATAAACAATTGGGAAGCTTCAACTAAGAAGGTAGTTAATGAGTTATCAAAAAGAAAAGAGAATTTACTAAAAGATAAATCACCAAATTCTTTAATTGCACTTGGTGCTATGGAAGTTCACCTTAACATGGCTTTGCAAGCCTTAAATGCATTTAATAAAGGAGTTGATGGCTAAAAATAACAGATAAATTACAAGGAGGGCATCGAAAATAAGAGAAAATCTAAGTCTTTTTCAGTATCTATAGAGACATCATCATAATAATTAACTTCAAAACCCAAGCCATCTCCAGATTCGAGAAATATATTTGAATTAGAGTCTTTACTTTTTAATAAAAGATTACCTTCTATTATTTGTATCCAATTATATTTATCGATTATTAATGGCAATTTTTTTTCTTTAATTGGCTTATATTTACAACGCCATAAAGAGATACTTTGATTTAGAAAAAGTTTATTATTTTGACCGTCTTTGTAATTAAAAAGAAGATTGTCCCACAACTTCTCATTTAATGAAATCTGATCATATCGAGGTTTAATATTTTCTTTTTGAGGGTATATCC
>QCBO01000005.1 GCA_003279105.1 Prochlorococcus sp. AG-347-I19
TAAGAGGAACTTTAATAGTTTTTTGAATAATAAGAAACCTTTTTCAATTCTTTTTGGACCTAAAATTGAAAGCAAAATTACTAATATTATGAATATTTCAGGTGAGTTTAAACCTAATAGTTTCATAAAATTTCATATTCTATTTATATTTTAGTACAAGCTAAAAATTTAATCTAATTATTCTCAAAAGTTGGTAGATAGAGTTCCCTATTTGATGCAATTAAACCTTCTTCTTTAAAAAAAATCTCTAGGTCTTTTAGATCATTTATATCTACAAATTCACCACAATTATCTAATATATTATTATGGGTGAAATTCCATAAATCAGCCAAATATTCGTCATCATCTGGAAATGCTACAAATTTCAAGTATGTATTATTCAAAGCATATTCACTAGCAAAATCAGAATCTAAACCTTCCCTCTTAGCATCACAAAAAACTTTAGCAAATCTCTTTCCTACGGAGGTTTGAGCACTTGATAAATCTAAATTACCTTGAATAGCATTTACATTTATTGGTGCAATAAAAATAATTATTGGAAGAAAAATAGTTACTAATATAAACAAAAAAAATTTCCTTTTTAAATTTCAACTCAACATAAACTAGCAAAAAAAGTAATCAATTAGGCCTATTTAAGTAAAAGCACTTATTATAAATTAAGAAATAAATAGAAAACATAAAATCAGCTCCATATCTGAATTTATAATAAAGAAAGATAAAATAAATTTAAAATTATATGTCTTCAAATATAAGGCTAAAAGGAAGGGGAGTTAACAGGATAATTACGAGTAAAGTCATGCTATCGCCATTAGCAGGAGTTACAGATAATATTTTTAGACGACTTGTACGCAAATGGGCTCCAAACTCTTTACTTTTTACAGAAATGATAAATGCCACAAGTCTTAAAAAAGGATATGGCACACAAAAAATCAATCAAATAAATTTAGAAGAAGGTCCAACTGGAGTACAAATATTTGATAATAGGCCATATGCTGTTTCTGAAGCTGCTAAACAAGCTGAGGACTCTGGAGCTTTCTTAATTGATATAAATATGGGATGTCCAGTAAAAAAAATTGCAAAGAAAGGTGGAGGCAGTGCTTTAATTAAAGACCGAAAACTTGCTATAGAATTAGTTAAAAATGTTGTAAAAGCTGTTACGGTTCCAGTAACAGTAAAAACACGACTCGGATGGGATAGTAAAGAAGAAAATATTGAGGATTTCTTATTTAAACTTCAAGATGCGGGAGCAACAATGATCACACTTCATGGAAGAACTAGAAAACAGGGGTTTACAGGCAAGTCAGATTGGGAAATGATCGGGAGACTTAAAAATTTGTTGGAAATTCCAGTAATTGCTAATGGAGATATCAAAAATCCAGATGACGCTCTTAATTGTCTAAAAAAAACAAATGCTGATGGTGTAATGATTGGACGAGGAATTTTAGGATCCCCATGGAAAATAGGAGAAATAGATTATGCCCTTAGAGAAAATAAAAATTTTAAAGAACCAAACACAGAAGAAAAACTATATTTAATTATTGAGCATCTTGATGAATTAATTAAAGAAAAAGGAGATCACGGATTGCTAATTGCAAGGAAACATATCTCATGGACATGCAAAGACTTTAAAGGAGCATCAAATTTGAGAAATAACTTGGTTAGGGCTGCTGATAAAAATGAAGTTAAAAATTTAATAATTAAAATGATTAAAACTTTGAATAATGAAAAAAATAGATTAGTTTAAAACAAATTTATTTTTTAAATGAAAATTATTAGTAAAGAAACAAGTAAAAGAGTTTGTGATCACATGAACAATGATCACATAGATTCAGTGCACAAATATCTTATTCATTATGGAAAGATATCAAGATTTGAGAATGCTTATATGGAAGAAATTAATAATAGTTATATAAAAATCAATTACGACGGGCATTCAGCAATAATCAATTTTAAAAATGAAATATCTGAGGAAGAAATTCATTCAACTTTAGTATCAATGATTAAAGACATTAAAAAATGAAATAATTTAATA
Source organism: Prochlorococcus sp. AG-347-I19 (assembly GCA_003279105.1). GTDB lineage: Bacteria > Cyanobacteriota > Cyanobacteriia > PCC-6307 > Cyanobiaceae > Prochlorococcus_A. Next base: position 2,033 of record QCBO01000005.1, read on the forward strand.
AAAAAATTCTAATTTTTATTTATAGTAATCGGTTATCTTTTTACATTCATCAAATGAAAGCATGCTTAATCTAGATGTGGCTTTTATTTTTAGAATTGCACAAACAGCTAATAAGTCGGAGCTATCAACATCAAGTGCTTCAGAAAGCTCTAGGACCCTAAGACCTTTCATTAGTATTAAAAAAATCCTTTTCTAAATTATCAAGAACCTTGAAATCAATGGGCAGCATTTTTCCCTAAACCTGCTACGAATGGAAAAGTTTGTTCATCTCCAAAAATATCTTCTGCTGAAGAATTAGAAATATTATTTTTTTTATTAACAGGCTTAATTTCTTTAATTTCATTAGAAATATTCTCTTTAACGTTATTTTCAATTTCTTTTGCTAGTAAATTATTCGTATTAGAAACTATTGAAAAAACTAATAGACATAAAAACAAAATAATTCTTTTCATAAAAAAAGTTTATCTAATACTATTGTCATATGCCAATAAGGTTATTTAGAAAAACTAGATAACATTAAAACAAATCTAAATAAATCAAAATATTCATCTTCCCAATTTATTTCTATTTTTAAATCTAATTAAAAAATAAAGACCTAATAACAAAAGAATTGCCAAAGAGTATTGATTAAGAAAAACATAAACTATATAGACGAGAAATGGGAATAAGCAAGCCCTCTTGAAATTTAATTTTTGTTCCTTTGACATATTTTTCCAATTTAAATATTCTTCCCATTGAAAAATCTTCTTCATTTTTCTACTTCTATTTTTACGATTAAACATAACTTTATAAATATAGTTTTGATGATCTTTATATTAATAAAGAAAATTAATCTACAATATCAAAATGACTTTTTTCATTGAATAAAAATATTTTTTTAATAAAAGATGAACTCAAAACCAGTTTGGAAAATAGAAAAAATTGTTTTACCTCAACATGCGGATCATGCAGGCGTAATGTGGCACGGTAATTATTTTAATTGGCTTGAAGAAAGCCGAATAAATGCACTTTCAGAAGTAGGTATAAGTTATTTCGAACTAACTAAAAATGGCTTAGATTTACCTTTAATCAATACTTCAATAAAATATAAATCTCCTTTATTCCTTGGTGAAAAAATAATAATCGAGAGTGAATTCAACATTGATAAAAGTCCTAGGATTAATGTAATCTCAAAATTTCTTAACAAGAAAAATGAAATCTTAACGATTGCTGAAGTCAATTTAGTCTTAATAAATAAACTGAATTTTTCTATAATGAGAAAAAGGCCAGATTTCCTATCGGAAGCCTTTAGTAAGTTAAACGGTTGAAATTATTATCCGCCAATTGAATGATTTATTAAATTATTAATTATGAATATATTTCAAGTTATTGATTCTTATCAATATGAAATGGAATCAAGATATCAAGAAAAATCAATGCTCACAAATCTTTTTACAGAACACAAATTTATAGGTTGGTTAGGATTGTTCATAGTATTTTTCTCTATCTTTGCAATTTTTGTTTTTCAATTTCTTGAGTGGGAAAGTAATGACAATAATAAAAGTTAAGAAGATTTAATGATTATAATTCAACTGAATGACTTAAAAAATGGCTATCTACTTAAAAATAACTAACCCTACTGAGGTTGTAAAAAAAAAGACCTCAAAATGGCTTACAGATATTACACCTGAAAGAATTGATAGAAAATTGGTCGAGGATGAAGTAATAAAAGGCATTATCGAGCAATTAACATTAGAAGGGATAAAAGGAGAAATATCAGCAATTAATGGGTTTGAAGTAAATGAATCCTCAGTAATAACAAAAAATAATTTTGTTATTAGAAAAACAAAAACTTTTTAGATCGAAAATAAAACATTAGATGAAAATTATTTTTATTTTAATTATTTTTATCATTTTTTTAATTTTTATAATTGCAAGGGATTTTCAAATTAAAAAGAAAAAGTTTAAATTAAATAGTGCCTTAAATTCCAATTTCTTTATTCAAACAATTAATAATTTAATAGAAGAAAACAAATACAATTTGTTAGAGGAGAGGATCAGATTAATGGAAATAGATGCCTACGGTAATGAGGATTATAAAAAATGGATTGGCAATCCACCTCTTGATGAATTAGCCATTGAGAAAAATATATTAAGTGGATCCAAGCGATTTAAAGAGGGTATTCCATACTTCTGGGAAAAAGTAATTTTAAAAAAATTTGGCAGTATAGAATTATTTTTCGAAAAGTGGAAATCATATTGTAATGAAAATCCTACTATTGATGATGAGATAATTGGATCTATTAGAAAGCTCGAGACTGAGGATTGGTTTGTATTCATAGCAAGTCAAATAGAGAAATCATGCTTAAACCTAATAGAAAAAAACTACTCAAGTAAAAACAAGGAAAATTACAAAAAAGGTATTAGATTTGAAAATCATTGTATGGATATTCTCAAACAAAATGGCTGGGAAGTAAAAGAAACCCCTAATACAGGAGATCAAGGGGTTGACTTAATTGCATCAATAAATGATATGAGAATATGTATTCAATGCAAAGATCATGAAAAAGCCATTGGAAATAAAGCAGTTCAGGAGATTTCAGCTGGTAAATTATTTTGGAAAGGTACACATGCAATAATAGTCTCAAAATCTGGCTTTACAAAGTCTGCTCATCAACTAGCAAAATCAAATAAAGTGGAACTAATCAATGAATATCAATTAAAAGATTTAGAAAAGTTTATTTTTTAAATAGTTTATATCAATTGTGTTAAGCCTTCTTTGTAAAGCAAAAGTGTTGTAAAAATTCCTGAGGCCCACATTAAACCTCTAGCTGTTGGAATATTAAATACATATGCACCAATATATAAAAAACGAAAAATAGGATGAATCAATGCTGCAATTATTGCAATATTAGAGTCAGTCAAAGTAATCAAACAAAGAAGACATGCAGGTGCATGTAGGGAAATACTTTCCCAACAATTTTGATGGCACCAAACTGCTCTTTTTCCAAAAGAAGGTAATTCATCGAATAAAGCCCTTGGAGCAGACATATTTTCAACAGAATATCCCGCTTTAACTCTCCCTATAGTTAGTGGAATAATTGATAATAAAACAACACCAACTGATAAACAAAGGCTCCAGGCAAAAGCTACTTGCATATAATTTTAATAATATTATTAGCTTAATAATTGAAGTTCATTATCGTGATAAATGAAAAATCATTACCATAGATTAAACTTTGCAAAAAATGCTGTAATTTATAAAAAAAATCATTTATGGATATTTCAAAGATAATTGTAATTTTTGGTATAAGTTTACTAATATATTTTGCTTTTCTGTTTTTAGGATTTTTTCTTAAGAATAAAAATCTAAAGGCACAGAATCTAAAAAAAGAAGAATAGATTATTAATGCCACGAAAATTTACTATTTTCTCAATATTTTTATATCTTTTTGAATATATTTAATGGAAATAAAATTTGATCCAAATAATAATAAGGGATATTTGAAATTAAATAAGACAGTTGCTGGTATATGAAAAAATTTTATAAATTTCTTAAAAGTTTTCTATTTATATCACTATGGCTTATTTTATCCTCATTTTTAACCCAATATTGGAATACCTTTCATTGGGAATATGTTTACTTAAACTTCAGAATTATATTTGATAAAGAATTTTGGTTTGCTTTAGAAAAAATTCTTTTAGGATTTGATATTGGTTACTGGTTAGAAGAAGCACTAAAATTCTTGAGTTATGAAATACCTAAAGAAACATTTAAATATTTACCAATTTATTTCGTATTAAAGTCTATTTGGATAAAGAATTAATTTCTATTTTTGATAGGTTTTAATAAATTCCTTGAAATTCCTGAATAAAGTCGGTGAATTTATTTTTCTTAAAACAAATAAAGTTCCTTTATCACCTCTACAGATTCTTAGCTTTTTGCTTAAATAAGTTATCTCTAACCACCCTAATTGTTCATTATTTATTTCTTTCATAGCCTTTATATTTTTTTTTCCAAATTTAGGACCAATAACACCAGCATGTGTAAATTTGACCCCAATTTTTTTTTCATTTATGTAATTAAGTCTTATTAAAATGCCAGTACCAATAATTGATTTTATTCCTCTAGGTTTAAGTAAATTAAGACCATTTAAATTTAAAGGATCAAGAATTTGAAGGTTATCAATAAAAGGAGAATATTTTAAAAAAGGACTATCAGAACTACTCCACCTAAGCTCCCAAACCCCCTGCAAATCATTTCTATCTTTGCTAAAGGAAAAATTATGATCAATTTCAAGATGTTCGGCAATATTACGTATACTCTCTGAATTTGGAGATTTAAGAAGTAAATTTAATAAGTCATTTTCGGTTTCCATTAATAAACGTTGGAGTATATAGCTAAGGATAAATACTTACCTCCATGTGCTATATTCTACCCAGAATATGTTGATTTGATGACAAAGAGCTATTGGCTTAAGAAAATTTCAATTCCAAATGCTGATTTATTTCTGGAATATATAAGGACAGTATTGCCTTGGATTAAATCTGTGGGAGGAGTAATAGTAAAAAGAGATTTAATACAAGAATCAACCTCAAATGAATGGGATGGAGGACAGCTTGGATTAGTAATTGAATTTGAATCAAAATTTGCTGCTAAAAAAGCATTCTATTCTGAAGTATTTCAAAAATATCTGCAGTCCAGAGATTTAATGGAGCTGGTTACTATAAGTACTCTTTAAAAAAAAATCAACCAATATCGACCTCACTCAAACAACTTATAAGTATTAATTACTATTAAATTATTTATGTAATATTTATAACTTCACTAGTAATAGCATATTTTGCAAAATTTAATTGTAAAAGTAATCCGTTAATCAAATGAACTATTCAACAGAAAAAGATGATTATTTGATGACAACTCCATATACAAAGAAAATTCAGCAAAAATTTGAAAAGGTTAAATCTTTCTTAGAGCAAAATGGATTTAATCCTTCATCAGAGAGCTTAATGCAAGATATAGTTAGCTCGGAAGAATATATTGCTAAAAATGGCTTATAAAATATCAGAATATATTCAGAGACCTTAAATAATAAAAACCGCCTATTAGAAAAGGTAATAATATTCCAATAAATAAAAATATGGATTTCTTTGATTCGCCTTCTGATATGGGGTTAATTTCTGGTTCAATTGCAAAACCATTTTGTCTACCACCGCTTTCGGTTGTATAACCTTTTTTATTCATAAGAAAAATAATCTATGGAGATTATCTCATGTAAAAACTTATTTAAAAAAATATTTTACATTTAGAATTAAACTAATTTTAAGATCTAATAATTGATTTCAATCTGAGATTTCAATTTGGCAGCTTTTTTTAAAAGACCTACAACTTCCTTACGGCCATTAGCAAACTCAGCCTTATTAAGTAACTCACTATATTTTTTTGTGATTTCTCTATGGTTCATTTTGGATATTACATTTTATAAATTATAAAGTCACTAAAATAAGTTTTTGTATAAAAGATATCAAAAAAGAGTTTAAGTACCTTTACCTATTTAAACCAACCTTTTTTCTTTGGTTTAATCTCTTCTTTAATCACTTCTTTTTTTCTCCCAAATAAACCCTTTTTTTGGACTGTTAAATTCTCTTCAACAGGTTTAGATTTTCTATTAAATAAGCCTTTTTTAGGTTCTTTTTTAATTGATTCTTTTTTGTCGGAAATCTTTGTTTTTTTAGGATTTGATTTTGAATTTTTGGGTTTGCTATCTGCGAATAAAGTTTGATATACAAAAAAACCAAAAACAGCAAAGAAGCCTAATGCCTGTACTAGAGCAGTTCCAAGATTATCAAACATTTAGGCCTCAACTTTGTATAGTGATTCTTTTTCTTTCGCCTCTATACATTTTTTATCATCAGACAAGCATCCAATTTCTGCCTTCTTCTCAGTATGAGAACTGCAGCCACCTGCATTTGCATTAGATATTGAAAACAAAGTTAGTACCCCTAAAATAAAGGCGCATGAGGTGTTAATCAGTTTCATGAGTTTTATTTTTATTATGGAAAAATAATTTCGCAATTGCGAAGATAATCTTCTCTTCTGCTAAAAGTATCCCCTTTTTATATATCTATTTGTAGTAATTAACTAAATCGATAATTAATATTGCTAGCAATGAAAAACCTAAAATGAAAGGTAAATAAGGATATTTATTTAAAATTTTGTTTAGTTGATTTTTCGATGTTTGTTTTTCCTTTTTCTTTTCTCTAGGTGGTAAGCCTAACTCTTCCCTTCTCTTAGCTTCTCCCATAATTTTTAAACTATTTATGACTATTCTATATACCTAGTATTAGTAGTGTATTGTTCTAGACTTAAATTATTAGCGGTTTATTTAATTTAAATTTTGGATATATTAAAAATATATAAAAAAATTACATGATAGAAGTAGTTTGGTCAGTAAATATAATGATTGCAATTCTTATTATTGGTGTTGCCTGTGTTCTTTATTACATATTTACTTATGATCAAAAATTTACTTCCTAGATAAATGTCAGATAAAGATCTAAGTAATTTTCTAAAAAAAATAGAGCAACTTAATCAAATTGCTGAGCTAATAAAAAATAATCCTAGTAAAAAGTTATCCCTTTCAAAATGCAAGAATCATGATGAAGTAATTAAATTAACCACTGAATGGGGTTTTGATATAGGTAAAAGGTGGGGAGAATATTAATTGATTTTATTACCAACATTATTAAAATTGTCATCAACATCTAATTAAATTCCTAAGATTAATTAGTATTTCTTGTATTGGAGTTATGAAAGAAATTGGAGAGATAAAGTCAAATATATATAAAATAGCTGCTGTAACAGATAGAGGGCAAAGATTAAATAAATTAATTTCTCCTATGTATGAGGAAAAAGCTAATGAAATGTATGAATTGATTGATGCTCTTAAAGACTTTAGTTTTGAAATATCAGAAAAATTATTGTCTGGAGAGTGGGAATTGATTTTTTCTAATGTTGAATTATTTCGAAGTTCTCCTTTCTTCCTTGCTATTGAAAAGGCATTAAATGATGAATTTAAAAGTAAACTTTTTTTTAAATTACATCAATTACAAGTAGGATCCTTTGGCATTTCAACTATTGGGAGAATAGCTCAAAAGATTGATTTTGAAAAAAAAGAATTTATATCTACTTTTGACACTACAATATTTGGGCTTACAACTATTCCTATCTTAGGTTGGTTCAAACTATTGCCTACTTTTGGTGGAAGAGTAATAACCCTAGCAAGTGATTTAGTTTTAAGAAATAATTTACTTGATATGAATTTACAAAAGACAAAAGTTTCCAAAGTTGATGGACTTAATAAGATTCCATTATTTAGTGAATTACTTATGGATAGATGGTATCCAGTTAAAGAGGTATGGAATAAGTTACCTTGGAATAAAGAATCACCAAATTGCCAGGTTTCAATTGTATATTTAGACGATGAAATGAGAATTATGCAGGATATGTATGGGTCTATTTTTATTTATATAAGGCCTTCAATTTCCTTGTTGAATTCAAATACAATCTCTAATGATTAATTAAAAAACTGAATAATACTACCAAAAGTTAAATTCAAGATAATAAGCCAGATCCTTTCAAATAAAATTTAAATAAAAAAATCACTAAAAAATTAACTATTGCTAAGGCTACTAAACCATTTCTGTTTTTTACATCTAATTTCTTGACTAAATTAGAAAGATAAACTACTGGATTTTCTGGCTCTTTATGATCCAAATTTTATTTAAATATTAATTTGACAAGAAAATATCACAGTTTCATTTGAAGAATCAAAATTGTAAAGATGAATATCCAAAAAGAAAAAAATAATTTTTAACCCATAATACCTGCATTTCTTAAAAACGCTTTACCCATATTGCCAATTACAAAAAATAGAGAAAGATTAATTAAAAGGACTATTAATAATGCCAACATTTTAAAGTTTGGATTAGTTGAAATTCCATCAAATCCATTATTAAGGAATCTTTTAAAAAGTGATTTGTCAATTTTTAGTTTTTGTTGTTCAGAATCAAGTTTTACTTTTTCTTCTGAAGAATCTTGATTACTTGCTTTCTCTAGAAATTCTGTAAATGCCTTAAGATTTTCTTCTTTTTTATTCCCCTCGTTAAGATCTTTATTGTCTTCATTCAAATTGGGGGACGATTCGATTGAATTATTTTCCTCAGGATTAAGTTTTGAATCTTCCAAATTAATAGTAAATGCTAGGAGTATATTACACCATAAAAAAAACCCACTCGATCAATTGAAGAGGGGGTTAGCTAAGGTTAAAGCTCTTACTTTAATAATAATTTATTTTAATTAAATTTGCGGTTGTAGCATAACGAAGTTTTAATTTAAACTATATTTAAGGTGATTTCTTTCGTGCACATGTTAGATGCGAATACTAAAAAAGCATGTAAAGATGATCCCTCAATAAGAGAAATTAAAATTAGAAATATTGAACATGCTATTGAACAAGCAGAATTGATGATAAAAGAATCAAAAATGAGCCAAGAAGAATTAATCTTTTTAAAAAGAAAAATATCGGACTCAAGACAAGATTTAGAGATACTTTATTTAATGAAAATTCATTGAATATAAATTTGTTAATCTTTAAAAGGATTTAATTTATGCAAAGAAAATTAATTTGTATATTTGAAGACTTATAAAGTTTAAAGGGAATGTAATTATTTATATAAAGTTTACAGTTATGTCTAAAAATAATCTATATATACCTTTAAAGGTTGTTCCTTACATATTCATTTCAATTACTGCCATAGCAATAACAGCAGCTACATATGTTATTACTTAGTTCTGTAAGCTATGTAAAGTTTTTAGATATTAAATAAATTAAAATATTTGTAATAACTAATTGTATGAATAAATTCAATATAGCAATTTTTACAATATCAATAATCATATTTTCATTAATTGGGATTAAAAAATTAATTTATATAAATCAAGTTAAAGATATAAAAAATAAAGAAGAATCATTTTTAAATGAATCTATACGTGTTTTAAATGAATGTTTCGATCTAGAAAATAAAAATAAAAGAACTCTTAATAAATCAATTGAATTAATTGAATATTGCTTAGAGAAATATGGATATAAAAACTGATTTCAAAACCTGAATGATGAATTTCCTTAATACTCCACTAATATGCAAATAAAAATTTCTCATCAATAATCTTGTTATGTTCCATAATTTTTTATTAATAATATTTTCCTAATTTAATTTTTTTAAAATGACTAAAGTTAAATGTTCTTATTTAGGAAATTTAAACTGTGAGGCTATTCATCTACAATCTGGAAGTCTTATTAGAACTGATGCACCTTTAGATCACTGTGGTAAAGGTGAAAGTTTTTCCCCAACTGATTTATTAGCAACATCTCTAGGTACATGCCTGCTAACCATTATGGCAATCAAAGCTAAATCGAAGGGATTTGATTTGAAAGATATATATTTAAACATTGAAAAAGTAATGACACAAAATAGTGAGAGGAAGATAAAAGAACTAATAATAGATATTTTTATACCAGAGAGAACTTCTAATGAAACTATTGATTTTTTGAAAAAAGCTTCCAAAGAATGTCCAGTTACAAGAAATTTATCTCAAGAAATAGATATTAAAATTAGTTGGCATCATGAATAAATCTTAAACATAGTAATTACATAAAAAATAATGAAATATTTTATTGGGATAGTCGTTCTTTTATTTGGAATATATATGATGACAGATTTGGCATTAAAGACTAGGTATACAAGAAAAAGACTTTCAAAAGGAAAAAAATAAATCTTATAAATTTTAATATTGCAGATTAAGGAAATAGATTTATTTTTGTACTGACAATTAAGGCATATTTTGGTTTTATTTTTTCACTATTTTTTGGTCAATCAAACTAATCAAAGGGATCATGAAATTTACATTTATTCCAACAGTGCACCAACTATAAATAATAAGAAATAATATTTTTATAAATAAATTAGGGGGTAAGGTGAAAAATATTTTGAAAAACACTCCGATGAATAATACCAATATTCCAATTTGAAAAAGACCTTTGATTATCCATTTAAGTCCATTTTTTTTAATGTTTATATAAATCCATAAAAAAACAAAACTAGATAACAATAAATATATAAAATTTATGATCATCTTTTTAGAGAAAATCTAATAAATTTGCCATTATTAAAGCATGATGACAATTATCACTTTTTTATCTGCTAATTTTTTTTAAAAATGGAAAAATTATACAAAAAACAATAAAAAAAATTATAATTTTTTACTTTTTATCTAAAAACATTTTCGATTTTAGTAAATCCACTCTTTTTTGATTCACTCCCAAATCACTTTCTCCAACTCTTGATTCTGATCTTATTGATAAGATGTTTGATTCAGGTAGAAAGGATACTTCTAAGTCGTCTACATACTTCATCCATTTACTGGTTGCCTCAGCATGAAGATAATCCCCATCAATTTCAACAATCTCAGTTCTTGGAGTGTTTTCGATAAATGTTTTAATCTCTTCAAAAGGTTTATCAATATTGTTTACCTCCCATTCTTCTCGTACACAATGAGCTATCTCTACACAAGGTATTAGTTCTATATGTGAGGCAAATGATGAAGAAGGGAATAAAAAGCTTGAACAAATTAAAATTGCTAAAAAAAGTATTTGCATTAACAGAAGAATTTAACGAATCATAATCTAACCAATTAAATTACTAATTTGTAATGAAGACCTAATTATTTTGGAAGAAAGCATATATGTTTTTATAGTCAGAATTTAATATGTATTTCTAATAATCCTCAAAAAAAAAGACCTCTCAGAGAGAGATCTTTTTAAAATTGATTTATATAAAGTGTTTCCTTGTTTCCACTGAAATAAATCAATTCCTCCTACACACTTTTCTAATATCACACCAAAATTTAAATTTGTAATGCTTAATAGACCTCTATCTTAACTGTCACATGGCAAAAAATACAAAAAGTACTCAAACATCTAGGTCGGAGTACTTTTAAAGTTATCAGAAAAAAGTGTGTGAGGAGTTTCTGATGAATTTAATCTACTCCGTAGGTAATTTAAAAGGCTACAGTATAAATTACTAAATATTTAAATCTTTCAGAAAAATTGAGCGTTGATGAAAAAAATAATCAAAAACATAAAAAATTCATGAAAAGCATTTACAAAAAAATCATTTTTATTATTTCGGCAATTGCTCTTTTTTCAGTAATAGTCAGTGTTGTCAAATATTCGCTTACTTATATTGAAAATAATCCCGAAAAATACTTACCTACACAAAAGTAGTACAAAAATTAAGTATAAATTCACTTCAAAAAATCTATAAAGTGTCTTAAATATGTTCTACATTGACAGCCTGAGTCATGAAAATCAAAAATACTTCAGTTCTTAATCAGAATAATATTCATTTAAGTCGATTCAAAAATAAGCATAAATATCAAATACTTGAAAATTATTGGAAGAAAAGAAAGAAAGAATGTGAAAAAAATCTTTCAAAATTTTGCTAACCGATAATTATGAATTTTATTTTTTCTTTTTTATTAGCGTCTGTGATGTGGGTACAAGTTCCACAGTGGGAAGCTGATTGGTCAAAATGTGCTGTAGATGTTCCAGATTCATCATGTCACTGGTATGTAGCTGCTCCCGATAATACGTTTGGGGAAGGGTTTAATTGGGAAAACGCTCCTTGGTTTGATGCTAATGGATTACAGGATATAGCTAGGATTGAGAAAGAATCTGTAGTAGAAAAACTTCAAAATAACTAAAGTTTCTATTTCATCAATTAACTTTTAAAAGTATTTAAATCTAGTTGCTTAGTGGTTAACTTTTGATTAATTAAAAAATTTTTATGCGTTTCAAAGTAAGTCTCAAAAAAAATGGAAAGGAATTTGATGAAGTTGTTATAGCTAATAATAAAAAAGAGGCTATGGAAGTAGCTTTAAAAAACAATCCAGAAGCTCAAGCATTAAACTCTGATTGGACATTTAAGATTTAATTATTTGCGAAGCTTAGGAATCAAAAGAGAAGTAACACAAATTACACTTATTGCAGGTCCAGGCGAAAGATTAAACACTATAGAAAGAATAAATCCCAGAAGTGAGATGCATAATCCAAAAAATGAAGACCTCATCATTGCAATTCTTAAACTATGAGCCTTATTTAGCCCTAACAGAGTTGGAGTAGAAAGAAGAGCGATAACAAGAATTACTCCCACTGCGGACATTGAACTAACAATTACTAATGCCGTCGTAAAACTCAAAGCAAGATTTAATAAAGAAACGTTTATACCACTTGCGGATGCACCTTCTGGATCCAATCCCACATAAACAACCTTTTCATATCCAAAAGTCATTAAAAATATAAATACTAAAAAAGCAATAATTGTTCTAAGTAAATCTCCAAAATTTGCTGTCAATAAATCGCCAAATAATACTGCCTCCAAATCAATCCTTATTCCGAGTAGAGGGATTATAAGGACTCCAAACCCAAGCATTCCGGCTAATATTGTGTTCATTATTGCTTCATAATTTTCACTTTTTCTATTAGTTAAACTTTCTGCAATTACTGAGCCCAGAAGACCACTTATAACGCCCCCAATTGAGGGATGAATTCCGAGCGCTAATGCAAGAGCAAGTCCAGGCAACACACAATGAGAGATTAAATTAACTTGCAATAATCTCTTATGAGTGATTAATACAGTTCCCATAGCTGGGCATAATATCCCGGAGAATATAGTTACTATTAATGGAACCAACCACCAGTTGTTGTTAATAAAAGACATTATTCGAAAGATTCGGTATGATCAAAAATACGGGACAAAAAATGATTTCGGAAACAATGGTAACTAAGTCTGACATTACCAAAAGACAAGAACAACTTCTTGAAGAACTTAATAAATGTGATGATGAATTGACTGGTCAAGAGTTGCATAGACAATTGATAGAAAGAGGAAAGGCTATGGGACTGACGACTGTTTATAGGAATCTTCAAGTTCTGATAAAGCATGGCTTAATACGTTCTAGACATCTCCCAACAGGAGAGGTTCTGTACACTCCCGTAGATAGAGATATTCATCATTTGACCTGTGTTCAATGTGGTGAGACATCAAAAATGGAAGGATGCCCGGTAAAAGATATTCATACACCCAAAACAAATCCAAAGAAATTCCAATTGTTGTTTCATACCCTCGAGTATTTCGGGCTTTGCCAAAACTGTTATCAAGCTCAGAATTAAAAAGGAACATTTTCTAATCACAGAAATTATTTTCGTTTATAGAGCTAATGTTTATAGCCTCTAATTTATCTTTTATTTGGTCAGGACTACCAACTGCCAAAACACTTTTATCAAGAACGATTACTTGATCATAGTTATTTAAAGACTCGCCCCAATCATGGCTACTTACGAGCAAAGAAAGTCCCGCATCCGCAAGTTGACGAACAATTTTTAGAAAATCTTCCTTTGCAGGTGGGTCCAAAGCTGCACAAGGTTCATCTAAAAGAAATATTTTTGCAGGGGACATAAGAGTTTTTGCTAATAGAGCTCTTTGCTGCTGTCCTCCTGAAAGAGAATCGAGTCTTCTATTAGCCAAATTTGCAATGCCTACTCTTTGCATTGTCGCCTCTAATTCACAACATTTATTAATCCAAGAATTAGGATATGCTAGAAGAGTCTTAATTTGAAAGGGGTTATTACTTTTTGATTTTGAATACTTTATTTGACCAAGAGATACCAATTTTTCAACTGTAATGGGGAACTTCCAATTCATAGAACTTCTTTGTGGCATAAGTGCCACAAGAGCTCTAGATCTATTTAAATTTTCACCGTCAATTTTTATTTCGCCTTTATCTGGAGTATTTTGTCCTTGCAATATTCTCAAAAGAGTTGATTTACCAGCGCCGTTTGGGCCAACTAACGCTGTTAGAGTTCCAGGTTTAATCTCAATCGATACCTTATTCAAAGCTGGCTTACTTTTTTTTGTGTATGCAAAGGTTAAATTTTCAGCGACTAAAGTAGCCATTAATTAATCTTTTAAAAAATTCACTTTACAAGCTTACCAATAATACGAATTGCGTATTATTTTCATAACATTTGATACCTTTGCTTGTCAGACACAATGAAAATGATTATCATTTTTAAGTGTTTAATTATTTTTCATGTCAATTTTTAAAAGACTTTTAACAAACAGAACAGATTCGAGTAAGTCAATTATTAAAAATTCCGTAATCGCTGGAACGATTATATTTTCTGGTTTTGGGCAGGATGTTTTGGCTAAAGGAAAATCATACGTAGCAGTAGAACCACTAGTTTGTGATTTAGTTAAATCAATTGCATTACCATCTGACGAAGTTACATGCTTAGTAGATAGAAAACAAGATGTTCATGACTTAAAGATCAATCCAAGGCAAGCTCAATTACTAAATAGCGCAGACAAAGTATTTACTCTTGGTAAAGAAATGACTCCAAGCATGAGAAATTGGGAAAGTAAAAAGAATACTGTTGTTTTAGGTGTTAGTGCAATAGACGTAGATGATCATTCTGATCATGGAGGTCATGATGATCACTCAGACCATGGTGGACATGACGATCATGCTGAACATTCAGCCAAGGTAGATGACCACTCTGATCATGAAGGTCACGACGATCACTCAGATCATGGTGGACATGATGATCACGCTGAGGGTGCTTTCGAATGGGCAGGCAAATTCCAACTTTCTAAGGGTTCTTACAAATGGTCATTTGAAAAAGTCGATGGAGAATATGCAGATCCTGCAATGAAGATGGTGATTCTCAAATCTAATGACATAGAAGGGTCTGAAGATTTAGCTAAAGAACTATTAGGATCTAAATACTCAATAAGCAGAAAAAATGATGGTACTTTGATAGCCAGTAATAAAGCTTTTGTTCTTAACTTTGATCAAAGAAAAGAAAGTACTGTTTTTAACGTGGATATCAAAGAAGATGGTCAATATATATTTTTTACTGAACACATGCCTTTTGAGTTTGAAGCAACTCAACACTTTTTTAAAGACGTTTCAAATAGTGATGTAGAACCAATAGCACAAGTACCAGACGAAGGAGAGGGGCATCATCATCATGACCATGGAGGACTAGATCCTCATGTTTGGCATGATCCACATAACATCATAAAAATGGGAGATCTTATAAGCAAAAGTTTAAAGAAAGATATTTCAGTTTTTAATAGAGGTGACAGAAAACTAATTAATGAAAGATTCGAAAAAGCTGATTCTCTCTTAGAAGGCTTAGATAGTTGGATCGTCGAACAAGTAAGCTCTATTCCTGAGGAAAACAGAGTAATTGTCTCTAAACACAAAGCAATGGAATACTACGGGGATGCATTTGGTTTTGAAACCATAAGTTTACTTGACTTTCTTGGAGACTCCTCAAGCTTAAGGCCAGACAACATAAGTTCTACTTTAAAAATGTTAGATGAAGAGAATGTTCAGGCAATATTTCCTGAACAAATTCCAGCATCTAAGTTATTAAGGAACTTAAGTAGACAAAGTTCAGTTCCTTTAGCTTCTAATCAAATATTCGTTGATGGATTGATGATGGATGGTAATACGGTTTCAGTAGCCGTTCACAACACTTGCACAATTGTTGATTCATTAGGTGGAAGCTGTGATAAAGAATCTGGCTCCAATCTTGAGTCTGAATGGTACAGACTTTCAGATTAAATTTTTCTAATAAAAACGGTTTCCATTTCTTATTATTACTATTATTAAACTATTGTTTATTTAGTAAAAATCAGTAAATGAGCATCAAAGATAAAGTTCCCGTTACTATTCTCACTGGATTTTTAGGTTCAGGGAAGACTACTTTGCTTAATAGAATATTGAGTGAAGAGCACGGGAAAAGAATAGCCGTAATTGAGAATGAATACGGTGAAGTAGGTATAGATCAAGGGCTCGTAATTAATGCCGATGAAGAAGTATTTGAGATGTCAAATGGGTGCATTTGTTGTACTGTTCGCGGTGATTTAATAAGAGTCCTTGGCAACCTTATGAAAAGAAGAGATAAGTTTGACTATGTTTTAGTAGAAACGACAGGACTAGCAGATCCAGGCCCAGTTGCTCAGACTTTTTTCATGGATGAAGAGATTAGTTCTGAATTTACTCTTGATGGAATTGTGACTTTAGTTGATGCTGCACATATCGATCAGCAACTAGGAAGAAGTGATGAAAGTTCAGAACAAGTTGCGTTCGCAGATGTTCTTGTCCTTAACAAAACTGATTTAGTTTCTGATGATGCACTAAATACTCTTGAATCGAGGTTGAGAGATATGAACCGAATGACTCAAATTATTCGAGCCGAGAATGCCAAAGTGCCAATTGAAACAGTCTTAAATCTAAGTGCATTTGATCTTGATCAGATCCTTAAACGCAGGCCAACATTCCTTGAACCAGAATATCCATTTGAATGGACAGGTGTTTACGATCTCAATGCAGGTAAATATGAATTAATGCTAGAAGAAGGACCAGATCCAGAAATGTCCCTAGTAGCTCTAGTTAACCAAGGTGAGAGTGAGGAGGAACTTAAAGATGGGGCTGAATCCTCCTTAAGACTTTATGCAGAAAAAGCTAATACTTTAGAACCTGGAAATACTATCCCATATGGAGAACATATAAATCTCAAATTAGATGATAAAGGGAATAAATCCTTCATCCTGAATATAAAAAAACCAACCAAAATAGGTTTGTTTACACAGCACACTGCTGAAGAATTCAATATGAAAGTCATTAAAAGTGAGGAAAATAAAGAGATTCCTTTTAATACTGAAAGGTTTTGGCAAGCAGAGCATGAACATGATGATGAAGTAGGCTCAATTGCTATAGAGCGTTTTGGAGATGTTGATCCAGAAAAACTAAATACTTGGATGGGGAGGCTTCTCTCAGAAAAAGGAGTGGACATATTCAGAACTAAAGGTTTCATAAGTTACTCAGGTAACCCAAGGCGAATAGTTTTCCAGGGAGTACACATGTTATTTACTGCACAACCTGATAAAGAATGGGGTAACGAACTTCGTAGAAATCAACTTGTTTTTATCGGAAGAAACCTAAATGAGAAAGAGATGCAAGAAGGCTTTGATAAATGCCTGATATAGAACCATTTAGTCCAAGAGGCATGTTCCATGAAGGATGGACAGCTGAAGTTAGCGATTATGCCATAGCATGTGGCTGGTCTCTTAAAGGGAAACAATTTATTGTTGGCGACGTTGCGGGTGGTATTTTTGCATTCGAAGGAGATACTGGAAAAATTATTTGGGAAAAAGACAATACACACTCCGGAGGTCTACTGGCGATGGCAATTCATCCAGAGGGTGAAATTTTTGCAACATCAGGTCAGGATGGAAATGTTCAAATTTGCAATTGCTACGAAGGTAATGTTATCAAAACGCTTGATCTTGGCAAGGGTTGGGTAGAACACCTCAAGTGGTCTAATGACGGTTTATTTCTAGCGATAGCTTCCTCAAAAAAAGTATATGTTTTTAATGAAATTGGAGAAGAGAAATGGATCTCAGAAGACCATCCAAGCACAGTAAGTGCAATAACATGGTCAAATAAAAATGAGCTGGCAACTGCATGCTACGGCAGAGTGACATTCTTTGACATTGTTAATAATAAAACGAATCAAAAACTGGAGTGGCAAGGATCATTGGTCTCTATGGAATTAAGCCCTGATGGAGATATAGTCGCCTGTGGGAGTCAAGACAATTCAGTTCATTTTTGGAGAAGATCAACAGGAATGGACGCTGAAATGACTGGATACCCTGGAAAACCAAGTCACCTTTCTTTTGATGACAGCGGAAAATTATTAGCGACTAGCGGCAGTGAAAGAATTACAGTATGGAGCTTTAAAGGTAATGGTCCAGAAGGGACTATGCCAGGAGAGCTATGTCACCATACAGAACCTATTTCGAGCTTAGCCTTTTCAAATAAAGGTATGCTTGTAGCCTCAGGATCTAGGGATGGTTCTGTTGTCGCAAGTTTTCTAAAAAATGACGGCAATGGAGACCCAGTTGGGGCTGCATTCGCTGGAGATTTGGTAGGGGCAATATCATGGAGACCTGATGATTGTGCACTTGCAGCAGTTAATGCAAAAGGTGTTGTAAATGTATGGAAATTTAAAGTTCGTACTAACCTTTTTTCAAAGGGATTTAAGTAAAAAGTAGAAATTTATTAATTACCAATAGTTAGCTTTTAAATGTCTTTCCATACAAATGACCTCACAGTCATTATCTATCCCTTTTGGGTGAATATCGCAATATGAGAGACATTGAAAATATTCGTCTATGGGATTTGATTTATCAGTTTTACTAACTTCTTTCGAATGATTCATAAAAGATTTCCTCAATTATTTAAAATTAAGATAGACGAATTAAATATCAAAAGAAATAAGCAAAACTTACTAAAAATATCTCAAAAAAATTAGCACGATTAATTACTACTCTCGGACATTTTTAATTAAAAAGCAATGCGTATAAAAACGGATTGTCTTTAGAGAAATATTTTCCTAATTTTATATTGTTGAGTTCTAGGGGGTCTTTCAAAATGATCGATAGCCTGCCTGAAATTTCGGAATAAACCGAACTAATTTAATTAACTGCTCCAATTATTTTTTATTAATGTCTAAGCTTCCTTCTTCTGCATCGTTTAGGTGCCCTTTAAGAAACAAGCTTAATTCTGTAGTTTTTGCCCCAGTTAAAGACAATTAGTTAATTTTGGTGAGCATTAGCTTAAAAGAAGTTAGCAACAAGGATCCATGATTTAGGTGCGTTAATAACTTCAGTAAAAAATATAAGTAAGAGATAAAAGAGGGCTAATTTAAGCCCTCTTTTTTTTAATAAGATGACTTTCTTCTAGTTTTATAGATAATGATTAAAACAATAAAATTTAAAAATGGTTCGATATTATTGCCCATATTGCAATCCTAAATATCAATTTCAAAAACAATCCTTAAAAGGTAATTTGATTTGTGGATTATGCGGAGAGGATCTCGTAAAAAAACCATATATCAGGTTAAACCAGATAATCGCTTTAGTTGCTACTTCATCATTACTTCTACCGTTGATTTATACTTTTATTTTTTTAATTAAAAATCAAATAAATCCTCCTAATAAAAATTATCAAGCAAATGGTAATTTAATGATAATTATCAAAGAGCAAACTTCATAAAACAATTAAAAAATCTCTAGAGGTCAACCTCTACAAAGTGATTTATTTAAACAAGAATTTTTACTTTCAATATTTATTTGATCATCAGTATTTTTTAATTCGTTTATATTACTTATTACTTTAACTTTTTGACCACAATGTTCTTTGCAACCACCATTAAATAAATTATGTGCATATAAACTAAAACTATTCGTAAGTAATAAAAGAAAAATTATTCTATAAATTTTATTAAAATAAGAATTCATTTTTATTATGATTTTCCCAGAATTAGTAAATAAATAATATCAGTTAATTCCAAGGAGTGTTTATAAGTCCCCAGATATCGAAGAAGAAAAATAAAACTGCAATAACAACAAGATCCCATGCTCTTTCCCTAAAAGCCCAAGGCGCAATAAAAACTTCCCCAAGTCCGTGAAGTGCAGCCCCTACTGGTAGATGATCAAGAACCAGCAAACTATGAGAGAGGATAAAAAGAAAGCTTGCGAAATATCTAAAAAAAACAAATTGCCAATTACTAGAACTCATGCTTTTTAGATTTTTAAGAAATATACTTCAATGATCAAAATAATGATATAGATCTAGTCAAGAGATATTATTTTTGGTAGCCATAAATACGAATAAAGATATAAAGCTAAAGTAAAAGTTACTAAACGATGAAATATATGTTTTCAAGTTATCAGCCTAAAAATAGTTTTGATGAATACTTTAAGGACAATGTTAATTCTGCCAGAGAAATATTGATTCCACTTCTTTCATCTTTAGATAATATGGGACTTGAAGAATTAAACAGGAATCACTCTGCAGCAAAAAAATTATTACTAAGACATGGTGCAACTTTTAGATTAAACGATACTGGTTTAAAAGGTACTGAGAGGATATTACCTTTTGATCCACTTCCCAGAATAATTAGTAAAGATGATTGGGTAACGTTAGAAAAAGGCCTAAGACAAAGGCTTGAGGCAATAGATTTATTCCTAGATGATATTTATAATTCTCAAAAAATAATAAATGATGGAATAATTCCAAGAGAATTAATAGAGAGTTCAGAAGGTTGGAGACCTCAAATGATAGGTTTCAAACCTCCACTAAATAAATGGTGTCAAATTTCTGGACTTGATTTAATAAGAGATAGAAAAGGAGATTGGCATGTTTTAGAAGATAATTTAAGGTGCCCTTCTGGGGTTGCTTATTTTTTAGAAAATAGATTAGTTATGAAGAATATTTTCCCTAATCTTTTCTCAGGAAGAATAGTAAAACCAATTGATGAATATCCATCATATCTTTTAAAAACTCTTCAAGAACTTGCAGTTTGGACAGATACTCCCAAGATCGTTCTACTTACTCCCGGGATTTTTAATAGTGCTTATTTTGAACATAGTTATTTAGCGCAAGAAATGGGTATCCAACTAGTCCAAGGTCATGACCTAGTTTGTAATGATGATTATGTATATTTAAAAACCACCTCTGGATTAAAAAGAGTAGATGTCATTTACAGAAGAATTGACGATGATTTCTTAGATCCTCTTAATTTCAGAAAAGATTCTTGCCTTGGTGTTAGCGGATTACTTGATGTTTTTAAAGCAGGTCATGTTGCTTTAGCAAATGCACCTGGGACTGGAATAGCAGATGACAAAATGATTTATTCTTTTGTTCCAAAAATGATTAAATATTATCTTGATGAAGAAATTATTATTAAAAATGTAGAAACTTATATTTGTCATTATCAAAAGGATCGAGAATATGTTCTAGAAAATTTATCAAAACTTGTTGTCAAGTCTGTCGCAGAAGCTGGTGGTTATGGAATGTTAATTGGCCCTCACTCAACAACGAGTGAGATAGAAGAATTCGCTATTAAAATTAAAAATAATCCTAGAAATTTCATAGCACAACCAACATTAGAATTATCTACTGTGCCATCGTTATGTGATGGAGAACTATATCCATGTCATGTTGATTTAAGACCATATATCTTAAGAGGAAAAGATTCATGGGTCAGCCCAGGCGGGCTTACTAGAGTAGCATTAAAAAAAGGATCATTAGTCGTTAATTCTTCTCAAGGTGGAGGATGCAAAGATACATGGGTTGTAGGTAAATAATATGCTTTTAAGTCGTGTAGCAGAATCTCTTTATTGGATCAATCGTTATTTAGAACGTGCGGAAAACATATCTCGTTTCGTGGAAGTCAGCGAAGCAATGTCATTAGATTGTCCACCAGGAAGTGCAGAGCCTTGGCTCCCATTAATTGATGCCTCTAGTGACAGAGAATCTTTTGATAAAAGATTCCCGGAGAAAAAGCCTGATGACGTTATTAATTTTTTAATAAGAGATCGTTTAAACCCAAATAGTATAATTTCCTGCATTCAAATGGCAAGAGAAAATGCAAGACAAATCAGAGATGTCATGACCACAGAAATGTGGGAACAGATTAATATTTTATATTGGAATATGCAAGAAGGAGAGGCAATATGGAATAAACCAAGACAAGAACAATTAAGCGAAATAAGGAGGGAATGTCAGCTTTTTTATGGAATTACAGATGCGACTCTTAGCAAAGATCTTGCCTGGAGATTTAGTATTCTTGGAAGATTAATTGAAAGAGCTGACAAAACATCAAGAATTTTAGATGTTAAATATTATTTACTCCTACCCAGCTTAGATGAACTTGGAGGAGTTCTTGATGAGCTGCAATGGATTGCACTTTTACGTTCAGCTGGAGCTTATCAAATGTTTAGGAAAGCAGTGCAAAATTCTATAAAGCCTAATTCAGTTGCGAGATTTCTTTTACTTGATCCAATTTTCCCTAGATCAGTAAGATACTGTCTTGATGGGATAAGCAATACACTTAAAACGATAGATACCTCACCCTCTACTGAAAATCCTTCAGAATTAGAATGCATGAGAGGTTTGCTTCAAGCAAAGTGGAGTTATATCAGAATTGAAGATATAATCAATAATGGTTTACATGAGGCAATCGATTCATTGCAAATGGATTTAAATAAATTAAATGATCTCATTCAAGAAAAATATTTTATAAATTAATAAGTTTATTAATGAGAATTAAATACATTCACAAACTTGAATATAAATACGAAGACCCTGTTCAATTAGGCGAGCATAGATTATGTATAAAGCCAAGGTCAAATGGATTCCAAAAGCTAAAGAATTTTGATTTAAGAATAACCCCAGAACCAGAAATTATTTATCCATTACTTGCTGCCAGCGGAGAAGAGATTAATAGAATCAGATTCAATGGATTAACAGATAATTTAATTATTGAATCAATCAGTGAAGTTGAAACTATTAAACATCCAAACATTATTGATGGAGTTAAAAATAGAGATTTAACATTACCTTTTTGTAGAAGTATTATTAACAGAGATTTGCAGGGTGCATTAGAAGGATGGATGCCTAATGGACAACACGACCCCTCTGCTGTAGAACTTGCCCAGGAAGCCTTAGCAGGAAGCATTAATAACGCATTATCATTTACCTACCAGTTAATAGAGATTATTCAAGATCGGGTTAAATATACCAAAAGACATACAGGCCCAGCATGGCCGGCTAGCAGAACACTTAGAGAACGTATAGGTTCATGCAGAGATTTAGCAATGCTGATGGTTGAAGCTTGCAGGTCTATAGGTATCCCAAGTAGGTTTGTAAGTGGTTATCATTTTGAAGATCCGTTACCCTCTGAGTTGGATTTACACGCTTGGGCTGAACTATATATTCCAGGTGCTGGTTGGAGAGGTTTTGATCCAAGCGGGAAAGGATTAATAGATGATAGATATTTAACATTGGTATCATCTTCAAAATCTAATTTAACCTCTGTAATTACAGGAAACTTTATAGGAAAAAATAATCTTGAAAATACTTTATCATGGGAAATTAAACCTCTTGAGATTAAATAAAGACTAAATTTTTAATCTTTAAAGTGACGAAAGATATAAATAATAATATGTTTCTTTTTTAGTGTTAATTGATACGTTCTAAGATGAATATATCTGTTTTCATTTGATTAATCCTTAAAGAAAATTGAACTCAAGTTTAGAAATTCCAGTTATCAAATCAAATAAATCAAAAATGTTTGAATTGATAAGTTATGAAAAATTTCGCGATACAAAAGATGTAAGATTTTTTGATATTAGTGTTAATGAATCAAATTATAGAGATCTAGTTATTCACAGTGGTCCTGCAGTTAGTCCTCCAAATGATGAAGATTTTAATAATTGGCAATTTTACATACATCACAATCAAGAAGATAATCTATTAGCTATCTCTGGGGGTAGAACATTTTTTCTTGTAAATTTTGGATGGGATTATCCTTTTTATAAAGTTAGATTAGAATCATGCGGATATATTTTAAGAATACCTAGAGGAACTTTTCATAGATCGGTATCTGACGAAAACGGTTCCATAGTTTTAAATCAAGCCATTAGAGATAAAGCTGGCACGGTCGAATCTGAATTCAAAGTTACCAATAGCAAAGATAATAAAAAACTTCTAGATTGTATAACTAATTTAGAGCCTAGATTTAAAATTTATAGTGTTAAATAATCTTAAAAAGGGCCTCTAAATTTATTCATCGATTTAAAAAATTTTCTAATTGTTATAAAATAATGATATGTGAATTCTCTAGTATGAAATTTTTCAGATTTTTAAAATATCTTTTGTGCATAACTTTTTCTTTCTTAGTTTTATCCTCTCCAGTTTTTGCTGGGGCAAATGTAGCTGTTAAGGGCGAGGGAGATGAAGTTCCAAGTTATGTAAGATCTAATATTACAGGATTTGATTTCCATGGAGAGGATCTTCATTTGTCATCTATAGCTGGAGCAGTGGCAAGAGATGCAGATTTTAGTGACGTTGATTTACATGGGACAACCTTAACCCTATCTGATTTAAAAGGTTCTAATTTAAATGGAATCGACCTGACTGATACTCTTTCTGATCGAGTTAATTTCCAAAAAACAGATCTTAGAAATGCTGTTTTAATAAATATGATCGCTTCAGGTAGCAGTTTTGCAGGAGCTCAAATAGAAGGAGCAGATTTTTCTTACGCTATTCTTGACAGCGAAGATCAAAGAAATCTTTGTGAAATTGCTGATGGTATCAATCCAACAACAGGCGTTTCAACAAGAGAAAGTCTTGAGTGTAGTTAGAACATAAATCATAAGTAAACTTTTTTTCCATTATTAAATTTATAAATCCTTTGTTCATCATCTTGAAATATCATTTCACCATTTAATTTGGATTTCTTAAATTTTGAAAGTCTTGCTCTGTGTATATTGGATTTTCTATTTATATTTTCATCGTTGTCATAAACACCAATATGAATATTTATATTAGGATTTGAAAAGGTTTTTTCTTCCTCTCTTAAAAAAATCCTGTCAATATTTGTTTGCGTGCTCTGTAATTTATTTTTAAATTTATCTAATTTTAAGTTCTTTGTTTTTTTAGAATTAATTTTTTTGAAGACCAAAAAAATAACTCCTAAAATTAGAAAAACTAAAAATATATTCATTACTTAATTTTTATTTTTATATCTACGCCTAAGTTACTTTTAGTAGTTAATATTTCTTTTTTTATGATTCCATAGGTAAAAATTTTAGATAAAGTTTTTAAAGAATTAAAAACTAAAAAAACAGTAAATAAAAAGAAAACAATAATGTTTTCTACAAGTAGATTTTTATTTTTATTATCTAGATTGCTCATATAAGTCTTAATTCAATTATTTTTCATCACTATTTGCATATGGACCGAAAAATTCACTTGCGTCTCTTCCCATTACTTTAGCAAGATTTAAACTTTTATCTATATCCCATTTAGATGTCATTCCATAAAGAATCCCAGCAGCAAATGAATCACCACATCCATAAGAATCAACCTTTAATTTTTTGTTTTTAAGAGCCCTATATCTTCCTCCTGGGAATATTATGCCTCCCTTCTCTCCCTCGGTTTTAATAGTATATTTTGGTCTTAACGATAATTCAGAAAAAGAAAAAACTTCTCCGGGATCAAGATTACTGCCTATTAATCCATCTAAAAGAACATTTGAATTATTAATTGTATTTAATCCTACCCTTGGTGTCGTACATAGTATTGAAGCTGATCTAGCTATTTTAAAAATCTCTGAATCAGATGCCGTAATAAAAATTCCGTCCATTTTTTTTAAAATATTCCATTCCAACTTGTCTTTATGAGTTGGAGCTAACCTTTCACCAATAACTGTTATTGCTCTTTCACCTTGAGTGTCAATTAAACTAAACCCTCTTCTAGTTGGTTTATCACGCCAAGCTACATGCATCTTAATTCCCATATTTGAGAGAATCTTGAAACACTTATCTCCATATTCATCATTACCTAATGACGTAAAAAAATGAATTTGGTTAAAAGTTAAATCAGAAAGTATTTTCGCGATAATAGAGCCACCACCAGCTGGATACTCAAGAGATTTTTCAGAATGAGAAATGACGCCTGGTTTTGGTAATTGATCGACCTTTAAAAAATTTATCCACTCAACATGACCAACAACAGCAAAATTTAAATTTCCTTTTTTAAATTTATAGTCTTCAACTTTATTATTCTTTTCAACAACCATAAGCTTTTAAATACTATTATTAAAAGAAATATTTTTGACAGGTGAATTCATTTAACATTTTAAAAGATAATAAACAGATACTATCTTATCTTTACCTTTTTCTATCAATTTTGGGTGCTGTCCTGCCAATGATGGCAAATTTCGAATTTGCTAGGGAATATGGAAACAGCTTTGATATAAAAAACTTCATTTCTTTAGCAAATGCAAACCCTGCAGCTCAGTCAATTTCTAGAGACTTATTAGTAGGTGCAAGCGCTATTTTTATATGGATAGTAAATGAATCAAAAAAACTAAACATGAAAAATATGTGGGTTGTATACATTGGAACTTTTCTTATAGCCTTCGCATTCTCAGCACCTTTTTTCTTATTTCTAAGAGAGAGAAGAATTATTGAATTAGAAAAGATTAATTAAAATAATCTCTTAAATAGAATTGTATAAGCAATAAAGCAACAACAAGAAATTGAAAGCCAGATTATTGAAGCATAACCAAATAGATCTAATATGCGTCCTGAAATAAATGGTCCAAAAAAATAACCCATAGCAAAACATTGTGATAATAGAGCAAGTGCAAAACCTTTTTTATTTGAAGGAGCTATTCTGAAAACGACATCTGTTGATGTTGGAAGAAATGAAGCAGTCCCTAAACTTACTAAAATCAATGCCAAAGAAATTAAATAAAACGCTGGGATATTTAAATAACTAGAAATAAATAATAAAAATGAAGCGAAAGTGAAATTTATTAAACTAAATTTCAAGCCAAATAATCTTTCTTTCTTAGATATCCAAGAACCGACAGGCCATTGTAAAAACAACAATAAAATTAACTGAATAGAAATTATAAGACTAATAATTTCCTTGCTTAATGCATTACGATATACTCCACCTTTAACAAGATCCAGAGGCAAAGTTACTTGTATCAAGGCTAAAGAAGTAGTTATCAATAAAATAGATAAAATTATTATTGTTGAATTTTTATTCCATTTCAATTGTCCCTGATTAATTGGATCTACTAATTTTTTTTGAAAATTTTCTAGGTTTCTTTTTATAGAAGAACTATTTCTAGATATTAAATACGTGATAACTAACATGCAAAATATATCATTTATAAATATTGATTTGGAATACAAAAAATTCGTCATATAACCCCCTAAGAATACCCCTAGAAATATTCCTAAAGCTTCCGAACTTCTAACAAGGGCATAAGCTTTACGTGTTTCAATAGGATGACAAAAATAGGGCACCCCAAACTCGGCAGCGGGCCAATATATTCCTGCAGCAGCCCCAACGAGTGATTGTCCAATTATGTACAAAAAAGTATCTCTTGAAAAAATGAGGCAAAAGCTAGCGGCAATACTTAGTATTGAAGAAGTAATTATCGGAAATTGTATTTTCCCCGTTTTATTAAGATAATTACCTGTAAAGAGTCTTGTTACTGTTCCAATTATTGCTGAAATGGTAAATCCGAGGCCAATATCTGTCGCCGATAATCCTAGGTTATTAAAAATAAGTGATGTTAAATAAATAACACCTCCTGCTCCAAATGCAGCGAAAAATCTTATCTTGGTTATTAACCTCAAATGATAAGGAAATTGAATCCACCAATTTTTGCTAATTTGTAAACTATTTGGACTAATCACTAGTGAAATACATTTTTATAATTTTTTTTAGTTTTTGTGGTTTATTTTTTAATAATGGTTTAAAGGCTGCTGAAAAGATAAATATTAAGTTTGAAGAGATGGAAATCCCTCTTACTATAGAACAATTATCAAAATTAGAAAAATACAAAGATGATTCAACAGAATTAATAGATTGGTTAAAAAAAAATGGATTTATAAGAGTTTTTGAATTATCAAAATTTTTAGAATTTCCAGTTTTCAAGGAAGAGGGATTAAATAGAGAAATATTAAGAAGTTGGATAGGGCGTAAAATTCTTACAGAATTAAGCAAAAGCATTAAAGTTCCAAATGACAATAATGGAACAGAAATTTATAACACCATAGAAAATTTATTAGATCAAAACAAAGAAGTTTCAACTTTAGAAATCATAAAGGCATTACCATCAGAAGAAATTTCAATTGATATTGATAATTTAATTTTAATAATTTCATATTGGAAAAATGAATTATCAATGCAACAAGAACTTTTATCGAAATTAAATAAACTTGAAAAGACTAACCAAAATGCCTACAAAAATACTGAAAAAAAATCAACTAGAGATCTAATAAAAATTGATAAAAAAATTTATGTTCCTCACCGAGTGAAACCTTTTGAAATTGAAATATGGAAAAACAATACAACAAATGTTGATAAAGAACTGATAATTTTTATGCCAGGACTTGGAGGTGAAATTAATAATTTCAAATGGATAGGCAACGAATTGGCTAAAAGAGGTTGGCCAATATTATTCATAGATCATAGAGGAAGTAATTTGGATTCATTTATAGAAGTTCTCGAAGGTAATGACACAATCCCAGGAAGTGCAGACTTTTTCTTAAATAGAATTAAAGATTTAGATGCTGTATTAAAAGCTCATGAAAATGGAGAATTTGGTTTACCTAATGATTCTTATATTTTAATGGGGCATTCACTTGGTGCTTTAATAGCACTTTTATATGAAGGCAATAAACCTATTGATCAACTTGAGGAAAAATGTGATTCGGCATTAAAAGACTTTGCGGTAACGAATTTATCTAAATTACTTCAATGTCAGTTGAGCGAAATACCATTCCCTAAGAAAAATAACTCTAATAAGGCTAGTGCGATTATAGGTTTTAATTCATTTGGCAGTTTAGTATGGCCAAAAGAAAATAGTACAGGCATTAAAACACCAACTCTTCTAATAGGTGGTACTTATGACCTTATTACACCATTAATGAATGAACAATTTAGAGTTTTTTCTGCTTTAAATAATCCATCAAATAGATTTCTAATTATTGAAGGGGCAAGTCATTTCTCGCCAGTAAGAATTAATAAAAGCTATGAAGAAAATAATGACGTCTTCAAAATAAATGAAACTTTTATTGGTTCAGAGCCAATATTAGTACAAGACTTATCGGCTAAATTTATAGTTGAATTTTTAAAAAATATTAAAGACCAAAAGATCCCTAATGTGATTAAAAACCAAAGAGATTTAGGACTTGATTTCCATCTTTTAGATCTTGAAACAATAAAAGAAATTTCCAAAAATTAGTACTCTATTCGTGGATCTAAATATGCAATTAAAATATCCACGAAGAGATTTAAAGAGACTATGAGCATAGAGGTAAAAATTACAATTCCTTGAACCAAGGTATAGTCTCTTTGAGAAATAGCTTCGTGTAATCTTAAAGCAATACCTGGCCATGAAAAAGTTACCTCGAACAATAAAGCACCTCCTGCTAATGAGGCCATAGTCAAACCAGAAATAGTGACAATTGGCAATAGAGCATTAGGCAATGCATGATTTAAAAATATTTTTTTCCTTGATATTCCTCTGCATAGAGCAGCATTTACATAATCACTTTTTAATGTCTTATCCAAATTTACTCTTAATGAGCGGCTGAATATACCACTTAATAAAAAGCCAAGTGTAATCGAAGGAAGTGCGAGATGATAAAGACTATCTTTCAATGCAATAATATTATTTGAAATAATACTATCTAAAACCAGAAAACCTGTAATTTGTGGTTGTTGCTGAAAGATTGGAAATCTACCTCCAATTGGGGAAATATTAAAGAATACAGAAAATAATAATTGCGCTAACATTGCACCCCAAAAAGGAGGGATCGCATATGTAGCAATTCCTATTATTCTCGCAATATAATCAGTCTTTTTACCTTTATTTCTTAAGCCAATTAATCCCAATGGGAAGCCTATTAGTGTGGCACTTAATATTGAAAAAAATCCAAGCTCAAGACTTGCAGGCAATGACTTAATAATAATATTGAGGACTGGCTCCTCGGTACTAAGAGATTGGCCAAAATCTAAGTGCAATATATTTTTAATATATGAAAAATATTGACTTATTAAAGGTTCATTTAGCCCCAATTTATTTCTTAGAAATTCCCTTGAAACCTCATCTGCACTAGATCCAAGTATGGCATCGACGGGATCGCCGGGGGCAACTCTCAATAAAATAAATACTAATGAAGAGATAATCCATAGCATTATCGGTATTAATGAAATTTTTAATAAGGAATAATTTAGTAATTTATTTAAATTTCTACTCATCAATTAACTCTAGATCACTCAAGGAAATTATTCCTGCGCCATTAAAAATAGGTTTTGATATATTATTTTGAGACCATGCTTTTTGAGAGGATATCCAAATAGGAATATAAGGGATTGAATTTGCTGCTATTTTTTCAATTTCAACAAGTTTTTCTAATCTTTTAATTCCACTTATTTTTTCACTTTCAAGAAATAAACTTTCAACTTTATTAGATGCCCAAAAACTGCCGCTATAAACTGATTCTCCTTTTTTACATATGCCATCAATTATTTCATTACAACTTAAAAGAGGGGTGAGATAAGCCTCTGGATCTGAATAAGCTCCAGTCCAATCGAGAATAACTGCTGTATAAATTCCTAAACTTAGATTCTTATAAACTGTTGTAGATTCAACACCATTGAGTTCAATATCAATACAATCTTTCAAATAATTTTTAATTTCTTCCTGCCATGTCAGAGCAATAAGCTTGTCAGCTGGTACATTGGATCTATAAGTAAGAGGTATTTTAAGAATATTTCCATTGCAATAATTTTCTTTTTGCAATAACCTTCTCGATTCTAAATAATCATATTTAGGCCAGAGTTCTTGATTATCTTTTTTTAGTATTGGGGGAATAATTGATCTAGATGGCTTCCTTAAGCCATAACTTACTTTCTCACTAATCAATTTTCTATTAAGACTTTTTGCCAAAGCCAGTCTTAAATTAAGATTACTTAAGGGATAAGAACTAGTTTTAAGGCTTATAAAACTTAATTCAGTGAAAGGGCTATTACCTTCATTAAACTGTTTAGTTCTGCTTAAATTATTTAAACTTTTCCTCTGACTATCATCAATTGAATTTGATAAAAGCACGTCAATTTGTTTACTTTTTAAAGCCCCAAAAAGAGAGGATGAATTTGAATATCCCACAAAATTAATACCTTTATTTAGAGGCTTTTCACCCCAATAATTCAAATATGGATCAATTGATTGAACTTCATTAGAAAAACTGGTCAGCACATACTTGCCTGTACCAACAAATTTTTCATTTAGAAACTTATCAGAATATTGTTTGTAAAATGTAGGAGATATTGGAGTTAAATTTACTGATGTAAGTAAACCATTTAAAGAACTTGATGGTTTATTCAAATTTATTATGATTGAATATTCACTTGGTGTTTCTATTGATTTAATCTTATTTCCTAAAATATAGTTCATCGTTCCAATTCTTTTGAATCTATCAAAGGTAAACTTCATAGCATTTGAGTTAAATGCAGTTCCATCGTGAAAAAAAACATTCTTTCTTAAATTGATAGTTATTTGAAGTCTATCCTTTGAAATAACTGGCATCCCCGAAGCCAATTCAGGGATTAATTCTCCATCAGAATTTAATTCATATAATGTGTCTCCAAGAGAACTTATTAATTGAATTGCTTTAAGAGTATTTGCTCTAGCTGGATCTAAAGATTCAATTTTTCCGGAACTTGCTACTATGATTTTTTTAGATATTCTTTTTGAGCCGCAAGAATTCTGCAAAAAAGAAATTAAAATAATAAATATTGATAAAACAACTTTTTTTTTCATATTTCATATTGACTTAATTTTTCTGAAGAATTATTTGAGCAGAAAATTTGTAAGGTTATTTGACTTATTTCTAAAGCAAATGTTTTTTTAGAATTACAAGCAAAAGGCCACTCTCTCACCCAACAAATTTCTTTACCTATGTTTAATCCAATTACTTGAAAAGTCTTATTGCTATTTTTAATTTTTACACAAGCACCTTTATAAAGGTTTTCAGAAAAAATTAAATTATTATTTTCATTATTATTATCTAATAGTTTTGAATGAATCATTAAGGTATTAAAACCAAACACTTACTTTCTTCGGTTTACCAAGCTATAAAGAAATTTGCAAACTATTTTTTTAAATACAACTTAATTGACTTGCAATAATTTTGACTTCATTTAGCGAATTTATTTCATCTTTCGATCTCTCAAAATCTCCATTATTCACCTCATGGGTAATAACGACAATTTCAGCTCTGCCCTCACTAGCGTCAAGTTGAACAATTGATTCGATTGATACATTATTCTTCCCAAAAATATCTCCAATCTTTCCTATGACACCTGGACTGTCAAGACAAATAATTCTAAGGTAATTTTTTTTATTTATTTGTGAAGAACTTATGATATGGCAGTTTCTCCAGAAATGAAAAGATAATAATGGATCGATTGAATTATTATTTTTTACTGAGGAGGCATGTAGATTTAATATATCTGATACTACTGATGCAGCAGTTGGGCCACTTCCTGCACCTGGACCATATAACATTATTTCTCCAAGAGGATCAGCCTCTATCAATAAGGCATTATTAACTCCCTTAACTGTTGCCAATGGATGAGATTTCGGAATCAAAGAGGGTCCTACCCAAATATTCAAAGCGAGTGAATCATCACTATTAATTTCTCCCCTTTCGGATAACGCTAAAAGTTTTACTTCAAACCCTAATTTATTGGCATATTCGATATCCTTTAGATTAAT
The DNA here is from genome assembly GCA_003279105.1 of Prochlorococcus sp. AG-347-I19. Taxonomy (GTDB): domain Bacteria; phylum Cyanobacteriota; class Cyanobacteriia; order PCC-6307; family Cyanobiaceae; genus Prochlorococcus_A. The sequence continues at coordinate 34,591 of QCBO01000005.1, forward strand.
TTTACTAATTCCCTCAGAATGAATCTCCTCTCTTTTAATTTTCCCTCCAAATGCAAGTTCACTAAGAATTGAAATCTTATCAGCAGCATCATGACCCTCAACATCTGCAGTAGGATCAAATTCTGCATACCCAAGGTTTTGGGCCAATTTTAAGGTCTCTTTATAATCAGCTTTTTCATTAGTCATCTTTGAAAGGATAAAATTTGTTGTGCCATTTATTATCCCTACCATTTTTTTTATGCTGTTACTTTTTAATGATCTTTTTAAGGGTTCAATTATAGGAATACCCCCGCAAACTGCCGCCTCTGACAAAATATAAACTCCTTCTTTAGATGCTGTTTTATATATTTCTTCTCCATATCTCGCAATGACTGCTTTATTTGCAGTAACAACAGATTTACCTGATTTTAATGATTGCAGAATAATATCTTTCGCTAAATCAACCCCACCCATTACTTCAACAATTACATCTATAGAGGGGTCATTAATTAATTTAAATGGATCATCGGTTAATAAATTACTATCTAGCTCAATATCCCTTTTTTTATAAAGATCTTTTACTGCTATTTTTGTAATTTCTATTTCATTTAGAATTGGATGTGAATCAACTTCAGAATTTAATATTTTATAAATCCCTAAACCTACAGTTCCAAAACCTACAATCCCAATTTTGCATTTTCTCATTTTTTATTTCTTTGAACTTTGAGTTTAATTTTATATTATTAGGCCTACAAAAATTCATTTGCTTGAGACTGCATTTTCAACAATATGTTTAAAAAACCATTTGACCGAGAAGGAGTTAAGCTTGATCTCAGACCAGTATCTTCAATAAATTTCTTATCTATTTTAATAACCTCATTTGGTGTCAATTCATTTAACGAAGAAATTAAAAAAGCTAATAACCCCTTGGTTATTAGGGCATCAGAATATCCTTCCCAAAATAATTTACCGCCTTTAATATTTGCCTTAACAAAAACTTCTGAAACGCATCCCCTAACTTTATTTTCTTCAACAAGGATTTCATTATCTGGTTTTTTCAATTTTTTCCCTAACCACAATATGTATTCATATTTTCTTTTTGGATCTTCTGATTTCTTCAATTTTTCTACTAATCTTGATAAATTTTTGTATTTTTCCTGCTTTTCCATTTTTTAAATTTATAAATTAATCACCTTATAAGATGTTTATTATACAAATATTTCTTTTTCTGTGATAAATCCTGATAAAGGAATATCCCACTCAGCTCTGGTTAATGGAATCGTACTTACACAATTGGAAGTTAATACACCAATGCATTGAACATTTCTCCAATTATTATCTGTTCTTAATTTATCAAAATAACCTCCTCCATAACCTAATCTTGTTAAATTTTTATCTACAGAAAGACATGGGACAAGAATCATACTTATCTGGTTATAACTTAATGAAAAAGAGTTATTTGGACTTAGTATCCCCTCAGAATCTTTTGTGAGAGGTCCTTCATCCCATGGATAAAATAACAATTCATTTTTATCTTTACATCTAGGCAAAGCTAAAGAAAATTTTTCCTTAAGACTTCTTATATCCACCTCATTTCTTAAAGGCCAATATATTGCTATGTAACCAATATTTTTATATTCCTTAATAAATGAATCAACATATAATTTTACATTCTTTTCTACATTTTCTCTTTGATTTAGAGAAATCTTATCTCTAAGTTTTCTAAAGGTATGCCTCTCCAATTTCTTTTTTTCAGAAATAGTCATATTGAATCTTCAGTTGATGCCATCTTCATTTAGTTTTGTGAGAGCTATGGCCAAGGCATCTGCTGAATCATCAGGTTTTGGAGGTTTTTTAAGGTCTAAGCTATACATAACAGCATCAAGAACTTCATTCTTAGATGCTTTTCCAGACCCAGCAATAGTTAATTTTATCTGAGCAGGAGAATATTCACTTACATGAATTTTTTTTGAGGCCAATACCATCATAATCACGCCTCTAGCCTGTACCACACTAATGGTAGTGCTTGATCTGTAAAAGAAAAATTTTTCTACTGCCGCTGATGTTGGATTCCAATGATTTATTAATTCATTAAGATCCCTGAATATCTCATAAAGTCTATCTTCTTCTTTTTTATCTTTGCCTGTCTCAATGACACCACAATCTAATAATATCTTTTTTTCATTCTCTATTTCAATTATTCCATAACCAACTCTAGCTAGCCCAGGGTCAATTCCAATTATTCTCACTTTAATTAAACTTCTGCAGATAACTGAAATTTTGAAAGATTTTCTTTTTCGTCTAAATCAAATACTTTACAAAAAGCTTGAATAACTCTTTCACCTGAGTCAACTTGTTCTAAGGGATCTTTTCTTAGTCTGTGTCTTAAAGAGCAAGAAATAACCCTTGCTATGTCATCTTCTTGCACTTCAGTTCTGCCCTCAAAGGCTGCAATTGCCCTAGCCGATCGATTTGTAACAATATCTCCACGTAAACCATCAACATCTAATTCTCCACAGATTGCAGAAATATTCAATCTTAGGTCATCGTCCATTTGAACAGAATTTAATATTTCTTGTGCTTTAATAACCTTTTGTTGAAGTTCATCCTGTTGTTTCTCAACGCTCAATGAAAACTCATCAGGATTATCGTCAAAAGAAGTTCTTTGATCTACAACCTGAACTCTTAATTCAGCATCTCTAACTGTCTTAACCTCAACACTCATTCCAAACCTATCTAATAGTTGAGGCCTTAATTCACCTTCTTCTGGATTGCCTGAACCAATAAGGACAAATCTAGCAGGGTGTCGAACTGACACTCCTTCCCTTTCAACTGTATTCCATCCTGAAGCAGCCGAATCTAAAAGTACGTCAACTAAATGATCATCAAGTAAATTCACTTCATCAACATATAATAAACCCCTATTAGCTTTTGCCAATAACCCTGGTTCAAATGCCTTAACACCTTCACTCAAAGCCTTTTCAATATCAATAGTTCCACAAAGCCTGTCTTCAGTAGCTCCTAAAGGTAGATCAACCATAGGAACTTGTTTTTGGATACTTTCCAGATTTTCTCCTTGGACAATTTTTTCCAAAACTTCCTTACTCTGCAAATCAGGATCATTTAGAGAGCTATTATATGGATCATCTTTTACAACATCAATTGCAGGCAACAAATCAGCTAAGGCTCTGATTGTAGTAGACTTTCCAGTTCCTCTATCACCCATTATCATCACTCCTCCAATTCTTGGATCAATAACATTTAACAAGAGTGCTAATTTCATTTCTTCCTGACCAATTACAGCAGTAAAAGGAAAAACTCTTCTTTTCTTTGTTGTTGTCACAGTTTTAGTTTTCTTTAATATTCAAATAATCAGTCGATGCTACTTCAGAAAATGTTTTTAGTAAATATCCCTATTAAATAAAGACTACAAAGAAATAAAATCTAATTTAATTTATTATGGAGTCAATTTCTTTTTGAATTATTCAAAAACCACTTTATTTGATGAACAATTCCTCTTAAAACATTTATTTCGTGCATTGATGTATTTGCCCTTAAAATATAATTTTTGAATTTAACAATTTTTGGTCTAGAGGTATGTTTTAAAAGATATCCAACCTTCAAAAGCAATTCTTCTATCTCCAAAAACGAATCAAAAATTTGTTTTGATGATGCAAGATTAAAATCTTTTAATTCTTGATCAAAGTTTCTTTTTGAAGATTTTTTTAACTCATACAAAGCTATTGAAACTGCGTGAGAAAGATTTAAAGAGGGATTATTAATTGATGTAGGAATATTAAAAGTCTTATTTGCCAGAAGTAATTCATCATTAGTTAAACCACTATCTTCTCTTCCAAATATAATTGCTAAATTATTTATCTTTTTAAAAGATGTAGTCCAATTAAATATATCTTCTGAATATTCAAAAAAAGAATCTTTACTTACATCAATTCTTCCACAAGATGCAAGAACCAAATCACAATCAAAAATAGCTTTTTCAAGATTGTTAAAAATCTTACAATTATCAAGAAATTTTTGACCTTTGAGGGCCATTTTTTTTGCATCTAAAGAGAATATATCGCATTTTGGAGAAACTATTCTTAATTCATCAACTTCAAAGTTAGAGCATAATCTAGCAACGCTCCCTACATTTAAAGGGCCATTTGGTTCAACTAATATTACTTTTAAATTAGAAAAATTTTTCCCCAAAATTATTCAAGGCTATGAAGATATTTTAATAAATTGGACATATTTACAGGATCAATTTCAAAACTTGGCATAGGAGGAGTTTGGCCCCCAGTAACTTGTTTTATTATCTCTTTATCATTCAAACGTTGAGTTATTGAGTGTAAATCTGGCCCCACTAATCCCCTTGCTGTAATTCCATGACATCCAACACAATTTATCTTAAAAAGAGCATCTCCTTCCTTAGCAGAGCCATTAAGCGCAAGAGTTTCAATAATGTATTTGTTATTTTCTTGATGTTTTACGAAAAATATTGAAAAACAAATCAAAAAAACTCCAAATACAATAAAAACAATTTTTAAGAATTCCTTTTTAAAGTCTCTTTCTACTGCAGTTGATGAAGATGTTGACACAAAAAATAGTCTCTATGTAACAATTGTGAATAATATATTCAAAAAAGGCAAAAAAATGATCGAGCCTCTTCTATGTGGAATAGTTTTAGGTTTAATTCCAATAACTCTTCTTGGATTATTTGTAAGTGCATGGAATCAATACAGAAGAGGTTCAGGGATGCTGGACATTGATTAAAAAAGTTAATCTTGACTGCCCATAATTTCTTACATCTATAGTTTCCCACATAGTACTTTTTTTAATTAATATTTTTGGAGAATGTTCACAAATAACTGTTGAATCTTTTTTTAAAAAATTACAATTGAATAATTGATTTAAAAGTAATTCATGGAAATCGACATCGTAAGGAGGGTCTAGATATACAAAATCAAATTTCAATTTTCTTAAATCCATATTTCTAGATGATAAGTTTCTCTCATAATTTGGTTTTGTCCATTTCAAAACGTCTTTACAAATAACTTCGATATCATTTCTCCTATTCTCGATATTCTCTAAAGAGAGTAAATTTTTTAAGCAAATTTTTGAGTTGATTTTGTTTTTTTCAATTGCAAGTATTTTGCTTGCACCGTGATTATAGGCTTCGCATGATATTGCCCCTGTTCCACTAAATAAATCTAACCAGTTACTATTTTCAACTCTATCGTTCAATATATTAAATATGGCCTCTCTCACTCTCAAAGTTGTAGGTCTGGTATAAGAATTATTTGGACTTTGGAGTTTTTTACCACCTATTAATCTTAAGTTAGTCTTCATCACTTAGCATCTATTATTGAATATTACTCAACCATCTTCTCAAAAGCTTTTGACCAGTTTTTCCAGATTTTTCCGGATGAAATTGACAGGCCAATAAATTATCATTCTCGATCATTGCAGTTAATTTTTCAGAGCCATAATCAACCTGAGCTGCAATAATATTTAAGTCATTTGGGATTGCATGATAGGAATGTACAAAATAGACCCAATTATTTAATTCTTTAAGCTCTAACAATGTATTTGGTTTTGTAGGTAAAAGTTGGCACCAACCCATGTGTGGGATTCTTTGGCTAACAATATTAGGTATTTTTTTTATTTTGCCTTTTAAAATCCCCAGTCCTTGAACTTTTCCTTCGTCACTAGATTCAAAAAGTAGTTGGAGACCTAAACATATCCCCAAAAAGGACTTACCGCTTTTAATCCAATTTTTCAAATCAATTATCAAATCAGTGTTTATGAGATTATTCATCGCAGGATCAAATGCTCCAACCCCAGGAAGTATTATCGCTTTACAAAGTTTGGAATCATTAAAGTTTTTAATTAATATAATTTCTTCTCCAAGACTTTCTAGAGATTTCGTTACAGAATGAATATTACCCATTCCATAGTCTATTAGTCCAATTTTATGCAAAGCTTTTAAATTTATAAATGCTTAGTTAAAGTGCTCGAAAGTGTAGCTTTTGGCACAGCACCAACAACTGTATCAACCTTTTGACCGCCTTTAAAGATCATTAATGTAGGAATACTTCTAATTCCGTATTGGCTGGCTACATTTGGATTTTCATCTGTGTTTAATTTAAAAACTTTAATTTTTCCTTCAAAGTCTTTTGAGATTTCTTCTACAACTGGAGCGACCATCCTACATGGGCCGCACCATGGTGCCCAAAAATCAACCAATACTGGTAGATCACTTTGCAGTACATCCTTGTCAAATGAAGAATCAGTTACGGCTGGAGCTGATGACATAATTTAAGTATTCCTTTTTGAAAATTTAGCAGGCAATTCTTTTAAGTGATGATTTCATTACAGATAAAATAATATAAGTAACAAAATATCTAAAAAAAAGCCCGATTAATCGGGCGATTTAGTGTGTGAGGAGTATGGGGTTTCCCCCATCATTTCATAATAACTCCTAATTAGAAAATTTTTCAATTTAATACTTAATTCACTAAGGTTTTATAATCTTGCTCTAAATAAACTACTTACCCATCCCAAGCTGCTGAGCTTTTTGATAAACCTTACCCTCTGTAAGAAGCGATGGTGCGATAACTATTTCAACTTCTTGCATTTCTTTAATATTTTTTGCCCCAAGAGTACTCATTGAGGTTCTAATAGCTCCTAATAAGTTATGTGTCCCATCATCAAGTAAGGCAGGGCCTTTAATTATTCTTTCTAAGGATCCTGTAGAACCAACTTTAATTCTTGTGCCCCTTGGTAATAATGGACTTGGAGTAGCCATACCCCAGTGAAATCCTTTACCTGGGGCGTTTGAGGATTTAGCTATTGGGGATCCAATCATTACAGCATCTGCTCCACATGCTAAACATTTGCAGATATCTCCGCCCGTTACAATTCCTCCATCACCAATGATAGGAATATAACGACCACATTCTTTAAAGTAATCATTTCTTGCCGCACTACAATCAGCTATTGCAGTTGCTTGAGGGATTCCAATTCCCAATACGCCCCTTGATGTACATGCCGCTCCAGGTCCTATCCCAACCATTAGTCCTGCAACTCCAGCATCCATGAGAAGTTTTGCAACTTTGTAAGTAACACAATTTCCTGCTACAACTGGGACATTCATAGATTGGCAGAGATCTTTAATATTTAAGGTTTCCTTACCTTCCATAGCATGATGTTCAGTTGAAACAACCGTTCCTTGAAGAAAAAATAAATCTATTTTGGAATTATTAAGTGTTTCTTTAAACTTAATAGCAGCTTGAGGTGTCCCACTAAAAGCAGCGATACCGCCTCCTTCTTTGACCTCATTTATTCTTTGTAAAATCAGTCCCTCCTTAACGGGTTCACTGTATATCTTCTGCATTAACGGAACGAAATCATTCTTTCCGACTGATGCTATTTGGTTCAATATTTCATCAGGATTTTCATATCTTGTTTGTATGCCCTCCAAATTAATAACTCCTATGGAGCCTAATTTTGTGAGTTCTACAGCCGTATTTACATCGACAACACTGTCCATGGCACTTGCTACGATCGGAACTTCTCTTTTTATATCACCTATTGACCAAGAAGGATCAGTCAAATCGTAATCAAGTGTTCTATTACCAGGGACTAAAGCTATTTCATCAATGCCATAAGCCCTTCTGACTTTTTTATTTAAACCAAATTCAATATTCACGGAATTTTTCTCTTTATTTTGAATAAATTAACAACTAAAGGGGTAATAAGCCAAGGTTTATTCAAAAACAAAAGGTTTTATTTTGATTTGTGTGTAAATGTGAGTATTTGGGAATTAAATAAATATTTTTTTTTATTCATTATTGCAATCAGCGATTATTATTAAAAAAAGGATTTTTATATGTCTGATATTTTAGATTCTGATAACTCAGGATTAGGCGAGGATAACGACCGAATTATTCAGACTGACCTAAGAAACGAAATGTCTCGCTCATACCTTGAGTATGCAATGAGCGTTATAGTAGGACGTGCTCTTCCAGATGCAAGAGATGGATTAAAACCTGTTCATAGAAGAATTCTTTATGCAATGTATGAACTTGGTTTAACTAGCGGTAGACCTTACAGAAAATGTGCAAGAGTTGTTGGAGAAGTACTAGGTAAATACCACCCTCATGGCGATACTGCTGTTTATGATGCTTTGGTTAGGATGGCTCAGGATTTCTCTATGAGGATGCCACTCATAGATGGCCATGGAAACTTTGGTTCTGTTGATAACGACCCTCCAGCAGCAATGAGATATACAGAGTCTCGTTTACAGTCTCTTACAGATGAAAGTTTATTAGAGGACATTGAATCTGAAACTGTAGATTTCGCCGATAATTTTGACGGTTCTCAGCAAGAACCAACAGTTTTACCTGCAAGAATTCCTCAACTACTACTAAATGGATCATCTGGAATTGCAGTAGGAATGGCAACTAATATTCCGCCTCATAACTTAGGGGAATTGATTAATGGTCTTAAATCAATCATCAATAACCCTTCGATTGAAGATAGAGAACTTTTTGAAATAATTAAGGGTCCTGATTTCCCCACAGGGGGTCAAATTTTAGGCAGAGATGGTATCAGAGAAACTTTCAAGACAGGGAGGGGTTCAATAACCATGAGAGGTGTAGCAAATATTGAACAAATTAAATCCAGTGGTAGAGCTGAAAAAGATGCAGTAATAATTACAGAGCTACCATTTCAAACTAACAAAGCAGCATTAATAGAGAGAATTGCTGACTTGGTTAATGAAAAAAAATTAGAAGGTATTTCTGATATTAGAGATGAAAGTGATCGAGACGGTATGAGGATTGTTATTGAACTAAAAAGGGATGCCTACCCACAAGTAGTTTTAAATAATTTATTTAAGTTAACACCTCTACAAAATAACTTTAGTGCAAATATCCTTGCTTTAGTAAAAGGAGAGCCCACAACACTTTCACTCAGGAAAATGTTAGATGTATTTCTAGACTTCAGAGTGGAGACAATAAGGCGAAGAACAGGATTTTTATTAAAAAAGGCTGAAGAGAGGGATCACATTGTAAAAGGTCTTTTATTAGCCTTGGGCTCTATGGATGAAATTATCAATCTAATCAGATCAGCAAAAGATACAGCTTCAGCTAGAGAAAAATTACAAACTGATCATGAGTTATCTGCCACACAGGCAGAAGCAATCTTACAAATGCAGTTAAGAAGATTAACAGCCCTAGAAGCAGATAAAATCAAAGGTGAACATAATGAGTTAACACAAAAAATCAACCAATATCAGCAAATATTGAATAGTAAAGAGAGAATTTTTGAAATTATTCTTGAAGAACTTAATAAAATCGATGAAAGATTTTCCTCTCCAAGAAAAACAGAAATACTAGATTTAGGAGGTGGTCTAGATGATATTGATCTTATCGCTAATGACAGATCTGTAGTTTTATTAACTGAAGCAGGTTATTTAAAAAGAATGCCTGTTAATGAATTCGAATCTACAAGTCGTGGCTCAAGAGGTAAGGCTGGAACGAAGACACAAGAAGATGATGAAGTAAAACTATTTATAAGCTGTAATGATCATGATACTCTTTTGCTTTTCAGTGATAGAGGCGTATCTTATGCCCTCCCAGCATATAGAGTCCCTATGAGTAGCAGAACAGCTAAAGGTACTCCATCAGTTCAACTTCTCCCAATACCAAGAGAAGAAAAGATAACTTCACTGGTTGCAGTAGATTCTTTTGATAACAATTGTTATCTATTAATGCTAACCAAAGCTGGATTTATAAAAAGAACTTCACTTTCTGCCTTCTCAAAAATTCGATCAAATGGATTAATAGCAATAAATCTTGAGGATGGTGACGCTTTAACTTGGGTTAGATTATCAAGAGAAGGTGATAGTGTTTTGATTGGATCAAGAACGGGAATGGCTATTCATTTCAGATTAGATATTAACGAATTAAGACCACTAGGCAGGACTGCCAGGGGAGTTAAATCTATGAACCTGAGAAAAGGGGACAATCTTGTATCTATGGATGTTTTAACATCTGATTTAGTTGATCAATTAGCTAAAAATGAAGATCTTACTAACGAATTTGATGAAAATCTTGAAGTCAACTCTTCAGAAGGTCCTTGGGTCCTTATAGCCAGTTCATTTGGACTAGGTAAAAGAGTGCCTGTAACTCAGTTTAGATTGCAAAAAAGAGCAGGCATGGGTTTGAAAGCTATAAAATTCAGAATTAAAGATGATGTATTAGTTTGTTTGAAGGTCCTCGGAGAAGGGGAAGAATTACTTTTTGTGACCGAAAAAGGGGTGATAGTAAGAACAAACGCAGATAAAATTTCCCAACAATCTAGAGCCGCTACTGGCGTAAAATTACAAAGGTTGGACGAGGGTGATCACTTATCAGAAGTAGTCTTAGTTCCTCATGCACAAACAGAAGAAGCAGATCAATTCAATGCAGGCACAGAAAATTAAAAGAAAATGATTTATTAGATCATATGGAAATACTTGATATTTTAATTCTTGGTTCCGGGCCCGCCGCACTATGCTTGGCTTCTGAATTAGCCAAGCAAGATCTAAATATAAAAGGGATATCAACTAAATCTCCAAATGAAAAATGGGAGAATACATATGGTATTTGGGCCTCTGAATTAGAAGAATTAGGATTAGAATCCTTGTTATCTCATAGATGGTGTAAAACAGTTAGTTTTTTTGGAAATGGGGAAAATAAAAAGGGAGATAATCCAACAAAACATAACTACGATTATGGTTTAATAAATCAAGAAGCCTTTCAAAACGAACTTTTAAAAAAGTGTAAAGGAATTGAATGGTTGAATGAAACAGCAAAAGATATTAAAGAGAAAAATAAAATATCTGAGGTAATTTGTTTTTCAGGACTAAGGATAAAGGCAAGGTTAGTCATTGACGCAAGTGGCCATAAAAGTAATTTTGTAAAAAGGCCATTCCAAAATGAAATCGCTCAACAAGCTGCGTATGGAATTGTCGGCAAATTTTCATCGCCACCAGTCAGTAAGGAGCAGTTTGTTTTAATGGATTTTCGTCCAAATCATTTAAACAATGAAGAAAAGTTATCATCTCCATCATTTCTCTATGCAATGGATCTTGGAAATGAAACTTTTTTTGTTGAAGAAACATCATTAGCTTGTTATCCTGCATTATCCCAAGCGAATCTTAAAAAAAGACTTTTTAAAAGACTTAGTAGTAAGGGTATTGAGGTAAGTGAAATTTTTCATGAAGAGAATTGCCTTTTCCCAATGAATTTACCCCTCCCATTTAAAAAACAATTTGTACTTGGTTTTGGAGGGTCTGCTAGCATGGTGCATCCTGCATCAGGATACATGATCGGATCTTTATTAAGAAGAGCTCCACTACTTGCAGAAAAATTAGCACTCTTTTTAAAAGAACCTCATCTAAGTTCTCTTGAAATAGCAACAAAAGGTTGGGGAATCCTATGGCCTTACGAGTTAACACAAAGACATAAACTTTATCAATATGGTCTTAGAAGATTGATGAGTTTTGACGAAAGTAGATTAAGAAGTTTTTTCTCCAATTTCTTTAGATTATCAACGAATGAATGGGTAGGTTTTCTTACTAATACACTTCCACTCCCGAAACTAATTTATGTAATGAGTAAGATGTTTATAAATTCACCTCTAAAAGTAAAACTAGGAATGCTTAAGTTAAATTGAATCATTCTGCACTTTTATTCATAATAAAAAAAAGTTCCATACTATCTTTAAGCCAATTTATGGCTTATGGCAATGACAAAAACATCTATGATGATCAGATAAGTATTAATGAAACTCTTACTACTTTGACAGCTAACTAATATTTTTTTTCTTCTACATAAAATATTTGTAGAAATTTTTTTCAGCTATAGTCGGGAGTTTTGGAGGCTTACTAGCTCTTAGTATTTTTTTATTTTCGCCAATCATTAATATTAATATCTGGGAAAACTTTATCTTCTTCCTCAATATCTTCAAGAAATTTTGTATTAATATTGGAATGATTTTTAATCATTTCAACTATTTTCCAGAACCTGAACAAATGTCTTTCTATCCTTTCTTTTGCAAGTTCAGTTGTAGTTCCAGCTCTTAGTATGAAACTCCAATCAGAGGATTCAGAAAGAAGTAATTCTCTTGCTGCTTGCTTGATAAGTCTTAGAGATAGTTCATTATTAAAATTTTTGGAACATAAATCAACAAAAGTTGAGCCGGCTTTAGTTATTTCCGGAACAATCCACGCATTTGCATCATTAATCCAATAGTCATGATAACCTCCTTGTCCCCAACTTGATGGAGATGGATCGCAAATCTGAAGATTTGGCTTTTGAATTAGGAATTCTTTTAAATTTGTAAGCTTAATTGAATATTTACTGGAGTTTTTTAAAATATTTTCTATAAAAAAAGGTCCCTCATACCACCAATGACCAAATAACTCTGCATCAAATGGAGCTACCAATAAGGGCTTAAAGGAAGAGGATAATGTTAATTTTTCTAATTGTTTGGATCTCGCGAGAAGATAAGAATCAGCATGTTCTGCAACCTTCTTTTTGGCTTCATTTTCTAAGTAAAACGCCTTTTCACCTAATGGTAACTTATCATTTGTAATCTTATGAAACTTCAAACCCAAAGGTCTTTTAGTAGAGATACCTTTTTTTTGGAGTTTGGAGATAGGTAATTCCCATCCCAAATCTTTATGAAATTCCCTATAATTTTCGTCTCCCGGGAATCCGTCCTTTGCAGACCAAACAGGTAAAGTCGACTCACTATCTCTTCCAAAGAAGGCAACTCCTTTTTTCGAGCATATTGGAGCGTACACACCATACCTAGGCCTTGGTGTAGCGTTTAGAATACCGTGACCATCTAAGATTGCATATCTAATTCCGGAATTAAATAACATTTCATCTAAATTCTCATAATATGCACATTCAGGCAGCCAAATACCTAAAGGCTTAGTTTTAAAAATATTTTCATGGTTCCTAATGGCTGTATTGATTTGTCCTTTAACTGTTTCTGGATTCTCCCTTAGAATTGGCAAATATCCGTGTGTAGCAGCACAAGTAAGAATATCCAAATTTCCAGAATTATTTAAAACTCTAAACTTCTCAATTAAATTACCAGAACATTTTTGCCAATATGAGTATTTATCATTGAGATTATTCATTAAAAATGCAGAGGCATTTTTTTCTTCTTTTGGCAGTTCGTTTAAGAAATCATTTCTTGTTTCAATCCAGCTTGGGAATGTCTCTTGAATTTTTTTATTATTTAGAAGTGATAATAATGTTGGAGACAAACTAATAGTAAGTTTGGTATTTAGAGGATTTTCATTTTTGGAAGATTCTATTGATTGAAGTAGTGGTATATAACATTCCAAAATTGCCTGAAATAACCAATCCTCTTCTAAGGAGTTTTTTTCATTTTTTCTGACATAAGGTAGATGAGCATGTAATACTATCGCTAACTGGCCTAAAACATTATTTTTAGAGTATTGCCCATTCATACTTTTTAAATTTATGCCAATAGTTCTATAAAAAATGGAAATTATTTTTTATAATAAAGGAGACTTTAATCCTAAAAGAATACTTTAAAAATTTAAGTATTTTATTTTTTTTTTCAGAATTTTAACCAATATTATTTAAGTTATAAACTTTCAGCAAATTATTATTGAATTAAATCTAGTCAAAATTTTTTAATTAGCTTAAGATAAGTTTAAGTTATTCCATCTGATGTCAAAAGATCCTGGAAGAATTTTGATATTTGATACAACTCTTCGAGATGGAGAGCAATCTCCTGGTGCAAGTTTAAATCTCGAAGAAAAACTTGCTATCGCTCATCAATTAGCAAGATTAGGGGTAGATGTTATTGAAGCTGGATTCCCTTTCGCAAGTCCGGGAGATTTTAAAGCTGTTAATAAAATTGCCAATTCAGTAGGGAAAGAAAATGGTCCAATAATATGTGGTTTAGCTAGAGCGTCTAAAGGAGATATAAAAGCATGTTACGAAGCAGTAGGGCCAGCTCCCAAGAAAAGAATACATACTTTTATTGCTACAAGCGATATTCATCTTAAACATAAACTTAAAAAATCTAGAAAAGATGTTCTTCAAATAGTTCCGGAAATGGTTAATTATGCAAAATCCTTTGTAGATGATATTGAGTTTTCTTGTGAAGATGCCTCAAGGAGTGATCCTGAATTTTTATACGAAGTTATTCAACTAGCAATTACCGCAGGAGCGACAACAATAAATATCCCTGATACTGTTGGATTTACAACTCCTAATGAATTTGGCAAACTAATTGATGATATAAATAAAAATGTTCCAAATATTGATGAGGCAATACTCTCGGTTCATGGTCATAATGATTTGGGTTTAGCGGTAGCCAATTTTCTTGAGGCAGTAAAAAATGGAGCAAGACAACTAGAATGTACTATAAATGGAATTGGAGAAAGAGCTGGAAATGCCTCCCTAGAAGAATTAGTAATGGCACTTCATGTTAGGAAAAGTTTTTTTAATAGTTTTTTCAAAAGAAAACCAGATTTCCCAACTCCTCTTACGGCTATAAGAACAGAAGAAATAACAAAAACATCTAGACTTGTTTCTAACCTAACTGGAATGACTGTACAACCTAATAAAGCGATTGTAGGAGCTAATGCTTTTGCACATGAGTCAGGCATTCATCAGGATGGGGTTTTAAAAAATAGACTAACTTACGAAATTATCGATGCAAAAACTGTTGGTTTGAGTGACAACAAAATATCTTTAGGGAAACTTAGTGGAAGAAGTGCGGTAAGAGCAAGATTAGAAGAGATGGGATATGACTTGAGCCGAGAAGATTTAAATGACGCTTTTGCTCGCTTTAAGGACTTGGCTGATAGGAAAAGAGAAATTACAGATAGAGACTTGGAAGCTATTGTTAGTGAACAAGTTCAGCTCCCAGAAGCTAAATTTCAATTAAGTCTTGTACAAGTAAGTTGTGGTAACGCCTCTAAACCTACTGCCACCATTTCGCTGCTAAACACCGAAGATAATAGTGTTGATACTGCAGTTTCAATAGGGACTGGGCCTGTTGATGCTGTATGCGAGGCTTTAAATAAATTAGCTAAAGTCCCTAATGAATTAATTGAATTTTCTGTTAAGTCAGTAACAGAAGGAATTGATGCTTTGGGTGAAGTAACAATAAGAATAAGGAAAGATAATAAAATATATTCTGGTCATTCTGCTGATACAGACGTTGTTGTTGCTGCAGCGAATGCTTACGTTAACGCTTTAAATAGACTTATATTTTCTGAGAAAAAAAGTTCAATTCATCCACAATTTGATAATCTAGAGAATTCTGATAATCAATTTCTACATAATCCTTCAAAATAAATTATTTTCTCAGGATTATTAAGTAGCATTTATTTATAGTGTCTTAATATTGTAGATTAAACTAACAGTCAAAGCAGCAAATAATGAGAGAAAGAGTATTTGGATATTGGTCACTTTCTTGGGTTGGCTTAATTGGCAACATAATTGCAATTCCAATAATCGCATTAATAATAAGTTATGGGCCTCCACTAAAAATTGCGAATATAACTCTTGCAATAAGTCTTGGATGGCCTGCTGCAATTGTTGGAATAGTATCTTCAGCAGCTCTATTAGCAGAGAGAAAATGGGGAGTAACTTTAACTCTAGTATCTTTATCAATGGTTATTTCTGGTATGGGTCCTTATTCAGTTGTAAGGCTCATAACTCTTCAAGACATTTATGGAGTTGGTGGGTTTACTCTTTTAACAACATTATTAAGTACGCTAGCTCTTCTTTATTGGTGTAATCCGAAACATCGAAGAAGTATAAGGTTATAAAATTGAAAATCAAGAAAAAGTATTATTCTTACTAGTTGGATACTGAATTCTTCTGTGTCTAATTCTTTTCCATACATTCAAGAATGCCCTTTTTATAAGAAAAATTTCTCCTTTCGATAAATTACTATCATCTAATTGCCCATCTTTTTTACGCGAGTAGATAATATTTGAAATTGTTTTCAAAGCTTCTTTATCAGATGCATTAATATCCATAGCTCTTAGTGCTGCTTCACATCCATCAGCAAGCATTAAAATAGCTGTTTCTTTGGACTGAGGAATAGGGCCTTTGTATCTAAAATAATATTCATTAATGTCGAGATTTTTTTCTTTAGCTTTTTGAAAAAAATATCCCATTTTAAGAGTACCTTGATGTTCAGGAATAAAATTAGCTATCAGCTTAGGTAGTCTATTTTTTCTTGCGAATTTCAATCCTTCATCAACATGAGCCTGTAATACTTCTGCACTTTTAATCGGATCATCCAATTCGTCATGCGGATTTTTTGAACCATCCTGATTTTCAATAAACCAATTAGGTGCATGTAATTTGCCAACATCATGATATAACGCTCCAGTTTTAATAAGATCAATATCACCACCAATCATTCTTGTTGCTTCCTCTGCTAAACCACATATGAGTAAAGTATGCTCAAAAGTACCTGGAGCTTCTAGAGACAATCTTCTAATTAGAGGTTTCTCCTTATCAGCCAATTCCAGTAATCTTGCTTTAGTTAATAATCCGAAGATCGATTCAAAAATAGGAATAAATAAAATTGTAAAAAGCATAGCTATTGCCAAAAGCAAGGAATCGGAAAATATATTCCCATTAGCTAATACAAAATCTTGCTTATTAATAAGAGATATTTTATCTTTACCTACTAATATCCATTGACTAAGGAACGATCCTATAGGGACAAAAATTGATAGTTGAAGTAATTGAGCTCTACTTCTTATTCTTCCCCCAAGAAGAGATACTATTGATGCACAAACTAATAAAATAAAAAATAAATTATTATTGATAACAATATCTGGGTCAGGCCAAATAAGACTCGCTATTGATACCCAAGCTAAAGCTGTTATGCTTCCCATTCCTTGAGATATTATTAATGCAGGTGGAATTATCATAGATAATGGACTTATGGTTGAAGCTAAGGCTAATTTCGTAACTTGCACTGCTAAAAGTAGAGAAATGATCAAGAAGATCTGTCTTGAAGAAATTGTGGGATTCTCTTTTTTTGAAACTAATATCAAAACTCCGGAACTAATAAGTACTTCAGTAAAAGTCAAAAGCCAAGAAAAAATATCTGAAATATTTAAAGGCGAGATAAGAAGTAGTTTATAAGAAGAAATTATTGAAATTAAAATGCATACTAAAAAAATTATGAGATTATCTATTTTTGAAATTTTAATAGGTTGTTTTACTGGGACTTGACTTCGCCTCCACAGATAAAACACTTTCTTTAAAGTAGTTATGATGTTTTGCACAGAATATAGATAAATCTATTTGAATAATTTAAAATTATAGGCATGCTAGGTGTAAAAAGGAGATGTTTTTCTAAATGTCATTAAAATTAGACGGTAAAAAATTATCTCTTGAAATTGAAGAAAGATTAACTGACTATATCTCAAGTAATAAAAAAATTGCTGAAAGAGCTCCCGGTTTAGCTGTAATAAGAATAGGTGAAGACCCTGCTAGTGGTGTTTACGTTAAAAACAAGGAAAAAGCATGTTCAAGAATTGGAATAAAGAGCTTTATTTTTCATCTAAAAGATAGCGTAGAGCAAAAAGAAGTTGAACAATTAATAATCAAACTTAATTCAGATAAAGATATTGATGGAATGTTACTTCAACTTCCCATCCCAAAGAAGTTTGACGAGCAAAAACTTATCAGCCATATTAATCCAAACAAAGATGTAGATGGACTAAATGAGATAAACATCGGGAAACTAGTAAAGAATGAGCCTGCGATGAGATCATGCACACCAGCTGGAATTATTAATTTATTAAGATCCCAAAATATTACAATTGAAGGTAAGAAAATTGTTGTCATTGGACGAAGTTTACTTGTTGGGAAACCCCTATCGCTTATGTTGTTGAATTTAAATGGCACGGTAACAATTACTCACTCTAAAACACTAAATTTGAATAAAGTTTGTAGAGAAGCAGATATTCTAATTGCAGCTGCAGGAAAACCCAATCTTGTAGATTCAAGTTTTGTGAAAGAAGGAGCAGTAATTATTGATGTTGGAATACATAGATTAAAAAGTTCTGATAAAAATCAAACCAGATTATGTGGCGATGTATTATTAGAAGATGTCATTTCTAAAGTATTTGCTTACACACCTGTGCCTGGAGGTGTTGGACCAATGACAGTAACAATGTTACTTGTAAATACTATTTTTAGCTGGCAAAAACAATTTAGATTATCATCAGCTCTTAATGACCTTTTGCCATAAACTCCAAGATGAAAATTTTTCTACTGAAGGTATAAAATGACTGAAGTTATAAATAGTATTCCTGATTTTGAAAAATATCTTAAAAACACAAAAAAGGTTGTAGAAGAAGCACTTGATTTTTCCTTGGGCCCAGAGAATCCAGAAATATTAAGAGAATCAATGAGATATTCCCTTTTAGCTGGAGGGAAAAGAATACGTCCAATTTTATGTTTAGCATCCTGCGCACTGGCTGGAGGAGAACCCTCTCTTGCAGTTCCTACTGCAGTGGCAATAGAAATGATCCATACAATGTCCTTGATTCATGATGATCTGCCCGCTATGGATAATGATGACTTGAGGAGAGGCAGGCCAACAAATCATAAAGTATATGGAGATGCAATAGCTATTCTTGCAGGCGATGCTTTATTAACCAGGGCCTTTGAAATGGTCTCTTTAAGGAGTCCAGGAGTCGATCCAAATAGATTATTAAATGTAGTTGGAGAATTATCCTTAGTTGCTGGTGCACCAGGCCTAGTCGGAGGACAAGTTGTTGATTTGGAATGCGAAGGGAAAGAAGTCGACCTTGAAACTCTCGAATATATTCATCTTCATAAGACTGGGGCATTATTAAAGGCCTGCGTAAGAACAGGAGCGATGATCGCGGGCGCTAACGAAAAACTATTACAAGCTCTAACAACATATGCAGAGGGAATTGGTTTAGCCTTTCAAATAATAGATGATATTCTTGATATAACTGCCAGCAGTGAAAAGCTTGGTAAAACTGCAGGTAAAGATCTTTTAGCCGACAAAACTACTTACCCTAAATTACTCGGAATGAAGGAGTCAAAGAAAAGAGCATTTGATTTAGTTGAAAAAGCAAAAAAAGCAATTGAACCATGGGGTGAAGATGCAAAGTATTTAATATCGTTAGCTGACTTTATTACAAATAGAGAGAATTAATTAAACATAATCTATGTCAGAGTTTTTTTCCTTTTTTAATAATTCAGTTCTTTTCTGGAGCTTGTTATCCTGTTTACTCGCTCAATTTCTTAAAATTGTTTTCAATTTTTTTTCAACTGGAGAGATAAGATTTGGAATTATTTTCGAGACAGGTGGTATGCCTTCAAGTCATTCCGCACTAATAACTGGTGCTACATCAGGAATAGGTTATGAATTAGGATTTGATAGCTCTATATTCGCATTAGCAGTTGCTGTTGCACTTATAGTTATGTATGACGCTAGTGGGGTTCGAAAATCAGCTGGGATTCAAGCTGTAGAGATTAATAAACTATCAAAAAAACTAGACCCCCAATCTGAATTACGTTTAAAAGAAACCCTGGGTCATACAAAAATTGAGGTCATGGTGGGTAGTTTTTTAGGACCATTAATCACTTTGCCTGGAATGTTTTTTTTAGGTTCTCCTCTCAAAATATTTGATTTGATAATAAATTAAGAATTCTATGAAAAATTAATTTGTGTGGCATCTATAAAGTTTTTTGCGACTTTTGGAGAACTTGGCAAATGTAAGTGAATCCAACTTGCATGTAATTTTTCATCAAAAAAACCTTCATTTTTGTATTCGGTTTTCCAAGATTTAATTTTCCATGGGGAAGAAAGTTTCTTCTGATGCTCAGCTTTTCTTAAATCAAGTTCAGATATATTATTTTCAATTTCCCAATAATGAAATTCATGTCCTCTAATTAATTGATTTTGTCTAATGATTGGAGTATCCTTTAAACCCTCAATGTATCTATAACCTACTGAAAGTTTACTTTTTTTTGATCTAAAAGGCAGGATGCCACTCATTTTATGATTATTACCATTTTCATCTTTTATATATTCTCCTAAAATCATCATCCCTCCACACTCAGCATATATAAATCCATTTTTGCGGAATTTCTTTAACGAATTTAAACTTTTTGTAGAGTTACTTATATGATCAGCATATTTTTCAGGGAATCCCCCAGGAATAATTAAAGAAGAAGCCTCATTAGGTATTTCTTCATCATCATAAATACTCCATGAAATCAGTGGTATACCTATTTCACTCAAAAATTCCTTAGTTTCAGGATATTGAAAATGAAAGATTTTATCTTCTGCAATTGCGATAGTTTTACTTTTGTCTATTTTAAAATTTTTAAAATCGAAAGAATTAACTATTTTCTTTTTAGGAGATTTCAGAAATTTAATAAGAGAAAATACATCAAGATTTCTTTCGGCGAAATTTGCAAAATATTCAACATCAATTTCTTTTCCATTATCCATTGGAGATATCAAACCTAAATTAGATTTGTTTAAAGTTATTTTTGGATCAGATGGTAAAAAACCAAGAATTTCGATATCTTCATTTTCAAAAACTTCTTTAATTAATTTTTTATGTCTATCTGAATTAACGTTGTTAAATATAATTCCTGCTATTGACAACTCACTATCGAAATCTCTAAAACCTCGAATAGTCGCCAAAAGAGAAGCTACTTGACCTCTAGCATTTACAACAAAAATTATTGGAGCATTGAGAAGTTTAGAAATATTTGCCGTGCTGGAATAGGTTGTTGACCCTAGTCCATCAAACAGACCCATTGCTCCTTCAATTAACGAGAATTCATATTTCAAAGAATGTTTAAAATAACTTTCTTGAACCCATTCCTCACCACTTAAAAAAATATCTAAATTTCTACAAATAGGTTGGCCAATTGAGCTAAGCTGCTGTTGATCAAGATAATCTGGGCCAACCTTGAAAGTTTGTATCTTTATACCTTTTGAGTACGCCCAACAAGATAACAAAAGAGATAATGTAGTTTTCCCGCTATCAGTTGAAGGAGAAGATATTACACAAGGCATCTATTAGTTATTCAAAACATTAAATATTTGAAGAGCTATTTTAATAGAATTTTCAAAAAGAGGACTGGTATTACCTCTACTACTTGCCAATAATTTACTAACATCGAACTCTGATGTAGAAAAAGAATTTGGAACAACTTGTTCTATTAATTCCATATTAGCCATTCCCCCTGCTTCAAGTCTCATACATTCCACTGATTCACAGCCAAGTATTACACAAGTGTTATTTTTTTGTACCTCACTAATTTTTGAAATCAGCCTCAATCCAATAACTTGTCCCACATGAATACTTGGATTTCCCAAAGATAAGGGATTAATTGATGTAGAAATTATTTCACCATTAATTCTTTCAAAATCTATTTTTATTGATTCTGTATCCCTTTCAACTCTTAGGAAAGACCACCCAAGTTTATCGCTAATCCATGAAATCAAAAACAACGCTTGAATCATATGATCTCCTGCGATATCAATGTCAATATCAGTAATATGATCTAAAATTGGTCTCCTCGAAGGCGGATCAAAAATCATTGCCAATGATTCCCTCCAATTTTTCAATCTAACCCAATTCAAATCATTAATAGCTTTATTTGAATTATTTAATTGATCTAAAACTTTCAAACATCTTTGAGGCGATCCAAGAGCAGTATCAATTATTAACCTTAGACCATAATCAGTGAAATATTCGAAGATTTCAGGCGACTCATCCAAGCTTCCATTCCACCACAACCAAGAAGGTAATTCATCAATAGATAATTCATCAATTATTTTTAATCCTTTATTAGATATTGAGGCCGAGTCCCCCCTAATAACAACTAAATCGCCACATATAGGTTGCATAGCTGGGGAATCACTTAATGGACAGTAAGCGGATACGAAAGTTTTGATATCTGAATTTTTATTTAATGTTGGCGCTAGAGTTATTAATCTTCTTGGATTCAATGTACTTATCGTTGAATCAAAAAATTGTCCTCTAAAATCTTCAAAGTCTTTATTTGATAAATTTTCCTTCAACAAATTCAATAATTCTTCACTATTAAGTGAAGTAGTGATAGGAAGTCCTTGATCTAATATAAATTTTTTAGCAACTTCAATTATCTCTGGACTTAAATTCCCCGTAATTGGTCCATTTACTAATCCTTTTTGAACCAAACATTGTTCTAGCCAAGCAGGCTGCCAGACCATTAATGTGAAAGTATTTGCTCCACTATTATCTTTATCTTCTGAAATCCATAATTTATTAAGGTAATTAGAAATTTCCTGATAAGGAAGCTCTAAAGGGGTTTGTAGAGTAAGTTGAGGTTTCATTTTTAGGGTCTACGCCAGAAAATATTATCTTTTGAAATTAATTGATCTGATTCAGGAGGGCCCCATGTCATAGATTCATAATTATAAATGGGTAACTTCCAAGGAGAATTATCCATCAAATCTATTAATGGCGTATAAAGTTTCCATGCTGCCTCTACCTCATCACTTCGAGTAAATAATGTTGGGTCAGAAAGCATTGCATCCGCTAATAATCTTACATAGCCTTCATCTGAGGGTTCTCCAAATGATTCATCATAGGAAAATTCCATCTCAACAGGTCTTGATTTCATTCCAGAACCTGGAGATTTTACTTCAAAATTGAAAGTAGCACCTTCATTTGGCTGAATTCTAAGAATAAGTTGATTTGGGGCAGGATTTATTATTGTTGATTCAAATAAATGAACAGGAACGTCTTTAAAAGTCAAGACTATTTCTCCAAGTCTTTTAGGTAGTCTTTTACCTGTTCTCAAATAAAAAGGAACGCCTTGCCAACGCCAGTTATCAACGAAAACTTTTGAAGCAATATAAGTTTCTGTTGTGCTATTACTATTAACACCATCTTCCTGCCTATATCCTTTGAGCCGATTTGAAATATTCCCTCCCTCTCCATATTGACCTCTTATGCAACAATTCCACGGTTCATTTTCATCAGCAAGTTTAGAAGCTTGAAGAACCTTAGCTTTTTCATTTCTTATTGCTTCTGGTTCAAATTTTCCAGGAGGTTCCATTGCAGTAACTGCAAGCATTTGAGTCATATGATTTTGAAGCATATCTCGTAAAGCACCAGAGCTTTCGTAATAGCCTGCTCTATCTTCAACACCAACTGTTTCAGATGAAGTAATTTGAACACTTGATATATAATTCCTGTTCCAGATTGGTTCAAAAATAGTGTTAGCAAACCTCAAAACAAGAATATTCTGAACTGTCTCTTTACCTAAATAATGATCAATCCTATAAATCTGACTTTCTTCAGCGCAACTTTGAACGATCTTATTCAATTTTTTTGCACTTGAATAATCTCTTCCAAAAGGTTTTTCAATAACTAAACGACTTTTCTTAGGGTCATCTAAAAGACCAGCTGCTTTAAGAGCTTTACATCCACTTGCATAGAAATTTGGAGATACTGATAAATAAAATGTTCTATTCCCATGAGTAGCTTGTGTTTTATCAATTTCATTTAATCTTCTAGAAAGCCTCACGACATGATCACTTTGTTGTAAGTCAACTGGTTCATAGAAAAGATAATTAGAGAATTGTTCCCACTCCCTTTCTTTACCAGATATTTGATTTGATAACTTTACTTTCATCTTTTCTCTAAACTCATTATCAGTCCAAGGTCTTCTCGCACAACCTACTATTCCAAATTCACTAGGAATTCTTCTTTGCAAGAAGAGCTCAAATAAGGCTGGTATTAATTTTCTATGAGTAAGGTCTCCACTAGCACCAAAAATTACTAAACATTGTGGAGATATGACTCTTTCCTGCCGTAAACCTAATCTTAGAGGATTACTTAAAGTTGAAGGCATATTTTTAGTATTCTTTATTTAAAAATCCTCTTTTTTTCAAATATTAGCTACATATTGTGTCTAAACCAAAAAGTATTTAATATGTGCAGCTTAAATATAGATATCAAAGATTTAGTAAGTTTCTACGTGCCATCTTCCTGCTTTTTTTAGTTGAGGTCTTAATTCTGACCAGTTCAATCCTTTTTCATCTGCTGCCTTAGTCATGGCTTCATCTATTCCAGGTTCCATACCTTTTAATCCACAAAGATATATATGTGTCTTTTCATCTTCAATCATATTAAAAAGTTCATTGGCTGACTCTAAAACTCTGTCTTGAATGTACATTCTTCCACCTTTTGTATTTTGCTGCTCGCGACTAATAGCTTTTGTATATTTAAAATTATCTGGATTCTCGGCAATGTATCTTTGAAGATCTTCTTCGTATAACAGATTAGCTGATTTTGGAGCACCCATAAATAACCAAGCTTTACCCTTAAAATTCCATTTATTTTTTTCTTTTTCAGTTGGTTCGAACATTCTTCTTAAATAAGCCCTCATTGGTGCTATTCCAGTTCCAGTAGCCAACATAACGATGTTTGCATCCTCTTCTTCAGGGAGAAGCATTTCTTTACCAACAGGACCTGTTATTTTTACTTTATCTCCAGGCTTAATATCACATAAGTAAGTAGAGCATACACCATTAATGGTTTCACCATCTTTTTCATACTGAAGCTGTCTTACACAAAGAGAAACTGTGTTCCCATTAAAGTCATCACCGTGTCTAGTGCTAGCTATTGAGTAAAGTCTTAATTTATGAGGTTTTCCATTAGCATCCTCACCAGCAGGCATGATACCAATACTTTGACCTTCTACATAATTTAAAAATGGATCACTATCTTTAAGGTCGAAAGTTATGTGATTAACTCTACCAATTGCTCCTTCTTTAAGAAGACTATAGTTTTCAATAACAGTTCCCTCATATGGTGTTTTAGGACGGTAAATATTGACTGGAACATCTGCATGTTTTTTCTTAATTATTTTTGGAACTTCTGTTTTTGGAGCTTCTGTTTTTGGCGCTTCTATTTTTGAAACAGCGACTTTTTTAGGTTCCACAGCTTTTGCCTCAGGTTTTTTTGTTTTTGCTTCTTCAACAAATTTTAAAGCTCTTTTATTAAAGGTTGTGAGTATAAAATAAAAAACAGCTATTACCACTGGTATATGAGCTAATCCGCCTGCGATTACTTTTGCTTGTGAATACATTTTTTAGATTTCTTTTATAAAAGATTATCAATTAGTAGTTTAATTTGTAGTGATTTTACAAAAATGGTTACGTTTTGAGATCGGGATAAATAAAAGAAATTATTTTAATTTTTCAGTATTTATTGTTTTTATCAGTATAGTTACACAGAAATAATTTTTTATCTAATTAAAAAATTCATTTATGAATAATCCTCAAGAATCAGAAGATCACTCTAAGAACAATGATTACAGGACAATTGAGCAGACGATGGAGAAGTTTTCCGGTGGGACAAGACGACTAGCCGCTCAACTTACAACTTCTGCAAGTTTTGATTCTTTGTGGAGTGTTTTAACAGATTATGATCGGCTAAATCTCTACATACCAAATCTTTTATCGAGCAAAAAAATATTTCAGAAGGGAAATAATGTCCACCTTAAACAAGTTGGGGCTCAGGATTTCCTTGGCATGAAGTTTTCAGCTGAAGTAACTATAGATTTACTTGAAGATAAGGAGCTTGGCCTCTTAAAATTTAATTTAATAAAAGGAGATTTCAGAAAGTTTGAGGGTAGTTGGAAAATTCAAAATATTAAAAATACTTCAACAAACTCATTAATTTATGATCTTACTGTTCAAGGTTGTCAGTGGATGCCAATAGGGATGATAGAGAAAAGACTGAAAAAGGATCTTTCAGAAAATTTAATTGCCGTAGATAGGCAAGCGAAATCATCAAAAAGATCGTTATAAATTTAAATTAATAGCCCCAAGGGGATTCGAACCCCTGTCGCCTCCGTGAAAGGGAGGTGTCCTAGGCCTCTAGACGATGGGGCCAGGAAATTAGCAAGTCAGCTTATTAAAATTAAGAGTAAAGCTAGCCTTTCGTCAAGTGTTGTTGCTCTTTGTTTTGTCCTTGCCACACAGGGACTGTGAAATGGAAGCAGGAACCTTCACCAATTTCAGATACAACCCATATTCTTCCTCCATGAACTTGTACTATTCTCCTACATACTGATAACCCTATGCCAAATCCTGAAGTTCCTTCAGAAGTCTGGGGGAGTCTAACCCTATCAAGAAAAATTCTTTTTTGTTCGCTCAAAGGAATGCCTGCACCTTTGTCACAAATTGTTATTTCTACCCATTGATTTGTCTTATGAATCATGGTGATTTTTATGGATCCAGAGTCATTAGAAAATTTAATCGCATTTTCAAGTAAATTTAAAAATACCTGCCTCATTCTTCTTTGATCTGCAAATACACTTGGCAGATCAGATGGAATATCAGTATCAATTTCAATATTCCTTAATCTCCAGAATTTTTCTAATTCGAGTATTACTTCAGCACTTATACTTCCTAAATCAATTTTCTGAGGATTAAATAACGCTTCCCATTTAGTTGTTCCAACCTCCAAAAGATCCTGAGATAAGAGCTCAATCTCTTCAAGACGTCTTTTAATAACCTCCTGTAATTTTGAAATATCTATTTGTCCTAATTTTTGACTTTGAACAGCCAAAGTAGCAGCAGTTAAGGGTGTTCTTAATTCATGGGCGACCATTCTCAATAATCTTTCCTGAGATTCTATTCTTTTTGTTAAGGTCTCATTTTCTTGTCTTAAAACAAGAAGTTCGTCTTCCAATAGAAATTCTTTTTGAGTTCTTATTGAATCAATTTTGGATGGCTGCAAATTAATACCCAGATTTTTTGTTAAGCCTTCCTGTGACCACCTTGGCAACCATTTTTGCAACTGAGAGAAAATATTACTTCCAGCAAATATTTGTTTTGGAGCTGGGGAAACCTTTATAAGAGCAGGAATAGCTACTAATCTATGTAATTCAAGTAATTCTGGTTGCTCTGTGGGTTCTGAGATCTGAAGAGATATCTCAAATTCACAATCATCTGATTCTAAATAACTTATTAGGGACTTAATGTCATTACTAGAAAGTTGATTCCTAGCTGCCACAAGTATTAGTTTTAGCTCTTTTTTATCATTCAAATGAATTCCTCTGAAGTGTTGAAAAGCTGTTAATCCTTATAAACACATTAAGATATTTTTTTTTATTTTACAGATAGGCTATTAATAAATAGGACTTTTTTTTGAATGGTTGCTATTAATCCAAAGAAAAATTTACATTTTGGTGAAAACCCTCCTGAAATCAATTTAAATAGTAATTTAAAAAGGTGGTTTTCCAGGAATATTGGATTGTGGAAATCTAATAGAACATATTTTCTCGATGAAACACAAAAAACTTATAATTTAAGTATGAATTTAAATATTCAAACAATCGAGAGTAAATCTGAATGGGAGTCGCATTATAAATTTATTTGGTATCCAGAAAAAAAATATAATTTCTTTGACGAAAATCCCCAATATAAAGAACGAGGAGAAATGCATGCATTTTTAAAAGGTCATCAACTTAAGAGGGAAAAATTTTATTTGAGTAATGATGAAGGTATTTCAAATATTAAGCAAGTCGACGAACACGAAATGATTTTTGAATCTTCTTACAAAGATTGGTATATACTTGAACATACTAGACTTGTCGATTCTGATAATTACAGATTTAGGGTTATATATTCATGGAAAAAGGATATTCTTAAAATAGTAGAGAATCATCACGAAATTAAAATTACTTAATAAATTCTGTTGGCAGATTTAGTTTAAAAAATAAAAAATGTTATCTTTAGTAATATGAACTAAAAATAAAATCAAATATGAGTTTTAGAATATCTAAGATTTTTGCAATCCCTC
Organism: Prochlorococcus sp. AG-347-I19; assembly: GCA_003279105.1. Lineage (GTDB taxonomy): Bacteria > Cyanobacteriota > Cyanobacteriia > PCC-6307 > Cyanobiaceae > Prochlorococcus_A. The sequence continues at coordinate 62,516 of QCBO01000005.1, forward strand.
TAATTTTTTCATCTTTTTTATTCGATACAAATAATGAATTTAATAAAGTAAATGCAAATGCTAAAAATTCGCCTGCTAATAAAAATGATTTAGATTTATATCATGGGATGGGTGTTTCATTTCTATGTAATGCCACAAGAAAAGGATTTGATTTGGATTTCCCAAAAACATTAAACGTTGCCTCAGCAACGTTCGCATCAGTAGTATTACAAAAACATGCAGGGAAAATAATAGATAAAAATAAAGAACAAAAAGTAGATATGAAACAATTACAATTTATTGCATCTCTGCAATTAGTTGAATCAGCTCTTCAAGTGTGTCCAGATAATGTTCCTGAAAAGATCGAAAAACAATTTAAGATTGAAACTGACAGACTAAAGAAATTACAAGGGTTGTAAAAAAATAATTTCTTTTATCTAAACATAGAACTAACAGAACTTTCTTCGTGGATTCTCCAAATAGCTTCCCCTAGCATATTTGCGACGGAAAGGACTTTTAACTGTGGAAAATTATCTTTTTGTATAACTGGTATGCTGTTAGTCACAATAACTTGTTCGAAAAGATTCTTAGAACTTAATCTTTCATAAGATGGAGGAGAAAATACAGCATGTGAGGCACATGCAAATATTCTATTAGCTCCTTCTTTTTTTAATAAATTTGCTCCAGAACAAATTGTACCTCCCGTGTCTATCATGTCGTCTATAAGAATAGCCGTTTTACCTTTGACTTCACCAATAACCGTTAGACTTTCAGCGATATTATGCGCAGATCTCCTTTTATCAATGATTGCCAACGGCGCATCCTTCATTAATTTCGCAAATGCTCTTGCTCTGGCCACCCCGCCTACATCAGGAGAGACTACAACTATTTGTTCTAAATCTAAAGTTTCTAAATAATCAATTAATACAGGTGAACCGTAAATATGATCACATGGTATATCAAAGTAGCCTTGTATTTGAGCCGAGTGTAAGTCCATCGCTAAAACTCTATCAACTCCTGATTTCTCTAGTAAATTGGCAGTTAATTTTGCAGTTATAGACTCTCTTCCTGAGGTTTTCCTATCCGCCCTTGCATATCCAAAATAGGGAATTACAGCCGTTATTTGTCTTGCAGAGGCTCTCTTGCATGCGTCAACCATGATCATGAGCTCCATTAAACTATCGTTTACAGGAGCGCATGTAGGTTGAATAAGGAATACATCACAACCTCTTATAGATTGCTGAATCTGAACATAAAGTTCTCCATCTGCAAATCTTTTAGATATTAAAGGTACATTTTCAATCCCTAAGTATGATGCAATTTCTTCAGCTAATTTAGGGTTTGTTGTCCCACTTACTAATCTTAATCTACTATTAGTTAGATTAAAGTTAGATTCTTTACTCTGCATTGCCGTGATAAAACTTGTCACGAAATTTGCACCATAAAACTATATTCTTATCGTAGTCGTTTATGTGAATTTCGCAAAAGATAATGACTAGATGTTTTCAAAAGTCACCTCAATTAAGCAAAAAATTGTTGATTACAAATTAGAATTTATATTTATCCAGACTTAAAAACAAGGAATGATATTTGTCAATTAAAAAAAATTTGTATAAGGTTGAATTTAGAGAATTAAAAACACGTTAAGTTTAAATAATTAATTACTATATTGAAAACATGCCTATAGAGTCAATTATTACAAGAAAATCATTAGGCGTACTTGTGCATCCAACATGTATTCCGGGAGGAAGAGTATGTGGAACTTTTGGGAGGGGAGCTAAAGAGTGGATAAAAAAACTTCATAAGCATGGAATTGAATACTGGCAATTTTTACCTCTTACACCTACTGACTCTACAGGTTCTCCATATAGCTCCCCATCTAGTTTTGCACTAAACCCATGGTTTTTGGATGTAGATGATTTAATCGAAAAAGGTTTTATCTTCGTTTCAAATAAAGAAAATCTAGGTCCAATAAATAAGAATAAAGATCATTTTGATTTTGATATTGCGGATGACTTAACAAAAAAATTAGGCCTCCTCCTTTTGCAAGGTTGGAGTTCACAATCTGAAGAAAGAAAAATTAATTTTAACAAATGGGTCAGCAGGCATTCTTGGGTTGAAGATTATGCAACATTTGTTGTTATCAGAGAGGAATTTAATATGTTGCCTTGGTGGGAATGGCCTCAAGAATTTAAAATAAAAAATAATAAATTCTTAAAATCTTGGATTAGGGAAAAAAGTGAAAAGATACTTATTAAAAAATTAATACAGTGGCATCTTGATGGGCAATGGAGCGTCATTAAAAACTTTGCGAAATCAAGAAATATTAAACTAATAGGAGATTTGCCTTTCTATGTCTCCAGAGATAGCGCCGACGTATGGAGTAATAAATCATTATTTTCAATTTTTAAAAATGGAGATTTAATCTTTCAAAGTGGTGTTCCACCTGATTATTTTTCATCAACAGGACAATTATGGGGTACCCCAACTTACTTTTGGTCAAAGCATAAAAGGACTAATTTCAATTGGTGGAGAAAAAGATTTCAAAGACAATTTGAACTTTTGGACATATTGAGATTTGATCATTTCAGGGGTTTAGCTGGTTATTGGAGAGTTAATGGCAGTTCTAAAACGGCAATTATTGGAAAATGGATAAATTCTCCTGGTAAAACACTATTAAATAAAGTAAAAAAAGATCTAGGGGGTAGCTATCTACCAATTATTGCGGAGGATCTTGGAGTAATAACCCCAGATGTAGAGAAATTGAGGAAAAACTTCGAACTGCCTGGCATGAAAATATTACAATTCGCTTTTGATGGCAATGAAGATAATCCATATTTACCTAAGAATATTGAAGGAGAAAATTGGGTTGTTTATACAGGTACTCACGATAACTCTACTTCTGTTTCATGGTGGAAATATTTAGATAATGAATCCAAAAAAAGAATAAAAGATGAGTTTAAATTTTCAGAAAATCCTTCTTGGGATTTAATAGAAATTGGCATGAAAACAAATGCTAATCTTTTTATCGCACCATTACAAGATCTATTATCTCTAGATGATTCAAGTAGATTAAACAAACCTGGCACCACAAAAAATAACTGGAAATGGAAGTTAAATCGTCCTTTAGAGGAAATAGAAGATAATATAAGGATGTTTAGTGAGCTAGGAAATAATTTTGGGAGAACTCTAAAGTAAAATTTATTAAAAATTATTTATCAATTATTTGATTCTCAATATTTTGTATCTCAATAACATTTACATTTAAAATAAAGTATCTTTTTAATATAAATATAGTTAAAACTAAAATAAAAAAGTATAAAATACTTCCTTGCCATGTATTAATAAGATCGAATTTCCTGAACAGAAAACCCTTCCCCTCTTTCTTTAAAATTTTTTTTTCTTTAACTGCTAACTTTAATAATGTATTTTTTTTTAATACTAAGCATTCCTCTAATTTAATTAATATAGATCTTATAAAAGGATACTCTGGCCTAATATTTTTATTATTATTTTCAATAGAGTTTATTATTCGTTCAGGAATTTTTGAAATGTATGATAATTCTTTAATTGTAAGGTTTTGTTGTATTCTTGCTTCTTTTAATAACTCTGCAATTTCAACATATTGGTCAACCAATCCAGAACTTGAATCTTTATTTTTTTCAGATTTTTTGTTAAGAAAAGAGAGATTTTTCAAAATATTCATTTAATTTCCAAAAATAAATAAACCTTTTTAATTCTCATTTTTAAAATATTTCATACAATTTTAATCGAATTAAAATCATAAGTAAGTTAATAAACAATAAATAAAAACTATACTGTGGAAATAATATTTTGTACTGCACTTTTCGCAATATTCAGAGGACTAAAAGTATCTCTAATTAAAGTTAAGAGTTTTTTTGCATCGGTAAATTCTAATTTTTCATCTTTTATAAGACTTAAAAGAAGATTCTTCCTAACTTCGGATCCTTTTTTACTGACAAATAATTTCAATCCAGCGTTCGCAACTGGTATAAGATCTGTATTATTATTCTCTGAATTTCTAAATAAAATGTTTAATAAACTTTCAATTTTTTCTATTTGGATTTGACCTTTTTTATCAAAAACGACTTCTAAAAGTATGTCTAAAATCTCTTCAGAATTATCAGTCAGTAGTTTTTTAGCAATATAGGGATAAGCTATTTTTAAAATTTTAAATTCAGGATCTAACCTTAGTGCTAAACCTTCTTGACTAACAACGGCTCTTATTATTAAGGCAAACCTACTGGGAACTCTGAAAGGATAGGAATACATTAGTTTTGAGAATTTATCAGTTACATTTTTAAGATTAAAATTACCAACCTCAGCGCCAAAAGATCCTCCAAGAACTTTTTTTAATGGTTCAACAAGTTTATGAAGATCTTGTTCTTTAGTTAAAAAACCTAATTTCTGGAAATCTTCTGCGAGAAGATAATATTCTTCGTTTATTATGTGAACAATTGCTTTAATAAGAGTAAGTCTATCTGAATTTGTAATAGTATCCATCATCCCGAAATCAACGTAAGCTAAATTCCCACAATCTGCATTTCCTCCTTTGAGAGCAAACATATTTCCTGGATGTGGGTCTGCATGAAAAAATCCAAATTCAAATAATTGCTGCAGTCCACTGATTACACATGTTTTTATAAACGAAGCCGGTATTAAGTTGTTTTCCTCTAGAAAAGCTCGATCTCTTAACTTAACTCCATCAATCCAAGAAGTTGTGATTACCCTTTTGGATGAAAACTGTTTTTCTATTTTAGGAATAAAAATATTTGGGTTTTCTTTGAATAAATTTGCAAACCTCAAAGCATTTTCGGCCTCTTTTTGATAGTCAATTTCATCAAAAAGTGCCTTACCGAATTCATCTATTATTTCTCCAATTCCAACACCTATATTTAATGGTAAAAGTGGGGATAAAAAAGTTCCTAAAAACCTCAAGATTACAACATCCCTTCTTATAAGAAAGTATAAATTTGGCCGCTGAATTTTCACCGCCAGATAAGAATTATTTATTTTTGCTTTATAAACTTGACCTAAGCTTGCTGAAGCAATAGGACTATCTGGAAACTCTTCAAATAATTCATTAGCAGGGGATCCAAGTTCCTCTTCAATTATTTTAAGAGCAATTTTGTGATCAAATGCTGGAAGATTATCTTGCAATCTTGTAAGTTCTGTGAGCCAATCTTGTCTAACAAGATCTGGCCTAGTAGAGAGTGCTTGGCCTAATTTGATAAAACATGGTCCTAAATCCGTTATTACATCAAAAAGATATTTCGAGAGATTTTTTTGTACATTTTTATTTTTACTGTTACCTTGAAAAAGTATTCTTAAAAAAAGAAAAATAAAAGTTAAAAGGATATATAAAACTCTTGGGATAAAAATCCATGGTCTCAAAATCAACCAAAATAAGTCATCTTTTGCTGAATACTTCGAATAAGATCTTTTCATTAAAGTTAAAAAATATCAAAAAAGATTACCATGTAGTCCATTCTATATATGTCAATAATACTTTATGAGCATTTCTTCTTTTCTAACTAAAAAGTTTTTAAAGTCTTTATTCTTTCCTTCTCACAATAGAGGGGCAGCTTTGCCAAAGAAATTAGTGAAGTTGTTAAAATATCCACCTGGTTATTGGGATTTGCCCGAACTACCAGAAATAGGTTCCCCACTATCACAAAGCGGATTAATTGCTAAATCTCAAAGAGAATTCTCCAACAAATTTGGTGCTAAAAGATGTTTTTTTGGAGTTAATGGAGCTTCCGGATTAATACAATCAGCAGTAATTGCAATGGCAAATCCAGGCGAAAATATCCTGATGCCCAGAAATGTTCATATAAGTGTTATAAAAATCTGTGCGATGCAGAATATAAATCCAATATTTTTTGACCTAGAATTTTCAACCGTAACGGGGCATTACAAACCAATTACAAAAATTTGGTTGGAAAATGTATTTAAAAAATTAAATTTTGATGAGAATAAAATTTCAGGGGTTATTCTCGTAAATCCCTCTTATCATGGTTATGCAGGAGATTTAGAGTCTTTAATAGATTGTTGTCATCAAAAAAATTTACCTGTTTTAGTTGATGAAGCCCATGGTTCATATTTCCTTTTTTGTGAAAACCTTAATTTACCAAAACCGGCTTTATCATCAAATGCTGATTTAGTCGTAAATTCATTACATAAGTCGCTGAATGGATTAACTCAAACGGCAGTACTTTGGTACAAAGGGAATCGAATAAATGAAGGTAATTTAATCAAAAGTATTAATTTACTGCAAACTACAAGTCCAAATTCTTTATTACTTTCATCTTGTGAAGAGTCTATTAGGGACTGGCTTAACAAAAAAAGTTTATCAAAATATCAAAAAAGAATTTTGGAGGCTAAAAGTATTTATAAAAAATTAATTCAAAAAAATATTCCTCTCATAGAGACTCAAGACCCTTTAAAAATTGTAGTAAATACGTCTAAGGCTGGGATTGATGGTTTTACTGCTGATAATTTTTTTTATAGGAATGGCCTTATTGCCGAATTACCAGAAATGATGACTCTCACTTTTTGCTTAGGATTTGGAAATCAAAAAGATTTTCTTGATTTATTTGAAAAGTTATGGAAAAAATTACTATTAAATTCCAAAAAATCAAAAAGTTTAGAAGTGCTCAAATCGCCCTTTAAATTAGTTCAAACTCCCGAAATTGAAATTGGAATTGCTTGGAGAAGTAAGACTCGTAGTATTTCTTTCTCACAATCATTAAATAAAATATCTGGAGATATTATTTGCCCTTATCCTCCAGGTATACCTCTACTAATTCCTGGCGAAAAAATTGATATAAATAGGTTTAATTGGATAAATAATCAAAGTTTATGCAACAAAGATCTGGTAAATTTTAATATAAGAGTCTTAGAAACATAGCAATTTCATATGAGATTAAGAAGCGGCTTACTTATAGGAATTTTTGGTTTAATTGTTGTTTTGTTGGGCGGATGGTTTTTTACATTAGCAACTGCTTTGCTTACATATCTAGCATTATTAGAATTTTTTAGAATGGCAGAGTTTAAAGGAATAAGGCCAGCTACAAAAACCACATTATTTTCATCCTTTATTATTATAGTTTCTACTTATCTTGAGACTATTGGTTTGCTTGAAGGAGAAATTTCAAATTCAATTTTGCCAATCTGTTCAGTTGGAATATGCACTTGGTTACTTTTGCAACCAAAACCTGGGACAATTTCAGATATTGCAGCCTCTATTTTTGGATTATTCTATTTAGGTTTTTTACCTAGTTACTGGATTAAGTTAAGGGGATTAGATTCAGTAATAGTAAGTTCAAATCAGAGTTTTATATCGTTTGAGAACTTATCAAATACTGCAGGTCTTCATTTAACTTTAACTTCTTGTTTTTTAATTGTTGCTAGTGATATTGGCTCTTATTTCATTGGGAAGTCATTTGGTAAGACATCTCTATCTCCAATATCTCCCAGCAAAACTATAGAAGGTTTAATTGGAGGAATATCATGTTCAACCTTACTAGCAATATTTTTCGCATTTTTAATGAATTGGGAAAATCCATTATTTGTTGGAATAATATATGGAATTTCAATTTCTCTTATGGCATTAGTTGGAGATTTAATTGAATCTATGATGAAGAGAGATGCAAAAATAAAAGATTCCGGAACTTTTTTACCAGGACATGGAGGAATTCTTGACAGAATTGACAGTTACATCTTCACTCCATCAGTTTTATATTATATTTTTATAATTCTCAAGTATATAAATTAATTAAAAATTCTTTTATTCAAAAAAATAATCTTGGATAATTTTACTAGATAATGACGGTAGATCTATATGAGGAAGATGACCACAATTTTGTAACCCTACAAAATTTAATTTTTCAACACTTCTTATATTTTTAATCTCTTTTTTTCCAAGAATTCGATCATTTTCTCCACATAATGTTTTAATTGGGATATTTTGGATATATTTTTGAGTCCCTGCAAACCCACCACTTTTTGCAAATGATGCAAGTGAATTCCTCCAGCCTTTACAACCTAGATGAATTGAAGCAATTTGCTCTTCCATTTTACCAACACACTCATCTGGATAAGCAAATGCTTGCCTACAAAGACTTTTTCTGACCTGAGGCAATCCAAGAAATGAAGCGCCAATTTGGTTAATAGGGAAAGGGATACTCTTAGGTTCTCCAAACAATCCCGCGGGGGACAAAAGGAGAATTTTATCAATCGATTCAGGGATTTCAAAAGCAAGTTTTAAAGCTGTTGAGCCTCCCATAGAGGCACCAATAATTTTAAGATTCTTAAATATCTTTAGGGTTTTAAGGAGATCAATTAAATGTAAAATTATTTTTGAGGAATTGTATTCATTTGTTGCGCACCTGGGACTAAAACCAAAACCTAGCAGATCAGGAACAATAACTTGAAAATTTTTTTTTAGTGATTTATATATTCTCCTGAATTCTAAAAAACTACTATCAAAGCCATGTAGAAGAAGTATAGGTTGACCTTTCCCTCCCATAACTACTGGGAACTCTATAGAATTCCAGTTTTGGTTGAGTTTTATCCACTTAACGTCATTTGCCAAATAAAGACCTAAAGGGTCTAATAGTGACAATTTAGCACTCTCAAAAAATTCTACATTTAAATTACTTAATTGTTCAAAATTTGTTTTAGTCAAAAAATATGTTTATATTTTAATTTTTTGTTGTTCAAAATTTGAAATGAGCTCTATTATGTCCCTTTTATTAATTTCAAAAGGCAAAAAGTGAATCTCAGATTTATCTCGACAAGTAAAATCAGCAATTTTATCTAAATTATTATTTTCAAAAACATTTATTCCAAGTTGTCCGATAGTAGTTGGTAAGTTCAATTCTTTCATGAGTACTAATAATTGTTTAATTGATTGATCAGCTAATTTATTATTATTTTTCATTTCTTCTAATCTTAATTGCAACAATAATCCAACCCCAACAATCTCACCATGTAAGAATTTATTAGGGGTGATTATCTGAGTAATTGCATTATGAATAGCATGTGCTGCTGCAGTCCTACACTTTTCTCCACCAATACCACCAACTAATCCTGCTGTAAGTCCACATGCTTCTACAGTATTTTGCCAAGAAGAATAATGTTCAAATTGACCCTTAAATGCTTTTTCTCCATCTATTAGTAGTTGATCTCTTAAAACTCTTGATATCTGAATTGCTTGTTGAACAAGACCGTCATCTATTGTTGAACTTGTTATTGAGGATTCGTACCATTTTGCCAAGGCATCTGCTATTCCACTTGCAAGAGTTCTTGATGGAGCTGTTTGAATAAATTTATGATCATAAACTAGTATTTTCGGACAAGATCTTAATCCGACATCTTTTATGAATTGACCATCCTTTGTATATATATTTGATAAGGCAGTCCAACCTGCACATGTAGAGGCGCTAAGAGGGACTGTAATACAAGGTATGTTAAGAGACTCGGCTATATATTTTCCAGAATCTAGAACTTTGCCACCTCCAGCTGCGATAACAGAATCATTATTATTATTTAAAATGATATTTTTAACTCTTGTAATATCTTCGTAACAACAATCAAATTGTAAATTGGCAGAATTAACATTGAGTTTTTGATTTTTTAAATCATTAAAAATATTATTTCTTAAATTATTCGTTTGAATGCCTCTACCTAGAATTAATGGACTTTTAGTTAATTTTGTAATTTGAGGTAAAGATTCTTCCCAAGCATAATTTCCCCTATAAATAGTTTCTGGAGAGATTGACTGCATATATTTACTTTAAATGATTAGAAGTTAGCACCTGCTAGCTCTTGAGAAGATTCTTCAGAAGAAATATTTATTGTAACTTTTTTATTATCATCTATATCAACTAATGCATTATCTCCATCTTTTATTCTTCCAGAAAGAACCTCTTCAGCCAAACTATCTTCGAGTAAACGCATAACTGCTCTTCTCAAAGGTCTTGCTCCGTATGAAGGATTATAACCTTCTTCAACAAGTCTTTCTTTGAAAGCATCAGTAACATTTAATTTAATGCCTTTATCTTGTAATCGAACAAAAACTTCTTGCAACATTATTTCAGCAATTTCTTTAACTTCATTTTTAGTTAGTTGTCTGAATACAATTATTTCATCAAGTCTATTTAAAAATTCAGGCCTAAAATATTGCTTAAGTTCTTCATTGACTAGTGATTTGATTCTATTATATTGGCTATCTTCAACTGAATCCCCTGAGAATTCAAATCCTAGTCCGCCACCTCCTTTCTCGATTACTTTTGAACCAATATTAGAGGTCATTATTAACAATGTATTTTTGAAATCAACAGTTCTACCTTTGGAATCAGTTAATCTTCCGTCTTCAAGTAGTTGCAACAATAAATTGAAAACATCTGGATGCGCCTTTTCAACTTCATCAAATAAAACGACGGTGTAAGGACGTCTTCTAACCGCTTCAGTAAGCTGACCACCTTCATTGAAACCAACATAACCAGGAGGCGAGCCTATAAGTTTACTAACTGTATGTCTTTCCATAAATTCTGACATATCTAATCTGATCATTGCTTCTTCACTACCGAAGAAATATGAAGCTAATGATTTAGTCAGTTCAGTTTTACCAACGCCAGTTGGACCAGAGAAAATAAAACTAGCGATGGGTCTATTAGGATTTTTTAATCCAACTCTTGCTCTTCTTATGGCTCTTGAGACAGCCTTTACAGCTTCATCTTGTCCAATTAGCCTTTGGTGAAGTGTTTCCTCCATATTAAGAAGCTTGACTGATTCAGTTTCTGTTAATTTTTGAACAGGAACACCTGTCCATGAAGCCACAATATGTGCTACATCCTCTTCACTAACAAGGGGACTTTCTAAAAGTTTTGAATCACTTTTTACAGAATTATCAGCATCAGATTGATCACCAGGTGTAGATTCTTTTTTATTGTCCAACACCTCTTTTATTTTTGCAGACAATTCCATCTCTTTTTCACGTAATTGGCCAGCTTGATCGAAATTTTGGTCTCTTACAGATTCCTCCTTCTGTTTTTGGACTTGTCTTAGTTCTCTATCTATTTGTTTTGCTTCAGGCGGAAGTTTAGAATTTATTAATCTTACTCTACTTCCAGCCTCGTCGATGAGGTCAATAGCCTTATCAGGTAAAAATCTGTCAGATATATAACGATCCCCTAAATGAGCCGCGGCCTCTAGGGCATCATCTGTAATCTTTAGACGATGATGTTGTTCGTAACGCTCTCTAAGACCTTTTAAAATTTCGATTGTATCTTCTATAGACGGCTCCCCTACCATTACAGGCTGGAATCTTCTTTCTAGAGCAGCATCTCTTTCAATATGTTTTCTATATTCATCTAGAGTTGTTGCTCCAATACATTGAAGTTCCCCTCTAGCTAATGCTGGCTTGAGTATATTTGCTGCATCTATAGCTCCTTCAGCGGCTCCAGCACCAATTAAAGTGTGCACTTCATCTATGACAAGAATGACATTACCAGCTGCTTTAATTTCTTCCATTATTTTTTTTAACCTTTCTTCAAATTCACCTCTATATTTTGTTCCTGCTACCAAAAGACCTATATCAAGAGTCAAAACTCTTTTATCTTCAAGTATATCTGGAATATCCCCAGTTTGAATTCTTTGAGCTAGACCTTCTGCGATAGCTGTTTTACCTACACCAGGCTCACCAATAAGAACAGGATTATTCTTTGTCCTCCTACCTAGTATTTGAACTACACGATCTATTTCTGAATGGCGTCCAACGACTGGGTCTAATTTTGATTCACTTGCTAATTTTGTTAGATTTGTTCCGAATTCATCAAGCGTGGCAGTTTTTAAATTGCCCTTAGTTGTGCTGGGGCCTGTGCCGACTTCCGCTGTTTCACCAAGCATCCTTATAACTTGAGTTCTAACTTTTGTAAGGTCAATATTAAGATTTTCAAGAACTCTTGCAGCTACACCTTCGCCTTCTCTTATTAAACCTAACAATAAGTGTTCAGTACCAATATAATTGTGGCCAAGTTGACGAGCCTCTTCTAAAGATAATTCTAAGACTCTTTTAGCCCTAGGAGTAAAAGGTATTTCTACAGCTACAAACCCTGAACCTCTACCTATTATCTTTTCCACCTCTATCCTTGAATCTTTTAAATTAACTCCAAGTGATTTAAGTACTTTTGCTGCAACCCCAGTCCCTTCTCCAATTAATCCCAAAAGAATTTGTTCAGTTCCAACAAAATTATGACCAAGTCTTCTAGCTTCCTCTTGAGCAAGCATAATGACTTTTATAGCCTTTTCTGTAAATCTTTCAAACATTAGAAGATTAAATCCCTATTAATAAACTACCAGTAATATGTCAATTTTGTGTTCAGGATGAGCTTTTGTGAATACCCAAAAGTATAAATTATTAAATTAAATTGAACTTTTTTAATGATATAGCAACAAATTATAGTAATTTCAAGGATTCTGGTTATCCGAACAATTAAATTTTTACATTATTTTGTTGTTAATTTTTTTTCTTTTAAAAGAGCATGTGAACCATCTTTATAATAATTTTTTCTTATTCCTACAGTAGAAAAATCAAAGCGACTATAAAATCTTTCAGCATTAACATTGCCCTGAGAAACCTCCAATATAATTTTTTTAAGATTTAATTTTTCACATTTTTTTATTAAATAGCTCATAAAGTATGATCCAAAACCCTTTTTCCTAAATCTTTTATTTACAACAAAATAATTTATTTGAGCTTCATCAAGAACAACCTGAAAAACACATATTCCAATGACTAAATTTGTAATTAATAATCCAAAGATTTTTGTACCTTCTTTTTTAAATTCGTTAGCCCATTGTTTCTTGCTCCATAGGGAAATGGTATTTGAATCTAATTCATAACATAAATCAATATCTTTCTTATTTATTTGTTTAATAGATATCATTTTATTATGTAAGTATGTATATTTAAAAAGTCCAAATCTAGAGTCATTATAAGATATGACTGTTTTGGCAAAACTTTATTTAAAGTTCTCCCATGGAAGAAAAACAATCTTTTTTAAAACAAAAAATTGACTTAGAAAGTCCTAATAAAAATATCGTACCTGTTACTACATCCATTGGAGGAGATGGAAAATTGTCTGTTGGTGGATGTTCTATTGAAGAGTTAGTTAAAAAATATGATTCTCCACTTTATATATTGGATGAAATCACTTTAAGAAAGTCTTGTAGAGCATATAAAAAAGCATTAGAAAAATATTACCCGGGAGAATCTCTCCCTATATATGCTTCTAAGGCAAATAGCTCTATTTTCATGAGTAATCTTGTTTCTTCGGAAGGTTTAGGACTTGATGCAGTCTCAGAGGGTGAATTATTAACTGCTCTAAAGGGTGGGGTGCCAAACGAAAAAATTGTTTTTCATGGGAATAATAAATCTGACAAAGAAATTGATTTCGCAATTAAAAATAACATTAAAATAATTGTAGATAATGATTATGACTTAAGAAGATTAGAGAAAATATCAAATTTATTAAATCATGACTTAGAAATAATGATTCGCTTCACTCCTGGAATCGAATGCCATACACATGAATACATTAGAACAGGTTCATTTGATAGCAAATTTGGTTTTGGAATAGAATATTTAAATAATTTATTTGCAAGCATAAGCGAAATTAAACATTTAAAACTAAAAGGTATACATGCTCATATTGGTTCCCAGATCTTTGAACTAGACCCTCATAATGATCTAGGTGAAATAATGGTAAAAATTATTTTAGACGCTAAAAAATTTGGCCACAATATTAAAGAACTCAATGTTGGCGGAGGTTTAGGCATTAAATATACAAATGATGACGATCCGCCTTCTATCGATGAATGGGTAAAAACAATTTCCAACTCAATTGTTAATGCTTGTAAAAACCACAATTTAGATCTGCCAAAATTGATGTGCGAACCTGGAAGATCCATCGTATCTACAGCAGGCATAACAATTTACAAAATTGGAGCTTTTAAAAAAATTCCTGGAATCAGAACTTATTTGTCTGTTGATGGCGGGATGAGTGATAATCCAAGGCCAATAACATATCAATCAAATTATTCTGCATGTTTGGTAAAAAACCCCTTTAATATTAACTCAAAAAATAAATATACAATTGCTGGCAAACACTGCGAATCGGGGGATGTATTGTTTAAGGAGATAGAACTGGCAAATTGCGAAACAGGAGATCTAATATGTGTTTTTGGTACTGGTGCTTACAATAATTCAATGAGTTCTAACTACAACAGAATTCCGAGACCTGCAGCACTTTTAGTTTGCAATGGAGAAGCAGAGATAATTCAAAAAAGAGAAAGTCCATTAGATCTTTTGAAATATGATGTTTTGCCTGATCGCTTTATTAAATAAAATTAGGTAAATTTAAATTAATTTAGTTTTTAGTGTGAATTTCTGGGGGATTATAAATTTAAAGCTTATATTAGATGTCTTATTTGCTATTGGTTTCGGACTTTTATTATTCTCTAGAGTAAAAGAACAACGGACATTGTGGCTACTAAGAGGATATTTATTTTTAGTATCATCCGCATGGTTTATTCAAAGATATGCATATTTACCACTAACATCAAAATTAATTGATGCTGTTGTACTCGCTTGCTCTCTTTCATTAGCGATACTTTGGCAAGGAGAGTTAAGAAGATTAATGGAACTTCTAGGCACTGGGAGGCTAGCTGTTTTACTTGGGAATCCACCAAAGGAATTTCGAGCAGCTTCAAATACTATTACTCAGTTAGTTGATACTGCAGGTAAACTCTCTCAAAACAGAAGAGGGGCTTTAATCGTTGTAGATTTGGGGAGTGATTTAAGACCTGAAGATTTTTTATATTCAGGTACCCTTATTGAGGCACAATTATCAACTGACCTTTTAATAAATCTTTTTGCAACAGATACGCCTTTACATGATGGAGCAGTTCTTGTGAAAGGGAATAAAATAATTTCAGCTGGCGTAATACTTCCTCTTTCAAGACAAGGAATAAGTAGATATGGCACAAGACATTTAGCAGCATTAGGAATTACAGAGAGATTTGACAGATGTATTTGTATTGTTGTTTCTGAAGAGACAGGTACGTTATCATTAGCAAACCAAGGCAAACTCGAAAGGCCAATAACCAGCAGCAGGTTACAAGAACTTCTTGCAAAATTGATTGGTAATCAAAACTCTATGGGAGCAAATAAAGCATCTTTAAGTAAAAATGTCTTATCCCAAAAGACAGGCTCAGGTGATAATATCATCAGTGATATTAATAAAAAAAAGTCAGAAAATTCAGAAATTTTTATAAACAAAAAGGATTAACCAATGAGTTTAGAAAAAGTAATAGACGATAAAATTAGTAACTTATTAATGAAAATAGATAAGCAAAAATTGCCCAAACATGTAGCAATAATTATGGACGGCAATGGGCGATGGGCGACTAGAAAAGGTTTACCCCGATCATTTGGACATAAACAGGGCGTTAGTGTATTAAAAAAAATTCTCAAAGCTGCAAAAAATTTAGGTTGTAAAATAATTACTGTTTATGCTTTTTCAACTGAGAATTGGGCAAGACCAGCAAAAGAAGTTGATTTCCTCATAAATCTTTTTAGCGAAGTTTTAAAAAACGAAATTAAAGAGTTACATGAAGAATCAACAAAAATAAAATTTATTGGAGATTTAACTCCTTTCCCAAAAAATTTAAAAGAAATAATCACTAGTTCAGAATCACTTACGAAAAACAATAATAAATTTTTATTCAATGTTTGTGTTAATTATGGAGGTAGACAGGAAATAGTAAAAGTTGCAAAAGAACTAGCATTTAAATCTTCTGCTGGGGAGATAAGACCAAGTGAAATTAATGAAGAATTATTTAATTCAGAGCTATCAACTGGAGGGATTAAGGATCCTGAATTACTAATAAGAACTAGTGGCGAAAAAAGGATAAGCAATTTTTTATTATGGCAATTAGCATATTCAGAAATTTATATAACTGACTTGCTTTGGCCAGATTTTAATGAGCATGAATTTTTTAAAGCAATAATTGATTACCAATCAAGAAATAGACGTTTCGGCGGTATAGAATCATTACCAAATGAATCTTTTGAAGATTCTCAATATTCTTCCTAATAAAAATGGTTAATTCGAATAATCAGTTATTTAAAGAAATTAGGTTCGATTGGAATAAAGATGAGATATTGGAAATTCTTAATATGCCTCTTATTGATTTAATGTGGGAATCACAAACCGTTCACAGGAAATTTAACAAATACGATATTCAATTAGCATCATTGTTCAGCGTAAAAACTGGTGGATGTGAGGAAAATTGTTCGTACTGTAGCCAATCAATTTATAGTACTAGCGAAATCAAAAGTCATCCACAATTTCAAGTTGAAGAGGTTTTAGCAAGAGCTCAAATAGCAAAAAATGAGGGTGCCGATAGGTTTTGTATGGGTTGGGCGTGGAGAGAAATTAGAGATGGGAAATCTTTTAATGCAATGTTAGAGATGGTTAGCGGTGTAAGAGATTTAGGGATGGAAGCATGCGTTACTGCTGGGATGCTTACAGAAGAACAAGCTTCCAGACTGGCTGATGCAGGTTTAACCGCGTATAACCACAATCTTGATACTAGTCCTGAGCATTATAAAAATATTATTACAACAAGAACTTATCAAGACAGACTAGATACTATCAAAAGAGTAAGGAATGCAGGAATAAATGTATGTTGCGGAGGGATAATAGGTTTGGGTGAAACTAATAGCGATAGAGCATCTCTTTTAAAGGTGCTTTCAAACATGAATCCACATCCTGAAAGTGTTCCTATAAATTCATTGGTAGCTATTGAAGGTACTGGTTTAGAAGATAATCAAGAAATTGATTCTATTGAAATGATAAGGATGATATCTACAGCAAGAATTCTTATGCCTAAAAGTAAAATAAGATTAAGTGCAGGGCGAGAAAAACTTTCAAAAGAAGCCCAAATTTTATGTTTTCAATGTGGGGCAAATTCAATATTTTATGGAGATGAGTTACTCACAACTTCAAATCCATCCTTTCAATCAGACAGAAAACTTCTTAAAGAGGTAGGAGTATCGTTTAATAAAGATTTTGAAATTCGTGAAAAAACATTATCTTCTTTATGAAAGGCAAAA
The DNA here is from genome assembly GCA_003279105.1 of Prochlorococcus sp. AG-347-I19. Lineage (GTDB taxonomy): Bacteria > Cyanobacteriota > Cyanobacteriia > PCC-6307 > Cyanobiaceae > Prochlorococcus_A. The sequence continues at coordinate 79,701 of QCBO01000005.1, forward strand.
ATTATAAAATAGTTTCTCTTTACTCTTTCTTCCCATTTCAAGAAAACTTAATTATTGATCTAAAAAATAAATTATTAGATATCGAAAATGAAAACGATCTTTCAGGTTTATTAATTTTTGCAAGTGAGGGCATTAATGGAACTATTTGTGCTGAGAAAAATATAATTGATATTGTTATTAATTTACTTAATAAATATGCAGATAATAGAAAATTGAATATCAAAGTAAACTTTTCAGAAAAGAAAGTCTTCAAAAAATTAAAAATAAAAATCAAGAAAGAAATTGTTACCATGGGTGTCCCTGAAATAAACCCTTCAGAAAATAATGGGACCTACATTGACTCAGCTGATTGGAATAAGTTAATTAAAAATAAAAATACAATAGTAATTGATACTAGAAATCATTATGAGGTTTCTTTAGGTACATTTCATAACTCTATAAACCCAAATACAAGAAATTTTAGCGAATTCCCCAAGTGGGTAGATGATCATTTAGACACCTATTTAGAAAATAATAATTCTACAAATATAGCAATGTTTTGTACGGGAGGAATAAGATGTGAAAAAGCTACTAGTTTGCTGAAAAAGAAAGGTTATAAAAATATTTATCACCTAAAAGGGGGCATCCTTCAATACCTTTATGATATGCCAAAAGAAAATAACTTATTTGAAGGTGAATGTTATGTTTTTGATGAAAGAGTTGCTATAGATCAAGAATTAGAAAAAGGCTCCTACTCGATTTGTCATGCATGTGGAATGCCAGTTTCATTTCAAGATCAAGAAAGAAAAGAATATAGAAAAGGTATCCAATGTCATTTATGCATAGACCAATTCAGTGATGATGATAGGAAAAGGTTTGAAGAAAGACAAAAACAAATCGATAGATTAAAAGTGGAAAATCATAAAATCTATAAGGAATAATTTTCAAAATCATGAAGGTTGAAGAACTAGAAAAATTAGCAGGTACTATTGGTTTATTAATTAAAATTCAAGTTAGAGAAACTCTCGGATTATGTTTCTTTAGAATCGTTATAGCAGAACAGAAAGATAACATAATTAAGATTTGGGCTGAAATGAAAGGTTGGACTTATTTAAATAAACAAGGTATTCAGCTTGATACATTAAGAATCCTTAGCAAAGCTCCTGCTTTTGTTTCGGAATTAATATGGGCAACAACTTTGGCTTGGGCAATTGAAAAAAAATCAAGCAACAAAGTAAGACTTTTAGCTATTTTTGATAGTGAAGGATATAGTAAAAAACTTGTAAGATATTTCAAGTTAATAGGATTCAAAATTGTAAAAGAAGTTGGTTCTAGTCCAGTAGATCTTTTATTAAGATTAGTTTGGGGAGGTGCAGGCACACTTATGAACGGAGAATGTATTGCCATATTGAAAAAACTTGAAAAGAAACTCTCTTTCCTTGAAAAAAGTTAACCCGCATGATAACTACTTCTAACTAAAGGGCCAGAAGATACTTTTTTGAATCCTAATTCCTTAGAGAAGTGATATAAATATTCAAACTCTGATGGATCCCAATATTTCTTAACTGCCAAATGATTGAAAGAGGGCCTCAAATATTGGCCAATTGTAATTTGATCACAATCTATTTTTTTAAGATCATAAATTGTATTTTTTATTTCATCCAATGTTTCCCCAAGACCTAACATAATGCCTGATTTAGTTTGAATGTGAGGAGCAATATCTTTTGACTTTTTTAGTAAACTAAGGGATTTTTTGTAATTTGCACCCCTCCTAACTTCTTTTTGCAGTCTTTCAACAGTTTCAAGATTATGATTAAAGCATATTGGATCTTTTTCTAAAATCATCTTAAGTCTCTCAGTCTGAAGGTTATTTGTTTCATCAAAATTTTTGCCACCACCCCATAAATCAGGAGTTAAAACCTCTATTTTAATTGTTGAATCAATTTTTCTAATTTCATCAATTGTAGATATAAATAAATTTGCTCCATGATCAAGGAGATCGTCTCTTGCTACAGATGTCAAAACAACATATTTCAAATTTAGTACTTTTACTGCTTCAGCGACTTGAATACATTCATTAATATCAATAGAACTAGGTCTACCTTTATTTACCTGACAAAAAGCACATGAACGAGAACATATCGATCCACCCAGTAAGAAAGTAGCTGTTCCTGAGGCATAACATTCTGCTCTATTTGGACATCTTGCTTCTTCACAAATAGTATGAATATTTGATTGTTTGATAAGTGTTTGTATTTTTTCGAATTCCGAAGCTTTACTAATAGGAAATTTAATCCAAGAGGGAAGTCTTAAGATTTTTTCTTTCTTGATTAGATTAATGTCTTTCATTGTCTAATTTAGTTTTGTTCTTCCCTCTAACGCCCTTGCAAGTGTAACTTCATCCACATATTCAAGTTCACTGCCCATTGGGAGACCATAAGCAATCCTAGTAACTTTAGTAAAAGGGGCTAACAATTTTCCAATATAAAGACTTGTTGTATCTCCCTCAACACTGGGGGTCAATGCCAATATAATCTCATCTATTTCAGATTTACTAACTCTTTCTACCAAGCTTCTTATTTCTAAGAGTTCGGGGCCAACAGAATCCATTGGAGATATTAAACCACCGATAACATGGTAAACACCTTTAAATTCTCTGGCGCGCTCCAAAGCTAGCAAATCTTTAGTTTCTGCTACTACACAGATTAGTTTTTGATTTCTTTCATTATTTTTACAAATTTCACATTCATCTTCTGAAGTCAAATTGAAACATTTTTTGCAACGGCCAACATTAGTATGTGCCTCTAACAGAGCCTTTGAAAAATCTCTTATTGTACTTTCAGGTTGTTTTAAAATAAACAGCGCTAATCGCTGCGCTGTTCTTGGACCAATCCCTGGAAATTTCTCAAAATGACCAATTAATTTTGAAAGCGGTTTGGTATAAGTAATCAAAATTAAACTATTCCTAGGAATAATTTAGACGCAAAATTCTGAATTGCCATAATTGTTTGCTTTTAATGTCTTATTATGTTTTTAGTTAGTAATTTCAAACAAAATGAAAAATATTAAATTTAACCCTTTCAAATATTTATTTTTAATTTTTTTGTGTTTAACTCTGAGTGCTTGTAGTGGCGGACTCAATGCGGGATTAGAAGCTTATCAAAGTCCAGATGGTAGATATGCCTTTTTGTATCCAACAGGATGGACGAGAGTAAAAGTCGATGGAGGACCCGAAATTATTTATCATGATTTAATAAATAGTAATGAGACCTTAAGTTTAGTTATTTCTGATGTAAATAAAGAGGTTCAATTAGAGCAATTAGGCAGCCCAAGTGAAGTAGGTCAAACATTAATTGATAAAGTCATAGCTCCCAAAGGTTCAGGTAGAGAGGTAAAACTTATAAATGCCAATCAGAGGGAGGCATCCAATCATATTTTCTATGATTTAGAGTATGAATTAAATTTAAATGAACAGGCCAGGCACGAATTAGCTACTGTCGTAATTGATAGAGGAACACTATACACTTTCGCTGTTGGAACAAATGAAGAGAGATGGAATAAAGTTGACGGTATGTTTAGTAATGTGATTGAATCATTTAACTTTTTAATATAGTTTAAAATTTCTATACTAGATTCCTACTTGAACATTCCATAAATCAGCATATATTTTATTCTGATCTAATAGTTTTTCATGTTTTCCGATTTCAACTATTTTACCTTTATCAATAACAACAATATTATCCGCATTTTTTATTGTGCTTAATCTATGAGCTATTACTATAGTTGTTCTTTCTTTGGTGATTTTAGATAATGATTTTTGAATTAAAGCCTCTGTTTCATTATCAACTGAGGCTGTAGCTTCATCTAATATTAATATTGGAGCATCCTTTAAAACAGCTCTCGCCAAGGCAATTCTTTGGCGTTGTCCGCCTGATAGCCTTTGACCCCTTTCCCCCACTATAGTTTTATAACCATCTGGTAATTGTTCAATAAATTTATGAGCTTCTGCAATCTTTGAAGCTTTAATGATATCTTTAAGGCTTGGATTGATTGAGCCATAAGCAATATTTTCTTGTACACTGCCGTGAAATAAATAAGTTTCTTGACTTACTAAAGAAATACTCTTTCTTAAATCCCTCAAATTTATCTCTTTAATAGAAATGCCATCCAAGGTTATTGACCCATTATTAATATCATAAATCCTAAGGAGTAATTTTATTATTGTACTTTTCCCAGAACCTGTTAAACCAACAATTCCTAATGTTGAGTTATTTTCAATTTTGAAATTAATATTTTTTAAAGTTAAATCTCGTCCAGGATAATTAAAATTTACATTACTAAAAATAATTTCTCCTTGGATATCTTTAGGTTCAATTTTTATTTTTCCATCTTTTATTTTTATAGGCGTATCTATGAGATCAATTACTCTATCTATTGAAGCCATAGATCGCTGAAAATCATCTAAAACATGCCCCAAAGTAGTTAAAGGCCACAATAATCTTTGTGTAATAAACACTAAAAAACTATAAGTTCCTACATCAAGTGTCTTATTCCAGGTTTGGAAACCTCCAATTAATAGAATGGCTATAAAAGCAAATAAGATTGCAAATCTGATAAGAGGGATAAAAGCAGAAGATAATTTTATTGCAGCCTTATTACTTCTTTGATAATCGAGACTTTCTTTATTTAATCTATTTAGTTCCCATTTTTCTTTAGTAAAACTTTTTATGGTTAGTATTCCACTTAAATTATTATTGAGTCTTGATGCCAACAGCCCAGCTTTATTTCTAACATCTCTATATTTTGGAGCAAGCTTCCTTTGAAATTTAATTGATCCTAAAAATATTATTGGAATAGGAAAGAAAGCAAATAAAGCAATTTTTGGAGCGACAAAAATCATAGTGCCCCCAATTATTAAGACAGTTATAAATAACTGAATAATCTGATTAGCCCCTTGATCTAGAAATCTCTCGAGTTGATTTATATCATCATTCAAAATAGATAATAGCCTTCCAGTATTATCATTTTCAAAAAAATCCATATCTAATTCCTGGATATGCTCATAAGCTTTTATTCTTAATTTATGTTGCGATAATTGAGCCAAATTTCTCCATAAAACAGAATATAAATATTCAAAGGAGGATTCACCAGACCAAACTATTCCTGAAGCAAATGCAAGAAAAATCAATTGTGATGGAACTTCTTTTATCCCAAAACCAGCGATCCATGAATTCTGTTGCTTTACAACGATATCAACTGCAAGACCAATTATTACAGGGGGAGCTAAATCTAATATTTTATTAATTATGGAACTAAGAAAAGCAAAAAATAGTAACCTTCTTTCTTCTATCAGATTTAAATAAAGTCTAATTATTGGATTTTGATTGTTCTTAGACCTCATAAGTAATAATTAAATTTTTCAATTATGATTTAAATTTTCTCTAGTTTCTAATTTACATTTTGTTTTTGCATCTTGATGACTTGCAGTTTGTGTAAATTCTTCGTAGTAACAATCACAAGTTTCATTCGCAATTTCTTCACTATATACGATTTCTGCTTTCATCATCTCCTCTTTAACACTCTGAAGACAAAATAATTTTATGATTGAATATTGTTTCGTTTGAGCTAGATAATAACTATTAAAAGAGTTTAATAGGATTATTAGATTCACAAAAATAAAGAATTTATATTTGCTAGCTTTCATTCTCTATAACTAGTTTCTAACTTTAATTTTTTTTAATTTATTTTTAGTTTCTCTATGCAGATCTCTGGGTAAATCTACCAAACTGTAATCATTAAAAATTTGTATCTTACCAATGGATCTACCATTTATATTAGTTGAATTACAGATTGAGGATATGATATTTGCAACTCTAACCCCATCAAATTTACCAAAGTTAAATTTATAGGTTTCAAAAGAATCATTTTGATAATTATTTCTTCTATTTGAATTTCTCATACGATTATTGATATTTCTATTTGATCTATTTCGATCAATATTATTTTGTTTATGAATCCAAGAATCATCTTCATTAACAAAAAATGATTTATTACCTATTACTAAATTAATCGCCGACATTGCAATATTTGAGTCATCCATAGAGTATTTTTCTTTTAAATTATCTAGTACATCAACAATCAAAGCTTTATTTTCTTCATTTTCATCTTTAGCTAATGAACTCTCATTAACATTATCTATAAGTTTCTCCATCCTTTTTTCATTTATTACTTTATTGCTTGGTATATTAATTTCTTCAATCTTAGTTCTTGTTGAGTTTTCTAAGTTTCTTAGAAAATGTTTTTCTCTTTGATTCACAAATAAAATTGCTTCTCCTGATCTTCCTGCCCTTCCGGTTCTCCCAATTCTATGAGTATATGTTTCCTTGTCAAAAGGAAAATCGTAATTAACAACAAGTTTTATCCTCTCAACATCTAACCCTCTAGCTGCGACATCAGTTGCTACAAGGATATTAATAAACCCTTTTTTTAATCTATCTACAGTATTTTCTCTTTGATTTTGAGGTATATCTCCATTAAGTACTGCCACAGTATGACCTGAATTCTCTAAAGCTTCAGCTATTGAAGTAGTAAGCAGTTTTGTCCTTACAAAAATTATTACTCCCTCATTATTAAGTTCTAATATTCTTTTTAAAGCATCTAACTTATGATGCCTTTGTACATATAGAAATTTTTGCGAAATTAATTGAGTTTCTTTTTTGACGCTTTTGATGAATATTTCAGCGGGATCATTTAGATACTTTTTTGCTATATTTCTTATCTCACTAGGCATTGTTGCTGAAAATAATACCATCTGCTTATTTTCAGGAAGTTGATCTATTATCCATTCAATATCTTCAAGAAAACCCATATTTAACATTTCATCTGCCTCATCTAAAACAAGGCAGTTTATGTCTTTAATTTTAAAAGTTCCCTGCCTTATATGATCCATTATTCGGCCAGGAGTACCAACTACTACGTCAACTTTTCTTTTCAATGCAGAAATTTGACTTCGATAATCGGTACCTCCATATATTGCAACCGTCTTAAAATTACTAGATTCAGAACTATAACTTTTAAAAGATTCTGCCACTTGAGTTGCTAATTCTCTTGTAGGAGTCATAACTAAAACCTTGGCATTTAATTCCTTATTATCTGAAAGTTTTTCTATTAATGGCAATGCGAAAGCTGCAGTCTTACCTGTTCCAGTTTGTGCTTGGCCTAGTAAATCTCTGCCTAACATTAGTTCTGGAATTGCAGCTTTTTGAATGGGAGTTGGACTTTTATATCCTTTATTTCTTAACGAATTTAAGATCGATTCTTTAAACCCAAAATCGAGAAATCCATTCTCATTATTATTTCCTTTCGATACTTCCAATGGTTGAGATTCAATTTCTTTTTTGTTCTCAAAGTTCTTTAACTCAATAAGAGAAGCATCTTCATTCTGAGATTTTTTCTGCTCACTGCCAAGTGATTTACTATCTTTTTTTAAAGTCATTTTAAATGCCTAATAATCTTCTGATTAGGCATTCAACAAATATCTAAATTGACTTGAATTGTTGACTAGCCTTACAGAGCCCAATCATTAATCTAACATCTTGTGGATGGATCCTACTAATTTCTCAAAAATAAGATTTAATTTAAATAATATATATCTAGAAATTTTTTGGCCCTTGTAACGGCAGTATAAAATAACCTTTTTTCAAAATTATCTCTGCAAAAGATATTTTCATTATCTTTTTTTTCTTTTATAGAGTATTGATTTCTTCTATACTTTTGGGACCACAAAATACTTACTTTCTCAGATTCGCTGCCTTGAGATTTATGTATAGTAATTGCTATCGCTGGAACAACATTTTCTAAATTAGATGGATCAATTAGTACGACAATTTCTTCGTTATTATCATTAAATTTTCTAAAAAGATATTTCCTTTTATTTTTTAAACCTATTAGTACTCCAATATCACCATTTGACAATCCAATTTCATTATTATTTTTTGTGCACATTATAGGAACACCCTCGTTAAGAGTTTTAAGATCGTAGGGTTTTTTTTGACCAAAAACAATTTCATTCAAATATTCAACACTCCATATTCCAGAATTTTTTTCGCATAAAATCAAGTGACTTTGTAAATCCAAAAATATCTTATCTACTAAATCTTTTTCATTAAGCAATAAATTATCAATACCCTCATCAAATATATATTTTTTTTTACTTAAATTTGAAGTTGAAATATTTAACTTTTTTAAATGACTTGTTATCGAAAAAAATAGATCTTTTGGAATATCTTTTTCTCTATTTTTTGAAACAGTAACTTCTTTTGAATTATTTTCTTTTTCTAATTCTTTTATCTTTTGATTAAGTAAAGAAAAATCATTATTAAATATTAAATTACTAATTATTGCTATATCTCCAATATTTCTATAAGTTTTTTCTAAATTTACTACACAAGATTTAATTGAACTATTTTCACTATATTCAAACAAATAATTCCAGATAGAACAGTTATTTACAGGAGACAATTGATTTTTATCTCCAACTAATATAATTTTACAGTCCTTTGGTAGCAAACTTAAAACTGATTCAATCAAATCGATATTAACCATTGACATTTCATCAATTATGAAAATATCAAGCTCTTTTAGTTTAAATTTCAACTTAAGAGATTTATTTTGAGAATTTAAAATCCATCTATGTAAAGTTTGAAATTCTATTTTGTCTAGAAATTTGCAAAAGGAAATATTTTTTTTATCATTAAGAGCTTCTTTTAGACGAGCTGTAGCTTTTCCCGTTGGTGCAGACAAACCAATATTTAAAAAGTTATCCATTAGAAGGAGTTCTAGTATTAGGTTTATTATTAAAGTGGTTTTACCAGTACCTGGTCCTCCTTGAAGGAAAACTAAATTTGAATATTTAAATATATTTTTAATTTGATCAATCTTATTATCATCTTTGTAAATTATCGAGTTCATTAAATTATCATTATCTATTTTTTTTATAAATAAATTAATAACTCTTTCTATCTTTTTTGACCATTTTGATAGGGATAATTTTCTATTTACTAATAAGAATGGAGAATTAAGGGAACCTATCAAACCTATATTTTTTAGAACATCTATATGTTTATCTGGCCAGCCATCTTCTAATAATTCAAAGATTATTAGAATATTATCTACATCAATAATAGTTTCACCATTTTTTTCAAACTCTAATAAAATTCTTATTACATCTTTTACGAAATTTCCATATTTTTTTTCATTGAATTTGAAAATACCTAAGATTAGATTAAATATATGATCATATTGGAATTTTTCAATATCCTTAGCAATTTTATTCATTCTAAAAAAGGTTATCTAGATAATTTATTCTATTTAAAGGTGCTTTGCTAATAAAAATACCTGGAGATATATCTTTCAACTTAGATTTTTCAAATAATTTAAAATCTGGCAATCCCTTTAAAAACAAATAAATATATCCTCCTAGATGTTTATTTGGTTGATAATTTTTAAGTCGCCACTTTAATAACCTATGCAATGCTAATAAATAAAGATGAGATTGCAATGGATAATGATGTTTAATCATTTCATTTCTCATATTTTCATAGTTATAGTTTCTTGGTAAACAATCACTATTATCACTTCCAGAAATCAAATTACTTTTCCAATCTATTAACCACCATTTACTATCTTCTAATTTATTCCCTACAGGGAAAACACAATCAATACATCCTGAATGAAAACCTTTATTCATAATTTTAAGATCATTTATTTTGTTTGCATATTCTTCACCAAATTCATATTCCTGATCCAAAAGGAAGCATTTTGATATATCATGAGAATTAATATTCCCTCCTTCATAAGATAGTGTTAAATCATATTTAACTTCCTTAAGTAAGTATTTATTTGGGATATTAACTAGTTTCTTGTACTGTAATTCACTCCCTAAAGGTATATTTATAATTCTTAAAATTGCATCTTTAACTTTAAAAGCCAAAGAAGTATCGATTTGATGAAAGTTCAATTCCTCAATTATTAAATCAATTAATTCTTGATTATTATCATTTCTAAATTCAAACCTTTCTATTATTTTGTGCAAGCAAGTTCCAGCAATATTTCCTTTTGGAAATTCACTTAAGGGATTTGGAAAAGAAAAATAATTAGGATAATACTTTGATTTCTTAAAATTAGACTCTTTAATAATAGATATATTATCCTCATAATCCTTATATTGATAAATTGTTGCATCAATATTTTTATCTTTACGTATCCAAGAAGAATAACTTGAATAAGAAATAAATTGATCAGAATTAAATTCTTTAGATATTTTTTTACTAACGTTATCAATTTTCCAAAGATTATTATTAAATCGGTTGGTTTGGAACTTAGCAAAAGTTTCTTTTATTTTCTCTTTTTCTATCCTGTCTTCCAAAGTAGACTTATAAATATTAATATTTTCCAAATTATTAAGTAAATCATTATTTAAAATATTATTTGTATCCTCTAAATCATTAAAAACTATAAGTTTATATTTGCTCCTTGTAAGAGCTACATAAATTAACCTCTCACTCTCTTTAAATAAATCTTCCTCTTCTATTAATTTATATTTTTGAACCTTTTCATAATTATTAGAGATGTTAATATATATATTTCTATAAATATTTGATTTCCAAATAGGACCTTTAATTTTATTTGACTTATTAGAAATAATTGAGAGATATGGACACAGGACCATATCAAATTCCAAGCCCTTACTACTATGAATGGTAAAAAGATTTATTCCATTTTGCATATTAAAATCTTTCGTCAAAAAATCCTCTCCAGTACAAATTCTTAAAGAATGATCTAACTGATTTTTATACCAGTTAAAAACTTTATTGAGATTAAAATCATTATTTATTAATTCTGTTTCAACAATTTCTGAAAGTTGAAATAAATTTGAATTTAAATCAGAATCTTGAATGATCGAGGATGACTTGTAATATATAAGAAGTTCATTAACAACATTTAAAAAACCTTTTTCTCTTAGTTCCTGGGACCAATTGATACATTTTTTAATTAGAATTTCTAAATTATTACTAATTCCATCATGAATTAATTCTTCTGATTCAATTTCAATAAACTTTGAAACGGCAAGCAAAGTTATATTTTTTAAAAACCTAGGATTTAATAAACAGTCAATTAATAAAAATAATAAAGAGCTTGCTTCTGTATCAAAAATATTTTGTTTATTTTGAATTTTGCATGGGATATTAAATTGATTGAATTTATTTTTCAAATCTAAGCATTGCGAATTACTTAACGTAAGAATCGCAATTTTATCAATATCAAATTCTTTATTATTTATAAAAAAGTTAACTAAATAATTAGTTACAAGATCCTCAATTTCAACTTCTTTTTTTTTAAATTCTACGATTTCAAATTCTTGCTTCAATTTAAATTCAGAATTAATATTTTCATTAATTCTAGAGGTTAATTTTCTATAGTTTAGTTTTGAGTGTTTAAGTCCATTTTTATAAAGTTTATTAAGAACATCCATTAACTTTTTTGAGGATCTATAGTTATCTGTAAGACTAAAAACTTCGCTTGCATTTGATCTCGCATCTAAGTAAGTTTCAATATCTCCACCCCTAAATTTATAGATCGCCTGCTTTGGATCACCCACACAAAGTAAAAAATGATTTTTAGTATTAAAGAACTTTTTTATTAAATTCCACTGAGTATTATCTGTATCTTGAAACTCGTCTACTAAAACACATTTAAATCTTATTTGAATTTTAGATAGAGTAATACTATTGATCATTTCTGAATCTAGAAATTTATTTTCTATAGTCTTTATAAGATCATTAAAGTTAAAAATAGAAAAACTTTTTTTTAATTCTATTAATTTTATATAAGCTAATTGGGTAAATATTCTTACAAATTCAGTATAGAAACCTTCTTTTATATTATAAATTTTATCTTGTAATAAATTAAATTTAGCAAAATCTATTTTTAGATTATGTTTTTTAATTTCTTTTGATATATTTTCATTGTAAAAATATTTGAATAAAAGATCATCTTTAGAAATATCATACAGAAAATCAATCGCATTTTTCGAATTAAGCTTTTTGTTAATCTCTTCAATCCAAAAGATTATTTGATTAAATTTATCAATTCTCGGATTGGCTGCATATATTTGACTTTTACCACCACTCTCCTTAATTAATTTTCCTAACTCTTTAAGTTGTAAAAATAATTCCTTACCTTCCTTATTCCATTCAACACAAAACTCATTCC
>QCBO01000006.1 GCA_003279105.1 Prochlorococcus sp. AG-347-I19
TCAACTGAAATTCATTATTCAGAAAAGTTTAATTATCTTGAAAATTTTGAAGATGTATATAAGCTTTTTAGAAGCATTAAAAATGTAGGGGCGCAATCAACAAATTGTAAACACAAAACAGTGAAGGAGTTAAAAAAAATTCAAAAGTTTTGGCCAAAGAATTACAATAATACAGTGAACCTTTCATGGCAAATTGAGATTCAAATCATAAAGAAATTATGAGAAGTCAGGACAGTGTTTTCAAATTTATAATTTGTGGAACAGATACTGATATTGGAAAAACTTTAATAAGTTCTTTTTTCGTTAAAGGATTAAATTCCTTTTATTGGAAGCCTATTCAAAGCGGTATTGAATCGCAAACTGATAGTCAAACTGTTGAAAAACTTACACAATTAACTAAAGAGAAAATCATCAAAGAAGCTTATGTCTTTACGAAACCGCTATCTCCTCATTGGGCTGCTGAAATAGATCAAAAAACTATTAACATTGAAAAATTGAGATTGCCAAAAGTGCAAGGCTCATTAATAGTAGAAACCGCAGGTGGATTAATGGTTCCAATAACACGCAATTTTTTGCAAATAGATCAAATAAAAAAATGGAATCTTCCGGTAATACTTGTATGTAAGAGCTCACTTGGCACTCTAAACCATACCCTGCTTAGTATTGAGGCCTTAAAACGAAGAAATATTGAGATTTTAGGTTTAGTAGTTAATGGTGAAAAACACCTAGATAATCCAAAAACTCTAGTTGATTTTAGTGGTATTCCGTTAATTGCTGAATTTCCTTACATCGAAAAAATGGACTCAAACCATTTAGATATACTATGGAAAGATCTAGACATCAAGAATAAGTTGATCTCACTTTTAAACTCAAAAATAAGTTAAATGAAATCTTTGGATTCAAAAACTCCAAATCAAGATTGGCACCCAAATATTTGGCCACCTTTTACACAAATCAATAAGAGCAAACCGCAAATAGAAGTAACTCATGGTCAAGATGCCCTACTATTTACTAAAAATCCTAAAAAAGAGCTAATAGATGCAATCAGTAGTTGGTGGGTAACTCTTCATGGACATAGTAACCAATACATTGCGGAGGCCATTTTCAATCAATCAAAAAAACTTGAGCAAGTTATATTTGCTGATTTTTTACATCCACAGGCAAAAAAATTGGCGGAAAGACTTAGTGAATTAACAACACTAGAACGATTATTCTTTTCTGATAACGGTTCTACTGCAGTGGAAGTCGCTTTAAAAATTGCATTCCAATCATGGCAAAATAGAGGAGAGACAAGAACTCAAATAATAGCTTTTGATGGCGCCTATCATGGCGATACATTTGGAGCAATGGCTTTAGGTGAAAGAAATATTTTTAATGAGAATTTCGATAATCTCATGTTCCCAGTTAGGAGAGTCCCTTGGCCTTCAACTTGGATGAACGATGAAGAAGTAGAAAATAAAGAAAATGAGGCGATCCAAAAATTAGAAACTCTACTTAAAACTCCCACAGTTGCAGTAATCCTCGAGCCACTTGTTCAAGGAGCAGGAGGAATGAATATGGTTAGGCCTCAGTTTATAAAAAAAGTTTCAGAAATTATAAACAATAATAATTCTCTGTTAATTGCTGATGAAGTTTTGACTGGGTTTGGAAGATGCGGAAGTCTTTTTGCGTTTCAAAAGGCAAAAATCATTCCCGATTTAATAAGTATTTCAAAAGGCTTAACTGGTGGATTTTTACCAATGGGAATAACTTTATGTAAAGAAAAAATTTTTCAATCCTTTATTGATGATTCCCCAAGAAAAACTTTTTGGCATGGACATAGTTTTACTGCTAATCCTTTAGGTTGTGCTGCGGCAAACGCTAGCCTTGATTTGTTAGAAAAAGAACCAAACAAATACCTTTCATTTGAAGAAAAACATTTATCTCACTTAATTAAATTTCAAAACTTACCCTATATAAAAAAAATAAGGGTATCCGGCACAATTGCTGCCTTCGATTTAGATATAGGGAACAAAAAAGGTTATTTCAATAATATTGGGAAAGAAATAAAGAGTCTTGCAATTGAGCAAGGTTTATTTATTAGACCCCTTGGGAATGTTATTTATCTCTTGCCACCTCTCTGTATAACCGATAATCAATTAGAAAAAAGTTACTGGATAATAAAGCAAATCTTAGAAAATCTTTAGATAGAAATTTAAGGTCCCTGCAGTATTGCATTTTCCACATCTTCTCTATTAATGCAATAGGAAAATAGTCTTTTAGTTTCTTGTCCTTCACTTTCCCATATAACACTTAAATCTTCTTGTTCAAAAATAATAGTTGCATTCCAATTTGAAAGTAACAGATACCATTTAGACGGATTATTAATATCCTTCACAGCACCTAAATCAGTAAGCCACAATTCCAATGATTGCAGTGAATTTTGATTGATAGGTTTTTTAGAGGGATTCACAGACTTTTTAAAAAATTATTTAATTAGCCAAAGCGGTATTGTCTCTAATTCTTTTCCAGTAAAAGAAGCAATAAAAATTGAACAAATTAAACTTATAGAAATTATGATAATTAATAGAAACAACGAAAACAATTCTCCATTCGAAAAAGGTCTTCTATTTCCTATTAAATTTTGATTTTTAGAATCTATTACAAAATTATTTAAAACGTTAGTGTTGTTTTTACTTCTAGAGTTTTCTTTTAGTTTGTCATCATATATTTTCCTTAAATTACTATTATTTAAATGTTCATAAGCTTCAAGAACTTCTTGAAATTTACTTTTAGCAACGTCTATTTCTAATGAAGTTGTATCTGGATGCAACTCAATAGAAAGTTTACAAAATGCCTTTCTTAATTCATGATTGGATGCATTTTCATTTACACCTAAAATTTTGTAATAGGAAGTTTCCCCTTTCAAAATAATATTTTATTAATATTGTAATTCTAATAAATTTTTACTAAATAAAATGTATTTAATGGATGGTTAAAATTCATATTTATAACGAAATGAAAAAACAAAACATTCCAGAAGAAATTCTTTCCTTAATAACTGAAGAAGAAATAAATTTATTTCAAGAGTTACAAATTAAGATTAAAGAATTAAATAATAAGACCAATCTCACAAGATTAACTGATGGGGATGATTATTGGGTATCTCAAGTTTTTGACAGTATTTGGCCATTCAAAGCTTTCACGAATATTAATTTTGATAATAAAAAATTTTTAGATATTGGATCAGGCTGTGGCTTCCCAGGTTTAGCTTATGCAATAACTCATCCTAATTCTGAGATATACCTAATTGATTCTTTGAAAAAGAAAACAGATGCAATAAAAATTTTAGTCAAACAGATCAATTTCAAAAGCAATATTCATGTAATCAATGATCGTGTTGAGAACTTAGCCCACCAATCTTCAATGAGAAATAATTTTAATATTGCAACAACTAGAGCAGTTAGTAATCCATCAACAGTTGCAGAATACATTCTACCAATGTTAAAAAAAGAAGGGTTTGGAGTTTTATATTGTGGCAAATGGACGAATGAAGAAAGCAAAAATCTAGATAAAACTTTAGAAATATTAGAAGGGAAAGTTAAAGACAAAAAAGAGATACAATTACCAAGAAATAAAGGCACCCGAAATATTATTCTTATTCAACCAAAGAATTTTTGTCCTGAAATTTACCCAAGAAAAGTTGGTAAACCTGAAAAAAATCCATTATGAAATTATTTTCTTGATAATCTTTTAGCATTCTTATCTCCAAACTTTTCTTTTAAATTTCTCAATTTTTTTATAACTTTTTTTGGATTTATATGACCTTGTAATACTTTCAATAATTGTCCTTCAGAAACATCTACATCCAGTAAATTTGCGTTGAATCCTGGGAACCAGTGGCTTCCATTACCAAGCAATTGATATCTAGCTCTTGCATATCCATCCATACCCAACCAATCAATTAAATTTGAAAGCCAAAGTAGAACAGGAATATTAATATTTCCCGGCGTATATTCCCAACTTGGTAAATTTCTATTCCAATTTTGATGCCACTCTAAACCTAAGGAATTAATTGATTCATGCCTTAATTTGTTAATTATCCTAGGCACATACTTCTCAGATTCTGATAACAACGAGACAGCTTCTAAATGCAGAGCAAAATCTGTCTCTTTTGCAATACCCACACTCAAAGTATGGACATTTTGATTTCTTAAGCAAAAAAGATCATTAAAAACTATAGGATGAAGTGGTTTACAAAATTCCAACATTTTTCTTGAGGGCGTATGAAGATGTCCCCCTTTATCAGTGGGACTTATTATAAAAACCCCAAGATCATGCTTATTGGCTAAATTAATAACCTTTGTATTTTCCTGATTAATGAAATACCAATGCAAATTTACATAATCAAATAAGTTTGTTGATATGGCCTTTTCAATAAGTGAAGATTTTCCATGGGTTGAAAATCCAATAGATCCAATTAAATTTTCTTTTTGAAAATTCCTCAAAATATCAATGCAACCTCCATCTCGAATAGCCTGATGTAAATGTTCAGCAGTATTAATACCATGTATTGCTAACAAATCAATTTTTTTAACTTTCAATTTTTCAATACTAGATAATACATCTCTCTCAAAAATTTCCGGATCACTATTTGGTGGAATCTTTGTTTGGATTATATTTGGGATTTTCTTAGAATTATTAAAACACATCCCTAATTGCACCTCAGAAGTTCCATAGAACTTGGCGGTTTCTACATGACTTAAACCATATTGTGTAGCAAGATCTAATATATTTTCTACTTTATTTTGTTCTTCGTATGAAACCTCAGAAAAATCTAATTGATCCCAACTTTTTTGAAATCTCATACCACCCAAAGATAAAACAGGAATCTTCAGATTGGTTCTACCAAATCTACGATATTGCATCTTTTTGATTTTAGTGCTTATTCATTCTCGGTGGCTTTCCAAATGTTTGAAACATATCCCTATCGAGACTATTCTCTAAATCATCCAATTCTTCAAATTTGACCCAATGAATACAATCAACAGGGCATGTATCTATTGCTTCTTGTATGACATCAGAACTATCTCCATCTTGCCTAATAGCTCGACTTCTACCATGAAATTCATCAACAGTGAAAGTGTTCGAAGCGACGTGAACACAGTACTGACAACCAATACACTTAGCTTCATCAACCCAAACAGCTTTTTCGGCTAACTGACCACCTAAAACGGGCTCATAGCCAGTAATCTCAATATTTCCTTCAATATTATGAAATGGATCCGTAAAATCCATATCTTGAGATTAATTTTCCCACTTGGTTAAGACCAATTCAATAGAACCATCATTTTTATTTTTTTGCTCTACGATTTGATATCCATCTTTTTGCGTTTTAGAAATGATTGTTTGGTAAGCATACATTTGTGTAACTTTTGAGATAAATCTTTCTACTGGAATCTCACATTTCCATAGATCAAGGTCAGTAACTAATTCATATGCATTAGAATTTTTATCCCATTTAAATCCAATTTGGGTATCACCCGGTAAATGCATACTTATATCAACAGCTGTGAATTGACCTTTATATCCTTTTACAAACTTTTCTTCTTGATTAATACTATAACCGAAATGGTTTAAAGCCTTAATTAATGGCTCTGCTTCTTTAAGCTGGGTTTTAATCGTACTAAAATGTGACATTAGATTCGTTATTTAATTGTGTTAAGTTTTCACTTTGATTAGAGATGAAAGCATCAGATGTTTTATTCTTAACTGTTACTTTACCGAGAGCGTCTTCGAGATTTTTTGTAGCTTCATTGCATGAATCACCAGTAAATCCCTCGACAGTCTCTTCAACTCTTCCGTCTTGATGAATTTTGAATCTCAATGTTTTTTGAGGCATTAAATTCAAATACTGAGTACTTTTACTTTATATAGAATAACGAAATTTTTTTGTTTCAGTTGGTACAAGTTAATTAATTTTAATTTTTATATTGAATATCTAATAAATAAACTTTTTCAGTAGTGTGCTAATAAAAAAATTAAGAAATTTAGTTATAAAAACCTTGCATCCCCATTGAATCCAAGGCAGTCTTTGCTTCTTCCATGACGGAAGGTTCTTTATCGAAAAGAGCTATCTTGGTACATTCATCAACGAAACTTTCTTGAAATGTATTATTTAATTTTTCGTACAATCTACATAATGACCAGATGCAATTACTCCTTACACCCGGTTCATTATCTATTTTTAAACTTATTAAAAGTTGTTCTGCTGCCAATTGAGCATTTTTCAAAGAAACATTTCCAATTTCAGCTAAAGAACTAGATGACCATAACCTTACTGCAGCAACATCATTCTTCAAAGCTTTTATTAAAGGCTCCAAAACAATTTGATTATCATAATTAGCTAAGCTCCATGCTGTTGCTCTTCTGACATAAGCATTATCGTCAGTCTCCAAAAGACTAACAAGTTTCTCGACCGCGCTAGGACATGGATTACGACCCAAAGCATATACAACACTCATTCTTTCAACAGGACAAGGTTGATCAAGTAATGGTAACAAAAGGGGGAAAGATCTTGAATCTCTATATTCACAAAATATTCTTAATCCCTGTATTCTCTCTTCTCTGTTCCCTTTTAGCATTTTTAATGCTTCATTGCACTCCTGAGTTATGTTTAAACCTTTTGAAAAAGAATCTTCATCAATTTGTTCTAAAGGATCTATTTCAATTTCTAGGGCCAATTCTCTAGCTAAAACATCTGGATCAACAGCGATATCAACTAAGCTTTTTTTATTAAAATCCTTATTTTTTGTCATTTTGCAAAGCTAAAAAATTAATTTATGGGGGCAGGAGACATCATATCTCCTGGCAACCAAATTCTTGCACTAACGGCAAAGAAGGCAATCCCAAAGAGTGAGACGATAGCGAAAGGTAGAATTTTTGTCTTAATAAAACCCAAGGATTTAAAATTAATTACCACAATAATAACCTGTTTAAGAGACTTTTAAAAAATATTTATTAGATAATATTATTTACTTTTTGCATTTTGTCTTAGTTGACCACATGCCGCATTTGTATCTAGACCCCTGCTTTTTCGCAAACTAACAGCGATGCCATTGTTAATAAGACTAGATTGAAATAATTGGAGATTTTTTGAAGAGGTTCGTTGAAATTCAACTTCGTCAATTTGGTTATACTGAATTAAATTTACGTGACATTGAAAACCTTTCAGCAAATTACTCAATTCATAAGCATGTTCTAATTTGTCATTAACCCCACGTAGCATTAGATATTCAAAACTTACCCTACGACCAGTTTCTCTTACGAATTTCTTACAGTCTTCGATTATATTTTTGATTTCATAGTTTTTTGCACTAGGTATTATGGTCTCTCTTGTTTTTTGATTTGAAGCATGTAGGCTAATTGCTAGTGTAAATTGACAATTACCCAAAATTTGAAAAGATTTTGCTGATAATTTACTTATCATTTTTGGAACTGCTACTGTGCTTACGGTTATCTTTCTCTGACTGATCTGAAAATCATTATTTATAGATCTTATTGAAAAAAGTAAGTCATCAATATTCAATAAGGGCTCGCCCATACCCATGAAAACAATATTAGTCACTTTTTTATTCATTTCATGTTCGATAAATAAAATTTGATCTAAAATTTCACTTGCTTTTAAAGATCTCTTTAAACCTTCTTTCCCAGTTGCACAAAATTTGCAGTCCATTGGACAACCAACTTGACTAGAAAGACAAGCAGTTAATCTTTTTTCAGTTGGTATACCAACGCACTCAATACTTTCATTATCTTCCGTAGAAAGTAACAACTTCAAAGTACCATCGTTAGCTAAATTTCTTTCTTTAATAATCAGCTCACTTACCTTAAAACCATTATCCTTTAACTTCTTTCTAAAATCTAAAGGTAAAACATCTATTTGATCAATATTTTTGTTCTTATTTCTATAGTTATAAATCCAATTATAGATTTGGCGACCCCTAAAAGCAGCCTGCCCACAATCTAAAGCTACATTTTCTAAATCCTTAATACTACTTCCAAGAAGATTTTTCAAATTAAGTAGTCTTTATTTAAAAACTGTTTTCACCATAACAGCAAACCATGTTTTAGAAAGAATTCTGTCAGAATAAGGGCAACAAAACCGATCATGGCCATTCTTCCATTAAGTCTTTCATTATAAAAATGGAATCCATAACGAGGTAATTTTCTTTTGGGTACAATCTCTGGCTTAATCATCACTTACAAATTTAAATTTATTCTAGTCACAAAAAATAATAATAGATAATATTTATTCATCAGACAAAAGGCCCTCCTCCTGTAAACCCTCCAATGCGGCAGGATCTGGTAATTGATCTTCAGAAAATTGATTTTCAGCATTAGGCCTTGCAAAGGCCGCAAAATTACTCGAAGTAGGATCGATTCCATGTCGATTTCTCGTTGTCTCCAAATCTTCATCACTAGGATCATCAAGTATTGCAGTTGAGCTTACGGCAGGTGATTGTGGCATATCAACTGTATAGTCTGGCCTTAAGTTCTGCGCTCTTCTATAGCCACCAGATTCTTCTGCAAGAATATCGGGATGAGGACCAGCCTCTGAGGATAATTCCTCCACAAAACCGCTAAAACCTGTACCTGCGGGTATTAATCTACCGATGATAACATTTTCTTTTAAACCTCTTAACCAATCAGATTTACCTTCAATAGCAGCTTCTGTAAGAACCCTTGTTGTTTCTTGGAACGATGCTGCTGAAATAAAACTATCTGTATTGAGAGAAGCTTTAGTAATACCTAACAAAACGGGAGTAAATTCTGCTGGAGCTCCTCCTGTAATTGCCATTGCTTGGTTTGTATCTTCCACTTGCCTCAATTCTATGAGTTCACCAGGCAAAAGAGTAGTATCCCCAGCATCTTCTATACGGACTTTACTTGTCATCTGTCTAACAATAACTTCAATATGCTTATCATCGATTGCTACACCCTGCGACTTATAAACATTTTGTACCTCGCTTACCATACTTCTTTGTAGTTTTGATATAGAGACTCGAGCTGCATCTATCAGAGGTTTATGATCTTTTAAATCATTGAAATAGCAATCTAATAGTTCATGTGGATTAATTGGACCATCAGTTAAAGATTCTCCACCATGAACTTGTTGTCCATCACTAACCATTATATTTTTTCCAATTGATAGTTGATATTCATTAACTAAATCATCTTTTTCAATAACTGATAAAGAAACTGATTCTTCATCATTACCTTGTTTAATCTGAACAATTCCAGATTTTTTACATAAAATTGCTGAATCTCTTGGTCTCCTAGCTTCTAATAACTCTTCAATACGAGGCAATCCTTGTACAATATCTCCAGTTTTCTGTCTTTCAAAAACAAGTAGAGCTAAACCATCTCCCCTAAGAACTAAGTCTCCGTCTTTAACATGCAAAACGGAGTCAGGAGAAACCATATAAGGCCTGCCAAGTCTTAAGGTTACTGAACTATCAGAAATCTCTTCTATTTCTCCACAAGAGGTTGATTTTATAGAATCACTAATAGGATCGCCATCAACTACACGATCACCAACTTTAACTGCTGCTTTATCACTAATTTTAATTTTAATTTTATCTTCTTCTCTTTCAACAATTAACCTTCTTATTGGCTCATCACCAACAACGTTTGGTAATTGAACCAATCCCTTCTCTTTGCAAAGGATTTGAGTGGTAGCTATTACATCTCCTGCTTTTACTACTTGGTTATTATTGACTTGCAGTTCTGTATGTGTTGAACCATGACTGGAGTCAGATATAGTATCTCTTCTTACGAGAATAGACTCTAATATTACTAAATTTAATCTATTGATTGATGGATCATTCTCATCTTCAATCGACTCTACGTCAATAGTCATTTGAGGAGTAGCATCAAAGCTTTCAATACTTAAATGTGTTCTAAGTAATTCAACCCCTTCAACTGATTTTATCAATTCACCGTCTTTATAGGTAAGCCTTTGGATAGCTTTTAAGCCTAAGTATGGACCTTTTTCCTGCTTGACATGAGATAATTGTGGTAATTCCGCCTGATCAGGAATAGTGAATTCTTCAACAGTTCTTAATAACAAGCCTCGACATTTAGGTGTTTCTAATTTTTGAACAAATAGAATTTCTTTATTATCAACTCCATCTAAAATCTTTTCGCCTGGATTCACAAGATTTCCTTCTTCTGTAAATCTATTCAAAACTTCTTCATCATCACACTCATGAAAAGTTCCATTTCTTACAGTTATTTCGCGAAGGATATCATTTTTTTGCGTAACTGTAACAATGCCTGAAGTTTGACTAAAAATATCTTTTACAACTTCTGTTCCAGCTTCAATCCATTTCATATCTTCAATCATTAGAAGAGATATATCCTTATTGATTTCATGGGTCTCTTGCGGAATCCAGAGCAATGTCCCACCTTGACTTACCTCAAAACCATTTTTAGATGATCTCGCTTTTTTGACACTTAATCCCGGTGCATATTTTACTAAACCGCCAGTTTTTGTACGGAACCTTTCATCCGTTAAATCTGCTACTACTTCACCATTACTGATTTTACTTCCTGGGGAAATGTTTAAACGATAAGATGTACCATCATTAGATTCCAAATTATATATTTGACCTGAGTGAGTAGATTCTTCAATTAATTTAAAATTAGTTAGAGACATTGAAGTAGTAACAATTTGAACTTCTCTTGAATCTCCTATTGATTCTCTTAATCGAACTTGTCCGCCAAACTCACTTGATTGGCTTGCTTCTGCCAAAACTGTCCCTTCTTTAACAGATTTTCCAGATGATATAACCGGTCTTGCATTTGGTGGCAAGTTATAAACATCTCCAGCTAAAACCCACAATCTGCCTAATCTTTGGGCTTTTAAGGTAACATTACCCTGCCTATCTGTTACCTCCTTAGGTTGAATAACCTTGTCGTACCTAACTTGACCAGCCAAATCACAAATCACATCCTTTGTTGCTTTTTCAACACTCTTTTTCACGGCTCCAGCAGTAATCTGAGCAACAGTTATGTCAGAAGTAATTTCTTCACCATTATCTACAAATAAAAGCGAGCCACTAGAAACTTCAATTTTTTGAGCTTTGCCAGAATTATTTCCTTGAGGAACTATCTTGAGTATGAAATCAACTTCTGCTTGTTTAGCTTCTACGCCATGTGGAGTTCTATAACCTCTAACCTTTGCTTTTGAACTAAATTCAACTTTACCAGAAATTTTTGATCTTACAACTCCACTTTCGGCAGTTGATACACCTCCAGTATGGAAAGTTCTCATTGTCAATTGAGTTCCTGGCTCACCAATCGATTGAGCAGCAATAATTCCAACTGCCTCACCTAAATCAACCAAATGATTATGAGCCAACGCCCATCCATAGCAACGCCTGCAAACGGATCTGTTAGCTTCACATGTTAATGGAGATCTTATTTTTACTTCACTAATAGATGCTTTCTCAATTTCTCCTGACAATGCAGGATCTATAGCAGTGTTTTGAGAAACAACAAGGTTTTCTTCAGCATCAAAAATATCTTCAGCGGTAAGCCTACCAAGAAGCCTTGTTCCAAATTTACCATCTTCAGCTTCAACGACTATTGATCGTTCTGTTCCACAATCTTCTTCTCTCACAATTACATCTTGAGCAACATCAACTAATCTTCGAGTCAAATAACCGGAATCAGCAGTTCTTAAAGCAGTATCCACCAAACCTTTCCTTGCCCCATAAGAAGAAATTACATATTCAGTAACAGTAAGACCTTCTCTAAAATTAGTTCTTATTGGCAGGTCAATGATTTCTCCTTGTGGGTTAGCCATTAATCCCCTCATACCAACAAGTTGTCTAACCTGAGACATATTACCCCTTGCTCCTGAGTTAGCCATCATCCAAACTGAATTTAGGGGATCATTTTGATTAAAATTATTCTTTACAGCATCTACCAATCTTTCATTAGTTTCAGTCCAGGTATCTATAACTTTGGTGTGCCTTTCAACTTCGGTAATTTCACCAAGTCTATAGCATTCTTCTGTAGCAGATATTTGCTCTTCAGCTTGTCCTATTAAATCTTGTTTTGCTTCAGGAACTTTTAAGTCATCTACCGAGATGGAGACCGCAGCTTGGGTAGCATATTTAAATCCTAAATCCTTTAGATTATCTGCCATGGCTGCAGTTATAGCTGTTCCATGAGTTTTATAAGCCCAAGAGACTAAATTTTTTAAGGCTTTCTTATCAACTACCTTATTTTTAAATGATGGGGGTGTTTTAGCGAGAGCAGGCATTGTGACTGGATTGTTCTTTTTTGAGTTTTTAGTAGTTTTACGTACTCTGGATGTTTTTTTAGATTTAGATGAAGTCATGATTTTTAAATAAATGAAAAATAGTTTTTAAAGATTACGTTTTAGATACAGAATCGATGATGGTATAGTTCATAACTACTCTCCCAACAGTTGTAAGCACAAATCTACTTATTAAATTATTATCAGAATCAAATCTGTCCCTTCTTAAATTCCAGATTTCTAATCTTGAGCCATCTTCTAGCTCTTGAGTTTTTTGTGGGCTACTCATTTCGTCTTCATCTTCAACTTCTCCATTAAATCTAACCCAAACCCATTCATGCAGGCTGAGTCTTTTATCTTCAAAGGCAAAAATGACATCTTCTAATGAAGCAAAAGTAGTATTATTATCTCCAAATTCTGGTTGTTGATAATTCGGTTGCAAAGCCGTCAGATAATAAGATCCTAAAACCATATCTTGTGATGGAGTCACAATTGGTTCCCCAGTAGCAGGAGAAAGAATATTATTACTAGCCAACATAAGCATGCGTGCTTCAGTTTGTGCCTCCAAAGCTAAAGGAACATGAACTGCCATTTGATCTCCATCAAAGTCAGCATTGAATGCAGGACAAACTAAAGGATGAAGTTGTATTGCTCTACCTCCAACTAATTTCGGTTCAAAAGCTTGAATTCCTAAACGATGCAGCGTAGGGGCTCTATTTAAGAGAATTGGATGACCTTCAATAACTTCCTGAAGTACCTGCATAACTTCGTCATCAGCTTTTTGTATTAATTTTTTTGCAGCTTTAATATTATTCACAATATTTTGTCGTATCAATCTATGGATTACAAACGGCTGAAAGAGCTCTATTGCCATTTCTTTTGGGAGACCACACTGATGCATTTTTAGTTTAGGACCCACAACTATTACAGATCTTCCTGAATAGTCAACACGCTTTCCAAGAAGATTCTGTCTAAATCTTCCTTGTTTTCCTTCAATTATGTCGCTAAGGGACTTAAGAGCTCTATTATTTGCTCCAACAACAGTCCTCCCTCTTCTGCCGTTATCTATAAGAGCGTCAACTGCCTCCTGAAGCATTCTCTTTTCATTTCTTACTATAATTTCAGGAGCTAAAATTTCTTGAAGCCTTGCTAGTCTATTATTTCTATTTATAACTCTTCTATATAAGTCATTTAAATCCGAAGTTGCAAATCTTCCTCCATCAAGCTGAACCATAGGTCTAAGATCAGGAGGTATAACTGGTATTGCATCTAAAACCATCCATTCTGGTTTTGCATTAGTTGCAATGAAATTATCAATAACTCTTATCCTTTTTATAAGCTTTGCCCTCTTTTGCCCTTTGCTATTAGAAATTTCTTCTCTAAGCTCCTCAGCAACCTGATTTAAATCTAGGTCCTCTAGTAATTGCTTCAGTGCCTCAGCACCAATTCCAACAAAGGGTTCATTTTCAATAGTTGAATCTTCAGCATAAATTTCATCTTCAATTTCCAGCCACTCATCCTCTGTGAGTAATTGCTTATATTTAAGTTCTTTATGATCACCTGGATCTAAAACGACGTAACAATTAAAATAAACTATTTGTTCTACATCCCTTAGCG
The DNA here is from genome assembly GCA_003279105.1 of Prochlorococcus sp. AG-347-I19. Lineage (GTDB taxonomy): Bacteria > Cyanobacteriota > Cyanobacteriia > PCC-6307 > Cyanobiaceae > Prochlorococcus_A. The sequence continues at coordinate 13,928 of QCBO01000006.1, forward strand.
GAATATCCAAAAGTATTGCAACGTAACTAGGGATCCCTTTTAAATACCAAACATGGGAAACAGGTGCAGCGAGTTTTATATAGCCCATCCTATGTCTTCTGACTCTACTTTCAGTTACTTCAACTCCACATCTCTCACAAACAATGCCGCGATGTCTTACCCTTTTGTACTTTCCACAATGGCATTCCCAATCTTTAGATGGCCCAAAAATCTTTTCACAAAACAATCCATCCATTTCTGGTTTAAGTGTCCTGTAATTAATAGTCTCAGGTTTCGTAACTTCACCAACTACTTGTCCATTGGGCAATGTCCTCTGACCCCAATCCATTATTCTTTGTGGAGAAGCTATTGAAATTTTGACGTAATCAAAGTGATTTTCAGTTCTTAAGTTGCTGTTTGTCATTTTTGGCGAATTTAAATTAAAAGGTTTTAATTGAGTATTTAATCTTCCTCATATTCCGAGGTTCCGAGTGATTCGTAAGTCGGCCTCGATGGAGTATTTCTTCTCGGATTGATATCTTGCATTAAATCTACCTCTTTTCCTTCGTCTGTATAAACCCCTATATCCAAGCCTAGCGATTGTAATTCCCTCATAAGAACTTTGAATGACTCAGGAGTACCGGGCCTTGGGATCGGTTTACCTTTTACGATCGCATTAAGGGCTTCATTTCTTCCTTGCATATCATCAGATTTAACTGTTAACAATTCTTGAAGAGTATATGCGGCTCCATAAGCTTCAAGAGCCCATACTTCCATTTCTCCAAGTCTTTGTCCCCCTTGCTGTGCTTTACCGCCCAAAGGTTGCTGCGTAACTAAAGAGTAAGGTCCAGTGGATCTTGCATGAATTTTATCATCTACCAAATGGACTAATTTGAGGAAGTGAGAGTATCCGACAGCAACTGGCTGATCAAAGGGTTCCCCTGTTCTTCCGTCTTTAAGTAATAATTTTCCAGGATCCTCAGGATTGTAAACCCATGCTTTACCAGGCTGTTTTGAAGCTTCTTCTAAAAATGCTTGAACAGTTTGATGTGATTTTTCAGCTCCGTACATTTCATCAAATGGAACAACTTTAACCCTGCAATTTAAGTTAGAAGCTGCCCAGCCCATCAATAATTCAAAAACTTGACCTACATTCATCCTACTTGGAACTCCTAAAGGATTAAGAACTATGTCCACAGGGGTTCCGTCAGGTAGATAAGGCATATCTTCTCTTGGTAAGATTCTGCTAATAATTCCTTTATTTCCATGTCTCCCAGCCATTTTGTCACCGACTTGGATTTTCCTTCTCTGGGCCACATAAACTCTAACAACCATATTGGCTCCTGGAGGTAATTCGTCACCTTGTTCTCTAGTATAAATACGAACATCCAAAACCCTTCCCTTTTCAGTTTTAGGTACCCTGAGAGAATTATCTCTCACATCTCGAGCCTTTTCACCGAAAATAGCTCTTAACAGTTTTTCTTCAGGTGGTTGGTCTGATTCCCCTTTTGGAGTCACTTTTCCTACAAGTATATCTCCACTCTCGACAAAAGCACCAATCCTTATAATTCCCATCTCATCAAGATTATTCAAGCTTTCTTCAGAGATATTAGGAATCTCTCTTGTGATTTCTTCAGGTCCTAACTTCGTTTGTCTTGCTTCAATCTCATATTTTTCAATATGTACTGAGGTATATAAATCATCAGTTACCATCCTCTCGCTCACAAGTATGGCATCTTCATAGTTGTATCCCTCCCACGGCATGTAAGCAATTAAAACGTTTTGGCCAAGTGCTATCTCGCCTCCTTCACATGCGGAGCCATCTGCCAAAACCTGACCAGATATAACTTTATCTCCAATTTTCACTATAGGTCTTTGATTGAGGCAGGTATCTTGATTTGATCTTTGATATTTCTGAAGGTAGTGAAAGTGTTCATTTCCATGCTCATCTTTAACGACAATCTCATTAGCGTCTACATAAGATACAGTTCCATTAACTTTTGTTATGGGAACCATTCCCGAATCTCTAGCAACTTGAGATTCTAAACCTGTACCAACTAAAGGACGTTCTGGCCTCAGCAATGGAACGGCTTGGCGTTGCATATTTGATCCCATGAGAGCTCTATTAGCATCATCATGTTCCAAGAAAGGAATGAGTGAAGTAGCGACTGAAATTACTTGAACCGGAGAAAGCTGAACGTAATCAACTTGATGAGGAGGGACTTTTTCAAAATCCTGTCTATATCTTACTGGTATTAGATTTGCAATTATATTGCCTTCCTTGTCAGTCGCGACATCTCCTGGAGCCACCCTACACTCATCTTCTAAATCAGCAGAAAGATAAACCGGATTGCCTTCCTTATTAACTTTACCGTTATTAACTTCCCAAAAAGGTGTTTCAATAAAACCGTACTCATTAACTCTTGCGTGGGTAGCTAAAGAATTTATAAGCCCTGCATTTGGACCTTCAGGAGTCTCGATCGGACATAATCTTCCATAGTGTGAAGGATGAATATCTCGTACTGCAAAGCCTGCTCTTTCTCGAGTTAAACCCCCTGGACCTAATGCTGAGATTCTTCTCTTATGTGTTAATTCAGCTAGAGGATTAGTTTGATCCATGAATTGACTTAATTGACTGGAGCCAAAAAATTCCTTTATAGCAGCAACCAAAGGTTTGGGATTGACTAGTTGAGCAGGGGTTAAAGAATCTGTTTCTCCTACAGTCATTCTTTCTTTAATAATTCTCTCTAAACGATTAAGTCCAACCCGAACTTGATTTTGAAGAAGTTCTCCTACAGATCTAACCCTTCGATTACCAAGATGGTCAATATCATCCAAACTAGCGCCGCCAATATCCAATTCAAGATTAATTAAATAATCAATGGTAGAAAGAACATCTTCATGTGTAAGTGTTCTAACATCGTCTGGGACGGTAAGTCTCAATTTTTTATTTATTTTATATCTACCAACTCGACCTAAATCATATCTTTTGGGATCAAAGAACCTACTATGTAATAGCTGTTGTCCGCCAGAAACGGAGGGTGGTTCACCAGGACGTAGCTTCTTGTATAGCTCAAGTAATGCCTGATCTTCTGAATTAATACCCTCTTCATTTGCTGACTCAATGGAGTTTTGATAAAACTCAGGATGCCTAAGTTTATCGACCACATCATTATCTGAAAGACCCATTGCTCTCATAAGAACATGAGCATTAATTTTTCTAGTTTTATCAACTCTCACAAAAAGTAAATTATTTTTGTCTGTCTCGAATTTTAACCATGCTCCTCTATTAGGGATAACGCTAGCATTGTAAGTTCTTCGACCATTTTTATCTAGTTCATCTTTGAAATATACTCCAGGACTTCGTACAATTTGATTAACAATAACTCTTTCGGCACCGTTAATAATGAAAGTTCCCCTCTCAGTCATTAATGGTAGTTCGCCAATAAATACTTCTTGTTCTTTAATTTCCCCTGTTTCTTTATTAATTAACCGGCAAATTACATACATCTGGGATGCAAATGTAGCATCCCTTCTTTTGGCTTCCTCAACATCATGTCTAGGTCTTTTTAACCTGTACTCTTCACCGATAAAATGTAGTTCTAATTTACCTGTGTAATCAGAAATTGGGGAAAAATTTTGTAATTCTTCTATTAAACCCTTTTCCAAAAACCATTTAAAGCTTGCTCTTTGTACTTCAACTAAATCTGGTAGATAAGTAGCTGTTTTTGCTACCTGTAAAGCGCTACTGCTCATCCAAGAAAACCTGCGATTTTGTGAGATTTACTAATTTACTTTTAATCTACTCAATAATTAGTTCTTTAACTTTCCACTTAAAATGAGATCAACCATTAAATCTCGATTTCAACAAAAAACAATCTAAATAAAGAAGAATTAAATTTTGTTTAATGCTTATAAATCATTTATTTTGTTAGTTAAAGCCAAAAATTAAGAAAAATTTCCAGTAATTCCTAATACTAACAGTTGCTACGTCTACTTAACAAGTCAAATTTAAACAAATCTTCAGCATTCTTATATGACTCTCTAGCAATTGTGGTTAATTCAGTAGATCTTAGGTCTGCCATAAAAGTGGCAACATTTTCAACGAACGAAGGTTCATTTCTCTTCCCTCTATAAGGGACAGGAGCTAAAAATGGTGAGTCAGTTTCAATTAAATATTTATCATTTGGAACTATTTTGGCGCACTCATGAATTTCATGTGCTTTTGGGAAGGTGACTATACCACTAAAACTGATGTAAAATCCAAGATTCAAGAATTGCTTCATTTCTTTTGGTGTTCCTGTCCAACAATGAAGTACACCATCAGGACATTTTCCTTTTCTAGAGAGATCACTACATATCTCAATCATTTCATTTGCAGCATCTCTGCAATGGATAATTACTGGCAATTGAAGTTCATAAGCTAACTCCATTTGCGGAATAAGTGCTTCAATCTGCTGAGTTTTATTTTCATTTTTAAAAAAATCCAAGCCTAATTCTCCAATCGCTACAACTCGTCTATCTTCTAGAGCTGATTTCCTTAGAAGAGATTTTGAACCTTGGTTCCATTTTTTTGCTTCTAGCGGATGCAAACCAACTGAATAGTATATTTCATCAAATTCATGGGAAATTTTTTTCAACTTTGGAATTTCTGTTAATTCACAACAAGCATGAACTAATTTTTTTACCCCTCTTGAACGCAATCTTAAAACAACATCTTCAAGATCTCTCTCAAAATTTTCAAATATCAAATGACAGTGCGAGTCTATGAGTTCTATATCGCTCATTATTATGATCTGTCTTTTTACTTAGTGGTAAGAGTAGTTTTTACAAAATTGTTGATTTTTGATTTTTTATTAGCACCGTTATTCTTGTGAAGAACATTTTTTTTAACTGCTTTATCAATTAAGCTAAAAGCTTTATTAAGACTTGTTTTCACTAAATTTTTATTATCCTCATTCGGGTCTTTTTTATATTTTGCGCAATTCTCTAAAGTTTTTTTGGTTAAAGTCCTAACAGTGGATTTATATGACTTATTTATTAAACGATTTCTTTCGGCAATTTGTATTCTCTTTTTCGCTGATTTGTTGTTGGCCACAGAGGGTGCATAATTAGAAGATTTCCATCATAACAAATAAATCGTCTAGTAATCAATCATATATAATTTAGAAGATATTAAATTGGGTTTTGAGCCTTTCTATTTGAAAAAATTAAGCAAATGAAGATCATAAATAATAAAAAAGAAGCTATTGAAGAATTAAAAAGGATTTCTAATCGAACTAATTCAGATAACAACAATAAGATAAACACATTAGTTGAAGAAATTCTTCAAGAGGTTAAAATTTCTGGAGATTTAGCAGTAGAAAAATATACAAAAAAATTTGATGGTTTCGACCCCGACCCTATGCAAGTGAGTGCGGATCAAATAAAAAATGCATGGGATGAAATTGATGATAATTTGAAGCACTCACTTGTGGTAGCTCATAAAAGAATTCAAAAATTCCATGAAAAAGAAATTCCTCAATCTTTCACTATAAAAGGTGAATATGGTGATACCGTCCAAAGAAGATGGAGACCAGTTAAAAAGGCAGGTATTTATATTCCTGGAGGTAGAGCGGCTTATCCAAGTACAGTATTGATGAATGCTATACCTGCAAAAGTAGCAGGAGTAGAAGAAGTTATAATGGTATCTCCTGGGAATCAAAAAGGGGAAATAAACAAAACAGTTTTAGCTGCAGCTTACTTATCAGGGATCAATAAAATATATAGAATTGGAGGAGCTCAAGCAATTGGTGCTTTAGCATTTGGCACAAATCAAATCAATAAAGTTGATGTTATTTCAGGTCCAGGGAATATATATGTTACAACTGCGAAAAAACTCATTTATGGCTCTACAGGGATTGATTCTTTAGCTGGTCCAAGTGAAATATTAATCATTGCAGATGAAACAGCTCAAACCACTCATATAGCATCTGATCTACTAGCGCAAGCAGAACATGATCCTTTAGCTTCATCGATACTTCTAACTACATCAAAGAACCGAGCGAAAGAAGTTTTAGAAGAACTTTATAAAAAAATAGATAATCATCCAAGAAAAGAAATTTGCATGGAATCAATAGAAAATTGGGGCTTAATTGTGATTTGTGAGAATTACGAATCATGCATTGAACTAAGCAATAACTTTGCCCCTGAACACCTAGAAATTCTTACTGTAGATTCAAATAAAATTCTTGCAGGTATAGAGAATGCAGGAGCGGTATTTTTAGGAAAATGGACTCCAGAAGCTGTTGGAGATTATCTTGCCGGACCAAATCATACTTTACCCACGTCAGGGAATTCTAGATTTAGCGGTTCTTTGGGGGTTGAAACTTTTATGAAAAATACTTCAATAATAGAATTTAATGAAGAAAGTTTAAAAGTTAATAGCCTTGATATTATTAATCTTGCAAAAAGTGAAGGCTTACATAGCCACGCTAACTCTGTACAAATAAGATTTGAAGATTAGCTAACTCTTGAGGGTGAGTAAACCACTGGAAGGTCGTCCTCAATTTTACCAACTAATACTTTGTCTGTAAGATCAACGAACAATCCATTTTCTAATACTCCTGGAATATTATTAATATTCATTTCAATGTCTTTTGGATTCTTAATGCCATCATTAAATAATACATCAAGTATGAGGTTGCCTTGGTCAGTAACGACTGGGCCAGCTTTTTTAGTAGCCATTCTTAAAGAAGAATTACCATTCATTTCTGAAATAACTTCCTGAACTTGCTTCCAAGCATTTGGAAGAACTTCTACAGGTAAAGGGAAAGATTGATTTAAATTTTGTACCAATTTAGTTTCATCAACAACAATCAAAAATTGATTAGCTTTAGATGCCACTAACTTTTCTCTAACATGACATGCTCCTCCTCCTTTTATTAACTGAAATCCTGGATCAACTTCATCTGCTCCATCAATAGCTAAATCAATTTCAGATAGAGAGGCTAAATCGATGAGCGGGATATCTAGTTCAAGCGCTAAAACTTCTGATTGAAAAGAAGTTGCAACACCTCTTATATTTTGGAGTTTTCCAGAACGTATTTCATCCGAAAGGCTTTTTATCATTAACGCAGCTGTAGATCCAGACCCTAATCCAAGAATCATGTCACTTTTCACTTCCTTTATTGCTGCATCAGCAACAACTTGTTTCATTTGAGTTTGTGAATCCAAAATCTTTTTCTCTGATTGTTATAGATTATTAAATTTCAATGGGTGATTTATGTCAAACCTGGAAGAGGTTCTGGTTTGATATTTATCTGTATCTCTTTGTTGTCTCTCAAAATATTTAAAAGGAAAACTTTTCCTATCTGAGCTTTTTCCACTTCATCCAGTAAAGCTTTAGGTTCTTTAATAGAGATATTTTCGGCTGCAATTACTAAATCTCCTCTCCTTAAACCAGCTTTTTCAGCGGGGCTATTAGGTAATACTGATTGAATTAGAGCTCCATTTCTTTCAGGTAATTGAACTAGCGAATTGGGGTCTCGATTGTGTTCTTTAGCAATTCTAGGATTTAAAGAAATCAACTGTACCCCCAAGTATGGATGAATAACTTCCCCATTTTTAAGAAGCTGATCAGAAACACTTTTAGCTAGATTAATAGGAATCGCAAAACCTAAACCAGCTCCAGGACCACTTCTTACTAATGTATTAATTCCTATCACCTCACCATGGGAATTGATTAATGGCCCCCCAGAATTTCCTGGATTTATTGCCGCATCAGTCTGAATAAGGTCCAGCCTTTTATCAGAAAATCCTAAACTATTAATATCTCTATGCAGGCTGCTAATAATCCCTAATGTAACTGTTTTTTCAAGGCCATAGGGAGTACCAAGAGCTATTGCCCAATCCCCAACTTCAAGATCTTCAGAATTTCCAAGTGGAGCAAAACCAGAGTAAGAATCTTCATCAATTTTTACTAGAGCTAGATCAGTTACTGCATCTGTGCCCAGAACTTGACCATCACAAATAGATCCATCTGCCAATGTAACTGAAACATTATCGACTCTTTCTACGACATGAGCATTTGTAAGAACCAAACCATTTTCATTAATGATCACTCCAGAACCTTGTCCTCTCTCCCTTTCAGGAGTAATACCTTGCTCACCAAGTAAATCCCTTAATAAAGGGTCAAGTAAAGTCGGATCAAATTGCTGCCTCTCTACCAACCGCTCAGTATCAATTTTTACAACTGCAGGGGCAATATTTTTAACTGCGGATGATACGAAATTATTACTTTCAGAAGATGTTAAAGCTAAAACCTCAGCATTTTGAAAGAAATTGAGTATACAAAAACAAACAATAAAGAATGTTTGGATTAAATTAATAAATTTAATCTTTAGATACTTCATTTAGTTAATAGTTTTTGGCTTTATTTGGTAAATCTAATTGAAGAAAAAGATTATTGTTGTTTTTTTGTTTACATGCATAAAATACAAATTTTTAAATTTTTCTATAGAAAAAACTTATTTATGTGTGAAAATAAAATTTAAATAAATTTATCAATAAATTTGAATCAAGAAAACAAAAATATACTAAAAGCTCTATTAGAAAAAGTTGCTAATGAACGGAATTTAGAAATCTACGATTTAAATATACAAACTAATCAAAGTCCAATAGTTATTAAAATAACTATACGAAAAACTAATGGAGATGATATTTCCTTAGATGATTGTACGCTATTTAATACCCCAGCATCTGACGAAATAGAAAAATCAAATCTTTTAAATTGTTCATATGTGTTAGAAATTAGTAGTCAAGGGGTCAGTGATGAATTAACCTCAGAAAGAGACTTCAAAACTTTTAAGGGTTTTCCAGTTAATGTTGAGTTAAACCAAAAGAATTCAAAAATAAAATTCCTTAATGGTTTACTTTATGAAAAGTCTAATGATTATTTAGCCATTAACATTAGAGGTAAGATAAAGAAAATCCCTTTAGATGAAGTATTAAAAATTAGTCTTTGTACCTTAAAAGATTAATCATTATTCACCCATTATTCAATTTTCCCATCATAGATGGCATTAGTTATTCTCCCAGGTTTAAACAATCTTATTGAAGATATTAGTGAGGAAAAAAAGTTACCTCCTAACATCGTTGAAGCAGCCTTGCGCGAAGCTTTATTAAAGGGATACGAAAAATATAGAAGAACTTTTTACATTGGGGTTAACGAAGATCCATTTGATGAAGAATACTTTAATAATTTTGATGTTGGACTAGATCTAGATGAAGAAGGTTATAGGATCTTATCAAGTAAAATAATTGTAGAAGAAGTTGAAAGCGAAGATCATCAAATATCTTTAGTAGAAGTTAAACAAGTAGCTGATGATGCTCAAGTAGGTGACACGGTTGTTTTAGACGTTACTCCAGAAAAGGAAGATTTTGGACGAATGGCTGCTTCCACAACAAAGCAAGTTTTAGCCCAAAAATTAAGAGATCAACAAAGAAAAATGATCCAAGAAGAATTTGCAGATTTGGAAGATCCTGTTTTAACTGCAAGAGTTATAAGGTTTGAAAGACAATCAGTAATAATGGGAGTTAGTTCGGGTATTGGTAGACCTGAAGTAGAGGCCGAACTTCCTAAAAGAGATCAATTGCCAAATGACAATTATAGAGCAAATGCAACTTTCAAAGTATTCTTGAAAGAAGTAAGTGAGATAGCCAGAAAAGGACCACAACTTTTTGTAAGCAGAGCAAATGCTGGATTAGTCGTTTATTTATTTGAAAATGAAGTACCGGAAATTCAAGAAGGCACAGTAAAAATTGTTGCTGTTTCAAGAGAAGCGAATCCTCCCTCAAGAGCTGTTGGGCCAAGGACAAAAGTAGCTGTTGATAGCGTTGAACAAGAAGTTGACCCTGTAGGTGCTTGTATTGGAGCGAGAGGGGCAAGAATCCAACAAGTTGTAAATGAATTAAGAGGAGAAAAAATTGATGTTATTAAATGGTCATCTGACCCAATTCAATATATTTTAAATTCCTTAAGTCCTGCGAAAGTCGATCTCGTGAGACTTGTAGATCCAGAAGGTCAACACGCGCATGTATTAGTTCCTCCCGATCAATTAAGTCTCGCAATAGGTAGAGAAGGACAAAATGTAAGACTCGCAGCAAGATTAACTGGTTGGAAGATTGATGTTAAAAACTCACATGAATACGATCAGGAAGCAGAAGATGCCGCGGTCTCTGAATTAATCATTCAAAGGGAAGATGAAGAGAATCTTCAGCGAGAAGCTGAGCTTAGATTAGAAGCAGAGCAAGCTGAGCGTGCTGCGGAAGATGCGAGATTAAGAGAGCTTTATCCCCTTCCTGAAGATGATGATGAATATGGACAAGAATTATATGAAGAAGAGCACTTTTCAGATAGTGATCAATTAGAGACTGTTCAAGATGGTGAAATTTCCACCAAAGAGGAGAGAAAACGGTGATACGACAAACCCCTGTTTTGCGTATATGCATTTCATGTAGAAAAACATATGACAGGAAAAATCTTATAAAGATTACTAAAGATCATAAGGAAGGTATTATGTTTCAAAAGGGTATGGGGCGATCAGCCTACATTTGCAAGTCAAAAAATTGTTACTCAGATTCTAAGATCAAAAAAAAGCTTCAAAAAGCTTTAAAAACATCTTTAGAATCCAATTTTATTGATATTTTTGAAAAAGAAATCACAAGCTACAATGACTATCCCATTAAGGGAATATAATTAAATTAAATCCTCTTTAATTTCCAAAAAGAGTACAAATCAGATTAAATGACTATCAGCGATAAAATCAGAATTTATGAACTTTCCAGAGACTTAAATCTGGAAAATAAAGATATATTGGATGCTGCTCAAAAACTTTCAATTTCAGTAAAAAGCCATAGCAGTTCAATTAGTGTAGAAGAAGCAAAAAAAATAAAAAATCTTATTAATAAAAAAAATTCAGATAAAAAAATTCTTTCTATCAAGAAACCTTTAACTAAAAAAGATAATTACAAACAAAATAAAGAAAATGAATCTCCTGTTATCTCTTCAATAAATGGGAAACCTCCTAAAGATAATTCAAACAAAAAGCCATTGTTGATGAAACCTCTTAATAAACCTGATACTCAAAAAATAACTTCAAATAAACCTGTAAATCTTAATAAACCCACTATTGCCAACAGTTCACAATCTCAAGCAAATCTTACAAATCATAATATAGATGTTAAAACTTCACAAAATCTCAAAAATGATAAAAAAACTTTCCGCAATAACACAACCCCACCTATTAAAAGTCCGTCTAAACCTCCTATTCAACTAATTGCTAAACCTAAAAATAACAATGTTGAACCTAATATATCTTCCCAAAACCTCTCTAGTAAAGGGGAGGGGAGAAAAATATCAAACACACCTGACCAAAATACGAACAAATCTAAAACTAAAAATATTAATAATATAATCCCCCCACCTGAGCTCGTTGGTGCTCCAATAAGAAGAGAAAGAACCAATCAGCAAAATAATAAGCATAATATTTCTTCTAAACAAACTCTCCCCAACAGATCTGGTACGCCTAATAGACCTGGAATGCCCAATAGGCCAGGGTTAAGAAACAAACCATCAGATCAAGGCAGACCTGGATCTTTCAATAAACAAGCAAATACAAGTAGGTACGGTACTTCCAACAGACCTGGAATGCCTAATAGGCCAGGGTCTAAATTCAATGGTCAAAAGACATCTGGGATTAGAAAGCCAGTATCACCTAATGAACTCTTACAACTTCAAAAAAGTAACAAATCTGATAGTGACAAACAAGTTAAAAAGAATAACGAAGAACATAAGATTGAGACAACGAAACAGAAAGTAAAATCTCCAAATACTCGTCCAAATACTCCCCCTAATTCAAAAAAACCACCCCATAGAACATTTTCAAATAATTCTAAAAAAACTGGAAAGACAGACTGGGACGATAGCGCAAAACTTGAAGCATTAAGAAGCAAAAATCCCCAAAAACAAAGACAGAAAGTTCATATAATTGGCGAGAATGATGATTCATTAACATCTGAAACTAGTGGATATTCAGGCGAAAAAATTTCAATTTTATCAGCTAGTTTGGCGCGTCCAAAAAAAGAAAAGTCTGATGAATCCAAATCTCAAAAAAATATAAAACAATTTAAAAAGAAGAAAAAAGAGACTACTAGGCAAAGACAGAAAAGAAGAGCTATGGAGTTAAAGGCTGCCAAAGAAGCCAAGCAAGTAAGACCTGAAATGATAATCGTGCCCGAAGATAATTTAACAGTTCAACAATTAGCTGATAAATTAAGTCTTGAAAGTTCCGAAATAATCAAATCTCTTTTTTTTAAAGGAATAACTGCAACTGTTACTCAATCACTTGACTTGGCAACTATTGAAACAGTAGCAGAAGAATTTGGCGTACCTGTTTTGCAAGATGATATCCAAGAAGCTGCTGAGAAAACAGTTGATATGATTGAATCTGAAGATATTGATAAGTTAATAAGAAGACCACCTGTCATTACTGTGATGGGTCATGTAGATCATGGGAAAACAAGTCTTTTAGACTCTATCAGAGAATCAAGAGTAGCTTCGGGGGAAGCAGGGGGCATCACTCAACATATAGGAGCTTATCAAGTTGAATTTGAACATGAATCTCAAAAGAGAAAGTTAACCTTTCTTGATACCCCTGGTCATGAAGCCTTTACTGCAATGAGAGCAAGGGGTACAAAGGTTACAGATGTAGCAGTTCTTGTAGTTGCAGCAGATGATGGTTGCAGACCTCAAACACTAGAAGCTATAAGTCATGCGAGAGCCGCAAAAGTACCAATTGTTGTTGCAATAAACAAGATTGACAAAGAAGGGGCATCTCCAGACAAAGTAAAGCAGGAACTATCAGAAAAAGATTTAATTGCTGAAGATTGGGGAGGAGATACAGTGATGGTTCCAGTAAGTGCTATCAAAAAGCAAAATATTGATAAATTACTTGAAATGATTTTATTAGTTTCAGAGGTAGAAGATCTACAAGCTAACCCTGATAGATTTGCAAAAGGTACTGTTATTGAAGCCCACCTAGACAAAGCCAAAGGGCCTGTGGCTACTTTGTTAGTACAGAATGGGACCTTGAAATCTGGAGACGTTTTAGCTGCAGGTTCAGTCCTTGGAAAAATTAGAGCAATGGTTGATGAACATGGTAATAGAATCAAAGAAGCAGGACCATCATTCCCAGTGGAAGCGCTAGGGTTCAGTGAAGTACCCACTGCAGGAGATGAATTTGAAGTCTACTCTGATGAAAAAGCTGCTCGAGCCATTGTGGGAGAAAGGGCAACAGATGCTAGAGCCACAAAATTAGCTCAGCAAATGGCCTCAAGAAGAGTCAGCTTATCATCATTATCAACTCAAGCAAATGATGGAGAACTAAAGGAGTTAAACTTAATTCTCAAAGCTGATGTTCAAGGTAGTGTTGAAGCGATATTAGGATCACTAGAACAATTGCCAAAAAATGAAGTTCAAGTCAGAGTTCTACTTTCTGCCCCTGGAGAAATAACTGAGACAGATATTGATCTCGCTGCTGCATCAGGGTCAGTAATCGTTGGGTTTAACACCTCATTGGCTTCTGGTGCGAAGAGAGCAGCTGATGCTAATGACGTTGACATAAGAGAATATGAAGTAATCTATAAACTCTTAGAAGATATTCAGTTGGCCATGGAAGGGCTACTTGAACCCGATCTTGTCGAAGAATCATTAGGGCAAGCTGAAGTTAGAGCAACTTTCGCAGTCGGTAAAGGTGCTATTGCGGGCTGTTATATACAAACTGGCAAATTACAAAGGAATTGTTCGCTGAGAGTTATTAGATCAGAGAAAGTAATATTTGAGGGTAATTTAGACTCTCTAAAAAGAGCTAAAGATGATGTAAAAGAAGTAAATACGGGTTTTGAATGTGGAGTTGGCTGCGATAAATTCTCTTCATGGATTGAAGGAGATGTAATCGAAGCATTCAAATTTGTCACCAAAAAGAGGACCTTATCACAATAATTTAACATCTAGCTTATAAATCTTTATTTCTGTCAAAAAATAATAAAGTTGGAAATATTACACAAGCACCCAACTGTATGAAAAGGTTATTTTGCTGTAATTCATTTCCGCTTGCAATTCTAGAAAGCATTATTATAAGTCCCAAAAATGCAGAACCGCTAAAAGCTATCCACAATATTCTTCTCAATCCCTTGAAAGGAGCTTGGGATTCCTTTAATAATTTCTTTTTCAATTCAGGATCTATTTTTGACATAAATTCTTTCAATTATAAAATTAATTCTATATAAAAAATTCAATATTTAATTTGGCCGGTATAGCTCAGAGGTAGAGCAACTGTCTCGTAAACAGTAGGTCATTGGTTCAATTCCAATTATCGGCACTTACAAAGCAAATTAAAATTAAAATGATTAATAAAATTTTAAAATTTAGATATCTTTTAAAATTATTTGTTTTTATTCCTCTTATATTTTATTTTGGCAAAAGAAGTTATATTGCTTTTGATGAAGGTTTTTATGCACTTCAAGCTAGATGGATATTAGAAAAAGGTAACTGGACAATTCCACTTTGGTGGGATGAATATGTTTTAGATAGAACAATAGGATTACAGTTTTTAATAGCAAAGTCACAAGACTTATTTGGAAGAAATAATTTTTCTGCATATCTACCAACAACAGTGGCTTCAATATTGATGTTATTTACAACATATAAATTACATGAAGAATTATTTAATAATAAACATGCAATTATATCTCCACTAATACTTGCTAGTACATATCTATGGTTTGACTACTCACACTTAGGCACTCAAGATATTATTTATTCATGTTTAGTAACTATTGGAGTATTAGCTTTAGTCAAAATAAAAAATAAAAATAACAAACTCTATATTCTGCTTTTTGGAATTTGGATTGGTTTAGCTTTTATGATGAAAACTTTTTTAGTTTTTGTACCTTTATTATCACTCCTACCATATATTTTTTTAAAAAAAGATTTTTTATTCATCAAATTCTTTTGGTTAGGACTACTGGTTGGATTTATTCCTTTTTTATTCTGGATGTTTTCTATAAACCCTTATTTAGACAAAAATATTATTTTTTACTTAGTTGAAAAGTTTAATTTTCTATCAAGTAAAAATACTTTTACAAATCCTTTCTATTATTATTTCTGGAATGTACCGGTCACATATCTGCCATGGAGTATTTTCGCAATTATTGGAACGGTTTACAATCTCTCTCAAAGTAAAGACATTAAATCTATACTTACTTTTTTCCCACTAATTTTAATAGTAATCCTTAGCATTTTCTCTACAAAAACACCCTACTATACCCTCCAAATCTCATCTATTCTTTCATTAAATTCTTATGTAGGAATAAAATATTTATTCAATTCTTATAGATATAAGAGATTTTTTATATTTATGACTTCAAAATTAATTCCATTATTTATATTTGCTCTCACTTTCACATATTATTTTTTCTTTAAAGATTTAATTAACTTTAATACAAAGGAAAATACACTTATAGTTATTGGTTTATTATCTTTCGGCTTATCTTGGTCATTAATAAAACATAAAAATTCATTCAAAGAAATTTTAATAACTCTCATAATTGGGCCTTACCTATTCACTTCATTTATTTTGCAATCAGGTTTATTCACTGACAGATCTAGAGAACTAAGAGAAAAAATGGAATATGTTTCATCCCTTGATTTAGTAAAAAATCAAACGATCATGGTTGACAAAAAAGGAATCAACAATTCTCGATCGCAATCAAAAATCATTAGGATTTCTCTATCAACTCCTAAATTAGGTGAGGGATTAGAAAGTATTAATCAGTTAAAAGAATCTGAATTAGCATGGTCAACTGACCTTAAAACAATAAAAAATAATGATGATTCTTATGAAGTGGTATACGAAAATGATGTTCTAAATCCATGGAAATTAATATTAAAAAAGTAAATAATCCATATATAATAAGATGTTGTTTGTAATCTTTAATAATGAGATCTGTTAATAGTTGGAATTTAACTAATAATCAACTTCATCAATTATTCAAAGATAATAACGAATACATTTCTATTAAAGTACGTGGTAATACGTGGGAGCCAATCACTAGATGGCTAAGATTAGATTCAAGAATTTTTAGAGAGACTACTAGCAAAGCAAGAATAACTTTATGCGATATCGAATCTCTAGCAGAAATTTATAATTACAGATCAATTAGATGGAAAGCAAAAAAATTAACTCCTATTCCCACTAAGGTAATTCCAGAACCTATTAAAAACATTTTTCGGAAAATACCAATCATAAAACAACTCGCTTATGAACTCGAAATAGTTTTTTATAAATATAGTGAAAATATTTCTGAACATTTAATATCAATAGTAATTCCTGCAAGAAATGAAGCTGGTAATAAAGAACTTTTAATTACTGCTTTAAATAAATTCAAAAATATACCCAATAAATTAGAAATTATATTTGTTGAAGGTAATAGCAATGATAATACATATGACATTTTGAAAGAATTAAAAGAAACTTTCTCAAATTTCTTCAAGATATCTCTTTTAAAACAAACTTCTAAAGGGAAGAAAAATGCAGTGGTGGAGGGATTTAATATTTCTTCAGGTGAGACCCTCGCCATAATTGATAGTGATTTTACTGTAGATATTGATGACAGTATTTCAGCAATTATGGAATCAACCAAAAATAAAAATATCCTAATTAATTGCGCCCGCACAACTTTTCCAATGGAAAAAGATGCAATGAGATGGGCAAATTATATAGGAAATAGACTCTTCGCAATTTTTCTATCAATTCTCATAAATAAGCCTGTATCAGATTCACTCTGTGGAACAAAAGTTTTTTCAAGAAAATTCTTTAACCTTATGAAAAAAAACGGAAGTTGGGATTCCATGTCTGACCCATTTGGAGACTTTACAATAATATTTGAAGCTGCCAAAAATAACATTAAAATACTAAATTATCCTGTTAGATATTATGCTAGAAAATCTGGAGCACCAAATATATCTAGATGGATAGATGGCTTAAAACTTCTCAAAGTATGCTTGATTTATATGATTTCTGATATCTGAATTAAATAAAATTTTCGATATTATTTTTCTTAGGATTTTTAATTTCTCCAAATTAGTAATAAAGTAGTTAGATTCTTAAGAGAAATAAATTCATTAAATTTCATGATATGAATTTTAATTTGAGATTTGAAAAATTAAATAAAAAAAATTACCAAAGAAAGCACTACGGAAAAATACTAACTGTAAGATTGCCCTGTAATCCAATATTTCCAATAGGACCTATTTATTTAGCAGACCATATTCATAAATGTTTTCCAAGTTTAGAGCAGCAATTCATTGATTTAGCAATAATTCCATCCAATAAGGTTTCGAAGTATTTAACCAGAAAAATTGATCAATTTAGACCACATCTAATCATTTTTTCATGGAGAGATATACAAATTTATGCACCTGTTGATGGTAGAAGTGGAAATCCCCTACAAAACTCTTTTGAAGTTTTCTACTCAAAAAATATCCTTAAAAAAATTAGAGGTTCCTGGGGAGGAATAAAATTAATTGCATCTCATTATGGAGAAATATATAGAAATACTTCTTTAGTCAAGTTAGGACTAAAAAGAGCACAAAAATACAATAAAAATATAAAAGTAATTTTAGGAGGTGGGGCTGTTAGTGTCTTCTATGAACAATTGGGAAATTTACTCCCAAAAGGAACTATTATTTCAGTTGGAGAGGGTGAAAATCTCATTGAAAAAATCATTAAAGGAGATTCAATAGAGGAAGAAAGATGTTACATTGCTGGACAAAAACCTCGCAACAAATTAATACATGAACAACCTTCAGGCACTGTTAAAACTGCCTGCAACTATAAATATATTAAATCAATATGGCCTGAATTCGATTGGTATATAGAAGGTGGTGATTATTACGTAGGGGTACAAACAAAAAGAGGTTGTCCTCATAATTGTTGCTTCTGTGTTTACACAGTTGTGGAGGGGAAGCAGGTTCGCGTTAATCCCGTTAGGGAAGTAATCAAAGAAATGAAGCAATTATATGATCTTGGAGTAAGAGGATTTTGGTTCACAGATGCACAGTTTATTCCAGCCAAAAAACATATTGAAGATGCTAAAGCACTTTTGCAAGCAATTAAGGACCAAGGTTGGGACGATATTAATTGGGCTGCATACATCAGAGCAGATAATATTGATGCTGAGCTTGCTCAGCTTATGGTTGATACTGGTATGAGCTATTTTGAAATAGGTATCACTTCGGGATCACAAGAACTTGTTAGAAAAATGAGATTAGCTTATGACCTTGAAACTGTATTAAATAATTGTAGATTGCTAGTCAAATCAGGTTTCAAGAATCATGTTTCAGTCAATTATTCATTTAATGTTTTTGATGAAACGCCCAGCACTATAAGACAAACAATTGCTTACCATAGAGAATTAGAAAATATTTTTGGTAAAGGCTTAGTTGATCCAGCTATATTCTTTATAGGTTTACAACCTCACACTCTTCTTGAGAAGTACGCTTTGGAACATAAAATTTTGAAGCCAAATTATAATCCAATGAGCATGATGCCCTGGACAGCGAGAAAACTTCTTTGGAATCCGGGCTCACTAGGGGAAAAACTTGGTCAAGTTTGTTTAGAAGCTTTTGATAATCCAGAAGACGAATTTGGCAAAACAGTTATCGATATTCTTGAGAGGGAATATGGGAAGTCCTCCTTAAAAGAATCCTTAAAAGTCCGTCCTTTAGCAGAAAGGAAATTAGCTCATTCTAAATAATAAATTCAACCGTTATTAATCCTCTTTCTCAATTGAACTAGAAATTCCCTTAGATTTTAATGATTCTGAATAGAATTCTGCTGGCTCTAAATCACAAACAATTACTAAACCTACACCCGTATTGTGTGCTTCAAGCATTATAGCTATAGCATCTTGTTCACTTAATTGCGGCACAACTTCTCGCAGTGAAATCGTGACATACTCCATAGAATTAACTGGGTCATTATGAAGTAAAACCTTATATTTTGGAGATTTGTTTTTTAATTCAGCAGGTTTTTTTTCAATAACTGCTGAATTATTATTTACACTTTGTTCAAACTTTATAGATAGCATTAAATTTATTAGAGTTTAAATTGTACTAATAATTATATATTAATTATTCTTTCCATTGCATCAAGGACGTTTGATCGTGAGTTAAATGCTGACAAGCGAAAATAACCCTCTCCTGCTAATCCAAAGCCGCTCCCAGGTGTTCCCACTACACTGACTTTTTGAAGGAGGAAGTCAAAAAAGTCCCAAGATGTCATTTGATCTGGAACTTTAATCCAGATATAAGGAGCATTGTCCCCACCATAAACTTTATATCCTGAATTCTGAAGTTTATTTTTCATTATTTTTGCATTTTCCATATAAAAATCAATTAAACCTCTCACCTGTTTTTTCCCTTCAAGAGAATAAACAGCCTCTGCTCCTTTCTGAACCACATAACTTACTCCATTGAACTTTGTAGATTGTCGCCTATTCCAAAGAGGCCACAACTCTATTTCCTCATTTTTTGAGCTCAAACCTTTGAGATTTTTAGGTATTACGGTAAAGGCACATCTAACTCCAGTGAATCCAGCATTCTTTGAAAAAGATCTAAATTCTATAGCACAATCCTTTGCGCCCTCAATCTCATATATTGAATGTGGAATATCATTATCTTGAATAAATGCTTCATAAGCTGCATCAAAAAGTATTAGGGATTTGTTTTGAAGAGCATAGTCAACCCACTTTTTCAATTCTGCTTTATTAATGGTTGCTCCAGTCGGATTATTAGGAAAACAAAGATATAGAATATCAACTTTTTTTTCAGGTAGTTCTGGCAGAAAGTTATTCCCCTCGTTTATTGCAAGATATGTCAATCCTTGATAAGTACCATTTTCCAGAGAATCACCAGTTCTGCCTGTCATAACGTTACTATCTACATAAACTGGGTAAACAGGATCTGTTACAGCAATTGAATTATCTTTGCCAAGAATATCTAAAATATTGCTACTATCGCATTTAGAACCATCAGAAACAAAGATTTCTTCAGGTGTAATTTGACAGCCTCTCGAAATAAATTCATGCTCAGATATTTTTTCTCTGAGCCAAGAATAACCTTGTTCTGGTCCATAACCTCTAAAACCGTCAGTTGTTCCCATTTCATCTAAAGCTTGACCCATAGCCTCTATACATGCTCTAGGTAATGGTTCTGTAACATCTCCAATACCAAGCTTAATAATTTCAGCACTCTCATTTGATTGAGAATATTTTTTTACCCTTTTAGCAATTTCAGGGAATAGATAACCTGCTTTGAGTTTTAAATAATTTTCGTTTACTTGAACCACTTTAGATAAAAATTTCGACAATATTAGAATAATCTATCAACGTGCTTTAGTGGTGATTAGATGTTAATATTATCTTAGTTATGATTAATTTCAGATATGATCATAGCTATGAATTCAATTTCAATTAGTTTGAAAATCGTTTAAAGCTTTATAAATAGTAGAATTCAATCACTATTAACTTTATTAATTTAAAAAGTAAAAAATAAAAAGCTATAAAAAATTGCTTTATTAAAAGATAAAATCTAATTCTTTAATTTAGATGATTTTCAAAATTCAAATCATTCATAATCAACTATATGTCTCAGCAAATTATCATCGCTGAGCAGGCTCGAATAGCAGCACTACTCACAGATGATCGGGTTGATGAATTAATCGTCGCACAAGGTCAATATCAAATTGGCGATATTTTTTTAGGAACAGTCGAAAATGTTCTCCCTGGCATTGATGCCGCTTTCATAAATATTGGTGAAACTGAGAAAAATGGATTCATCCATGTTTCAGATTTAGGTCCACTAAGACTCAAAAAAGGGACTTTTGGAATAACTGAATTACTAGAACCAAAACAAAAAGTTCTAGTACAAGTGATAAAGGAACCCACAGGATCTAAAGGTCCCAGACTAACCGGAAGTATTTCAATCCCAGGAAAATACCTGATATTACAGCCATATGGTCAAGGAGTAAATATTTCAAGAAAAATAAATACAGAAACAGAACGAAGCAGATTGAAAGCTCTTGGGGTTTTAATAAAACCACCCAGTACAGGCTTGTTATTTAGAACAGAGGCTGAAAAAATAAAAGAAGAACTTCTTATTGAAGATTTAGAACAATTAATTCAACAATGGGAAAATATACTAAAAGTTTCTGAAGCTTCTAATCCGCCAAATTTGATAAAAAGAGATGATGATTTCTCCCTCAAGATCTTAAGAGATTATATTAAAGAATCAACTAAAAGCATAATTATTGATAGTAAATTTTCAGTTGCAAAGGCAAGAGATTTTTTAATAAATTATGAATCTGATATAGATATTGAATTTCACGATAACAGTTTAAACCAACATATTTTCGAGAAGTACGAAATAAAGAAAACAATTCAAAAAGCTCTCCAGCCTAGAGTTGACCTTCCTTCGGGAGGTTATATCATTATCGAACCTACTGAAGCTTTAACAGTAATCGATGTAAACTCTGGATCATTTACAAGATCAGCAAATTCAAGACAAACCGTTTTGTGGACAAACTGCGAAGCAGCAGTTGAAATCTCAAGACAAATGAAATTAAGAAATATTGGTGGAGTTATAGTAATAGATTTTATCGATATGGAATCTAGAAGAGATCAATTTCAGTTACTTGAGCATTTTACCTCAGCAATAAAAGATGATTCTGCTAGGCCTCAAATAGCTCAGCTTACTGAATTAGGCTTATTAGAGTTAACCAGAAAAAGACAAGGTCAAAATATATATGAACTATTCGGTAAAAAATGTTCTACATGCGATGGTACCGGACATATAGAAAATATATTAAATGACGACATTTCTAACTTAAAAATTAAAAATCTCGAAAATAAATATAATCAATCAAACAATCTAAAATCTTTAGATATAGATACTTATCAATCAACTGATGAGCAGGAAAAAATAATTGACAAGGAATTTATTAACTCCAAAGACCTAAGTAAAGAGAATTCTTCTAATAAAAAAGAAAATGATAATGATAATTTGAACCAATCAAATACAAAAGAAAAAAATATAATAACAGTTGATCTTACAAATGAAGAAAGAATTGTTTTCAGTCAATTAGGTATTAATCCACTGATAAAGTTGGGTAAAGAATATCTCACCAGCAATAATTTTGTGCGTTTAAAAGAAAGTAATAAAGAAACGGAAAAACCCTTAGATAATAAAAAAACAAAAGCAAAACAAATAAAAAAAATTTCAAAATCTGGAGAAGAAAAGATTCAAATTAGAATAGAAGCAAGTACAAATTCTAAAGATGAATCAACAAACAAAACTAATGAAAATAATGAAGTTGTATTTACAGATAAAAAGGATGAAATTGAACTTTCAGATGAGCTAAACAATGCAAGAAAAAAAAGAAGAAGATCTTCAGCAAGCATTGAATAAATTATTCGAAGTTGGGATAGATGAAGTTGGAAGGGGAGCAATTTTTGGTCCAGTTTTTGCAGCAGTTGTAGTATTAACTGAAAAAAATAAACTTACTTTAAGTCATTTTGGAGTAACCGATAGTAAAAAACTTACTCCCAAAAAAAGAAAATTACTTCTACCAAAAATTTTATTACTCTCTTCAGATTATGGAATTGGGCAATCTTCGGCCAGAGAAATAGATAGGTTAGGTATCAGAGTTGCAACAGAACTTTCAATGATAAGAGCTTTAAAAAAATTAAAAGAAAAGCCATCTGAATTAATAATTGATGGTCCCTTATTATTAAGACCATGGGATGGAATGCAGAAAAACATAGTATCTGGAGACTCAAAGTTTATCTCGATAGCTTCAGCAAGCATAGTCGCTAAAGTTTCTCGCGATAATCTAATGGATAGGTTAGAAAAAAAATACTCAGGATACTTAATTTTTAAAAATAAAGGTTATGGAACCAGAGAGCATCTTTCATCAATCAAAAAAAATGGAATAACAAAACTTCATAGGAAAAGTTTTTTAAAAAAATCAAATCTTATTTAATTCACACCAATTTAAAAAATCTTTTACCAGTTGCTGTTGAACCCTTGACTTTATACCCAACAGAATCCCATTTAATACAGAATGACCAGTAGATTCCAAAATTTTCCTTGGTACCAGCTTCAATAGAGGAGGTTGGCTTACAGATACCCCAAGAAGCGCCTCACCTTCTAAACCAATATCAGTTGCTTCCAAATTAGCTTTCAAAATAAGATTAAAATCATCTATTATCCCCAAACCATCCAATGTACTTTCAAGTGCACTCATTTTTAAAACTCCATCTTTATTTTCTACCGCAATTGAGACAACAGGGTTAATATCTAATTGAAAAACCTTAAAACTTGTTACTGTATACTTATATCTACCTACTCCTTCTGGTATTAATTTTTTGGAGTCAAGCATTGCTCCAACGACTCTTTCTTCTTCCAAAAGATATTTAGAAAGATATTCTTTATTACGTGTTACAGAAAGCTTGAGTTTCTGTTTAGCATCAAAAGACAATAGCATTTTCTATATTCCTCCAATGCTTATTTGATCTCTTTTTTTTTTTACAATTAATCATGCGCAAACAAGTTGCATATTTAGGTCCTAAAGGAACATACGCAGAAAAAGCAGCCCATATATTATCAAAGCTTGCCAATTTTCAGACACCTATATTTGTACCATGTAATGGGTTACATTCGGTCATTAAATCAATAGCGTACAACAATTGTGATGCTGCCGTAGTCCCTATAGAAAATTCTGTAGAAGGGGGTGTTACAGCTACTCTAGATGCCCTTTGGAAATTTCCTGAAATTTTCATAAATAAAGCAATTGTTTTACCTATAAAACATGCATTAATTAGTGATGGGGAACTTGCAAACATTTCAGAAGTATTATCTCATCCTCAAGCATTAGCTCAATGCTCGGAATGGTTATCTGAGAATCTTCCAAATGCAATTCCTCTTCCAACAAATTCAACATCAGAAGCTGTCAATATGATCAAGGGGAGTAAATTCAGAGCGGCTATTGGTTCAAAATCGTTAATTCAGATCGAAGGACTTAAAGAATTGGCCTTTCCTATTAATGATGTTCCAGGTAATTGCACAAGATTTGTTTTATTGAGCAAGGAATCAAATTCAAATTTAGCTAATATTGCAAGTTTTGCTTTTTCATTAATTTCAAATAAACCTGGTGCTTTGCTTAAAGCTATAAATTATATTTCAGATTTTGGATTTAATATGAGTAAAATTGAATCGAGACCTTCAAAAAGAGAATTAGGCGAATATATAATTTATATTGATTTAGAAATCAATAATCAAAATAACATTAAAAATTTTCTTGAATTAAAAAATAAGTTAAAGCCACTTTGCAAGAATCTTGTAGATTTTGGAAATTATTTTTCTGAAAATGTTGAACTAAATTAATTTACCCTCTACATTTATAAACTCCAAACTCCATTAAACCTTTTCTAAATGCCCAATTCATGAGAAGTATTGTTGGAATCTCTCTAATCGACTTGACTATCGCAAATGGGCCAAGTGACAAAATTACTGAGGGCCTTCGAATACCTTCAATAATGGAGTCGTACCATGAAGGATTTGTATAGGAATTCCAATTTTCAGAGCTAACTCTTCCTGAACTATTTTCGTTCGTTCTAATAATATTACTAAATTCATTAATGCTAATAAAATTAGGATGTACCCATTGTTCAAGTAATTGTTTAAGAACCAACTTTTCAAAAAATGATGGGGGGTATGCCCCGAGATCTCTCGAGTTCCAATCAGCCAATGCGAAATACCCTCCTGGTCTTAGAGTTCTCAGCATTTCATTTGCGAACCTAATTTTATCACTCATGTGTGCACCAGCCTCAACACTCCATACGGCATCAAATGATCCGTCTTCAAATTTCAAATCCAAAGCATCCATAACTTGGAAGTTACAATTTAGCCTTTGAGGAGTAAGTTCTCTTGCTCTTTTAACTTGAGCCGAACTAATTGTAATACCAGTAACGTTAAACCCATAATATTCTGCAAGAATCCTAGAACTTCCCCCTATTCCACAACCTACATCAAGTATTCTGGATCCTTGTGGTAATTTATCTAAACCACTCCATTTGACTAGTTCATGAACAAACTGAACTTTAGCCTTTCTAAAATCAATATTTTTTTTTCCTGTGGGATAAAAACCCAAATGTATATGTTCTCCCCATAATCTCTCAAGTAATTTATCCTGAGTCCAAGCATCATATGCAGAAGCTACTGAATCGGAAGAAATATATTTTCTAGCATTATTTCTCCATATTTTAGATAGGACTATTAAGAATAAAACTACTAAAAAAAAAGGAAATAAAAATTCAAACATTTAATTTTCTTTTATGTCAGGAAAACTTTCTTTCAATGCTGTTCTTGCTGCAAGTTGTTTTCTTGTATGATCAAGCATTTCATATTCTCTTTGCAAACGGGTATAAGTATTTCTCTCTTCAAGGAGTCTTTGCTGTTCTTCCGCAACAGGGCCGCCCAAATGAGCTCCTATCCAAAATGACAAATCCATTGGGTTGTCAGGTAATTTATCAGGTAGATTTTTATTTGTATTAGTCAATTTACTCGTTAAATTAATAACATCACTTAGTGCTTCTTTAACAGAATTTTTTAGAGAATCTAATTTTTGAAAGTCATCAATATTATCATCACTAATCCAACTAACCATCGCAGAACAAAATGGCGTTGAACGGGTAATTTCTAAGACTTGAAATCTTTGTTGGCCGAGAGTAATAACATTACTTCTGCCATCCTCGGCAGTTTGATGTTTTAGAATTTGTGCGCAACATCCAACACTAGCCATACTTTTGGTAGTTGGATCCCACTTAATCACTCCAAACATAGAATCACTTTCAAGTACAGTTTGGAGCATAATCCTGTATCTCGATTCAAAAATATGTAAAGGCAATACTTCTTGAGGAAAAAGGACTAACTCCGGCAAAGGAAATAAAGGTAATTCCCTTACAGAGAGTTCTCCCATTTAGACCTCATTACATACTTTTTTATATTAATCAATTTAGGGCAATTTCGGGATTTATTAAAGTTTAACTTCTATATCTACACCACTAGGGAGATCTAGTTTCATTAAAGCGTCAATAGTTTTTGAAGAAGGACTATAAATATCTATTATTCTACGATGTGTTCTTGTTTCAAAATGCTCTCTTGAATCTTTATCAACATGTGGTGATCTTAGTACACAATAAATCTTCCTTTTTGTAGGTAAAGGTATTGGACCTATTGCTGAGGCAGAAGTTGTATCAGCAGTTTGGATTATTTTGTCGCAAGATAAATCAAGCATTCTTCTATCAAATGCTTTGAGTCTTATCCTTATTTTTTGTTGTGCAATTGATGCAGTCATAGTTTCAAATAACTTCTAGTAAAGGGTCATTAATTAAAATGACCCTATCCTTAAACCTATATTAGATGATTGAGGTTAAATTTTTAAAATTCAAGTTTTTTATTTGAGAATTTTAGAAACAACTCCAGCACCAATAGTACGTCCACCTTCACGTATGGCGAATCGCATACCTTGTTCAATAGCAACAGGACAAATTAATTCTCCAGTCATCTTAATTCTGTCTCCTGGCATAACCATTTCAACATTAGAGCCATCATCTGAAGTAAATGCGGTTATTTGACCTGTCACATCAGTTGTTCTGATGTAGAACTGAGGTCTATATCCTGCAAAGAAAGGAGTATGTCTTCCGCCCTCTTCTTTTTTGAGGACATACACTTCTCCTTCGAACTGAGTATGAGGGGTAATAGAACCTTTCTTCACAAGAACCATTCCTCTCTCAATATCTTCTTTCTGAACACCCCGTAAAAGTAAACCAACATTATCGCCAGCCATACCCTCGTCGAGAAGTTTTCGGAACATTTCAACTCCAGTAACAGTTGTTACTCTTGTATCTCTTATTCCAACTATTTCTACTTCTTCTCCGACCTTAACTTTACCTCTCTCAATTCTTCCAGTAGCTACAGTTCCTCTACCAGTAATCGAGAAAACGTCTTCAACTGCCATCAAGAATGGTTTATCAACTTCTCTTTCTGGTTCGGGAATGCTGGCATCAACAGCTTTCATTAATTCTTCAATCTTTGATTCCCAAGTAGAATCTCCCTCGAGAGCTTTTAAACCTGAAACTTGAACTATAGGAATGTCATCTCCGGGGAAATCATAACTATCTAACAGTTCCCTAATTTCCATTTCGACAAGTTCAATAATTTCTTCATCATCGACCATATCGCACTTATTTAGAGCAACTACTAGAGCAGGAACTCCAACCTGTTTAGCTAAAAGAATATGCTCTTTTGTTTGAGCCATAGGACCATCTGTAGCTGCGCAAACTAGAATAGCTCCATCCATCTGAGCAGCTCCTGTGATCATGTTTTTCACATAATCAGCATGACCTGGGCAATCGACATGAGCATAATGTCTGCCTTCAGTTTCATATTCAACATGAGCTGTATTGATGGTAATGCCACGCTCTCTTTCTTCAGGAGCACCATCAATGTCTCCATAGTCTTGAGCTTGAGCTTGACCTTTTTTAGCTAATACATTTGTAATAGCAGCTGTTAGTGTTGTTTTTCCATGATCAACATGGCCAATAGTACCTATGTTGACATGTGGTTTGTTTCTTTCGAACTTCTCGCGAGCCATTTTGAATTAAAGAATCGAGGGTTTAAGAGTGTTTTAGTTTAGAGATCAGGAGTTGCCCTGATTCTTGGAAATGATAGCTTCAGCAACATTACGAGGGACTTCCTCATAATTTGCGAACTCCATTGAAAATATACCCCGACCTTGAGTCATTGATCGGAGTTGAGTGGCATAACCGAACATTTCGGCTAAGGGCACTTTGGCCTGTACCTTAGACAATCCATCATCAACAGATTGCCCTTCTACTTGACCTCTTCTGGAAGAGAGATCACCAATTACAGATCCAAGAAAGTCGTCAGGACTCTCGACCTCAACTTTCATCATAGGCTCTAAAAGAACAGGATTGCATTTTTTAACCCCGTCTTTAAAAGCCATGGAACCTGCAATTTTGAAGGCCATTTCAGATGAGTCTACATCGTGGAATGAACCATCGACTAGTGTTACTTTTACATCAATGAGTGGATAACCGGCAAGAACACCAGATTCACAGGTCTCTTTCATTCCATTAGATGCAGGACCAATATACTCTTTTGGTACAGCTCCACCAACAATTTTGTTTACAAATTCAAAACCTTTACCAACTTCAGCAGGTTCCATTTCAATAATTACATGTCCATATTGACCTTTACCTCCAGTCTGTCTTGCATATTTACCTTCACCTTTGGAACTAGACCTGATAGTTTCTCTATATGAAACCTGTGGAGCTCCTATATTTGCTTCAACTTTAAATTCCCTTAACATTCTGTCAACAAGGATCTCTAAGTGTAACTCCCCCATACCCGCAATAACAGTTTGATTTGTCTCGGGATCTGTACTTACCCTAAAGGTTGGATCCTCTTCAGACAAAGCAGTTAAAGCTTTTGATAATTTTTCCATATCGCCTTTAGTTTTTGGCTCAACAGCTACTGAGATGACTGGTTCTGGGATAAACAATGTCTCCAAAACTATTGGATCTTCTGTATTACACAAAGTATCACCAGTTGTTGTGTTCTTAAGACCTAATACAGCTCCTAAATCGCCAGCCCTCAATTCATCGACCTCCTCTCTTTCATCAGCCTTTAGAATCACTAATCTAGAAATTCTCTCTTTAGCATCCTTAGTAGAATTCATTACATAACTTCCCTTCGAAAGAACACCTGAATACATTCTTACAAAAGTTAATTTCCCATAGGGATCAGACATCACTTTGAATGCTAATGCACTGAAAGGAGCATTATCATCAGAAGGTCTAATATCTTCTTTGCCGCTTGGCAAAACACCTTGTATTGGTTTCACATCAACTGGAGCTGGCAAGTAATCAACTACAGCATCCAATACAAGTTGGACACCTTTATTCTTAAAAGCTGAACCGCATAATACTGGAACCAACCCGTGTTTTAAAACCCCTTCCCTAATACCTTTTTTAAGTTGTTCTTCAGATAATTCTCCTGTTTCTAGAAATATTTCTATTAACTCTTCATCATTTTCTGCAACACTTTCCATTAACATAAATCTCCACTCAGCAGCTTCCTCCTCCATGTCAGATGGAATTGGTGCTTCTTCAATATCAGTACCTAAATCGTTTTTGTAAAGATATGCTTTGTTGGCTACTAAATCAATAATGCCTGTGAGATCTCCCTCAGCCCCAATAGGTAACTGAATTGGAAGTGCATTTGCCTTTAGTCGATCTTTAATTTGCTTATTAACCTTTAAAAAATCCGCCCCAGTTCTATCCATTTTATTAACAAAAACCATTCTTGGAACAGAATATCTATCTGCTTGACGCCAAACCGTTTCGGATTGAGGCTGAACTCCACCAACTGCACAAAATACAGCTATGACTCCATCCAACACACGCATTGATCTTTCAACTTCAATAGTAAAATCTACGTGTCCAGGAGTATCAATAATATTAATCCTATGGTCTTGCCAACTAGTAGATATTGCAGCAGCAGTAATAGTAATTCCTCTTTCTCTTTCTTGAGCCATCCAATCTGTTACAGCAGCACCATCATGAACCTCTCCTATCTTATGAACTACACCTGAATAAAACAAAATTCTTTCAGTTGTTGTTGTTTTACCTGCATCAATATGAGCGGCTATACCTATGTTCCTTACTCGTTCTAGGGGAAAGTCGCGTGCCAATTTTAAAGCTCCAAATAAAATAATTTTTGATAAGTGTAGTTCACGCTAAAAGCAAACTTTAATAATAATAAACTACTTAAGTACCTTTTGATGAAATTAATATCTGTAATGCGCAAATGCTTTATTGGCTTCTGCCATTTTATGAGTATCTTCTCTTTTTTTAACGGCACTACCAGTTTCATTTGCTGCATCCATCAACTCACCAGCAAGTTTTTGGGACATACTTTTGCCATTTCTTGCACGTGAGAATGTAACAATCCATCTCAATGCCATTGCAGTCCCTCTCTCCTGGCGAACTTCCATAGGTACTTGATATGTTGCACCACCAACTCTTCTAGCTCGTACCTCGACAAGAGGAGTAGCATTTTTTACGGCTGTTTCAAATAATTCCACCGCATTCCCACCTGTTCTCTCGCTTATTAAAGAAAAAGCATCAGAAAGTATTCTTTGAGCTGTAGATTTTTTACCATGTTTCATCAATCGAGAAATCATCATTGAAGCAAGACGACTATTAAATTGAGGATCAGGAAGAACTGGTCTTTTTACTGCTGCGTTACGACGTGACATGTTTAAAAAAAGTGATGTTTACAAATTAATCTTTTGGAGCTTTTGCTCCATACTTAGATCTGGATTGACGTCTATCTTTGACTCCAGCCGTATCTAAAGTTCCTCTTATTATATGATATCTAACTCCTGGCAAATCCTTTACTCTTCCTCCCCTAAGTAGTACTACAGAGTGTTCTTGCAAATTATGTCCAATCCCAGGAATATAAGCCGTTACCTCGAAACCAGAAGTTAATCTAACCCTAGCAACTTTTCTCAAAGCTGAATTAGGCTTCTTTGGTGTTGATGTATAGACTCTTGTACATACCCCTCTTCTCTCAGGGCAAGCTTTTAATGCAGGAGATTTTGTTTTCTTTGTCAGACGTTTTCTTTCTGAACCTACTAATTGTGAGATGGTGGGCATCTATTAAACTTAGATAAAAATAATCATTTGTCCATCATAACCTTTAAGAGCACTAACTAAAAGTTTTTTATTATATTTTTTTTAAATTTGTCAAATTAAAATTTTTGGTAAATATTCATTATCTTTATTTTTATTTTCATATTTATTTTTATAATAGAAATACATAAATAACTAAATAGAATTAAATAATCTATGGGAGAGAGTATCAAAAGAATCGTTGGCTCATATCAAGATAGTTATTCCCCAAATGGAATAATTGGGGAGAAAGATGCGTGTGGAGTTGGTTTTATAGCAAATATTAAAGGAGTAGAAAGCAATTGGATCCTAAAACAGTCCCTTAAAGGCCTTAACTGCATGGAACATAGAGGAGGTTGTGGAGGAGATAGTGATTCAGGAGATGGAGCGGGGATTTTATGTTCAATTCCATGGGGATATCTTGAAGAGGAAATTAATCTAAAAAATAATCAAGAATTCAATAAAGGTTTAGGCATGGTTTTTATGCCGAATAAAAAAGAAAAAATTGACGTATGTAAATCAATATGTGATCAAGAAGCAGAAAAATTAAAAGTCAACAAAACATCTTGGAGAAAAGTACCTGTAAATAATGAAATCTTAGGTCCTTTAGCTAAAGCAAATGCTCCATTCATCTGTCAGTGGATTTTATATGTAGATAAAAAAGATCATCAGGATGTTGAAAGGCTTTTATTTCAGTTAAGGAAGAGAATTGAAAAGAAAATAAGAGAAACTTTCAAAAATGATGTTGGAGATTGTGAATTTTATTTTGCTTCACTAAGTTCTCAAACAGTTGTTTATAAAGGTATGGTTCGCTCTGAAATATTATCCGAGTTTTATCAAGATCTAAAAGAAGAGAGTTTTAAAGTTTCATTTTCGGTTTATCATCGTAGATTTAGCACTAATACACTTCCAAAATGGCCACTAGCTCAACCCATGAGATTTTTGGGTCATAATGGCGAAATAAATACTCTCTTGGGTAATATCAACTGGGCTAAAGCTTCAGAAACACATATAGATGATTTTTGGGGAGAGTTATCTAGTGAAATCAAGCCCATTGTAGATGTAAACAAAAGTGATTCATCAAATCTTGATGCAACCCTTGAAATCAATATTCGTTCAGGTCAGCCCATTACTGACTCATTATTAAAACTTGTTCCTGAAGCATTTAGAGATCAACCAGAACTTGAGCAGAGAGAAGATATAAAAGCTTTTTATGAATATTCTGCAAGCCTACAAGAAGCTTGGGATGGTCCAGCACTCCTTGTATTTGCTGATGGAAATTTTGTCGGAGCAACGCTTGATAGAAATGGCCTAAGACCAGCAAGATATTCAATCACAAATGATGGTTTTGTAATAATGGGTTCTGAAACAGGAGTAGTAGAACTTGAAGAAGAAAGAGTAATAGAAAAAGGTCGATTAGGACCTGGACAAATGTTGGCAGTTGATTTTCATCAGAATAAAATCCTAAGAAATTGGGAAGTAAAATCTGAAGCCGCTCAAAGGCATGATTATAAAACACTTCTCAGTAATAGAACTATAAAAATTGAAAATAATGAATGGATTAAAGACTGCAAACTAAAAGACCTTGAGTTGTTGCAACAACAAACTGCATACGGTTTTTCAGCGGAAGATAATGACCTTATCTTAGATTCAATGGCTTCATTAGCTAAAGAGCCTACTTATTGCATGGGCGACGACATCCCATTAGCAGTTCTTTCATCAAAGCCACATATTTTATACGACTACTTTAAGCAGAGATTTGCGCAAGTTACTAATCCGCCTATTGACCCTCTGAGAGAAAAACTTGTTATGAGTTTAGAGATGCATCTAGGAGAAAGATGTACACCATTTGAAATTAAAGATGCTAGACCTTTTGTTCATTTGCAAAGTCCGATTCTTAATGAGGAAGAACTAATTTCCATCAAAAAATCAAAAATTAAATCTCAGACAATTTCAAGTTTGTTTGATTTAGAGGATGGTATTCAAGGCTTAGAAAACCAATTAAAAGCAATCTGTAAACAGAGTGAGCTGTTTATCAAAGAAGGTTGCTCTTTAATTATCATTTCTGATAAGGGAATTAATCCTAAAAAGACTTTTATACCTCCTTTACTTGCTGTTGGAGCAATACATCATTATCTTCTTAAAAAAGAAATCAGGCTAAAAGCTTCTCTAATAATTGAGACTGGTCAATGTTGGAGTACACATCACTTAGCTTGTTTAATTGGATACGGAGCAAGTGCAGTTTGCCCTTGGTTGACCTTCGAAGCAGGTAGACACTGGTTAAAACATCCAAAAACACAAAAACTCATTGATAGCAAAAAAATAAATCCATTATCAATAGTTGATGTTCAAGAAAATATTAAAAAAGCTCTAGAAGACGGTCTAAGAAAAATTCTTTCAAAAATAGGGATCTCACTTTTATCTAGTTACCATGGTGCACAAATTTTTGAAGCTGTAGGCCTTGGATCTGACTTAATAAAAATTGCTTTTGATGGTACCACGAGTCGTATCGCTGGCATAACATTAAAAGAATTATTTAATGAAACACTTTCAATACATACCAAAGCCTATCCAGAACTCGATTTAAAGAAATTAGAATTTTTAGGATTTGTACAATTTAGAAATAATGGAGAATATCATTCCAATAACCCAGAGATGTCCAAAGTTTTACATTCAGCGGTAAAACAAGGGCCAGGATACGATCATTTTGAAACTTACAAAAAACTTATTATTAATAGACCGACAACATCTCTTAGAGATTTACTAACGATTAATTCAAAAAGAAAAAGTATTCCATTAGAGCAAGTTGAAAGTGTTGAGTCTATTTGCAAAAGGTTCTGTACTGGAGGAATGAGTTTAGGTGCTTTATCCAGAGAAGCACATGAAGTTTTAGCAGTTGCAATGAATAGAATTGGCGGAAAAAGTAATAGTGGAGAGGGTGGAGAAGATCCAGCTCGTTTTAATGTTCTAAATGATATCGATGAAAATACTCAGTCAGCGACGTTGCCATTTATTAAAGGGTTAGAAAATGGAGACACCGCATGCTCAGCAATTAAACAAATAGCATCAGGAAGATTTGGAGTTACACCTGAATATCTAAGAAGTGGTAAACAACTCGAAATTAAAATGGCTCAAGGTGCAAAACCCGGAGAGGGGGGACAATTACCTGGTCCAAAAGTTGATTCTTACATCGCAAAACTAAGAAATAGTAAACCTGGAGTAGCTTTAATATCTCCTCCCCCACATCATGACATTTATTCAATTGAAGATTTAGCTCAACTTATCCACGACTTACACCAAGTTCATCCAAAAGCGAAAGTAAGCGTTAAACTTGTTTCTGAAATTGGTATAGGAACTATTGCTGCTGGAGTAAGCAAAGCCAATGCAGATGTAATTCAAATATCCGGCCATGACGGGGGTACAGGTGCTTCACCCCTGAGTTCTATTAAACATGCAGGTTTACCATGGGAACTAGGTGTTGCTGAGGTTCATAAATCTCTCTTAGAGAATAACTTACGCGAAAGAGTAATTTTGAGAACTGATGGAGGTCTTAAAACAGGCTGGGATGTAGTTATTGCAGCTTTACTAGGTGCAGAGGAATACGGTTTTGGTTCTGTAGCAATGATTGCTGAAGGATGTATAATGGCACGGGTTTGTCATACAAACAAGTGTCCTGTTGGAGTTGCCACTCAAAAAGAAGAATTAAGAAAAAGATTTAAAGGTATTCCAGAAAATGTTGTCAATTTTTTCTTATATATTGCTGAAGAAGTAAGACAAATAATGAGTAGTATCGGTGTTTCTAATATGGAAGAACTGATTGGTAATCAAGAATTTCTTTCTGCAAGAAATATCGATCTTCCAAAAACTTCTAATATTGATCTTTCTTCTTTAGTAAATAAACACTCAACCCCTGATAGATCATGGTTAAAACATTCAAAAACTGCCCATAGTAATGGTTCTGTATTAGAAGACGAGTTTTTATCTGATACTGAATTTATAGATTCAATTAAAAATCACGAAATATTAACCAAAGAAATTGAGATAAAAAATACAGATAGAAGTGTTTGTGCGAAAATATCAGGCGAAATTGCAGAACTTCACGGCAACACTGGCTTCAATGGCGAACTCAACTTAAATTTCAAAGGATATGCGGGACAAAGCTTTGGTGCCTTTTTATTGAAGGGAATGAATGTTCAATTAATCGGAGAAGCTAATGATTATGTTTGTAAAGGAATGAATGGAGGAATACTCACAATAATTCCACCAAAAATAGAAAAAGCTTCCTCCGAGCAGGTTATATTAGGGAACACCTGTCTTTATGGAGCAACAGGTGGGAAATTATTTGCATTAGGAAAATCGGGAGAAAGATTTGCAGTAAGAAATAGTGGAGCTACAGCGGTAACAGAGGGAGCAGGTGATCATTGTTGTGAATACATGACTGGTGGGAAAGTAGTTATTCTAGGATCCACAGGAAGGAATATTGGTGCAGGCATGACTGGTGGAATAGCTTTTATAATCGATGAGAAGAACGATTTAAGTAATAAAGTTAACAAAGAAATAGTAAGCATTCATAAAATAACTTCATCAAGGCAGGAAGATATATTGTTGGCAATTATTAGAGAATATCGAGCAAAAACAAATAGCTTAAAGGCTGATAAAATAATTGAAAATTGGTCTTATTACAAGAGTATTTTCAAATTAATAGTTCCCCCAAGCGAAGAAGAAATGCTTGGCATAAAAAAAATGTAAATGCCTTTCTTTATAAAAACTGAAATCATAAAAAAAGAATACTTAATTAATCATGATTTAAAAAAAAAAATAATTAACGAACATATTCATTGGATAAAAAAATTAAAAAAAGAGGGAATTAATATAAAAAGTGGTTTTTTAGTAGATGAGTTAAAGAGGCCAGGTGACGGTGGATTACTCATTCTTGAGATGAATAATTATAAAAATGCACTACAAATCATTAAGAATGATCCAATGATTAAAAATGATCTAGTTGAATGGAAATTAAATGAGTGGATAGATTCAAATAATTAAAAATGACTATCTTGGATACTTTTTCATAAGTTTTTGAATTTCTTCAGCATGGTAACTACTACGAGTTAAAGGAGAACTAACTACTTGCATAAAGTCCAAATCTTTTTCCCCGAAAACTTTAAAATAATTAAATTTTGAGGGACTCACAAATCTTTGAACAGGTAAATGATTTGGGCCAGGAGATAAGTATTGACCAATAGTAACAATATCAACGAAATTACTTTTTAAATCCTTTAGAAGACTTAAGACCTCCTCATCTTTTTCCCCTAAACCAAGCATAAAACCTGACTTTGTATAAACTTTGGGAGAATATTCTCTAGTCCTTTTAAGCAAATCAAGAGTTCTCTCATATCTACCCTGAGGTCTCACTTTTTTATATAGTGAAGACACCGTCTCAATATTATGGTTTAAAACGTTTGGATTTGAATCAAGAACTTTTTCAAGCGCTTTCCAGTTACCACAAAGATCAGGTATTAAAAGCTCAATAGTAGTTTCAGGCGATTTTTTTCTTACTTGATAAACACATTCAAAAAATTGAGATGCTCCACCATCCTCAAGATCGTCTCTATTAACTGATGTGATTACAACATGTTTAAGTTGCATTCTAAAAACAGCTTCGGCTAAACGATATGGTTCTGTTGGATCTAATTCTCTTTTAGATCTATCAAAATCAATATCGCAATATGGACATGCCCTCGTACAGCCAGGACCCATAATAAGGAAAGTGGCAGTGCCACTTGCAAAACATTCACCAATATTTGGACAACTTGCCTCTTGACATACAGTATTGAGATTTAAATCATTTAACAAATTTGCAGTATTACCAATTCTCTCAACTTGCGGAGCTTTTACTCTTAACCAATCAGGTTTAGAAATTAAACTATTAGGATTACTAGTCAAATTAATTGTTTATGGCCTATAAATATTTTAGTAAAAACAATTTGAATAAACTATTAATAATTAAAAAAATGAAGACAACTCAATAGAGGTCAAAAAATAAATGAATTTAATTAACCAACCTACAATTTGAAAGATCCTTATTAAAGTTAATAATTAAACAATATTTTTGTTTCATCAACTAAAAATAGAACAGAAAATAGAACGTTATTTTTAATACAGTAATCAGTACTAATTATTGTACACCAGAATAATAAATAGGCAGTTGGACATTAAATTTATTGTACTAAAAAGTGTTTTTATAGTAGTTTTTTGATACAGTAAAAAATATATGTAATAAAACATTGACTTTTAAATTTAAAAGAAAACGTATTTTACTGTCTGAAAAAAATAAAAGCTCTAAAGCAATAGGTTATGCTAGAGCTACTCATAATGAATTTGAAAATTTAGAAGCGCAAATTAAAAATTTAAAAGAAGAAGGTTGTAGTATAGTTTTCTCTGAATTTATAAGTTTAGATGAAGATGTCAAACCCCAACTCAATAAAGCTATAAATTACTTAAATAAAGGTGATCAGTTAATAATAACTCAGCTTGATCGAGCATTTAAAAATAAAAAAGAATGTTTGATGACAATAAATAAACTTATTAATAATGATATTAAATTGCGAACTTTGACTGGTTTTTTTGCAGCTAATGAATCCCCCAAAGGCAATTCTTCAATTTTTAAGATTTTATATGAATTAGATAATCTTGAAGACAAAAGTTTTGGTGAAAGAAAAAGAGAACAACTTTTACGCAGAAAATTGTCTGGAAATAATCTGGGAGGAAGGCCTAAAATCAGTCCTTTAAAAGAATCTTTAGTAATCAGATTGCGTAATGAGGGATATTCATATAGATCAATCAGATCACAAACAGGAATTGCATTGTCAACAATAAGAAGAGTGATTTTGGAAGGAGAATTAACGTAAAATGAGGAAGACAGAAATTGAAAATTTAATTAAAGAAAATATTAAAGATACTGCATTGCGTATTTATGAATTAGATAATGAAGATAGAAAAAGTTTGTTAGCAGAATATAGAGAATGGATTATAAATGATTTAGATTGTGTAGAAGTAATGATGTTGCCTTATGAAGCTTATACCGACAAATTAGACTCTAATTTCATAGACGATACACTTTAGTCGTCAATAATATATGTCTTATTAAATTCATATACTTCTTTTGCTATCAATGGTAGGAAGGAAGTATCTTTGGAATATTCTTCCCCCTCACAAAAAACGACTAACAAAGTTTGTAGAGATTGACTATTAACCCACCAAGCAGAATCATGTCTAACTTCGGACATTAATCCTGCTTTACTCCAAAGATTAATGCTTTCTGGTAATCCTGCACCCAAAAAACCATCTACTTGATTAAGAGAATCGTTTTTAAGAACAAATTTATTTAAATTTCTTTTTAAAAAACTTCGCAAATTTAAATCATTTTCTTGATAATCAATATGAATCATAATTTCCTCCAAAACCCGAGCAGCTGAATCAGAGTTCATAGCGTTTCTATTTTTATTATCGTGTCCATAAAATTCTTTTTCGCGACCAAATGGTTCATCATCCCAAGTCTTCTGACAGCAATTTATAGGAACCAATTCTTCCCAATTTAAATCGTGTAGCCAATCATTTATTATACTTCTTTGATATTTCCAATTTTCCCATAATTCGCCTTCAATACAAGGTCCACTCGTTGTTCCAGTAAGTAAATCAATTAAAAAACTTGTTGCATTATTACTGGAAAAAGACAACATTTTCCTTACAGCATCAACAATTTCATCTGTTAATAATAAACTTCCTTTTTTAATCCAATAAAATGCAGCAAGGCCATAAACCAACTTGACTATGCTAGCGGGGTAAACCATTTTTTTATTATTAATACCAGTTCCAAAACCCTTAAATACACTTTTATTTTCACTTTTATAATTAATCCAAGTTATCGAAATATCTTCTCTTGAAAAATCTTTATTATAAGAGCATGCTCTCCCTAAGATATCATTTAAGGCTAGACCCATCTCTTTACTTAAATAGTAAAAGGACATTGTATGAAAAGTTATAAAAATCCTATCTCACTATTAAAACAAACTAATTTTTCAAAAACTATTTGGTGGAAATTAAAAGTTAATATTTCTGGATATCAAAATGAAACAGAAGATAAATTAGTTACTGAAATATTTAAGAATAGAATTTTTAGGCTTATTTATCCAAATATTTCTCAAAAAAACCATAAATTATCAAGAATACTAGTTCAACTATATGAAGATGGTTACATCTGTTGGATAAATTTAGATGGATTAATTATTGAGAAATACGAATTGGGAAAACCTGAAAATTCAAAAAAAGAATACTTCTTGATAAAAGATAAAGTTAACTCAATTTTAAAATGGATCAAGGATCAATCTGAGTTAAATAATGAATACCTTTGGGGAGGTACATTAGGACCCAATTTTGATTGTTCTGGATTAATTCAGACTGCTTTTTTAAAGCATCAAATTCATATACCTCGAGACTCTTTTCAAATAAAAAGTTTTTGTAAACACCTTTTTTATTACAAAGAATCTTATGCCGATCTACAACCTGGCGATCTTTTATTTTTTGGGAATGAAGAAAAATGTGATCATATTGGAATATACAAAGGAGCCGGATTGTATTACCATAGCTCTGGAAAAGATTTTGGCAGAAATGGAATAGGAATAGATACCCTAAAAAAATCTAATGATAAAATCTCTTTGCATTATAAATCTAAACTAATTTCAGCAGGAAGAGTAGTTAGAAATTATAGATGGGACACAACTATACGTTAATTAATAGAGATCACTTTTTTAATTTTAAATTAAATTTAAATATTACTTATTCTTTTATTTAGGAATTAACCAGCAGTCCAAATATTTTTAATGATGGGCATTATGGTATCTAAGTGCAATGTCCCAACAAGTAACCAAGCAAAAACAGCTCCACCACAGCCTCCTAACCAAAATCCACTTGTAAAATCAGCCCAACCAGCTCTTGTAAATAAGTCCTTTGGAGGATTATTAACAGTCGCATCTGGAGGTTGAACATTTGGTGCTTTACCAGGTGCATTGTATAGAACAAAAAGTGCTGTCAAAATATGAACAGCTCCAATGGCAGCGAGTAGTCCAGCTGTTAGAGCAAAGTCAGAATTTCTTAATGGGCCAGTCATAGTGAAAGGTCCGTATAGAAGATATCCAAAAGCTGCTCCAGTTTCTAAACCTCTAAAATTAGGGGAAATACCTTCTCTGTAAAAAGGTAAATTATTTATGAAAGCCTTTGTAAAATAACCACTGTTAACTGGAGTAGCTAAATTACCAACACAAGGATCAGCAACTGTTTTTACTGCCCATTGTTGTGCTACGCCAATATCATTTGGTTGTACAGAAGTATCTATGTATTTCTCATCAAACTTAATAGAACTTGTTGATTCTGAGAATGATTTTTGAAAGTCGCTCATTTTTTTAATAGTTTAGTGTTTGATAATTTATTCAGTTGCTGTAATTAATCTTCCAATCAATACGATGAAAACAGCAGGCATTGCTATACCAATTAATGGAACAAAAATTGAGGGTAAAAGACTTGGTAAATCAGATGGCATAGTTCTTTAAACATCTTTAAACACTCTAGTATTTATCTGCGAAATAGTGTTAATTTTATTACTGGATGATATAAAAATTATTAACTTTTTACATGTAAAATTTTTTTCGCAATTGTACTAATTATTTTTATAGGAATATTACTACTAGTTTTCAAAAAAAGACGCTTTAAAAAATTAATAAATAAAAGGAATTTATTATATCCTTTTAAATTAAACAAAAATAATAACCTTTCATCTAATGAAAATAGTTTTTCATACAATCACGAAGAAAAAAATTACTCTATATTTTATAAAAATTCTCAATGAAATAAAATGTTAAGTCTTTTTCAGGGTAATACAGAAAATATATTAAAGGCATTAAAAATTGCAGAAGAATTGACTGATAAATCAACATTACCAATTTTAAGAAAAGGCTTAAGAGATATTTCTCCTGAAGTTGTGGAGATTTCAGCTTTATAAATAAGAAAGTTCAGGTAAAAAATCAATTTTGATTAGTACTGCTTTTTGATCTAATTCTGTAAATTGGACGACTTTGACTTTCATGATATGTCCTGATTAAAAGTTCACTTAATAATCCAAAGCTAAATAATTGAACACCAGCAATTCCTAATATTAATGCAAACATTAACAACGGACGATTTCCAATATCCTCACCCATTATTTTTAAAACTATCAAATAAGAACTCATCACAAGGCTAATGAAAATACTTATAATTCCAACAAAACCAAATCCATACATTGGTCTTGTTAAAAATTTAGTCATAAACCAAACAGTAAGTAAATCCATTAAAACTCTAAAAGTTCTATCTATTCCATATTTACTAGTTCCATATTGCCTGCTTCTATGATTTACTTTAATTTCTTTGATTCTTGCACCTTCAATATTTGCTAAAACGGGCAGAAACCTGTGAAGTTCACCATACAACTTAATATCATCTATTATTTCTTTTTTAAAAGCCTTTAATGAACATCCATAATCATGTAACTTCAAACCTGTTACGTAAGCTATTAATTTATTCGCTATTTTTGATGGTATCTTTCTATTAATTAATTTATCTTTTCTGTCAAATCTCCAGCCACAAATCAAATCGTACCCATTATTAATTTCCGAAATTAATGTAGGAATATCATTTGGATCATTCTGTAAATCACCATCCAAAGTAATGATAATATCACCTTTAGAATTATCAAAGCCAGCTGACATTGCTGCAGTTTGCCCATAATTCTTGCGAAGGGAAATTAATGACAATTCTTTAATTTTGAGAGTTAGTTCTTTCAAGATTTGAAAAGTATCATCTTTAGAACCATCATTGACAACAATCAATTCAAAATTAAATTCATGAAATGACATTACATTTATAACTTCATCCAATAAAAAACCAATACTCTCACTTTCGTTGTAAACAGGGATAATAATAGAAATTAGTTGTTTTATATCTGACATTTATATTTGATAATGTTTATATAATTTTAACTTAATTTAGAACGTTAAAATTAAACAAAAAAAATCACCACATGTGTGGTGATTTAAATTATTTAAGAAAAATTTAACCAAACTTACCTGAAGTTGATGCAATAACAAATGCTCCGAATGTAAGAATGTTTCCAATCGTGAAATGTGCTAATCCAACTAATCTAGCTTGAACAATTGAGAGTGCAACTGGCTTGTCTCTCCAGCCAACAAGATTAGCTATTGGAGTACGCTGATGTGCCCAAACTAATGTTTCAATTAACTCTTGCCAGTAACCACGCCATGATATTAGGAACATGAAACCAGTAGCCCAAACTAAGTGGCCAAATAGGAACATCCAAGCCCAAGGAGATAAGGAGTTTACTCCGAATGGATTATATCCGTTGATAAGCTGAGCAGAATTTAACCAGAGATAATCTCTGAACCAACCCATTAGATAAGTTCCTGATTCATTAAATTGTGCTACATTACCTTGCCATATTGCTAGATGTTTCCAATGCCAGTAGAAAGTAACCCATGCTATTAAATTTAATGCCCAGAACATGGCTAAGTACATAGCATCCCAAGATGAACTATCGCAAGTACCTCCACGTCCAGGACCATCACAAGGGAATGCATAACCTAGATCTTTCTTATCAGGAATTAATTTTGTTCCTCTAGCATCAAGTGCACCTTTGATAAGGATTAAAGCAGTTGTATGAAGACCTAAAGCGATAGCATGGTGAACTAAAAAATCTGCAGGACCTATAGGTAAGAAAGCGCTTAATGCATCTTGTCTATTGATAAGATCCATCCAGTAATGATTACCTGGTAATGAATTAGCCGCGAGACTTGCTGAACTTGTAGGATCAGATAATAGAGCATTAAAGCCGTACATCATCTTACCTTGAGCTGCTTGAACAAATTGAGCAAATACTGGCTCAATTAGAATTTGCTTTTCAGGATTACCAAAAGCTACAACTACATCGTTATGAACATAAATTCCTAGAGTATGGAATCCAAGCAACATCGTTACCCAACTAAGGTGGCTTATCAAAGCTTCCTTTGTGCCAAGAACTCTTGCTAATACATTGTCTTTATTTAGTTCTGGATCGTAATCTCTCACAAAGAAAATAGCTCCGTGTGCAAATGCACCAACCATCAAAAACATTGCTATGTACTGATGATGGCTATATAAAGCAGATTGTGTAGTGTAGTCCCTAGCAATAAAAGCGTAAGAAGGAAGTGCACCCATATGTTGAGCTACAAGAGAAGTTGCTACTCCAAGTGATGCTAATGCTAGTCCAAGTTGGAAATGTAATGAATTATTTACAGTTTCGTATATACCATCATGATTAATTCCGAAACTACCTTTATGGGGATCATTTGGGTGTCTAGTATTATGAGCTTCTGTAATTTCTTTGAGGCTATGGCCAATACCAAAAGTATTTCTATACATATGACCAGCAATTACAAAAACTGTACCGATTGCAATATGGTGATGAGCAATATCAGTAAGCCATAATGCTTCACTTTGAGGATGAAGACCTCCTAAGAAAGTAAATATTGCTGTTCCAGCTCCTTCAGTTGTTCCAAATACTTGATCTAGAGAATCAGGATTTTGTGCATATGCTCCCCAGTTTAAAGTAAAGAAAGGAGCTAATCCTGCAGGGTGTGGAAGTACTGTTAACCAATTATCCCAGCCTACATGCTGTCCTCTTGATTCAGGTATTGCAACATGAACTAAATGACCTGTCCAAGCGATACTACTAAAACCAAATAAAACAGCTAGGTGATGATTTAATCTTGACTCTGCATTTTTAAACCAGGCTAAAGAAGGTCTGAATTTTGGTTGTAGGTGTAACCAACCAGCAAATAAAGTCCAACAAGCAAGAATACTCATAAATATTGATGCTTGGAAAAGTTGCTCGTTAGTTCTCATTCCAATTGTGTACCACCAATGGTATAGACCTGAATAAGCAATATTTACTGGACCGCTTGCTCCGGCTTGTGTCATTGCTTCTGTGATACCAGAACCAAAATGAGGGTCCCAAATAGCATGAGCGATAGGGCGAACATGAGTTGGATCCAGCACAAATTGCTCAAAGTTACCCTGCCAAGCAATATGAAATAAGTTACCAGCTACCCAAAGAGCAATTATTGCTAGATGTCCAAAATGTGTAGAGAATAACTTCTGATAAAGTTTTTCTTCAGTCATACCATCATGACTTTCAAAGTCATGAGCGGTAGCTATTCCGTACCATATTCGTCGTGTTGTGGGGTCCTGAGCTAGACCCTGGTTAAATGATGGAAATTTTGTTGCCATTGAATTAAAAAGGTAAAGATCAGGTTATTAGCCCAGCCCGAAAAGGCGAGCATGGAAGAAAGCCCATGTGGTAGCAATACCTCCGACAAGGAAGTGTGTCACGCCTACTGCACGTCCCTGGGTAATAGATAGAGCTCGAGGTTGAATGGTTGGTGCAACCTTTAGTTTATTGTGTGCCCAAACAATTGATTCGAACAATTCTTGCCAATATCCTCTTCCACTGAAAAGAAACATTAAACTGAACGCCCATATAAAGTGAGCTCCTAAGAACATAAGACCATACATACTTATTGATTGACCATAACTTGTTAATACTTGAGAAGCTTGAGCCCAAAGGAAATCTCTAAGCCAACCATTGATAGTAATTGAACTTTGTGCGAAATTACCACCAGTGAGTCCCCAAACATCACTCTGCATTTTCCAGGAGAAGTGGAAAATAACTATTGATAAACAGTTATACATCCAGAAGAGAGCCAAGAAAACGTGATCCCATGAAGAAACTTGACATGTACCACCTCTTCCAGGACCATCACAAGGGAATCTAAATCCTAAAGAAGCTTTATCGGGGATCAATCTTGAACTTCTTGCATAAAGCACTCCTTTGAGAAGTATCAAAACAGTTACAT
This sequence comes from Prochlorococcus sp. AG-347-I19, assembly GCA_003279105.1. Taxonomy (GTDB): domain Bacteria; phylum Cyanobacteriota; class Cyanobacteriia; order PCC-6307; family Cyanobiaceae; genus Prochlorococcus_A. The sequence continues at coordinate 58,822 of QCBO01000006.1, forward strand.
GGATTTGGAAAGCATGAATATGATGAATCATTAAATCAGCTGTTCCTAATGGAATTGGCGCGATAGCAACCTTTCCACCAACTTCTACTAAACTTCCATTAAAAACTTCACTTAAAGCTTTGTGAGGTAAAGCTTCTGCAGTACCTGCTAAAAGAGAAGTTCCAACAGCAGATGCTTGAATACTCTGTACCCATTGAGCAAAAATTGGTTGAAGCTGGATTGCAGAATCACTAAACATATCTTGTGGTCTACCCAAAGCTCTCATAGTATCGTTATGAATATAGAGTCCAAAACTATGGAATCCTAACCACATACATACCCAGTTCAAGTGACTGATTAAAGCATCTCTTGCCTTAAGAATTCTGTCTAATACATTATCGATATGTTTTGCTGGATCATAATCTCTAACCATTGCAATTCCAGCATGCGCACCTGCTCCTACTATGAATAATCCACCTATCCACATGTGATGGGTAAATAATCCAAGAACTGTCATATAGTCAGTAGCTATATAAGGATATGGAGGCATCGCATACATATGATGAGATACAAGTATGCTTATAGATCCAAGCATCGCTAGGTTTACTGATAGCTGAGCATGTCTACTTTCTGCCATGAACTCAAAAAGACCTTGATGACCTTTAGGAGCGGGGAACAATATTGGGTCTCCTTGTTGCGAATCTAATATTTCTTTCATACTATGACCAATACCATAATTGGTTCTGTACATATGACCACCGATTATTGCTATTACACCAAAAGCTAAATGATGATGTGAAACATCAGTCATCCACAAGCTTCCTGTCACAGGGTTAAGTCCACCTTTGAAAGTAAGAAAGTCTGAGAAAGCTAACCAATTTAAACTAAAGAAATTGCCTGTACCACTTGCTAATCCTGGAAATATCTGACCGATAATTTGTGGATCGCAGAGTTGATGCGGCATAGGCATATCTGCAATAGTTGCTATTTCTTTGCCATTAATAACTAAAGGAGAGCCTGCATCAATTGCATCTAAAAGAGCTGCGGTAGGGGCTCCAATATGAATACAATGACCAGCCCATGCTAAAGATCCTAGCCCTACTAAACCAGCTATATGGTGATTAAGCATAGACTCAATATCTTGAAACCACTCCATTTTTGGAGCTGCTTTATGATAATGAAAAATTCCAGCATGTAGCATAAGTGCAGCCATTACTACAGCACCTATTGCTAAAGCCATCAGTTCACTCTCATTAGTGATTCCCCATGCTCGCCACATGTGAAATATTCCTGAACTAATTTGAATACCGTTGTAATTAGCACCAAGATCAGCATTAAGCATTTCTTGACCAACGATTGCCCATACTTGCTGAGCTCCGGGTTTAACATGAGTTGGATCAGCTAACCAACCTGAATAATTAGAAAATCTTGCTCCATGGAAAAAAGCAGCACTCATCCATATAAAAATGACTGCAAGATGTCCAAAATGAGCTGAAAAGATTTTTCTTGTTGCTTCTTCAGCATCGCCTGTATGCACATCGAAATCATGTGCATCAGCATGCAAATTCCAGATCCAAGTTGTAGTTTTTGGACCTTTAGATAATTTACTTGACCAGAAACCTGGCTTATCTAATTTGGCAAAATCAATAGGTCTTGGATCGGCCTTGACAGGATCTTCCAAAACTTTTTTGTTTTTTTCTCCACTTTCTGGTGGGCTGATGGTCATCTAGCACCTCGAAAATAATTGACATTAAAGCCGATTGATCGGATCTTGAACCTATTTTTAATCATAATGTTCAAGAAAACGAATCCTTCGGAACTTTAGATATTCGTTTCAAAAATAATAGGGCAAAGATTCTTTCGTTATGCATTAACGTAACAAATGTTCTAATGATTGTTACTATATGAATATTTTGTTAAATTCTAGTCTATGACTAAATTATGAGTATTTTTACTCAAATTTTATGTAAATTTCTTAAATTTTTTTTTATATTTCAAAGAGAATTTTTTAAATCCAGCGACAGGATATAATTTCAAAGTTACTATCAATAGTTTCTAATTTGAAAGGCATTGCGATAGGTCTATCTAATAATTCAAAAGAAATTTTAAAAAGGCTTAAAAAAACCGAATTTGTCAAAGACATATATATTGCGGGTTCTTCAAAAGAAGATGGAAAGCTAAATGAACTTATTCAAGTACAAAAACCTAGAGAAATATTGCTAAAAAAATGGCCGGAAATAGATTTAGTAATTTTTATAGGCTCAATTGCTGCATCAATACGCATAATAAATCCATTTTTAACCTCTAAAGATCAAGATCCAGGAGTAATAGTTATAGATAACAAATGTTCCAAGATAGTTCCTTTAATTGGCTTACATCAGTCAAATACGCAAAATATTGCATGTCAAATTGCTAATTTACTTGGTGGCGAAATTATAGAAACTAATAATTCCAATGATCAAAGCCTCTTAAATCTTGATGCATTTGGAAATCAATGGGGTTGGAAAAGATCTGGCAATATAAACGATTGGTCAAAACTAGTAATTAAACAAGCTAAAAAGGAAGAGATATTCTGCAAACAATTATCTGGTAATAGCTTATGGAAAACTTCAGAATCAGCTGAGATAATTAATCAAATTGATAAAAAAGAAACTGAAAAACCAGATTCAACATTTCATGTGAGTATATTCGAAAATCATGAAACAACTTGGCACCCGCCTGTATTATGGATTGGCATTGGATGTGAAAGAAATACAAGCAAAGAATTAATAGCAAATTCTTTAAATAATCTTTTGGAGTCAGGAAATTTATCACAGCAATCAATTGCGGGATTTGCAACTATAGATATAAAAAAAGATGAGAAAGGAATTTTAGAACTTTCTGAAGAAAAAAACTTGCCTATAAAGTTTTTTAGTAAAGAAGATCTTTCAACAATAATTGTTCCAAATCCATCAAATGTCGTGCAAAAGGAAATTGGCACATCTTCCGTAGCAGAAGCCTCTTGCTTACTCGCAGCAGGAGAAGAATCAAAATTATTAGAAGAAAAAAGAATTTTCAAAAATCAATCTGGGTCAGTAACTATCGCTGTAGCAGAATCAAAAAATCAATATAATCCAACCCATGGCGAAATACATATTATTGGAAGTGGGCCTGGTGATATCTCCTTCCTAACCAATAATGCAAGAAAAGCACTTTCAAGATGCACTGTTTGGATCGGATACAAAATGTATTTAGATTTAATTAAATCCTTAAAAAGGAGTGACCAAGTTTTAATTGAAAGTAAACTAACTGAAGAAAAAGAGAGATGCAGTAAAGCAATTAAACTAGCTGAGGAAGGAATAAAAGTGGCTTTAATTTCTTCAGGTGATTCTGGATTTTATGGCATGGCAGGTTTACTTTTAGAATTACTTCAAAAAATCAAAAAAGAATATAGACCTAACTTTGAAGTTCATCCTGGTATAAGTAGTGTTCAATTAGCGGCTGCGATTAGTGGAGCACCGCTTATGAATGACTTTTGTTCAGTAAGCTTAAGCGATAAATTAACTCCATGGTCTTTAATAAAACAAAGAATTGAAGGAGCTCTAGTGGGCGACTTTGTAATAGCTTTATTTAATCCTCAATCCATTGAAAGAAATTGGCAGCTAAAAAGTGTAATAGATATATGTTTACAAACTAGGCATGGGGATACTCCAGTTTTAATAGCTAGACAAGTAGGAAGAGAAAATCAAACCAAAAAATTTTTTACTTTAAACAAAATTCCTTTTAAAGAGATTGATATGTTATCAATAATAATTATTGGCAATTCTCAAACCACATTAGTAGATGAAATATTTCTTACTCCAAGGGGATATTTACAAGATTAAGTTTGCTAATAAATAAATTATCCATATAATTTTTTTTTTGCTTTTTTATAATAAGAATACTAGTCTTTTATAAAGAATTAAGAAAATACATTGAAAAATATTGGTTTAATTTTATTTGATATAGATGGTGTTATTCGAAGTGTAGAGAATAGTTATAGACTTTCATTAAAAAAAACAGTTTACAAATTTACTGGATGGGAGCCAAGTTATATAGATATTGATAATGCCAAAAATGAAGGAATTTGGAATAATGACTGGGATTTAAGTTTAGAATTTATAAAAAGATTTAAAAAAAAAGGGAATTTTAACATTGAAATACCCTCAAGAGAGGACATAGTTAAGTGTTTTGAAGAATTCTACTTTGGAGGAGATCCAAATGAAGATAGCAAATATTGGTCTGGATTAATAACAAATGAAGAGTTATTAGTTGATAAAAAGTTTTTTGATTTATTAGAAAATAATGGAATAATTTGGGGTTTCGTAAGTGGCGCAGAGTCTGCCTCGGCAAAATTTGTTTTAGAAAAAAGACTTGGACTAAAATCACCACCATTAATATCTATGGGAGATGCTCCGGACAAGCCTGATCCAAAAGGCTTTATTAACTTATCCAAAAAACTTCTTGGAGATAAACTTGGCTCATCAAATATTCCCATTGGATATGTAGGAGATACTATTGCAGATATAAATACAGTTATGAACGCTAAAAAAGAAATACCATCTCAGAAATTCATAAGTATTGGAATAGCGCCTCCTCATTTACATTCAAAATCCCGATTGAATGAACGTAATTCATACGAAAAAAATCTAAAAAATGCAGGTGCTGACTTAATTTTAAATTCTATTAATGATCTTAATTCTATTAACCTTAACCTATTATAAAAAAATACAACTTATAAGATATTTTCTAATTAAGTACGGAGAGGGAGGGATTCGAACCCTCGACAAAAGTTACCTCCTGTAACTCCTTAGCAGGGAGCCGCTTTCAACCACTCAGCCACCTCTCCAGTTCTTATACATTATCAATTTTTATGCAAACATTCAAAATTTTTTATTTAATCGAAATGTCTAATTAACTTGAACTTTCGGCAATCTATTTTTAAAAGAACAAAGAATTTCCCAAGGAATAGTATTAGATTCTCTTGCCCAATCAAGAGGAGAGATTGTTTTCTCTCCATCAGATCCTAGTAACACTAAGGTACTACCAACTTTAATTTCATTCGAATCTGTTATGTCTACCATCATTTGATCCATAGTTATGGATCCAACTTGAGGATAAAGTTTATTATTATGGATAACATTTATCTTTCCTGAAAGATTTCTTGGTACACCATCTGCATAACCAATACTTAATACAGCTAAATTAGTTTTTCTATGACTTACAAATTTGCCTCCATAACTTACACTCACTCCTTTATCAATAGTTCTTATAAAAGCTACTTTGGCCTTCAAAGATAAAGCTGGTTTAAGCAATAAATTTTTATATAATTTTGACAAAGGTTTATATCCATACATTGATAGTCCAACACGTACCATATGATAATGAAAATTTTTCTCAAGAAGCATTGCTGCTGAATTAGCCAAATGAATCTTGATATTTTTATTTCTATAAACATCAATTTGCTTTAATAATTCCTGAAACTTCTGCCTTTGTAATTGTGTAATACTTTTTGGATCTAATGAATTGAGTTCATCTGCAGATGATAAATGACTATATATTCCCTCAATAGAAATATTGTCAAAAGATTTGATGTTTTCAAATTCCTGAACAAATTTATTGTATTCAAATCCTAATCTTGACATTCCCGTATCAACTTTAAGATGTAAAAGAAATTTCAATCCAAAGTGCTTACCAATATTATTGCAAATTAAACATTCTCTTATACTACTGATAGTTGGCATAAGATCATTTTTAAAACATATGGTAAGATCCCTTTTCGTGTAGAGATTGCCGAGGATAAGTATTGGTTTTTTAACTCCAGAAGAACGAAGCTTAATGCCTTCATTTAATGTGGCAACACCTAATTGAGATGCTCCACCTTTGATAGCATACTCTGATACTAATTTCGCATCATGTCCATATCCATCAGCTTTAACGACTGCCATAAATTGACAATTTTTACCTAACTTTGATCTTAACTGTCTAACGTTTGTTTCTATTGCTTTACCATTAACTTCAATCCATGCTCTTTGTTTTAGATCTATATCTTTTTCAAAATTTGGAAATTTGTCAAAATTAAATACTTGATTTGTTTGCCTATTTTGCATTAACTTTGCACAAATATATGCGCTTATTGAAATATACAGTTAGCATGACATGTAAATTGTATTTTGGCATGGGCCAGACTCTAGTTTTAAATGCATCTTATGAACCTTTAAACATCACTTCCTGGCGAAGAGCAGTAATTTTGATGATTAAAGGTAAAGCAGAAAGCTTAGAGGAAGATAAAACATATTCAATTCATAGCGGAAAAAAGTTGCCAACAGTTATAAGACTTCGTTACTACGTTAAAGTTCCTTTTAGAGAGGTTTCTTTAACAAGAAAAAATATTCTTCTCAGAGATAATAATTCTTGCCAATACTGTAACTATAGAGGGAGTGACCTATCAATAGATCATGTTCTACCGAGAAGCAGAGGTGGAACAGATAACTGGGAAAATGTTACTACAGCTTGTCTCAGATGTAATGTACAAAAAGGTAATCGAACCCCCGAAGAGGCGAATATGCCCTTAAAACGTAGGCCTTATCGTCCATTAAGTAATCTAAATTTTGAAGCTACAAGACAAATTGATTCTGGCAAGCACAAAGAATGGAGTAAATACGTAATAGGGGTTGCAATCTAATAAAAAAATTTTAATTTACTTCTTTATTAAAATCTTCCATCATTCTTTTTTGTTCTTGCGCTATGCATGCATTAATCACTTCTTCTAATTGACCAGCAAGAATTGGCTCAAGAGAAAAATTGGAACCTAATCTATGATCAGTTGTCCTGTTATCTTTAAAATTATAAGTTCTGATTTTTTCACTTCTATCGCCTGTTCCCACTTGGGAAAGCCTTTGTGATCTCTCTTTTGCATTCGCTTCTTTTAATTGAATTTCATACAATTTAGCTCTTAAAATTTCCATTGCACGTTCGCGATTTTGCAATTGTGATCTCTCTTGAGTACAAAAAACTCTTATTCCTGTAGGCTTGTGGAGAAGATCAATAGCTGTCTCTACCTTATTAACATTTTGTCCCCCTGCACCGCCTGATCTTGCTGTTCCAACCTCTAGATCTGTTGGATCAATTTTAACCTCAACAGGATCAGCCTCAGGCATGACGGCAACTGTAGCAGTAGAGGTGTGAACTCTACCTTGAGATTCAGTAGCTGGAACTCTTTGGACTCTATGTACACCAGCCTCAAATTTAAGTTGACTATATACAGAATCTCCCTTAACGGAGATAACTAACTCCTTAAATCCACCCATATCTGACTCAGAAGCACTTACAGGTTTTACAGACCATCCAATTTTTTGTCCATATCTTTCATACATTCTTGCTAAATCACCCGCCCAGATACAAGCCTCATTACCTCCAGCACCTGCTCTGATTTCTAACATTACACTTCTTTCATCTCTTGGGTCTTTTGGCAATAAGGCGATTGTAGTTTTTTGAATCAGTTCACTCTTAGATTCCTCTAGAGTTATTAACTCCTCATTTATCAAAGATTCCATTTCTTTATCATTTCTATTCTCTTTTAGTAGATTTTTTGAATCTTCGATTTCTTTATCAGTATCAAGCAACTTATTAAAATCAATAACCAAAGGTTCCAATTTAGACCTTTCTCTTGCTATTGATTCTAATTTTTTTGGATCATTAGCTATATCAGGATCTGCAAGTTGTACTTCCAAATTTTCAAAACTTTCTGAAGCAGTTTTCAACCTTGCAATTAATGTTGAGTATTCCAATTGAAATTATGCTTAATTTTGAAAATTCTATTTTTTAGAATCTTTTTCTTCTTTTTGATCTTTTGATGTGGCTGAATTAGCTGAACCCATTCCATATTTTTTCATAAACCTATCAACCCTACCTTCTGTATCAAGAATCTTTTGAGTTCCAGTGAAGAAGGGATGATTACCACTCCAAACATCAACGTGTAATTCTGGCTGCGTGGAGCCAGTAGTCATTACAACTTCCCCATTACAAATAACTTTTGCATCTGGATACCATTTTGGGTGTATTTCTGGTTTTGGCATAATTTGAATTCCTTTAACGCTTAGAGAATTGAGGAGCTTTTCTTGCTTTTTTAAGACCATATTTTCTTCTTTCCTTAGCTCTAGGATCTCTACTGAGATGGCCTTCCGTTTTTAGCGGTTTCCTATTATCAGTAGATAATTCGCAAAGTGCTCGTGCTGCACCTTGCTTTATAGCGTCTGCTTGACCAGTCAATCCACCACCAAAAACATTTACCAAAATATCATAAGAATTTTCAAGGCCTAATGTTTGCAAAGGTGCTTTTATTGAATTTAAGTGTAGAGGATTAAAGTTTAAGTAATCATCTCCAGCACGACCATTAATTTTTATTAGTCCATTCCCTGGAATCAAGCGAACTCTAGCTACTGAAGTTTTTCTTCTTCCAGTTCCCCAATACACAGCTTTGTTTTTTATTTGACTATTCATTTTGATAAATTAACTATTTAATAATACAGGATTTTGAGCAGCATGAGGATGATCTGCACCTTTATAAACTTTAAGTTTTTTAAATTGCTGTCTTCCTAGAGAGTTATGAGGCAGCATGCCCTTAACAGCTTGCTCGATGATTCTTTCAGGAATTCTTTCTTGTAAAGACTCAAATTTTTCAATTTTCATTCCTCCTGGTCTTCCAGAATGTCTCCTGTACAATTTTTGTGATGCTTTTTTACCTGTTACCTCAACTTTCTCGGCATTTACTACAATGACAAAATCTCCAGTATCTAGATGAGGTGTAAATGTTGGTTTATTCTTACCTCTCAATACAGTTGAAATTTCTGCAGCAAGTCTACCAAGAGTCTTATCTTGTGCGTCAACTAAAAACCAATTTCTTTCAATTGTTTCTAAAGATGGAGTAATTGTTTTATTCATTTACCAAATTTCTGCAAATAAATTTAAATTAGTCTTAAATTCTACCTTATTGAAGGAATATTAAACAACAGTTTTGAATAATTTACACAAAAAATTCGCTTAATTAAACCTTACTTAAGAGAAACCCTTAATTAAAAATTTAGGAAAAAAATCATTGTTATTAATCTTTTTAAAAACATTTTCTTCATAAACAGCATTAACAAAACATAACCCATTAGCTGGAGCAGATTCTTTAACATCATTTTTCTTTTTGTTTACCCATCTATCTGTAAAAATTTCTGGCGATATTTTGTTTTCTCCAACTAAAACTAGTTGACCAATAATTAAGCGGACCATTCCATATAGAAAACCAGTAGCTTTAATATCAACAAAAATCAAATCTTCTACTCGTTTAATTTCTATATTTTTTATTCTTGTAATTGAATTTATTCTATTACTACCACTTTTCTGAAAAGCAAAAAAATCATGTTCTCCTATCATTTTCCTTGATGCATTTAACATTAAAACTTCATCTAATACTTTTTGATATCTATGCCATGACCAATTATTGATGAACAAGTTTGGGAATTTACTGTTATTAATGACATATCGATAATGTCTATACATTGCTGAATAGCATGCATGCCAACTATTTTTTACCTCAACTGATTCCAAGATCCTAATTGATGAGGGTAAAAGACTATTTAAGACATCAGAATAACAATTTCCTGGAACAACACAATCAACATCAAAGTGTACTACTTGACCAGATGCATGAACACCAGCATCAGTCCTGCCTGCTGCAAAAGTCTTTACTGTGTGATTTGTAATCTTTAAGAGAGCTCTGTCTAAAATTTCTTGAACAGTAGTTGCATTTTTTTGTTTTTGCCAACCTGAATAATGAGATCCATCGTATTGAACTAGTAAAGCTACCCTTTTCAAAAGTTATTTTTAGTAAAAGCCTCTTTAATTAACTAACTTAAACAAGCTCGATTATGGCCATCTGAGCGTTATCACCTTTTCTTGATACAGTTCTGACAATACGTGTATAACCACCATTTCTATCTCCATATCTTTCCTTTGCTTTTTCAAATAATGAATGAACTAATTTTTTATCATAAATATATCCAATAGCCCTTCTCCTAGAAGCTAAACTTCCCTCCTTGGCGAGTGAAATCATCCTTTCAGCTTCATTTCTTAAAGCTTTCGCCCTAGCTTTTGTTGTCGTTACTCTACCTTCTCTAATTAATTGTGTAGTTAAACCTCTTAGAAGTGCTTTCCTCTGATCAGCAGGTTTACTTAATAATGGAATTCTAAGTTGGTGTCTCATAATCTTAAAAATTGTTAAACCGATGTTCTGCTTTGTGGAATAGAAATGCCTATGCGCTCAAGAGCTTCAATAACCTCATCTGCAGATTTAGAGCCAAAGTTCTTAATTTCAAGAAGATCTTCATAGCTGAAGCCCATTAAATCCGAAACTGAGTTAACTTGCGCCCGTTTCAAACAATTATATGCTCTAACGGACAAGTTTAGTTCCTCTAGAGGAATTTGAGCTTCAGGAGATGGTTCAGGTTCTTCAGGAATTTCTTCAACCATTGTGACAGTAGCAAGGGGTTGGAAGAGTTCTATTAATTGATTTGCAGCTTCAGCAATAGCATCGTCAGGACTGGTTGAGCCATCTGTTACTACCTCCATTTTTAATCTTTCTCTTCCCATTCCCCCTTCTGCTACAGCAGTTTCATCAATCGTAAAGTTCACTCTCTTTACCGGCATAAATACAGCATCTATTTGAAGCAAATCAATAGCAGTTGTCTCTTCACTCTTTCTATCGACGGGTCTATATCCAACACCTCTTTCAACATGGATTTCCAACTCTAAGTTATGACCCTCCTGGATAGTCGCGATCGGTTTTTCACCATCAACAATTTCAACTTGAGAGGAGAATTGAATGTCATTAGCCTTAACCTCCATTGGACCACTAGCTACTAACCTACCGATTTCGAGTTCTGGATTAGTGCTATTTATTGAAAGTTGCTTGCAATTAAGAAGAATATCTAAAACGTCTTCTCTAACTCCAGGAATAGTGGCATATTCATGATTAATTCCTGCTATTCTTACTGCAGTAACTGCACTCCCTTCAAGTCCTCCCATAAGGACTCTTCTAAGGGAATTACCTAAAGTTGTAGCTTGTCCCCTTTCTAGAGGTCCAATTAAAAAAGTTCCTGTTTGGGAGCGATCATCTGCTATTTGATGGTCGATTCTGTCAATCTGGTATTGCAACACGGAAAATAATGAGGTTAAGAGTTTTTTTTTGGGGGGGGGGTTGAGAATGGTTAAGACCTAAACGCGTCTCCGTTTAGGTCTTCTACATCCATTATGAGGTAATGGAGTGACATCTCTTATTAGAGTTATTTCTAATCCGGCCACTTGTAAAGCTCTTATGGCCGTTTCCCTACCTGCGCCAGGCCCTCTAACAAGTACTTCTATTTGTCTCATGCCTTGATCAAGTGCTCTTCTAGCTGCAGCTTCGGCAGCTGTTTGAGCAGCAAATGGCGTACCTTTCCTAGCGCCTTTAAATCCACTTGCGCCTGCAGAAGACCAAGAAATTACATGACCAGAGGTGTCAGTAATTGAGACGATAGTATTATTAAATGTACTTTGGATATGTACCACACCATTAGGTACATTACGTTTAGATTTCTTTGAACCTGTTTTTTTTACTGTAGCTGCCATGATGTTTTAAGTTAATACTTCAATTTGTAAATAGATTTAATTATTTATTTTTTTCTTCCAGCAACTGTTTTCCTAGAACCCCGTCTTGTTCTTGCATTGGTTCTAGTTCTTTGACCCCTTACTGGAAGGCTCATTCTATGTCTTCTTCCTCTTACACACCCTATATCTTGTAGACGTTTTAAAGCCATTCCCTCTTTTCTTCTCAAATCCCCTTCTAAAGTGAATTCTTCTGTGGCACCTCTTAGTTTTTGCACATCAGAATCTGAAAGGTCTTTGACACGAGTATCGGGGTTTACACCCGTATTAGCAAGAATTTGCTTTGATCTCGTTAAACCAATTCCATAGACGTATGTAAGTGCAATTTCAACTCGCTTTTCGCGAGGTATGTCAATTCCTGCAATCCTGGCCACGTGTTTTGAATAAGTAAAAGTTTGAATTTAAGGGTTAAAATTTAACCCTGACGCTGTTTATTGCGAGGTCTTTTCTTGTTAATAACATAGATTTTACCTCTTCTCCTCACGATCTGATCGTCAGGACTAATTTTTTTGACTGAAGATCTGACCTTCATAGGGGTTTAACAAATAAAACGTTAATACTTTATTCTACAACATGATCAAGCCATTTTTTGTTTGATATCAGAGGAAATAGTTTTTAAATCTCTATCAGCATCAATATATTCTAACAATGAGAGATCCTTAAAATATTGAATTAATGGTTCTGTATTTTTTTTATAAATATCAACTCTTGTTCTAATTGTCTCTTCCGTATCATCTTTTCTCCCTCTTAAAAGCAAACGCTCAATTAGTACTTCTTCTGGAATATCTAAATAAAAAACTAATTCCAAAGGTTGATTTATTTCATTCAAGACTTCATTCAATGAATTTGCTTGAGATAAATTTCTTGGGTAACCATCTAGAATCCAACCACTATTATCCTTGACTAAATTTTGTCTAACAATCTTTAATACAAGTTCATCACTAACAAGTTCCCCTCGATTCATAATATCCTTTACCTGAATACCCAGGGTAGTATTCAATTCGATTTCTTTCCTTAATAATTCACCAGTAGAAAGGTGTAAGTAAGAATTAGTTTGACTTAGCAATTCCGCTTGAGTCCCTTTCCCTGCTCCAGGAGCTCCTAAGAATAGTAAATGTTTCTTCATTAATTGTTAATCAGTCCCTCATACCTTTGTGAAATAACATAAGTTTGAATTTGCTTAGCAGTATCTATAGCAACACCCACAAGAATAAGTAATGATGTTGCTCCTAAACCTTGAAAGGTCTGCACATTCGTAGCTCTTTCTACTGCAGCTGGGATTATGGCTACTGAACCCAGAAATAATCCTCCTAATAAAGTCAATCTATTTTGTATACCTGATAGGTAGTTTGCTGTATTCGTTCCTGGTCTAACTCCTGGTATCGCTACTCCTCCTTTCTTTAAATTTGAAGCTACATCAACAGGATTGATAGTAAGAGATGCATAAAAATAAGAGAAACCCAAAATTAAGGAGAAGAATGTAAGAGCGTATGGCCATGGATTAGAAGATCCTGGATTTAAACTACTGGCTAACTTGATTAAGACTGGATTACCCGTAACATTTGCAATAGTTATAGGTAAAAAGATTAAAGCAGATGCAAATATGATAGGCATGACTCCTCCTGCGTTTAATTTCAAAGGTAAATAACTTTGCCTTGTAGGAAGTAGTGTTGAATTTCCTATCTGCCTTTTTGCACTAACAATAGGGATGCGTCTTGCTCCCTCTTGCACAAAAATGATCCCAACAATTGTCAGTAGAAATACTCCAAGTAAAACTGCTATACCTAAAACATCCCCTCTATCGCCAGTTTGAGCTTTTTCAATGGTTGAACTTAGAGCCTTAGGTAAAGTCGAAACAATATTCAAAAAAATTACCAGTGAAGCTCCTTGACCTATTCCTTTCTCCGTTATAATTTCACTAAACCACATTACTAACATTGAGCCAGTGACCAAGGCTATTGAGGTTTGTAGGACAAATGTAGTTTCGCTTATCCCCTGAATAGCATATTGTCTGAGAATTAAGGAAAAAATTATACTTTGCAAAAAACCCCATCCTAATGAAACATACCTAGTTATTTGAGCAATTTTTCTTCTTCCCGCTTCTCCTTCATTTTTTTGTAAATCTTCAAGCACAGGCAATGAAGCTGTGAGAAGCTGGATAATAATTGATGCGTTGATAAAAGGCAGTATGCCTAATGCGAATATTCCTAAGGTTGAAATTCCTCCTCCAGTAAAAATATCCAAAAAACCTATTAATTGCCCCCCTTGATCTATAAAACTTTTAAAAGCAACCCTATCAATACCAGGCATAGGAATGTATATACCAAGTCTTACTAAAAGGAGAAGACCTAATGTAGTAAGGACTCTACTCCGTAGCTCTTTATTTAAAAATAATTGGGAAAGTATTTCAGAAGCGCTAGGATTTCTACTTTTGTTCACAAACATTTTGAAGCTTACCTATGTTTTTGGTAAATTATTTATTATTTATAAGCTCACAGGATCCACCTGCGTCCTCAATTTTTTGTTTTGCAACTTTCGTAAATGCATGAGCTTGGACTTTTAACTTTACATTGAGTTTTCCGTTACCAAGGATTTTTAAAGGAAATTTGGGCTTGAATATTAATCCTTTCTTAACTAGTGAATCTAGATTAACTATATCGTTATCATTGAAATCATTTAATTTTTCTAAATTAATTATGGAAAAGTTCTTTTGATTAATTATTTCAAAGTGCTTTAATTTTGGAACTCTCCTATATAAAGGCATTTGACCACCTTCAAAACCAGGACGTGTAGGTCTTCCAGAACGTGACTTTTGTCCTCTCATTCCAAAACCACATGATGCACCCTGACCGGCTGCAATACCTCTACCCTTTCTTAATTTTTTCTTTCTCGAGCCGGAGTTTGATTTAAGTGTATTTAATGTTGAAGTCATAATTTTCAAGAATAGAGCTGTTCAAGTGAGATGCCTCTCTCCCTTGAGGCAGATTTGTGTGTTCTTAATTGAGAAAGAGCTACCATAGCAGCTCTTGCATTATTCAAAGGTGTTTTACTACCCAATCTTTTAGCTAAGACATTTTTTATGCCGGCTAATTCTAAAACTGTTCTTATTGAACCACCAGCAATAACACCTGTACCTGGGGCAGCTGGTCTAATTAGTACATTAGCAGCACCATCTCGACCTTTAGACAAAGTTGGTATTGAATTATTTGGAGTTAAGGGAACCTTAACAAGATTCTTTTTGCCATCCGAAACTCCCTTTCTAACTGCACCAATGACATCTCCTGCTTTACCAACTCCAACTCCAACTTGACCTTTCTCATTACCTACAACGACAATTGCCCTAAAACTCATTTTTTTTCCACCCTTTACAGTCTTAGAAACGCGTCGAATTTGAACTACTCTTTCTTGCCAATCAGAATCCCTATCTAGATTTTTAGAATCACCTCTTCTATTTCTTTTTCGATCATTACGATTATTCTTTTTTTGTTCTACAGGCATAGCTCCAGGAACATTATCGTTCTTGGATTCAATTTCTTGTTTTGTTGGAGTGTCAGTCATAGTAAAATTAAGGGTTAGAATTCTAGGCCAGCTTCACGAGCAGCGTCTGCAAGTGCCTTTACTCTGCCGTGATATAAATTACCTCCACGGTCAAAAATTACTTGCTTAATACCTTTTTTTATCGCTCTGTTTGCTAGTAATTTGCCAACTATGGAAGAAGAATTACAATCAGAAGGTAATTTTTCAGATTTTTCTCTAAGTTCCTTATCAACAGATGAAGCTGAGCAAATAGTTTTTTGAGCGCTATCGTCTATAACCTGGGCATAAATATGGTTATTAGAACGAAAAACAGACAATCTTGGACGCGTTGCATCTCCAATTAAGAATCTCCTCAATCTTTTATGTCTCTTTTGGGTTTGTAATTTCCTTGAAAGTTTGGTCATTTTTTTAATTTGAGTTATTTTTTGCCAGATTTTCCAGCTTTTCTGAGTATTCTCTCATCATGGTATTTAATTCCTTTACCTTTATAAGGCTCTGGAGGTCTAATTGATCTGATTTTTGCTGCTTCATTGCCAACAATTTCCTTATCAATACCAGATACGGTAACGTTTGTATTACTCTCAACTTTGTATGTTATACCATCAGGGGGGATCATTTCTACAGGATGACTATATCCAGCACTTACAACTAGATTTTTACCTTTTACTTGTGCTCTTGATCCAACACCAACAATTTCTAGTTTCTTTGAAAAACCATGAGTAACCCCTTCAACCATATTTGCAATTAAGGCTCTACATAAACCATGTCTCTGCCTTGAGTATATTTTGGTTGTAGTTGGACTTACGACAACAGTATTATCTTTCTTATCGAAGCTAACTCCCTCAGGCATGAGACGTTTTAACTCACCCTTAGGTCCTTTCACTGTAACTGTTAATCCATCAAAATCAACTGTAACTTTATCTGGAATAAGTACTGGTGTTTTTCCGATTCTTGACATGATTAATTCTCCTTAGTAAACATAGCAAAGGACTTCACCGCCAATGCCTTGCTTTCTAGCATCGCGATCACTCATAACGCCTTTAGAAGTTGATATTATGGCAACTCCAAGACCTCCAAGAACTTTTGGTAAACCTCTAGTATTTTTATAAATTCTTAAACCAGGTTTACTAACTCTTTGCATAGATCGGATAGTAGGGAATTTGTTTTTACCACTATATTTGAGGCCGAGTATTATTTGTGAATTATAACCTTCACCTTCCTCATTAATATCAGAAATGAACCCCTCTTTTTGTAGCACTTTTGCGATACTCAAGGACATTTTTGAACCTGGGATTGTTGTGGTTGTATGCTTTTTTTGACTCGCATTTCTAATTCGAGTAAGCATATCTGAAATAGGATCGTGATTTGACATAGTTTTAACTTAATTCTTACTAAAAGGGATTCCTAACTCTTGCAAAAGAGCTTTACCTTCTTGATCTGATTTTGCACTAGTGACAATAGTTATATCCATACCTCTTATTGAATCTATTTTATCAAAAGAGATTTCAGGAAAAATCAATTGCTCTTTCACTCCAACGGTATAGTTCCCCCTCCCATCAAAACTTTTTGGATTAACTCCTCTAAAGTCTCTTATTCTTGGTAAAGCTAGATTTATAAATCTCTCCAAAAAAGAATACATCCTGTCTCCTCTCAAAGTTACAGTACAACCAATAGGCATGCCCTCACGAATTTTAAAACCCGCGATAGCTTTTTTGGCCCTAGTTACTAAGGCCTTTTGTCCTGTAATTGTTGCCATTTCATTTAAAGAGGCTTCTAGAGCTTTAGAATTTGAAGCTGCCTCACCAAGACCTCTGTTAACGTTGACTTTTACAACTTTAGGTACTTGATGAATATTTTTAAGGCCAAGGTCTTTTAACAGTTTTGGCCTAATTGATTCTTTGTAGCGATTTTTTAGAGTCATAATTTTTTGTTAATTCTGGTCTTTGTCAGAATTGATAAATTAGAAAAAGTTGAAATCTGGTTTGTGATGAAAAATTAATCAATTACTTCACCAGTTTTCTTCAATCTTCTTTTCTTAACCCCCTCTTTATCAATAAAGTATTCAATCTTACTTGTAAGGTTTTTATCCTTTGAAAAGAACATTACATTTGATGCATGTAATGATGCTTCTTCTGTAAGTATTCTTCCAGTTTCTCCTTCCTGAGTTGGTTTTACGTGTTTAGTCCTAAGGTTAATTCCTTTAACTACAACTCTATTTTCAAGAGGGATTGTTTGTAAAACCTCACCAGTTTTCCCTTTGTCCTTACCGTTAATTACTTTTACCAAATCTCCAGTTTTGATTCTCATTTTTATTCTCTGATTGTTTTTCTTTTGTTTTAATGAATCCAACATTTAAATCACCTCCGGAGCAAGAGAAACAATCTTTGTATAATTTTTATCCCGTAGTTCTCTAGCTACAGGACCAAAGACTCTAGTACCTTTTGGATTCTTATCTTCATTAATCAATACTGCAGCATTGTCATCAAATCTAATTGAATTACCAGTATTTCTTCTTAATGTTGCTTTAGTTCTGACGATAACAGCTTTAACAACTTCAGATTTCTTAACTCCCATATTTGGTAGAGCATCTTTTACAGTTGCTACTATTACATCCCCAACATGTGCATACCTTCTATTAGAGCCTAAAACTCTAATACATTGAAGTCTTTTCGCTCCGCTATTATCAGCAACTGTTAAATAGGTTTCTTGTTGAATCATTTTTTAACCTCCTTAGCCTGACTTGTTTTATTGAGAATTTCTTCTATTGCCCATCTTTTATGAGCGCTAAGCGGTCTAGTTTCTCTAATTTTAACTCGATCACCTAAGACACAAGTATTTTGGGGGTCATGTGCCTTGTATCTCGTAGTTCTACTTACAATTTTTTTATAAGTGGGATGAGGATATCTGTTAATAACAGCAACAACAACTGTTTTATCCATTTTGTCGCTGACAACAGTACCAATTCTTTCTTTAAGTGCCATAACTAATAATTAATCAGAAGTAGTTTTAGAAGCAGATTGACTCTTACTGAGAGTTAGTAATTGCGCAACTTGTTTCTTGATAATTTTAAATTTGTGAGTTTCATTGAGCTGTCTAGTAGCTTGCTTAAATCTCAAATCAAAAAGATCTTTTCGTAATTGGTCAATCTTCTCGGCAATTTGATCAGAATTTAATTTTTTAAATTCTTTAAGAGACTCTGAGTTTTTCATTGTTTAACCTCCTCTTGAGATTTTTTACTATTTTTTGTATTTTCTTGGGAGGGATCTTCTAGATTTTTATCAATGGAGATAAATTTAGTTTTTACAGGAAGTTTGTATTGAGCAAGACGCATAGCTTCTTTTGCAATGTTCTCAGTGATATCCTCACCACCCATTTCAAAAAGTATTCTTCCAGGTTTTACAACTGCGACCCAAAATTCTGGATTACCTTTTCCAGAACCCATTCTAGTTTCTGCAGGTCTCATTGTTACAGGTTTATCTGGAAATATTCTTATCCAGATTTGACCACCACGTTTAATATATCTTGTCATAGCTCTTCTACTTGCTTCAATCTGACGTGCAGTTACCCAGCCACAATCTTGAGCTTGGAGAGCAAATTGACCGAATGCAATAGTATTGCCTTTTGAGGCTACCCCTCGCATTCTGCCTCTGTGTTGTTTGCGGAATTTAGTACGTTTTGGACTAAGCATTTTTATACCTCCTATGAATTCTCATTTGAACGATCCTCAAATTGCTGAGGTCTTCTAGCTTTCCTCTTGGGGCTAGCTCCCACAGGGATAGTTTGTTCTTCTTTAGGGAGAACTTCACCTTTGAAAACCCAAACTTTAATGCCTAGAACACCGTAAGTTGTATTAGCTTCACGTGTTGCATAGTCAATTTCAGCTCTTAAAGTGTGTAATGGCACTCTACCTTCTCTAGTCCATTCAGTTCTAGCTATTTCAGCACCATTTAACCTTCCCCCAACTTGTATTTTTAGACCTAAGACTCCAGCCCTTTGAGCCCTTTGTAAGGCCATCCTTATAGTTCTTCTAAAGGCTACTCTTTTTTCTAGTTGTTGTGCAATATATTCAGCCAGTAAGAAAGCATCAGCATCTACGCGTTCAACTTCGACTACGTTTATTCTAACTTGTCTTGTTCTATCCCCTATAGTTTTTTGAATACCAGATCTTAATTCTTCAATCCCACTTCCTTGTCTTCCAACTATAACTCCTGGTCTTGCAGTTTTTAATTCAAGTTCCAGTTGGTCAGCTTTTCTAGCTATTAAAATATCGCTAATTCCTGCTGCTCCATATTTTTTTTGTATGAAGGTACGAATTTTAAAATCTTCTTGGAGAAGAATTGGATATGTTTTCGAAGTAGCAAACCACTTAGAGCGATGTTCTTGTGTAATTCCTAATCTTAGTCCAGAAGGATGTATTTTATGTCCCATTAGTTTTGTACCTCCGCATTAGTTAGAGTGGGAGCAGATTCAACAGAAATACTGATGTGGCAAGTCTGTTTTTTAATTGAAAAAGCTCGACCTTGAGCTCTGGGCCTATACCTTTTCATTACTGGACCACTATTAGCCCATGCAGAGGAAATAACTAAGGTAGATGGATCCATTCCAAGGTTATGTTCTGCATTAGCAACCGCAGATCTTAGAACTTTAGTGATGGGGTCTGTAGATCTGTAAGGCATAAATTCCAACATAATCAATGCATCTCTATAAGACCTACCCCTTATCTGATCCAAAACTCTTCTTACTTTAGAGGCTGATCCTCGAACGTAATTCCCATGAGCAATAGCTGTTTTTGTTGTTTCAGGTGTTTTTGTCATGATTTTGCTCCTTTCTTATCTCTTATATGACCTCGGTAAGTGCGTGTTGGAGCAAATTCACCAAGTTTATGACCAATCATTTGTTCAGTAATAAATACTGGAATGTGAGTCTTGCCATTATGTACGGCGATTGTGTGACCAATCATTAAAGGTAAAATCGTAGAAGATCTCGACCAAGTTTTGATAACAGATTTGTCATTATCAGTATTCTGTTTTTCTACCTTCTTGAGCAGGCTATCTGCTATAAAAGGTCCTTTTTTTAGTGAACGTCCCATGATTATGTAATAGAAATTGAAATAATAATTGAAGTAATCAAGAGTCTCTTCCTCCTCTACTCCTCTTAGAAACGCGACGGCGTCTTCGAACAACTAATTTATTACTTGGTTTGTTCTTTTTACGTGTCTTTAATCCAAGAGCTGGTTTACCCCATGGGGTAACTGGTCCTGCTCTACCAATTGGTGCTTTCCCCTCTCCTCCTCCATGTGGATGATCACATGGGTTCATTACACTACCCCTTACTTGAGGCCTTCTTCCAAGCCATCTTGTTCTTCCTGCTTTACCTAAGCTAGTATTTCTTATTTCAGAATTACCAACTTCACCGAGTGTTGCGTAGCATTCTTTTCTTACAAGTCTTACCTCGGTAGAAGGGAGTTTTAAAGCAACATAATCTCCCTCTTTTGCCATAACTTGAGCACTAGCTCCTGCGGATCTAACCATCTGAGCACCCTTACCTGCATATAACTCAACACAATGAACACTAGAACCTAATGGCATAACAGAAAGTGGCATTGCATTACCATCTTCAATTGGAACACTTTCTCCAGATATGACATTTTGTCCGACTTTTACTCCCGCTGGAGCGATAATATATCTTTTTTCCCCATCTTCGTAGAATAAAAGTGCCAGCCTTGCATTTCTATGAGGATCGTAATGTATAGCTGCAACTTTAGCGTTGATATTCCTTTTATCTCTTCTAAAGTCAACTAATCTATATTGCCTTTTGTGACCACCTCCACGATGACGACAAGTGATAACTCCACGATTATTCCTGCCTTTAACTCTATGTTTTGAAACTATAAGTGATCTTTCAGGTTTTGCACTTGTTATTTCACTAAAGTCAGTAACTACCCTCTGTCTAGTGCCAGGTGTGTAAGGTTTAAATTTACGAATTGCCATAATTAAAACTCCTTAAGATTCTGGAAATAGTTGGATTTTGTCTCCTTCAGCAAGACGTACAATTGCCTTCTTTACCTGAGAACGTTTGCCGGAAAATTTCCCGACTCTTCTTGTCCTCCTCGGAGGATTCATAGTGTTAACTCCTATAACTTTAACACTGAACAAGGCTTCTATAGCTGCCTTAATTTGTGGCTTTGCCGCTCTATGATCTACCTCAAAAGTATATTGGTTAAGATCTAGTGCGTTTGTAGCTTTCTCAGTAATAACTGGCTTTCGTATTACATCGGCCAAACGAGAATCGAATAATTTACTCATGATGCATATACCTCCTGAATTTTATCTATAGCTGATTGACCTATTACCAATTTATTAGCATTGAGAATATCAAATACATTTAATTGATCGGCAGCGATTAATTTTACTTTTTCAATATTATTAATAGATTTTTTTATAACATCGGACGGACTATCAAGGATAACTAAAACTTTTTCAGTTTTTTGTATACCTAATCGAGCGAGGCCATTAATGATGTCACTTGTTTTAGGCTGCTTTAAAGTAGACCCAAAATCTTCAACGGCCTTCATATCAGAAACTCTAGACATAAGTGCTGTTCTAAGAGCTAATCTACGTTCCTTACGATTCATATCAAGATTGTAAGAACGTGGTTTCGGTCCAAAAATAATTCCACCGCCAGGTCTTAAGGGTGTCCTTATTGATCCTTGACGAGCTCTTCCTGTACCTTTCTGTTTGTATGGCTTTCTTCCGCCTCCACGCACTTCAGATCTTGTCAAAGTTGATGCTGTCCCTTGTCTTTTATTTGCTAGTTGCCTAAGGACTGCTCTATGTATTAAATCTGCTGAAGAAGTTTCTTTAGCAACTGCTAAATCAAGATTAACTTTGCCAGATTTTTTACCATCCCAATTAAGAGTTTCGAGGGTTGTCATGATTTTTCGCCTCCTTTTTTGCCTACGACATTGTTAGGCTTGATGTTTACTATTGAGCCTGGCTTACCGGGGACAGAACCCTTTACAACAAGCAAATTACTCTGATCATCAATTTTAAGAACTAACAACCCTTTGGTCGTAATCTGTTTTCCTCCATATCTTCCTGCCATTCTTTTTCCAGGATAAATTCTGCCTGGAGTTGTTCCTGCTCCTGTAGATCCAGGTGCTCTATGATTTTTTGAACCATGGCTCATAGGGCCTCTGCTAAAACCATGTCTTTTCTGGTAACCAGCAAAACCTCTACCCATAGATTTTCCACTGATATCAACTTTTTGACCAACCTCAAAGTTTTTTACAGTTATTTGATTTCCGATTTCATAAGATGAAGTTTCTTCAACCCTATATTCTTTCAAATGCTTTAAAAGTTGTTCACCTGATTTCAACAAATGTCCCTTTTCAGGTTTACTTATATGCTTTTCTTTAGACAAGCCATAACCTATCTGAACGGCGGTATAACCATCCAAAGCGGTTGTTTTCAACTGAGTGACACGGCAAGGACCAGCCTCAATAAGAGTAACTGGTACAGAATTACCTTTATCGTCGAAAAGTTGGGACATTCCCAATTTCTTTCCTAAAATTCCTATAGACATAAGGCTAAATAAGGCTAGCTCCTAATGATTTTTAAATTATCTAAACCCTTCATTCATAAAGGGTAAGTTAATAAAAAAACAATTAATAAGGTTGAGACTTATCTGAAAATCAAGATAGTTTCTCTTGGGATAAACCCACCTGTGTTTTTTTAACGAAACGCTAAAAATTGTGAAATTTTACAGAGGCTCGGCTAGCTTGCGAGCTTAAAAATTCACTGAGTTACAATTGTACAACATCAAGTACCATAAAATAAAATAAAATAGAAATAAAGGAAATTTTTATGCCATTACTTCTCACAGGGAAAAAGTTTCATAACGATTTAAAAACTAACAAATGTCT
>QCBO01000007.1 GCA_003279105.1 Prochlorococcus sp. AG-347-I19
AAAACTATTTTGTATCTAAACACACTAAAAAATATTTTTACTGGCAAATTTAGGCTAAAAGGCAAAAATAATTATTGACTTTTAAAATATTCAAGCCATTATTTATTTAACTAAATATTCTGAATGCATATAAATGATGCGGTGTTTTTAGAGGATTTATGTCCTAAGTTCAGATTAAGACAATGGCGAAAATCTATTCACAGGTTTACAGGAAAAAGTTGTATATATTGTGGAAAACCCTCTGAATCTATTGACCATGTAATACCACGATGCCAAGGAGGCTTAAGTACAACAGAAAACTGTGTACCTGCATGTCTTTCCTGTAATGGAGATAAATCAGATGAAAATGCTTTGTATTGGTATAGACGGCAAAAATTTTATGATCCTCGAAGAGCAATGGCTATAAGAGCTTGGTTAGAGGGAGATTTAAGATTAGCTATCAGATTACTGCAATGGGCTAATCCTAATTTTAAAATAAAAAATATAAATTACGAAAAAAATGAATCAGAATATAAAGCAGCTTGACTACCAAACACTGCATATTTTTCTAGAGTTATAACTTTCACATAAATTTTCCAATTCTTTTGGGGATTCTGGGAATATTAAAATTGTCGAAAATGCAATAAGAAAGACAAATAAATTTTGGTAGAATTTAAAACTAACCAAACTTACTTCTTTCTCTACAAAACGGGGATAACTTCTACTAAAACAAAAACTTTTTGATTTAAAATCGGGCTTAAGAGCTGTCTTCATCATCAATTAATACATATGTACTACTTTAACCTAGCATGAAAAAACCTGCAAGTTTACTCGGAGATAAAAATAAATTTTTAATCTTAGGATGCGGATTCAGCGGTAGTTTTTTTGCAAAAACTATTCAAAAATTTGGTTGCCCTGTTTTAACAAGCTCAAGATCTACAAGTAAAGATCCAAATAGTTTTGTTTTCAACAGTGAAAACGGTACAGTTCCTGATGCAAAAATTTTTGATGGAGTCACCCATATACTTAGTTGCATACCTCCTGACAAAAATGGTAATGATCCCGTATTAGAAAGCCTTCAAAGTAAACTACAAGATTTACCCCTTGAATGGATTGGATATTTATCTACCACAGGAGTGTATGGAAACACAAAAGGTGGTTGGGTTTCTGAAATCGATCAGCCTAATCCTTTTCAAAAAAGAAGTCACATTAGATTAAATTGCGAAAAAAAATGGATTGAATCTGGTTTACCTGTACAAATTTTTAGATTACCTGGCATTTATGGACCTGGAAGATCTACTTTTGAAGCAATAAAAAATAAAAAAATTCGTGTTATTTCTAAAAAAAATCAAGTCTTTTCAAGAGTTCATGTTGCTGACATTACAAATGCAATTATCTATCTATTACAAAATAAAAATTCCTTAAAGTTTTATCAAATTATTAATATTGCCGATGATGAACCCTGTTCTCAAATTGAAGTTATGCGATATTGCTACGATTTAATTGGTTTAACAATGCCAAAGCCAATTTTATTTGAGGATGCAAAAGAGGAATTATCACCTATCGCTCAATCGTTTTGGATGGAAAATAGAAGAGTTTCGAATAAACTTTTATGCGAAACACTTGGATATAAACTAATTTATAAAAACTATAAAGTAGGCTTAAAAAATTGCTATTCAAATAGTTAAAAAATTCAAACTTTTTATGAACTTTAAGAATACTAATAAAGAATTGAAATTAGTAATTAGCGTGGGAGATGAGTCAGGTATTGGACCTGAAATAATCTTAAAAGCACTTTATTCTAATGAAATTCCTGACAATATTGACTTTACATTGGTAGGCTCTAAAAAAAATCTTTTAAATACATACAATCACCTCAAGGCTCTTGGTTTAGAAAAACTAGCTAATCCAAATTCTCTTAAAATTTATGATGTCGAAATTTCTTCATTAAATAATGACCCTAAATCAAGTTACGGTCATTCAAGTTTCTTTTACTTAACAAAAGCAATTGAAATTGTAAAACAATATCGTAATTCAGCACTTGTAACTGGACCAATCTGCAAGAAATCATGGTCTCTAGCAGGTCATTACTTCTCTGGACAAACAGAAGTACTAGCAAAATCATGTGGAATAAAAAACGTTGGAATGTTGTTTACAGCAAAATCACCAATTACAGGATGGAGATTTAATACTTTACTAGCCACAACCCACATACCTCTTTGTGAGGTTCCCAAGCGATTAAATACAGATTTAATACATTCTAAATTAGACCTTTTCAAAGATTTTTGTATTAGCTATATTGATAAACCTAAGTTAAAAGTAGCGGGATTAAACCCTCATGCTGGTGAGGAGGGAATTTTGGGTAGTGAAGAAAAAGATTGGCTCAATGATGCATTAATTGCATGGAATGAAAAGAATAGAGATATTAAATTATTAGGCCCTTTATCACCAGATAGTTGCTGGAACTCTTCCGTAAAAGCATGGAATGAAAAAGATGCTGATAAGCACGATGGCATTCTTGCTATGTATCATGATCAAGGTTTAATTCCAATGAAAGTAATAGCTCTTAATTACTCAGTCAATACCACAATCGGTTTACCTTTTATAAGAACATCTCCGGATCATGGAACGGGATTTGATATTGCTGGCAAAGGAATTGCTCAATCTCAAAGCATGATTGAAGCTATAAAAGCTGCTGTAGAAATGACTAAAAATTCAAGATTGCTTAACACGCATTAAAACTTGACCAAATTCAACTGGTGTCCCATTTTCAACGAGAATCTCTACTATTTCAGCGTTAAATTCAGATTCAATTTCATTCATTAACTTCATTGCTTCCAAAATACAAATAGTTTGACCAACCTTAACGTTATTCCCTACTTCGACGAATGGCTCCTCACCAGGCGCTGCAGCCCTATAAAATGTCCCCACCATAGGAGAAGTAATTTCAGTTAGATCAGAACGTCCTGGGGGTGCCACCTGAGGTGCTTCAGGCTGATTAACAACCGGGATATTATCATTGATAGTTTTTTGATTAGCAATTGTTTGCTTATCAAATGAAGTATTGGAAACTAAATTATTTATAACTTGGTTCTGATCAAATAAATTCCTTTTTATTTCAAGTTTAAAATCTTCTCCCTCTAGCGAGAACTCTTGTATATCACTTGTAGAGATTTTCTCTATTAAGCGATTTAAGTCTTCATGATCTAATTTCATAGCCATTAATTTTCACGTCCAAGATAACTGTCATTACGAGTATCAACTTTAATCATTTCTCCAACAGAAATAAATAAAGGAACCATAACTTGAGCACCTGTTTCTAGAATAGCTGGTTTAGTGCCCCCACTAGCAGTATCACCCTTAACTCCAGGATCTGTATCAGTAACTTTCAAGGTAATTGATATTGGGAGTTCCACTTCTAAAACTTTACCATTATGGAAAATTACATTAACCTCCATTCCCTCTTTCAAATACTTTGCACCTTTACCGATTTGTTCAGAGGTTAGCCTTGTCTCTTCAAAACTAGTCATATCCATAAAAACATAATCACCAGACTCCACATAAGTATGCTGCAGGTTAGACTTCTCAAGGATAGCCTGCTGTACTGATTCTCCGGCTCGAAAAGTTTTTTCAACCACGTTGCCGCTTTGAACTGATTTTAATTTCGTTCGCACAAAAGCAGAACCCTTGCCAGGCTTGACATGTAGAAATTCTACAACACGCCAAACTTGTCCATCCAATTCGATGGTAGTACCTGTGCGAAAATCGTTACTGGAAATCATTCCTGTATTACATCCCCAAGGATCATAAACCTGCAAGAGTGCTATGCAAAAATTCTTTTCAAATCAGAACAAACTTTTCTTAATTCTATCGCTTGTTATTTTACAGGTTTTTCTCTTAAAACCGATTCAAGTACTAGCTGATTTACCTACTGGAAATGCAGTAAAAGATCCTAGTGCAATCCTCAGAAACGCGCTCCCTATCAAGCAAGTTGAGTTGCAAGAACTTCAACACAAATTGGAAGAAACTAGTGACCTTGTAAGAGGAGGAAGATGGCCCGCTCTTGCGAAAACTGTTACAAAATGTCAATCTTTACTAAAAAAATACCAGAGTAAAATTATTCAAGAATTGCCAAACGATAAAAAGAAAATTGCTGAAAAAACATTTTTAGAGCTCAAAGAAAATCTTGAAAGTCTTCAAGATTACTCTAAATCTAAGGATAAATACTCGTTTATATCGACCCGAAGAGATGCTTTAGATAAAATAGGTGGGTTAGAAGAATATTTTCTACCAAATGAATTTCCATACTCTATCCCCCAGGAATTTGATAATTTACCAAGATTACTGGGCAGGGCAAAAGTCAATATAAAAACCTCCAAAGGAGATATGCAAGCTATTGTGGATGGATTTAACGCTCCACTTACAGCGGGAGCATTTATAGATTTATCTTCAAAAAACTTCTACAAAGATTTACCCATCAACAGAGCAGAAGAATTTTTTGTACTCCAAACAGGTGATCCAAATGGCGAAGATATTGGTTACATAGATCCTGAAACAAATGAAGAACGTCACGTTCCCTTAGAAATTAGAATTCCTGATGAAAAAGATACTTTTTATAATCAAACATTTGAAGATTTAGGTTTTTATACAGAGACGCCAACATTACCTTTCGCAACACTTGGAACTTTAGGATGGTCCCATTCAAATACCGCAGTAGATGATGGCTCATCGCAATTTTTCTTTTTTTTATATGAAGCAGAATTAAATCCGGCAGGTCGTAACTTAATTGATGGGAGGAATGCTGCCTTTGGTTACGTTGTAGATGGATTTGATGTATTAGAAGAGCTTACTAAAGATGACATAATAATTTCGATTGATGTTTTAGAAGGGATTGAAAACCTCAAATTAAATGCATAAAGAAAAATTAGAAGATATAGGGGAGAAAGAATTAATAAATAGGCTAGGAAAATTTATGCCTAAAAACCAAATTTCAGATGATTGCGCTTTAATCAAAACTAAAAATGAGAATTTACTTATTAATACTGATTCTTTGGTAGAAAATGTTCATTTCAATGACATTACTATTTGTCCTGGGGACCTTGGATGGAAAGCAGTTGTTAGCAACATCTCTGACTTATTATCAAGTGGAAGCAAGCAAACTATCGGTATTACAATAAGCCTAGTTCTACCTGCTAAAACTGAGTGGATTTGGGTTGAAGAATTATACAAAGGAATAAACAAAGCATTAAAAGAATATGGCGGGATGATTCTTGGGGGAGATTGCTCAAAAGGAAATGAAAAAATCATTTCAATTACGGCTTTTGGAATTCAAGGTGAACTTGAATTACGAAGAAACGCATGTAAACCAGGAGATATAATCCTGACTACAGGCATTCATGGTCTTAGCAAACTGGGATTTTCGATACAGAATCAAATTAATTTTGATGATGAATTTTCACTTAATAAAAGATTAATTATTAAGTCCATAGAACATTTTTGTCGCCCTAAAGTTAACCCAAATTTTCTAAATAATCTCCTCAAAACTCGCTCCAATAATAAAATAAGGAGAGTAGGATGCACTGATAGCAGTGATGGTCTATTTCAGGCCTTACAAGATTTAACAATAGCTAGCAACTGTAAAGCGATAATAAATTATGAAAAAATACCTAAAGATAAAGATTGGCCTAAAGGAGATAAATGGGACGAATATTATTTTTTTGGAGGCGAAGACTATGAATTAGTTTTCTCATTGCCAAAAAATTGGGCAAGGAATTTATCTCAACTTGATGAAGATATTTGTGAAATTGGTTTTTTTGCTGATGGCAAACCATCAATAGAATTTAAAGATAAGAAAAAAAATAAATTATTCAATAACAAACCTTTCAAACATTTTTAATTATTCCCAATTTTTAGCAACAATCTCTGCTAAATCTACAACTCTCTGACTATAACCCCACTCATTGTCGTACCATGCAAGAACCTTTACAAGGTTATCTCCGATGCACATAGTAAGATCACTATCTACAATTGATGATTCATTGGTACCTGCATAATCGCTTGACACTAATGGTTCATCTCCATACTTAATAATGCCTTTCATTGAGCTTAGAGATGCTTCCTTGAGAGCATTATTGACTTCTTCAGCTGTGACAGATTTAGAAGATTCAAAAACAAAATCTACTGCTGAAACGTTAGGAGTTGGAACTCTCATTGCAATTCCTGTTAATTTGCCTTTCATTTCTGGGTATACCAAAGCTACTGCTTTTGCAGCTCCTGTAGAAGTAGGAACAATGTTTGTAGCAGCAGCTCTAGCCCTTCTTAAATCTCTATGACTATTATCTAAAATTCTTTGATCACCAGTATAACTATGAATTGTAGTCATCAAACCTTTGTTAATCCCAAAAGTTTGGTCTAAAACTTTAACTACTGGAGCTAAACAGTTTGTTGTACAACTAGCATTACTTAAAATATCATAATCTTTATGTTTATATGTATCAGCATTAACCCCAACTACAAAAGTGCCAACGCCATCACCTTTACCAGGAGCAGTTAAGATGACTTTTTTTGCTCCTACTTCTAAATGCTTACTTGCGCCTACGTCTGTATTAAATACTCCAGTAGATTCAATAACCAAATCTACACCCCAATCTTTCCAAGGGAGATTCATTGGATTTCTATCAGAGAAACATTTAATTGTCTTGTTATTAATTACAAAAGTATCATCAGTATATTGAATATCAACACCATCAAGTTGACCAAGGACTGAGTCATACTTTAATAGATGAGCATTAGTCTTAGGATCTGAGGTAACATTAATTCCAACTACTTCAATATTGGTGTAAGCTCCTCTACTAAGCCAACAACGCATAAAGTTTCGACCAATTCTGCCAAAGCCGTTAATTGCAACACGCAAAGTCATAACTAATAATTTCTAAATGATTAACCTAAGTTGCTGATCATACTGAATTTTGTGCAATAACGTAAGTTTTTTTTAATTTATTAAGCAAATAAGTCTAGTTTTGTATTAATTCAAGAAAAAAAAACATTTTTTTTTAAGAAAAAATAGCAAAATTATACCTAGAAGTTATTTTGATTTAAGTCAAAGATAAACATTGGATAAAAAATTACTGTTGAAAAGTCATTTTCATTTTATTGGGATTGGAGGTATTGGGATGTCAGCATTAGCAATTGGTTTACTTAAAAAAGGTTGTTCAGTTTCAGGATCTGATTTAGTTCAAAACGATGAAACTAAAAAATTGGAGAAATTAGGTGCAGTAATTTTTTATTCTCAAATTCGACAAAATATAGAATTTGTCATTTCAAAATTTACCAACAAATTGATTAATTTTGTTGTAAGCTCCGCTATCAAGCCAGAAAATGAAGAGTTTTCATACTGCAGAGAAAAAAATTTACCAACAAAACATCGTTCAGAGATACTTGCAATGCTAATGCGCACTTATACTGCATTGGCGGTAGCCGGCAGCCACGGAAAAACATCAACCAGTACATTCCTCTCTACAATACTTGAGTTATGTACACGTAATTCTTCTTCAATAACTGGAGGAATAATTCCTATTTACAACTCTAATTGTCATTTAGAGAATACAAAATATTTAGTAGCTGAAGTTGATGAATCTGATGGGACAATTAACAAATATGAATCTGATATCGGAATAATCAATAATATTGATTTTGATCATTGCGATCACTTTTCTGATTTAAATGAAGTCATATCTTCTTTTAAAAGTTTCGCTAAAAACTCTAAAAAATTACTACTTAATTTTGATTGTGAAACCTCAAGAAATAATTTTTATTCTAACTATAAGTGGTCAAACACCACTGCTAAAAACGTAGCTTATGCAATAATTCCAACTGAAATTAATTCAAAGTATACAATTGGAAGATATTATGAAAATGGAAATTTTATTAGTAGTTTAAATATTCCAATTCCAGGATTACACAATCTATCTAATATCACTGCTGCAATAGCAGCTTCAAGAATGATAGGAGTAAATTTTGTAGAAATTAAAAAAAATTTAAAATATCTGAAACTCCCAAACAAAAGATTTGAATTCAGAGGCCAAATAGATGAAAGAAGTTTATATGATGATTACGCACATCACCCAAAAGAAATAAAAGAGACGATTAAATTAGGAAGATTATTGATACAGCAAATAAATAATAATGAATTTGAGAAAAGTAGATTAATTGCTATATTTCAACCCCATAGATACTCTCGAGTAAAGCAATTTTCTAAAGAATTCGCTGAAGAATTATCAAAAGCAGATGTTATTTATGTAACCTGTATTTATGGAGCAGGAGAAGCAAACGAAGATCAAATTACTTCGAAAATTATCACTGACCTGATTTATAAAAAAAATAAAAATGTTAGTTATATAAATAATTATTATGAAGTTACAAAGAATTTTTTCGAATTAACTCAGAAAGGGGATTTAATTTTGAATATGGGAGCTGGTGATTGTCATAAATTCTGGTCAATTTTAAATGAAAAAACAATAAAAATAGATAACTAATTTATGAATAAAAAAAATTTTTCTGAAAACTGTAATTTAAGTAGTTATACAACTATAAAAGTGGGAGGAGTAGCTGAATATTTTGCTGAGCCAAGAAGTATTGAAGAATTTTCATATCTAATAAAATGGGCTACTTTAAACAATCACAGATGTCAAATAATTGGGGCAGGTTCAAATCTTTTGATAAATAATATCTTCATAAAAGGCTTAGTTGTTTGTACAAAAAAATTGAAATCACTAAGGATAGAGCCATATTCAGGGATTGTTGAAGCGGAAGCAGGTGTAATGCTCCCAACATTATCCAATTCTCTTGCAAAAAATGGATTACAAGGAGGGGAATGGGCTGTCGGAATTCCAGGAACATTAGGAGGAGCAATTTACATGAATGCTGGCACAGGTAATTTATCGCTCGCAAAAAATCTTATTTCCGTAAAAGTTATAAATAATAAAACTTATGAAAAAATTGAAATTAAAAAAAAAGATATCAATTTTGAATATAGATTTAGCTCTTTTCAAAGAAACGATTTAACAATTATTAGTGCAAGATTACATTTTGAACCTAATGGAAATCTAGAACATTTAATTCAAACAACCAAAAATAACCTTAAATTAAAAACAGAAAGACAACCATATCATCAGCCAAGTTTTGGTAGCGTTTTTAAAAATCCTGAAAATAATTATGCAGCAAAATTAATTGATGATATGGGTTTAAAGGGATTTAAAATTGGCGGTGCTGAAATTTCTACAATGCATTCAAATTTTATAGTTAACACTTCTTCAGCAAGTTCAAAAGATATTTATGAATTAATAACAGTAATTCAACAAAAAGTACTACAAAAAAAAGGGATTTACTTGCAACCGGAAGTAAGAATGATTGGTTTTGACTATCCTAACTAAAGAAACTTTTTTACAAAATGGCGGGTTTTGGACTTCCTAACTTTGGACAACTTACAGAAGCTTTTAAAAAAGCTAAACAAATTCAGCAAGATGCTCAAAAATTACAAGATGAACTTGAAAATATGGAGATTGAAGGCAAAAGTGATGATGAAATGATAAAAGTTTGGATAAGTGGGAACCAACTTCCTTTAAAGGTAGAAGTACAAGAAAATATCTTAAATGCAAATAAAGAACAAATAGAACACAATATTCTACAAGCTATTCAAAAAGCTCATGAATTATCAACTACAACTATGAAAGAAAGAATGAATGATTTGACTGGTGGATTAAATCTTAATCTTCCTGGTTTTGATAATAGTGACTCTTAGAAGACTCAATCATTTCTCTATAAAAAGAATATCTTTCGAAGGATTTATTTAAATTACATCCCTCATCTTCTAAATGTAAACAGTTGCGAAATTTACACTTAATTCCTCCTTCGATTACCTGTTTATATATTTCTGAATAAAGATTTGGTAACAACTTAATATCAAGCTCTAGAGGCTGCATATTAAATCCAGGAGTATCCACAATGTAGCTTTGCTTCGATATAGAGAATAACTCAACATTTCGAGTAGTATTTTTTCCTCTCTTAATTTTATTAGAAACTGGAGCAGTACTATTTTGAAGACCTGGAATAATCATATTTAGCAAAGTAGTTTTACCAACTCCGGATGGGCCCATAAAAATTGAACATTCTTTTTGCTTTAATTCAGCCAATAAATTTTTAAAACAATCAGATTTCTGTAAATTTAAAGTTATTACTTGGTAACCCCATTTCTCA
Source organism: Prochlorococcus sp. AG-347-I19 (assembly GCA_003279105.1). Lineage (GTDB taxonomy): Bacteria > Cyanobacteriota > Cyanobacteriia > PCC-6307 > Cyanobiaceae > Prochlorococcus_A. The sequence continues at coordinate 10,234 of QCBO01000007.1, forward strand.
AATTTATCAAGTAAATATGATCTTCTTTTATCAGAAATTAAATCACACTTTGTCAAAATTAATGAGACTTCAACTTCCATTAATTCTGCTGATATCAAAAACTTATTAACTTGAGATAAATTTAACTCTGGTTCTTCAACGGAAAAAGTAACGTAAATATTAGAAATATTTGCAACTGAGGGTCTAACTAAAAGATTTTTTCTTTTTTTAAGACTTGTTATTACTGCGCGTTTACTTTTAAAATCAATTTTTTCAATTGCTACTTCATCTCCAACATAAATAAATTGATCCTTGAAATTTATAGACTTCTTAACCTTACATAAAAATTTCTCGCTATTTCCAGAGTTTTCTTGATTTTTTAAGTCAACTAAAAAAAAATCATTAAATTTTTTCGTTACTAAACCTAAATGTTTATTATTAATTTTCATTCAATATTTTTATTTTTATAAATTTTTCATTTCTTTTGATTTGTGTAAACAAACATCCCATTTCTTTTAAATTGTTCAATACCATTTCTTCTGGTTCACCTTTATCTAATTCAACAATAAGTTGTTCGTTTTTAGATAACTTCTCCAAAGCCAATTTGATTTTGACAACATTTAAAGGACATGGAACTGATTTAAGATCCAAATGCTTTAGGGAAGTCATTAAGATTCTTTACCAAATAATTTACTAAAAAGTCCACTGCTGGAATTAATATTTTTATCTGAATATTGAGAAGCTAAACCCTCTAAAAGCTCTCGTTCTACGTCGGTTATACGAGTTGGTAAATTTACCTTTACTAAAACTTCATGATTTCCTCTCGCAACCGGATTACCGAGTCTAGGTACCCCTTTATTCTCAAGTGAAAGAGTTGTATTTGGCTGCGTACCACTTGGAATTTTTAAGTTAACATCTCCATCAACTGTAGTAATTTTAACAGTGTCACCTAATATAGCCTGTAAATAGCTCACTGCTATTTCTGAGTAAATAGTCACACCGTCTCTTTTAAGTTTTGGATCATTCTTAACCTTTATAAAAACATAAAGATCTCCAGGTGGGCCCCCTTTCAAACCAACATTTCCCTCACCGGAAACTCTTAATTTAGTGCCAGTATCAACTCCTGCAGGAATATTAATTCTTAATTTTTTTCTGACTTGCTTTACTCCATTACCGCCGCAACTTACACATGGATCTGCAATTATCTGACCAGCCCCATTACATGAAGGACATTCAGCTACTTGTGTGAAATTACCAAAAGGTGTTCTTGTAGCTCTTCTAACTTGTCCACTTCCACCACATGTTGAACAAGTTTTTGGTCCGGTTCCTGGTTTTGCACCTGTTCCCCGACAGACTTCACATGTCTCCAGATGAGGAATTTTAATTTCTCTTTGTTGGCCAAAAATTGCATTTTTAAAGTCAACATTAAGGTCATACCTTAAATCATCTCCTTGTTGAGGACCTCTTCTTTGTGTTCTTCCTCCCTGTGGATTTTGCCCCCCAAAACCATTAAAAAAAGTTTCGAATAAATCAGCAAAGCCGCCCATGTCTCCCATGTCAGGCATTCCAGCCGCACCTCCAAGGCCAGCTTCTCCAAATTGGTCATATCTAGCTCTAGTTTCAGGATCAGCTAATGCTTCGTAAGCCTTACCAATTTCTTTAAATTTATCTTCCGCACCAGGTTCTTTATTAACATCAGGATGGTATTGTCTTGCTAATTTTCTATAAGCCTTTTTTAAGGTATCCGCATCAGCATCTCTTGAAACTCCAAGTATTTGATAGAAATCAGCCATTAGATAATGTTCAAGTAAAAATTTGGAATTTATACATTTTCAGAAGTATTTTCTTCTGAAGCAATGTCCACTTCAACTTTATCCTTTTCTACTTCCTCTTGTGAATTTTGTTTTCCGGGTCCCATAGAAACTTTAACCAAAGCATGTCTCAAAACCTTACCTTCAAGATGATATCCTCGCTGCAATTCTTCAATAATGATATCTTCTTTAAACTCTTCACTAGAATCTCTTAATACAGCTTCATGCAAGCTTGGATCAAAATGCTGACCAACAACTCTCATAGGTGATACTCCCTGTTGTTTTAAAACTTCTACCAATTGTTTATACAATCCTTGATAACTTCTATGAAGAGCTTGAGCTTCTTCACTGTCAGGTTTTAGTTGTTGTCTTGCTCTCTCGAAATTATCAACAATAGGTAGTATTGCAGTTAAAGTCTTTGAAACAAGTTGAATTTTTAAATCGTCCTGATCTCTAGACTGCCTTTTTCTAAAATTATCAAAATCTGCTGATATCCTTACATATTGATTTTTTAATGTTTCATGCTCTTTTTCTAGTTGCTCTAATCTTGCATCATTATTAGATATAGAATTTTTTAATTCTTCAGTATTTATTTCTTCTGTTTTTTGAGAAGATAATTCATTACTTTGAGTGGTTAATTCTTGAGGAGATGATGAATCTTCAAGAGAATTATCCTGATCAGAAAGATCATTTTCTTTATTATCAATATTTTCTGATTGATTTTCAATCATTTTTCTAAAAATTAATAAGACTATTCTCCAATAAAGTGATCCACAAAACAAGTTGCGGAAGGCCGCACAAATATTTAGTCAGGAACAAACCTTAATGCTAATCCATTGTTACAGTATCTTTTACCAGTAGGAAGTGGCCCATCATTGAAAACATGTCCTTGATGACCTCCGCATCTGGAACAATGATATTCGGTTCTAGGGACAATTAACTTAAAATCAACTTTCATTTCTACTGATCCTTGAATTGAATCCCAAAAACTTGGCCATCCTGTACCACTATCGAACTTTTTATCTGAAGAAAAAAGCGGCAAATCGCAGCCTGCACAATGAAAAATTCCTTTTCTTTTCTCATTATTTAATTGGCTGCTGAAAGCTCTTTCAGTACCTTCTTCCCTGAGAATATAATATGATTCTGGACTTAACTTAGATTTCCATTCGTCTTTTGAGAAATTCCACTCTTCTTTAGAAGCAAGTGAAGATGCTAACACTTGCACAGGTTTAAGGATTATTTCTAAGATTGACATAGTAGGAATTAGAATAAAAGTTCTTCTTGATAGAAATTGATTCATATATTTAAATCACAAAAAAGTAATGAATTTCATCCAATCTAATTCTATTAAAAATATTCATAAATTAAGTATTGCTCCAATGATGGATTGTACTGATAAACACTTCAGAATGATAATGAGAAAAATAAGTTCTGCAGCTTTATTGTATACGGAAATGATTGTGGCTCAGAGTTTAGTTTATACAAATAAAAAAGAAACTTTTCTAGATTTCAATGATGAGGAACACCCGCTATCGATTCAGTTTGGTGGGGACGATCCTAAAATCCTTAAAGAGGCAGCCCAAATGGCTCAGGATTGGGGTTATGACGAAATAAACTTTAATGTTGGATGTCCGAGTCCAAGAGTCTGTTCTGGAAATTTTGGGGCTTCACTTATGAAAGACCCTGAAAAAGTAGCAAAATGTATAGAATCCTTAAAAAATAATTGCAACTTACCGGTTACGATCAAACACAGAATAGGTGTAGACAATGATTATAGTTTCGTTAACTTGAATAACTTCGTAAGAATTGTCGCAAATGCAGGGGCAGACAGATTTACAGTTCATGCAAGGCAAGCCATATTAAAGGGTCTAAATCCAAAACAAAATAGGACCATACCTCCACTAAATTATGATGTAGTAAAAAAATTGAAAAAATCAAATCCAAAATTATTAATAGAAATCAATGGAGGTTTAACAAATATCGATGAATCATTAAAAGCCTTGAATGATTTTGATGGGGTAATGATTGGACGGTCAATCTATAAACATCCATTGAGATGGTCTGAAATTGATCAAAAGATTTATGGAATTAATAAAAAACCTAAATCTGCTTCGAACATTATATTCTCCTTAATTCCATACATAGAAACTCATTTAAGTAGTGGAGGAAAATCATGGGATATTTGTAAACATCTTATAAATTTAGTTGAAGGTATACCAAAAGCTAAAATTTGGAGAAATCAAATTTCAAATAAATCTATAAAAAAAGAATTAAATATTGAATATCTATTTAAATTAACCACAGCGCTTGAAGAAATGGGTTATTAATTTGTCCCGTTTGAAGCATTGCTCTCATTGGACATTCCCCTTTTTCTTCTACTCCTACCATTTTCATATTCAGAATTCTCAGAAGAGTTTCCATAACTTCTGTCTTCCCAACCTGCTGCTCCAGAAGATTTATTGGCGTTAGAGCTGTTAGATCCAGAATTACTACCGCCGTAGCCACCGCCGTAGCCACCATTATTTCCACCGCCGTAGCCACCGCCATAGCCACCATTATTTCCACCTCTTCCTCCCCTACGAGATCCACCTGAAGAACCCCTAGGCTCAGCTTTATTAATTCTTAATGGCCTACCCATAAGTTCCGTGCCTTGCAAGCCATCAATAGCAGTTAACTCAATCGCTTCATCTGCCATTTCAATAAAAGCGAATCCTCTTTTCCTTCCAGTATCTCTCTCCAGAGGAAGAGAACAATTTAAAACTTCACCAAAAGGGGCAAATAATTGTATTACATCTTCACGCTCTGCGCGGAACGGCAAATTGCCAACAAAAATACTCACTTTAAATTCAACAAAAAATTTAACTTATAAAAAAACTACAATAAGTAGTCTTATAAATTTACCTTATTATTCTACTTCAAAGCATACCCTTGTTGTAGAAAAATAATTGAGATTCAAAGTAACAATCTTTTTTGCCAATTATTCACCTCTTTTTCTACCTGCGCAAAACCTGTACCACCTTCGCTATTTCTTGATTTAACGACATTAAGAGATTGAAGATCCACAAAAACGTCCTCTTCAAATTCGGGATGGAATTTTTTAAATTCTTCAATTTTGAGATTTTTAAATAACATTTTCCTCTCCAGACAATATTTAACCATTTGACCAACAACTTGATAAGCGGTCCTAAAAGGAACATTTTTACCAACTAAGTAATCTGCTAAATCAGTAGCATTAGAAAAGTCGTTTTCTACAGAATCAGATAGATTTTTAATATTAAATTCAATACCCTCACTGATTAAAATAGTCATTGCTTTAGTACAAGAAGATATAGTTTCTGCAGTATCAAATATTGGCTCTTTATCCTCTTGAAAATCCTTATTGTAAGAAAGTGGTAATCCCTTGACCATCGTTAATAATGCCTGGAGATGTCCATAAACTCTTCCTGTCTTACCTCTTATCAATTCTGGAACGTCAGGATTTTTTTTCTGCGGCATTAAGCTACTCCCTGTGGCACATTTATCTGTTAATTTTGCAAAAGAAAATTCATCAGTCACCCATAAAATTATTTCCTCTGAAATTTTACTTAAATGAGACATCAACAAAGCGGATGCAGAAACAAACTCTATACAAAAATCTCTATCACTTACTGCATCAATACTGTTTTTATAAATCTTTTTAAAACCCAATTCTGCAGCTGTAAAGTGCCTATCTATTTTTATTTTTGTCCCGGCCAATGCTGCAGCTCCTAACGGGGAAATATTAACTCTTGAGCGTACTTCTTTATACCTGTCACGGTCTCTTTGGAGCATTTCTATGTAAGCCAACAAATGATGAGCCAAAGATAATGGTTGAGCTCTTTGCATGTGGGTATAACCAGGAATTAAGGTATAAATATTGGATTTGGCTAGATTTAAGAAGGCTTTTTGTAAATTGGTTATTAAAATTTCAACATTGTCAATCTCTTTTCTTAGCCACAATCTTATATCTGTCCCAACTTGATCATTTCTACTTCTGCCTGTGTGTAATTTTTTTCCAGTTTCACCAATTAAACTTATCAGCTTTTCTTCTATGCAATAGTGAATATCTTCAGAAGGTGGACCAGGAGTAAATTTACCCTCCAAATACTCAACTTTTATTAACTCTAAACCTTTAATAATTTGCAAAGCTTCAGAAGAGGATAAAACTTTTGTTTTGCCAAGCATTTTTGCATGAGCAATCGAGCAATCTAAATCTTCTAAAATAAGCTTTCTATCAAAATCAATTGAAGCATTAAACTTTTCAATAAAAGGGTCAAGTGCATTATCAAACCTTTTACTCCAAACTTTTGCCATATCAATTAGTGACTTTAAGTATCTCTAATAAAGCATTTTTTTATATCAGTGACAAAAAAAATCTATTTCAATTGAAAAATAACCATTGAGGCATCATCTTCAAGATGTCTATTTTGCCCTGTAAAATCATCTAACTTTTTAAATATTTTATTTAAAATTTCTTGGGATGTATAGGATTGCTTACATAATTTTGTAAGGATTTTAATTAATCTTTCCTCATCAAATCTTTGCCCTAAAGAGTTAGAAGTATCAGTTACTCCATCTGTATAATAAAGAACTAAATCATTTTGATTAAGCTTAATTTCACCACAATCATATTCAGCATCTTTTTGTAGTCCAAGTACAAATCCTTTTGCATCTAATTTAATAATTTTCTGATCTGAACTTTTCCAAAGCAGAGGAGGATTATGTGCTGCGTTAGCAAATCTCAATTTTCTAGTTCTAGGATCATAATCTGAGTAAAATAATGTCACAAATCTATGCGATTGATCTAAATCATTTATTGCTAGTTGATTCAAATCATGCAAAATTCTATCTGGAGGCAGACCTGTAAGAACCTCTGCACGTAACATTCCTCTTAACATAGTCATTAAAAGACCGGCTGGAATCCCTTTACCCATAACATCACCAATTACAAAAGCCCATCTTGATTTTTCTTTCCTTTTTTCAGAAATATTCGTCTTTAAGCACATGAAATCATAGTAATCCCCACCGAGCTGAAGAGCTGGTCTGCAATGTGCAGCAAGTTCTATACCGTGGATAATTGGACAATAATCTGGGAGTAATTGAGATTGAATTTCAGCACCAGTGGAAATTTCTCTATCTACATTTTCATGCTTTTTCTTTGTTTTTATTAAATAGTGATTTTCTAATCCAACAGCTAGGCAATTTTCAATAAAATTAAAATTACTGTCTTCAGTAATCGAATGACTAGAAATATCTTGGCTAAAAATATAAATAAATCCTCTACATTTACCCCTAGATATTATTTTTTTTGTTTCAATTTTATATTCTTTAAATTTATTTTTTAAAGCTCTTTCAAAAGTTAGAATTTCTTTTATTTTAAAATTTTTCGAAAAATGAAATTGATTCAAAAAATTATTAATTTCTTCTTGAACTGTTAAATATTTATAATTAAGAGAAATTTTTATATTTTCATTCCATATCTCCCCCTCATAATTTAGAGGAATAATTAAAATTATATTCTCAGAAAAAAGATATTTAAAAATTAAGCTAACATAATCCAGTAATTTATTTATGTTGGAAAACGATTTTAAATAATATCCTAAGGAAGATGCAATTTCAGCAAATTTATAGTTATTTTTTAGAGTTACTTTAGGATCATTTTCTAAAAATTTTTGGATAAATTTATTCGAAAATATTTTTTCTTTTTGATTATTTGTCAAAGCAGATCTAATAGATAAATATGTTTTACCATTAAATTTAAGTTTTTAAAAAAAATTAATTAAATATTTATTTATCTGCAAGCATAGCTTCTACAAATTCATAACTATTAAATGGTCTCAAATCTTTTATACCTTCTCCAGCTCCAATAAACCTTATAGGCAAATTTACTTCTTCAGATACAGCTAAAGATACTCCTCCTCTAGAAGTACCATCTAATTTAGTAATAATTGCTCCACTTAAGTCTGCTGATTTTGCGAAACTTTTTGCTTGCTTTAAGCCATTTTGTCCCTGACTTGCATCTAAAACTAATAATGATTCAACAATTGCATCTGGGACCTTTTTATCAATAATTTTTTTTATTTTTGCTAATTCATCCATCAAATTATTTTTTGTTTGCAATCTACCTGCTGTATCAACAAGTAATAAATCAACATTTCTTTTTTTTGCAGAATTAATTGCATCAAAAACTACAGCAGCTGGATCAGCATTTTTTGATTGATTAGATATAACATCAACATTACTTCTGTCTCCCCACACTTTAAGTTGTTCTACTGCAGCTGCTCTAAAGGTATCAGCAGCAGCGATCAAAGTTTTATAATTACTTTTTGATGATAAATAAGCTAATTTTCCTAATGTAGTAGTTTTACCAACACCATTAACTCCTACTAATAACCAGACATTTAACTTACCCTTTTGGGGAACTAAGAGATCAGAGCCCGAATTTTTTATTGGTTTGTCGATTATTAATTTTAATTCCTGCTTCAAGAATTTTATACCTGCTTCTGCTCCCACGACTTCTTCATTTAATTTTGTTCTAAGAGAACTTATAACTTTATCGGTTGAATCAATCCCCACATCAGCTCTTATTAATAAAGTCTCTAAATCATCAAGAGATTCAGGAGTAAGAGGATCATCTCCTAATTTATCCAACAATTCAGTAACAAATCCTTTTCGAGTTTCTTCTAATCCTCTACGTAATTTAGTTAACCAATCAATTTCATCAATCGATATTTGATTTATTTTTTTCCCTTGAGCAGCTAATACCATTGCAGACCAAGTAAAATTATCATCAAATTCTCCTAATTCAGGTTCAGCAATTTTTTCTTCATTAGGAATATCAATCAATTCTTGCTTTTGCTGTTCCTGTTTCTCTAGTTCTTGCTTTTGCTGTTCCTGTTTCTCTAGTTCTTGCTTTTGCTGTTCCTGTCTTTTTTTTAGAAGTGCATAAGCTTGAGCTGCCCATTCACGAGAATTATCAGATTCAGTAGTCATTATTATCTATAGTGCGTAATAAAAATTTTCTAAATACTATTTATTTATATCAAATAATTATGACAATTAAATTGTTTGTAATCTCCTTAAAACTCCATTAATAAATTTTCTTCCTTGCAAATCACTATACTTATTAGCTAAATGAACTGCCTCATCACAAGCAACAGCGACAGGTGTGTCCAAAAAATTGATATCCACGTAAGCTAGACGCAAAATATCCCTATCAATTCTTGGTAATCTTTTTAATCTCCAGCCATCCATTACTTGATCAATATCAGAATCAATACTTTTAAGATTATTAATTATATTACAAATCCTTTGATTTACATCCTCTCTTAAATCTATTTGACCACTAGAAACAATTAATTTTGGAAAATCTAAAGTGACAGAGAGTGTATTCATTACAGTTTCAATTTTTATAAGAGATTTTTTTAACTCATCTCGAACATTTGAATATGAGGAATCAACACCTTCTTGCAACTCACTATCTAGTATTTTTTGTGAAGCATTTTCTAATTCTGACTCACAATTATCGAGTTCCTCTCTGCAATGATTTATTAGAGAATCCAAAGCAGATTCAAAAATTTCTTCTATCTGAAATTTATTAAGCTTAAAATCACCTTTATCTTTTATAAGGCCAAGAGAAATTAAAGATAATTCTCTAGAAAGGGATCTATTATGCATCAATTAAGAAGAAGTATTAGTGGAAGCTCGTAATTGAGAAAACAATTTTGAAAATGTTGGATTTGTAGAGTTATTTTTCTCATCTGGATTAACTATCCCAGCAGAAATTATAGTTCTAAAAGCATCTTCAACAGATATTTCCAAATCCTTAACAGAAGACTCAGGAACGAGTGTATACCAGCCAGTAGTTGGGTTTGGTGCTGTGGGGATGAAAACACTAAGTAATTTTTCTTCCAATTCTGGCTGCAATGAAGGTCCTACGTCTCCAGTTACAAAGCCTACACTATATAGTCCCTCACGCGGATATTCAACTAAAACAACTCGTCTAAATCTATTAGATTTATTACTTAAGAAAGTTTCTAGCAGTTGTTTAAGAGTTTTATAAACAGCTCCAGCTACTGGGATTTTGGATAAAGTACCCTCTCCAAATTCTAATAACCATCTTCCTACAAAATTTCTCGCCATCAAACCTATAAGCAAAATAGCTAATAAAGGAACAGTTAAACCTAAGGTGAGATTAATTAAATCTTGTAATAAAGGATTTAGAGTAATAAAAGGATTTAGTTGCTTGGGAACTGAAGTAACTAACGTTAAAACAAATTTACTAACTAATGATGACAGCCAGATTGTTGTTGCTAAGGGTATTACAACTAATAACCCCGCAATAAGATCATTTTTGAGATCTTGTTGAAGCCTAGATCCCAAATTCGAATCTTGATTTTGATTAGATTCAACCAAAATAACGTTTTAACTATATTAACTTTACTAATAATTTAACTGTTTTTACTAAGTTAGGATATATTTTTCTTAAATATATCTATTTTAGTTATAAGTTTATTCTCCAAAAATAACTTTTAAAGGAAATGCTCTTAAAAAAATGATTGATAAGATTCAATACAGAAAAGAAATAAGTAAACAATTAAAAGAGAAAGCTATTTTTGAAGGTTTTTCACTTGCTGGAATAGCTTCAATACCAAGTAGTTCGCGAATAAAATTAAGAACTAATGCATTAGAAAGATGGTTATCAAATAACTACCATGCTGAAATGAAATGGATGGAAACAGAAAAAAGAAGAAATATCGGCTCACTTTTTAAAGAGGCAAAAAGCGTTTTAAGCGTTGGATTTACTTACATTAATTCACAAAACAACGACAACAGTTTCCTGAAAGTAGCTAAATTTAGCCAAGGTGAAGATTATCATAAAGTCATTTACAAAAAATTAAAGAATATTGGTAAATGGATCGACCTAGAAATTCCTGATTGTAAATGGAAAATATGCGTTGATACCTCTCCGCTTCTTGAAAAAGCATGGGCAGAGGAGGCAGGGATTGGTTGGATAGGTAAAAATAGTAATTTAATCAGCCAAAAAAATGGTTCTTGGTTTACTTTGGGCTTTATGATTCTCACAAAAGATTTAATACCAGATAAACCTCATCAATCACTTTGTGGGAAATGTGATATTTGTATTGAACATTGTCCCACAAAGGCAATCGTAGAACCATTTGTAATACAATCAGATCTTTGTATTGCGTATCACACAATAGAGAGCAGAGATAAAACTATTCCAAAGAAAATAGAAAAAAATTTAGGTGGATGGGTTGCAGGATGTGACATTTGTCAAGATGTTTGTCCATGGAATAAATCAGTTCCATACAATAATAATCATGAAACTACACCGAAAGACTGGATTAAAAATCTTAATATTGAGTCCCTCAATTGGGATGATAAAACGTGGCAAGAAAATCTTAAAGGAACTACATTAAAAAGAATTAAACCATGGATGTGGAAAAGAAACATACAAGCAAATATAAATAATAAAAAAATTAAAATATGAAGTTTTTCAAAAAAACAATCTGGATCTTCTTGATCTGTTTTTACTTTGTTCAAATAGAAATAGTTCGAGCAATAGTTCCCTACTATTATTTCCCAACAATAAAAAATTTACAAAAGCAAAGTTTATATATTGGGGAAAATGCATATCAACTACTTTATTTTGGTCAATTTGAAGACAGCCTTAACTTAGCGAAATTAGCAGTAAAAATTAATGCAAAAGATGAAAAACTATGGTTGATTTTAGCTGAAGCACAAATAGCTAACAAAAAATACAAAAACGCATTAAATTCTCTAAATAAAGCAGAACAGATCAATTCAAATATAAGCGAAATATATTTTGCTAAAAGTAATGTTTATCTAAAAATATCACAACAAACAAAAGCAAAGAGTGCTTTAGAAAAAGGAATAAAGATTGAGCCTAATAACTACAAAGCTATTTTTCAATTAGGAAATATTTTATTAATGGAAAAAAATTATTTGGGAGCTATAAAATTGTTTGATAAATCTATAAAAATTAAACCTGATTTCTGGCAAGCAATCAATAATCAAGGTTTAGCTTATTTTGAGAGAAACAATATAAATCTCTCAACCAAACTTTTTGAAAGTGCAATCTCAATTGAGGAAAATGCTGAACCATTACTAGGGCTAGCCTCATGTATAAATATTCATGATAATAAATTAGCAATTCAGCTAGCAAAAAAAGCTTTAGCTAAAGACCCCAAATATGTCAATTATGATTATAGAAAAGAACAGTTATGGGGAGAAAAATTACAAGCCACTACAGAAATTCTTTTACAAAATGAACAACTAAAAAAAGATGTAATACTGGCAAAATCCAAAATAAATGAATCGTCTTAATGTTCAATACTGGTAAATATTGTTTTACCTATTAGTCTTAATTTAGTTGATTAATAATTTATTCAATTTTGCGCTCTAATGGATAAGAAAAACTTCACTTCCATCTCACTTCAAGAAGAAATGCAACGTTCTTATTTGGAGTATGCAATGAGCGTTATAGTTGGACGTGCTTTGCCTGATGCAAGAGACGGTCTTAAACCTGTACAAAGAAGAATCATATTTGCAATGTATGAATTAGGTTTAACACCTGATAAACCATTTAGGAAGTGTGCAAGAGTTGTTGGAGATGTACTTGGGAAGTACCATCCTCACGGTGATCAAGCGGTATATGACGCATTAGTAAAGCTAGTACAAAATTTTTCAACTAAATATCCTACTCTTGACGGTCATGGAAATTTTGGATCTGTAGATAATGATCCGCCGGCAGCAATGAGATATACTGAGACCAGATTAGCTCCGATAGCTCATAAAGGATTTCTTGAAGAAATTGGATCAGAAACAGTAAACTTTTCAAATAACTTTGACGGTTCTCAAAAAGAACCAGATGTGCTTCCAGCCCAACTTCCATTTTTATTATTGAACGGCTCATCAGGTATTGCAGTTGGCATGGCAACTAATATTCCGCCTCACAACCTAGGCGAAATTGTAGATGGTTTAGTTGCCTTAGTTAAAAATAAAGATATTAGTGATAAAAAACTTTCTAACATTATCAAAGGACCTGATTTTCCTACAGGCGGTGAATTAATTTATAGTCATGCAATAGAAGAACTTTATCAAACTGGGAAAGGATCTATAACAATAAGAGGAGTTGTAAATATGGAAGAGGTAAATTTAGGCAAAGGGAAACATAAAAAGAATGCAATAATCATTACAGAACTTCCTTATCAAGTTAATAAAGCAGGTTGGATTGAAAAACTCGCAGAACTGGTTAATTCAGGCAAGATTATTGGGATTTCTGATATTAGAGATGAGAGCGACAGAGATGGAATGAGAATTGTAATAGAACTAAAAAAAGATTCAAATTCTGAACTTGTTATTTCTAATTTATACAAAAAAACAACTCTCCAAACAAACTTTGGCGCAATATTCTTAGCTTTGATTAAAGGCAAGCCTGTACAACTAAACCTGAAAAAATATCTTAACTATTTTCTTGAATTTAGAGAAGAAACAATTAGAAAAAGAACTTTTTATTTTCTAAAAAACACCCTTGATAAACTAGAAATATCAGAAGGTTTATCTAAAGCTACAAAAAACATAAAAAAAGTTATCGCAATTATTGAAGAATCAGAAAATTCTGTGCAAGCTAGATCAAAATTAGTAGAAAATTTTTTCTTAAGTGAAAAACAGGCAAATTCAGTTTTGGATATGCCACTAAAAAAATTAACAAATCTAGAAAAAAATCAAATTGATAATGAAATAATAAATTTAGAAGAAAAAAAGAATTATTTTCAAAAATTATTGAACGAAAGGGAATTATTACTTAAATTACTCATAGAAGAATTATTAATCTTAAAGAAAAAATATAATGTTATACGTAAAACAAAAATAATTAAAAATATAAATCAAAATGCAGAATTAGAAACGCTTAATAATCAGATATTAGAAGACCTTATAAATAAAAAAACAAAATTATATATAGACAATAGACTTTATTTAAAAAGGATGATTTTAGGTAATTACAAGAAATCATTTGAGGCTGTAAATAAAATTATAGATAATAAAAATATTCAAAAATTTATATGTAATATTGAAAAAAATATAAAATTAATTGGAATCACAAATACGGGAAAAGTATTTAACATTGATTGGGAATCAAGTATTAATAAAGACTATAAATTAGATAATAAAATTCTTGGAAATATCCATCCTAATGAAATAATAAATTTTCATTCAATAAAAAAAGAAACTAGAAATTATTTATGCATATTAAATTCAGATGGAAGATTTAAAAAGGTTTTATTTGATGAAGATATGATTAAAAGTAATAGATCTTTCACTATTGCAAAATTAAAAAATAATTTAAAAACAATTGATTCTTTTATTTCTAATGAAAGAAAAAATTTTATAATATTAACCTCGATAGGAAGAATTTTTAAATTTAATTTATCAAATAAATTTTTAACCCCAACTTCTAAACAATCTCAAGGATTGATAATTACAAAACTTTTACCAACTGAAAAAATCGTTTCTTGTTGTACATTCCATGATGGAGAAAATATTTTTTTAATATCTAAACAAGGAAGAATCTTTTGCATAAGTAGTAATGAAATTTACTGCTCAAATGAGTACAGTTTAGGATATTTGAATGAAAAAACCCAACTTAAAAACGATTACTTTCTCAAAATAATAACAAGTAATCATTACCTTGATATTGAAACTAATAAAAATAAATCTGCAAGATTGGACCTGAATAAATTAACTTTCAAATCCAATAAATCAAACTTTTTAATTGATTTTTTAAAATTAGATAATGATGAATACCTTGAAAATTGTTTCCGACTTGAAAACTATCTCAACTAAGATTTATATTCATTTTCAACCCAATTTAAGTATTCTTGATTTACTGTTCCAGTTACATAATCACCAGTAAAACAACTCATCTCTAAACCTTTAATAGGAGAATCACTGATTATAGATTTACGCAAACTTTCAACACTTTGGTAAACAAGATTATCAATTTCAAGTTTATCGGCGATTTCACTAATTGTCCTATTATGAGCTATTAATTCATCTCTATTAGGCATATTAATTCCATAAACGTGAGGATAACGAACAGGAGGAGCTGCTGATGTAAAAAAAACTTTATTTGCTCCTGCGTCTTTTGCCATCTGGACAATTTCTTTTGAAGTAGTTCCTCTTACTATAGAGTCATCAACGATTAATACATTTTTATTTTTAAACTCTGCACTCATAGCATTTAATTTTTGCCTTACAGATTTTTTACGTTTCTGCTGACCAGGCATTATGAATGTTCTGCCAACATATCTATTTTTAAAAAAACCTTCCCTATATTCTATCCCTAACTGTCTTGCAACTTGCATTGCTGCGGGTCGAGAAGAATCAGGAATAGGCATAACTACATCAACATCTCCAGAATTGATTGTTTCTTTTATTGTTTCTGCTAAATAATCTCCCATCTTTAAACGAGCTTTATAGACTGAAATTCCATTCATAATTGAATCTGGCCTAGCTAAGTAAACATATTCAAAAGCACAGGGAAATAACATTGGATTTTCAGAACATTGCTTAGAGAAAAACTCCCCATCAAGATTTATAAAAACAGCTTCTCCTGGATCTACATCTCTTACTACTTGATAATCATTATTCTCAAGTACTAAGGATTCACTTGCAACCATCCATTCTTCCTTTTTTGTGGTTAATGAAAGTCTTTTCCCTATGACTAAAGGCCTAATACCAAAAGGATCTCTAAAGGCTAATAAACCATGTCCTGAAATTAATGCAATTGAAGCATATGATCCCTGAATTCTTTTATGTAAAGATTTGACCGCATCAAAAATAATGTCAGGTTCTAATTCTTGATTATGAATTTGTTCTTGTAATTCTGTCGCAAATACATTTAACAACATTTCAGTATCACTTGAAGAATTTGTATGCCGCTTGTCAACATTAAACAACTGTTTTTCTAAATCTCTAGTATTAGTCAAATTTCCATTATGTATCAAAACGATTCCATAAGGAGCATTAACATAAAAAGGCTGTGCTTCTTCTACACTTTCTGCTGATCCCTTTGTTGCATACCTAACATGACCTAATCCAATTTTGCCAATTAAATTCCTCATATCTCTAGTTCTATAAGCAGTATTAACCTGTCCTTTGACCTTATGTATATGAAAAATAGTATTTTCCATTGTTGCTATACCTGTTGAGTCTTGACCTCTATGCTGCAAAAGCAAAAGGCTATCGTAAATTTGTTGATTTACATCATTTGAAGAAACGATTCCAACTATTCCGCACATAACTTAATATCTTAAAAAAATTAATAGTTGAGAAATGTTTTTCATATTTAAAAGTAACTTGAAATACTATTATTAAATTTTTCGGTTAATTCCTCAACCCTAATATTGCAAATATTTTTTTCATTGATTTTTATCTTCAGAGTGTTATTAGATACGTATCCTATTTTTTTTACATACACACTTGATGGAAATTTTATTTGATTTTGTTTTAAATAATTGAACCATTCATTTTGTTTCATTTTACTAATTGAAAAAATAATTCTTGACCCCCCTTCAGCAAACAATAAATTATCAACTCTATTTAAATCTTTCTCTAATTCTATAGTTGCACCCATTGCGGACAAAATACAAGATTCTGCTAAAGCTACAGCCAAACCTCCGTCGCTTATATCGTGAGAAGAAACTACAAGACTTTTTAAAATCGCATTTCTTAAAAAACTCTGGCAAAACTTTTCATCCAACAAATCTATTTTTGGAGGCCGACCTGTAATTTCTCCATGAAAATATTCCAAATAAGAACTAGCTGCAATTTTTATTTCTGATTTGGAAGAACCAATTAACCAGATTTGATCTTCAATATTTTTCCATTCACTACTTATAGCTTTTTCGACATTATCTATAATTCCAACCATTCCAATAACAGGTGTAGGATTGATAGGAGTAATTAGATTATCTCTTTTTTTAGATTCATTATATAGAGATACATTACCTCCTGTAACAGGAGTTTCTAAAGCTTTACAGGCTTCACCAATTCCATTACATGAAGATGAGAGTTGCCAATATCCAATTTCATTCTCAGGGGAAGAAAAATTTAAATTATTTGTAATTGCTACTGGTTCAGCCCCAACGCAACTAACATTTCTAGCAGACTCTGCAACGGCTGCAATAGAACCTCTAAAAGGATCAAGTGCAACCCATCTACTATTGCAATCCACTGAAGCAGCGACACCAGAAAATTTTTTACTTTTATTTTTTTTATTTTGTTCCCTTAGTCTTATTACGGCTGCGTCTGATTTTCCAGGTGTAAATACTGTATTCGCTTGTACTTGACAATCATATTGTTTATAAATCCATCGTTTAGAAGCTATTGACGGATTAGAGAGTAGTTTTAAAATGATTTCTGAAAAAGAAAAATTCTTGTTTTCCTTTAAAGAAAATATTTTTTGCTCATTAATTTCTGGTAAATCATTTTCTTTCCATTCCCATTTCCTTAAAAGATCATCGGGTGGATTATTACTCACATTATGAAAATTCACAGGAGTATCATCAGATAAGGCAGAAGTAGGTATTTGGGCCACAATTTTACCTTTATGAGAAATAATTATCTCATTAGTTCCTATCACTTCACCAATAACACTTGCATATAATCCCCATTTATTAAATTTATCAATAAGATCATTAATTTTTTCTTCTTTAACGACGAACAACATTCTTTCTTGCGATTCAGATAATAAATATTGGTATGAGGACATATCATCTTCTCTAGAAGGGACCAAATCTAAATCAATAGATATCCCTAGATTTCCATTTGCGGCCATTTCTGCGCTACTGCATGTTAAGCCTGCAGCACCCATATCTTGCGCTGCAATTACGTCCCCTGTCTTAAAAGCATCCAAACAAGCTTCAATAAGACTTTTCTCAATAAAAGGATCACCTACCTGGACTGCAGGTCTATCATCCAATGAAGTTGTAGTTAGTTCTGAACTAGCAAAACTAGCACCACCAACACCATCTCTGCCAGTTGTATTACCAACATATAGCACTGGTGATCCTACATTTTTAGCTCCAGAACAAACAATTTTCTCTGTCTCTAAAAGTCCTAAAGCCATAACATTCACTAAAGGATTTCCAGAGTAACTATCATCGAAGTCAATTTCACCTCCAACAGTTGGCACACCAACACAATTTCCATAATGTGCAATACCGGATACAACTCCTCGAAGTAAATCAACATTTGATGATTTATCAAGGTTGCCGAATCTCAATGAATTCAACACTGCGATTGGCCTTGCACCCATTGTAAATATATCTCTCAAAATTCCTCCTACACCTGTTGCTGCGCCTTGAAAAGGTTCAATAGCAGAAGGATGATTATGACTTTCTATTTTAAAAACAAGTTTTTGATTATTTCCTACATCAATAACACCAGCATTTTCTCCAGGTCCAACTAAAACATTTTTACCTTTAGTGGGAAACTTAGATAGTAAAGGTTTTGAATTTCTATAACAACAATGTTCGGACCACATAACGCCAAACATCCCTAATTCTGTTCTATTAGGTTTTCTGTTTAATCTTTTGCAAATTTCTTCGTAATCATTAAGAGTTAAATTTTCAACTTTTAGTGCTTCATTAAGATCATATAGATCATTATTTTCTTTATTTAACATTATTTATATCCAAGGGTCATCTTCTTTTTTTTCACTAAACGGTATAGATGTTCTGCCATTATTATAAAAACTTTTTTGTTTAAAATCTAAGTTTTGGCTAATATCTTCATCTTCTTCAAGCCATTCCTCTAATCTATTAGAAGCAATATTTTTCATATCATCAAATCTATCAAAAATTTTTTTTCCTTTTTGCATAAATTCGTTTTTCATACTTGATTTTATTAAAACTAAATCATCTAAAGAATTACTTTTACAAAATACCAATCCCGGTTGTTGATCATTGATATTATCAATAGTTAGTTTCCATCTACTAGAGCCTGGAATCTTAGGATTAGATCTAGAAACTAAGTAATATTTAATTTTTCCCGTTTTCATTTCAAATAAGAAATCTGCAATAACTCCTATTTTTGATCCATTTATATTAATAAGATTAGCTTCTATTAAAGTTGGAAACCTATTTAAAGTTGCTAAATCCGAAATAGCTGGATCACCTTTGACATAAATTTCATTATCTATTATTTGAGTAATTTGATTTAGTCGCCAAACATTTCTTTTTAAATCAAAATTTGAAGGACGAGAATACCATCCTAAAATCCGATGAACTGGAGGGTGCATCCAAACATTTTCGCCATTTCCATAATTAAGGACCAAATTACCCTTAATACTATAATTTAGTAATTCACTTAATAAAATTTCTTTAGGTAATTTCAAATTAAGAACGAACCTGCACAGGCATAACTAAATAAGTAAAAGAATTAAGATTATCTTCTGGTACAAAAACAGCTGGAGTAGTTGCAATATTGCACTTTAAAAGTACATTTTCAGAAGCAATCACTTTTAAACCTTCTAACAGATATCTAACGTTAAATGCAATATCAAAATTTTCTCCAGAATAAGTAACAGGTATTGATTCATTTGCATTTCCAATATCTTGAGCATCTGCGCTGATTGAAGCTAAATCTTTATCATCTAATTTAATCTTTACAACACTACTTTGTTGATCAGCCAAAACAGCGATTCTTTCTAATGCGTCAATTAATTTTTTCGTATTAAAATTTAGAGTTTTAGAAAAAGAATCAGGAATTAATTGTGAATAATTAGGATAAGTACCTTCTAAAGTTCTTGTAGTAATTATTTGATTAGAAGATATAAATACTACTTGTCCTTTGTCATAGAAAAGCTTAATTGAATTTTCTGAACTTCTCAAAGATACTAGTTTTTCAATTTCTCTTAACGATCTAGTTGGGATAGTTACCGATAAATCATCAACACTTGAAGATAAGTTTTCTTTATTTTCTAAATGTTCTTCATTACCAATTAAAGCAACTGCCAATCTATGGCCATCTGTAGAAGCAGACTCTAAATAATTTGGTTTGAAGGTAAAATTGACACCTGTAAGTAGTTGCTTTGAATCATCGTTACTACTAGCAAAAATGGTAGATTTTAAAGCTTTTAAAAAAGAACTAGGATCAATATTCAAAGAAGTACCGCTTTCAACAAATGGTAAATTTGGATATTCATCAGAGGGGATCCCTTTTAGATTAAAAGAACCTCTGTCACTTTTTATTAGGATATTATCTGAATTCTCGTCTACTTCTAAAGAAACAGGAGTTTCATTAGGTAGTTTATTTACTATTTCGGATAAAAGTTTTGAAGGTATCGTAATAGCTCCACTATTTTTAACAGTTCCATCAAAAGAAGTTTGAATTCCTAAATTAAGATCAAATCCTGTGACGCTAATTTTATTAGTCCCTTCGTCAGCTGTTAAGAGTATATTTGCAAGAATTGGATGAGTTGGCCTTGTAGCAACTGCTTTGCTTACTAGTTGTATAGCATTATTTAATTCATTTTGATTACAAATAATTTCCATCAGAATTTGGAACTTTTTACAAATACAATATACTTTTTTCGTAAATTAAATTCAATAAATTTATTTTTTCTTTTTTTCTAATATAAAAAAATAATAAAATTAAAAATTTAGTAGTAGTAGTTTTTGTGGGAACTGTGGAATACTTAAATTAAATAGTTTGTATAGCTAGTTTACGAAGAAAAGAATATGTGTAAAAAAAGTTTTATTTGTTGAATATTTTTACTTATTTCTAAAAACCTTAAATTTATTCTACAAAATAGAATTTCTTATTATTTACTTTTCAACAAATAAGAATTGTTTTTAATTGATTTCCACAGACACTATTTTTTTTGGATTTTAATATCCTAAGATTTTAGTTATATTTTTTAATGAAGGTTCAATATTTTTTCTAAAAATAGCATCGTTATTTTTTATAGCGCAATCAGGATCTTTCAAGCCATTTCCAGTCAGAACACAAACAATAGTAGATTCTTTCTGAATTCTATTTTTATTTTTAATTAGTCCAGCAACTGATGCTGCACTTGCAGGTTCACAAAAAACCCCCTCTTTGGCAAGAATTTTATAAGCATCGATTATTTCTTCATCTGTAACTGACTGAAAATCTCCTTTACTCTCCTTTCTTACTTTTTTTGCTTTTTCTCTGTTTACAGGATTACCAATTCTTATTGCAGTTGCAATTGTTTCTGGATCTTTAACTATTATATTTTTTACTAATGGAGCAGAGCCTTCGGATTGAAAACCCATCATTATTGGTAATTTAAAATTTCTTTTTATTTTTGAATATTCTTTAAATCCTATCCAATAAGCAGTTATGTTTCCTGCATTACCCATTGGAATACAAAGCCAATCAGGGGCATGACCTAAGTCATCAACTATTTCAAAAGCTGCTGTCTTTTGTCCTTGTATTCGATATGGATTAACAGAATTAACAAGCTCTATGGGATGCTCTGAGGATAAATCTCTAACAATTTCAAGAGCCTTATCAAAGTTTCCATTAATAGATATTATCTCAGCGCCATACATTAATGCTTGTGCGAGCTTTCCTTGTGCAACAAATCCTTCTGGTATTAAAACATAAGGTTTTAATCCTCCTCTTGAAGCATAAGCAGCAGCAGCAGCAGAGGTATTTCCAGTACTTGCACAAATAACTGCTTCACTACCTTCTTCTTTAGCTTTGCTAATTGCCATAGTCATGCCACGATCTTTAAAAGATCCTGTTGGATTAAGGCCATCATATTTTAAAAAAACTTTTGTTCCATTTCCAATTAAGTTACTAATTGACTCGCTTAAAATCAGTGGTGTATTTCCTTCATTGAGGGAAATAATAGGAGTTTTCTTAGTTACTGGGAGATATTTTTTATAAGCTTCTATAAGGCCTGGCCATCTTTTTTTTCTATAATTAAAACCCAATTTATCTTTGATTTTATTTAATAACACCATGATTGTTTAATTTGTTTTGATTTTTTCTAAAGGGGAATTGGTGAAAAAGTTTAATAATTCTGAAATCGATTCTACTTTATTCATAACTTTGCTCAAAGCACTTACATCTAAAATTACAGTTTTAGTTGGATATCCTTCAAAAAAATTTATTAGGTTTATTTTTCCATTTCCTATGTTAATACCTTGAATCACGCTTGCTCTTAGGGCTAGCATGCCTGTTCTTTCATCAGTTGCTCTGGGTGGGTGGATAATAGATGAAAGTCTTGTTAAAAAAACATTTCCTATTTCAGAGTATACTAGTTTGCTTGCAATGGTAATAGGTACTTCAAATTCTTTGTTTAAAATTGCTCTAATTTCTTTATCGGGAGACCCAGTTGCTTTCAAAATTCTCTTTAATTTCCTTGTGGATTTACCTTCTTTGGCATAAGTTTTTAAAGAATTGACTTTAATTGTTCTAGAAAATATGCTGTATATGATCTTAATTTCTTCAGCAGCATTAGCTTTTGGAACATTTAAAAATAATGGAGAAATTACTAAAATAAAAAATATTTTAAATATTAAAATTTTCCTAAGCTTCATTTAAATATTTGCACCAGCAGCAATCTTAACAAGTCTTACTACTCCTTTTTCAGTAACTTTTTTTGCAATTTTTATACCCATTTCTTTTGTATAGGGTTCATTTACAAGTCTTGGAACCCTTTTTAGGAAAATGTCAATTGAATAACCTGGTACTTTCTGTAAAATCTCTAAAAAGTTTCTCAGTGGCTCTACATACATTATAAGGTCACTTAAGTTGTTTTTTTCTTCAATGGTATTTAATTTAATTGATTGTGGAAGGTAGTTATTCAAACTTTTCAATATTTTTAGACTAAGTAAATCTATCTGATTTGTTAAACCTTCAACTATCTCATTTCTAAGAAATCCTCCATTTGCAGAAAAGAGAAGATTTATAACTTCGTCTAGAAGTTTTTCTAAATCGAGATTTGTTTGCTTTGCAGCATTAGAAAGCAGATCTTCTAAACGGTCCCATTTAAATTTTTTATTATCAAAAAGCATTTCCTTAAGGCTTTCCCTTAATTGTGGATCAGGATCTTCCATCAATCTTCTTGCAAAATATGGATAAGCCGCGCCTAATATTTTGAAGTTTGGATCTACGCTTAAAGCTATTCCTTCTAATGTAAGTAATGACCTAATTATGAGCGCATAATATGGGGGTAGTCTGAAAGGGAATTTATACATAACACCAGACATATCGTCTGTAACGCTTTTAAAATCCATTTTTGAAACTCCTTGTTCAACGGCGTTAATAAAAACATCTTGAAATGCTGGAACAATTGGTTCTAGATCAACTTCCTCTGATAAAAATCCCAATTTTACGAAATCTCTAGACAATTTATCGAAGTTTTTATTTACTAAATGCACTACTGCTTGAATTAATCCTGATCTAGATTCTCTGGAGACCTCGCTCATCATTCCAAAATCTAGATAACATAATCTTCCATCTTCTAAGGCTAATAAATTTCCTGGATGTGGGTCTGCATGAAAAAAACCATGTTCTAAAAGTTGTTCTAAACTGCATTGCACGCCTATATCAATCATTTCATCAGGATTAATTCCTAATTTCTTTACGTCTTCTAAATTTGTTAATTTTGTACCGTCTATCCATTCCATTGCTAAAACTCTTCTTGAAGTTATTTCTTTATAAATTTTTGGTACGGCAATCATTTTGTTATGTTTATGCAAATCTCTAAATTTTTCTGCATTTGCAGCTTCGTTTAGATAATCCATCTCTTCAAAAACTCTCTTACCTAATTCATCAATCAAAGCAACTAGGTCACTTCTGATTAATCCAATATTGTTTTTTAGCCAATAAGCTATATTTCTTACTATGTAAAGATCCAAGGTTATTTGTTCTCTTAAACCTGGTCGTTGTACTTTAATTGCAACGATCTCTTCATTTTTTAATTTAGCTTTATGCACTTGCCCTAAAGAAGCAGCAGAAATTGGCTCTTTGTCAATTTCTAAAAAAAGCTCATCTATTTTGTTTCCTAAATCTTCCTCTATTAATTCCATAGCTTTATCGCCATCAAACCCGGGGAGCTGATCTTGCAATTCAGATAATTCTTCAAGGAGAATCCCTGGGATTATATCTGGTCTTGTTGATAAAGCTTGGCCTGCTTTAACAAATGCTGGTCCAAGTTTTACTAACAAATTTGTTAATTCTTTTGCTCTAAATCTCGCTTGCGGTTCATTTTTCAATCTTCCAGTTAATTTATCCCAGCCAACGGAGAAGATGTAAGCAAAAATAGGTATGAGTGTTTGCCAAAGTCTTTTTAAAAGTCTTTTAGGATTTTTTTTGTAAATTTTAGAAATTGTATCTGGATCATAATTCAAGAGTCCAGATACCTCAATAAAATCAGTAAAATCTTCTTTCATAACTTTATATATTTAAACCCTTTATTTTTTTAAAAAAGAAGTTAATTTTTTTATATGGAAGATTTATCATGTTAATACAACTAAAAATAGAAAACATCGCCTTAATAGAAATTATAGAAATTAATTTCGAAAAAGGTTTGAATATTATAACTGGGGATTCAGGCTCAGGAAAATCATTAATTTTGGACTCCTTAAATGCTTTATTTGGTGGAACCAATATACCTCTAAAACATTTAATACGTCCAGGAAAAGATTTCTGCGTTATCGAGGCGATATTTTCTTCTTCTTCCCAAATTAATAATTGGTTAATTGGTAATGGTTTTGAAATAAATTCTTCAGAACTACAAATTAAAAGAAAATCTTATAAAAAAAATAATAAAATTTTATCCAAATATAGTCTTAATAATTTTTCAATTAGTAGACAATTATTAGAAAAACTTGGACGATTTTTAATAGACTTTGCAGGTCAATCGGATACTTTTATCTTTGATTCTTTAGATAAGAGAAGAATAATTATTGATGACTTATGTTCCCAAGATTCAAGAAATATTAGCGAAAGGATAAAAAGTAAATGGGGAGAAACTAAAGTTTTAAAAGGATTAATGGATGAAAAAAAGGAATTTGCTAGGAATCAAGAAGAAAAAAACTTGGTAATTAAACATATGTTGAAGAGTTTAGAAGAAGCTGATTTAAAATCCAGTGAAGAAATTTTAGAATTAGAGTTATTAGAAAATAAACTTGTAAATAATCTCGAAATTAATAATTCAATTAAATCATCATTAGAAAACCTAAATAATTTTAGTCATGATGAACCATCAGTGACTTTTTTGATAAATCAATCAATAAAAATTTTAAATAAAACAGCAGAATTCGATCTTAAGATTCAAAAATTTAGAGAGAAATTATTAAATATCCATGCTGATGTTGAAGATTTAATTTTTGATCTAAACTCATATCTACAAGACATAGAAAATTTTGAATCCAATCTTCCAGAAATACAAAAAAGATTATTTTTTTTAAAAAACTTAGAAAGAACTTTTTCATTGGATTTGCCTCAATTAATTGAAAAGCGTGATCAATTAAAGATGTATTTTCAACAAAACGATCAAGTTAATGATATTTGCAGGATTAAAGCTCAAATTGAGCATTTACAAAGAGATTTAAATTCTTTATTTGATATTCAATCTGCTGAAAGAAAAAAAATTGCTAAACATTTACAAAATTCAGTAATGTCGATCTTAAGAAATCTTGGTTTAGAAAATGCAAACTTTTCAATTCAATTTTCTGAATGCAAGCCTTCTGGCGATGGAATTGATGATATAAATTTTTTGTTTTCTGCTAATCCTGATCAGAAGCTTGCTCCATTATCAAATGTTATTTCTGGTGGAGAAATGTCAAGATTCTTGTTAGCTATTAAATCTAGTATTTTTAAAAAACCTAATACTTTCTTTTTAGATGAAATTGATAGTGGTTTAAGTGGTAAATCTCTATTTTCTTTGGTTGAGCTGATAAAAGAAATTTCTAAAAATCAACAAGTTTTATGTATTACACATCAGCCTTTCTTAGCTGCTAGGGGAGTGGCTCATTTTAAAGTTAATAAAAAAGTAGTTAATGGAGTAACTTATACTTCAATTGCAAAATTATCTACAAAAAATCAAAGAAAAAATGAATTAATAGAACTTATAGGTGGAGGTTCTCGCGAAGTAAACGAATATGCTTCTAGACTTCTTGACTGTTCAGCTGCGTAAAATAGAAAAAATTCTACTATAATATCCTTTTTAAATCATATATTAGATTTAAACATGGTTAATAAAGTTGATAGTAGTTTCGAAGAAGATAACTCAATAAAAATTAGAGGAGCTCGTCAGCACAATTTAAAAAATATTGACCTTTCATTACCTAGGAATAAATTTATAGTTTTTACAGGTGTGAGTGGAAGCGGTAAAAGTTCTCTAGCTTTTGATACCATTTTTGCTGAAGGTCAAAGAAGATATGTTGAAAGTCTTTCGGCATACGCAAGGCAATTTTTGGGTCAAGTAGACAAACCAGATGTTGACAATATTGAAGGTTTATCACCTGCTATCTCAATTGATCAAAAATCTACAAGTCATAATCCTCGATCAACAGTTGGAACGGTAACAGAGATACAAGATTATTTAAGATTATTGTTTGGTCGTGCTGGTGAGCCGCATTGTCACCACTGCGGGATTCCAATTGCGCCTCAAACAATTGATGAAATGGTTGATCAAATTCTTCTTTTACCAGAAGGAACAAGGTACCAATTGTTGGCCCCTGTCGTAAGAGGTAAGAAAGGAACACATACAAAACTAATTAGTGGACTCGCTGCTGAAGGATTCGCTAGGGTAAGAATCAACGGAGAGGTTAGAGAACTAGCTGATAGTATTGAATTAGATAAAAATCAAATCCATAATATTGAGGTAGTAGTTGATAGATTAATTGCAAGAGAAGGTATACAAGAAAGGTTAAATGATTCTCTACAAACTTGTCTCAAAAGAGGCGATGGCTTAGCAATAGTAGAAGTTGTTCCAAAAAAGGGAGAAAATTTACCTTCTAACTTAGAGAGAGAGAAACTTTACTCAGAAAATTATGCATGTCCTGTACATGGCTCTATTGTTGAAGAACTTTCTCCTCGATTATTTTCTTTTAATAGCCCATATGGGGCCTGCCCAGATTGTCATGGGATTGGTTATTTAAAAAAATTTACTGCCGATAGAGTTATACCTGATAAAACATTGCCTGTTTATGCTGCAATAGCTCCTTGGAGTGAAAAAGATAATACCTATTACTTCTCTTTACTTTATTCTGTAGGACAAGCTTATGGTTTTGAATTAAAAACTCCTTGGAAAGATTTAAGTGATTTGCAAAAAAAAGTTCTACTCATGGGTTCTGATAAACCAATATTAATTCAAGCTGATAGTCGTTTTAAAACCTCTAGTGGTTTTGAAAGACCTTTTGAAGGGATTTTGCCAATATTAGAAAGGCAATTTAACGAAGCTAATGGAGAATCAGTTAAACAAAAATTGGAAAAGTATCTAGAATTAGTTCCCTGTAAGACATGTTCTGGAAAAAGATTAAGACCTGAGGCTTTGGCCGTTAAACTTGGTCCATACAACATCACTGACTTAACTTCTATAAGCGTTTCTGAAACATTAAATCACGTAGAGCGCATCATGGGTTTAGCTAAGACAAAGAAGGAAAATATATCTTTATCAGAAAAACAAAAGCAGATAGGTGAATTAGTTTTAAAAGAGATTCGTTTACGTTTGCAGTTTTTAATTAATGTAGGATTAGATTATTTGACTCTAGATAGACCAGCTATGACTTTGTCTGGTGGTGAGGCTCAGCGTATTAGATTGGCTACACAAATAGGTGCAGGTCTTACTGGCGTTTTATATGTATTAGATGAACCAAGTATTGGTTTGCATCAGAGAGACAATGACAGATTATTAGATACATTAAAAAGCTTAAGAGACTTGGGAAATACTTTGGTTGTTGTTGAACATGATGAAGATACTATGAAATCCGCAGATTATTTAGTAGATATTGGTCCAGGGGCAGGTGTTTATGGTGGTGAAATTATTGCTAAAGGATCTTATCAAGATGTCTTAAATTCAAAGAGATCATTAACTGGAGCTTATCTTAGTGGTAGGAAGTCAATTCCTACTCCAAAAGAACGTAGATCATCTGTAAAAAAAAGTTTAATTTTAAATAATTGCTCTAAAAATAATTTAAAAAATATTTCTGTGGAATTTCCTTTAGGAAGATTAGTTTCTGTAACTGGTGTGAGTGGAAGTGGAAAGAGCACTTTGATAAATGAATTACTTCACCCTGCATTGTGTCATTCTCTAGGATTAAAAGTCCCTTTCCCTCAAGGTGTAAAAGAACTAAAAGGTATAAAGGCAATTGATAAAGTTATCGTTATTGATCAATCTCCAATAGGAAGAACTCCAAGATCAAATCCTGCTACATATACAGGTGCTTTTGATCCTATAAGGCAGATATTTACTGCCACAGTAGAAGCAAAAGCAAGAGGTTATCAAGCTGGTCAATTTAGCTTTAACGTGAAAGGAGGAAGATGTGAAGCTTGTAAAGGCCAGGGAGTCAATGTTATTGAAATGAATTTTTTACCTGATGTATATGTTCAATGTGAAGTATGTAAAGGAGCTCGTTTTAATAGAGAAACTCTTCAAGTTAAATATAAAGGTTTCAATATATCTGATGTTTTAGAGATGACTGTTGAACAAGCTGCAGAAACTTTCTCTGCTATACCTCAAGCTGCTGATAGATTATCTACATTGGTAGATGTCGGCTTAGGATATGTCAAATTAGGCCAGCCAGCTCCTACATTATCTGGTGGAGAGGCTCAAAGAGTTAAGTTAGCGACGGAATTGTCAAAAAGGGCTACTGGAAAAACTTTATATTTGATTGATGAACCAACAACTGGGTTAAGTTTTTATGATGTTCATAAATTAATGGATGTGATACAACGTTTGGTAGACAAAGGTAATTCAGTAATTGTTATTGAACATAATTTAGATGTTATAAGATGTTCAGATTGGATTATCGATTTAGGACCTGATGGAGGAGATAAAGGCGGAGAAATTATTGCAGAGGGGATTCCAGAGGATGTAGCTAAAAATCCTACAAGTCATACAGCAAAATATCTTAAAAAGGTTTTAAAATAAGAAATTTTTGTTGTATTTCTTCGTATTTTTAACTATTTCAGCAAAATGAAAGTCTTTTTTAGAGGAGCATAATACTTGTCAGTTACTCCTTTTTTAAAACTTTTGCATTAAAAAAAAATTAAAAATCATAATGCTTTCTTAATATTTTCTCAGAAAAATTCAGCTTATTTGTATTAAAGGCCGTTGATCGGAGGATTTGCTGAATGAGGTTGAAATTTGTACATTTACATTTACATGGTCTTATACGTTCTAACAATCTTGAGTTAGGCAGGGATGCAGATACAGGAGGGCAAACCCAATACGTTTTAGAGTTAATTAAAAGTTTGGCTAATACTTCAGAAGTTGATCAAGTGGACTTAGTTACTCGTTTAATAAACGACCCTAAAGTAGATGATCAATATTCTCAAGAAAAAGAATTTGTAGAACCTGGAGTTAGAATTTTAAGATTCAAATTTGGACCTAATAAATACTTAAGAAAGGAATTGCTTTGGCCTTATTTAGATCATTTAGCTGAAAGACTAATTTCCTACTATAAGGAAAACAAAAAGCCTAATTTTATTCATGCACATTATGCAGATGCTGGATATGTAGGAGTAAAACTAAGTAAATCCCTTAACGTTCCACTTATATTTACGGGACATTCTCTAGGAAGAGAAAAAAAGAGGAAATTGATTGATACTGGCTTAACAACTAATAAAATAGAAAATCTTTATTCCATAAGTAAAAGAATTGAGGCAGAAGAAAAAGCGTTAAAGGCCGCAGACATAGTTGTTACAAGCACCAAACAAGAGTCAGTTTATCAATATTCCCAATATTCTTCTTTTTCACCTCATAAAGCTAAAGTTATTCCTCCCGGTGTTGATCATAATAAATTTCATCATTTTCACTCCACAACCGAGACAGCCGACATTGATAATATGATGAAACCTTTTCTAAAGGATTCTACTAAACCTCCATTATTGACAATTTCTAGAGCTGTACGAAGAAAAAATATTCCCTCGTTGATTGAGGCATATGGAAGATCTGAAAAATTAAAAAGAAAAACTAATTTGATTTTAATTTTGGGTTGTCGAGATAGTACTTCAAAACTTGACCCTCAACAAAAAGATGTATTTCATAATATTTTTGAAATGATTGATAAATATAATTTGTATGGGAAGGTAGCTTATCCAAAAAAGCATCTTCCAAGTCAGATTCCTGCTTTGTATAGGTGGGCTGCTAGCAGAGGGGGTGTATTTGTAAATCCAGCTTTGACTGAGCCGTTTGGTTTAACTCTGCTTGAAGCTTCTTCATGTGGATTGCCAATAATATCAACAAATGATGGAGGTCCAAAAGAAATCCGCTCAAAATGTGAAAATGGACTTCTCGTAGATGTTACTGATATTAATGAACTGAAAGTTATTCTTGAAAAAGGTATTTCTAATACTAATCAGTGGAAATTATGGAGCAGAAATGGAATTGAGGGTGTTAACAGGCACTTTAGTTGGAACACTCATGTACGCAATTATTTATCAATACTTATTGAAAAGTTTTCAAGATCTAACAGCTATTCTTCTTCTGATATTAAACATAGTTGTTTAAAGGGGAGTTCTTCACTTATAAAACCCCATTGATCAAATACTTTAGGATCAGGGTGAAGAATTAATTGATTGTTCTGAGTTTTCTTTAGTTTGAAACCCCTTTTAGATAGTTTTTTCATTAAGTTAGCAGTTTCTTCAAATCTTGATGCCATTGCATCAAGACTTGAGCAGTCACTTGTTAATCCATTATCTTTCCATGTAAAAAAACTCATAACAAATTTTTTAAAGAGTGATTTTTAAGACTATACCTAAAATTATAAGTAAAATGTTGATTTTCCAAAAATTTTCAACTATTTTTTGTTCCTTAACTCCTTTAAGTTCAAAATGATGGTGCAGTGGAGCCATTAAAAATATGCGTTTACCTCTGCGAAATAATTTTTTTGAAATTTTAAAAAAACCTACTTGAATGATTACTGATAATGATTCAATAATAAATATTCCCGAGAAAATAAATAAGGTAAAAACGCTATTAGTTAATAACGCTATAGAACCAAGAATTGCACCAATAGCTAAAGAACCTGTGTCACCCATAAAAATTTTTGCAGGATAACTATTGTATTTGAGAAATCCTAAGCAAATGCCGGACATTGAATAACATAAAATACTAAAAATAAAAAGTTCTTGCTGTCCCTTCATTAATATTTCTGTTCCTAATCCATAAAAGACAACCCCACTGCAACCAGCTGCTAATCCGTCTAGTCCATCAGTTAAATTTACGGAATTACTTATACCAACAAGTACTAAAAAAGAAATTGGTAAAATCAAAATATTCATATTTATTCCCCAAGAGTCAGATACTATGATAAATGGATCTATTAAATTTTTTTTATAAGCTAAAAATATAAAAATTATTGAGATGATACTTTGAAGGGCAAATTTTTCTTTTGTTTTTAAACCTGTATTCTCTTTTTTTTTAATGCTTAAATAATCATCTAAAAATCCTGTCGTAAAGAAGCCAAAAATAGTAATTAATAAAAGAAATAATTTTAGGGAACCTAAATTTATGGTTATTATCAACAGAAAAATTAAAAAAGGGATTATCATAAAAACCCCACCCATTGTTGGTGTATCACTTTTTTTAAAGTGATAAGTTGGACCTTCAATTCTAATATTTTGAAGTAAATTAAATTTTTTGATAATCTTTAACCCGTTTTTCGTTGTGAAAATAGAAATTAAGAAGGATAATATGTAAACTCCTATAAAAGTAAAATTATTAAAAAAGTAGGAGGTAACTATTAAAGCAAAAGTATTTAATATTAATAAAGATTCAAAGTTAAACTTTTTAATCTTCCCAATCATCTTCTAATGAAGGATCTTCTTCAGTTTTATAATCTTCTTTTTCTCCCATAAGTGCTGAAAGTTCTTCTTCTTCTATTGTACTAATCTCTTGTGAATCTCCTTCTTTTTCTGCAACAAGTCTACCTGTATTTTCGAGCCAAGATAGTAGGTCAGGCTCCTCTCTTAATGGCAACACAGGAGCTGGATCATTTCTGTGATAGCACGTTAAAGCTGGATTGACTTCAGAAATATCGTCCAATCTAAGTTTTAATTTATTTGAATCCATTAAAGAATATGCTCTATATATAGGATAATACATAATGATGCACACGAAAAACTTTGTTTGATAAAGCAAATTTAAAATACTATTTTATCTGGTTAATTTCATTGTTACTGTCTGGATTATTTAAGCTTATTGGATACTTGTACCCCAATGTTTTAATAATTAATAACTTTCTTCTCTTGTTACTAGTTTTTGGTCCAGCTCTTTTAGTTACAATAATATTATTATTTAATAAGTTTTCAAATTCTTAATTACCTCAAAAACTTAAATTTATGGAGCAAATTTAGATGCAGCAGATAAAAAAAGTTGTACTAGCGTATTCTGGTGGGGTAGATACGAGCGTGTGTATTCCATATTTAAAGAATGAATATGGAATTTCAGAAGTGGTTACTTTTGTAGCAGATCTTGGACAAGGCGAGGATTTAGAACTTATTAGGAAAAAAGCTTTAAATTCTGGTGCATCTAATTCAATCGTTGGCAATTTAGTTAATAGTTTTGTTGAGAGATACGCTTTTCCAGCCATTAGAGCAAACGCATTATATCTAGATAAATATCCCTTATCAACTGCCCTTGCTAGGCCTTTAATTGCTGAAAATCTCGTGAATATTGCTAGAGAGATTAATGCTGATGCAGTAGCTCATGGATGTACTGGTAAAGGGAATGATCAAGTTCGGTTTGATTTAGCAATTCATGCTTTAGGTCCAGATTTAAAAATAATTACTCCTGCAAGGGAGTGGAATATGAGTAGAGAAGAGGCAATAGTTTATGGAGAAAAATTTGGGATACCTGCACCAGTATCAAAAAAATCGCCATATTCAATAGACGTTAACTTACTTGGTAGGAGTATTGAAGCAGGCATATTAGAAGACCCCATGCAAGAAGCACCTGAGGATATATTTGCGATGACATCATCAATTGATAACTCACCTGATTCTCATCATGATATAGAAATTGTTTTTAAAAATGGGTTTCCAGTTGGAATTAATGATGAATTGTTAACTCCCGTTGAGATTATTCAAAAAGCAAATGATCTTGCAGGTATCCACGGTTTTGGAAGAATAGATATGATTGAAGATCGAGTTGTAGGAATTAAAAGTAGAGAGATTTACGAAACACCTGGCCTCTCACTTTTAATCAAAGCTCATAAAGAATTAGAGAGCATAACATTAAACCCCGATGTTATTGATTTTAAAGGAATAGTGGAAAAAAAATGGGGTCAATTAGTTTATCAAGGCTTTTGGTTTGGACCTCTTAAAGAAAGTTTAGATGCATTTATATCATCGACTCAAACTTCAGTTAATGGAAGAGTAAAGATTAGACTTCATAAGGGGAACGCAATAGTCATTGGGAGAATATCGGAAAATAATTCACTTTATAGGGAAGATTTGGCAACTTACAGCAAAGATGATGTTTTTAATCATTCTTTAGCTGAGGGTTTCATTTATATGTGGGGTATGTCTAATAAAATATGGGCTGAGTTAAATTCGAAAACAAATGATTAACATTTAAGATTCAGCACTTTCTTTAGTTTCAGCATCATCTTTTCCCGAATTTGAAGTATCTCCACTAGTTACTGGTTGTTTTTCTTTAGGATCAACTTTACCATCTGGACTATCTTTTTTCTCTGATTGAGATGCGCTCTTGCTCGAAGGTCTTGGGGTTGGTAAAGGACCTTCTTGTTTAACGGTCATGTATCTAATAACATCTTCACTGAGTCTCATTGCTTTTTCAATTTTGAAAATATGTTGCCCATCACCTTGATGACTTAATTGCACGTAAATGCCCTCTCTATGTTTTGCTATTTGATAGGCTAGTCTTCTCTTCCCTCTCATTTGACTATCAAGAATCGTACCGCCAAATTCTTCTAAAAGCTTATTGTATTTATCAATGTGATTAGTAACTTCATCTTCCGCAATGTCTGGGCGGAGGATATACATGGTTTCGTAATAAGATTGTTGATCGTTCATAGTTTCAGACAAGGTCTTTGGCTCATAAATTGGTGTAATGAGCGTCTGTTCATTATTTACGATACATTACCAAAGGCGATTTCTTTAAAAATTAGGGTTATTTTTTAAAGATATTTTTTTAGTGCGTCATTCATTACATGAAAAGGTACTTCTAAACCATCAGTCCAAAATGATATTGATTTCATTCCTTGAGCAATAAGCATTTCCAAACCATTTATAGTCATGCATCCTTTTTTGGCGCTAAATTTTAATAAATGAGTTGGGGCAGGATTGTAGATTAAATCATAAACAATTGTTTTTGAATTAAGAAATCTCCAAAAATCCTCGCCATAAGGCAATACATTATTTTCATGTTTAGTTGTTTTCATCCCTACTGGTGTTGTATTTACAATTAAATCTGCTTCTTGAATTAAAATTTGAGCTTGATCATCATTATTTAAGAAACCCTGCAGTTTAATTTGATTATCAAAGTTTTTTATTAGTTCATTTAGTGATGATTTGTTACGTGATATTACTGAAATTTTTGAGAGATTTAAATTTATTAAACCTTGAATAACAGATCTTGCTGCACCCCCTGAGCCAAGAATTATTGATTTTTTCTTTGCTAAGTTTAAATTTTTTAATGGATAAATAAATCCTTCTACATCGGTATTAGTTGCACTCCATTCTTTTTGGGAATTTAATTTCAGGGTATTTATTGCTTTAAGTTTGCGAGCAATAGGTGAGATTTCACTACAAAGGTTAAATACTTTTTCTTTGTGTGGAATTGTGACGTTTAAACCTTTGCAATTAATCTTCTTAAAAGAATTCAGAACTAATTCTAGATCTTCATCTTTACAGGGTACAGCAATATAGATTAAATCTAACCCTAAATATTGAAGGGCAGCATTCTGCATAATTGGTGACAAAGAATGGCTTACTGGATTACCAATTAATGCTATAAAAGATGTCTTACTTGAAATCATGTTTAGAATTTTTTCCTTAAAAAAACTGATCTGTTCGGGAACCACACCCCGTCTTTGAGTAACAATAATGACGACGATGACCGATTATGGAGAATAACAAATATTAAGAATTTACCCATGGGTAAGGTTGTAGGAATTGATTTAGGAACAACAAACAGTTGTGTCGCTGTAATGGAAGGTGGTAAACCTACTGTAATAGCAAATGCTGAGGGTTTCAGAACTACTCCATCAGTTGTTGCATATACAAAAAATCAAGATCAGCTTGTTGGACAAATAGCAAAGAGACAAGCTGTGATGAACCCTGAAAATACTTTTTATTCTGCAAAACGTTTTGTTGGTAGAAGAGTTGATGAAGTTAATGAAGAATCTAAAGAAGTTAGTTATTCTGTTGAAAAATCTGGTTCTAGTGTCAAATTAAAATGTCCTATTTTAGATAAGCAGTTTTCTCCTGAAGAGGTTAGTTCTCAAGTTTTAAGAAAGTTAGCAGATGATGCGGGTAAATATCTTGGAGACAAAGTTACACAGGCTGTAATTACAGTTCCTGCTTACTTTAATGATTCTCAGAGGCAGGCTACTAAAGATGCTGGAAAGATTGCAGGTTTAGAAGTTCTGAGAATTGTTAATGAACCAACTGCTGCAGCTTTAGCTTATGGCTTGGATAAAGAAAATGAAAAAATTCTTGTTTTTGATTTAGGGGGAGGAACATTTGATGTCTCAGTTATTGAAGCTGGTGATGGAGTAACTGAAGTTCTATCTACATCTGGAGATACACATTTAGGTGGTGATGATTTTGATAGATGCATCGTAGATCACTTAGCTAATACTTTTAAAACAAATGAGGGAATTGACCTTAGACAAGATAAGCAAGCATTGCAAAGATTGACTGAAGCTGCAGAAAAAGCAAAAATAGAGCTTTCAAATGCTACGCAAAGTGAAATAAATCTGCCTTTCATTACAGCGACTCCCGAAGGACCAAAACATTTGGATTTAAACCTCACTAGAGCAAAGTTCGAGGAATTAGCAGCTTCTTTAATTGATAGGTGTAAGACCCCAGTTGAGAGAGCTATAAGTGATGCAAAAATTTCTACTAGTGAAATTGATGAAGTTGTTATGGTTGGAGGCTCATCTAGAATTCCTGCTGTTTTAGATTTAGTTAAAAAAATAATTGGTAAAGAACCAAATCAAACTGTTAATCCTGATGAAGTAGTAGCTGTTGGAGCTGCAATTCAGGGAGGAGTTTTAGCAGGAGAAGTTAAAGATATTTTGTTGCTCGACGTTACTCCACTTTCTCTAGGTGTAGAGACTTTAGGGGGAGTAATGACAAAAATGATAAATCGAAATACTACAGTACCCACGAAGAAATCTGAAACATATTCAACTGCTGTAGATGGTCAAACAAATGTAGAAATTCACGTATTGCAAGGTGAAAGAGAAATGGCTTCTGATAATAAAAGCTTAGGAACTTTTAGATTGGATGGTATACCTTCAGCACCAAGAGGCGTTCCGCAAATTGAAGTTACATTTGATATCGATGCAAACGGTATCCTTAGTGTTACTGCTAAAGACAAAGGAAGCGGTAAAGAACAAAGTATTTCTATTACTGGTGCTTCAACCCTATCTGATAATGAGGTAGAAAAAATGGTAAAAGATGCTGAATCAAATGCATCTGCAGATAAAGAAAAAAGAGAAAAAATCGATTTAAAAAATCAAGCTGAAACACTTGTCTACCAGACAGAAAAGCAACTTGGTGAATTAGGAGACAAAATTGATGCTGCAGCAAAGTCTAAAGTTGAAGAAAAAAGTAATGCTTTAAAAGAAGCAACTTCAAAAGAAGATTATGAATCAATGAAAAAACTTCTTGAAGAACTTCAGCAAGAACTTTATGCAGTTGGTTCATCTGTTTATCAGCAACCAGGTAATCAGCCACCATCACCTGGCGCTGCAGGCGGTCCTGATCAGAGTGATTCAAGCGAAAAAGGTGGAGATGATGTAATTGATGCAGATTTTACTGAAACGAAAGATTAAGAAAAGTAATTTTTAACTTTATTAGCAACCCATTTAGAACAAGCTGGAGCAAGTAAAATCCCATTTTTATAAAAACCTGTACATATAATTAGTCCATCTTCAAAATTTTTCATTATCGGTGAAGGCTCACCATCTGGCCTTGACCTTATTCCGTACCATTTTTTAGAAATCTTCCCTTTCATCAGCCAGTTTGGTTTTTTATCAAGAAAATTTGTAAGTTTTTCGAAAGTATTTTCTTCTGGTTTAGTACTATATTCATCAGTTGATCCAATAATTAGCTTATTGTTTGATTTTGGAATTATATTTTTACCATTTATGTTGAATTGTTTTGGCAGCGTTAATAAATCAACTTCTGCATCATTTATCTCAATTTCTATAGCTTGACCTAAAACAGGTTTTAATTTGATGTTGTGAGATAGGCTACCTATTAAATCAATCGCTTTTAGTGAATTACACAAAATAACCATGTCAGATTTGATGTTTTCATTATTCCTTGTTGTAGAAATCCATTGATTGTTTAATTTTCTGATTTTTATTATTTCTCCTTCTGAAAAATTGATTTTTTTATTTTTTAGATATTTATCTAATGTTTGAAGTAAAGAAAAAGGCTTTATTCTTCCATCTTTGAAAGAGATCATTCCTTTTATATTTGTTGCTTGGAAGGCTTTATTAATATTCTTGATAAATATTGAGTCTCTTTCTAAAATTCGCAAGTTTTGATCATTATTTTCATAAACAAATTTCTCTAATTTTTTAAACTTTTCTTTATCTGTAGTTAGTTGTATTAATGGTTTTTCGATATTTAATTCACAATTAAATTTTTGCAGGAATGTAATCCATTGTGGCCATAATTCAATGCTCTGTTTCCTGAGATCCCAGCTTCTACCTCTTCTTTTTTGATACATATTACCCATTAGTAATCCTAAAGCTGCATTGCTACTATTTTGGTGTTGAGCTGGATCTATTATCGTTACCTGGAAACCTAATTCTGATAATTCTAAGGCGTTAAATTTTCCAATAATCCCTGATCCAATAATAACTATGTGTGCTTTTTGAAAATTTTCTTTTAAGCTTTTCATTGATATATTAGATATACTTGTTTATTTGACTTAATAGTTAAAGATTTTTTGGAACATCCTTCAATTATATTCAAAATTGTTTGTCCCGATCGTCCTGGTCTTGTAAGTCTACTTACAAGTTGGATTTCAAATTATGGTGGCAACATAAAACATTCTGATCATCATACAGATCAAGATGCAGGATTATTTCTTAGTCGAATTGAATGGAATAGTAACAATGAATTTTTTAATAGAGATGAAATTTATAAAGAATTTGAAAAAATTGCAGATGAAGTAAATGGAAAATTTAACGTAAATTATTCAGATGAAATTCCAAATGTTGCTATTTTCGTGAGTAAACAAAATCATTGTTTGATTGATTTACTTTGGCGAGTAAGAAATGGAGAACTCAAAATGAAAGTCCCGTTAATAATTTCAAATCATTCTGATCTTGAAATTATTGCAAATGACTTTAATGCAAAATTTGTTCATATAGATACCTTTAAAACTGATAAATCTATTGTTGAAGATCAATTTTTATATTTACTAAAAGAATATGAAATTGATCTCGTTGTATTAGCTAAATATATGCAAATTTTGAGTGACTCTTTTTTAAAAAAGTTTTCTTCAATAATAAATATTCATCATTCTTTCTTACCTGCATTTAAGGGCGGGCAACCATATCATCGAGCTTGGAAGAGAGGCGTTAAATTAATCGGTGCTACAGCTCACTATGTTACTGAAGATCTTGATGAAGGCCCGATAATTGAGCAATGCACAGTTAATGTAAGTCATAGGGATGAAGTTGACGATTTGATTAGAAAAGGAAGAGATATTGAAAGAATAGCTTTAGCAAGAGCAGTTAGATTACATCTGAATCATCAAGTATTTGTTTATAACAGCAAAACTGCTGTTTTTGATTGAAGATAGTTTTTAGTCTTCTAATTCTATTTGTATTTGTCTTTCATAAATTGATTCTTCATTAAAAACTCTTGCTATCAAGAAACTGGCAATGCAGCTGATTAACACAGGTTTCATTATTAATAAATTTTTTGTTAAAGCGAAAGCTAAAAACATTGCGGTAATTGGTGTTCGCGAACATCCTGCTACGAAAGCTCCCATTCCCGCAAAAATGTATGTACTTGGTGCATGTCCTGTCGCAATTTCCACCCAGCTCCCCATTATTAGTCCAATTGACCCACCTAAGGTAAGCATTGGATAGAACAATCCTCCAGGAGCTCCAGATGCTGCAGCTAAGCCTGTCGTGATAAATAATACTAAAACTGCTAATAAAGCAATTCCAATACTTGTATTTTGTTCAGCTATTATTTTCTGTAATTCATCTAAATTATGAAATGTACTGGGTAAAAAAGAGTAGATGCTTCCTAAAATAAGTCCACAAATACTCATTTTTAAAACAAATTTATTTTTATACCACTTTTTCCCAAGATTTTGCATCAACAAAACATATCTGCTGTACAATTCTGCAAATATTCCAATAATTATTCCTAGTAAAACTAAGTAAATAAAATCTACAGGTAAGAAAAAAACTGATGGGTCATATTCTTTTTGAATCAAAAATCCGAGGTTAAAATCAAACCCTCCTGCTTTAGGATCTAAGCCTAAGGCTTGAATAATATCAGCAGATGAATCTGCAATGAAAGTTGTAATTACTACTAATAGCAAAATTACTGGTCTTGCAGAGTTTAATAACTCTTCTATTGCATAGACAAACCCTCCTAATGGAGCGCTAAATACTGCAGCTATTCCAGCACCACCCCCTGCTGCTACTATTACTCTTCTAAAAGCTGTGGGAGCTTTGAGCCACTTGGCCATTTGCCAAGCTACTGATCCTCCCATTTGAACGGATGGACCTTCTGGACCCAAAGGAAATCCACTACCAATCGCAATAATTCCTGATATTAGCTTTACTGAGCCTACTTTTAAATTCATTGGAACTTTTTTATGTCTTAAAAAACCCATGATTTGACTAACTCCAGAACCTTTTGCAGCAGGTGCTATATTTTTGATCAAATATCCTGCAATAGCCCCTCCTAGAGCTCCAAAAATAGGTAAGACCGCAATAGATGGGAATTGGTCTAATAATGCTAATCTCCAATTATTAATAAAATAGATTCCAGTTTTAAAAGATATGCTTGTAATTGAGGCTCCTAAACCTGTTAACAAGAGCGAAAATGCAACGACTAGAGATCTTTGTTTTAATAATTTTTTGATGCTACGAGACGAATTATTACTTGTTTTTTGAATATTATCTTTTATAAAGTTTGGCATAGTCCATGATTACTTTGTCAAGCTGAAATCGTTTATTTCATCAAATTGAAGATAGCGATAAAGTTCATCTGAATATGGATTAATTTTATTTTTAGTAATATCCTGATATTCCTCAACTTCAGGTATTTTGCCAAGCAGTGCGCAAACTGCTGCTAATTCTGCACTCCCTAAAAATACTTGCGCATTCTTGCCAAGTCTATTGTCAAAATTTCTTGTACTAGTAGAAAATACTACAGAACCTTCATCTACTCTGGCTTGATTTCCCATACATAAAGAACAACCCGGTAACTCTAACCTTGCACCACAATCTTCAAAAATTTTATAGTAACCTTCAGCTTTTAGAGTTTCTTCATCCATCTTTGTTGGTGGACAAATCCATAATTTAGCTTTTAAATTTTGTACTCCTTCAAGAACTTTTGCAGCTGCTCTGTAATGACCAATATTTGTCATGCAAGAACCTATAAAAACCTCGTCAATATTTGTATTTGCAACATCAGTGATTTCTTTTACATTATCTGGATCATTAGGGCAAGCAACTATAGGTTGTGCTACTTTTGCTAAATCAATTTCAATGATTTCTTCATACTGAGCGTTTGAATCTGGTTGAATTAATGATGGTTTTTTTAACCAATTTTTCATATCATTTATTCTTCTTGAAATCGATTTTGAATCTTCATAATTACTCTCGATCATTTTTTCTAGCAGGCAAATATTGCTTTTTAAATATTCTTGAACAGTTTCTTGGGATAAAAGTATTGTGCTACCAGCGCATGAGCGTTCTGCAGTAGCATCAGTAAGTTCAAAAGCCTGTTCAAGTTTTAGGTTTGGTAATCCTTCAATTTCCATAATTTTCCCGTTGAATATATTTTTCTTATTTGCTTTCTCAACAGTTAAGAGTCCTTTTTTAATTGCGAAGAGAGGGATTGCATTTACTAAATCTCTAAGAGTGATTCCTGGTAATAATTCTCCCTTAAATTTAATCAGCACAGATTCTGGCATATTTAATGGCATTGATCCTATTGCAGCGGCAAAGGCAACAATGCCCGAGCCTCCAGGAAATGAAATGCCAAGAGGAAATCTAGTATGACTATCTCCGCCAGTGCCAACAGTATCTGGGAGAAGCATTCTATTAAGCCAGCTATGAATTATGCCGTCTCCAGGCTTAAGAGCTACTCCACCTCTTTGAGATATAAAATCAGGTAATTCTTTATGGGTAACCAGATCTACTGGTTTAGGATACGCAGCTGTATGACAAAAACTTTGCATCACTAAATCTGCAGTAAATCCTAAACAAGCTAGTTCTTTTAGTTCATCTCTAGTCATTGGCCCAGTAGTATCTTGACTACCAACTGTGGTCATAATTGGCTCACAGGTCATTCCTGGCCTTACTCCCTCTAAACCGCATGCCTTGCCCACTATTTTTTGAGCTTGAGTAAAGCCGGCATTACTTTCGGTTGGATTTTGTGGTCTAGTAAATATTTCACTTGGTTGATAATCTAATTTGTTTCTAATTTTGTCCGTAAGAGATCTTCCAATCATAAGATTTATTCTTCCTCCA
Source organism: Prochlorococcus sp. AG-347-I19 (assembly GCA_003279105.1). Lineage (GTDB taxonomy): Bacteria > Cyanobacteriota > Cyanobacteriia > PCC-6307 > Cyanobiaceae > Prochlorococcus_A. Next base: position 52,232 of record QCBO01000007.1, read on the forward strand.
GCTTGAATTTCATCAGTAAGAGTTGATGGATACAACTCGAATTTGCTTATTAATTCTTCAGTATTTGAATCTTTTTCAATTTTTTTAATAATGCCTTTATAAGGATATATTTTAATAACATCTCCTGTTTTCATTTGAGATACATCAGCTTCTATAGGTAAAGCTCCTGAATCTTGTGCAGTATTGAAGAAAATTGGGGCTATTTTGCTGCCAATTATTATTCCACCTGTTTTTTTGTTGGGCACAAAAGCGATATCTTCTCCTATATGCCAAATGAGTGAATTAATAGCAGATTTTCTAGAACTCCCTGTTCCAACAACATCACCAACATAAGCTATTGGTAAATTTTGTTTTTTTAAATTATCAAGAATGTTTAGTCCATCAGGTTTTTTAAATTCCAACATAGCTAATGCATGCATTGGAATATCCGGGCGTGTTGTTGCATGTACAGCTGGAGATAAGTCGTCTGTGTTTGTCTCACCGTCAACTTTAAATACTAAACAAGTAATCTCTTTCTCCAGAACTTTTTTATTTATGAACCATTCTGCATTTGCCCAACTATTTACAACTTCTTTTGCATAAATATTACTGTGAGATAATTCATAAATTTCATTAGCCGAGTCGTAAACAAGAATAATATTTTTTAAAACTTCTGCCGCTTTTTTTGCGAGTAAACTATTTTCTCCTTTAAGGATTTCAACCAAAGAATTTACATTGTATCCGCCTATCATTGTTCCTAGTATTTCAATTGCTTTTTCGGGATTAATTGATTTGCAATATTTTTCGGAATTAACAATAGCCGTAAGCCAGCTTGCTTTTATGTAAGCAGCCTCATCAACTCCTGGGGGTACTCTATTTATTAGTAAATCAAGTAAATAAGATGAATCGTAAGTACTATCTTGTTCTAATAATTTTGTAATACAATTTGTTTGTTCAGCATTTAAAGGTAAAGGTGGTATACCTTTGGCAGCTCTTTCAGCTACATGATCTTCATAATCTTTTAGCAATGTTTCCAAATTCTTCATTAGTAAGGTTTAATGCCTAATCTATTGTTATTTTTAATATTGAAAAGGAGAGTATTCATAAATGCTTTTTTAAATATTCAAACTTCTTAATTAATCAATGACGACTTCATCAAATAATTCAGCTTTAGAAAAGACATCAGATTTACATGTTCTTGAAACACGTCCATTAATACCTCCAAGCAGATTACATAATGATATACCTTTAGATCACGACTCTGCTAATACAGTATCTAAAACAAGAAGATCGATACAAAATATTTTGCATCATAATGATCAGAAGCTTTTAGTCATTGTGGGTCCATGTTCAATTCATGATCTTGAGGCGGCAAAGGAATATTCAAAATATATTCAAAAATTCCGAGAAATGTATAACGATAAATTAGAAATAATTATGAGAGTATATTTTGAAAAACCAAGAACAACTATTGGTTGGAAGGGATTGATAAATGATCCTCATCTAGATGATTCTTATGATATTAATACTGGTTTAAGAAGGGCAAGAAGTTTGCTTTCATATTTAGCAACTCGAGGCATACCCTCTGCTACAGAATTACTAGATCCAATTGTTCCTCAATACATTGCCGATTTAATAAGTTGGACAGCCATAGGTGCGCGGACCACAGAAAGTCAAACTCATAGAGAAATGGCATCAGGATTATCAATGCCTATAGGCTTTAAAAATGGAACGGATGGTTCTTTTACTACTGCAATTAATGCAATGCAGTCAGCTTCAAAGTCCCATCACTTCTTAGGTGTAAATGAAAATGGAATGGCTTCTATAGTTAATACTACAGGAAATCCAGATGGACATATAGTTTTAAGGGGCGGTTCAAAAGGTCCAAATTTTGAAAGTGATCATGTACAAAGAATTTCAGCAGAATTGAGGCAGTGTAATCTTCCCCATAAAGTGATGATAGATTGTAGTCATGGAAATTCCAATAAAGATTTCCGAAAACAGTCAGAAGTGCTAAAAAGTGTAGCTTCTCAAATTAGTAATGGTGAAAAAAATATTTTAGGAGTTATGCTTGAAAGTCATTTGAAGGAAGGAAATCAAAAACTTTTAAAAAAAGAAGATCTCCAGTTTGGCAGAAGTATTACAGATGCATGTATAGATATAGAAACAACAAAAGAATTAATCGCTATTTTATACGATTCACTTAGCTAGTTATTAAAAAATTAAAAAATAATGCTGAAGAGATTGGAACAATGAAATTATCTATTCCTACAATACTAAATTGTTCGAGCAAAGTCGCAAAAAAAGCTATTGTAAAATAATTTAAATTTAGACTATTTTGTTGAGAATATCCTATTGAGCAAACTACTATCAAACTTGTTAAAAACATTGTTATGGTTCCATATAAAGATTTTTTTTGTTCAAAAAAAATCCAACTCTTTGAGTTAAAGCTTTTTCCTATTAATCCAGCTAATCCATCACCAAAAGTCATTATGAAAAATCCACTAATTAGTGCATATGGATCTTTATCCCAGAAAAGATAAATCAAAATAAATAAACTTAGACAATAAAATAATGTCCCATAACTTTTTCTCTCAACATCCTCAATTGTTGGAAATAATTTATAGTTGTAATTGGTGAAAACCATTAATGAAACAATACCCGTAAAAATTAGAGCAGAGTTTTGATTAATTTTTAAAAATTGAGCAATTGGTATTAGAGGACCTATTCCAATATGTATTATTTTTCTGACTATTTCTTTGTTAGCTTCATTATATTTTTTAAAAACTATTGAAATTAAAAAAATTAAAAATAAATATAATAAAATTACAGTAAATTTTATCAATTTGGTTAAGCTGCTTTTTGATGAGTTGTCATTACTCGAAGCTTTAATATTGCTTTAGCTTCTAGTTGCCTTACTCTTTCTCGCGAAACATTAATTTGTCTTCCTATTTCTGCGAGTGTTAATGGTTCTGCACCATCTAGCCCAAATCTGAGCTTCATGATTTTTTGCTCTCTTTCATTTAATTGAGAAAGCCAAGTCCCTAAATGCTCTTTTTGAATAGTTCTATCCATACCTTCCATAGGCTCTTCACAGTTTGGATCAGGTATGAGTTCACCAAGTGTACTTCTGTCTTCTTCACCTCTTGCATGTGCATCTAGGGAGGCGCAAGGAGCACTTTGAGAAATTAAATCTTCTAAATCTTTTTGATCAATTCCCATCTCAGTTGCCATTTCCAATCTTGTAGGTTGTCTGCCAAATTTGTGTGATAATTCTCTGGAGACTCTTCTCATTTTGGATAGTTTTTCACTTATGTGAATAGGCAAACGAATGGTTCTAGCACTGTTATCAATTGCCCTTGTCATTCCTTGTCTAATCCACCAGTAAGCATAAGTTGAGAATTTATATCCCATAGCAGGATCAAATTTATCTACGGCTCTTTCAAGTCCAATAGCTCCTTCCTGGACAAGATCTAATAATTCAAGCCCTTGGTTTTGGTATTTTTTGGCAACGGAGACAACCAGCCTTAGATTAGCTGCCATCATTCTATCCCTGGCTCTTTTGCCAATCTTAATTTGATAAAGATTTCGTTGGGTTCTATCAGTTTCAGGAATTTGTAGCAACTTTTTCATGTTCTGAACATGATGCGCTAACTCTATTTCCTCTGCTGGAGTCAAAAGAGGTATTCTTCCAATGCTACTTAAGTAATAGCCAATAGAATCTGAAGTGAGTCTACCAGATCTTTTTTGGCTTTGTTTTGCCCTAAGACTGGATTTCGATTTGCGAGACTTGCCCGCAGTGTTTGGTAATCTTGGCTCATCAAAATTGTTATCTGAAGAGCTTTTCGCAGATTCCAGAGGGATCCCCATCACCCTGGCCTCCTAAATAATGGATTTTTTAAAAAGCTAGCACTGAAATTGAAATAAAAACTACTTTTACGTTGAAATTTTAAAGACAAAAAATTTATTTTATAAGCTTATTTCTTGAAATCTATTGATATGAGACGATTTTATAAAAATTAAAAAAAATTTAAAATATTAAGTATTTTTTAAAATGTTGTAAAAATAAATATTAATTTTATTTTTCTACTAGGTCAATTTGAGAACGATTATCCGATGAACCTAATTCATATTTCGAATATGAACCATCATCTTTCATTATCCAAGAAAAGTAATTATCTTTAATGTAAGTTTGCAAAAGCGTGTATATTTTAGATTTCAATTCATAATCCTCTATAGGAGTAACAGCTTCTATTCTTCTATCAAGATTTCTTCTCATCCAATCTGCACTCCCTATAAAAACCTCATTATCCCCGTTATTACAAAACCAAAAAATTCTTGAGTGTTCAAGAAAATGGCCAATAATGCTTATAACTTTAATATTTTCACTTAAATTTTTTCTTTGGGGATATAGGCAACAAATACCTCTTATGATGAGGCTAATTTTTACACCTGAGTCTGAAGCTAAATAAAGCAGTTTAATTATTTCTGGGTCTACTAAAGAATTCATTTTTGCGATTATTTCGGCTTTTTTGCCTTCCTCTGCATGTTTAATTTCTCTTTTTATCAGAAATATAAATTTCTCTCGCATCGATGAGGGAGAAACTAATAACTTTTGATAACTTTTTTGTTTAGAGAAACCAGATAAGTAGTTAAATAACTCAAGTAAATCAGATGCAATATCAGGATCCGTTGAAAGTAATCCTAAATCTGTATAAAACTTTGAAGTATTAGAGTTATAATTTCCTGTTCCAATATGGAAATAATTCCTTAATCGTCCTTTCTCTTTTCTTACTGTTAAGGCAATTTTTGTATGTGTTTTAAATCCGATGATTCCATATACAACATGAATGCCAGCTTGTTCAAGTTGTTTGGCCCATTGAATATTATTGTCTTCATCAAATCTTGCTTTTAGTTCAACAAGAGTCATTACTTCTTTACCATTCTCTGCAGCTCTCATTAAAGCTGCAATTATAGGGGAATCTTGGGAAACTCGATATAAAGTAATTTTTATAGCCATTACAAGTGGATCATCAGCTGCTCTGTTTATAAATTCTTCAACTGAAGTTTTAAATAGGTCATAGGGATGATGAAGCAGAATATTTTTTTTCCTAAGTATCTTGAAAATAGAATTAGGGTTTTTGTTTGAAGGCAAATCTAAATGTTTTAATTCTGGGTGAGTTTTTCCAATTAGTAGATTTTCTTTTAAATCATCTCTATCAATTTTTGTAAGCTGATTTAAATCGTCTAGGCCTAATAAACTTTTGCAAAAGTATATATATTCTTTCTGTATTGCGATACTTTCAATAAGTAACTTTAGAATATTTTCTGGCATATCTGACTCCACTTCTAATCTAACTACGTCTCCACCTAATCTTCTTTTTTGCAAACTTTGTTCAACAGCTAAAAGTAGATCATCAGCTTCAAGTTCTTTTAATTCTAAATCTGCATCTCTAGTCACTCTAAAAAAAGAGTAATTTATACATTCCATTCCGTTAAATAAAGTATTTATATTATTCCCAATTAAATCTTCAACACTTATGAAATAGTGAGAACTTTCATCACTAAGTTGAGTAATTTCATTGGGAATTCTTATAAATCGGGGTATATTTTTTGTTGGTATTTTTACTCTGACAAACTGATTTTTAGAATTCTCCTCATCCTTTATTAAAGCTGCTAAATTTAGACTTAAATTACTTATAAAAGGAAATGGATGTGCCGGATCAACAACTAATGGAGTTAATAAAGGGAAAATAGATGTTGTAAAGAAGTTATTACACCAATTTCTTTGATTATCACTTAGGTCCTTATATTTTTTTAAAATTACACCTTTTTCTTTTAATTCATTTTTTAATTCATTATTTACATAGTTTTCTTGGAGAATAGTTAACTTCTTTATTTCATTATTGATTTTTTTTAATTGCTCTTTAGGGGTAAGTCCGTCAATACTTTTTTTAGTAATTTCTGCTTCAACTTGAGCCTTTAATGAAGCTACTCTTACCATAAAAAATTCATCTAGGTTATTACTAAAAATTGAACAAAATTTTACTTTGTCTAGGATTTTGTACTCCCTTTCCATTCCAGTAAGGAGAACTCTTTTATTAAATTCAATCCAACTTAATTCTCTATTAATAAAAACATCAGCCTGGCGTTTCATTTCAATACTTTTGATTTTTGATTATTAAAAGAATTATTACTTTTACCCTCTGCAATAAGGTATATCATGAAAAGCAAGATAACGGAACCAGCTATAAAAGGAGATTTAGGACCAAAACTATCATAAACCCTTCCTGCCATTGCAATTCCTAAAACCCCCCCAAGACTCTGTAGACCTTGAAGATTACTTAAAATTGATCCTTGTTTATCAGTGTCTAATTTTTTTGATATTAGTGCTCTTAAGGTGGGCGTAATTAATCCTGCCCCAACGGCTAAAAATGATACAGCTGAATAAATATTAATTGTCGCATTTTCTTTTGGAGCAGTTATTAAAAGAGCACATGCTACAAGAATGAAGCCTGATCCGATAAGTGTTAATCGCATTTCTCCAAATTGTTTTACGAGAGGCCCAATTAGTCCTCCCTGAACGATAATTGCAATTATTCCTACTACAACAAGAGTTCCGCTTGATGCTTTTGTCGTCCAGTTTAAAGATTCTTGAAGGAAGAATATAAGTATATTGGTCAATCCAGTAAAAGCAATAAAGTAAATAAAAAAAGCTAATGATAATTTTTTAATCTTTTCTTCTTTGAAAACTGTAAATAGGTTTTTTAAAGGGTTTTTTATAAAAGGTTTTGATTTATTTGAGTCACTATTAGGCTTGGTTTCCGGTAAGTAAAAAAATACAAGGAGGAAATTTATTATTGGAATGATTGAGGCTATCAAAACTGGAATAATAAAATTATTATTTGTATTTTTGGCAAAAATAACAACAAAAATATTACCTAAGAAAAAACTTAAACCAAAAGCTACACCAATAAGTCCAAATGTTTTTGCTCTTTTTTCAGGGCTTGAAATATCTGCAAGAATTGTTGTTGCAGTAGCTGCAGTTCCCCCACTTAAACCGTCAATTAGTCTTGCTAAAAATAATAAAAATAAAGGGATAGAGGCTATTGAATTTGACCAATTATGTAGAACCGTAAAAGATAATATTGATATTCCTATGACTGAACCAGTAATACAAAAAAGAGTGACAGGTCTTCTTCCATATCTATCGCTCATAAGTCCTATAAAAGGAGAAGCTGTAAATTGAGCTAATTGGTAAGTGCATGATAATAAACCATATGTACTTGCTTTAGAATCAAAAAGTAAAACAAAGGAGGGTAATATAGGTAGTAGTATGCTTTCACTTAAACGATCATTTAGAAGAGTGATAAAGGCACTAAGAAGAGTAAATTTTTTATTTGGTTTTAATAAACTTTCTTTCACAATATTTACCTTCATTACCATTAACTTCTACTACCATACTTGTTAATGGAAATTATTGTGCCCGGCATTGTTTATTTAGTTGGAGCAGGTCCTGGTGACCCTGAGCTTCTAACTCTAAAAGCTTTACGCCTAATAAAAAATTGTGATGCATTAGTACATGATGCTTTGATCCCGAATGAAATAACAAAAGAGGCAGGAAAACATACAGAAATTTTCCATGTAGGTAAAAGAGCTGGAAAGTGTTCTGTACCTCAGAATGAAACTAATGCTCTTATTTTGAAATTGGCAAAAGAAGGCAAAAATGTTGTAAGGCTTAAAGGGGGAGACCCATTCGTTTTTTCTAGAGGTGGTGAAGAGGTATCGATTTTAGAAAAAAATGGAATTTCAGTTGAAATAGTGCCAGGGATTACTTCTGGTATAGCTGCCCCTACATATTTTGGTATTCCACTAACCCATAGAGATGCTGCGAGTTCCGTAACTTTCGTCACTGGACATGAGCGTGTAGATAAGGAAAAAAAGACAGTGAATTGGAGAGGTTTAGCTAAATCATCAGATAGCTTAGTAATTTTTATGGGTATAAAAAATATTGAATTTATTGTGGAAGAATTAATTTTAGGTGGTTTAGATAAGAGTACTAAATGCGCTGTTATTCAAGAAGCAACTTTAAAAAATCAAAAATGTTTGATAGAGAAATTAGATAATCTTCCAGATAAAATCAAAGATAAAGAATTTTTAGCTCCATCAATTATCATTATTGGAAAAATTGTTGAATATAAGGTTAATAACAATATAACTAAAGTATCTGATGTCTATTTACCAGATATTAACAAAGTTCAACTATATAATAAATCCCAAAAGTAAATTGGATCGAATTTAGGTTTAAGCTTTAAATCATCAACTTGATAAATTTGTCTGCAAGATAAGCTATTAATTGCAACTATTATGTCATCATTTTGAAATTCTGGAGGAATTAATTTTTCTTTTACAATTTTCAATTTTAAAGCTTGAGAAACCATAATCCCCTCTAAACAGCCGCTCTCTTTTCTAGGAGTTATCCATTGATTATTTCTTTTAATTAGAAGATTAAATGTACTTCCACAACAAAGTTCACCTGAGGTATTCAAAAGGATAGAATCATCAAATGATTTTTCATTAGCTTCTGTCAAAACTTGTATTGCCTGATTATATGAAAATGTTTTGCATTTACTTATAAGACTGAATTCATTTATTTTTTCCGTTTGACTAATGCAAACGTTTATCGGATTAAAATTTGGTTTGATTCTATAAAACTCAAGCCATAAATTGTCCAAATTTTTTGTTTCTAAAGTGCTGTCAATTCTTAGTGTTCGACCTTCATTAGTTCCTCGACTATAGTTTATTCTTACTGAAGCAAATTGATCATTTTTAAGCGATAACTTTTTAATTCCATCATGAATAAGTTGTCTCAAAGTTAATTTATTTATTTTGAGGTTAATATTTAAAATCTTGCTACTTTTTTCTAATCTTTTTAGATGTTCATCAAAAAGAATAGGTTTGTTTTCTTTTATCAAAATGGTTTCAAATATACCATCAGCAAATTTTAATCCTCTATTATTAGCAGCAATAAATATTCTATCAATATCCAACCATTGATCCTTGTGCCAGCCTAATGTTTCAATCATTTTAGTGAATCAATTAATGGTAAAAGTTTCCACTTTAGTTCATCAGTTTCCTCCTCCGGGTCTGAGTCAATAACTATTCCGCAACCAGCATATATATTGATTTTTTTGTCTTTAATTAAAAATGATCTTATTAGTATATTGCTGTCAAACTCTCCATTCCAGTCAAGCTTCAAAAATGAGCCACAGTATGGTCCGCGTTCATATTCTTCTAATTCAAAAAGTCTCTGGCATGATCTTAATTTAGGTGCTCCAGTTATAGAGCCCCCAGGCCAACAAGCTTTTAGTAAATCAATCCAGTTCGTGTCTTTTTTTAATTTGCCTCTGATTACTGAAGTTAGATGATGAACTTTTAAGAAACTTTCAAGTTTTAATATTTCTGGCACCATAATACTTCCTGTTTCGCAAACTTTACTTAAATCATTTCTTATTAGGTCAACAATCATAATATTTTCGGCTCTATCTTTCTCGTTAGTTATTAAATCGATAGCATTAAGTGCGTCTTGATTTAAATCTTTATCTCTGGATCTAGTTCCTTTGATAGGTCTTGATTCTACAAAATTTTTTTTATCTATTTTTAAAAATCTTTCTGGCGAGGTAGATAATACAGCCTCTTTATAATTATTATTTATTATTATTCCTCCAAAGGGAGCTCTTAATTTCCTTCTTATTTTCAAATAAATATCTAGAGGATTATAGTTTTTGGAAGATTCAATTTCGCATTTAGTTGTAAGGTTTGCTTGAAATATATCTCCTAAGGAAATTAATTTTTTCAATTTTAAAATATTTTTCTGAAATTTTTCAGCCATTTCGTCCAAATTTATTTTTGAAAAATCAAAATTCAACTTTTTTTTAATAATATTTTCTTCTTCGATATTTTTTATATTGTTGATTATGTTTTTATAATTCATCAGTTCAGATGAGTTTGTGCCTTCGATAATTATTTCTTTTTTTATTAGATTACATTTAATGATTGGATCATATGATGCAATCCATAAAGTTGCCATATTAGATTTTTTCCATGGGTTTTTTGGTTCTATGTAAACTCCAGCTTCATAACTTAACCATCCGATCCAAAATCCTTTTTCAATATTTCTTAAATTGTTAAATGGATTATTAGTTTTGTCTAAGTTATTGATATCTCTTGATTGGATTATTTTTTTAGGTTTAATTCCTATTATTGACCATTCCCCATTTTCTTTGCCATCGCTGTCTAGCCAAGCTAATCCTTTATCTCCAAATTTTTTTGTTAGATGATGCGTAATCAGTGCTGGATCTATCCATTTTTCTAGAATTATTTTTTTTATTTTCATTTTTTATTATTGTTATTAAGCCATTTTTCATAAGCAGCATTTCTAATTCTGCAGCTATCACACTTACCGCATGGTTTTGAATTACCCGAATAACAACTCCATGTTTTATCTAAAGGGACGTGATTATCAAAAGCTAATTTAATAATTTCCTCTTTATTTAAATCTAATAGTGGTGTCCAAAGTTTTATTGGATTATTTTCTCTTCCTCTTTTATTGGCTAAATCTGCTAACTCTTGAAATTTTTTAATGTAGTCAGGTCTGCAATCTGGATAACCAGAATAATCTAGTGCATTAACTCCTAATCCTATAAAATCAGCATCTATTGCTTCGGCATAACTTAGTGCAACGGAAATAAATATAGTATTTCTCCCAGGAACATAAGTATTAGGAATTTTATTAGTTTGTACTCCTTCTATTGGAATATTTTTTTGAGTATCAGTTAATGACGAGCCTCCCCATAAAGATAAGTCAAGCTTAATGATTTTAAATTCGTCGATATCAAAGTGTTTTGCAATTATTGATGCAGAATTTAATTCTTTTTTATGACGTTGACCGTAGTCAAATGAAAGGCCAAAAATCTTAGCTTCGGATTTTTTGGCGATACCAGTAACTGTAGAAGAATCTAAACCTCCAGATAATAAAACTACTATCGATTTATTTTTAAGAGTCATATGATTTCAATTAATTTTTAAGTATTTGTGAGTTTGAAGGCTCAATTTCCAATCGGGATTATTTTTTACAAAATCAATAGCAAGAGAAAAACCATTCGCATTGTTCCATGCTGGCTGTAAATAAAAAATTTTATCTTCTTTTTTTAAGCCATCTTCGCTTTTAGAGAGTTGATATTGTTTTAAAGTTTCTTTTTTTATTTGAATAGCAAATTCAATATCTTCTATTTCATTTATGATTATTTTGATCTCATTACAGTTTTTTAAAAAATAATTTTTTGGAGGTGAGTGTCTTTTAGGAGATAAAGTAATCCAGTCATAGCTTCCTGATATCGAATTAACTCCACTTGTCTCAATATGAATCTTCATTGGCTTTTGTTCTTCTCCCATTGTCATTTTTTTTATAGCTTTGCAAAAATTATCCAAGTTATGTTGTAAAGGTTCTCCACCTGTAATAACGCAAAAAGATGCTCCTTTTTTTCTGGCAATTTTTATGCGATCTATTATTTTTTCAATCGATATAGAAGGGTGTTTTTTCTCGTCCCATGAATTCTTGGTATCGCACCACGAACATCCAACTTTGCATCCGGCTAATCTTACAAAAAAAGCACTTTTTCCAGCGTGATAACCTTCACCTTGTAATGAATGAAATTGTTCTACTAAGGGTAAAAAATTTGTCATTTTCATTCAAAAAAATAAAGAATATTAATTTGATTGAGTTAACTTATCTTGAGAGGCTTTTATTAATCCTTTAAATAAAGGATGAGGTTTGCCAGGTCTTGATAAAAACTCAGGATGATATTGACAGGCTAAGAAGTATGGATGATTTTCTAACTCAATTAACTCAACTAATCTGCCATCTGGTGATGTACCACTAATTTTATATCCAGAATCTAAAAAACTTTGTTTGTAGTAATTATTAAATTCGTATCTATGCCGATGTCTCTCATAAATAACATCCTCATCATATAAGTTTTTTCCAGTTGTATTTTTTGTCAGTCTACATGGATAAACTCCAAGTCTCATTGTCCCACCTAAATCAACTACATCTTCCTGTTCTGGTAATAAATGTATCACTGGATTTGGAGTGTTTGGGTCTAGTTCTGAACTAGATGCATCTGAAAGATTAGCTACATTCCTGGCCCATTCTATAACTGCACATTGCATGCCAAGGCACAAACCTAAAAAGGGAATTTTATTTTCTCTTGCGAATTTTATAGCCGAAATTTTTCCATTTACTCCTCTATTGCCAAATCCCCCGGGTACGACAATTGCATCAACTTCATTTAAGTAGGTTTCTGCTGAATTTTTTTCTATCATTTCAGCACTTACCCAATGTAAATCTAATAAAGCCCTTTGTTCAATGCATGCATGTCTTAAAGCTTCAACAACGGATAAATATGCATCTCCAAGTTCAATATATTTGCCTACAAGTGCAACTTTTATTGGATCTCCAGGATTTCTTAGGTTGTGTATTAGTTGCTCCCAATTTTTCAAATCACATTTTTTATCTTCAAGGTCTAAATACTTCAAGGTTTCTTTGCATAAACCTTCTTTTTTTAAAGAAAGAGGTACAGAATATATACTGTCTGCGTCTAAAGCTTCAATTACAGAGTTGATATTGACACCGCAAAAACCACTAAGCTTTTTTTTAAGAGCTTCATTGATAGATTTATCACTTCGACATACAAGTAAATCTGGCTGAATTCCAATTGATCTTAATTCTTTCACTGAATGTTGTGTTGGTTTAGTTTTTATTTCGCCAGAGGTTTTGATGTAAGGAAGTAATGTTACGTGTATGTATGCAACATCGTTCCTATTGACATCATTTTTGAATTCTCTTATTGCCTCTAAAAAAGGTAGAGATTCAATATCACCAACTGTTCCACCAATTTCAGTAATAATAATATCTGCATTGCTGTTAGCGGCTACTCTATGAATCCTTTCTCTAATTTCTCCCGTTATGTGAGGTATTACTTGCACAGTTCCACCGTTATAATTACCTCTTCTTTCTTTATTAATAACTGCTTGATAAATAGATCCCGTAGTCACACTATTTAACCTAGTCATTGCAGTATCAGTAAATCTTTCATAGTGACCTAAATCTAGATCGGTTTCAGCCCCATCTTCGGTTACAAATACTTCTCCATGTTGAAAAGGGCTCATTGTTCCTGGATCAACATTTAGATATGGATCTAGTTTTAATATTGAAACACTATATCCTCTAGATTTTAATAATCTTCCTAAGCTTGCAGCTACAATCCCTTTACCAATGCTAGAAACTACTCCTCCGGTGACAAATACAAATTTTGACATTAAATATTTTTAATTAAGCACAGCCTCCTTATATTTTATTTAAACAAAAAACTTTTAGAACATCCATATATATTCTTATTCATCAATTGTTATTTCAATATCTAATTCTTTTAATTGTGATTCAGAAACATTGGAAGGTGCATTTGTGAGAAGACATTTTGCTTGTTGATTTTTTGGAAACGCAATGGTTTCTCTGATTGAATCTGCACCAATGATCAGCATGGTAATACGATCCAATCCAAACGCTATTCCACCATGAGGAGGAGCCCCCATTTCTAAGGCTTCTATTAAAAATCCAAATTTTTCATCAATCTCTTTATCAGTAAGTCCTACCGTTTTCAGAACCTGTCTTTGTAAGTTCGCCTCATGAATACGTAAAGAGCCACCTCCTAACTCCAATCCATTAAGAACTAAGTCATAAGCATTTGCTGTAGAGCTCTCAATTTCTTTTTTCAAGCTTTCAGAATCTTTAGATTTTATATTTTTTGGAGAACAAAAAGGATGATGTAAAGCTTCATATCTATTTTCATCTTCATTTCTCTCAAACATAGGGAAGTCAGTTACCCATAAGAAATTCCATTTGCTTTTATCTATGAGATTTAATTCTTTTGCGATATATTGTCTAACCCTGTCTAATGACTGATTGACAATTTGTTTATCTCCAGCTCCTAAGAGGATTAAGTCTCCATCTTTTGCTTCTGTGATTTTTAAAATATCAGCTATATGCTCTTCACTTAAATTATTTTTAATTGCCCCAATAGTCTCAAGCTCATCTCCTTTGACCCTTATAAAGGCTAAACCACCAGCTCCTGCGTCTTGAGCTACTTTGAAGATGTCACCTCCCGGTTTAATTCTTACGTTGCTAAGACTTGAATTCCCTTCTTTGACTGTTATGGATTTTATATACCCTCCAGACTTAATTGCCTTGGTGAAAATATTAAATCCAATATTACCTAATACTCCTCCTAAATCTTTCAATAACATTTGATATCTAGTATCTGGTCTATCAGTGCCGTAATTATCCATTGCTGCTTGCCATGTCATTCTTGGAAAAGCATTATTAAAATTAATATTTAATACTTCTTTCCATATTTTTTTTATGAGACTTTCATTAAGAGAAATTATTTCTTCTTCACTAATAAAGCTCATCTCAATATCTAATTGAGTAAACTCTGGCTGTCTATCTGCCCTTAAGTCTTCATCACGGAAACATTTTGCGATTTGATAATACTTATCTAAGCCCCCAACCATTAAAAGTTGTTTAAAGAGTTGTGGGGATTGAGGTAAAGCAAAAAATTCTCCATTTGAAAGACGTGCAGGAACAAGAAAATCGCGAGCCCCTTCAGGAGTTGACTTTGTAAGTAATGGGGTCTCTACTTCTGTAAATCCAAAATTATCAAGAAATTCTCTAGCAACTTTAATAATCTTATGTCTTATTTTTAAATTTTCTAGTAATTTTCCCCTTCTTAAATCAAGGTATCTATATTTTAATCTGAGTTCCTCTTTTGTATTTTCATAATCATGTATAGATACTGGAAAAGGTAAGTTGTTTTTAATTTGGTTGAGAATTTGCAAATCTTTAACCTTAAGTTCTAACTCTCCAGTACTTAAATTTGTATTTATGGAATCTTTGGGCCTTTCATTAATAATTCCGCTGACCATTATTACTGTTTCATTTCTTAGAGTTTCTGCCTGTTTAAATAGATCTGCACCATCATCGGGGTTAATTGTTATTTGTAGGAATCCACTATGGTCTCTTAAATCAATAAAAATTACACCACCATGATCTCTTCTTCTATCTACCCATCCGCATAAATTAACTAATTTACCAATATCTGTATTATTGAGTTCTTCACAAATTTTGTTTCTCATCTAAGTATGGTTTATTTATCAATAACTTATAATAATTCTTTAAGGGTAAATTTAGTTAATAATTCTTTTTATAAAACGCTCTTTTTGTTATAACCGCGTTGAATTTTTTGCCTCTTATTAATATTTCAACTTCATTATTTATTAAGGCATGCGAAGTATTGATGTATGCAAAAGCAATAGCTTGTTGTTTAGTTGGAGACCAACTGCCGCTAGTGATAGTTCCAATATTCTCATCACCTTTAAGCACTGCGCACCCTTTTCTTCCTATTGCTTTACCTTTTATAGAGATACCAACTAACTTTTTTTGAATGCCTAATCTTGACTGCTCTTCAAGAACTCTTCTGCCAATGAATTCGTGATTATTTTCTAGATGTACTAGCCATCCTAACCCTGCTTCATATGGAGAAGTTTCTTCATTTATGTCTTGCCCATAAAGATGCATACCTGCTTCAAGTCTAAGAGTATCTCTAGCTCCTAAACCACAAGGTGCAACATTTTTAGAAATTGAGAAATCCCATAAATTAATTGCTGCTTTTTTAGATAAAAGTATTTCTAGACCATTTTCTCCGGTATAGCCTGTCTTTGAAAAGAAAATTTTTTCCTTAGGCGAAATATGTTCAAAAATTTTATATTCGCATCCAAAGTTAGGGATATGTGAGATCGAAGATTCAATCCATTCTTCAAATAAACCGAATGCGTTTTTTCCCTGTAGTGCTAAAAGTACGTTGTCTTTTTTAAAGTTTGTTATCGAAATTTCAGACATATTTAAATTATTTTTTATCCACTGAAAATCCTGTTCATATCTACTTGCATTAACTATTAACAATAATTCTGATATGTCATTTTTTTGTATACCAAGGTCATAAATTATTAAGTCATCTATTATTCCTCCTTTATCATTGAGCATTACTGTATAAAGCCCCTGACCTTCACAAAAGGAGTATAAATTAGTAGGAAAAAATTTTTGAATATAATCCTTTGGATTGATTCCCTTGATAGAAATCACACCCATGTGAGAAATATCAAATAATCCTGCTGAATATCTAACTGATTCATGCTCTTTAATTAATCCTGAAAATGATATGGGCATTTCCCAACCTGCAAAATCCACTAATTTTGCATTGGATTCAACATATTTTGAATAAAGAGGACTTTTTAGCAAATCCATGAAATATTTAGTTTCTATTTAGTATTTCTACACTTTAGTTTAGAAATTTTTTATTGCATATTTTCTAATGACAAAATTAAGCTTCTCAGTACTTTGGCTGCAACTATGCTACTAACTCCGCTTCTATCAATTTCTGGAGATAATTCTACAATATCTGATCCCACGATTCTAAGGTCTTTTAAAGTTTTAAGTATCTCTTCAAAATCATTCCAAAAAAATCCTCCCGGTTCTGGAGTGCCCGTCCCTGCTAGTAAACTGGGATCAAACCAATCTAAATCTATTGTTAAATAGATTGGAGACTTAGCGTATGGTAGAAGAGCTTGTTTTAACTCATGTGTATTTCCGCCTGGACAAAAGTTAACTAATTGGTTGTTGTTATGCATAATTTCAAATTCTTCTTTAGTCCCACTTCTAATTCCTACTTGCAAAATTTTTTTTTCAGGTAGCACTTCTAAGCATCTTTTCATAGTACAAGCATGACTATGTTCATTTCCTATATATGATTCTCTTAAATCTGCATGAGCATCAAGTTGAACCAATATCAAATCTGGATATTTTTTTACTAATGCTTCAATAGCACCTCTTGTAATAGAGTGTTCGCCTCCAAGCATAATAGGACTAAGGCGTTTACTAATTAAATAATTTGTTGCTGATTTAACCGATTCAATAACGGACTTAGAGTCATTTTTATCAATTAGTACTGATCCAAAATCAACATACATAATATCCTGTAAGTCTTTTTTTATTTTTGGACAATATGTTTCTAAACAAGAACTGACTTGTCTTATTGCTTCTGGACCAAATCTTGCTCCTGGTTTAAACGAACATGTCCCGTCATAATTAACTCCAAATATACCAATTGAGCAATTTTCAGAACTTCTTTTTGCTCCCATATAAATTGCATTTTCGTTATCAAATAAATTTTTTGTCATCATTATGAATCTAGTTCTTTTACAATTTTATTTGGCATCATTTTGAATGCTGCATTTTGAAAATTTAAATTCCAAATTTCACATCCTTTTTCTATTTTTAGGACTTCATCATAATTTTGCTTTGATAAATTTAGATTTTCTGAAGAAGCAAATGTCCAACTCCAAATCCCGCTTGGATATATAGGCACGAAGGAATACATAGTTTCAGAAACTTTAAATATATTTTTTAGGGTTTTCAAAATATTTATGTGAATATTTTTGAAGGATTCAGGAGATTCGCTTTGCGTAGCTAATATCCCACTTGGTGTAAGTATTCTTTTACATTCTTTATAAAAAGAATCTGAAAATAATAAATTTGAAAATTCTGAGGGATCTGAACTATCTATAAATATAACGTCGTAAAAATTATCTCTTGTTTTTTTTACCCATTTAACACCATCATCAACATGTATTTCTAATCTTTTGTCATTCCATGCTTCGCCTCCAATTTCTTTTAGAAATTTTTTAGATATTTTGATTACCTCCTCATCAATTTCTACTAGATTAATTTTTGATATTTGAGAATATTTAAGGCATTCTCTTAAAGTACCACCGTCACCACCGCCAATAATTAGTACATTAGATTTTTCGTCAATGCTACTTAATGCAGGATGTACAAGACACTCATGATAATATTTCTCGTCTTTTAATGTTGTCATCCAGCAACCATCTAACATTAAAGCTTTACCATAATATTCATTTTCAATAACGATAATTTCTTGATATTTTGAGGTTTTTTTGATTAAAATTTTCCCATTAAGGCCGAATCTTGAGCCTTTATGATATTCATCTATCCATGTTGTAATATTTGTCATTTGCTTTTAGGAATTTTTCTCGCCAGTTTTTGCTTGGCTATTTGCCAAAGCCGTTGAAAGTCTTTGGGAGTTTGTTTTTTAATATTATCTCCTGCATGCTCTTCGACGATTGAAAATCTGTCTAAAAATTTTATATTAGTTTTTTGAAGAGCTGATTCAGGATTTATTTTTAAAAAGTTTGAGAGATTAAGAATAGTAAAGTAAATATCCCCAAATTCATTTTTTATCTCTGAATCATTTTTACTTTTTATTGCTTCCTTTAATTCATTAATCTCTTCTTCTAACTTTTCAAAAATCTCATCAGTACTTTCCCACTTGAAACCATGTTCTTTAACAACATTTGTGATTGTATCTGTTCCAACCGTTGGTGGTAAATTTTTAATTTTCAAATTTAAATTTCTACTAATTGAAGATTTCATATGAGGTGTTTCTTTTTCTGAATTTTTTATATTTACCCAAATCTGTTGTGATTTTTTTAATGATACTTTTTCTTTTTTGTTAAAAATATATGGATGTCTATTAATAATTTTCTTGTTTAGATTTTTTATAACATCATTTAGTGCAAATTCTTTTTCTTCGTAACCGATTTCAGCATGAAGCATTACTTGTAATAAAAGATCTCCTAACTCCTCACATATGTTATTTGCATTTTTTTCATATATCGCATCTATAAATTCATTACTTTCTTCATACAAAAATGGGATCAACGATACATGAGACTGTATTTTTTGCCATGGGCAGCCCCAAGTTTTATCTTTTAATGCTTTGATATTTGATATTAAGATTTTAAAACTATTTATAGTCTCTAAATCGGAATTGTTTTCCAATTTATATCTATTGTTTGAGGACATAGGATATATCTTGTTAATTAAATTTTGCCTCAATCATGAAATATTTAAATACTTAGTATAAATTTTTCAACTTCATCTATTAGAATGTTTTAACATAAGGGCGATTAGCTCAGCGGTAGAGCGCCTGCCTTACAAGCAGGATGTCCCTGGTTCGAACCCTGGATCGCCCATTTATTATTTTTCTAATGACTGAGATCGTCAATCTTTCAATCAGTCAAAGCGCTGCTTCAGAACTATCTAGGCAAGCTTCTTTTGGAGGTTCTCCTGGAGTAATGTCAATTGATTTGGTAGAGGATAAAAATTGTTCCGAAGGATGGATGCATATTAAATTAAGGCCTGGTACATTTGATGGATCCCCTATTTCAAGAACTGAAGGAGTAACTTTATACGCCGATGTAAAAAAGTTTAATTTACTGAAAGATCTAAAATTAGATTATTACGGCGATTTGAGCGGTGGTGGATTTCTTATTTCAACACCAAAAAATGCAAAACGTTGTTCCTGTGGTTCTGGCTTCAAACTTTTGTAAAATGGATGTGTCTTTTTTGCAAACTAATATTATTTTCTTTAATTGGCTTCTCTCAAGATAAAATAAATAAAAAGTTTATTGAAATAAAATTTGCATATGACAGAGATGAATGATCAATTATCTTTAGAGAATTATTCACCATTTGAAGTAGAGAAAAGGTGGCAAGAAAAATGGGAAAGTCTAAAGGCTTTTAGTCCTAATCCTGAGGATGATGGGGAGCCTTTTTGTGTTGTTATTCCGCCACCAAATGTGACTGGATCTTTGCATATGGGACATGCATTTAATACAGCTTTGATAGATGTTGTAGTACGTTTTCAAAGACTTTTAGGTAAGAATGTTTTGTGTTTACCAGGAACTGATCATGCTTCAATAGCTGTTCAAACTATTCTCGAAAAACAATTAAAAAGTGAAGGCAAAACAAGTGAGGATATTGGAAGAGATGAATTTCTTAAACGAGCATGGAACTGGAAAGAACAAAGTGGTGGAAGAATAGTTTCTCAATTAAAAAGGATAGGATATTCAGTTGACTGGACTAGGGAAAGATTTACTCTTGATCAAAAATTAAATGAAGCAGTTATAGAGGCTTTTAATATTCTCTATAAAAAGAATTTAATTTATAGAGGAGAATATTTGGTTAATTGGTGCCCTGAATCTCAATCTGCCGTAAGTGATCTTGAAGTTGAAATGCAAGAAGTAAATGGTCATTTATGGCATTTTAAATACCCTTTAATTTCTGAAAGTGGTAAAGTGTTAGATAAGTACTTAGAAGTCGCAACAACAAGACCAGAAACTCTTTTGGGTGATACTGCAGTGGCAGTTAATCCTGATGATGATAGATATAAAGAATTTATTGGTGTCAAAGTAAAAGTCCCTTTCGTTGATAGAGAAATACCTATTATTGCTGATTCACATGTTGATAAGGATTTTGGTACGGGTTGTGTGAAGGTTACTCCAGCCCATGATCCAAATGATTTTGCACTAGGAAAAAGACATAATTTAAAACAGATTAATGTAATGAACAAAGATGGAACTTTAAATATTAATGCAGG
The DNA here is from genome assembly GCA_003279105.1 of Prochlorococcus sp. AG-347-I19. Taxonomy (GTDB): domain Bacteria; phylum Cyanobacteriota; class Cyanobacteriia; order PCC-6307; family Cyanobiaceae; genus Prochlorococcus_A. The sequence continues at coordinate 72,844 of QCBO01000007.1, forward strand.
TATTTTTCAAAATTTAGATAGATATGAGGCTAGAAAGAAAATTATCAAAGAATTGGATGAATTAGGCCTTTTGACAAAGATAGAGGACTATAAACATACTGTTCCTTTTTCTGATAGAGGCAAGGTCCCAATTGAACCTTTATTGTCTACACAATGGTTTTTGAAAATGGATGATTTATCACAAGGATGTCTTAATGACATTGATTCAAAAAAACCATCTTTTATTCCTCCTCGCTGGGAGAAAGTTTATAAGGATTGGTTAGAGAATATTAATGATTGGTGTATCAGTCGGCAGTTGTGGTGGGGGCACCAAATACCAGCATGGTATGTTTTAGATGACTCTCAAGACTATATAGAACAAAATACTCCATATATCGTTGCAAGAAATGAAGAAGATGCCTTAATCGAAGCTAATAAAAAATTTGGATCAAATATTAAATTAGTTCGTGATAAAGATGTTTTGGATACATGGTTTTCAAGTGGTTTATGGCCTTTCTCAACCCTTGGTTGGCCAAATACAAATGATCCTGATTTTAAAAAATGGTATCCAAATAATGTTCTTGTTACTGGTTTCGATATTATATTCTTTTGGGTGGCCAGAATGACAATGATGGGGAATACTTTTACGAATAATATTCCTTTCAAAGATGTTTATATTCATGGTCTTGTTCGAGATGAAAATAATAAAAAAATGAGTAAAAGTTCAGGAAATGGTATTGATCCAATACTATTAATTGATAAATATGGTTCTGATGCTTTGCGATTTGCTTTGATTCGAGAAGTTGCAGGCGCTGGACAAGATATTCGGCTTGATTTTGATCGAAAAAAAGACACATCTTCAACTGTTGAAGCTTCAAGAAATTTTGCGAATAAATTATGGAATGCAACTAAATTTGTATTAATTAATAAAACTTCTAATAATCATAATTCGCTTAATGACAGTGATGAAAATTCTTTAGAGTTATGCGATAAGTGGATTTTATCTAAACTGAATAATGTAAATACTAAGGTCAGTGCTTTATTGAAAGAATATAAATTGGGAGAATCTGCGAAACTACTATATGAATTTACGTGGAATGATTTTTGTGATTGGTATGTAGAATTTGCTAAACAAAGGTTTAATAATAAAGAGACTAAAAATAGACAAACATCTGAAAAGGTTTTAATAAAAGTGCTCAATGATATTTTGGTGATGATTCATCCTTTTATGCCGCATATTACTGAAGAACTTTGGCATGTACTGCAACTTAAACCAGATAAAGAATTATTATCTCTACAAAAATGGCCAACCCAAGAAAATAAATTTGTTGATATTAAGCTTGATAATTCCTTTCAGCAACTATTTGAAATTATTAGATTGATTAGAAATTTGAGAGCTGAATTAGGCCTCAAGCCATCAGAAAAAGTTCCTGTTTATTTAATTTCAGATAATGATGAATTGATTGATTTTTTAAAAATATTAGTTGATGATATTCAAACCTTAACTAAATCTTCTGAAGTATTTATTTTTAAACCCAATGCTGTTGACAAAAAAGAGTTTGCAAAATCTTTTTCTGGGATAATAAGTGATTTAGAGGTTTACTTACCTTTTCAGGATTTTGTAAATATAGATGCACTAAAGGAAAGGTTAAATAAGGATTTAAAAAAGGTGACTAATGACTTAGATAATTTAAATAAGAGATTATCTAATAATAATTTCGTGGATAAGGCTCCAAAAGATATTGTTGATGAATGTAGATTAAAATTAAATGAGGGTTCGGTACAAATGGAGAGAATTACAAAAAAACTTGAACTTTTGAATTGAGAATGAATATATTTCTTGAAAATATCTATAATTTGTCTTTTTTTTTTAATACTGGAATTGGGATATTTTCGTTTATTTGCATTTATATTCTAATTGTTTTATTAATACTTCCAGCTTCTTGGTTATCTTTATTATCAGGTTTTTTATATGGCTCATATTTAGGTTCAATTATCGTTTTTTTCTCCGCTTCAATAGGAGCATCAGTTGCTTTTTTTGTATCAAAAAGTTTTTTTGCAAAAAAGCTAAAAAATCTTCTTAGCCGATATCCAAAATTAAGATTTATGGAAAAAGTAGTAGAAAAAGGGGGACTTAAATTAATTTTTTTAGCGAGATTATCGCCGATATTTCCCTTCAGTATTCTTAATTATTTTTATGGTTTGAATAATGTTAAATTTCGAGATTTCGCGCTTGGTCTTCTTGGAATAATTCCAGGAACTTTTCTTTATTGCTCAATAGGTAGTTTGGCAAAAAATATCCAGGAGCTAAAAAATGTACAATCACCAAATAATTTATATATGACTATCGTTGGAATTATTTCAACTTTTTTAGTTGTATATTTTTCAGCTAAATACTCTAGGGAATATTTTGAAAACTCCTAAGAATTTATTCTTTAATATTCCAATCTCTAATAGATGCAATTAAGATAAACCACAAAAGCCTAAATTTACCAAGTAAAGTTTTATTGGCTTCTAATTCGATATATTTTGCCTGTCCACAAGGTGTTTTTATGAAGTTGAAAACTGTTTTCTTCGTCATAAGTCTCTCAAAAAGTCCTGATAATTGTTCTTATATTTTATAGCCAAGATTTTTATTTTTTTTACTTAAAAACCACATTTTTCATTGACTACTTTGTTGAATATTATTTTTTAAAATTTTAAACTTTTTCTCCAGCTTTAAATCCTCTAAAGCATTTGAATCTAGGAAACCTAAGACTAAAAGCTAGCGCATCCTTGGATTTAGTTTTAGCATCAGCTCTGATTTCTACAAGTTGACCAATAAGTTGATTCCTTTTTGACCAATATTCATCACGTTGGATATCACTAAATCCGCTTCCACAACTAAGACTGTATTTATGGCCATCATCTTCCCCTTCTACTAAGATAGCTCCAAGTCTACCTTTATTACGGCCTGTGCCTTCCTCAACCGATACAACCTTTAAAGTGACTTCAATGAAAGGTTTTGCTTTTAACCAACTATGTGTTCTTTTACATTCATAAATAGCATCAGGATCTTTAATCATTACTCCTTCATATCCACCTTCCACAGCAGATTTATTCAGCTCTACAAATCTTTTCTGTCCCTCAATGGTGTCGAGATCAACTGTTTCCCATTCAAGTGTTTTTATATGTCTTAGAAGCATAGAATGTTTTGCTACCCACTCTTTTACTAGTAAACTTCTTGCTGTTTGACTAGTGTTCCATCTCCCTTTTTGGAAGTTTTCAAGGGGACATAAGTCAAATAGGTGAAGAACTGCGTCTTTTGTTTGTTTGCCATCTTTTCTGTGAACCTGTTTCATTAAATCTTGAAAGTTAGCACTCATTACTTCACCATCTAGGACTAAGTCATGAGTTGTAGGATCTTCTTCTAGGACGTTTTCTATTTCTGAGATAATATGACCAAAATTATGGAATTGTTTCCCATTACGAGAAAACATTTCTACTTTATTTTGTCTAATTATTGTTAAGACGCGCACACCATCTAATTTGATTTCAATTTGCTTTTTGCCTATCATTTTTTTTTCATGATTTGCACTGTCATGAGCTAAAGGACAGGAAAAAATAGGAATCGCATATTTGGGAAATTTCTTGGCTATCTTGTTGATTGTTTTTTCAGATACACCACATCTAAGATCTTTAATTAAAACTCGTCTATAAAATCCATTCCACTCTTCTTTGGTCGCAGATTCCATAGCCCTAATAATTGCATCGCGAGCAGCGTGACCAGTAAGTTCTCTTTGAATAAGCTTGTTTGCTAATTCACTAAAATCTTTCCATAAAAATTTCTGACTTTTTTCATTCTCTTTTTCAGGAACAATTTTTACACCAAAAGTTACCAATGGATCAAGTGCCATACGGATTCCTTCAAAAAAATCATCTAGACCTTGTTCCATTGCTTCTGAGATGATTTTTTCTTTATCTAATCTACTCGGGTGTAATTCTAATTGATGAATTATCTCTTCTTTAAACAATTCTTTTTGCCTCACAAGAAATTATTAATTCACTTTTGCTATTCTGTCTATTTTCCAATCATTGTCAGTTTTTGCGAATGTAAAATCTAATGGGAGCTCATCTTGTTTATCTTCTGACTTTAAGTTCAAAGTTATTATGATTTGATCTTCTTGGACTCTAGGTCTTCCTGATTTTAAATTTCTGTATTTATTGAGGTTTAAACTAGCTAAAAATTTAAGAAAGTCTTGGCGCTTCACATGAGTTTTATAAGTTTTTGTAGTCAAACCATAGGCTGCATCAATTCTGCCAGCCGCTATTTGATCAAAAAACTTTCTAACTAATGGATTTATTCCTCTGGCGCTTATAACTAATTTGACTGCATTAAAAGTCCAAAAAGAAATAAGTACAGCTCCGCCAACTAATAGTGCTTTAATTCCTATATCTTTAACTAGTGTTGCATCCATGTTAATTTTAGTTTTTTATTACTTTAAGAAAAGAAATCGTTTTTGATGGCTTTTTTTGTCAAAATAATACTAATTTTAATCCATAATGCCTGTAATTCCTCTTTTACCCTTATTTCATAAATTTAATAGCCAATATTTTGAAAATTCTTTAGCTGTTAATAATCAACCTTTAGTAAAAGTTAGATGGAGTGATAATAGATTAAAAACTACTGCTGGTTTTTATAAAAGAAAACGAATTAATGGTCTTGTAGATTCTGAAATCATCTTATCGAAACCTATTTTGAGTAAATTATCTGATGGTGAAATAAACAGTACTTTATGTCATGAAATGATTCATGCATGGGTAGATAGGATATTAAAAAAAAATGAGATACATGGTCCAAATTTCTTAGAAAAGA
>QCBO01000008.1 GCA_003279105.1 Prochlorococcus sp. AG-347-I19
GATAAAATTTTTGAAACTGGAAGACAATTCGTTGATGGTGTATCTGGTGCTAAGCCAGGTACAAGAAGGAACTCAGATTTTCAAGGAATAACAAGTAAGAGTGTTAAAAAAGTAGGTAGATGGGTATCGGAAAAAGTTGATTTATTTTTTGATGAAGATAATGATGATTGGAAGGATGAGAATTTTTACGATGATAACAGCGATATTAAGACATTTTCCAGAGAATCAAATTCTTATGAATCTGCTAAACAATACTCAAAAAGACCTTTAGAAGCAATATCTTTAAGACAACCAAAAAAATTACAGCCAACTGAGCAAAAAAAATTACCTTATGTGCAAGAGAGTAAGGACGAGGATTGGCCAGATGAAATGGATTTCAAAGTTGAAAGATGGCAAAGAGTTTCAGAAAAAGAGAATAATACTTCCAGAGATCAATCAAACCAACAAGGTCAATCAAAATCAAGAAATATTCCGCGATCAAGAAGAAGAAGAGTATAGTTTCGCAAATTCTTTAATTCCTGAATAGCCTAATAAACTTTCTAAATGTGGATTGAATACTTCTCTAATAATTGTAAGGGGCTTTTTGTTTCGAAAAAATCTATAATTTCTTGACCAGAATGGACCTTTAAAACAAAATTGATCCTCTAACCAATTTGAATTAACAAGTGAAATTCGATCAACTTCTCTAAACAACTCTGATCTGTCTTGTGTTAGATTCTTCCAAATTGGTTCTTCTTTGGCTTTTAAATTTTCATTCACTTGTTCTGCATTCCACCAACTTTCAGCCCATGCTAGATTTTTATTATTGTTCTTTATCCATACTTGTCTTCTAATTAAAGGGCCATTTAACTGATTTAATTCTTTAGGACCTTCTTCAAAGAATAGAGGATCTATTTGCATTGAAATTAATTTAATTTTAGTCTCTTGATTAGTTAAAAGCTGTAGATGTCTAGTTGGACTTCCATCCCCAAGCAGCATTAATTTCCATGGACCAGATATTTTCGGTAATGAATTTTTCATTAAAAAAGTAGAGGCTTTTTCTTCCCATAAAATCTTTGGTGAGTTAAAAAGTTTATTATTCAGTGCTCTGACGGAATCCTTTTAAGATGATAACTTTTTTTCAGCAAAAACATTTGCATTTTCTTTCTTTATTTCTCTTATTTTTAGCCAAACAAGTAATGCAGTTAAATCAGCTTTGCTTACTCCAGGAATTTTTGAAGCATCACCGAAATTTTTTGGCTTTATCTTATTCAAATTTTCTCTAGCTTCTAAAGATAATGTATCTATCTTTTCATAATTTATTTCTTGAGGCAGAGATTTACAGCTTTGACGATTTATTTGTTCAATGTTGTTTTTTTGTCTTTTAAGATAACCTTCGTATTTAATATCTATTTCAACACCTTCCATTATTGAAGAATCTAGATTTTTTTTAGTCAAATTATATTTAATTAGATCTGAATAATGAAAGTTTGGTCTTTTTAAGAGTTCTTTCAAAGTCGTTGAGCCTTTGATTTTTGATCCCGTGTCTAACTCTATTTTTTTTGATGTTTCATCGGTATTTTTTAAACGAGTGTTATTTAATCTTAATTTCTCCTCTTCAAGGAGTTTCATTTTTTCTTGATAGGTCGACCATCTTTTCTCATCAATTAGCCCTACTTGATAACCTAATGGCGTTAATCTCCTGTCTGCATTATCTCCTCTAAGAGTTAACCTATATTCACTCCTACTAGTTAGAACTCTGTATGGTTCTTTGAGATCTTTGGTAATTAAATCATTGATCATTGTTCCTATATAACTGCTTTCTCTAGTGAAGATTATTGGGTCTTTTTTCTTTAGTTTTCTTGTCGCATTTACTCCTGCAACTAATCCTTGTGCTGCTGCTTCTTCATAACCAGTAGTTCCATTTATTTGTCCAGCGCTAAATAGATATTCAATTTCTTTCGTTTCGAGTGATGTTTGGAGCTGTGTTGCGGGTATATAGTCATACTCGACAGCATATGCTGGTCGCAACATTTTACATTTATTTAATCCAGGTAGGGTTCTTAAAAGTTCTAATTGAATATTTTCAGGTAAACCTGTTGAAAATCCTTGTACATATATTTCAGGGGTATTAATTCCTTCTGGTTCTAAGAAAATTTGATGTGATTCCTTGTCAGCAAATTTAACTATTTTATCTTCAATTGATGGACAATATCTTGGCCCTTTACTATCAATAAAGCCTCCGTAAATGGGAGTTAAATGTAAATTATCTCGAATGAGTTGATGTGTTTTAGAAGTTGTTCTTGTGATATGACAACTTACTTGAGGCATATTATTTTTGATATCTGGATCAAAAGAAAAATATTTATCAGCTGCAGTACTGGGTTGAATATCTAATTCATCAAAAATGATACTCTTTTTATCAACTCTAGCTGGAGTTCCTGTTTTTAAACGTTCTGTTTTGATACCAATTTCGTGCAGATTTTGAGTAAGACCTTGTGCTGCTTGTTCCCCCGATCTACCCGCTGACATTGATTTATTTCCTATCCATATTTTTCCTTCTAAAAAAGTGCCAGCTGTGATGATAACTGATTTTGCTGAATAATAACTACCAAAAAATGTTTTTACACCTTTTATTCTTTTTTTTATTATTTTTTTTGAGTTCAATCCAATCTCTACAGTTTTTGCAATATCCAGTTGAGTAATCATTGCTTCTTTTAAAGATAAATTATCTGTATTTTGTAGTATTTCGATCATTCTTTTTGAGTATTCTCTTTTATCTGTTTGAGCTCTTAAAGCCCATACAGCTGGGCCTCTACTTGCATTTAATATTCTTTTTTGTATAGCTGTCTCATCAGCTAATTTACCAATAATTCCTCCTAATGCATCAACTTCATGAACTAGCTGACTTTTTGCTGGTCCGCCAACTGCAGGATTACAAGGTTGCCAGGCAATCCTATCTAAATTGATTGTAAATAAGGCTGTAGAAAATCCTAATTTAGCTGTTGTTATAGCGGCTTCGCATCCTGCATGTCCTCCTCCAATAACGATGATGTCAAAAGATTCATTTGTTGCTTGATGATCTTGCATTTTAGGATCGATTTAATTAGCTAAATTCCTAAATCTCGTAAATTGAGGTTCAAATAATAATTTAACAGTTCCTACGGGTCCATTTCTATGTTTAGTGACAATGATCTCTGTAATTCCTTTATCTTCAGTCTCGGGATTATAGTATTCATCTCTATAAATCATTAACACCAAATCTGCGTCTTGTTCAATAGACCCTGATTCTCTTAGATCGCTTAACATTGGTCTTTTATTTGTTCTAGATTCTACTCCTCTACTAAGCTGAGATAAAGCTACTACTGGTACTTTTAATTCTCTAGCCATGCTTTTAAGACCTCTTGTTATTCGTGAAAGTTCTTGCACTCTATTATCAGGGGTTGATCCTTCCATTAACTGGAGGTAATCAATTACGATTAATCCTAATTCTTTTTTTTGCTCAGCCATTAATCTTCTACAAAGAGATCTCATCTCTAAAACACTTAAGTTAGGTTTGTCATCTATAAATATTGGTAATTGACCTAATGAATTGATACCTTCTCCAAGTAAAGGCCATTCATCTTGCTGTAATCTACCTGTTCTTAGCCTGCCACTCTCGATTCCAACTTCCATAGAGAGTAGTCTGTATGTCAACTGTTCTTTACTCATTTCAAGGCTAAATACGCAAACAGGTAAATCTTGAGATTGTGCAACATTCTTAGCCAGGTTAAGAACTATTGAAGTTTTCCCCATTGAAGGTCTTCCAGCAACAATTATTAAATCACTTCTTTGAAAGCCTTGAGTCATCGCATCAAGGTCGTAAAAATTTACAGGAATTCCAGCTACTGAAGTACCTAATGATCTCGACTCTATTTCATTGAAAGTACTTGTAAGGATCTCAGCTGCTTGAGTCAGACCTTTTGAAGGTTTTTCTTGACTGATTTCAAATATTTTTTGCTCGGCTTTATCTAGAACTTCATTAGTATCTTGAGTTTGATCAAAACCTAGTTGAACCACCTCATTTCCAGATCTGATGAGTTGCCTTCTCATGAATTTGTCGTTAATTAAATTAGCAACTTGTTCTATGGAAGCTGTAGAGGAGACATTTTCAACCAGTTCTACTAGTTTGCTGTTCCCTCCAATTTTTTCTAGTGATCCATTATCTGCTAACCAAGCACTCATTGATGTTAAATCAGTTGGTTTACCCTGGGTATGCAACATTAATGCTGTTCTATAAATCTCTTGATGGGCGTTTATATAAAATGCTTCAGGTTTCAATAAGTCTGCAATTCTTCCGATAGCGTCTGGATCAAGAAGTATGCCACCTAGAACAGCTTCCTCTGCTTGAACGTTTTGAGGAGGAACTAATCCAGCATTTTCACTATTAAAATCTTTTTTAAAATTTTTATTTTGCCCATTATTTGGAAAAGGTACGGAAACCATATCTTTAATTGCTTAGATATATACTCTGGCTACTTTTCAAAATAATGCAACAAATTGATTAACTTGTTACTTCAATATTTACTTCTGCATTTACTTCTGGATGTAATTTTATTTTTGCAGTAAATATACCTAAATTATGAATATCAGGAACTGCGATGTTTCTTCTATCAATTTCTTTTTTGGTTGCTGCTTCTATTGCTTCGGCAACATCCCCATTGGTAACCGTTCCAAAAAGGACTCCATCTTCTCCAACTTGTTTTTTGATAGTGAACCTACCTATTGTAGACAATGCAGTTTGGAAATCTAAAGCTTCTTGCTTTAATTTATCAGCAGCGATTTTTTCTTTTTCTTTCTTCCTTTCAATTTGTTTAAGGACTGCTGGTGTTACATTCATTGCCTTGCCATAAGGTAATAAAAAATTTCTTGCGTATCCAGGTGCTACTTCAACTAGATCTCCTTCTTTACCTAGTGATGCGATTGATTCAGTTAATGCGACTTGTACTCTTTTAGCCATGAAAATATTGAACAATATAGTTAATAATAAGACCTAGAGGGTAACTTTACTTTTTTTGCAAGACCAAATTTCGCAAGAATCTTAATATGTTCCCATGTTATATCTATTTGACCTCTAAATAATCCTTGTTTTGCTGAATTAGGAAATGCATGATGATTATTATGCCAACCTTCTCCAAATGTTAATGCAGCAACCCACGCATTGTTTTTAGATGAATCACCACTTTCAAATGGTGCTTTACCCCAACAATGCGTTGCGGAGTTTACTAACCAAGTTATGTGGTAAACAACCACTAGCCTCAATGGAATTCCCCAAAGGACTAGAGCCCATCCCCCAACTCCTAATTTTTGACCTATTGCGTACAAAGAAAGTCCAATAGGAATTTGTAAGAATAAAAAATATTTATTTAAAAATCTATAGTATGGATCCTTGATTAAATCTGCACTTAGTTTTGGAACAGCTTTTAGTGCTTCTACGTCTTTAAACATCCAACCCATATGACTCCACCAAAACCCCTTTTTACTATTGTGATGATCTACTTCAGTATCTGAAAAAGAGTGGTGATGCCTATGTAAACCTACCCAATCTATTGGTCCATGCTGGCAACTTATAGCTCCACAGGTAGCAAAAAATCTTTCTAACCATCTTGGTACAATGAATGATCTGTGTGATAACAATCTGTGATATCCAAGGGTGACACCTAAACAAGCAGTTACCCAGTAAAAAAATAATAATGAAGTGACTGCAGGGATGCTCCAAAATTTTGGTTGTAAAGCTACAAGGGAAAGAATATGTATTGCAACCATAAAAACTATTGTTCCCCACGTTTTATGTAGTCTTGGAGGATATCTTTTTGAATGACTGGAAGGTTCCAGTAATTTTTCTGAGAGCTCTATGACTTTTTCAGTTGGAACAGGTTTTTTTAATTTTGCTGTTTCTTGGAAAATTACTGAATTCATGATATTGAAATACTATTTTCAAAATTACCGATATGTAATATTATCATACTATACTATTGATAAGTTTAATTATCTGTGAGTCTCGGATATCGCGATAAATTATCTAGAGGTCGAAGGGCTATGGCTCATTTGATACACCTCTGGCATGAAAGAAATAGTTGGTCTCACAGAGTATTGCCATTACTTTCAGAAGTTCTTGATTTAGGTAAAGTTCATAATTCGCAAATTTCTAATCTTAGGAATGGAAAGTTATCTTCGCCAGGCCCTGAAGTTTTTCTTGCTTTAGCTCAAGTTAATACGATTCTTGATCAAGGCATTGAAAAAATCAGGGATCGTTTTGAACGTGATTACCCAGAGTTATGGAAATCTTTGGAAGAGTCTGCATTACCCCTAAAAAATGATTCTGGTGATCCATTGTCGGCCGGGGAGTTATTCGAGATATTTTCAGGATTAAAACCTCTACCTTCATCTTTTGACTGGTACATAGAAGATGAAGAAGCTTCTGCTTTAAGTGATGCTCTTTCAGTGCATTTTTGTCAGAATAAGGCTTGGAGATCATGTAAAAAGCAGGTAATGGAAGCCTATGCTGTCAATAAATCTGCCCGTAGAGAACGTTTTGCTGAGGTAATTGCAGGAATTAGAGATTATACGGCAGAAGAATTAGATGGAGAACTTCTTGATTTATATGAGGCTTCAAAAAAACTTTCTTATTTTCAGGGTAGGGGCCCTAATGCTTTCCTCGCAGAATTAAGAAATTTAGCTTCTGAAAAATAACATGAATTTTCATAATAAATGACTCTTCACAATAACTTAAAACTGGCTGAAAACGCTGTTCTTTCTGTCGAAGAGAGTTTAAGTAAAGTTTTCCAAGAAAGGTCCAATCAGGTTTTCCAGAAATTGGAAAATATTTTGACAATCTTTAAGGAAGAAAAAGTTTCTACTAGTCATTTCAATCAATCTTCTGGTAGTGGTCATGATGATATATCTAGAGAAAAAATTGATGCGGTTTTTGCAAGATTGTTTCTTGCTGAAAAGGCTGCAGTGAGGATGCAATTTGTAAGTGGAACCCATGCAATAAGTTCTGTCTTATTTGGAATTCTTCGACCTGGAGATGTAATGTTATCTCTTACAGGACAACCATATGACACGTTAGAAGAAGTCATAGGAATAAGGGGAGGAGGAAAAGGATCACTTAAAGATTTTGACATTGAATATAAACAAGTAAATATTTGCGAGAATCTTGATTATTTTGAAGAAAAAATTGTTCATTTTTTTAAAGAAAATTCATGCAAATTAGTATTCATACAAAAAAGTTGTGGATATAGTTGGAGAAAGTCTCTTACGAATCATCAGATAGAGAAAATTTGTAGTCTTATACATTCTCTTGATCCTAACTGTATATGTTTTGTTGATAACTGTTATGGGGAGCTTGTTGAAGATAGTGAACCAATTTCTAAAGGGGCAAATATAATTGCTGGATCATTGATTAAAAATTTGGGAGGAACAATAGTTCCAAGTGGTGGGTACGTTGCAGGAGATGCAGAGTTGGTTGAGATGGCTTGTTCTAGATTAACCTCACCAGGTATTGGTTCTTCTGCAGGAATAAATTTTGGATTAGGAAGATTAATTTTGCAGGGTTTGTTTTTAGCACCACAAATTGTTCACGAATCACTAAAAGGTGCTGATATGGTTGCAGCAGTCTTTAAAAATTTGGGATTTAAGGTTTTACCAGAGCCAGCAACTTATAGATCTGACCTTATTCAGTCAGTAAGATTGAATAATCCTGATTTGGTACAAAAAGTTTGTCAATCTTTTCAAAATTCTTCACCAGTAGATTCTTTTCTGAATGTTGTTCCATCATCAATGGATGGATATGATTCAAAATTATTAATGGCAGGGGGTACCTTTATTGAAGGTAGTACAAGTGAATTTTCTGCTGATGCCCCTCTAAGAGATCCTTACAATATTTTTGTTCAAGGTGGTTCTCACATAGCTCACATCAAAATTGCATTAATTCGATTATTATCTGAACTATTAGAGGAAAAATTAATTTCAAAGGATTCTCTACTTCCTCTATCTAATTAATCATGTCTTACAAGTTTCCAGGCAACTTTAACTATGCTGATACTCATGAATATGTCTTGGAAGAAAATGGATTATTAAAAATTGGAGTTAGTGAATTCGCTATTGATCAATTAGGAGATATTGTTTTTGTTGAATTAGCTGATGAAGGCGTGATTTTAGAGAAAGGCGAGACTTTTGGAACAATAGAATCAGTTAAGGCCGTTGAGGAAGTCTATCTGCCTTTTTCAGGGGAAATAGTATCTGTAAATGAAAGTGTTATTGAGAACCCTGAGCTTTTACAGAATGATCCGATTGGAGACGGTTGGTTAGTGATTTTGAAACCAGAATCCAAAGCATCAATTGCTGATTTGATGACTTCAGATGCATATAAATCAAAGGTTATGCCAAATTAAAGCAAAATCTTTATCCATAGGCTAAGTTATAAAAAAAATTGGACATGAAATCCACGGTTAACTCAGATTTATTTATTAATAGACACCTTGGCTTGGGTGATGCTGATGAGCAGAAAATGCTCTCTAAGCTTGGTTTTAATAATATTGATCAATTTATAAATCAAGTTATTCCTGAAGATATTCAGCTTAAAGATAATTCTTCAGAAATATTGCCCCAAGGTTGTTCTGAAATTGAGGCTTTAAACGAATTAGAAGAGATTGCGAATAAAAATACTAAAATGAGATCACTTATAGGCCTTGGTTATTATGACAATCATATGCCTAAAGTAATCCAAAGACATGTTCTTGAAAATCCAAGGTGGTACACGTCTTATACTCCATATCAAGCAGAAATTGCACAAGGAAGGTTAGAAGCTCTATTTAATTTTCAGACTATTGTTTGTGAACTAACAGGATTCCCTGTCGCCAATGCATCTTTGTTGGATGAGGGTACTGCTGCAGGAGAAGCCATGGCCATGAGTTTTTCCGCAAGAAAAAATAAATCTTCAAAAGTGTACTTAGTGGAGTCAAATGTTTTTGATCATACTTTTAATGTTCTACAAACCAGAGCAAAACCTTTGGGAATATCCTTAAAACGCTTTACTCAAAGCAACCTTCCTAATCATGATGATGTTTTTGGAATGTTGTTGCAATTACCTGGTAAAAATGGACAATTATATGATCCTACATTCTTAATATCCCAAGCACATAGATCAGAAATTATTGTTACGGCATGTATTGATCCACTAGCACAAGTTTTGATTAAACCAATTTCTGAATTTGGTGTTGATGTAGCAGTGGGTAGTATGCAAAGATTTGGTGTACCAATGGGTTTTGGTGGCCCCCATGCAGCATATTTTGCTTGTAGCGAAAAATATAAAAGGCTGATACCCGGAAGAATTGTTGGGCAAACTCTCTCTAGAAATGGAGAAAAGTCTCTAAGACTAGCATTGCAAACAAGAGAGCAACATATTAGAAGGGAAAAGGCCACCAGTAATATTTGTACTGCTCAATCTTTATTAGCCATAATTTCTTCTTTTTATGCTATTTATCATGGACCCTCTGGATTAACGCAAATTGCTAAGAGATTAGTTGAGTTGAGAATAAATTTAGAATCAAGTTTATCTGCTTTAGGTTTTGATATTCCTGATGGGACTAGATTTGATAGTGTTGATGTTTATTCTGAGCACTCCCAGAGGATCCATAATGAAGCTTTAAAAAATGGCTATAACTTAAGAATTTTGCCGTTGGGATCAACTATTGAAAATTCAACTGGCTTTGGGATCTCTTTAGATGAGCTTAGTAATGAAAAAGAAATAAAAGATATTTTGACTTTCATAGCAAACCTTATAGAAAAAGAAGAAGATTTAGAGCATATAAAATTTGATAAAGAATTTCATCTTGAAAGTTTAGCTTTGAGATCCAGTGCATGGATGCAGCAAGATATATTCACAAATTACCAAAGTGAAACTGAATTAATGAGATATATTTTCCGACTTGCAGAAAAAGATTTTTCTTTGGTAGATGGGATGATGCCATTGGGAAGCTGTACCATGAAGTTAAATTCTGCATCAGAGTTAAATCCAGTCTCATGGGCTAATTTATCTTCCATGCATCCTTTTTCCCCACCAGATCAAACTAAAGGCTATTCAAAAATTATATCTGACCTAGAAAAATGGATAAGTGAGATTGTTGGTTTAAAATCAGTTTCTTTTCAACCAAATGCAGGCTCCCAAGGAGAGTTTGCAGGTTTATTGGCAATTAATTCTTATTTTGAATCAAAAGGTGAACTGTTAAGAAAAAAATGTTTAATTCCAAAAAGTGCTCATGGAACAAATCCTGCTAGTGCAGTTATGGCAGGTTTTGAGGTGTTAACTGTTGAATGTGATGACGAAGGAAATATTGATTATCAAGATTTGTCATTCAAGGTCAAGAAATTTGATAACCAAATAGGGGCTCTTATGTTGACTTATCCCTCTACTCATGGAGTTTTTGAATTACAAATCAGAAAGATATGTGATTTAATTCATTCTGTAGGAGGATTTGTCTATTTAGATGGAGCAAATTTGAACGCTCAGGTTGGATTATGCAAACCTGGAAACTATGGCGTTGATGTTTGTCATTTGAATTTACATAAAACATTCTGCATTCCACATGGAGGGGGTGGTCCAGGAGTAGGTCCAGTTGCTGCATCAGAAACTTTAAGCCCATACCTTCCTACTCATTCTTTAATGGATAATAATTTATCTAATAGTTTAAATTTCGTATCTTCTGCTAAGCATGGGAGTGCAAGTATACTTCCAATAAGTTGGATGTATATAAAAATGGCGGGTCTTAGTGGGTTAAGGAAAGCAACTTCGCACGCAATTTTATCTGCAAATTATATTGCGCATTCCTTAAAACATAAATTCAAGATTCTCTATAAAGGAAAAAATAATTTTGTCGCACATGAATGTATTTTAGATTTTAGAGATTTAAAATCCAAAACTGGATTGAGTGTCAACGATTTAGCTAAACGATTAATTGATTATAGTTTTCATGCCCCAACTATTAGTTGGCCTGTTCCAGAAACCATAATGATAGAGCCTACTGAAAGTGAAAGTTTGGCAGAAGTAGATAGATTTTGTGAGGCTATGCAATTGATTGGAGAAGAAATCAGTGAAATAGAAAATAATCATGAATTAAAAAATAATAATGTAATAAGCAATGCTCCCCATACGCTGAAAGAGTTAATTGCTGATAATTGGCAATATCCTTATTCAAAAGAAAAGGCTTCTTTCCCTTATAAAACTCCAACAACTATTAAGTTTTGGTCTTCAGTTTCTAGGATCAATAATGCATATGGCGATCGCAATTTAATTTGTTCTTGCAATGTAAATCAAGATGAGACTTTAGAAGAAAAAAAATGTGCTTAAAGGACTAGCGTTCCTGTATTTACTTAGTTATTATCAATGTGAATAAAAACTTAATATTTTCTTATAGAATTTTTTTAAATTTTTTTATTAAAATATTCGAGCATCAAATTTTTTGGGGTATTTGAAGCTATGACCAAAGATTTTAAATCTGGTAATGTTAAGCAACTGCCAGTTAAAAACGTCAACTTACCAAATTTTGTAAATAGTTTTTCTGGAGATAACTCAAATATTTGCTCCATTGAGGGGACTAATGTTATAAGAGTACCTTTTGGTAAAAAATTCTCGAAGAAAAAAAGGCCTGAAAAGAATCAAAATATAGCTACTTTAATACTTCCTTTAAGTGCATATAGTAATCCTACGCCTCCACACGTAGCTTAAAAAATTAGATCAAATTTAACCTATTTCTTTGAGAGTATCTGAATAATAATTTTGCAGTTGTAAAGTTGCTTGATTCCAATCCCATTTTTCTGCTTCGTTTCGTGCCTCTTTTCTCATAATTTCTCTTTTATCTTCATTCTCTAGAATTTTTTTTGTTGCTTCAATCAAACTTTGTACCCCATTATCTTTTTCATCTGGATCATATAAACAACCATTAATCCCATCGCTAATTATATCTGGAATCCCCCCCTTGTTGGCTCCGATAACTGGACATCCTGCGGCCATTGCTTCGAGTAAAACTAAACCAAGTGTTTCTGTACTGGAGGGAAATAAAAATATATCTCCAGAGGCATAGGCGCTAGCAAGTTCATCACCAGATAAATATCCTATGAAATTAGTCTTGGTATTTTCGAAGATTTTTTCAAGCTGGTTTCTATACGGTCCGTCACCTACAAGTGCTAGACAAGCATTAGGGATACTTTCTAAGACTGGTTTAATTCTCTCAATTTGTTTTTCTGCTGATAATCTTCCTACATAAATCAATAAATAATTAGTATCTTTATGTTTTCCAAATAATTTATCTCTCATTTTCTCACTTCTTAAATCTGGTCTGAAACTGTAAGTATCTACTCCTCTCTGCCAAAGAGCAGTCCTTTGAATACCTTTATCTTTTAATTCATTGACCATAGCAGTGGAAGTACATAAATTTAACAAGGCTTGATTATGAGCTGCTTTAAGTAATTCCCACAAAAGTGGCTCTAGCATACCCATACCGTAATGTTCCAGATATTTCGGAAGATGAGTATGGTAGCTAGCAATTAAAGGAATATTATTAGTTTTTGCCAACCATATGCCACCTAAGCCAAGTACAGCTGGATTAACAACATGTATCAAATCTGGGTTAAATTTTTCTAACTTATCTGAGACTGCAGGACCTGGTAAACCAAGCTTCAACTCTGGGTATAAAGGTAATGGCATTGCAGCAACTCCCACTACAGTTGCTCCCATATATGATTCTGGACACCCTTCTGGACAAAAAATTATAACTTCATCACCATTTTTTATTAAAAATTCAATTGTTTTAGTCAGTCTTGTGACTATGCCGTCAACTTTAGGTAAAAAAGTTTCAGTAAACAATGCAATTTTCACTTTCTCAATGTAACTATTTCAAAAATTTTAATTAGTTTTTATAGCCTCAGCTTGTTTTTTTGTCCAGGAGGAAACACAAGGTATGCGATTAAGATCACATCTACTGGAGTATTTTTTAGCAACTTCGACAACTTCTTCTAATAAGCCATTATCAAGAGTAGTTGGGTTTAAACCTAATTCTATAAAGCATTTATTATCAACAATTAGGTCATTTTCTACTGCTTCATTCCTTGGATTTGGTAAATAATTGATATCAGCTCCAGTTAGAGAAGCAACTTTTTTAGCTAGTTCTCCAACTTGATGACTCTCAGTCATTTGATTAAAGATTTTGACTCTTTCTCCAGATTTTGGAGGATTTTCAAGAGCAAGTTGTACGCATTTTACAGAGTCTTTTATATGTATAAATGCCCTTGTTTGCCCTCCTGTCCCATGAACACTTAATGGATATCCAATTGCAGCTTGCATTAGAAATCTGTTTAAAACAGTCCCATAATCTCCGTCATAGTCAAATCGGTTTGTCAATCTAGGATCTTTTAAAGTTGCTTCTGTATTTGTTCCCCAAACAATGCCTTGATGTAGATCAGTGATCCTTACAAGATCATTTTTGTTGTAGTAAAGAAATAATAATTGATCTAAAGTTTTTGTCATATGGTAGACACTACCTGGGCTTGCAGGGTGTAGTATTTCTTCTTCAAAGCGGCTTCCATCAGGTTGCGGAACTTCAACTTTTAGATAACCTTCTGGAATTGTTGCACCTCTATGTGATCCATATCCGTAGACTCCCATTGTTCCTAAATGAACAACATGAATATCTAAATTACTCTCTACTATTGCAGCAAGAAGGTTGTGGGTGCCATTAACATTATTATCTACTGTATATCTTTTGGTAAAACTAGATTTCATCGAGTATGGCGCTGCTCTTTGTTCTGCAAAATGGATCACGGAATCTGGTTTTTCATCAATGAGCAAATTGAGTAATTTTTGATATTGCTTAGAGATATCCATGTTAAGAAATCTCATAGGCTTGCCTCCAGACTCTTCCCATGCAGAAAGTCGTTCTGTTATAGAAGCAATTGGAGTTAAAGATTCTACCTCTAGATCAATATCAATTTTTCTACGACTTAAATTGTCGACAATAATTACATCATGATTTTGCTCTGCTAAATTCACCGCACATGGCCAACCGCAAAAACCATCTCCACCTAGAACAATAACTTTCACTCAGAACTCCAGAATTAAAAGATTCATAATATATTTATTAAATTACTACAGCGTGCTTCCACTTTGCGAATAAACATTGTAAATAGTTTCAAATCTTCTTTCTTAATACGATAAATAAATTTTTACTTTCTTTTTAAACTTTTTTCAATTTAGAGAATTAGATAGATATATTTTTTTCCGGCGAACTTGCTATTGCAAAGTCTTGTTTTTTAATTCTTCCTGCCAGAAAAGCTTGCCTGCCAGCTTTCACACTATAATTTATCGCTTGAGCCATTAGAGGAGGATTTGCAGCTTGTGCTATTGCACTATTGATTAAGACACCATCAGCTCCAATTTCCATAGCTAGAGAAGCTTCACTAGGCACCCCAATTCCTGCGTCAATTATTACTGGCACTTTTGCATTCTCAATAATAATATTTATATTTGATAAATTTAACAAACCTTGCCCGGAGCCTATGGGAGATCCCAATGGCATTACAGTTGCACAACCTATTTCTTCTAGTCTTTTTGCAAGAATAGGATCTGCATTGATATAAGGTAGTACAGCGAAACCCTTTTTTATTAAAATTTCGGCTGCTTTAAGAGTTTCTATTGGATCTGGTAGCAAATACTTTTTGTCAGGAATAACTTCTAACTTCACAAAATTATTTTCTTCTTGACCAGATAATTTCGCAAGTTCTCTACCTAAAATTGCTATTCTGACTGCCTCATCGGAATTAACACAACCAGCTGTATTAGGAAGCATCCAGTATTTTTCCCAGTTGATCTTTTCGAGTAAATTTTCTCCGGTCTGATCATTTTTAATTCTTCTAACAGCGACGGTTATAATTTCCGTTTCAGAATTTGACAAACTTTCCACCATATCTTGAGTAGATTTGTATTTGCCAGTACCAACCATTAATCTACTGGAAAATTGTTTTCCACCAATTAGTAAAGAAGAATAATTTTCCATATTTAGAATCCCTTATCTTTAATACCTTTATAAGGTTCATAATTGTTTCTTTTTTCTAACTCCTTACTTTTTTTAATTGCGGTTTTATTTTTTGGATCTATCACCAAAACCTTTTGATAAGTTTCATATGCCAAGTCGTACTCAAGTAAACGCTGTTGTGCTGATGCGAGGTTATTTAGGGCTATAGGATATTCTGGAAGTGATTTTAGTGCAAATTTATAGTGTTTAATTGCTTTCTTAAATTCATTTTGAGCAGCATATGAAAATCCTAATGCATTATTTATTATCGCTTTGGCTTCATCAGGTTCATTTTCATAATTTTCAATTGCTTTTAAAAAAGTTTTAGTAGCTTCAGAATATAATCTTTTTTTTATCTGAATAGACCCAAATTCATATAATTCTGTAGCTTGAGTGAGAGAATCTAAACCTTTCTGCTCGAATTTTACTAAATTTAATTCTTCACTTCTTGTTTTTAGAAATTGTCTGAATACAAAAATAGAAATTATTATTAGTACAACAAAAAGAATTATTAAATAAGATTGAAAGGAAGATATTTCCATTATTTATAATTACTTTTCTAGATTATATTCTTTTTTTACTTACTAACGGAAGAAACAATTTTTTCAAAACACTTAGGATCGTTTAAGGCTAATTGAGCAAGCATTTTTCTGTTAATAATAATTTCTGCATTTTTCATTCCATTTATTAACTTGCTATAGTTTGTTCCATTTATCCTCGCAGATGCGTTGATTCTAGTGATCCAAAGTCTTCTAAAATCTCTTTTTCTTCTTCTTCTATCCCTATAAGCATTACAAAGAGCTTTCATCACTCTTTGGTTTGCTGTTCTGAAAAGATTTTTGTTGCCGCCTCTAAAACCTTTTGCAAGATTTAAGATTTTGTTTCTTCTTTTTCTGGCTATGTTGCCTCTTTTTACCCGTGCCATGAATATCTAATAAAAATTGGTTAAAGATTTATGCGTATGGAATCATTAATCTTACATTATCAGCATCTCTTTCATCAACTACAGCTTTTGTTGATAGATGTCTTTTTAATTTTGAGCTTTTATGATCAAGTAAATGATTATGGAAAGCTCTTCTTCTCATGAATTTACCCGTGGCAGTAGCTTTAAATCTTTTGGCAGCTGATTTACGAGTTTTTAGTTTAGACATTTAAGTCAAATGTGTTTAATTAGGATAATCTAAACCTTTATACGCATTGGTGCAAATTAAATTTTTTAATTGATAAGGAAAGTTCTAATTTATGAAACTTAAATTTGCCTTTTTAAACTTATTTTTTGGCTGTATTTCTCTTTTAATAATAAACACAAAATTTATTTCAAATGCAAAAGGAGAAGAATTGCTAAAGGTTGAACTCCATAATGAAATTAAAAAAGGAAAATTTTTAATTGGTTTAAAGCAATATTTAGGCGGGGAGAATGATAGTTTTTCGGAGAAAAAGAATATAAACTTTACAACTAATAAAGGTTTTTTAAACTTGATATCGTCCAACGGTATTAAACATAAATCAAAACAGATAAATATTACCTGGGTGGATATTCCCGTCAAAAATCCAAAAACAATTGAAAGAATTGTTTTTGGTCCTTTTGCTAGCTATGAATCGGCAAAAAAACAATCAGAGGAACTAAGAGATAAAGGATTTGAGACGACTGTTGCCTACCCTAAAAATTGGGAAGTATGGATTCCATTTCAAGATGATCTGCCAGAGTTTGAATTAAAAAATAAGATTTTCAGAAAAATAAAAAATTTTCAAATTACTCCTTTTCTTAGAAATGACTACAGTGGTATGAAACTTGAAGGTCCTATATATATTTATTCTGAAGAGAAAATAAAAATAAATGGTGTTAGTTTTGGCAAAAATTTTTATCTAATTAAGGATTTATATGGAACTTGGACCTTAGTTCAAAAAATTGAATTTGATGACTATTTGGCAGGTGTTTTGCCATATGAAATTGGACCGAATTCTCCTTTAGAAGCACTCAAGGCTCAAGCAGTTATTGCAAGAACTTGGGCCATATTTAATTCTGATAGATTTAATATGGATAAATATCATTTATGTATAAGCACTCAATGCCAAGTTTATAAGCCTTCTGAAATTTCATATAAAAACGTACAAAAAGCCATAGACGAAACTTCAAATTTAATTCTCACTCACCAAAATCAACCAATTAATGCTTTTTACCATGGTTCTAATGGTGGAGTATCTGCTACTGCAGGCGAGTCTTGGCAAATTAGAGATTATTCTTATTTCAATTCAATCATTGATGGTTCTAAGTCATTAAATAAAATTTTTAAACTTCCAATTACAAATGAATCTTATTTAAATAATTTTTTAGATTTTGATAAAGAACAGTTTTATGGGAGTAATCATTCTCTTTTTCGATGGAATAAGAAAATTTCTAATCTTGAAATTAAAGAAAAGTTAATTAAAAACAAACTTATAAATTTTGATGAAGATGTTTTGGATTTAAATTCTATTGAACGTGGTTCTAGTGGCAGAGTGACAAAATTGGAAATACAAACGGACAAGGGTAATAAATCTATTGTTCTTGTTAAAGATGATATTCGACGGGTATTAAATTTTATACCTAGTAATTTGTTTACTATTAATAAATTAAATGATGATTTATGGCTTTTGAGAGGAGGAGGCTTCGGTCATGGTGTAGGTTTATCTCAGTCAGGAGCAATTGAAATGGCTAAATTAGGATTCTCTTATGAACAAATATTGAATCATTACTATCGAAATGCAAAACTAAAAAAGTTTGAGATATTGTCTCAATGGAAGTTAAGTAATTAACAATTTACTTTTATGAGTAAGGGTTTTTATAAAAATCGAAGATTGAAGTCGTTTATATTTCTTAGTGCTTGTTTTTTAGTAGCTTTTATTCCACATGCTAACAATATCGAAAATTTCTTTTACATAATATGGACTCTTTCTTTTGTGATTGTTTTTTACGGTTTAATAGTTATTTCTAGAAATTTCAAAAGGAACAACGTTTTAAATACTTTAAGCAGAAGAATTAGCAATAAGGAGTTACCTGTGCTTGATATTTTAGTCGCAGCTAGAGATGAAGAGAATGTCGTATCAAGATTAGTTGAAAGATTATTTAGTTTAGATTATCCAACAAATAAATTAAATATTTACATAATCAATGATGGTAGTTCTGATAAGACGCCTTTAATTTTAGATCGATTATCTAGAAAATATGACAAGCTAAAAGTCATAAGTCGTTCTCCAAATGCAGGAGGAGGAAAGTCAGGAGCTTTGAATTATGCCTTGAAATTTACCCATGGTGAATGGTTATTAGTTTTGGATGCTGATGCTGAATTAAAACAAGATTCTTTAATAAGGTTATTTAGTTTTGTAGAAGAGGGTGATTGGTCTGCAGTTCAACTAAGAAAATCAGTAACAAATGTAAGTAAGAATTTTTTAACTTCCTGTCAGTCAATGGAGATGGCTATGGATGCAATCTTTCAATATGGAAGATTATCAGTTGCTGGAGTTTCCGAATTAAGGGGAAATGGTCAGTTAATTAAGAAAGAAACATTATTAGCATGTGGTTCTTTTAATGAAGATACAGTTACAGATGATCTTGATTTGAGTTTAAGATTATTATTATCAAAATCTAGAATTGGAATCTTATGGGATCCTCCAGTCATGGAGGAGGCAGTTGAGAATTTAAATGCTTTATTAGCGCAAAGGCAAAGATGGGCAGAGGGGGGGTTGCAAAGATTCTTTGATTATGGAGATCAATTATTTACTAATAAAATTGATTATTTGCAGAAATTTGATTTAACTTACTTTTTTATCTTGCAATATGCATTACCAATCATTTCGATTTTTGATTTAGTTTTCAGTATCGTTTTTTTAGATTCACCAATTTACTGGCCTATTTCATCTACAGCTTTTATGTTATCTGGAATTGCTTTTTGGTACGGTTCTTCTTGTAAAAGTGAAGTACCTGTTTTGCGAAAAAGCAATTTTTTGATGGTATTTGTATCGCTTTTTTATTTATCACACTGGTTTTTAGTAATCCCTTGGGTAACTATAAAGATGTCTATTTTTCCCAAAAAGATACTCTGGCGAAAGACTCTTCATACTGGAGTTTAATCTATTCATCAAGGTCTATAATTTCTCCATTAAAAAAATTTGCTAAGTTTTTTGAACTATCATAAGTTTCCTCGTTAGAGATTTTTGTTGACGAATTAGTTTTTGGTTCTATTTTTTTTATTGGTCGGAAATTATTTACTTCATTTTGGGTTATTTCTGGAGTGTTTGTTGGGTTACTTTTATTTATTTGTTTGGTTGAAAAATTAAGTATTATACCATCTCCAAATATCTTTTTTACAGTATTTTCAATTATAACTTTTCTGCTTTTTATCATACTTTCCCAGTTTGGAGATAATGCAATTGTGATTTTATCCGAATCAAAACTTTCAAGTTCGGCTTGTTGTGAAAGTAACATTCTTGTTGATGGTAACTCTACTTTAGAAAGAATTAAGTCCCATTTATCTTTTAAATTTGATCCAGGATAATTTTGGTTATTTTCAGAAATGTTTTCAATACTTTCTTTTTCAAGAACTTTAAATTTTTCTAATTTTTCGTCTTTTTTTTCGATCAATTCCCTGTGAGTTATCTCTTCTTGGATACTTGGTTTTGGAATCTCATCTGTAATGTTTTCTTTATTAATTGGAATGTTTTTTCTACTTTCATGCTTATCCTCAGTCGCATTATTTTTACTTTCTTTTTTATTTTGCAAACTATTTATCTCTTGACTATCCAGAAGACCAGTTAAATGTATTTCAAACCAAAGCCTTGGATTATCACTTGATTTGATTTGATATTCAATATTTCTCAGATTATTATGCCAATTAATTATTGTTGATTTTTTTATTGTTTTTGAGATTTTATCTAACTCATCTCGAAATTCATCAGATGTATAGTAAAGATCTGAGTATTTATTATTAGCAGTGTGTAATAGTAGATCTCTTGTTATATTCAATAATCCGATAATTATTTGAAGAGGTTCGTTTCCGGCATCATATAATTTGTTGCAGGTATAAATTAATGAATCTGGATTATTCTTAACCAATGATTTAATCAGATTTGTTAATTCACTTTCTGATACTTCTCCTAAGAGGTTTTGGATATTATTAATTGTTATCCCTTCTGGTAAAAGATTCAATTGTTCAAGAAAGCTTTGTGCATCTCTCATACCTCCATTAGACCTTTTTGCAATCATTTTTAACGCCTGAACTTCGTACTTAATGGATTCTTTTTCGGCGATTTCTGATAAATGTTGAAAAATATCATCAGGGCTTATTCTTCTAAAATCAAACTTTTGGCATCTACTTTTTATTGTATTTAATACTCTCTCAGGATTTGTCGTAGCAAGTATAAATACAACTCTTGAGGGCGGTTCTTCAATAGTTTTTAGTAAAGCATTTGAAGCTGCCGTTGAAAGCATATGACATTCATCAATTACATAGACTTTCCATCTCGCTTGAGTAGGTGCAAATCTCGCTCTTTCTATAATTTCTCTTATATTTTCTACTCCTGTATTTGATGCTGCATCAATCTCGATAATATCTAGAGCACTCCCATCTGTAATTTGTCTACATAAGTCACATTTACAACAAGGAGTTATCGTAGGTTGGTCGAATGCCTGGCAATTTAGAGATTTTGCAAATATTCTTGCACTTGATGTTTTTCCAGTGCCTCTTGGACCATTAAAAAGATATGCAGGAGCAATTTTTTTTGTTAATAGAGCTTGTTTGAGTGTAATGGATATAAACTTTTGCCCAACCAGTTCGTCTAAGTTGTTTGGTCTATATTTTTGGTGAAAAGGCTTATGTATATTTGGCATTTATTTTTCATTAATTAGAAAAATTAGGGATTCAATTAAAAAAATTAAACCCTGATTTTATGCAGACTCTTTAATGATT
This sequence comes from Prochlorococcus sp. AG-347-I19, assembly GCA_003279105.1. Taxonomy (GTDB): domain Bacteria; phylum Cyanobacteriota; class Cyanobacteriia; order PCC-6307; family Cyanobiaceae; genus Prochlorococcus_A. The sequence goes on from QCBO01000008.1 coordinate 21,032, forward strand.
CTTTTTGATCCTGAAGGTAGTTTAACAATTTTAGATGAGAACAAATTATCTACCATTTTTTTAGTAATTGTGAATTCTTTTACATTTTCTTCAGAAGGCAAAGTGTACATAATGTCTAGCATTAGTTCTTCAATTATTGATCTTAATGCTCTTGCACCTGTTTTTCTTTTGTATGCTTCATTTGCTATCGCTTCAACAGAATCAGGCTCAAATGATAATTCAACATTATCCATACTTAGCAAAGTTTTGAATTGCTTTACTAATGCATCTCTTGGTTGAGTCAAAATAGATTCTAAAGTTTCTTTAGTAAGACGATCTAATACAGCACAAACCGGAATTCTTCCAATAAATTCTGGAATTAGGCCATATTTCACTAAGTCATCTAATTCTAAATTTTTCAGGGAATCTCTTGGGTCTACTATTTTTTTTGTATCAACTTTGTTTTGATCTGAATTGGTGGTAAATCCTATAGAGTGTTTACCCATACGCTTTTGAACGATATCCTCTAAACCTATAAAAGCTCCCCCACAAATAAATAGTATTTGACTCGTATCAATTTGGATGCAGTCATGATAAGGATGTTTTCTTCCGCCTTGAGGTGGCACATTAGCAATTGTTCCCTCAAGCATTTTTAATAATGCTTGCTGTACCCCTTCACCGGAGACATCTCTAGTAATTGAAGGATTCTCGCTTTTTCTTGCAATTTTATCTATTTCATCAATATAAATAATTCCTTTTTGAGCTAGTTCTACATTCATTTCTGATTTCTGTAGAAGTCTTAAAAGTATGTTTTCAACATCCTCACCAACATATCCAGCTTCTGTCAAAGTAGTTGCATCAGCTACTGCAAAAGGAACATCTAAAAACTCTGCTAAAGTTTGCGCCAATAATGTTTTTCCACTTCCAGTAGGGCCGATGAGTAAAATATTTGATTTTTGTAATTTAGTTGCTTGTGAATCAGTTGAATTGCTATTTTTACTGTCTTCTTTAACTTTCCAAGCTAATCTCTTATAATGATTGTATACGGCTACTGATAATATTTTTTTTGCAGATTCTTGTCCAACAACTTGATTATCTAGAAAACTTTTTATTTCTAATGGCTTAGGAATTGAGGTTAATTCTAAAGGAACAGATTTTTTTGGATTATCAGTTGGTAATTTCTTTTTTACTTGTGGAGAGTTGTTTGTGTTCGCTGGATTATCAAGTAGTTCCTCATCGAGAATCTCATTACAAAGGTCTATGCACTCATCGCAGATATAAACCCCAGGACCAGCTATAAGCTTTCTCACTTGGTCTTGTGACTTCCCGCAAAATGAACATTTAAGATGGGCGTCGAATTTAGCCATCGATTATAAGTTTTTAAAGTGAAAGGTGTTAAATATTCCCTATTTCCTAGGATTGCTCATAAATATCGATTCGTCATCATATTCTTAAAAAATCAGAACCCCTTGTCACTTTTTGATAACTTTATCAATTAATCCATATTCGACTGCTTCTGAGGGAGATAAAAAGTAATCTCTTTCTGTATCTTCATTAATTTTTTCTAAAGGTTGACCGGTATGTTCAGCTAAAAGTGAATTTAATGTTTTCTTGAGAAAAAGTATTTCTTTAGCTTGTATTTCAATCTCTACTGCTTGACCTTGCGCACCTCCCAGAGGTTGATGAATCATAATCCTAGAATTAGGTAAAGCCAATCTTTTCCCTTTTGCTCCTCCAGAAAGTAGAAATGCCCCCATACTTGCGGCTACTCCAAAACATATTGTCACTACATCAGGCGATATTTGTTGCATGGTATCATAAATGGCCATTCCTGCAGTTACTGAGCCTCCAGGAGAATTGATATATATTTGGATGTCTTTTTCGGGATCTTCAGCTTCAAGAAATAATAATTGTGCAACAAGGGAGTCAGATACTTGATCATTAATTCCTGTACCTAAAAAAATTATTCTTTCCCTCAATAATCTTGAATATATATCAAAAGCTCTTTCTCCTCTACCTGATTGTTCTATTACGGTGGGAACAGCGGCAATAGTTTTATTATTACTTTCGTAAGAACTTATTGAGCTTTGGATTAAATGTTTTTTTTCTGAGTTCACAAATTAATTTCAACTTATAAATAATTTAGGGGGTTTTTGCTTAATTAGTAGGAAATTTCATAAATTATTTTTTTTCTTTTCTATTTCGAGCTTTTGTAGTTCCTGTAGTTTTTTTAGTTTTAGTTGCAGTTTTTGCGGCTTTTGATGTTTTGGAGGTTTTTGTAGTTCCTGTAGTTTTTGTAGTTTTTTCTTTTACTTCAGAATTTTCTTCGAGCCAAATTATTAATTTTTCTTTGAGTAGATCGTTACTTACTACTTCTGTTAATCTTTTAATATCTATTTGTTTTGAAGATTGAGAGATTGCATCTTCATAATCTTTCATTTTTAAATCAATTTCATCTTTCTCGACTTTTATGTTTTCTGTTTCAGCTAATGCTTTTAAAGCTAAATTTCTTTGAACATTTTTTTCAGCTTGAGGCCTTGTGGACTCTGCTAATGACTTAACTAATTCCGGAGTGAAAGTAGATTTTACATCAAGACCTTGTTGAGCAAATCTCTGAGCAGTTTGTTCAATATTATTCCTCACTTCTATATCAATCATAGATTTTGGAATTTCTGCAACCAACTCGTTTGTTAAGGCATCTAATAAAGCTTCAATTTTGATATCTTTTTGAGTTTTTTCAAAATTGTCTTTAAGTTGCTTTTCAATATCTTTCTTTAACTCTTTTAATGATTCTTTGTTGCCAGACTGTTTTGCAAAATCGTCATTAAGTTCAGGCAATTCTTTTTCCTTAAGATCCTTAAGATTTACTTCAAAAATTGCTTCTTTGCCTCTTGAATCCTCATGTGAATAATCATCAGGAAATTTAAGGTTAAGTGTTTTAGTATCACCAATTTTCATCTTTACGATTCCCTCAACGAAACCGGGAATCATTTTGTTCTTTTCTAACTCAAGATCCATTGATTCACTTGTTCCACCATCAATCTCTTTACCAGAATCTTTATATTTTCCTTTGAAACTAACTACAGCAATATCTCCAAATTTTGCAGCTCTATTGGTAACTGGAATAATGTTTGCAAACTGATTTCTAGATTTTTCTAGCGCTTCATCTATAGTTTTAGGATCAAACTTTGTCTTTGATATTTCAACACTTAGTCCTTTGGATTTTTTAAGTTTTAATTCTGGGGCAACATCAGTTTGAAGAGTAACCTTAAGTGATTTTTCAGGACTAAACTTTGCAAGTAAAGATTCAAATCCATCCACCAATTCTGGCTCACTTAGTGGCTCTATAGATTTTATTTTTAACGCTTCTTGCCATGATTTATCAATAATTTTTTCCAGAGCAGAAGCATGTAATTGGGTGATGCCAATTCTTTGGATTAAGACTTGTTTAGGAATCTTACCAAGTCTAAATCCCGGAATTTTAGCCGAACGACTGATAGAACTGATTGTTTCATTTACACACGTTTTGCATGTCTCAGATGGTATTTCTAATTCAAATGAAATTCTACTTTGAGGCAGAGGAGTTGTTTTGACTATTAGTGCATTTTTAGCCATGTTTTTCCAAGTTATTACTATGAGCCGAATCTTAATTATTTCACATTATGTGATTTCCTTGAAAGTTAATTTTTTGATAAAGTAAAAAAAATAGTCAATCTATTTATAAAAATCATTTTAAAGTGTGAGACAATCTCCGTATTTGCCTAATAGGCCATTAAAAGTTGCTGTTTTAGGCTCTTCAGGTGCTGTAGGATCTGAATTGCTAAAAATTCTTGAACAACGTGATTTCCCAATATCAGAATTGGTCTTGCTTTCATCAGAGCGGTCCGAAGGAAAAAAAATTATTTGGAAAAATGAAGAATTAGTTACAAAAAAAACAACTAAGGAAGAATTTAAGAATCTTGATTTAGTTTTGGCTTCAGCTGGCGGAAGTATTTCAAAAAAATGGTTGTCTACCATTATTGATCAAAATGCTTTACTGATAGATAATTCAAGTGCTTTCAGATTAGATAAGAACGTTCCTCTTGTAGTCCCTGAAGTTAATGCTAGTGAAGTACTTAATCATGAAGGGGTAATAGCGAATCCAAACTGCACTACCATTTTATTGACATTAGTTTTAGCTCCATTAAATAAACTTTCGACTATTCAAAGAGTTATTGTCTCAACATATCAATCTGTCAGTGGTGCAGGCCAACTGGCGATGGAGGAACTAAAACTTTTAACTGAACAATATCTTCAAGGAAATCTTCAAAAAAGTGAAGTTTTGCCATACTCCCTTGCTTTTAATTTGTTTTTACATAATTCCCCTATGCTTTCAAATAATTACTGCGAAGAAGAGATGAAAATGGTTAATGAGACAAGGAAAATATTAAATATTGCTGATTTAAAGCTCTCTGCTACATGTGTTCGAGTCCCAGTACTGAGAGCACATTCTGAATCGATCAATATTGAATTTGCCGATGTAGTTGAGCCTAAAAATGCTCTTGAAGAATTAAAAAAATCTCCTGGAATTGAAGTTATTGAGGATTATAAAAATAATAGATTTCCTATGCCAAATGACGTTATGGGAAGGGATAATGTTGCTGTTGGCAGGCTAAGAACTGATATAAGTCAGTCTCATGGATTAGAATTATGGTTATGTGGAGATCAAATAAGAAAAGGAGCAGCTCTGAATGCTGTTCAAATAGCTGAGTTATTAATTCCAAAAAAATGATTACAGACAAAACTGAGTGTAATAATCCACTATTTGGAAGAATATTGACTGCAATGGTTACTCCATTCACTGAGAATGGAGATGTAGATTATGAACTAGCTATAAAACTTTCAAATTATCTTTTTGAGAACGGTTCCGATGGAATTGTGTTGTGCGGTACTACTGGAGAATCTCCGACTCTTTCATGGGCAGAACAGCATGATTTATTTATTGCGGTAAAAGGATCTTTGGATGCAAGCTGTAAAGTAATAGTTGGTACTGGTAGTAATTGTACAAGCGAAGCTGTGGCAGCTACAAAAAAAGCTTACGACTCTGGTGCCGACGGTGCTTTGGTCGTTGTTCCTTATTACAATAAGCCCCCTCAAGAAGGTCTTTATAAACATTTCAGTTCTATTGCTAAATCTGCAAAGGATTTGCCTCTTATGCTCTACAACATTCCTGGTAGGACTGGATGCAATTTATTACCTGATACTGTGAAGAAACTTATGGATTTCTCAAATATTCTCAGTATTAAAGCTGCAAGCGGTAGAATAGAAGAAGTAACAGAACTAAGAGCTATTTGTGGCTCTGAACTCTCTGTATATAGTGGCGACGATTCATTGTTGCTTCCAATGTTATCTGTAGGTGCTGTAGGAGTAGTAAGTGTTGCAAGTCATTTAGTTGGATTGCAATTGAAAGAAATGATTCATTCTTTTCATAGTGGAAAGGTTTCCAATGCTCTTGCTATTCATGAAAAACTTCAGCCTCTTTTCAAAGCACTCTTTATGACTACTAATCCAATCCCAATTAAGGCTGCTTTGGAGCTATCGGGATGGGATGTAGGTAATCCTAGAAGTCCTTTGTCACCTTTAACCAATGACATGAAAAAGCAATTATCTTTTATCCTGAATTCCCTATAATAGGGATTATATTTAACTTGATAATTAAATTTAAATAAAACTTATTTGATTACAAGCAGGCCTTCATAAATTTCAAAATTATGCAATCAATTACAAATTCAACTGTAAATAGATCTACTCATGATTCATCCAGATCTAAAAGTAATACGCCAGCTCTAAGAGTAATACCTCTTGGAGGACTTCATGAAATAGGAAAAAACACTTGCGTTTTTGAATATGGTGATGAATTAATGCTTGTTGATGCTGGCCTAGCTTTCCCATCTGATGGTATGCATGGCGTAAACGTTGTTATGCCTGATACAACTTTTTTAAAAGAAAATCAAAGAAGAATAAAAGGAATGATTGTCACTCATGGGCATGAAGATCATATTGGAGGTATTTCTCATCACCTAAAACATTTTAATATTCCCATTATTTATGGCCCAAGACTGGCAATGTCAATGCTTAGAGGAAAAATGGAGGAAGCAGGGGTATCTGATAGAACAACTATACAGACAGTAAATCCAAGAGATGTTGTAAAAGTAGGACAACATTTTTCTGTTGAATTTATTCGAAATACCCATTCTATTTGCGATAGCTTTTCTTTAGCAGTTACAACACCTGTTGGCACAATTATTTTCACGGGAGATTTTAAGTTTGATCATATGCCAGTAGATGGAGAGCAATTTGATATTGAAAGGATGGTGTATTACGGAGAGAAGGGCGTTTTATGCATGTTCAGTGATTCTACTAATGCCGAAGTTCCAGGTTTTTGTCCTTCTGAGAAGACTATCTATCCTTCTTTAGAAAAACATATTGCAGAGGCAAAAGAACGAGTTATCCTTACCACTTTTGCTAGTTCTGTGCATAGAGTGACAATGATCTTAGAATTGGCCATGAAACATGGAAGAAAGGTCGGTTTGTTAGGTAGATCGATGATAAATGTTATTGCTAAGGCAAGAGATATTGGTTATATGAAATGCCCAGATGATTTGTTTGTTCCTATCAAGCAAATTAGAGATTTGCCAGATAGGGAGACCTTATTACTAATGACAGGTAGTCAAGGAGAACCCCTAGCAGCCTTAAGCAGAATCTCTCGTGGTGAACATCAGCATGTTCGTCTTAAGACTACTGATACTGTAATATTTTCAGCCAGCCCAATTCCTGGTAATACTATTTCTGTTGTTAATACAATAGATAGATTAATGAAACTCGGAGCAAAGGTTGTTTATGGAAAGGGTGAGAATATTCATGTTTCTGGTCATGGTTTTCAAGAAGATCAAAAGTTAATGTTGGCACTCGCAAAACCTAAGTTCTTTGTTCCTGTTCATGGAGAACATAGAATGCTTGTTTGTCATGGGAAGAGTGCACAAACTATGGGAGTTCCAAAGGACAATATCTTAATTATTGAAAATGGAGATGTAGTTGAGTTAACCCCTAATTCTATTCAAAAGGGTGATCCTGTAAAAGCTGGTGTTGAACTGCTTGATAACTCACGAAATGGGATAGTAGATGCTCGAGTATTAAAAGAAAGGCAGCAATTAGCTGGAGATGGTGTAGTAACTGTTTTAGCTCCTATTAGTACAGATGGGAAGATGGTTGCGCCTCCTAGAGTTAATTTAAGAGGAGTTGTTACTACTGCAGAGCCAAGAAAAATGTCTATGTGGACAGAACGAGAAATAAGCTGGGTCTTAGAAAATAGATGGAAACAATTATCCAGACAAACTGGGCCGAATAATTTTGAGGTAGATTGGATTGGTGTACAAAGAGAAATTGAAAATGGTTTATCGAGAAGAATGAGAAGAGAATTACAAGTTGAACCACTTATTTTGTGTTTAGTTCAACCTGCTCCAAGTGGAACTCGTGCTTATATTCCAAAGATTACCGAAGAGCAAAATTTCTCCAATAGAAATAGAAATAATAATAATTTCCATAAGAAATCAAACAATAATCATCCTAATAGTTCAAATAACTCACAAAATACCCAAAAAAGTCCAAAAGTTTCAAAGAATTCATCAGCTGAGACTGCTGCAGAAGATTCATTTGAAGGTAGAACAAGAAGAAGAAGATCTGCTGTAACGTCTTAACTTTTTTCAAAATTTATATAGTTTTTATCCCAAACAATTTTTAAAAACTCTTGAAGATTAATTTGACCTTTATTTTTTTCATAAATTGAAGTTGCTAATTTTGTCAGATTTTTAGAACTATATTGCTTTGCAGATATTTCTTTTAAAAATCTATTTAAAATTGTGCACCTTGCTTCAATACACATACCATTTAGGAGATTCCTATCGATACCTTTAACATCTTTACAATATAAAAACGCTAGTTCACTAAGATCATTACGTTCATTATTGTATTTGCTCATTTTTTGAGAAAAATTATTTATCCTTTCAGAACAACCAGGATAGATGACTTCTAAGTTAGGAAGAATTTTTTTTCTTACTAAATTCCTTTTTAATTTAAGATCTGAATTTGTAGGATCTTCCCAGACTGGGATCTTCATATCATCGCAAAATTGTTTTGTATCTTCCCTACTGAAAATTAATATTGGTCTTATTAAATAAATTTGATTTTCTATTAATCTTTTAGTCTCAATATTACTCAGACCTGCAAAATTGCTCCCTCTAGATAAATTGAGGATAAATGTTTCTGCATTATCACTACTCGTGTGACCAGTTAACAAATAAATATTATGTTTTTGCTGGTTTTTATTTAATAAAGTTTTGGCTCTTTCACATAATTTTTTATATCTCCATTCTCGTGCTTTTTCTTCTGAAGAAATACTTTCTTTATTTGCTTGATCAAAAGAGAATGAAATATTTTTATCTTCGCAATAATTTTTTAATTCAAGAGCATATAGTGATGATTTTTCGTGCCACTGATGATCACCATGCCAAACACTAATAGACCAATTATGTAGTTTTTTTAGGTCATTAATTAGTGTTAATAAGGCCATTGAGTCTTGCCCCCCGGAAACACTTATTAAAATATTAGATCCTTTGGGAATTAATATTTTTTTGGTAAGAATCTCCTTATGAAGCTGATGATGCCAAGATGACCAATTTTTCTGACTTAATTTTTTATCAGTCATTTTGTGTTGCTCAGATAATATTTTTTAAAAAATGCACTGTTTTACTAAAACAATGTCACAATCAGGTAATAAATTCATTAAGTAAATGAGTCTGATTAATCTTTTGCCACAAAATATCAAAGAAGAGTTAAGAAGCAAATCCTTACTCAAAGTTATTTCAGGATTGAATAATTTCGATGTTCAGTCTGTGAAAATAATTGTTGAGGCTGCTTCATTAGGAGGTGCAGATCTTGTCGATATCGCTTGTAAACCTGAACTCGTTGATTTAGCACTTAAGAATTCAATACTACCCGTATGTGTTAGTTCAGTAGTGCCTCGATCTTTTCAAGATTGTGTAAAAGCAGGAGTATCATTAATTGAGATAGGAAATTACGATACTTTTTATGAAAAAGGTATTCATTTTTCTGATAAAAAAGTTTTAAACATTACAAAAGAGACGAGGGATTTATTGCCTAATTTCCCCTTATCAGTAACTGTTCCTCATACTATGCCTATTGATAAACAAGTTGATCTTGCTGTAAAGCTGGTGGAAGAAGGCGTTGATATTATTCAAACAGAAGGTGGCACCAGTTCTACTCCTTACTCTCCAGGAATTCAAGGTTTTTTTGAAAAATCAGTACCAACTCTTGCAGCTACCTATGCAATTCATCAAGAATTTAAGAAACAATCTCTGAATATACCAATCATGAGTGCCTCTGGATTAAGCCAAGTAACTTGTCCACTAGCAATATCCTCTGGAGCCTCAGCAGTTGGTGTTGGATCTGTGGTTAATAAATTAGATGATTTAATATCAATGATTGCGGTTGTTAGGGGCTTAAAAGAATCTTTGAAAAATTCAATAATTGGAGAAAAAATTTCTTAGTATAGCAACATCCTTTAGCTATTAGCTTGATGAACAACTATAAGCTTCAAGCTCCTTACGACCCAAATGGAGATCAACCAGAAGCTATTAAAAAATTAGTTAAAGGCGTAAATAATGGTAAACAGTTTCAGACTCTTTTAGGAGCTACTGGAACTGGTAAAACATTTACCATTGCAAATGTAATTCAACAAACAGGAAGACCAGCACTTGTTTTAGCCCATAACAAAACATTGGCTGCACAACTATGTAATGAATTAAGGGAATTTTTTCCAAAAAATGCTGTTGAATACTTTATTTCTTACTACGATTATTATCAACCTGAAGCATATGTACCTGTAAGTGATACTTACATAGCCAAAACTGCTTCAATTAATGAAGAAATAGATATGCTGAGGCACTCTGCAACACGCTCATTATTTGAAAGAAAAGATGTAATAGTTGTAGCCTCAATAAGTTGTATTTATGGTCTTGGCATACCGAGTGAGTATTTAAAAGCTGCAGTCAAATTTGAAGTGGGAAAATCAATAAATTTGCGTTCTTCTTTGAGGTCTCTCGTTGAAAATCAATATACTCGAAATGATATTGAAATTACTAGAGGTAGATTCAGAATTAAAGGTGATGTTTTAGAAATTGGTCCAGCTTATGAAGATAGATTAATAAGAATAGAGTTATTTGGTGATGAAATCGAGGCTATCAGATACGTTGACCCTACTACAGGAGAGATACTTGAAAGTTTGGAACAAGTTAGCGTTTACCCAGCGAAGCATTTTGTGACTCCAAAAGAAAGACTTGAGAGTGCAATAAGTGCAATTAGAAGTGAATTAAAAACTCAACTCGATAAATTTACATACGAAGGAAAATTATTAGAGGCTCAACGTTTAGAACAACGTACAAAATATGATTTAGAAATGCTTAAAGAGGTAGGTTACTGTAATGGAGTTGAGAATTATGCTCGTCATTTATCAGGTAGGGAGGAAGGTTCACCGCCAGAATGCTTAATAGATTACTTTCCCAAAGATTGGTTGTTAGTGGTTGATGAGAGTCACGTAACATGTCCTCAACTTCATGCGATGTACAACGGTGATCAATCTAGAAAAAAAGTTTTAATAGATCATGGTTTTAGATTGCCAAGTGCTGCAGATAATAGACCTTTAAAATGTGAAGAGTTTTGGGAAAAATCAAAACAGACATTATTTATAAGTGCAACTCCCGGTCAGTGGGAATTAGATCAATGTGATGGTGAATTTATTGAGCAAGTTATAAGACCAACTGGGGTATTAGACCCGGTAATTGATGTAAGACCTAGTGAGGGCCAAATAGAAGATCTGTTATCTGAAATAAGAATTCGAGCTGAAAAGAATCAAAGAGTGCTTGTGACAACACTTACTAAGAGAATGGCTGAAGATCTAACTGATTTTTTATCTGAAAATAAAGTAAGAGTTAGATATTTACATTCCGAAATCCATTCAATTGAAAGAATTGAAATTATTCAAGACCTTAGAATGGGCGAATATGATGTTTTGGTAGGAGTTAATTTATTAAGAGAGGGACTAGATCTTCCAGAAGTATCCTTAGTCGCCATTTTAGATGCTGATAAAGAAGGTTTTCTGAGGGCAGAAAGGTCATTGATTCAAACAATAGGAAGAGCTGCCAGACATGTTGAAGGTGTTGCCTTGCTTTATGCAGATAACTTCACAGATTCAATGAAAAGAGCAATATCTGAAACTGAAAGAAGAAGAACTATTCAAAAAAAATATAACCAAGTCAATGGTATTACTCCAAAACCTGCAGGCAAAAAAATAGAAAATTCAATATTATCTTTTCTAGAACTTTCTAGAAAACTAGATGCTGGTGGTTTATCTAAAGATTTAATAAATATAGTTAATAACAAAACTGACGCAATTCTCAGTTCCAGTGATAATCAATGTTTGCTCGAAGAATTGCCTGACTTAATAGAAAAGTTAGAAATAAAAATGAAAGACGCTGCAAAAGAGTTAAATTTTGAAGAAGCAGCAAATTTGAGGGATAGAATCAAAAAATTAAGACAAAAATTGGCAAGAAATAATTAAAAAGAACTTATTTTTCTAATTCGAAATGATTATGAATCGCATTAACTGCTTTGTCACAATCTTTTTCTAAGACAATACATGAAGTCCTAATTTCACTCGTGGCAATCATTTCAATATTGATATTTTGGTCAGCCAATGCTCTAAATATTTTTCCAGCCGTCCCAACCTTAAATGCCATTCCCGCTCCTACAGTACTTACTTTTGCTATAGCAGGGCCATCTTCAATGTATGATCCGGGTAATTTTTTTGTTAAGGTGTCAAAAACTAAGTTAGCTTTTTCTCTATCTTGTTTATTCATTGTAAGACTAATATCCTTAGTTTTTAGAGAGGAAATTCTTTCAGACTGAACAATAGTATCGATAAGTAAATTATTTTCAGCTAATGCTAAACATATCGATGCTGCTACACCTGGACGATCAGGTAGTTTTCGAAAGCTTACCTGAACTTGGTTTTTATCTAATGCAATTCCTCTTACTTCAGGTTGATCTTGTTTTTCATTGATTGGATTAACAAATATTTGTGTATCGGATAACTTAAATTTCTCAGCAACAAATCTAATAGCTTTTGGTATATTATTAATTTCAATTACACAGCTGACTTTAATTTCACTAGTAGCTATTAACCTAACATTTATATTCGCTTGAGATAAAGTATCAAATAAATCAGCTGAAACACTAGGTCTGCCCATAATGCCTGCTCCTTGAATACTTAATTTAGTCATGTTGGTTTTTAAATTAAATTCTCCCCCTAATTGACTAGTTATAAGTTCACATTGTTCTGCAGTCTTTTTTACTTCTAATTCACCAACAGTAAATGTTATATCGTTTTTATTTCCATCATTTGTCGCTTGTATTATTAAATCTACGTTAATACTTGCTTCTGAAAGTTTTTCAAATATTTGCGCAGCAATCCCAGGCCTATCAGGAATATTTGAGAGACTGAATACTGCTTGGTTTTCTAATACTTCAAGACTATTGACTGTTTTTGTTAATTCTAAGCTTCCTCTTTTTAGCGGGAGAGGTTGGATTTGACTTTCTAGGAGAGTCCCATTGGAGTCAATTTGGCTTGATTTTACACACAATTTAATTCCATAATTGCGAGCAATTTCTACTGCTCTAGGATGCAGAACTGAAGCACCGACGCTTGCAAGTTCAAGCATTTCCTCGCAGCTAATTTCATCTAAGAGTTTTGCATTAGGAACAATCCTTGGATCAGTAGTAAGAACCCCTGGAACGTCTGTATAAATTTCGCAAGTCTCAGCTCCTAAAGCTGTTGATAAAGCTACCGCGGAAGTATCTGAACCACCTCTACCCAAAGTTGTAATTTCCATAGAACCCGTATGGCTTAATGTTGTTCCTTGAAATCCAGCTACGACAACTACAAAACCCTGATTTAAATAATTTTGGATCCTTTCTGTTTTAATATCCAGAATTCTCGCTTTCCCATGAATTGATTCAGTAATAATTCCAACTTGGCTACCAGTCATTGAAATTGCAGGTATTCCGTATTCGTTTAATGCCATTGAAAGAAGAGCTATGGTTACTTGCTCTCCAGTTGAGAGAAGCATATCCAATTCTCTTCGATTAGGATTTTTACTAATTGATTCCGCTAAACAATTTAAATCATCTGTAGTTTGCCCCATCGCAGAGACAACTACGACAATTTCATTCCCTGCTTCTTTACTTTGACAAATGCTACTTGCAATATTTTTAATTTTTTTAATATCACCGACAGAAGTACCGCCAAATTTTTTCACAAGTAAAGCCATACTTAAATCATAATGTAAATTCTAATTTGGTTAACTTAAATTAATTAATTTCTCTGTAAAAACATTTATAGGATTATTACCTTGTTTTAGTAATGATTCAATATCTAGTAAGTTACCCATTAAATTAATTAAATATTCTTGAGATATATTTTTGACTTTTTTTCGAATAAAAAAAATTCTTTTTGGATTAGAAATGCCTGCAAGAGTACAAATCTTTTCTGCATTATCGTTACCTGAATTAACTGCTAGTTTTATAATGGTATGAATTCTTATTTGACTAATTAAACCTGCATTTAGTCTTAGAGCAGGTTCTCCTTTCTGTAAAGCATAATTTATTTCAATGAGGCTTTCATTAATATTTTTTTGTAAGAGAAGATCAATAATTTTGAAAATATTGGATTGATGATCACTAAATATTTTTTTTACATCAATACTTTTAAGAAAAAGTTGTGAATTCGAATCACTTGATACTGCAGAGAGGTAAGTTTTTGCTTTAGCTAATTCATTTATTAGTTTAAAGCTGTCATTACCAACTGAATCAATAATTAATTCAGCTGCATTTTTATCAATTTTGATATTCATTTCATTTGCTGCATCTTCTAAAAATCTTTTTTGTCCCTCATAGTCCCAGATTTCTGGTAAAGAAAATGATTTTTCTTTGGCTAAATTATTTTTGATAAGTTTTTGTAAAAATTTAGTACTCTTTAGTCTTGAGTCTGGTTTTTTTGTATTTTGCAAAATGAAATAGGTATTTTGGGGTATATTGTCATGAATTTTTTCAAATTTAGTTCTTAGATCTTCATTTTTGGCAGTAAAAATGGGATTATTTTTCAATGTAACTATTCTGTATCCATCTCCAAAAGGAGGTGTAAGAACTTCATCAAAAGCTTTATTGACTTGTTCATCATCATCTCCATTTAAATTAGTTACGTTTATTTCTTTCCATTCTTTGGATACTTCCTTATCAATTAATTTTTGAATAAATGTATTTTGAGCATTTAGATCATTACCCCATAATATTTGTATTGGCATAATAGCTCAATAAAAACCATATATTAACTATGATTACTTCTAACACAAATTAAATTTAATGGTAATAGATCATCCAATTTTTTTGGAAAGCATCAGATTCATAAGATCTCGTTTAGTAGCCAACGATCTAAATTATTTGGAAAAAAAAGTTTTAGAGAGATTAGTCCATACTTCAGGGGATTTTACAGTTCAAAATCTTGTAAATTTTAGTGAAGGTGCTTGTGAAAAGGGTCTTCAGGCACTTAAAAATGGTGCTCCTATTTTAACTGATACCGATATGGCAGCAGCAGCAATAAAATCCATGGCAGAAAATACCACTAGGAATAAAGTATTCACCGCTAGAATGTGGTTCGGAAAAAATAATCATACAAACTTAACTAAAACTGCATATGGCTTAAGTGAAGGTTGGAAGGAGTTATCCGCTATAAATTCTGGAAGCAAATCTCCTATTGTAGTTATTGGCAGTTCGCCTACAGCGTTAACTTATTTAATTGATATTTTAGAAAATGCAAAAGATTTACCTAGTTTAATTATCGGAATGCCTGTTGGATTTATTGGAGTAGAGAATAGCAAAAACAAACTGATTTCGACCGATCTTCCTAGAATTGTTTTGAACTCAACCAGAGGAGGTGCTGCCATGGCAGCTGCTACGGTTAACGCCTTATTGAGGGAAACATTTTAAAAAGTATTTATTTTATAAAAATTTCAAAATCTACTTAATATCACAATTTAATTTGTTGTTTTCTTCTAAAGAATTTAAAACTGATTTTGCTTTTTCTATAACTTCTTTTGGAACTCCTGCTAATTTAGCTGCTTCTATGCCATAGCTTTTGTTTGAACCCCCTTTGACAATCCTGTGGCTAAAGATTAGCTGATCGTTATCTTGTTCTACTAAAACTTGAAAATTTTGTATATTCTTATTTGAATTTTTTAAATAATTCAGCTCATGATAGTGCGTAGCAAAAATAGTATTACATTGAATTTTTTTTGCAAGATATTCACTTACTGACCAAGCTATTGAAAGTCCATCAAAAGTAGATGTCCCTCTACCTATCTCATCAAGTAAAACTAGTGAGCTAGAAGTTGCCTGATTTAGAATTGATGCAGTTTCAGACATTTCTACCATAAATGTTGATTGTCCAGATGATTGATCATCAACTGCCCCAATTCTTGTGAAAATCCTATCTGCAATCTTGATTTCAGCATTATTAGCAGGAACAAAGCTACCAATTTGTGTGAGAATTTGTATTAAACCAATTTGTCTTATAAAGCAACTTTTTCCGCTTGCATTGGGACCCGTTAATATGATTAATTTTTGATTATCCTCAAATGAGATATCGTTTGCTACAAACTTTTTATCACTTAACAATTGCTCTACAATTGGATTTCTTCCTGCGATAATTTTTGTACTATTTTTTGTCATTGAATCATTTATTGGTATTAATGAAGGTTTTATAAAATTGTTTTCTACTGCAGTAATTGATAAACCAAGTAGTGCATCAAGAGATGCTATGGATTTTGCGATTGATCTTATTTGTTTTGTTTTTTCAGCAATTATATTTCTTAATTCGCAGAAAATTTCATATTCTTTTGATGAAGCTCTACTTTTTATTTGGAAAATCTTATTTTCTTTATTTTTAATTTCTGAAGTGATATACCTTTCTTCATTAGTAAGTGTTTGCCTTTTGATCCAATGTTGTGGAGCTAAATTAACTTTTGACTTATTTATAGAAATGTAATAACCAAAATTTTTATGAAATTGAATTTTTAAGTTTGAAATTTTGCTAATTTTCCTTTCCTTTATTTCTTCTTTATTTAGCCACTCAGAGTAATCATCCATTAAATTGCGTAAACCATCTAATATATTGTCAACACCATCGTGGATCATGCCTCCTTCACTAATATTTAGAGGAGGATTTTCTACTAGTTTAAAACTTATAGTATCAGCTAATTCTAAGAGTCCTTCATCAATATTTTTTAATTGATCAGTCCAATCTGGGAGATCATATTTAAATAATTCAATAATGGATTTTAGTCTAGGCAATTTTTTTAAACCCTCAGCTATTGCAATTAAGTCTCTGGGACTTGCATGACCTGCACAAGCTCTACCTGCAAGTCTCTCTAAATCCCCCATTGCTCTAAGTAAATTTTGGGTATCTGTACGTAATTTTTTAGATTCAAGAAAGTTTGTAATTATATTTTGTCTTTCATAAATTTTATTAACGTTTAATAGTGGTGAATCTATCCACCTTCTTAAACACCTTGCTCCCATGCAAGTATAAGTTCTATCAATACTCCATAGTAGAGAACCTACATAATTGTTTTCTCGTTGTGTATTTTTGATTTCTAAGTTTTTTTGAGTTTGATAATCAATAATTAATTTGTTGTGACCATATTGGATTTGTGGAAAGTCTAATGAGATTTTTAAAGAGGAATCTTTATCTAAATTTGAAGGATTAATTTTTTCTAAATAATTTAATAAACCTCCAAGTGATCTAGTTGCATTGTTTAAATTTTTAAGTCCTATTCCCTCTAGGTTTGCAATTTGGAAATAATTTTTTATTAGATAATTTGCTTCATTAATTCCAAAATTAGTCTCTTGAGAAACAGTATATGTAATTTGACTATTTCCTTTAATTAATAAATTTCTTACTGCATTGCTTCCTACAATGATTTCTGAAGAATCTAATTTAATAATTTCATCAAATAGTTTTGACAGAGATTGGCCTTCTAAAGTTATTAATTCTCCTGTGCTTACATCAGCTTTTGATATACCCCATTCATAAGATTCATCTGAGTTTTCTTCTGATAAGTAAATAGCAGTAATCCAATTATTTTTCTTTGCTATCAACATCCCCTCTTCAATTACAGTTCCAGGAGTAATTATTCTTGTTATTCCTCTTTTAATTGGAGTTCCATAATTTCCAGAACTTTTTTCTAATTGATCGCATATAACCACAGAATAATTTTTTTTAATTAAATCAGCACAGTATCTCTCCATTGCATGATGGGGAACCCCTGCCATAGGGATCTTACCAATCTCTTTGCCAGCATCTTTACTTGTAAGCGTTATTTCTAAAAGGTTAGATATTAATACAGCGTCCTCAAAAAAACATTCAAAAAAATCTCCTAATCTATAAAGTAATAACCTATCTTTATTTTCTTCTTTTAGAGTTACATAATGCTTCATTACAGGAGTTAATTTCAGTTTTGAAACTGTTTTATAGCTATAAGATTCTTCATTGATGCAAACATTTTTGTTATTTGAAATTAAATCAGTCTTAAATTTATTTATTAAATTAGTTGAATTTTTTCTTTGTCTGGGTCTTTTTTGCGATTCTTTTTTTAAATCTTCCAAAGATAAATCTTCTGGAATTTTTGTTATTTCTTTTTGTTCATTATTATCATTACCAATCGCAAATAAATTCTTTTGAATTATCGTATCTTCTTGCATACTTTTTTAATTCCTAAATAGATATTAGGTAGAAATTTTTTTTTTGCATTTAATGTGGCTAAAGTATGTAAATTTTCTCTAAAAATTATCATTTTCATGAGATTATAGTATTTATAATATTTAAAACCTAAGACTGAATTATGCAGGCTGTTAACTTTTTCTTTGTAAATGCTCTATTATTTGCTTCTTTAATTGCGGTAGTTGGAGTACCCGTTTTATATGTGACTCAACCTTCTACTGAAGAAGGACAGCGAGAAAGTAGGAGAAAAATTTATTCAATTGCTGCTGTTTGGGTTGTTTTGGTTTTTGTTACAGGGATAGTTTCTTCATTAGTTTGAACTTAATACCTTTTCGTGAGAGTCTATTAATATATCTAAGTAAAATTTAATGGCTATTTTTGAGGGTTCTTTTACTAATGCCTCTACTTTAAAAGTTGGGATTGTAATAGCAAGATTTAATGATTTAATTACAAATAAAATTTTATCTGGTTGTCTAGATTGTTTAAAAAGACATGGTTTAGATACTTCAGAATTAAGCAATCAAGTAGATATAGCCTGGGTTCCAGGTTCATTCGAATTACCAATCGCAGCTAAAACCCTCATGAAAAAAAAGAGTTATGACGTTGTAATTGCTCTTGGGGCTGTTATCCGTGGTGAAACTTCCCACTATGATGTAGTTATATCTGAGGCGAGCAAAGGTATTTCGCAAGTATCAAATGAAAATAATGTTCCAATTATTTTTGGAGTTCTAACTACTGATACTATGCAGCAGGCTTTAGAAAGAGCAGGGATTAAAAATAATCTTGGTTGGAATTATGCTTTACAAGCAATTGAGATGGGATCCTTAATTAAAAATTTAAATTAATTGAAAAAAATTTAATTATTTTATCATTGATCCCTTCTTTGAGATAAAATAAAACAGTTATGCGGATGTAGCTCAGTGGTAGAGCATCTCCTTGCCAAGGAGAATGTCGAGAGTTCGAATCTCTTCATCCGCTTTTAATTCTCGTATCTTTTAAAATAACAATAAGTATAAACATGTTATGAAGAGAGTAATTTCTATTGAAGATTTAAAAGGATTATTTACTAAACCTTATGGTACAGATGCACCAACAAAACAAAAATGGGCTGAATTTTATAATGAGAATGTTATTTTTACCGACCCAACGCAGGAAACAGAGGGCTTAGACTCTTATGTTAAAGCTCAAGAAAAGCTAGTTAAAAGATGTGATGATGTTTTTTTGGAAACTCATGCAATTTCCATAACTGGGGATTGTGGCTTTGTTGAATGGACGATGGGTTTAAAAATTATGGGTAAGGAATTTATTTATCCTGGAACGACTCGTTTATTATTTGGTGAAAATGGATTAATAAAAGAGCATAGAGATTACTTTGATTTTTGCGGCCCAACTTTTGGACCAGTACCTCTTTTAGGACCTTTTATAAGATGGCTTTATAGTAAATTTGTATCTTGATCTTGTTTTCTTTAGAAATTGAGTGCTTTATATTTCACGAATCAATAAATTTTGAGAAGTAACTTCTTTAAAATCAAATTGAGAATAAAATAATTTTTTATTTGTTGTCATTAAATATAATTTTTTTGTATTTTTAATTTTTTTAGAAGATAAAAGATTTTTTACAATTAATGTGCCAAATCCTTTGCCTTGGTGATTTTGATCAATAACAATATCCCAAAGCACTCCGCGGTAAATACCATCGGTTAAAGCTCTACCAAAACCAACTATTTCCTTGCCAACCCAAAGGCTGATTACGACATCACTATTAGCGAGACATTTCTTGAGATCATTAATTGTTCTATTTTTTTCCCAGAAAGCATTGGTATTTAGTAATTTTTGTAGCTTAGTTAATCCATTTGTTGGTTTAAGATTAGGACCTAATCCAAAAACCCTTAAACCTAACGCTCCTTTGGTATGTTTAATTAGATATATTTCTTTCATTTATAAAGATTTTTGAAAAGTGATGTCAGCTAGGTTTTTTTATAACTTCAATCTAAATACCTTAATCGATCTTTTCTATAAAATAAAGAGTTAATAGTTTTCTTCATTCTGTTGTAACGCACTAATTTATAATGTTTGTAATAAGATGAATTTTTTAAGGACATTTACTTATGCTAAAACTTTTGTTGGGAGATCCGAATACACGAAAGTTAAAGCGCTATCAACCAATAGTGGAAGAGATAAATTTTTTAGAAGAAGAAATTTCTCAACTGACTGATGATGAGCTCAGAAAAGAAACTCAAAATCTTAAATCAAATATTTCAGCAGAATTAGATTTTAAAAAACAAAAAGAACTCCTAGAAGAATTTCTTCCTAAAGCCTTTGCAATCGTAAGAGAAGCAAGTAAACGTGTTCTTGATATGAGACATTTTGATGTTCAGTTAATAGGCGGGATGGTTTTAAATGAGTGTCAAATTGCTGAGATGAAGACTGGAGAGGGAAAAACTCTTGTTGCAACATTACCCTGTTATTTAAATGCTCTTACTGGAAAAGGTGTTCACGTTGTTACTGTTAATGATTATTTAGCTAGAAGGGATGCAGAGTGGATGGGACAAGTTCATCGTTTTTTAGGTTTATCAGTTGGTTTAATTCAGCAAGATATGAATCCAGTTGAGAGAAAGAAAAATTATGATTGTGATATAACTTATGCCACAAATTCAGAATTAGGCTTTGATTATTTAAGAGATAATATGGCTACCGATATTAGTGAGGTAGTTCAAAGAAAATTTAATTACTGCGTAATTGATGAGGTTGATTCAATATTAATTGATGAAGCAAGAACGCCTTTAATCATTTCTGGCCAAGTTGAAAGACCGCAAGAAAAATATCAAAAAGCTGCAGAATTATCTCTGTCATTAGTTAAAGCAAAAGAATTAAGTAAAGATGGCATTGATCCAGAAGGGGATTATGAAGTTGATGAAAAACAGAGAAGTTGTATATTAACTGATCAAGGTTTTTCAAAATGTGAAGAGTATTTGGGAGTGAATGATTTATATAATCCTCAAGATCCTTGGGCGCATTACGTAACTAATGCTTTAAAAGCCAAAGAATTATTTATTAAAGATGTAAATTATATTATTAAGAACGATGAGGCTGTAATAGTGGACGAATTTACGGGTAGGGTAATGCCAGGAAGGCGTTGGAGCGATGGACAACATCAGGCAATAGAAGCAAAAGAGGGTCTTAAAATTCAGCCTGAGACTCAAACATTAGCATCCATAACTTATCAGAATTTTTTTCTTTTATATCCAGGCTTAGCAGGAATGACGGGAACTGCAAAAACTGAGGAGGTTGAATTTGAAAAAACTTATAAATTAGAATCAACAGTTATTCCGACAAATCAAATAAGAAAGAGACAAGATTGGTCTGATCAAGTATTTAAGACAGAGATTGGTAAATGGAAAGCCGTTGCTAAAGAAACTGCAAAAATTCATAGAGATGGTAGACCTGTTTTAGTTGGTACAACAAGTGTTGAAAAAAGTGAATTACTAAGTTCACTTTTATCTGCTGAAAAAATCCCACATAATTTGTTAAATGCTAAGCCAGAGAATGTTGAACGTGAGGCAGAAATTGTTGCTCAGGCAGGCAGAGCAGGGGCCGTTACTATTGCGACTAATATGGCTGGAAGGGGAACAGATATAATTCTTGGCGGTAATAGTGACTATATGGCAAGGCTTAAATTAAAAGAAATTTTATTTCCTTTGTTAGTCAAGCCTGATAATGAGCATAAGCCACCAATACCTAAACAAAGAAATTCAAAATCTAAGAGTGGTTTTTCTACAAAATCTGGTTCAAATTTAAAAAAGAACATTTCAAATTCTTCAACAAGTCTTTTCCCTTGCAAACTAGATGAAGTAATTGAAAAGAAACTCTCTTTTTTATCTGATGAACTTGTTAAAAATTGGGGAGAAAGACAACTTTCTGTCTTAGACCTTGATGACAGAATAGCTACAGCTGCAGAAAAAGCACCAACTGATGATGACTTGATAAAGCTTTTGAGAGAATCTTTGTCAGATGTAAAAAAAGAATATGAAAAAGTTCTGATTCATGAAGAAGAAAAAGTAAGAGAAGCTGGCGGTTTACATGTCATTGGTACTGAGAGACATGAATCAAGAAGAGTTGATAATCAACTTAGAGGAAGAGCAGGAAGACAAGGTGATCTTGGAAGTACAAGATTCTTTTTATCTTTAGATGATAATTTATTAAGGATTTTTGGAGGCGATAGAGTAGCGAATCTAATGAATGCTTTTAGAGTTGATGAAGATATGCCTATTGAGTCAGGAATGCTTACTAGATCTCTGGAAAGTGCTCAAAAGAAAGTTGAAACCTATTATTACGATATTAGAAAACAAGTTTTTGAATACGACGAGGTAATGAACAATCAAAGAAAAGCAGTTTATGGCGAAAGACTTAGAGTATTGAAAGGAATTGATTTAAAGAGACAAGTAATAGGATATGGAGAAAGGACAATGATTGAAATTGTAGATGCTTATATTAATCCTGATCTTCCTCCAGAAGAATGGAATATTGATCAATTAATTTCTAAAGTCAAAGAATTTATATACTTATTAGATGATCTTAAATCTGATGATATAAATTTACTCTCAATAGAAGAATTAAAAAACTATCTTCAAGAGCAGTTGCGAATAGCTTATGATTTAAAGGAATCACAAATAGAAAAGATTCGTCCGGGATTAATGAGAGAAGCTGAAAGATTTTTCATTTTGCAGCAAATCGATAATTTATGGCGAGAACATCTTCAATCAATGGATTCCTTGAGGGAATCAGTCGGATTGAGGGGTTATGGTCAAAAAGATCCATTAATCGAATATAAAAACGAGGGATATGACATGTTTCTAGAAATGATGACTAATATGAGACGAAATGTTATTTATTCAATGTTTATGTTTCAACCTAAAACTGACATTAATGAAAAAAATTAAATAAATATTTAATCATCTCCAAGAAATTCAAAAATTTCTTTATCTTTAAGATTTTGAGAATCACCGAGTTTGGAAATATCAATAGATTCTGAGCTGGCAATACATTGTAGAGTTTTTTGTAATTTAAGAATTTCATTTTCAAGAGAATCTATCCTATCCATTAAATTTTTTATAACATTAGCTTCTGCATCTGGTAAAGCAGAGTGAGCTAAAGGATTTACTTTGACACCACTTTGATGTACTACCCGACCAGGAACCCCAACCACAGTACTGTTACTCTCCACATTTCGAACAACTACTGACCCAGCACCAATACGGGTATTAGATCCTACTGTGATTGATCCAAGAACTTTTGCGCCCGCTCCGACTACAACATTTTCCATTAAGGTAGGATGTCTTTTGCCATGGCTTTTACCAGTACCTCCTAATGTCACTCCCTGATAAAGCAAACAATTATTTCCTATCTCAGCAGTTTCACCAATTACAACGCCCATTCCATGATCTATAAAAACCCGTTTACCAATTTTTGCCCCAGGATGGATTTCAATACCTGTTGCCAGCCTATTAAGATGACTTAGTAAGCGGGGAATCAAAGGAATGTTTAATCGCCATAATTTATGTGTAAACCGATGTATAACTATTGATTGAAAACCAGGGTAACAAAGAAATATCTCTACTATTCCTCTTGCGGCCGGATCTCTTTCTCTGATAATTTCTATATCTGATTTAAAAGTTTTAAGCATCTTAATCTAATTAATAACTCCTATTTCTTTTTTTAATTGATTTATCGTTTCGTTACTTAAATAATTTTTAGCACATATTATTTGAGGTAATCTCATCAACTGTGAACGATTTTTTAATAGTGTGTTTTCTACAACTGATAAACTAGGTCCATCACATACTATATGGTTAGAAGCCTTCAAAAGTGATAGTAATCTACTTTTATTGTCTGAGATTGCTGTCATAAGCATTAATTCACTACCTCGCATGCTGTGTATAATAACTTCAGCTGCTCTTAATAAGCCTGGACTTATGCTAACAATACCTACACAACTCCCTGTATTTAATTCCTTAAGAATTTTCAATTCCTTTTGAAAGTCGCTTAAGTCGACTGCTATAGCACGAACTCCGTGTTGTTTAGCAACTTTTTCTAGAGGCTGTAAAAAATATCTACTTGTGACAATCGTACCATTATTTGAATTACTCAAAACTTTTTCTAATTCTTCCATAGGAACAACTTCTACTGGTACATTTACTGTTGAAGAAAGGTCTTCTGCTATTAACATAGAAGCTCCAATATCTTCTCTAGGAGTACTGACTATAATTCTTGATCCGCACTTAATACGCCAATCAATTTCATTGTTCAATATCTCTCTGGTTTCTTGTAAAGTAAATCCAAGACTTATTAAGTTGTCAATAACCGTCTTTGCTTCTTGATCTGGTGCTTTGCTTATTTTATTTTTTGAGTAAAGTGATTTTGTAATTTCTCTTTTAGTAAGATTATCTCTGACATAGATACCTGATCCAGCTATTGCTTCAACAACTCCATCTATTTCCAGCTGTCTATAAACTTTGCTTATAGTATTTCGATGCAGTCCAGTCTGCATTGCAAGTTGCCTCGTACTGGGAAGTCTGTGGCCTGGAGGATAATGCCTTGCTGCAATTGCGAAACAAATTTGATTATTTAGTTGAGTAGATGCTGGGATATCACTGTCTTGTTGAATATGGAATCTCACTTGAAAAAAGCCCTGACTAATTTATTTTTAAACCATAGTGACACTTTAACATTCGTCATACCTTATTAATAGAAATTTTTACCCATCAATTTTTTTAATGAGAGGAGTTTTTCGAGGGCTTAAAAACATAATCATGTTTCTTCCTTCTCTTTTTGGCTTTTGTTGAACTTCTGATTGTTCTTCTAAATCATTAGCCATTTTCAAAAGAAGTGTCTCAGCTAAATTTGAGTGTTGAATTTCTCTTCCCCTAAAAATTACAGTACATTTTACCTTGTCTCCCGATTTTAGAAATTTAATAGCTTGACCAATCCGAACGTCATAATCATGTTTGTCAATTTTGTACCTCATTTTTACTTCTTTAACTTCTGTTTGATGAGATTTTTTTCTTGCTTCTTTTGCTTTCTTTTCTTGTTCAAATTTATATTTCCCATAGTCCATGATTCTACAAACCGGAGGATTTGCTTTTTCGCTTACCAAAACTAAATCAAGTTCTCTTTGAGATGCAATTTCTAATGCTTTTGACCTATCTATGACGCCTAATTGTTTTCCATCTGAATCAACCACTCTTAATTGAGGGTATTTTATTCTTTCATTTATATTTGGTAGCTCTCTATCTGGAGCTCGGCGGTCAAAGCGTGGGCGTGGGGGCATTCAGTTAATTTAATTAAATGATTGGATGATGAACAAAATCTATTTTTATAAAGTTAGCTTAAAAAAGACTCTATTTTAATTATTGCATCTTTTAGCAGGTTTTTGTTATTAAGCCAAAGAGGATTATTTTTATTACGAAACCAAGTTTTTTGTCTTTTGGCAAATTGGATTGTTTTTGTCGCAGTCAACTCAATCGCATTGTCAATTGTTGAACGGTTATTTAAAACATCCCGAGCTTCTCGGTAACCAATGGTTTCTAATAATGGTAAATCAAATCCGTATTTAGAGATAAGGTGGTACGTCTCATCAATAATTCCAGATAAAAACATATTTTTTGTTCTTTGAAAAATTCTTTCTTTCAAATTATCTCTATCTAATCCTAGCTCTAGGATTTTCCAGTTAGGCGGTTTTTGAACTTTCAGAGTTGACAAAGGTTGACCTTTTACATAGAAGACTTCTAAAGCTCTTATTATTCGAATGTGGTCAGAAAAATTGATTTTTTTTGTTGATAATGGATCACAAATTTTTAACAGGTCCCAACATTTTTCTTGACCTAGTTCTTCTAATTGTCTTCTTAAATTATTTTGAGGAGGAACATCTGGTACAAAAAACCCTTTTGTGATTGAGTTCATATACAACCCACTTCCTCCAACAAGAAAAGGTAATTTTTTTTGTTTAATTTCTCCTTTAATAGATTTTTGAGCAATTTCTTGAAATTGTTTCACATTAATTGGATTGATTGGTTCCTCAATATCTATTAAAAAATGCTTTATTTTTTTTTGTTGGTTTTTAGATGGCTTGGCTGTTCCAATATCCATGGACTTATAAATTTGCCTTGAATCGACATTGTGTATATGAGTTTTAAAATATTCCGCAATTTCAATAGCTAATTCTGTTTTGCCACTTGCAGTAGGCCCAATTAAAATTATTACATGAGGTGGATATGAAGACATATGAATTTCTGAAGAAAAATATTTTAGCTATATAATTAAAGTGATTAAATTTTTCATTGACTTCGAGCCTTTATCTTATTGCGGTGGTAAATTTAATAAAAGACCTTTTAAAAATAACATTTTAAAAGTTTAATATTTTTTTTATATTAAATGAGTGAGGACAAAAGATCTAATAAAATCTCAAATGAATATGGCGCGGAACAGATTCAGGTTTTAGAGGGGTTAGAACCAGTTCGTAAACGCCCTGGAATGTATATAGGTTCAACAGGACCTAGAGGATTACACCATTTAATATATGAGGTAGTTGATAACTCTGTTGATGAAGCACTTGCAGGGCATTGTGATCATATAGAAATAGTTCTTCGAGCAGATGGTTCTGCGTTAATTTCTGATAATGGAAGAGGTATTCCCACAGATATTCATCCAAGAACAGGGAAAAGTGCCTTAGAAACTGTACTAACAGTTCTTCATGCAGGAGGTAAATTTGGAAGTGGTGGTTATAAAGTTTCAGGGGGTTTGCATGGAGTAGGAATATCTGTAGTTAATGCTCTAAGCGAATGGGTTAATGTGACCGTTTATAGGGATGGAAGTGAATTTAATCAAAGATTTGAGAAAGGTGTATCAAAGGGTGAATTGGAAACTAAAAAGTTGACTGGTAAACTATCTAAGAAAGGAACAACTATTTGCTTTAAACCCGACAAGACGATTTTTTCTGGAGGAATTGAATTTGAATATGCTCTTCTTTCATCTAGATTAAGGGAACTAGCTTATCTTAATGGCGGATTAAAAATTGTTTTTAGAGATGAAAGAAATCAATTATCAGATGGTTCTTTTAAAGAAGAAATTTACTTGTATCAAGGAGGTATTAAAGAATATGTTGAATACATGAATGTTGAAAAAGAGTCTATTCATCCTGAAATAATTTATGTTGACTCACAGAAAGAAAATGTATATGTAGAAGCAGCGTTGCAATGGTGTTCAGATGTATATTCAGATAATATTTTAGGATTTGCAAATAATATTAGAACTATTGATGGAGGAACTCATATAGAAGGTCTAAAAACAGTTCTGACAAGAACTTTCAATAATCTTGCAAAAAAGAGAGGCAAGAGAAAAGACATAGAAAAAAATTTAGCTGGCGAAAATATTAGAGAAGGTTTGACTGTTGTTTTATCAGTAAAAGTTCCAGATCCCGAATTTGAAGGGCAAACAAAAACAAAATTAGGAAATACTGAAGTACGAGGAATTGTGGATTCTCTCATTGGGGAGGCTCTCACAAAGTATATGGAATTTAATCCAGGAATTTTGGACTTGATTCTTGAAAAAGCAATTCAATCATTTAATGCAGCAGAAGCTGCGAGAAGGGCTAGAGAATTAGTAAGAAGAAAAAGTGTTCTAGAAAGTTCTACCTTACCGGGCAAATTAGCAGATTGTAGTTCGAGAGATCCCTCAGAATCAGAAATTTATATTGTTGAAGGAGATTCAGCTGGTGGTTCCGCGAAACAAGGACGAGATAGAAATTTTCAGGCTATTTTACCTCTCAGGGGTAAAATTCTTAATATTGAAAAAACTGACGATACTAAAATATATAAAAACACAGAAATACAGTCATTAATAACGGCTCTAGGATTAGGAATAAAAGGTGAGGAGTTCGACGAGAGCTCTTTGAGATATCATAGAGTTGTAATTATGACGGACGCTGATGTTGACGGCGCTCACATAAGAACTTTATTGCTGACATTTTTTTACAGATACCAAAGAGAACTTGTTGAGAAAGGTTTTATATATATTGCTTGTCCCCCTCTTTATAAAGTTGAAAGAGGTAAGAATCATAATTACTGTTATAACGAGAATCAATTAAAGGACACAATCCAAGGTTTTGGTGAAAATGCAAATTATAATATCCAAAGATTTAAGGGATTAGGTGAGATGATGCCAAAACAATTATGGGATACAACTATGAATCCTCAAACTAGAATGATGAAAAGGGTTGAAATCGAAGATGCACTTGAAGCTGACAGAATATTCAATATATTAATGGGAGATAAAGTTGCACCAAGAAGAGAATTTATTGAAACTCATAGTAGCAACTTAGATATGGCAACTTTAGACATATGATTAATAATGTCCTCAAGAATTTTTGCTTAATTACTTTTGCGTTAATTGCTCCAATTACACTACCTGCTGGTGGGATTCAAAAAAGTTTAAATCAAAATAAGTTCCCTAATAATACAAATGAAATTATATTGAGTACCAATACTTCTCTTTATTCTTGTCCTGAAATTTATGCTAAGGAATTATTAGTCCTTGATGTAGGTACAACCTTATCAGTATTACGTAAATGGAAAGTCAGCAAAAATGAAACTTGGCTTAGGGTTGAATTAGCTTCTAATAAATTTTTAGATGATCCTAATATGATTTTAAAAGGCTGGATAAAAATGTAAATTTTGGATTTTAGTTCAATAACTATAATTTTAATTGGCAGCACTTTTGGATTAATACTGAGAATATTCATACAAAATAATTTTAAAAAATGTATAGGTTTTGATATCCAAAGTACTTCAATAGTGAATTTTTTATCATCTTTTTTTTTAGGAATTTTAGTAGCTTTAAATTTTATTAATAACGAAATATTAGTGTTATTTTATAGCGGTTTTTTAGGCTGTTTTAGTACATTTTCTTCTTTTATATATCAACTATTTATTCTATTTAATAAGAGAAAATTTCTAAAATTATTTCTCCATTATATTGTAGTGATAATTTTTTCATTCCTTTTTTTTTATTTAGGTTATTTTCTTGTTCAGTTTTTTTAAATGAAAGTAAATAATTTTATTTATATTCTTATAACTGCTTTCCTAGCTACTTTTCTAAGGTTAACTATAAATAATAATTTTTTTATTTCAATAATTGGATCATTTTTTGTGGGTCTTTTAATCAGTAAAAGATTAAGTGATTCAACTGAAAAAATTTTATTTAGTGGTTTTTTTTCTTGCTTTACATCCTTTAGTGGATTTATATTTTTTTTGTACAAAATTTTAAATCAAGGGGATTGGTTAAAATTTATAATTTTTTTTAATTTAATCATTATCGTAAATTTATTCACAATGGTTTTCGGGTTCTGGATAAGTAGAAAAATTACTTAGATTTCATATAATGGTGTTGTTACTTTGATAAGGAATTATATTTATGAATGAAAATAATCTTGAAACAGTTACATCGTTATCTTCAGACTTAAGTACAAGAGAAAATATTACTATTAAACTTGAGGAATTGCTTATCGCGGGGAATTATGATGAGGCAAAGTTACTTTTAGAGCCATCTCAACCTGTTGATATTGCAGATGCTATTGGAAGCCTTCCACAAATATTGCAGGCATTGGCATTTCGATTATTAAAGAAAAATGAAGCAATTGAGGTTTATGAATATTTAGATCCAGTAGTTCAGCAAACTTTATTAGAAAGACTTCGTTCAGGAGAAGTCTTAGAAATCGTTGAAAAAATGTCTCCTGATGATAGGGTTCAACTCTTTGATGAATTACCTGCAAAAGTTGTACGAAAATTTTTATCTGCTCTTAGTCCTGGTGAAAGGAAAGTAACAGCTGAATTACTGGGATATGAGCCTGAAACTGCTGGAAGATTAATGACAACTGAATTTATAGATCTTAAAGAGATGCAAACAGCTGCTGAGGCCCTTTCTTTAGTTAGAAAAAGAGCCCCATTTACTGAAACTATCTATAGCTTATATGTTACAGATAAAGAAAGACATTTAACTGGT
Organism: Prochlorococcus sp. AG-347-I19; assembly: GCA_003279105.1. GTDB lineage: Bacteria > Cyanobacteriota > Cyanobacteriia > PCC-6307 > Cyanobiaceae > Prochlorococcus_A. Next base: position 51,012 of record QCBO01000008.1, read on the forward strand.
ATTCTCTCTTTAAGAGACCTTGTAACTGCTGATCCCTCTAAGCCAATTGGTGATGTTATGACAAGAGATGTCGTTAATATCTCTACTAATACGAACCAAGAAGAAGTTGCTAGAGCAATACAAAGATATGATTTTTTAGCACTCCCAGTCGTTGATAAAGAAAAAAGACTTGTTGGGATAGTAACTGTCGATGATTTAATTGATGTCATAGAACAAGAAGCAACAAGAGACATTTATGCAGCGGGGGCAGTACAATCTGGCGATGAAGATGATTATTTTCAAAGTAGTTTGTTTACGATTGCTCGAAGAAGAATTTTATGGCTATTAATTTTGGTTTTGGCAAATGGTTTAACGACAAAAGTTATAGCTATGAATGATCAAATATTAAAAGAAATAGTTTTATTAGCTGCATTTATTCCACTACTTATAGGTACTGGCGGAAATGTTGGTGCGCAAAGTTCAACGGTTGTTATTCGAGGTTTGAGTACTCAAAAATTGAAGTCTCTTGGAGCAATTAAGGCAGTAGTGAAGGAGGCAATAACAGGTGCTCTTTTAGGTGTTTTTATGATGCTTGTAATATTTCCCTTCGCTTGGTGGCAAGGAGAGGGACCTTTAATCGCCTATGCGGTGGGTATAAGTTTAATATCCATTACAACTTTAGCTGCTACAACCGGAGCGATCCTCCCATTGTTGTTTGACAGAATGAAATTGGATCCAGCCTTAATGTCCTCACCTTTCATTACAACCGTCACTGATATTGCTGGTGTATTTATTTATCTAAGTACAGCAAAATGGCTATTAAGCTCTTCATTAGCCTAAATTCAGTAGGTATTTATTCTCATTTTTTTAAAAATGTGGATTTTTTTGTTTAACTTTACATTTCTTAATGGTATTGTTTACAAAACATCATTCAACTTTCATGTCTTCTGAAACAATAAATGAAAATAAGCTAGCGTCAATAGCAAGTATAAAAGCTAGTAATGATGTAGATCTTGTTCGATCATACTTGAGAGATATAGGAAGAGTTCCTTTATTATCGCATGAGCAAGAAATTACACTAGGTCGCCAAGTTCAAGAGTTCATGGAAGTTGAAAGAGCAGAATTAGAAATTAATGAATTAACAGGAGATAAGCCAAGTATTGATGAATTATCGGCCAAATTAAACTTATCTACCTCCATAATTAAAAAAAGATTAAGAGCTGGACAGAGAGCTAAGGAAAGGATGGTTGCAGCAAACTTACGATTGGTGGTAAGCGTTGCAAAAAAATATACTAAAAGAAACATGGAACTTTTAGATCTAATTCAGGAGGGAACTATAGGACTAGTCAGAGGGGTCGAAAAATTTGATCCAGCCAGAGGTTATAAATTTTCAACATATGCATACTGGTGGATTAGACAAGGTATTACAAGAGCTATAGCTGAAAAAAGTCGGGCGATTAGGTTACCAATTCATATAACTGAAATGTTGAATAAGTTAAAAAAAGGTCAAAGAGAGCTCAGTCAAGAAATGTCTAGGACTCCAACTGTAACTGAACTTGCAAAATACGTTGAGCTTCCTGAAGATGATGTTAAAGATTTGATGTGTAAAGCTGGGCAGCCAGTTAGTCTTGAAACCAAAGTTGGCGATGGCGAAGATACTGTTTTATTAGATTTACTAGCTGGAGGCGAAGATTTGCCTGACGAACAAATAGAAATGGATTGTATGAGAGGTGATCTGCATTCTCTCTTACATCAATTGCCTGATCTGCAATGCAGGGTTTTAAGAATGAGATACGGAATGGATGGTGATGAGCCAATGTCTCTTACAGGTATAGGGAGGGTACTAGGGATAAGCAGAGATCGAGTAAGAAATCTAGAACGAGATGGATTAAGAGGCTTGAGAAGACTTAGTGATAATGTCGAAGCTTACTTTGTTTCTTGAATAAATTCACTTATTAACTTATTTGTTTTTTCAGGTTCTTCATCATGAGGACAATGACCAGCCCCATTTATAATATCTAATCTTTTAATATTGCTGAATTGTTTTTTCCACTCTTTTGCTTCATTTAAAGATTCCCAAGGATCTTTTTCTCCCCAAATCAATTGGATTGGAGCGTCAACCTTATCGAAAAGGTCAGTAGCAAGATAGTCATTAAACAAGTTAATAAAACCTCGAAATGCTTCTTTAGAATTTTTTCTTTGCGAGGGTTGATAAAGTATTTCAATCAATTCTTTATCGATATTTTTTCTTGTAGGGTAAGCTTGTTCGAGTATTTTCTTAATAACTTTTGGATTAGCAGCTCTTGTAAAAAGTGTATTGCTAATTACTCTTTGTCTGACAATCGTTTTAAGGACGGGTCTCAATAGATTCATTAAGATATCACTTTTTTTTAAACGTTTATCATCCATAGTTCTTTGTGCACAATCAATCAAAATTACACCTTTGCAATTATCTTTTAGGATTTCAGCAGCTTTCAATGCAATAACACCACCAATTGAATTTCCTACCAAGTAAACAGGAGATTTTATTACCTCTGCATAAAATGTTGATATTTGATTACTCCATAAGTCAAATGAATATTTAATTGAGTTTTCTTTATAAGGTTCGTAATCTAATAAAGCACTAGGCTGACTGCTTTTCCCAAATCCTAATAAGTCAATTGCGTAGCAATTAGAAAATTTCCCGAGAAAATCTTGATTATATCTCCAGTGGTTTTTTGACGCCCCAAAACCATGAACTAATAAAATTTTAATATTTTTTTCAGAAGTAGATTCTTTCGATAAAGACCAAGAAATTTCCCAATTTTTCCATTTCCAAATTTCAGATTTGTTTAAAGACACTAGGAATACGCTTTTAATTAAACTTTAATTCAAAAAAAAATTATTTGTTTTTCATAAATTATTCTTAGTTAAGACAAAGCGTTCATTTATGAAAAAGAAAAAGGTCATATGTATTGGAGAGGCTTTAATAGACAGAATCAGAAATAAGTCAAATCTAGGATTCACAGATTTTTTGGGTGGCGCGCCAGCAAATGTAGCTTGTGCATTAAGAAAATTAAAAATAGATTCAATATTTATAGGAAGTTTGGGTAGTGATGATTATGGAAAAAAATTCATTACTCAATTTAATGCACTGGACATTAACTTAGATTTTTTGCAATTAGATAATGATTCATCTACACGCGTGGTTAATGTAGATAGAGATCGATTTGGAGACCGTTTTTTTTCAGGCTTTGAGGAAAATTCTTATTCATGCTTTGCAGATGAAGTTCTTAGTAAGAAATTAATCGAAAAAGAAATTTTAAATTTAGAGGAATCTTTGCTAGAAACAAAATATTTGGTTACAGGAACGATCTTATTATCATCTCCAATATCAGCAGAGACAATTTTTTTTATTCTTGAGGAGGCTAAAAAATTTGAAGTCAAAATAGTTATTGATTTGAATTGGAGAGAGGTCTTTTGGGATCATTCAAGTTTTTCATCAGAAATTAGTAAAGCCTCGAGAGTTAATTTAATCAGAAATTTTTTAAATAATGCAAATGTTTTAAAACTTGCCAAGGAAGAAGCAACTTTGTTTTTTGAGGATGAAAATCCCCTGCGAATATCTCAACAATTATCTAATAGACCAGATGTAATAATAACTGATGGTAAAAATCCCGTTGCATGGTACATCAATGGATTTAAGGGAATTACCAAAACCCCTTCTTCTCAAAAAATTGTTGATACAACTGGCGCAGGCGATGCTTTTCTAGCTGGCTTAATTTCAAAATTTATTTCTTCTGGCTATCCTTCAAATGAACTTGAGATAGAAGATTGCATTAAGTTCGCAGGTGTTTGTGGATTATTAACTTGTCTTGGTGAAGGCGCCATCGAGCAACAGCCATATTATGAGAAGGTTAATAAATTTTTGGGATCTCTTATTTCGTAGATTCTTCCAGAATTTTTTGCGTAACTAATTTCTATTTTCCAGAAATTATCAATAACTGGCTCTATTAATTCTGGCCATTCAATAACTAAAATAGCTTGTCTTTGTGTTGCCTCTTCTTCTTCTGAAAAAAAAACTTCTTTTGCTGAAGAAATATTATCTAACCTGTATAAATCAAGGTGAATTAACGGAATTTTTCCGGAGTTGTAGTGATGCGATAAAGCAAATGTAGGGCTTGTAATGTCTTCAGAGATTGATAAGCCTTTAGCAATCCCTTGAACAAATGAAGTTTTCCCAGCCCCAATTGGGCCTTGTAATAAAACAATTGATTGGGGATTTAATTTCTTTGAGAGCTTTTTTCCTAAATTTAAAGTCTCTTTTAAATTCTCAACAAACACAAAATTAACCAAAAATCATTTATAGTTTAATAGAAAAAACTTTATTAGAAATGGTTATCTTAAATTCAGTTAGAACCTCTACACCTAATTACGTTATTGCTGATATATCTTTATCAGATTTTGGACGTAAAGAAATTAAAATTGCTGAAACAGAAATGCCAGGATTAATGGCACTTAGAAATAAATATCAATCCGAAAAGCCACTAAAAGGGGCAAAAATAGCTGGAAGTCTTCATATGACTATCCAGACAGCAGTTTTAATAGAAACTCTTGTTGATCTCGGTGCAGAAGTGAAATGGGCCTCATGCAATATTTTTTCAACTCAAGATCATGCGGCTGCAGCTATCGCAGATCAAGGAATTGCTGTATACGCAAAAAAAGGTGAAACTCTTGATGAATATTGGCAATACACCCACTACATTCTTGATTGGGGTTCAGACTCTCCAAATATGATTCTAGATGATGGTGGAGATGCAACTGGCTTATTGATACTTGGTAGTAAAGCAGAAAAAGATTTATCTGTTTTAGATAATCCTGGTAATGAAGAAGAAATTGCTTTATTCAACTCTATTAAGTCTAAGTTGAAAAATGATAGTGACTTTTATTCTAGAATTAAGAGTAATATTATTGGTGTCACTGAAGAAACTACAACGGGAGTTGCAAGACTTTATCAACTGCAAAAGCAAAATGCTTTACCTTTCCCCGCTATTAACGTTAATGATTCAGTAACTAAGAGCAAATTTGATAATTTATATGGCTGTCGTGAATCTTTAGTTGATAGCATAAAGCGTGCAACTGACGTGATGATTGCTGGGAAGGTAGCTTTAGTAATGGGTTTTGGTGATGTAGGAAAGGGTTCAGCACAGTCATTACGTGGACTTGGTGCAATCGTCAAAGTTGCTGAAGTCGATCCAATTTGTGCTCTTCAAGCAGCAATGGAAGGTTTTAGCGTTGTTACGCTAGATGATGTTGTGAAAGATATAGATATTTTTGTTACGGCCACTGGTAATTATCAAGTAATAACACATGAAAATCTTCTCAAGATGAAGGACGAGGCCATAGTTTGTAATATTGGACATTTCGATAATGAAATTGATGTAGCTTCATTAAAAAATTATCAATGGGAAAATATTAAGCCCCAAGTTGATCACATAACTCTACCTAGTGGAAATAGAATTATTCTTTTAGCTGAGGGTAGATTAGTCAATTTAGGATGTGCCACTGGCCACCCAAGCTTCGTTATGAGTAATTCTTTTACTAATCAAGTGTTAGCTCAAATCGAACTTTTCAATAAGTCAGAGCAATATGAGAAAGAAGTTTATGTTTTACCAAAACACCTAGATGAAATGGTGGCTAGATTACATTTAGATAAAATTGGTGCAAAATTAACAAAATTAACTAAAGAACAGGCTGATTATATTAATGTTTCTGTTGATGGACCCTATAAACCAGAACTTTATAGATACTAAGATTGAGTTTCATTTTTGTAAATTTTCTTACTTCAATTCCTGATTACATAAGCTTGGCTGTTGAAAAAAATTCAACTATTGCATACCTTACTATTTGTCTAGCTATGTTTTTAGAGAATATAATCCCCCCAATCCCTTCGGAAATAATAATGCCATTGGGTGGCTTTTTTGTGTATCAACAAAAATTAAACTTCTATATTTTAGTTTTTTGGGGATTACTTGGCACTATTTTAGGATCGTTGCCTTGGTATTATTTAGGTAGATTAGTAAATGAAAAAAGACTTTCAAATTTTCTAGATAAAAAGGGAAAATATCTGGGTATTTCTTCTAATGATCTAAACAAAAGTAAAAGGTGGTTTGATAAATATGGGGTATCTTTAGTCTTTTGGGGCCGATTAGTACCAGGAATAAGAACTTTAATTTCAGTTCCCGCTGGCATAGAACTTATGCCATTAAGAAAATTTTTGCTTTGGACTACCTTTGGTAGCTTGATATGGATAGCACTTCTCACTTATTCAGGATATTTATTTGGTGAAAACTATCTAATCATTGAAACTTACTTAGATAAAATCAAATTTTTTGTAAAGCCAATTTTAGTTTTAATTATCTTATATTTTTTTATAAGAATACTTATGAGATTTTTGAAAAAAAATAGAGCTTAGAAAGGAATTTCACTCGAGTTACTGCTGTTGGAATATTGATTATTATCAGACTCTTTTCGTGAGCCAAGTAAGTTTAATCTATCTACTCTAACAACTGGTTTATATCTATCTTCTCCAGTATTTTTATCTTTCCAACTATCAATTTTAAAGCTTCCTGTAATTCCAATTAATGATCCTTTTTTTACATAATCTGCGGCTATTTGTGCTTGCTTGCCCCATATTTCTAAATTAAACCAATCTGGCTCTTCATCTCTGCTTCTTCTGTTAACTGCAATTGTGAAATTAGCAACGATACTGCCTGATTCAAAATATCTAACATCAGGTTCTCGTCCTGCTCTTCCTACAAGATTAATAGTGTTAATTTCCATAATTTTTTTTTATATACTACTCATATTTACTCATTTTGCTCAAAGTTTTAAGTGCTATTCATAACTAAACGACAGAATTTCGAGAGCTTAGCAAAAAATAGATATATTATTTATAAAAAGAAATTCTTATTGTGATTTTTAACAGATTTAAATTTTCTAGAGATATTGGCATAGATTTGGGAACCGCCAATACTCTTATACACGTATCAGGAAAAGGCGTTGTTTTACAAGAGCCTTCTGTGGTAGCTATGGATTTAGAAGAAGGGATTCCATTAGCTGTTGGTAAAGAAGCAAAATTAATGCTTGGAAGGACCCCTGGGAATATAAGAGCCGTGAGACCACTTAGAGATGGGGTTATTGCAGATTTTGATGCTGCAGAACAAATGATAAAAACATTTATTCAAAAATGTAATGAAGGCAAGGGGATACTAGCCCCAAGAATAGTTATTGGTATTCCAAGTGGAGTTACTAGTGTTGAGCGAAGAGCAGTAAGAGAAGCTGGATTAGCGGGCGCTAGAGAAGTCCATTTAATTGATGAACCTGTTGCTGCAGCTATAGGAGCATCATTACCAGTAACTGAGCCAATCGGAACAATGATTGTTGATATTGGTGGAGGCACTACTGAGGTTGCAGTATTAAGTTTAGGAGGAACTGTATTGAGTGAATCTGTTCGAATAGCAGGCGATGAAATAAATGAGTCAATTGCGCTATATCTTAAAAAAGTTCACAATTTAGTTGTTGGAGAGAGAACTGCAGAAGATATCAAGATTAAAATTGGATCAGCATTTCCAGATGATGATTTTGATAAAACTACTTTGGAGGTTAGAGGTTTGCATCTTTTATCTGGTCTACCTAGGTCAGTTACTTTGACATCAGGAGAAATCAGAGAAGCCATGGCTGAAACACTTAGCAAAATAGTCGAAGCTGTAAAAAGAACTTTAGAGAGAACCCCACCTGAACTTGCAGCAGACATAGTTGATAGGGGGATTATGCTTGCAGGTGGTGGAGCTTTA
>QCBO01000009.1 GCA_003279105.1 Prochlorococcus sp. AG-347-I19
TTCCTCTAAATTAAAATTGCAACATGGAGATTTATATCCATTCTCTTTTTTTGGAAAATATGATCTATTGCATTTAGAGCATTTTCCTTCAAAAGGTATTGTCTCAATAGTAATCTCAGAGGAATTTAACCAAGAACCTAAGACTGCAGCATTAAAAGTATTTATTAATGATATTGGCTCTACGCAAGTAAATTCTCCAATTTTAAGATTAATCTTTTCAACAATTATTTTTTCTTTATTTTTTTTCTCTGCCCACTCTTCCATAGAAAGTATAAGGCATTTTGTCATATCTACCTCATGCACAATAATCTATCTCCATTTTTGATCAACTGACATATTGCATTTATCTGAAATCCATTCTGGTTTAGATTGTCTTGGGAGCTGACCACTTACTACAAGATGTGCAATTGAATCACAAATAACTCTAGTAGCTAATAGGGCTGTCATATCGCTTACATCATATGGAGGCGAAACCTCAACAAGCTCAATTCCACATACGTTAACTTTTCTGATAATGTACTCCAAAAGTTTTAATGCCTCTCGAGGTAATAAACCCCCAGGTTCAGGCCAACCAGTTCCAGGGACAAATCCAGCATCAATACAATCAATATCAAAAGAAATATATACACAGTCAGTCCCATTCGTAGCTTTTTCAATCGCAAAATCAGCGGCCTCTTTTAATCCCATTTCACAGATATCAGTAACTGTTAAAACATTTGTACTCCTTTCCCTGCAAATTTTCACTCCTTCTCTTGGTACTTGCCAACCTCCAATTCCTAATTGAACAAGATTTTTTGCAGGTGCATTTTTCATATTAGTTGCATGAAACCATGGACAAGTATGCATTCTTTCATCTAAATCCGTTTCTTGAGTATCTACATGTCTATCAAAGTGAATGATCCCTACTTTTTTATCTCCTAAGTGGCGACAAACTCCTCTAACTGTAGGAAAACCAATCGAATGATCTCCACCTAAAATAATTGGGAATGCACCACTAGCAAAAATATGAGCAACCCCCTTTGAAATTTGATCAAAACTTTTTTCATTATTAGCTGGAATTGTAAAAATATCTCCTACATCACAAATAGATATTTGCTCTCTCAGATCCACTCCCATTTCGTAATTGTAAGGAGTGTAGAGAGCGGAAATCTTTCTTATTCCTTGAGGTCCGAATCTTGTCCCAGGTCTATAAGTAGTTCCAGAATCATGAGGAACACCAACGATCGCAACATCATAATTTCCCACTTCATTTACATTTTCAACATATGGAGCTTTCATGAAAGTATTGATACCTGCAAAATGGGGTAATTCTCCTCTTGAAAATGTAGATATATTTCTATCGACAATACTTTTTGCACCTTCTAAACCATATTCCTTTGCTCGGGCAACCTCTTTCTCCCATCCTTTAAGAGGTAATTTTGATTCTTTTTCTAAAGCATCCATTCCTTCGCTGGGATGCTTCCTTATAAATTTTTGATTTTTAGATGATTCAGTAGTCACAAATTTAAAATTCTTTTTACACTTATTTCAATATTGTCAATAAAAATAAAAATGAACCATAAACTTGCTTTAAAAGATGCTCATCTAAACATTGTTAAATAACTATTCGCGAAAGTAAAATAAATAAGTCTATTACAAAAGCCAACTGGTTTAATTACAAAATTATTTAAAATGATTAATAACGGAATAAATGTTAGATGAAGTAATAGGTTAAAAAGTATTAGATATTTTATTTTTCATATTTTCAATTTTATTGATTAATTCATCTAACCATTCTGTATTATTTTGCTCTTGTCTTTTATGGCTTTGACTTTTTTGAGTACTCATAAATTTCTTATATTAAGATTGTCCATTTAATATATCTTTTGAAATTACAGGAATCAATAAGCAATATTACCAAATCAATTAATAAGACAAGCTTTAGTAGCATTTCATACAAACCTAATCAACACAAATTAACTAAGAAAATCTAAATCTCTTCATTTAAGTATTTTCTACGATGTTTTTATTTGATATTCTGATTTGAATTAGAAAAGAGTATAGATGTTCCTATGGAAAAATCATTTCTAAATTTCATTTATTGGATCCTATTAAAGTCAGCTGAAAGTTACTACGGAGATTCATTAAAAACAGAAGTGCCATATACACCTTATTTTTAGTTTTGGTGAACCTTAACTTTTAATATTAGATCTCTATTTTGAGAGTTATTAGTTTGGAATTAATTTATCAAAAAACACAATATGGGTTACTTATAGATTCACTACAAAATAATCTCTTACGTTGAATTTCTTTTAATGATTGTGAATAAATTTTAGCTGTAAGGATCGCTCCAAAATTAACTAAAACTACAATTAAAAGAAGTAGCTCAATTGCGAGGTTGGTCATAAGATTACCCTCCTTAAATTTATATAAAAACCCTATAACGTCAAAATAGGTATTGAATAGAGTTTAAATTCCTATTTTTAGCCATCGAGATTTTTTGGTAATGGTTTAGGTTCACAATTTTCGACGCATTCTTCTAAAGAGTTTTCAGAATTACTCTTAATTTCGCAACTACGAAGACAATCATTGAAGGCATACTTGGGATCTAATTCATTTTTGAATTGTTTATTTCTAAATGTATTCATAATCAAACTCCCTTTGATTTTTTTTCAAGTTGATTAATTAATTTATCCAACCAAAGAGTGTTATTGATCTTTTTTGTGTTTTTAAAGTATTTCGTTTTGTAAGTACTCATGAAGTGAAACCTCCAATCAGTGGAACTAATTTATAGGTGATGATTCAAATTTCATAGAGCAAAAATACTGATTATGAATTTAGTGAAATATTTTAAAACGATTAATTTATAGTTTGTATTTTAGGTATTAAAACTCTTGATTCTTTTATATAACTAATACTAAATAACTTCTAAAAAAGGGGGTTAATTATGACTTACGGAAATCTAATTAAAAATAAAATTCAACATGCAATTGGATGTTTGTTTGATACCTTATCAATTGAGAGAAAACTAACTGATGCTCAAATGGAATATTTGCAATTCGGAATTTGTGATTATGCTCCAAGACAAGTTGAGGAAGTTCCCTTTTTTTCATTATTAAATTGAATTTATTTTAAACGAAGGGTAATTAGCTCCTCCTCACCCAATCGGGAGATCCACTAAACCAATCTGCAAGATCATCATTTTTGGGATCGAAATGATTTTCAGTTTCTAAACCATCAAGGCCAAGATTCTGGATAAGTCCATTTATTCCATCTGTTTTTTGCTTACCATATCTTCTTAAGCTATTAGCTTTCTTAAGCCATGTCCATATAGTTGAATTATGTTTTGCGAACTTTTCTACATAAATTCTTTCTTCCAATGCGACAGGTTCATCAAGTGAAATCCTCTTTACAATATCCTTAATTTTTAAACGAGTCTTGTTTGTTAGGAACATATTTATAAAAGAAGTTAATGTTTTATAAAAGTTTTTTTTATGAATGTCTTGTCAATCTTTATTTCAAGAAAAAGTATTTTTTAGGGACTTTTCAAGGGCAAATATATTTATTTAACAACAGGTGTATTTAATTGGTAAAAAAGACTACTTTATTTGATTTAGATAACTTATATAAAAACAAATTCTATATAAGTTTCTCTACATAATTTAAGATTTAATTTATAAAAAAGGATTAAGAAAAAATTTACATTAACCTTCAGATTTAAAATAGGGGGCGCTAGCTTCTTATAAAAGACTTATACAAAAAAATAATAAGTTAAATCAAGTAGTGACAGATATTCAAAAAATAAATACTATAAGTCTAAATAAATTTATAGAAATTCAAATTCATGATCAAGAATTTATTAATCGCATTAGCTTTTGCATTAATGCTTATCAATCCAAGCATTTCTATAGCTGCTGAATCTCCTGTAGATGTACAAGAAGTCTTTGTAGGATCTGAGACTATGGATGGAGATGCTCTTAAATACCCAAAAGGAAAAGCAGAAATAAGATTACAAAGAGTCGAATTGGCTGAAGGAGGGATAGTTCCGCTCCACTCTCATCCGATTCCATTATTAGGCAATGTTGAGCAAGGTACGATTGTTGTCAAAAGACAAGGGATGGCAGACCTTACCTATACAGCAGGGGATACTTTTATAGTTGGTCCAAAGACCCCAAAACATACAATGGGTAATGCAAAAACTGATAACGCAATAGTTTGGTTCGCAGCAATTGGAGCAAAAGATGTTCCAATTTTAATTCCCGCTGAAGGTTAAATTTAATCTTAAATAAATTTTTTTGATCGACACTCAAACTAAAAAGAGGAGCAATTAGCTCCTTTTTATGACTGCTCAAAATTTTATGAATGTTGTTCGATTTAAATTAAAGTCAGATTATGTTGATCAGTATTTTGAAGTAATAGATAAAACAATTTTTGATGGGATGACTCAAAGATATATCGCTAAAACTGGAGATTATGATTACTGTTTTGTTGGGATCTGGAAAAGTGCAGAGGCTATTGCATCTCAAAGACCAGCTATGATTGCTCATCTTGATGCGGTTAGAGGATTTATGGAAGAGTTATCTCCTGAACTTGGAGTTACTCATCCCCTTTCAGGAAATATTGTTTCTAAAGTTGGTTATCTTGATTGACAGTCGATCTAAAATGATTCGCAGTTAGCACCTTTTTGAAATGAAACTTGAGTCGATTTCAGTTGCCGGTAAAGATGCAAATCAATCAGGAGTTGGTAAAAAGTTTTTAATAATATCAATTTCTATCACAGTATTATTAAATCTTTCAATCGCAATTTGGTTTTTCATGAATGATATGGGTAGATTTTTAATTAAATGAAAAAATACTAATGCCAGTAATAGTAACCACAGGGATTATTTATGGATGTAGATTATTTTGGTTACTTTGGCATTACTAAAGGAACAAATTCAATGACTAATAAATGGAATGATAAATCTTGGCAAAAAGATTTCTTGAACATGAAGTCACATTCACCTGCTGATGCAAAGCTATTAATGGGAGGTGTAAAAGGCTTGAAAGATGCTTGGCGTCTAGGTGTTCTGCACGTTGAATACGAAAAACTAAAGAAGATACAAGATCAACAGCAACAATAAGCTCTCTAAAAAGAGGTGAAAAATTTATTTTTTACAAAAAATTCCATTCGAACCTCATTCAAATCTTTAATGTAAAACTTATCACTAAACCAAATAAATTTCTTCAGCAAAAAAACCAGCCAGTAACACTACTAGCTGGCTCAAAGAAAACATTCGTTGAAAAAAATTAAATGATTCCGGGTACAATTTGACCAGTTGTTATATATGCTCCAACAAGAGCAATTAGACCAACAAGAGCAAATTTTCCATTTAAATTCTCAGCTCTTATTTTTTGAGGATCAATATTTCTTGATTGATTTTTATTTGCCATTAATAAACACCAGGGATAAGTTGACCGGTTGTTAAATATGTTCCCACTAAGATCATGAAAGCCATCATTGCTGGTCTTCCTATGGCTCTGTTGAGAATATCTTTATTTGAGTCCATTAAGATTAAGAATTGATATTAAAATATTACTTAATGTAAATAGATATCGAGTAATGACTGTATAAAATGATTTATCCTATACATAAATGTAGTAAAAATGTAGCAATGTATAGTTTCTTAAAACTTCATATCGACGTTTTTCAAATTTTCAAAAGTAACTTTATTGCTTTTTAAAAATTGCATTTTGATTAGTCAACCAAAATAATAGAAAAACAAAGAATGATAATAATGCTCCAGAAAAGATTGCAGTAAAGAAGAATTCAGTTGTTAATTCTGAATTAAAAAAATATGAATACATTTATATTTCTCAGTGAATATGTTCTGCTTCATTATGGTTGTGATGATTGTGACCATGAGCAATACCTAATTCATGCATTCTTGCATGTTCTTTAATTGTGTCTCTTAATTTATAAGATGATGGTCCAACTGTTGTATAAATCCCATATCCGATTGAGCCAAATAATAAAATACCAACACTACTCAAAAGTAGAAATAAAGTTGGATCTTTGATTGTTCCCAGCATGTTCTATAAATAAATTACAAAATAACCATAAATATTTTTAAAGATTTGTTCAAGTTCAAAATTTATATAATAAGGAAGAAAAAAGCATTCTTAAATATAAAGATTAAATGCATAGATTGTAATTATAATGATGAATATTAAGATTAATAATCACTAAAAAAGTACTTTTAAAATGTTTTCCTTAGTAAAATAAATAACACCTTTAGGTTTTAATCTATTTAAATAGATTGATATTAAAGAATTTTATATTTTAAATTTGATTAAACGAAATTTACTCTAATTTGTATTATTTGATGTTGATTAAAATTAGAACTCTAGACTAATTTAGATTTAATTAAATGGTATTAGCAAATGGAAGTTTTGCTTTTTGCACTTTTTTTTATTAGTGCACTTATTTTCTTTATTGCAGGTAAAGATGATTTTGGAAGAACCGAAAATAAATTAATGATTAAAGATATTGAAAAGGAAAAGAAAAAGGTTGAAGAAGACGAAAACATCGAACCCGCTGTAGGAGTCAAAAAACAAGCATAATAAAAAGAAAATTTAAAAAGTACTTATGATTTATGGTTTTGCCTACTTAGGTATGGTTCTTGCTATTAGTGCAGGATGGATTTTTCTTGCAGTCTTAAAAAAACCTGATTTTATTGAAAAGCCACTTGGTGAACTGAAGAATAAATTAAGACCTTTCCTAAATCCAAAAGAAGATCAGTGAAATTTGTTCTAATTTCATTTTTACATTGGATTTATCATCAAAATAAATCTTATAAATGCTCTGCCTATATTTGGAGAAATATATATAAATAACAAAATAACCAATAATCAATTGGCTAAAAAATATTGTGATGCTTTAGAAAAAAATCTTTTCAAAGGGCTTGATAAAGAATCGATATTAAAATATGAATATTTCTTCTCATCCATACCTGATGACTACATAAAGGACGAGGAAAAATTTTTAGAAACTTTCAAATCTGATGTTAAATCAATCTGTTCATATGATATTGCAAAGTCTAATGAAAAAGAATTGAAGTCTTTTTTAGAAAATTATTTTAGAACCAGAAGTAGTACTCCAAAAACTAAAGTTGAAGCGATAAATCCCACACCAATTTATCCTGCAATAATTCCAGTATTAAGATAAATCTTCACCGTAGCTAATTCTTTTCCTTCTTTTTTAGTCATAGTTTTCTTCCTAAATAAGCACATCTAAGCTACCAATGAGAACATCATTAAAGCAAGGCTAAAAATACTTTAACTATTAGCTTTGCCTTTTTTTAGTTGATTTAAAAGGGATTAGAGCCATAACTCTTAATAAAAAAGAATTATTTCATATTTTTTATTTATCGAGCAATTTTTATACGTAAAATAAGTTTTAAAAACAATTTTATTTAAAGAATTAATTTCCCATACCACTCATACAATTTCTTAAATAGAAACTTTCTTCGACTAATAATGTTCGATAAACTAAACAAAACGCTTTGGATTTAGCTTACTTTCGAAAAAGTTAACAAAATGCCATATCAGCACCATACCAGCAGCCCTATTTCCCGCAAATTATAGTCTATGACTGAACCTAACTACTGGCTAATGAACTATGTGCTAGTTGTCATAGCAATGGATCTCAAAAATCAGATAAATTCCGTCCTCACCTCGTCCACACTTTTCGCGATTGACAGTCGATCTAAAGTAAGGGTCAATTAGCTCCTTTTTTAATAGCAAAGTACGCTATCCGCTTTAATTGATTCTTCAACTAGAACATCTGGCATAACAAACTCTGCAGTATATCCATCTAGAAGCTTCTCATCGTAACCCCTAGATTTAGCAGAAATTCCTGAGACATATATGGTGATTTTTGAATTCTTTAAATTTTGAAGATGTTCGTATAAATCTCCAGTACCTTGACCAACTATTTCACCAGCTTTTTTGCAATTTAATATTTGTACTCCGTCTCCTGCAAGAAAAAGTGTTACTTTATGATCATTTTTTTCTGCAGTAAGGGCAGCCAATAAACCTAAAGTTATTTTATTTTTGGATTCTAAACCGCTGTAAATATGTACTAACACTGTATTGTCGGTAATGATAGACATTTAATCCTCCCTAAATTTTGTTTTTATATCCTAAATAAAATCTATATTCATTAGCTGTTTTTTTATGAAACGCTTACTACTTGCATAGCTAAAAGCTAGTAATTGATTGTGGATCAACATTAGAGAGTAAACAATCCTCTTTTTTGATGAGAAACAAATTTAAAAGATCAGCTTTTTTTGATATATCTGATGACCTTTTCTATCGAATATCATTAGTAGGATTTTTAGTTGTTTTTAGCGCAATGGTATTTTTCCTAACGAAATATAGAAAAAAAAAAGTTAATAATATAAGCCAGATTTTCATAACTGAAAAAATTAAATTTTTAAAGCAATAATGCAAAGATTTATAATTTCACCGTTATTTGCTTTATCTAGGTTTTTTATAAATATTTACGGAATATTTTTAAAGTTTTTTCTTCAATTAAATGGTGGTTATTGGTCAAGAATTGGTTTAGCCGAAAATATAACAGAGGAAAGAATAAAAAAAAGAAGATTATATATCCTGCCTTTTTATATTCTTCTAGCTTTATTGTTTGGATTACTATCTGCTCTATATTGGTATTTTGTTATTCTCCATGTGCCACTTTCAATAGAAAGATATTTAAGTCCATTAAATAACAATATTGCTTTAATAATTGCTTTTGCTACTTTCTTTGGTTGGCTTTATATTCTTTGTAAAACAAACAAATAAAATGCTTACTGAGAGATGATGTGGTCCGAGGATTAAAGATTTAATTAATCATCATTAAATCATTCTTAAGGATTCATGCAAAATATTTGTGACCGATTAATTTATTTATACGACAGTTCTGGTGATCGACTCGACCAAGGTTGACCAACTAGATCTTCACTAATCCATGGTCTGCAATACCAAGGTAAATTAACTTATCTAACCTTTACGGAAAGTAAGTTAAGTAATCAGAAATTAAACTTTCGGGATTAATTCTGAACTATCTTAAAAATAAAGTCGTTTGTAAAGCATGAAGAAGTGAGTAATCACTTTTACTTTCAAAACTAATTTCTAAGAAAATTCTTAATCTGATTATTAAATAGATCTCCTTTCTGTCGTCACCATTTAAAAAAAGACCTGTAAAAGGGTCTTTTTTTATGTCTTAATTTTTATTGATTGACTGTTAATCCACAAATAATTAAATATTTTTATCTCGCTCTTTCACGATCAGTTAATGCTTTTTCAAAAGTAAAAAAGAAAGTACAAATACTATTTAATGCAACCAACAAAAGAACTACTAATCTTCCATGTTGATTTAATTGAAGTGATCTTTGAGTCATACTCTTAATAATCTTCATTGTAATCGGATGGACTACCAGTTAAAGAACAAACAACTGATTCCTCTTTTTTCATTTCTTTTATTTCCATTATTGGTCTGCCCATTTTCTTAAGAACATCTATATCTTCTTTAGTCTGACAGCGAGCAATTATGTTTCCTTTTTGATCAAAGCAACTGTAGTAAGTCATTTTATTAAATGCAATTTAAAGTTTATGGTTGATTTCAGTTGCAGCAACGCAACCATCTCATGACAACCATATTTCTAATTTAGGTCAGCCATAGATTTAAATGGCTAAAAAAACATACCTCTTTCCGTACCTAAATGTTCCTCAAACCGCACACATTAGATACGCAGTGTTTTAGTCAAATCAATTAGAACAAAGAGGTAGTTAAACAAATATACAAAGGAGAAATTATGAGTGGAGATTTTGAGACTCTTGAAATTAATCAACCCAAAATTAAATATTTAAAACCAGAAGATAATACAGAATGGTTAGACAAATTAATTAATAATATTGAGGAGATGAAGAACAAGATATCAAAAGATTCTTAGAAATCTAAGAAAAAAACTTTTTTATTTGATCTTTAGTTTGAATGAAAAGAAATTCAAAAAAGAATTTAAATTTTGTATTTAAGGTAACCGCTTTTTTGTGAGCATTATTCAGAATAAGAGTCCGACTAATTTTTTATGCAAAAAAATTTAGATGAAAATTCTTATGAAAAAAGAATTGAAAATATAGAAAAAGGAAAATCTTATTTAAAAAGTAATGGATTTTTTAAATCAAAATCTAATTTATTCGAAGACATACAAAGATTTATCTATAAAAGATAATTTAAAAAATATTTTTTACTTTTGATTAATTAAATCTCTCCATAAGCAAGCCATCACATAAAAGAAAGAAAGACTTGAAAAGGTTAGGAGAAAAAAAGAATGGGTCAATTTTCTATAACTAAATTAGACCAAATAATCCTGAAGTAAAACCAACAGCCGATAAGAATGTGAACTCAATCAAATCTCTTGGGGCAGAGTTCATAAATAAATTGATTTGAGTCATGATTTTATGACTTGAGAGAATCTTTTAAATCAAATTTTTCAGCTTTTTCAGTTTGACATTCAGTATCATCTTCAGCGCATTTGATTTCAGCTTTTTTGTTCATGAGGCTACTACAACCGCCCGACATAACTGGCAACCCGGTTGTAGCCGTAAAACCAGTTAAACATGCAAAGGCAATATAGGGAAAGAATCTTTTCATTTAAATGTTACTTAATGTAAACTCATTATGTATTAAAAAAAGCTCAACTGTGAGTAGTTGATTACGTTTTTGCTCAGTTATACAATTACATGAAGTAACCAAACCAAAGAAAAATTGGTCAACATTGGAGATGGATATGTGACTACTTAATGTCATAAGGGAAGTTAAAAAGGCATAAGTTCTCCGAAAGACGATACACTCTTTACTCAATAAGATCCACATTAAAAATCATATCTTGAGATGTACTGATGCTTATTTATTGGCTCGTATATGTGGTAACTCAGTAGCCACAATCATGCAGACTTATGAACGAATAGACATAAGGAAGAGGACTAAGGAATTAACCGATATTGAGTTCGGTTCGAAGAAAGGGAATCCAGAAACAATTTCTTTGTTTGATGAATAAAGGGTTTCAATTAACCTTATGAGATTCAGAGCAGTGGAATTTAGCAATAGAACTCTCTAAATCTTTAGGATTTAATCTTAAGGCTTGATCAAAATCCTCAATAGCAGATAGATTTTTTTTCAATATCATTTTTAGAATCCCTCTCCATTTAAAAAACTCAAAATCACTTGGATTAAGACTAATCACTTTATCTAAGTCCTCAATTTCTCCTTCAATATCTCCTAAATCCCCTTTAATAAATGATCTTAAATAAAATGTCTCATAGTTATTAGGATTTAAGTTTATAGAGTGTTCTATATCTAATAAAGCGTCTTCGAATTTTTTAAGTTCATATTTGCACTCAGCTCGTAAAAAATAAAAATAAGAATTCTTTGAATTTATTTCAATACTCCTATCACAATCATCAATTGCGCTCTCATATTCTTCTATTTCATATTTACATTTTGCTCTTTGAGAATAGTAATTACTTTTTTTTTCAAGTTCTAAAGCCTTGGAGATAAATGAAATACCTGATGAATAATTTTTTAAGGCATATTCACAACATCCGAAAAGAAATAAAGGATAAGAATTTTTACTATCCGCTTCAATAGATTTAACACACATTTCTATTGCTTCTTTATATAAACCAGAATTAAATTTTTGGTAAGCAATGTCGCTAAATTCTTTTTCGTTTTCAGAGTTCATATCATTTTAATTATTTTCTCATATTCAACTTTTTCAAATTGAGACATTCCTAGATCTTCCATTTTTTTAAGATCTTTTAAAGCTTCTTCTTTTTTATTTAATTCAAAAAACGCTTTAGCTCTCTCTAAATAAGCTGCTGTCCATTTGGGATCTATTTTTATCGCTTCAGTAAAGTCATTTATTGCCTCAGGGAAATTAATATAATTTTCACTTTTAAAAAGTCGCCTTTTATAAACTCCCCTCAAATAATAAGTTTCCCTTTCCCTATGATTTTTAATTAAGCGATTTAAATAGTACAAGGCTCTTTCATAATCTCCGCTAGAGTTATGTAAGACAATATTTCTAGAGCATATTTCAAATAAAATAGATTTATTCATCAATTCCCCTAATATCATTTCAACCTCATCAATTTCCTTTGGTGGTTGTATTTTTTTCTTAAAAATATAGTTTTTATTTTTTGAAATTGATGCTATTTTTTGTTGAATTGTTCTTTCATCAAAAACTTGATTAAAGACTTTATAAATAGTTTCCCATTGGTCATCAAAACAATCCTCTAGATCATTTTCTTCAATAAATCTTTCATCACAAAGACTTAAAACATTATCCATAAACTCGTATTCAGAGCAATTAAAAAACATATCTACTACTTGATCAAATTCTTTCTTACTAGATTTCTCATCGGAAAAAGTTGCTACCTTTTTCAAAGCTATTAATATTCCTTCCTCTATATCACTTTCAAGAAAAACATTTTCTACTAAGTTATTTATTAATTCCCCAGCTGTATAAAAATCCTTTGGTTGATAATTGACTTTAAACGGTATATATGAAATATTTTCCCAACCACCCTCTTCTAGATAAGATTTGCAAAAATCATTAGATTTTTCTATTTCAAATTTATAAAAGATCTTACTTATAAATTCATATAAATTATTTAAATCTTTTTCATCATCACCCAAACATCCAAAAATTATTTGAGATTCACCAGTTTGTAAATAATCTAACCAAGCGCTCCAACCAGAAGTACTATTACAGTCAAACAAAGCGAAGCTTTTTCCGTAAAAAGAATTTTGTTCATTAAAGTTATGTTCAAAAAAGATTTGCCCATCAGGTCTGCCATATTGAGTCTCAAATTTTTTATCAAGGAAAGCTATCTTATTTGATATTTCGTCTAAAGCATTATCAAGTGAGGTTTTCATTCAACTAAAAAATGTATTTACAAAATACTTCCTTTTTAGATTTATGCAGATAAATTTCTGTAACGCTGATATGGAATTTCAAAGTGAATCTCTAAAGTTCCAAAACTAATAATCCATCTTTAAAAATATAGAGTTGCAAATCAAAAAATTCTTTTTAATGTGTTTAGATAGCTGTTTAAATAATCCTCGTGAAAGGGAGTAGATTTACAAATATAAAACTAACAAAAGATCCAGAAGAAATTCTTTCGATCTTTAATAAAGGGTTTTGTTATTTTGAAAATAAAAAATACCAAGATGCAATAAATTGTTTTAATTCAATAATTGATTATTCTTTACATCCAATAACTGAAAGGATTCTTTATTTAAGGGGAATCTCCTATGCAAAAATTTTCAAGTCTGACAAGGCATGGTTAGATTGCCGTGAATTAAATAGTCCTGAAATTTCACACCCTTTTAAATACATACATCTAATGAGAGGAATGATTTTTGACAAAGAACTTAATTTTTCCCGTTCTTTGCATAGTTTTAAAAGAGCTATTGATTATGATTCTGAAGTAATTAATGAAGAAAAATTTTTATTGAAACACTTATCTTTAGAAATGCAAAGCTTATTAGTAACTCTGAATATTGTTTAAACGCAAAAAATTAACAAGCTTTTAAACTAAGCTGCCAAATTTCTATATCTTCCATATTGTGGTTCGAATAACATTTTGACTGTTCCAACTGGACCATTTCTATGCGTGGTCAAAATTAATTCTGCTATTCCTCTATCTTCAGTTTCTGGTTCATAATATTCCTCTCTATAAACCATCGCAATGATATCTCCATAGTTTTCCAAAGCTTCCGACTCTCTTATATCAGATAACATTGGTCTACTATTTTCTCTTTCCTCCACTTTTGGAGAAACTGGAAGGGTAATAATTACGGGTACATTTAATTCTTTAGCAAGTATTTTTAATTCTTTTAAAATACTCTCTTGCTTAGCTTTGTAATCTAAATGATTTAAATATTCCATCATTTGAAAACAATCAATAACAATTAAACCCAAACAATCTTTTTTATTAGAGTTTGAGAGATTCCTGCATTTTGTTTTTATTTCTTCAATACTGATATCTTTTTTATCGTCTATAAATATTGGGAGCTTTCCTAATGAATTTACTTGATCATAAACTGAAAACCATTCCTCTTGCTGCAATCTTCCAGTTCTTACTCGACCTATACCAAAACCAGTTTCCATAGCCAACAATCTGTAAGCAAGTTCTTCTTTGCTCATATCAAAACTAAAGAAACAAACTTGGAATTTTTGACTTGCAATATTTTTAGCAACCTGTAGAGCTAATGATGTTTTACCCATCATTGGTCGACCTGCGAAAGCTATTAAGTCTCCTCTCCTTAAACCTTGTGTCATTGCATCAAAATCAAAAAAAGAAACGGGTATGCCGCCTCTAATATTACCCAGAGAAAGATTTTCCATTTCTTCATAATTACTTTCCATCAGATCTTTCAAACTTTTAAACTCGACTACTTTTGTTTGATCTTTTTTCATACTATTTTCCATTTCCATATAAAAAGTCGGACTCTCAAATAAGCTCAATTCACAATCACTTGCAATTTATTTTTTATTAAATTTAATTTTTCGTAATAGATTTTTTTCTTAAGTTTTTTAAAGATTAATTGAATATGTCTGATATTGAATCATATTTAAATTCCATAAATATTTTCAATGCAAAAGGATCTATTTGATACTTCAGGTTTTAAAGAAAGCGCTATAAATAATTTGAAGGAAAATAAAGTTTTCTTTAATAACTTAAACGATATAAATCCTCCATCCAGAAACAAAAAAATAAAAACTTATGAAAATACAAATAAGAAAGAAGAGTTTCAAAGGAGATTTAATCAAATCTTATATTTATCTGATCCATTAAAGAAATATGATTCCTCTTTTACTTTCGATAGTTATAGTGACTTGAATATTATTATTGATTCAAATTATTCGAAAGAATTAGAGAAGTTGGGTTTTCTTGTTGCGAAGAAAGATGAATTTAATTTTCTGAAAATTGATATCAATAATTCATACAAAGGAATTTTTCATAAATCTCAAGATTTTAAAAAGCGAGGTTATTATGTCTTTGGTCTTTATTGGAAAGATTTTTTTGATATTGACATGAGAAACCATAGACCTCGTTATTGCTACAAAATTGAACATTTAAAGGAGAATGAGAGTGGGATTTTTATGCAATTAAAATGTCCCATTATCATGCAGAATCAAAAATATTGTCTAGCTTATAAAGAAGAATTAAAGAAAATAATGCTAAAGAGTCTAGATTTGTTAAGTCTTAAGCAGGAGTGGATAATAAGATTTTCTGCAGATCCTGCGTGGTGGAGTTTGAGTACCTAATGAAAAAATATCTCATCTCAGGACAAGTTGATACTTACAGAGTAAAAGTAAATCTTTTTGCTTCATCTCCAAGTAGCGCAATAAATGTCTTTAAAAATAAATATCCAAATGCAGAAGATGTTTATGTCATTCAAGATTTATTCAAAGGTAAATAAAATGGAAGATAATAGAGTTGTTTCTATCAACAAGAATAAAGAACCAGAAATTGATTCTATAGGCTTTATGGCAAAGACAATAGATTCTTTTCCTGTTCTTGAAAGAGATATTCTCCGATTAAGTTTAGGTCTAGGAGAACCTTATGAAATTATGCATTCAAGCGATGAGATAGCTGAAATTTTAAATAAGCCAAAAGAACTTATTGATAAAAACTGGGCAACTGGAATGAAAAGATTAGGAGACATTGTTCGGGAAGAAAAATCAAAACAGGAAAATGAGGATGCTTATTCGGAAATCAGATTGCAAATGCATAATCACTTAATTAAAAAACTTCGTTCACTTAAGGAAGAGTGGAAACTGGATAATATTAGCCAAGTCACAGAAAGAATTATTCTTGCTTTTTTCAAGAATGATCTTAATTAAATATATTGGTTAACCGATGACGGGCTAATAGAGGGAAGAGTAATGACGGGCTTATAAGGAGAAATGAGCGGTAGCCACCTATTAAGGAGAAAGGACCAATCACGCCCTATTAGGGGGAAGAGAATAAATACAACAAGTCTTCTTTAATACAACAAGCTTAGCTGGATATCCCTGAAAGATATCACTTCTAAGTACTACCACTAACTACCTTTAACTAAAGGTATAAGTGATATACGTAATATAAGTAACATACATATTATTAGTAGTAAGTAGAAGGAGAATAGGTAGAGCATATATCTTTTAAAGATTGACAATCGATCTAAAATAAGGGGCAATTAGCTCCTTTTTTATGAATACCTTAATAGTTTCTACTTTTGATTGTACTTTTGAAGATTTCGATAAATTTGTAGCAGATTTCCATAAAAATGAGGGACATAAATATGTCGAAGAATATGAACTCATCAAAGTAAATGAGCATAAAAGTCACTTAATACTTGAAGTCAAAGATTTAGAGGGATTTGCAGCTGCTACAAGTACTCCTGAGATGAAAGAGTGGGATAAAGAAAATGGTTATAAAGACATTTGTTATTCACTAACTCCAGTTGAATAAATGAAACGCTTACTACTCCCACCTCTTTTCAAACTATTCAGCAAAAGTACTTTCCTTTCATCACTAAATCAAAATACCTGCCCTGTTTTAGATGCAGAGGAGATAAAAAAGAAAGAACAAAAAGAAGCTATTGAAAGGTTATACCCGTAAACTTTTAACAGAAATTTATCAGATCATATATACGATGTAGCACGGTCATATGTACCCCCATGCCACCCTATCGAAAAACACATATAGAAACTAAACAATTAACACTTAAACATATGGACAGAACACAACAAATAAAAGAAGCTCATCCGTGGCTCAGCTACAACGAAGCATTCAAGGTTCTTCTCTATCATCATCAGGGTTCAATGTGGATTCATAAACTTCAGAGAGACAAGCTTGAGAGGTCGATGGAAGCGTTTGCAAAGCTTCTTAAATCAAAGAGCAGGAAAGCCCTTAAACCTTTTGTAGAGTACGTTCTAAACGTCTACTACAACGGTGTAGATGAGTATGGCAATCAGATAGAAGAATCAAGCAGAGAAGAGTCTTTCGAGCGTAGATGGAATAGAGCAAGAGCTATCCTTTTGAAGAACAAATAAACTTGTTGACTCTTACCCTTTTTAGTTGCTATAAATATTAGTACACTTGTACTATATAGCTATGGAGGACTGGCAGGAATGGGATTATTTAGAGGACGAGATATTAGTAAGAAAACGACGGAAGATTTGTATTACTTGCAATCACTTCAGGTACAGCACGACAAGTTCTTGTGTAACCATCCTTACCTGTCCCTTTCATCAAAAGCTTATTCCTCAAGGCGATCATCTAATTAAGGGATGTAGATACTGGAGAGAGAACAGCAGAATATTCGCTCCAGAAGCAGCTTGAGCATTAAGTACGTTGTTCTCAAGAGAGAGTATAAAACCTAGTAGTAGCCTTAATTTATAACCCCTATGTGAACAGATAATCAATTCTGTGTGAACAGCAAGGTCAAGAATCAATCTATAACTAGGATTTTATTTAGCTCTAATAATTAGAGAAAAAACAGATCTGTATCCAGCGATCTGTTTCTATATTTTTTAATTTATTTTTTATACGGTAAATTAGATTAAATAAATCGATGATTTGAACGTTTGCAGAGAAGACTCAAAAACCAATCTGTTCACACGCCGTTCACACATTGTAACTTTCTCATAACTGACTGATATGACTGAGATTAATTACTGGCTAATGAAAAGTGAGCCTGATGCTTACAGCATAGATACTTTAAAAAATGACGGTGTAACTTTATGGGATGGAATAAGAAATTATCAGGCTCGAAATTTTATGAGAAAAATGAATAAGGGAGATAAAGTTTTTTTCTATCATTCGAATTGTAAACCCCCAGGTATTGTGGGACTAATGGAGGTAATAGATCTAAATATTGTTGATCCTACTCAATTTGATCAAGATTCAAAATATTTTGATCCAAAATCGAAACCTGATAATCCTAGGTGGGATTGTGTAAAAGTAGAATATAAATTTAAATCAGAGAAGATTTTAAGTTTACCTGAATTAAAGATTTTATTTAATGAGGATGAGTTATTAGTCGTAAAAAAAGGAAATAGGTTATCTATATTACCTGTCAGAAATGATATTGCAAAAATACTACTAGAAAAAATATAAAAAATTTTTAATCCTTAAAATTCATTGAAAACATATTGCCAATATAAAGTCTCGTTAAATCCCTATTTTGAAATCCTTTTTGCATCAAAAATCCTGCTATGGCGGCTTGTAGTATTCTGTATTGATCCCAGTTAGGATGATCCTCAACGAATTCTTTCATAGCCTTTTGAAGATTTTCTTGAAGTTCACATTTGAAACTTATTACTTCATCTTTATGATTTAATACTTTTGAATTTTCGGCGTAATTTAACTCTTGCATAGTGAAAAATTTTATTTGGAATTTAAATCTACAAGATGTAGTTTTCTCCAAAATTACTAAATAGTCAACAAACATTATTAAGAGACAGTCTCAGGTTATAGAATAATGAGAATTAAGTCATAAGTTGGGGAGTCATGGAAATCAATTTGGTAAATTTAAATCTTGCTTAAATATAAAGATTTATATAAAATCAGAAGTTTTCCACATGCTTTAGATCATCAGATATTTTTTTTTGAAATATTGTGGAAAAGATGTGAAAAATTTTTTTTTAGAGGGGGAAATTTTTTCTAAAATTTCCAATTTTATTTATCTTTTAATCCATTGATTCCCACATGTTTTTTATTTCATAAAATAAATTTTGCGCTATTGGTATCGGCCAATACATTTCGAAGGACCTAGTTTGATCTTGACTTTCAAAAACAAACCTTAGACTCCATTCATTCTTTTTTCCCTCTAACTGAATATACCAAGGAAGATTTTCTAATTCTAAAGTAATAAATTCTTCATCCATTAGTTGGTCCTTGATAACTAATAATTGTTCATTAATTTTTAAGAGAAGAACGTAAAGTGAATAAAATTCACTTTTTTGTAACTCGATTGACCAATTATCAACCCCAATCAAAAAGCAAAATTTGCCTTTCTTAAAATCTCTAAGTAATCTCCATTCTTTTTGGTTTTTTACCAAAATTAGCCTGGAAGTAAATCTGGTTGATCTTGTTCATCACTAAGTTCAATAATTGACCTTTGAACGGGTTTAATACTTGACTCTTCTAATAATCCATCAAAATCATCAAAACGTCTTTGTTTAGCTCTGAAAGCAATTCTCACTGTAGTTAAATATCTATTAGTTGATTTTCTTATCAAGCTCTCACCTCTCTTTGCAAGATCATTAGAATCAATTCCTGCATTATTAGATATGTTCATTAAAAAATTTTTTTACTATAAAATGTATTTTACAGTTTATTCGACCGTTTCAAAACATAAATTACAAAAACAACTTAATTGATTTAAATAATTTCATATGAAAGAAAGTTTATCTGGAACACTTGCTATTGATTTGGGGAACACTAATACTGTTGTTGCTTTTCAAGATCAAACAGATATAAATTCTGTTTTAGTTGAAATACCGAATATTACATCATCTCCAGGAGTTATTCCTTCAGCAGTTTGGTTCGAGGAACCTTCAAAGATTACGAAAATTGGTATTAGTGCTCTAAAGATGAGGGATAACTCAAATTCCGATTTATTTTTTCATTCGAACTTTAAAAGATTAATTGGAAATTCTATTGAACAAAATAACCAAAAAAATATTTTAACCCCTAATGAATGTGGCGAAAAATTTTTTCAAATTTTGTGGGCAAACATTCCGCAAAAGTATGAGATCAAAAGACTTGTTTTAACTGCTCCTATAGATACATACAAGGGGTACAGAGAATGGTTAGTTAATCTTTGCGAGGAAATATCTGTAGATGAAATAGCACTTGTTGATGAGCCTACTGCGGCAAGTTTAGGAATAGATGTACCATTTGGCTCGAAAATTATGACATTAGATATTGGAGGAAGTACAGTCGATATGAATATAGTCAAAATAGAAGGAGGAGAAGGAAAATCTGGTCCAATAGCTGAACTATTAAAATTTCAAGGTAATGATGTTAGCTCAATTTCAAAACAAAAAATAAGGTGTGCTGAAATAATTGGGAAAACAGGCTCAAAAATTGGGGGTAAAGATATTGATCAATGGATAGTTGATTATTTTATTCCAGGTAATAACTATATTAATAATCTTTCAAAGGCAGAAAAAATAAAATGCAGACTCAGCTCATCTTTTATCAAATATGAAAATAAATATCCAATAAAATTATTTACTGAACAAAATAAAGAAAATGAATATTACCTAAGTAAAGAAATATTTGAGAAAATACTCATTGCCAATAATCTACTTAATCACCTTAACTCTTTACTAAAAGATTTATTAAATCAAGCAAGAGGAAAATTTTGTACAGTTGAAGACTTAAATGCAATTGTTTTAGTTGGTGGAGGAACTCAAATACCATTGATTAAAGAATGGATAACTAAAGAAATTCCAAAAATTCAAATAAAGTCGCCACCGCCTATTGAATCAATAGCTTTGGGGGCTTTAGCAATGACCCCGGGGGTAAAAATTAAAGACATTTTAAACAAAGGATTATCTATAAGATTATTTAATAAAAGAGAGCAAAAACACTTTTGGCATCCTATTTTTTGCAAAGGTCAAACATGGCCAACAGAAACACCCTTTAAACTAATCCTTCAAGCCAGTAAAAATAATCAGAAAATATTCGAAATAATAATTGGAGAGACACAAAAAGAAAGAGCATATGATGTTATTTTTGAAAATGGATTACCAAAGTTATCAGAAATTCAAAATGAAGAAGAAATTATAAAATGGGACAAAAAACCACTTAAAATATTACTAAAAAATAAATCTAATATTGGAGAAGACACTTTAAAGCTTTTTTTTAAAATTACGAAAAATGCTGATTTATCAGTTAGGTGTTTCGATATTAAAGATGAATTTTTTGGAGAATATAATTTAGGAAATATCTTCTGAAAGATAGCTATTCAAGAAAAACTCCTTCTTCATTATCAACATTATTTAAACGTAAACTAATATTTTCAATTTTTCTAGTTGGCACTTTTTTACCACAAAAATCTGGTTGAATAGGTAATTCTCTATGACCTCTATCTACCATTACCAATAACATCACTCTTTGAGGTCTTCCCCATGAATACAACGCATCCATTGCAGCTCTAATTGTTCTACCTGTGTAAATTACATCATCTATTAAAAGAATTTCTTGTTTCTCAATAGGAGTTGGAATATCTGCAGCTTGTATTAGGCGAGTTCCAACTCTATTTTGGTCATCTCTATAAAAAGTTGGATCAATTGTTCCTTTTTTCACTCTTAAACCTGTTCTTGAGAATAACTCCTTTTCTAGCACTTCGGTCAGCGCAATTCCTCTAGTGGGGATACCAACCAATATAAGGTTATCCAGTTTTTTTACTTTTTCGATAATTTCGCAAGTTAAACGCGAAATAGTTTTTCTAAGCTCAACTTCAGTAAGTATTACGATCTTTTTTGTCTTCTTGGACATGATTTATCAAGAAATAAAATTAATCTAATATTTTCATAAATTAGCAAAAGCTAACTATGTTAAATATAAATTGTTAAAGAGTAACGTTTGAAGCTAAATTTAAGGTTGGATCAGTTAATAATGAATTTGATCTAAATATGTCAAAGATTAGCAGCAAAAATATAAAAAGATTAAGTGTTCCTCAGAGCCCTGTAGTTCTTGCAATATTAGATGGATGGGGATATCGAAAAGAAAAAACAGATAATGCTATAAAAAGTGCTAGTACTCCAATCATGGACTCATTATGGCATGCTTACCCACACACCCTTATAAGTGCTAGTGGATCTGATGTAGGCCTCCCAGATGGTCAAATGGGTAACTCAGAAGTAGGGCACCTTACCATTGGTTCGGGAAGAATAATACAACAAGAACTCGTAAGGATTTCAAATATTGTAAAAAATAATCAATTAGGCTTGATAAATGAGTTAAAAGAGATGGCTGATTCATTAAAGAAAAATAATTCTACTTTACATATCACGGGATTATGTTCCGATGGTGGAGTTCATAGTCATATCGATCATTTATTAGGTTTAATAAAATGGGCATCTAATAATAACATTAAAAAAGTTGCAATCCATATCATTACTGATGGAAGAGACACTCCTGCAAAAAGTGCCTCGAAATATTTAAACCAAATAGAATCATGTATAAAAAAATTTAAAGTAGGCGAAATAGCTTCCATATGCGGAAGATACTGGATAATGGATAGAAATCTTTTATGGGATAGAACAGAAAAAGCATATTCTAATTTGACTGATCCTGATATTCAAATAACAAATATTTCTCCCAAGGATTACATAGAAAAAAGTTATGCCAAAAACATAACCGATGAATTTATAGAGCCCATACGAATGTCTGAAAACTATCTTAAAGATGGGGATAGTTTGATTTGTTTTAATTTTCGTCCAGATAGAGCAAGACAAATAGTCAAATCCCTTTCGGTCAATGAATTCTCAGACTTTAAAAGAAAAAAATTTCCAAATCTAGATTTTGTTACTTTTACTCAATATGATCCTAATTTTCCCGTTAAAGTTGCATTTCCTCCTGAATCACTAAATAATTTTATAGGCCAAATAGTGTCAGAAAACGGACTTAAACAATACAGAACCGCGGAAACTGAAAAATATCCCCACGTAACATACTTTTTCAATGGAGGAGTTGAGATACCTTTACCTGGAGAAGAGAGACATTTGATTCCATCTCCAAGAGTCGCAACTTATGATATGGAACCCGAAATGTCTGCGGAGGAATTAACTATTAGTTGCTCTAAAGCAATTAAAAGCGGGAATTATGCTTTTGTTGTAATCAATTTTGCTAATCCTGATATGGTTGGTCATACAGGCAACATGGATGCAACAATTAAAGCTATAGAAAAAGTTGACGAATGTGTAGGTCAAATAGTTAATGCTACTGGAGAAATGGGCGGGAGCATTGTTATTACAGCCGATCATGGTAACGCAGAGGTAATGAAAGGATCTGAAGGAGAACCATGGACAGCACACACAATAAATAAAGTTCCATTAATTTTGATTGAAGGAGAAAAAAGAAAAATACCAAATATGGGGAATGAAATTAATTTAAGAGAAAACGCGGGCTTAGCAGATATCGCTCCCACTTTATTGCAATTATTAAATCTACCAATACCAAGAGAAATGACAGGCAAATCACTTATTCAAGAAATTGAATTAAAGGGTTATAATAAGGTGGTTCAACACGTTTAAAGTTAATAAAATTTTTTAAACAATGATTCAAATTATTAGTTGGATTTGGGTATTTTCTGGGGTTCTTCTCATTCTCTTAGTTCTACTTCATAGTCCTAAAGGGGATGGAATGGGAGGAATAGCCGCCAGTGGAAGCTCAATGTTCAACAGTGCAAGTAGTGCAGAAGCCTCTCTAAACAAAATAACTTGGACCTTTTTAGTTATATTTTTGTCTCTGGCAATTATTCTAAGCGCTGGTTGGATTTCGTAAAAGTTCAATAAAAAAAGGGGCCATTTTGAATGATCCCTTTTTAAAAAATTTATTAAAAGATATTATTTAGTTAGTAATCGAAGTCGCCGCCCATACCTGGAGCGCCTGCCTGAGCAGCTGAATCTTTTTTCTCAGGTAGATCTGCAACTATGCATTCTGTGGTTAGAACCATTCCTGCTATTGAAGCTGCATTTTGTAATCCTGAACGTGTAACTTTTGCAGGATCAACTATACCAGCAGAGGACATATCTACATATTCTCCAGTAGCAGCATTGAATCCATCATTAAATGGTTTAGTTTTTACATTTTCAGCAATCACAGCCCCATTAGAACCTGCATTCTCAGCAATTCTCATAAGAGGAGCAGTAAGTGAAGCTTCAACAATGTTAGCTCCAATTAATTCTTCTCCTTCTAAATTTTTATCAGCCCATTCTTTTAAAATAGGGGATAAATGAGCGAGAGTTGTTCCTCCTCCAGGTACAATTCCTTCTTCAACAGCTGCTTTTGTTGCATTAATAGCATCCTCAAGACGAAGCTTTTTATCCTTCATCTCAGTTTCAGTAGCAGCCCCAACCTTAATCACAGCTACACCTCCAGCTAATTTAGCCAGACGTTCTTGAAGCTTTTCTTTATCATATGAGGAATCTGTTTCATCCATTTGCTTCTTAATTTGATCACATCTAGCTTTTACTGCTTGCTCATTACCTTCAGCTACGATAGTTGTAGTTTCTTTATTGATAGTTATTCTTCTACCAGTTCCGAGCATATCCAAGGTAGCATTCTCCAGTTTCAAGCCTGCATCTTCAGTAATAAGTTGTCCATTAGTTAAAACGGCCATATCTTCAAGCATGGCTTTTCTTCTATCGCCAAATCCAGGAGCTTTTACTGCAGCAACATTTAACACACCTCGTAATCTATTAACAACAAGAGTTGCTAAAGCCTCTTTTTCAATATCTTCTGCAATAATAACTAGTGGTTTACCAGTTTTAGCTATTTGTTCCAAAACGGGAACTAAATCTTGCACTAAGGCAATTTTTTTATCAGTGAGAAGAATATATGGTTCATCTAAAACAGCCTCCATTCTCTCTGTGTCCGTTGCAAAGTAAGGTGAGATATAGCCTTTATCAAAGCGCATCCCCTCAGTAACTTCTAATTCAGTAGTCATTGATTTTCCTTCTTCTAATGAGATAACACCTTCTTTACCAACTTTGTCCATTGCATTGGCAATCATTTGACCAACTTCTTCATCATTTCCAGCTGCAATAGTTCCACATTGAGCTATAGCGTTGCTATCGCTAATAGGTTTGGAATTCTCCTGAATTTTTCCAACTAAAAATTCTGTCGCTTTATCAATTCCTTTTTTCAAGGTAATTGCATTAGCTCCTGCAGCAACGTTTCTCAACCCTGCTTTAACCATTGCATGAGCTAAAACAGTGGCTGTTGTTGTACCATCCCCAGCTGCATCATTAGTTTTTGAAGCAGCTTGTCTGATTAAAGCAACACCTGTGTTTTCAATGTGATCCTCCAATTCGATTTCTTTAGCGATTGTTACACCATCATTGATAATTTGTGGAGCACCAAATTTTTTCTCTAGTACAACATTTCTTCCTTTTGGTCCAAGCGTTACAGCCACAGACTCAGCAAGGATATCAATTCCTCTCTCGAGCGCTCTACGAGCTTGCTCATTGTAAATAATTCTTTTAGCCATGTTTAGGCAGTGATTTAGTAATAAGTTTTAATAATTTTTGAAACAAATATTTTAGCTTACTACAGCTAAAATATCCTTTTCTGAGAGCAAGACATATTCATCTCCTCCCAATTTAATGTCTGTGCCAGCATATTTGCTGTACAAAACTTTATCGCCAATACTCACTTCTGGAGTTTGTCGAGAACCATCGTCATTAAGTTTGCCAGGGCCCACCTGAGCAACTTCTCCAACCTGTGGTTTTTCTTTAGCTGAATCAGGCAAAAGAATGCCCCCAGCAGTTTTTTCCTCAGATGCGGAAACTTTAATAAATATTCTATCTCCCAGTGGTTTTACTGTAGAGACTGTAAGTGAAACAGCTGCCATAGATTAATGGAGGATCATGATTGAGACGCATTGCGTCATAAAAATGGAAAGAGAAATTCTCCATCCGTATCATCAACAACATAATCTGCAAAGCGGCAATTAAACCATACTTAAACTGTGCGGGTGGCCGAACCCATTTAACGAATCTACCCATGAGGTGGTAGTATTTTCGGATTATGAGCTGTTTAATTCAGCTATTCATCACCAATAAATAAAAAATGGTAGCAACTCCATCAACTTCTTCACAAACAAAAGGCGTAGTACGTCAGGTAATTGGTCCAGTTTTAGATGTAGAATTTCCTGCTGGGAAATTACCCAAAATATTAAATGCTTTAAGAATTGAAGCTAAAAATCCAGCTGGACAAGACATAGCGCTCACTGCAGAAGTCCAACAGCTCCTAGGAGACCATAGAGTAAGAGCAGTGGCAATGAGTGGCACTGACGGCCTTGTAAGAGGCATGGAGGCAATCGACACAGGAGCACCAATATCTGTACCAGTAGGAGAAGCAACTTTAGGAAGAATATTTAATGTTTTAGGAGAACCAGTAGATGAACAAGGTCCAGTAAATACTAAAGATACTGCTCCAATTCATAGAGCTGCGCCAAAGTTAACTGACCTTGAAACTAAACCAAAAGTTTTTGAAACTGGTATTAAAGTTATCGACCTTTTGGCTCCTTACAGACAAGGAGGAAAAGTTGGATTATTCGGAGGTGCTGGTGTTGGGAAGACAGTTCTTATCCAAGAATTAATTAATAACATCGCAAAGGAGCATGGTGGAGTTTCTGTTTTTGGAGGTGTAGGGGAAAGAACTAGAGAAGGGAACGATTTATATGAAGAATTTAAAGAATCGGGAGTTATCAATGCAGATGATTTAACTCAATCAAAAGTTGCCTTGTGTTTTGGACAGATGAATGAGCCACCTGGTGCAAGAATGAGAGTAGGTTTATCAGCACTTACAATGGCCGAACATTTTAGAGATGTGAATAAACAAGACGTCCTACTTTTTGTTGATAACATTTTTAGATTCGTTCAAGCTGGTTCCGAAGTATCTGCATTACTTGGGAGAATGCCTTCAGCTGTTGGATACCAACCGACTCTGGGAACTGATGTTGGTGAATTGCAAGAAAGAATTACATCTACATTAGAAGGGTCAATAACATCTATCCAAGCTGTTTACGTACCTGCTGATGACCTAACAGACCCTGCTCCAGCTACAACATTTGCCCATTTAGATGCTACTACTGTGCTTGCCAGGGCTCTTGCAGCTAAGGGAATTTATCCAGCAGTTGATCCACTAGACTCAACGAGCACTATGCTGCAACCATCAGTTGTTGGCGATGAGCATTACAAAACAGCCAGAGCTGTACAATCAACTTTACAAAGATACAAAGAACTTCAAGATATTATTGCAATTCTCGGTTTAGATGAGCTTTCTGAAGAAGATAGATTAACAGTCGATCGAGCTAGAAAAATTGAAAAATTCCTTTCACAACCTTTCTTTGTAGCAGAAATATTTACAGGAATGTCTGGTAAATACGTAAAATTAGAAGATACCATTGCTGGTTTTAATATGATTTTGTCAGGTGAATTGGATGATTTACCAGAACAGGCATTTTACTTGGTTGGTAATATTGAAGAAGTTAAAGCAAAAGCTGAAAAAATTAAATCAGAAAAATAAATATTTAAATATACATATTTTACCTTCAATAACTTTAATTTAATGGCAATCTCTTTAAAAGTTTTAGCTCCTAACAAAAACGTTTATCAAGGCGAAGCTGAAGAAGTAATCCTTCCTAGTACTACTGGTCAACTTGGTATTCTTCCAGGACACATCTCTTTAGTTACTGCTATAGATATTGGCGTTTTAAGGCTAAGAATGAACTCCCAGTGGAAATCTATAGCTCTAATGGGAGGCTTCGCTGAAATTGAATCAGATGAAGTCATAGTCTTAGTAAACAATGCTGAAATTGGCTCTGAGATTAATGTTCAAAATGCTGAAAAAGATCTTAAAGAAGCAAAATTAGCAATAAGCAAATTTCCTGAAAATGAAAAAAATCCAGAGAAAATTAAAGCCCTGAAAAAGGTTTCGAAGGCTGAAGCTTGGATTCAAGCTGCAAAGAACTAATATTTAAGCGGTTCCACAAAAAGTCACTTCGGGAAACTTTAACTTGGCTTCTTCTAATCTTTTTGTTTTACCTTCTTCTTGCCAATAATTTATTACTTCAGTAGCTTTATTCAATATTTCTACTCTTTCGTTATCTGTAATCCAACCTTTATTCTCCAGTTCACTTTTTAATTTTTCCCAAGCATCATCTCTTGGCCAAAAGTAATAAGCAGTTAGAGGGCTCGGGCCTCCACCGACTATTTGATCGACTGCTAAAGCAACATTATCAGGCAACCACAATACTTTAATGATAAACCTTCCTTCATCAGGCTTAGGGGTATAACCAGTAGGTACTCCATCTTCATCAATTGTAGCAGCCGCTAACACAGCTGTGGCACCCATCATTCCTGAATTAGGAGAAGAATTTTTAGACTTTAGGGCATCACTGTTTTTTTCCTTTTTTTCTGTTGAATTTTGATTTAACTTATCTGATGAGGTCATTCACTTATTTATGTTTAATAAATAATTTATCAGTTTATGGTCACATTTTGATTGATTTATTCAAAATTTCTTGATTTTAGTTATTGATGCCGTTTAAACAGGAGTTTTTATCTATCATGAGATACTTTATAAAAATCATAAATAGTGGCCTCCAATGAATCCCAAAGATCCTTAGGAATATCGTTTTCTTCCGCGAACATGCCAAGCTGACTAGCTAAGCCCCTTGCTTGGGATAATTTCGAATCATATGAATCGGACTTATTCATTTTAAACTCTAAATTTTACTAATATAAATCTATTAAATATATTAAATCAAATTTTAGAATTCTAAATCAGAAATTTCTTTTAGTGCAGCAATACTTAAAACTTCTGGGTTTGCATCTTTGACCAGAACATCATCTTCTATTCTTATCCCTATGCCTTTCCATTTCTCGTCTATTAGAGGTTGTCCCTCGGGGACTGGGATCCTATCACTTATATAGATCCCAGGTTCTACCGTAAGAATCATTCCATTCTGTAATGGCACTTCATAATCTCCCATTCTGTATGCTCCAACATCATGAACATCTAAGCCTAGCCAATGTCCAGTTCTATGCATATATAGATGTTTATATGATTGATTCTCTATTATCTCCTCTGTAGTGCCCAATAATAAACCAATTTCCTTTAATCCTTCTATCAGAATTGTTAAAGCAACATTATGAACAGTACTGGAATTTGATCCAGTTACGGCACTTTTAATTGCATTTTTCTGCGCTCTTAATACAATTTCGTAAATAACTCTTTGCTCTTTAGAAAATTTTCCACCTATTGGGATGGTTCTTGTTATGTCTCCATTGTAATAATCAGTCAATGAGCAGCCAGCATCTACCAACAATAAATCTTTCTTCTTCAATGGTGAGTTATTTGAGGTGTAATGCAAAATACAGGCATTATCACCCGAAGCAACAATAGAATTATATGCAGGTCCTCTGGCCCCTTTTTCCAAAAAGAATCCCTCTAGAAGACCCTGAATTTGCCTTTCATTTTTTTTTGTTGAGATAGATTCTCTTACAAGTTCATGAGCTTCTGCTGAAATTTGTATAGCCTCTCTCATTCTGTTAATTTCAAATTCACTTTTAATTAATCTCATTTCATTTAAATAAATTTCTGGAGATTTTATAGAATTTGCACCAATCCCTGATCTTGATCGATTTTCAAGTTGTTGTGAAAATATCTCGAGTACTATTTTCTCTATCAATGGATACTTACCTATTGAAAAAACAAGCTCATCGGTACCATTTATATATCCTGGAAGTAAATCTCTTAGTTCGGATATCGAGTGAGCTTTGTCAGCCTTAAACTCTTTTTCTGCGCCTTGTAAGCCCCATCTAAAGCCGTGCCATACTTCACTGATAACATCTTTGGGAGCGACAAACATAATAAATCTCTCTCCCTTTGGCTTATGCGATAAGAAAAGAGCAATTGCATCCGGCTCATCGAAACCAGTTAAATACCAAAAATTACTATCTTGTCTGAAAGGATATTCACAATCGGCATGATGCTTTACTAGATTAGCTCCTGGGATAATGGCAGCTTTTCCATCTAATTTATTTAAGAAAATTTCTCTTCTTTCTTCAAAAACTTTATGGTCAGGTACAAACATAAATTGTGTATTGGCGTGTTTAAAAAAAAAATGGAAGAATGAATTAAAACAGATTTAGTACCTAATCTACTTTAATGGAACCAAGTGTTTACGGTTTACTTTTACTCATTTTAATTATTTTAATTGGATCAGCATGTTGTTCGGGAGTAGAAGCTGCTTTTTTAGCTGTAAATTCAATAAGAATTTTAGAAATTGCCTCAAAACAAAAGCCAAAAAGTTCTGCAAATCAACTTCTAAAACTGAGAAAACATCTTGGACGGACACTAACTGTAATTACTATTACTAATAATGGATTTAATATAATTGGCAGTCTTATTTTAGGAGTATACGGAGCATTGGTAATTAATAGCAGTTTTGGTTTAACCCTTTTTTCAATAGCTTTCTACATACTTGTTGTTTTAGTAGGAGAAGTACTACCCAAAGCTCTTGGTACAAGATTTTCAGTTCAAATAGCATTATTTTCTGTTCCTATTTTAAGAATATTAAATACTTTAATGAGGCCATTTTTAATATTAATTGAACAAATATTTCCAGTTATTACTGCAGAAAACGAAATTTCAACTGATGAAGAAGAAATTAGACAAATGGCAAAAATTGGAAGTCAGAAAGGTTTAATTGAAGCTGATGAGGCAGCAATGATATTTAAGGTTTTTCAATTAAATGATTTAAAAGCTAAAGACTTAATGACCCCTAGGGTATCGGCACCTTGTCTTGATGGGTCTTCAAATCTTGATGAAATTTCAAAACTTATAATGTCTGATAGCTCTCCATGGTGGGTTATTTTGGGAGATAAAGTTGACAAAATACAAGGGGTAGTAAAGCGTGAAAAAATGTTGGCAGAATTAATTAATGGGGAAAATAAAAAATTATTATCAGAAATTTGCGAACCTGTGGACTACATTCCTGAAATGATTAAAGCAGATCAATTATTAACTAAATTTGACAAGAATCATAAAGGAGTGAAAGTAGTAGTAGATGAATTCGGGGGATTCGTGGGAATTATTGGTGCAGAAGATGTGTTATCTGTATTAGCCGGTTGGTGGAAAAATAAATCATGAAACAATTTAAAATTAAAGATAATTATTTATTGTTAAAAAAATGGTGGGAGACTATAGATCTCACCAATTATGAAAAAAGTTTTCTTAATAGAGAAATAATTTCTTTTAATCAACAACTTTTAAGACTTAAAGAAAAAAAAATAAGAATTGGCGCATATGGTAAATCAGGTGTAGGAAAATCTTCTATCTTAAATTCTTTGTTAAAAAAAGACATATTCAAAACAGATATTATTAATGGGACCACAAAAGAAATACAATCTGAAATTTGGACTATTAAAGGGCAAAAACTTAATAGTTTAGAGTTACTAGATTCTCCAGGATTTGATTTCTGCAATATTAAATCCCCAGATAAAGTTTACTCTTATATAAATCAGACAGACATTATTTTATTTATAGTTTCGGGAGATTTAAATAGAAATGAGTTAAGAGAAATCAGCTCTTTTATAAAAGATGGAAAAAAAATTATTGTAATCTTAAACAAAATCCATCTGTTCAATAAAAATGAATTAAAAGAAATAATTGAAAATATAAAGTTTAAGCTTCCAAAAGATTTAAATATCCCAATAATCCCTAATAATGAAAACAATCTTGAAAATTACATAACAAAATTAATAAATCAATATGGTGAGATACTATTAGAGCTAAATTCTATTCAATTAGCTGACAAATTGTTTCTACAGATAAAGGAGCAAAGATTGAAAAAAAGACAGAAATTAGCTCAATCAACTATTGGTAAATTTTCGACTATAAAGGCATCTGCAGTAGCTCTTAATCCTTTTATTTTATTTGATGTTGCTGGTAGTTTCGCACTAGATACTGCATTGATTAGCGAATTAAGTCAGATTTACGGCTTAAAGTTGAGAGGTGAATCTGCAAGAAAAATATTTAAAAATATATCCATTAATAATTTATGTTTGGGAGTCACTCAAGTCGGCGTCAATACCTCTTTCAACCTTGTTAAGAAAGTAATTCTATTAACAGCACCTTTTACTAACGGGCTTTCATTATTACCCTATGGACCCATAGCAATTATTCAAGTAGCAATCGCACTGCATTCCACAAAAATCCTGGGGAAATTAGCAGCTAAAGAGATATTTCTTAGAAGCAAAGCTCCTTTTATTGAACCAGCTATCATGATTAAAAATTTGACTTTTAATGACCCAGAGATTTTTAACCATATAAATATTTATTTTTCAAATAGAAATTTAAATAATAATTTTATTAGAATTCTGCCTTAAAACTTTAATGGGAAAAAGCATTGCATTATTTGGTACCAGCGCAGATCCACCTACCATTGGACATAAAAAAATACTTGAAGAACTATCCAAAATATATGCTTTTACAATTGGTTATGTTAGTAACAACCCCAACAAAAATCACAAAGAGGATATCTCAATTCGTAGCCATTTACTAAAAACTCTTATTGAAGATTTAAATAATCCTAAAATTTTATTTAATCAAAGTCTTAGTAGCCAATGGGCAGTAGAGTCAATTAAGATGTGTAAAAGGATTTATGAATTAAATAATTTAGATTTTGTTATTGGAAGTGATTTAATTAAAGATATTTTCTACTGGAAAAATTTTGATAAAATTACTGATGAGGTTAGTTTTTTAGTAATATTAAGAGAGGGATATCCTGTGGAATCAGATACTCTTAAAATGTTAGAAACTTATAAAGTAAAATTTAAGATTTCAACGATAAAAATCCCAAACATTTCAAGTTCTAAGCTCAGGTCAAATTTTAATTATTCTA
This sequence comes from Prochlorococcus sp. AG-347-I19, assembly GCA_003279105.1. Taxonomy (GTDB): domain Bacteria; phylum Cyanobacteriota; class Cyanobacteriia; order PCC-6307; family Cyanobiaceae; genus Prochlorococcus_A. Next base: position 32,735 of record QCBO01000009.1, read on the forward strand.
ATTTACCAACTTCATTAATAGATATTATTAAAAAGAATAATCTATATAAATCCACTAAATTAGTTGAATGAAATTTTTACTTGCTCAAATTAATCCAGTTGTTGGCGATTTAGAGGGTAATGCAAAAAAAATACTTTGTACTGCTTCGAAAGCTAGATCAACTTCTGCTGATTTAGTTCTTACTCCAGAATTATCATTATGGGGATATCCAGCAAAAGACCTACTTCTAAAAAAAAATTTAATCAAAAATCAATATCAAATTCTTGACCAATTAGCCTTAGATATTAATAAAAAATATGGGAACATTAGCATCACAGTAGGGATAGCGGAGATAATAAATGATTCTTTTTTTCCAAATCTTTATAATTCTATTGCAATACTTGAGCACGGCGAGTGGAAAATAATTGCTCGTAAAATTATTCTTCCCACCTATGAAGTATTTGATGAGAAAAGATACTTTAGATCAGAAGAAAAAGTTTCCGTATTAACAAAAGAAATTAATAATAAAACTTGGCGACTTGGCTTTACTATATGCGAGGATTTATGGGTCAACAAAAATATAGAAGGTAGAGGAATTCATAAAAAGAATCCTATTTTTGATTTAAAGAAAAAAAAAGTTGATATTTTAATAAACTTATCGGCCTCCCCATATACCTTCAAAAAGTTAGAGCTGAGATCCAAAGTTTCTAGTTTTGCTGCTCAATACCTTCAAGTACCGCTGATATATGTAAACCAGATTGGAGCAAACGATAATTTAATTTTTGATGGAAATAGTTTTCTTCTTGATAAGAATGGATCTAAAATTAAGCAATTAAAATCTTTTGCAGAAGACCTCTCCAGTTGGGACATTGAGCAAACAAAACCTCAAAAAAATAAATTTGAAAAGTCTGAGTTGTCATCAATTTTTGATGCATTAGTTCTTGGTGTTAGGGATTATGCTCAAAAATGCGGTTTTAAAACAGCTTTAATTGGACTAAGTGGTGGCATTGATTCAGCACTAGTTTCAGCAATTGCATCAGCTGCTCTTGGTAGTAAAAATATTTATTGCGTCTCAATGCCCTCTAAGTGGAGCTCATATCATTCAAAGAGTGATGCGAAAGATTTAGCGAAAAGATTAAAAATAAATTTCAATAGTATCCCAATTGAAAATTTGATGAGCTCTTTTGAAGAATCTTTTATAAATACCATATCTTTCAAGATGGCTGAAATAACAAATCAAAATATTCAATCAAGAATCAGAGGAACGCTTCTGATGGCTTTAGCAAATCAAGAAAAGCATTTATTACTTTCAACAGGAAATAAATCAGAGCTAGCTGTAGGATATTGCACACTTTATGGTGATATGAATGGAGGATTATCGGTAATTGGGGATTTATATAAAACAAATGTTTTTAAATTATGCAATTGGCTTGATAGTGAAGATTCAATTAATCATAGAAAATCATATATGTTAGATACTAATTTAGATATAATTGGAAAAAATATACGCACGAAAGCTCCAAGTGCGGAATTAGGTCCTGATCAATTAGATACTGATTCTCTCCCGCCTTATTCTATTTTAGATAATATCCTTAAAGGAATTATTGAAGAGAAAAAAGATTTACAACAACTAGAAAAAGATGGTCATGAAAAAGATTTAATTTTGAAAATTATCTCACTCATAAAAAAAGCTGAATTTAAAAGAAAGCAGGCTCCTCCAATCCTAAAACTAAGCAGTCAATCATTAGGAAGTGACTGGAGAGTTCCCATAGCAATATCTTATTAATCACTATAAAAACACTGTTGGATTTTTTTTAAAGGCCGTTTAACTGAATCAAGGTTGATGCCTTTTTTAATAGCAAGAATTATGCCTGCAGCTTCTAAATAATTATCCACTTCAAAAAGATTGGGATAATCATAAAACTCATTTGTCACTTTTAGTATGTTTTGATTTTTTACAGAGATAATATTTAAACCTTTTTCAATCCCTGCTAATACTGCTTCTCCACCTAGTGCCCCATTAGGAACAACAATAGATTCAATCTGATCAGGGTGTATTGCGATTGATTCATTTTGAGCGGGCAATTCAACAATGTCAGGTGCATTGCTTAACCCAATCAGAACTGATGGTAAAAAGGTGTATCCTATTTCCTCTGCAGCTGCACGAGGATCTAAATTTTCATTCAATTCAATAGGATTTAAAGCAGGTGCGTGGGCACAGGGAACTTTTAAAAATTTGCTAATTAAATGACTTATTACTGCTTCGACTCCAGAAATAGGATCAACCCCTTTCCCCTCTCGATAGATATTTGTTTCTAAAGAATCTGAATCATCAGGAAATTTTGCCACAATTGCTATTGCCGTAACTCCTTTTTCTATTAAACATTTTCCAGCATCAATTAGACAACTAGGATTTTCAATTGTGCCACCACTGATTTTTGAAGTATCAGAATCAATAACTATGTTTAATGGCTTTTTTGTAATCACATAAGAATGAACATTAATCCCTAAAGTAGAAACGCATGCATCAGCAACTTGTAGATGTCTCAATAATATCTCTTTTTCAATGGCCAAATCAAAAATTATCCCAATTTTCTGTTGCTTTACCGTTGTTAAAGCGATTTCTCCTTTAGCAAGTCGGTCTAAACTATAACCCTCAACATAAAAAATATTTTTATCTTTTTCAGAAAGACTACCACCATTCATAACATTTGGATGAGTAATTAAACATCCACTTGCCGATGCTAATAATTTAGCGGTAGGAAGTGCATCTCCAGCAAAACCTCCTACTTCACAACCAATACCAGTTGGAACAATAAATATTGTTGGTGAATTTCCCATCATTTAAAATATTACAATTTATATTTTTTAATTAGCTAAAACAGCCTTTATTCTAAGTTTTTTTGTGCCAAAAGAGTCAATAGAACTTTGAATATCAACAATTGACCATCGAATTACATCACCTTTTTTTTCTAAATCTGCAATGATAAATTCCCTTAAATTTTTTAATTTTATTGAAACTGGCCAATCTAAATAAAAATCAACTGAACTTAATTTCATTTTTGATATTTACCAAATTGATCATTATATAAATCATCTTCGACTTCTTTACCAATAATGATGTTCAAATCTGACTTAGGATATGCCACACACAAAAGTGCAAAGCCCTTTTCCCTTAAATCATCATTTAATCCCATAGCATCTTCTTGATCTACAGATCCTTCCAATATCATGGAGGCACAATCTGTACAAACTCCTGAACAACAACTACTTGGTAAATCTATTCCATTCATTTTTGCCGCTGAAATAATATCTTGATCTTCAGAACATAGAAAACTAATAGTCTTTTGTTCGAATTGAACTTTTATATTGTATTTAGGCATATCCTAAATCTTATTACTAAACTGCTGAACCGCCTACAACTTCTAATATTTCTTGAGTAATAGCTGCTTGTCTTGCTTTGTTATACGTTAGATTCAAAGTACTTGCTAATTCTTTGGCATTATCACTCGCGTTATTCATAGCTGTCATCCTGCAAGCTAGTTCTGAAGCTGCCGACTCTTGAAGCGCTCTTAGTACCTGATTCTGTAAATATAGTGGTAATAACGAATCTAATAGTTGATCAGGACTTTGTTCAAAAACAATATCTGATGGCAACTTCTCTGAATCACTTTTTTCAATATTTGATTTTTCAACAAGTAACTTACTATCTTTTGTAGTCAACCTAAAAATTTCATCGTTTTCCTCAGCAATTCCTTGAGGGTCAAGTGGCAATAGTGTTTGAACTACAGGGGCGCAGCTAACTAAAGTGATGAATTTGGTGTAAATAATTTCCACTCTATCAGAATTTTCTGAAAGAAATTCAGCTAAAATCTCATTTGTAACTCCTTCAGAGTCCTTGACTGTGGGTACCTGTTCTAGTTCTTTGAAAGTACTTTTAATTACATATCTATCCTTTCTATTTTGAAAATATCCAATAGCTTTCTTCCCTACCAAAATTAAATTTGGCTGATACCCTTGTTTAATTAATTCTGCATATCTTACTTCTACCTTTTTTATAATATTTGTGTTGTAACCACCGCATAACCCTCTATCCGCAGTTATGCAAACCAAGGTGATGTTCTTTACTTCTCTCTTTGATAATAGAGGGGAGTCTACTGCCTCAAATTGTACTCTAGATTGAATATTTTCTAAGACCCGAGCAAGTTTATCTGCAAAAGGTCTGCTCTTAAGTACTTGATCTTGAGCTCTTCTAACTTTTGCAGCTGCAACAAGTCTCATGGCCTCCGTTATTTTTCTTGTATTTTTAACGGAAACGATTCGATCTCTAATCTCTTTAAGATTTGCCATGGTATCTCCTTATATAAATTTAAACTGTGGCAAGCATTGATGATTTAACTTCATTTATCACCTCTTTTAGTGTCGCTTCTAATCCATCATTTAATTTCTTTTCTTTAAGAATCTCTTCTATAAATTCTGCTTTATTTAACTTTAGGAATTCCCTAAGTTCATTTGCAAATTTAGTAACATCTTCAACAGGAACCTCATCAATAAGACCTTTAACTCCTGCATAAACAACTGCAACTTGTTCTGCAAGGTTTAGCGGAGAGAATTGAGGTTGCTTTAATAACTCTCTTAGTCTTTTGCCTCTTTCAAGTTGTTGCTGAGTTGCTTCATCAAGATCAGATGCAAATTGAGAGAAAGCAGCTAGTTCATCAAATTGTGCAAGTTCTAATTTTAAGGTTCCTGCAATTTTTTTAATGGCTTTTGTCTGAGCAGCTCCTCCAACACGACTAACAGAAATACCAACATTAATAGCTGGTCTTAATCCTGAGTTAAATAAATCTGCACTCAAGAATATTTGCCCATCTGTAATTGAAATAACATTAGTTGGGATGTAAGCCGAAACGTCCCCTGCCTGAGTTTCAATAATTGGGAGCGCTGTCATAGAACCCCCTCCCATTGCATCAGAAAGTTTTGCTGCTCTTTCTAGTAATCTGCTGTGCAAGTAAAACACGTCTCCTGGATAAGCCTCTCTTCCTGGTGGCCTTTTTAAAAGAAGAGACATTTGTCTGTAAGCCTGAGCTTGTTTTGTTAGATCATCATAAATAACTAGTGTTGCTTTACCCTGATACATAAAATGTTCAGCAATTGCTGCACCAGTATAAGGTGCTAAGTACTGTAAAGCAGCTGGTTCTGAAGCTCCTGCACTAACTACCACTGTATAATCTAGGGCTCCTCTCTCTCTTAAGACCTCTACTATATTTGCTACTGATGCTGACTTCTGACCAATAGCTACATAAACACAAACTACGTCTTGACCTTTTTGGTTAATTATTGTGTCAATAGCAATCGCAGATTTTCCAGTTTGTCTATCACCAATAATTAATTCTCTTTGACCTCTTCCAACAGGAATCATTGCATCAATAGACGTAATACCTGTTTGCATTGGTTCATGCACTGATCTTCTCTTGATTATCCCAGGAGCCATTTCTTCAATCAACCTAGTATCACTTGTTGGAATTTCCCCTTTCCCATCTATTGGTTGTCCGAGAGGGTTAACAACTCTCCCCTGCATTGCTTCACCAACTGGAACAGATGCGATTTTACCTGTTGACTTAACGTTACTTCCTTCTTGGACGCCAAGTGCCTCTCCCATTAAAACGGCTCCAACATTATCATCTTCAAGATTTAAAGCTATACCTTCGGTACCATCCTCAAATTCTAATAACTCACCTGCCATGACCTGATCTAAGCCATATATTCTTGCAATGCCATCACCTATTTGCAGAACAGTTCCTACATTGCTAACACTTACAGATTGGTCATAATCAGTTATTTGTTGTTTTAAGATTGAACTGATTTCATCAGGGCGTATAGATACCATGGATTTAAGAGTTTAAGGTTGATTTAAAAGTTACTTGGAAAGAGTTAAGCCAAGTTTTTTAATTTGTGAAGCGAGGGAAGCATCAATTACTTTTGATCCTACACTGGCGACGAAACCACCAATAAGAGATGGGTCGATTTTAGTTACAAGTTCTAATTTTTCTGTTCCAGCAATATTGATGATCTTTTTGGTAATTAAACCTTTCTGTTCATCAGTAAGCTCGACTGCAGAAGTAACAGTTGCCAAAGCAATATTACTATTTTCTCGGTAAATTTCTAAAAACCTATCAAGAATTGAAGAAAGAATTCCAATTCTTTGCCTATCGGCCAATAATTTTAAGAAATTTAGTAAGGAAGAATTAACCTTATTTGAAAAAATTTCAATAATGATTTTCTTCTTAGCATCTGTCTCTAAAATGGGAGAGGATAGTGCCTTCTCCAATTCAGGGGAATCATTTATTAATTCCAAGAGTTGTTTAACCTCAGAAACCATCTCTTCAGTTTGCGAATTCTCATTCACAACTTGAAGTAATGCCTCTGCGTATGGTGTAGTGACTGAATTTAAAAGTGGCATTAGTTCACCTCAATATTATTGATTGATTGAGTTACCAAATTTTCTTGTGTTGTTTTATCAAGTCGATTTGGGAGAGAATCTAAAGCTTTCTTAATTGCCAGTTCAACAGCTTCTTTTCGAAGTTGAGAAATTGCTCTGGATGCTTCAGAGCTCTCATCAGAGATTGCACTTTGTTTAATTCGTGCCATCTCCTCTATCGCTTTTTTCTCACTTTCCAGTCTGATTGATTCAGATCTTTTAAGGGAATCAGCTTTTATTTGAGAAGCTTTTTCTTCTGCTGAAGATAAATCTTTCTTCGCCTTTTCTAAAGCTTGAGTTGCATTTAGAAGTCGATCTTCAGCATCTTTTAATTCAAGAAGTATCCCTTCTCTCCTTTTTTGAAGCATTTTACCTAGAAAACTAGGCAAAAATTTATAAAGACCGAAAACTACTACAGCCCAATTAAGGATATTAGTTTCGAATAAATTGAAATTAAATCCAAAACCTTCTGTAGCTAAAAGAGTTAAATTCATTTTTCTAGAATCAATCTATTAACAATAAGTTCGCTTAGATCATCAGCCTGTTTAGAAAGTTGATCACGAGCAGCAGTTGTCTGACTTTCAATTTCTAGTCTTGCTTTTTCTTTTGAAGCATTTGCTTCATTGTTAGCAAGTTCTAGTGCTTCTTTATAAAGCTTGTCAGACTCATCCTCAGCTTCGCTCACAATTCTTTGAGCTTCTGTACGAGCACTTTGAAGCTGAGTTAACAAATCAGCTTCTAATTTTTTTACCTCAGAAAGTTTATTTTTAGCCTCAATAATATTATTACTTACAAACTTTTCTCTTTTTTCTACAACATTGCCTACAGGCTTAAAAAAGAGAGAATTTAATATGTAAGTAAGCGCAACTACCTGTATCGCCATTAGAGGCAAAGTGGCATTTATATCAAATAATCCACCTTCTGTAGCACCAAAAAAATTAAAGGCCAACATATGATTCAGTTGAAGTTAAAAAAATTATATTTAGATATTGCTAATAAGGATTAGAAGCAATATTAACTTTTAGGAAAAAGGATTCGCAAAAAGTAGTACTAAAGCCACAACTAACCCGTAAATTGTTAATGACTCCATGAAAGCGAAAGATAAAAGAAGAGTTCCTCTGATTTTACCTTCAGCTTCTGGTTGACGGGCAATACCCTCAACAGCACCTTGAGCTGCGTTACCTTGTCCAAGACCTGGGCCAATAGCACCTAGACCAACTGCTAAGCCAGCAGCTACAACTGATGCAGCGGAAGTAATCGAATCCATAATTTTGAAATAAAGAGCTTAATACTTGTGATAATCTTTGTTGTCATACACGCTTGGACATCCTTTCTTTTAAGAATGGGTCTGATATTTTCAGACCTACGCGATTAGATATTTTGCCAGATTACAGACCCTTTGTAAAAGTGTCTGAATGTATTAGAAGAAAGCTAATGATGTTCTTCAACAGCTTCTCCAATGTAGTAGGCCGCTAAAGTTGCGAAAATCAATGCCTGAATTGCACTAGTAAATAATCCTAAGAACATAACAGGTATTGGGAGGATTAGCGGAACTAAAAAGACTAGAACGCCAACAACAAGTTCATCAGCCAAAATATTTCCAAATAGCCTGAAAGAAAGTGATAAAGGTTTCGTAAAATCTTCTAGAATTTTGAAAGGAAGCATAATAGGAGTTGGGTGAACATAATATTCGAAGTATCTCCAACCCTTATTGCTTAAACCTGCATAGAAATAAGAAAGTGAAACCAATAAAGCCAAGGCTATAGTTGTATTGATATCTGCAGTAGGTGCTCCTAATTCTCCACTTGGTAACTTAATCAATCTCCAAGGAATTAAAGCTCCTCCCCAATTACTTACAAAGACGAATAAAAATAAAGTACCTATAAATGGCATCCAATCTCTATATACTTTTTCACCTATTTGAGTCCTAGCAAGATCTCTTATGTAATCCCAAAGGAACTCAAGCAAGTTTTGAAGGCCTTTAGGATCATTTTCCATTTTTTTAGTTCCTAGAGAAATAAAAACTAATAATGCTCCTAATAAAATCCAAGATGTTAAAAATACCTGCCCATGAATTCTGATATTTCCAATTTGCCAATAAAGATGTTGACCAACTTCTAATGCTGCAAAATTTGTTAGCAAGGAATTAAAAAACATTTGTTTTGAATAAAAAAATTTACTTAAGAACGTGAAAAATAAAGAATGAGTGAAGGCTTATAAATAAAAAAACCTATCATCGCAGGAAAAATATCCAAAGATCCTAGCTTGCTCGCAAAAATAAAGAGGCAAACTGGAACTAATAGTTGCAATTTTGATACACCTGATGATTCTTTACCAAGTTTTCCTATACTTTTAGCAAGCAAACGTAGGTAAAAAATGCCGGCAATTGCACCTGTAAAAATACTAAAACCAAATTTAAAACTTAGAAAAATTCCAGTTATTGATGCTAATAAAATAGAAAAAATAAAAGTAATTCCAAAAATTGTTAATTGCAATTTTGTGTATTCATCATTTTCAGAAAGCAAAAGATCTATTTGATTGGCAATGCCAGATTTACTTTCTTTGATGATCGAATTATTCAGGGATTGAGGAAATTGAACATTCTCATTAGAAGGATGCTCAAGTTTTTTTCTATTTGAGTCCACTGATGTGAACATAGCTTAGAAACCCCCTCTTAATGGTTTGAAGTAAGTACATAAACTCACGGAATCTATCACGGAGAGGTGCCCTTTAGCTAGTTTTTTTCTATAAAAAATTAATTCTTAAGATTTATGATGAATCTATAGACCACTTTTTACTTTATTCTTCATAAATAAACTTTATTCAAAGTCATCTTTTTAATTGGCTTAACACTTTAAAACGTTAATAAAAGACTTGGCAAAATCTCAATTAAACGTCTCAATAGTACATATACATGTAAAAAATTGGCGATAAGTCAAGAAAAAATAAAATACAAAAGAATTTCTAAAAGAAAAAAAAACTTAAGTTCTAATCACAAAAAAAATTTAAGCAATTTATTAAGAGAGTCTATTTTTCCATTACCTTGGACGATATGGCCTTATGAGGCAAAAATCCTCATTGTCCTCATTGGAATTTGGTCAACATTAGGAATATGCATACTAGGATCATCAAGTTGGTGGGTAGCTAGTAGGGAAATGGGAAATTGGGCTTATTTCCTTAAAAAACAAATCATTTGGACAATTCCAGGAATTAGTCTATTTTATTTCGTTCTTAATACAAACATTAGAAATCTTTTAAAGTTTTCAAGAATTATTTTTTATATTTTATTCTTTCTGATTGTCCTTACCAATTTTACTGGAATTACAGTTAATGGTTCTTCAAGGTGGCTAGTGCTTGGCAATTTACGTCTGCAGCCATCTGAATTAATTAAACCTTTTTTAATTCTAGAAGCTTCAAATCTTTTCGCACATTGGAATCTAGTAAAGAATGACAAAAAATTAATTTCAATAATATCCTTTGGTTTATTAATTTTATTTATACTAAAACAGCCTAATTTAAGTACTGCATCATTAACTGGAATTCTTCTTTGGGTAATGGGTTTATGTGGAGGAGTAAAACTTAGCTCTCTTTGCTCATTTGCTTCAATAGGATTCATTACAGGATGTATCAGCATTTTTAATAACGAATATCAAAAACTGAGAGTTACTTCATTTATAAATCCTTGGAAAGATCAACAAGAAAATGGATTTCAATTGGTTCAGAGTTTATTAGCTATAGGTTCAGGAGGTCTATTTGGCGAAGGTTTTGGACTGTCCATACAAAAATTACAATATCTACCGTTCATGTATACAGATTTTATTTTTGCCATTTTTGCGGAAGAATTTGGTTTATTAGGATGTACTTTATTTTTAGGATTTTTAGCAGTTTTCTCTTACATAAGTCTAAGAATTAGTCTTAAGTGCAGGAACAACTATACAAAATTAGTTGCTATCGGATGTGGTGTATTGTTGACTGGTCAATCAATAATGCATATTGCTGTAGCGACAGGTTCAATGCCTACTACAGGCTTACCACTACCTTTCATCAGTTATGGTGGCAATTCATTAGTAGCTTCTTTTTTTATTGCAGGGATGTTAGTGAGATGTTCATTAGAGTCAACAGGATTGATTGGTATGATTAGTACACGAAAGACTCTCAATTAGTTAGAATTCAAAAGATTTAATTCAAGCCATCGAATCATTAAATTTAGTTATTTCAGAATTATCTCAAAAGGGTAATCTGCTTATGCAGAATGGTCTTAATAGTCCTGGTCTATTTACTATATTTTTGATTTTCAGCGCAGGACTTTTAACAAGTCTTGGGCCATGCTCATTATCATTACTTCCAGTGACAATTGCTTATATAGGAGGAACAGATAAAAATAAATTTAAACTTATTAGTTTTTCAGGGGGAGTTGTTTTTTCGCTTGTAGCACTAGGGGCTGCGAGTGGATTCTTAGGTAAAATATACGGGCAAATTCCAGCTTATTACACTTCGATAGTTGCCTTGATCGCAATAATAATGGGTTTAAATTTACTAGGAATTTTAAAGTTTCAGTTCCCGAATGGACCTGATCTAAAAAAAATAGAGGATAAGATACCATCCCTCATAGCACCTTTTGCTATAGGAACTACTTTTGGACTAGCCTCTTCACCTTGCATCACTCCAGTTTTAGCAACTCTTCTAGCTTGGGTATCGCAAGCTAAAAACCCTGTAATCTCAATTATTTTTTTATTTTTCTTTGGAATAGGCCAAGTCACTCCAATAATTATTGCGGGAGCAACGGCAGAAAACTTAAAAAAATTTTTAGAGCTTAGAAAATTTAGTCAAATAATTCCAACCTTAAGTGGGATATTTTTAGTAGCACTAGGATTATTAAATTTATTCTCAAATTGGATTTAAATGATTATTTTTAAGAATCTAATTTTAAAAATATCAAGTTTACGATTCGCTATATCACTGATAATTTTCATAGCTATTGCCAGTGGCATAGGTACTTTTATACCTCAAGGTAGTAATAAAAATTTTTATATTGATAATTTCGATAGTGCTCCCATTTTTGGATTCTTAGATGGAGAAAAAGTCTTAAAACTGCAATTGGATCATATATATACAAGTTTTTGGTTTTTATTTGCATTAATTCTTCTTTGCATTTCCCTAGCAGCTTGTAGTTTCAGGAGGCAAATCCCTTCATTAAAAGCTTCATTTAAATGGGTTGAATATAAGAGCGAAAAAAAATTCAGCAAACTGCAATTAACGTCAAGTCACCCAATCAATCCAAATGGAGACATTATAACAATAGTTGATTTACTACTAAAAAAAAGAGGATGGAAAACTTACAAATTTAAAAGTCATATTTCTGCAAGAAGGGGTTTAATTGGAAAAATAGGTCCTTTAGTTGTACATATCGGATTAATAGTTTTACTAATAGGTTCAGCATATGGAAGTTTTACAAGTCAATCAAAAGAACAATATTTATTGCCTGGAGAAAGTTTGGATCTTGTTAATGAGAGCACAAACTCAAAAGCCAATGTAAAATTAGTCGATTTTTCTATAGAACGAGAAAGTGATGGAATACCCAAACAGTTTATTTCAAAGTTAAATTTTTCATCTGAAGACCTTAACTTAAATGAAATCAAAACCGCCAAAGTTAATCGCCCAATAAGGTTTAAAGGATTAACTATTTATCAAGCTGATTGGGCAATATCAAATGTAGTTTTAGAAATAGATAATATCCTTTATCAATTACAATTAAAGGAGATTCCCGAAATCGGCAATCAAGTTTGGGGAGTTTTAGTTGAATTAGGAACAGAAACTAAAAAAAATTTCCTCCTAACAATAGATAATGAAAATGGTCCACTTAAAATTTCCAATACAGAAAATTTTTCCGGGAATAATCTCTTTGTCAATGACAATCCTCTTCAAGTTAACTCTTCAAAAGTATCTCTAAAAAAAATAATACCAAGTAGCGGATTAATAATTAAAAATGATCCGTCTATACCTTTTATTTACTTTTCTTTTATTTTAATAATTTTTGGAACAATAATAAGTCTTATACCAACAATTCAATTATGGATTCTTGTAAATAATGAATCACAAAAGCTATTCATTGGAGGTCTTAGTAATAAAAATCTAGTTGGTTTTAAAAAGGAATTTTTTAAATTATCAGAAGAAATAAAAAATTTTTAATTTTTTTTCTGTCCGCTAAATATATCTAATTGCATAGAAACATTCCCTCTAGGGTTAAATGCAGCATTTAAATGAATCCAGTGAGGCGAGCCCGCATTCACTAAATCATCCATAATTCTATTAACAACTTCTTCATGTGATATCTTCATATCTCTAAAATTATTAATATAGAGCTTTAAAGACTTCAATTCATAGACTCTCAAATTAGGTTGATAAATAATATTTAGTTTTGCAAAATCTGGATAACCAGAAAAGGGGCACTTACATGTAAATTCTGGTAACTGGATAGAAATTTCATAATTTCTTTTCTTATTTGGATTATCGAAACAAATTATTTTTGATTCTTCAATAATTCTTTCACCATAAAGTGGTCTTTGGGTCGAATCATCTAATTTAGCTGTACTCATTTTTAGTAGAACTTATTTACTAAACGTATATAAAAAGATGAAAAACTGCAAAAATCTCAACAAGCTAAAGTATTACAATTGAATAAGTCAAAAGCTGTTAAATCTTATTTTTGTATAATTAATAACATTCATGATGTCGGTTAAAAGGGTTATATGTGATTAGTTGAATGAAAAATTAATGGACATTTGTTTGATAACTATTGATAACAATTTAAATAAATCCCTTCAACCCAAAAGCGCTATTGGAATGTTATGGCTTCAAACACACTTTGAGAATAATCAGTGGGAAGCGTTATCAAATAGTACAGTAATAATTTCTGAGGAAAATTCCCAATTATTAATTGAAGACGCTACCAATGCAGGCCTTGATATTAAATGTTTTTCTGATATTTCAATGTTGGATGTTTTCCCAAAAAACAATTAAAATAGGAATATTCAATCTTTAATCATGAAGAAAATTGAAGCAATCATACGTCCATTTAAACTGGAGGATGTAAAAATTGCATTAGTAAACTCTGGTATTGTTGGAATGACAGTTAGTGAAGTCAGAGGTTTCGGAAGACAAAAAGGACAAGTTGAAAGATATAGAGGTTCCGAATTTACTGTTGAATTCCTTCAAAAACTCAAAGTAGAGGTAGTTGTAGAAGATGAAAAGGTTAATTCAGTTATAGATGCGATTGCTGAAGCTGCAAAAACTGGAGAAATCGGTGACGGGAAAATATTCATAACATCAATTGATTCTGTTGTAAGAATTAGAACTGGCGACAAAGATGAAGAAGCTCTTTAATTCAGAGAGTCTTTTTTACTAAATTTTGTATATATTCACTATTAATCATTTTATTGGATTGACTTCCTAAGGTCATCCAAGCTAGATATTCATGATTTCCAGCAGGACCTACCAGCGGAGAAGCTATCAAATTCTTTATATTCCATTGAAAATTTTTAGCAGCATAAATAACAGACTCTATAGCCTCAGTATGGAATTTAGGATTACGAACCACACCACCTTTACTGACTTTTTCTTTACCCACCTCAAATTGGGGTTTAATTAAAAATATTCCCTCAATACAATCACCTTCTAATAAATTACCAATAGATTTAAAAACTAACTTCAATGAAATAAAAGACAAATCAGCAACCACAAAATTTGGTAATTCATTACTTTTAGATAAAAGATCATTAGGTTTTAAATTTCGAATATTAGTTCGTTCAAAAAGTATAACTTTGGGGTTATTTCTAATCTTCCATGCGGTTTGTCCATAACCAACATCTATCCCATAAACTAACTTTGCTCCTTGTTGCAATAAGCAATCAGTAAATCCCCCAGTTGAGATTCCTGCGTCAATACATATTTTGTCTTTTACTTTAATTTCAAGTTTATTAAATGCCTCTAATAATTTTTCGCCGCCCCTTGATACAAACATGGGTTCGGAATCAATAAAAAATTCAGATCCAATTAATACTTGATGGCCAGGTTTATCCCATACTTTTCCATTAATATCTCTAACCTTACCCGCAAGAATTAAACCTTGGGCTTTTTGACGAGTTTCACATAAACCGCTTTTAAAAAGATAAAGGTCTAATCTACTTTTTTTAATCATATATTAATCAATAAAAAGACTGAATAATGAACTTCTACAAGATTAAGATCCAAATTCTTTAATACCTTCCAATTTTAAATAAGAACTAAAAAATTACCCATTATTAACGAAAGGAATAAAGGAAAAAATGCAAACATTTTTATATTTGAGCTTTCTAATTAGCCAGAAAAATGTTACATAAGAAAATAATACCTAGGCAAATATCTTCAATGGCAAGTACATCTTTAAGGTATAAAGCAATAATTCGATTTTGGCTATAAAGTTTAAATTGATAATTAATAAAAATTGTGATCGAGCGTTACACATTACCCGAAATGGGGAAAATCTGGACTGATAGCGCAAAATTCCAGAGTTGGCTTAAGGTTGAAATAGCTGCATGTGAAGCAAATTTTTCCCTAGGAAAAATTCCTGAGAATGCCATTAAAGAGATACGTTCAAATGCAAAGTTTGATAAATCTAGAATTGTAGAAATTGAGAAAGAAGTTAAACATGATGTCATAGCATTTCTTACAAGCGTTAATGAATTTGTAGGCGATTCTGGAAGATACATACATGTTGGTATGACTAGTAGTGATGTACTTGATACTGGCTTATCTCTTCAGTTAAAAGATTCTTGCGAATTATTATTAGAAGAAATTGAGAAATTAGAAAATGAAGTCAGATTATTAGCAAGGAAGCATAAAAATACATTAATGATTGGCAGATCTCATGCCATTCATGGGGAGCCAATTTCCTTTGGTTTTAAACTTGCTGGATGGTTAGCAGAAATAATAAGAAACAAAAAAAGATTGTTAACGCTGAGAGAATCTGTAGCAATTGGACAAATCAGTGGTGCAATGGGAACTTACGCTAATACGAATCCCAAAGTGGAGCGTATAACTTGTGATTTACTTGGCTTAAAACCAGATACAGCAAGTACTCAAGTTATATCGAGAGACAGACATGCAGAATATGTGCAAACTATTGCCCTAGTTGGCGCTTCTTTAGATAGATTTGCAACTGAAATAAGAAATTTACAAAGAACTGATGTTTTAGAAGTTGAGGAGGGATTCACAAAAGGACAAAAAGGAAGTTCTGCTATGCCTCATAAAAGAAATCCTATTCGAAGTGAAAGAGTAAGCGGTTTAGCACGAATTTTGAGGAGTTACGTCTTAACAGCACTGGAAAATGTTCCACTTTGGCATGAAAGAGATATAAGCCATAGTTCAAATGAACGTATCATGTTGCCTGACGTTTCAATCTGTTTGCATTTTATGCTCAGGGAAATGAAAGATATAGTAAGCAATTTGGAAGTTTATCCAAAAAATATGCTCAAAAATTTAAATATATATGGTGGTGTAATCTTTAGTCAGAAAGTTTTACTTTTGCTTGTAGAAAAAGGGTTGTCCAGAGAAAAAGCTTACAGTTTAGTACAAAAAAATGCGCATCATGCGTGGAATACCGAAAATGGGAATTTCAGAGAAAATATAGAGAGAGATAATGAAATAATGGATTTTATTGATCATAGTGACTTAGAAGAATGTTTTAATCCTTCAATTCATCTTAATAATTTAAGTGTAATATGGGAGAAGTTAGGTATCTAGGATTACTGAAAACCTTATCTAAGTTAAACCAGTGTTTTCAGAGGAATAATGACAAAAAACTTTAGGATTGAAAAAGATAGTATGGGAACAATAGAGGTTCCCATTGAAGCTTTGTGGGGCGCTCAAACACAAAGATCGATAGAAAATTTTTCTATTGGAGAAGAATTAATTCCAATTGAATTAATTTATTCACTCACCCTTATAAAAAAAGCTGCTTCAATTGCGAATTTCAATTTAGGGTTAATAGATAAAAGAAAAAAAGATTTGATTGTAGAGGCATGTACAGAAATACTTGATGGGCTTCATGATTCACAGTTTCCCTTAAAGGTTTGGCAAACAGGAAGTGGTACGCAAACAAATATGAATGTTAATGAGGTAATTTCAAATATTGCAGCATTAAAAACAAATTCAGAGCTTGGTAGTCATCAACCAATTCATCCAAATGATGATGTAAATAAATCTCAGTCAACTAATGACACTTTTCCTGCTGCTATTCAAATATCAGTTGTTAATGAAATAATCAAAAATTTAGTTCCAACGATAAGAAAACTTACTAAGATCCTTGATAAAAAAAGTGAAGAATGGAAAGACCTTATAAAGATAGGAAGAACCCATTTTCAAGATGCGGTTCCTCTTACTTTTGGGCAAGAAATATCAGGATGGTCAGAGCAACTTAAAGATGCTGAGAATGCAATTATTATCAGTCTGAATGAATTGTATTTCTTACCTCTGGGAGGAACTGCAGTTGGAACAGGGATTAATTGTCCAAAAGGATTTTGTGAAGAGTCTATAAAATCAATTTCCGATGATACTAATCTAATGTTCTACAAATCAAAAAATAATTTTTCTATCATGGCCTCTCATGATCGTCTAGCTCAAGTAATGAGTCAGATAAAAATATTAGCAGGTGCATTATTTAAAATTTCAAATGATATAAAAATTCTTTCTTCTGGTCCAAGATCAGGAATATATGAACTAATTATTCCTCAAAATGAACCTGGAAGTTCTATCATGCCGGGTAAAGTGAATCCAACTCAATGTGAAGCCTTATCAATGGTTTGCACTCAGATAATGGGTCTTGAATATGCAGTTTCAATGGCAAATTCTAGCGGCACATTACAGATGAATGAATATAAGCCTCTTATTGGGTTTAATATTCTCACAAGTTTAAAATTACTAAAAAATGTAATAGAAAACTTCAGAATAAAATTAGTAGATGAGATGGAACCTAATCATAAGAAAATGAAGTTAAATTTAGAAAATTCACTAATGTTGGTTACAGCTATAGTGCCAAAAGTTGGTTATGAAAAAGCAGCTGAAATTGCAAACTTAGCCTTCAAAGAATCATTAAATTTAAAAGAGGCAACACTTAAATTAGGTTATTTAAACGAAGATGAATTTGATGAAGCAATGAATATCAATTCAATGATTTGATTTAAAAAATTTAAGAATTATTATCAATTCTTTTTGTTGCAGGATTAATATCTTCAGAGACTTTTACAAGATCATTAGATTCAGAAACAGGAAAACGATTAATAGCTTTTAATGCTAGCTTTGCTTTGCTTTTTAATTTATTACTAACACCAATACAGTATTGAACTTGAGAAAGGACATCAATTGATCTTCTAATAATCCTCACTACATCACCTTCATCTAATGAAGTATTAAAAACCAAATCTTTCCATTTTTTTCCTCTTGCCCATTCAGAAATAATTCCAGTTAACTGTGTTTCTAAATAAATAGGGATTTCAATATGAAACTTATTTTGTTGAGAAGCGACTAATTTTCTTAAACCATCTAATTCATTAAAAACATCTATTACCTTCAAAGAAGGCTTAAAATTACACCAAAGATTAGGCCTCCTTATATCAACACATATAGCTTGAATAATTGCAGCCAACTCAGGTGGATCTAAATCGTCT
The DNA here is from genome assembly GCA_003279105.1 of Prochlorococcus sp. AG-347-I19. Classification (GTDB taxonomy): domain Bacteria; phylum Cyanobacteriota; class Cyanobacteriia; order PCC-6307; family Cyanobiaceae; genus Prochlorococcus_A. The sequence continues at coordinate 50,894 of QCBO01000009.1, forward strand.
AAATAACCACTAACTAAAACCAGACCAATCCATAATTCATTTTCACTTCTTATTGCACCAACTGTTTGTCCAACTTCTGTCAATTCCAAATCATTTAAACAACCGAAATGATTCAAAATTTTTATCAAATCGGTAAAAGTTCTCCAGTTATGATTTTCTTTATCCTCAAGAAGTTTTTTTCTCATATATATTTCTTGTTCAACATCAACAATTCTTTTTCTATATTTCTTTAATTTCCTAGAGTCTCCAAATCTATGTGCGGGATGATCATTGACTGTTTCTTCTAGATTATTAATTTGTTGCTGTTGTGCCAAAACTTCCGTTGACAAATCATATTGTGGAGTTTGTAAATCATTTTTTTTAGAAACTTCTAAAATTTGATCCGCATAACACTGCGACATATCATCTCCCCTAAATACCTCTCCAGAAAAATACATCTTTGGTACTTCAAGTCCTGAGACATCAATTGCATCCAAATCATTAAAAATACTTACAATGTATGAAGGTTTTATATGAATAAATAAATTATCAACTGTCAAACACAATAAACTCTTTATTTTTTGGGATTCATATATTTTCTCACAAATTAATCCTGGAACAATTTTTCTTTTAATTTGAGGAGCTTTGATTGAAATTAAGCTTCCATCTTTAATATATGGGAGTGCATTAGTGATCTCTTCTGATAATTTTTCTGCTGCTTGTTTTTCTAAAATTTTCAAGATTCTTCTCTCTTCTTTAAGACGATTTTTTAACTTTTCGTAGGCATCAAAATCTTTCCATGAAACATTAGATGTAATTCTTTTTAATTCAATTAAATCCTTATCTAAATTTTCAAGAATTATATTCTCACCTGAAGATTCACCTAAATATAAAAAACTACCAAAACTTCTTTTAATTAATTCTTTAGACTTTTCTAAAGTATAACTTTGTAAAAGATTAAGTACCATTCCATAACTAGGAGTGAATTGACTCTCTAAAGAATTTGGTTTGCTAATAGCCAGTGCACTTGCTTCTTTGGCACCTTCGAATCTTGTTTGTAATGTAACAACATATCCTTGGGTATCTTTTCCTCTTCTTCCAGCTCTTCCTGACATTTGCAAAAATTCACTGCTAAATAATAATCTATGCCCATCTTCTGTCCTTTTTGATAAAGAAGAAATAACGGTGGTTCTTGCGGGCATATTAATTCCTGCAGCAAGAGTTTCAGTTGCAAAAACAACTTTTATCAAACCTTGCTGAAATAATTCCTCAACCAATTCTTTCCATGCAGGCAATAATCCAGCATGATGAGATGCAATACCTCGTTTTAATGCCTCGCATTGAGATTTATCTTTAATTGCCTCTTGATTATTTTTAAGATAAACATCTAATTTTTGAGATATCATATTCGCTTCTGAATAACTTACTAAAGTTAAGTCTTTTATATTCTCAATAGCCTTGTCGCATCCTCTTCTACTAAAGATAAAATAAATAGCTGGCAACATATTTCGTTCAGCTAGTTTAGAGATCACAAAGCCAATTAAGGGAGACTTTGGTTGCATTATCCTGCCCACTTTCCCTCTCATTTTCTGCCCTTTAGGAGCTCTCCAAATCTTACAGTTTGGATGAATTCCATTCCCCTTATTATTTAAAAGTGGATGGAGGCCTTTAACGCTACAAAAAATAAAATCAAGTGGGACTGGTCTCTTATCGCTATTAATTAATACTGTGGGCCCATGAACTTTTTCTATCCAATTTTGTAGTTGATCTGCATTGGCTATTGTTGCTGATAAAGCTACTATTTGAGTTCTAGTAGGGCAATGGATTATGGTTTCTTCCCAAACTGTGCCTCTTTGGGGGTCATTCATATAATGGCATTCATCAAGAATCACAGATTCTAAATTCTCTAAGGGATCATCAAATTCATCAAATTCACCATAAAGCATGTTCCTGAAAATCTCAGTCGTCATAACTAAGATTGGTGCTTCTCTATTTATACTTATATCTCCAGTTAAAAGACCAACTTTATTATCACCATATTGATTAGCAAAATCTCTAAACTTTTGATTTGATAGTGCTTTTAAAGGTGTTGTATAAAAAACTCTACTGTCATGAGATAGGCCTCTATATATAGCAAATTCACCTATCAATGTTTTACCCGAACCTGTTGGTGCCGTTAAAACAACAGAATTTCCGCTATTAATAGCTCGAATTGCTTCTAATTGGAAATCATCTAGTGGAAAGGGGAAATATTCCTCTAAATTAAGCAATAATTGTGATTGAAGAGAGGATGAGTTAACTTCTTAATATATGATCTATATAGATATTAATAAACAAAAAATAGCTTGCAAACTTTAATAGTAAATCTAAATCTTTTTAATTAAATCCACTATATTTTATTTTGCCAAAATGAAAAAAATAAAAATTCCAAAAAATAGAATCCGTAAATTAAAAACATTTTCTTTAGGTAAAAAATCATTCGAACTACTAAGTTTAAATTCTCAAAATAAAAAACTTATAGACTTATGCAGTAATGATTATTTTGGATTAAGTAGGGACAAGGATTTAATAAAAGCTGCTTACGAAATAAGCATGTTAGAAGGTATTGGTTCAGGAAGCTCTAGGTTTATTACAGGTTCAAGACCAATACATAAATTATTAGAAACAGAACTTGGCAAGTGGCTTGATCAAGATAAAGTATTACTTTTCCCAAGCGGATTTCAAGCAAATATTGCCGCTATCCAGACTTTAGCAAACAGGCGTAGTATCATAATAGCAGATAAATTAATCCATAACTCCTTATTGGTTGGAATTAAAGCTGCTCAAGCTAAACTAGTTCGATTTTCACACAATAATTTAAAAGATTTAGAAGATAAAATTATTAAATCTAACCCCACAAAAAATTCCATTTTAGTTGTTGTCGAATCTCTTTATAGCATGGAGGGATCAATTGCTCCGCTCAGAGAAATAACTGAAATTTGCAACAAAAATAGTGTTCAATTATTAGTTGACGAAGCCCATGCAATTGGTATCTTGGGCCCTGAAGGCAGGGGTTTAAGTTTTAATTTCCGTTCAGATATAACTATGATTACTGGAACTTTTGGAAAAGCATTTGGAAGCGGTGGAGCTTTCATAGCCTCTAATTCAGAAATTGGTGAGTATCTTATCCAAACAAGTGGTGCATTTAGGTACACAACCGCTCTTGCACCATCTTTAGCTGCTGGAGCACTAGAAGGTTTAAAAAAAATTTTAGAAAATAAAGAATGGGGTAATGAGTTGTTATCTTCTGCGAAGATATGGAAAGATGAAATTATTAAAAATTTTAGTTTTCCAATTCAGGGAGATTCTCACATTTTATCAATTATTGTTGGCCAAGAAGAGAAGGCAATTTATCTACAAAAATATCTTGAGGAAAATGGGTTTTTAGCAATTGCGATAAGACCCCCTACTGTTCCAGTTGGGGAATCAAGAATCAGAATAACAATACGAAGAAACTTAGATTTGAATCTGCTAAAAAATTTCATTGCAGTATTAAAAGAGTTTAAATGAAACAAATTATTACTCAACATGGGTGGGGACTAAATAAATATTTCTGGGATGACTATAAAGTTGATTTTTTAAAAAATAATTGGCATTGGCAAGATAATGAAAGGGGCTACTTTTCAACAAATAGTTATCAAGCAAAATGGATTAAAAGCGAATCTAAAAAAGAAATCAGAATGACTTTATGCCATTCATTTGGTTTTCATTTAATGCAAAAAAAAATCTTAAAAGAAGCAACTCATATTGTTCTTATAAATTCTTTTAATAATTTTCTTCCTTTAAGTAATAAGAGAAACTTTATTTTGAGGTCCCTAAAAAGAATGGAAAGAAAAATCATAAAAGACGAAACTAAGGATATGTTGAAAGAATTTATACATAGATCATTTATGCCAAATCATATGAATAATAGTTTTAAAAATATCTTTTATAAAAGTTTAGAGGGTTTAAATAAAACTCTTCTTTTAGGAGATTTAAAACAACTTTACATCAATAGAGATATTCCATTATTTTTAAGAAAAGATTGCAAAATTATTTTTATAAAATCAGAAAATGATTTAATTCTAGACAATGAGTCAAATAATAACTTCTTAGATTCCTTAAATAAAATTCTTGATAGGAGTCCAACTTTAATTAAATTAGCTCAGCAAGGTCATTGCTTGAATAATTTAAATTTATACGAGATCTTACTTAATACACTTAATGATGAAAATGGATAGTAAAAAGTGGAATGAGAAAATAAAAAA
>QCBO01000010.1 GCA_003279105.1 Prochlorococcus sp. AG-347-I19
CATGAAAAATTCAAGAAAAATTGATTCTCCTAAAAGGTCGATGATTGATAAACCGAAAAAAAGATTAATCAATTCTGATTCTCACGATAATGAAAATAGTGACGTCTTGGTATCAGCTGTAATTAGTCCATATTTGTTAACTCATCTTCACCATATTCTTCAGCAGTCTGAGTATTATGCCCAAAAAGATGGTAGAAAATCTCAAGCAGCTAACTTTGCGAAACTAAGAAAAGTTTTATGTTTAGACGCAAGAAGTATTAATACAAGAGGGTATAAAAAAAATATTTCGAAAAAGAAAGCAAATCACCTTTTGCAGAAAATAATTTAAATACTGATAAATTTAGAGATGAACTTGAAAAACAAAGCGTCAGGAGATTAAAAAAAGCTCCTCAAAGGATTAGATACTATAAAAAATCTGATTAAAATAATTAATTTTGAGGCAATTTCTGTAAATCTACAGTTTTACCCATGACTACCAAAATATTTCCTCTTTCCAAAATATATTTTGCTGGTGGATTAACTGTTAACTCTTCAGCAGGTCCTGCAGCAAGGACATTTACTAAATAATTTTTCCTCAAATTTAAATCTCTTAAAGATCTTCCAATAAATTCTTCTGGAATAGTTATTTCATCTATACCAGTTTGATTATCTAATTCCAATCTTTCGATTAGATTTGGTCTTACTAGTTCTAAACCTAATCTTTCTCCTTGCATCCTAGATGGGAAAACAACTTTATCAGCACCAACTCTTTTTAACATTTTTTCGTGTAAGTCACTGGTAGCTCTAGCTATTACTCTTTTCACTTTGCTACCTTCACTATCCTTAGCAATAAGAGTTGTAGTTATACTTGCTTCAATAGGTTCACTAATACCCACTACAACAGTATTCATTTCAAGAATTCCCGATTCCTTCATAGACTCTTCATCAGTACAATCTACTACTCTCGCTTCTATCGAAGGTTCTAATTGCCTTAAATCATCAATAGCTTTTTCCGAATAATCTGCAGCCAAAACATCAGCACCATTACTAATAAGTTCTCTGCAAACTGCAGTTCCAAATCTTCCAACGCCGACAACTGCAAAAGTGAGTGCTTCATTTTCTCTCTTTTGAGACCACTGCCACCAATCAGCCATAATAAAACTCAGATAATTCTAAACATATAAATCAGCCCTAGGATAGCCAATTCTCTTTTGTCTATCTATTCTACTCTTATAAAGAGCCTGCCAAAGTGCACTTAAAAGCAAAAGGATCCCAAGTCTACCAACAAACATTCCCACAATAAGAATAAATTGACCAAAATGATTTAATTTTTCGGTTAGACCAATATCAAAACCAACTGTTGCAAATGCAGATATGCAAGTGAAAAGAATTTCAAGGAATGTGAATGATTCTTTTTTGACAAAAGTATTAGTAGTGCTAAGCAACATTGCCATTAAAAGAACAAAAAGCAAAGATCCAACTGTGATTCCAACTGCCTTTAGAATAACTTTGTCTGAAATTAATCTATTGCTAATAATTACATCTTTCTGACCTCTTAAAGTTGATCTAGTTGCAGCCATTAAAGCAATAAATGTAGTAGTTTTTATGCCTCCACCAGTACCTCCTGTACTTGCTCCAATAAACATAAGCGTCATTAATAATAAGAGGCCCGTATCTGAGATAGAGTTCAAAGAAATGGGAAAATTTGTAAAGCCTGCAGTTCTTGCACTTACTGTTTCGAAGATAGATGACATTAATCGTTCAAACAAATTTAAATCATTAAAAAATTGACTATTTAGCAATGATTCAGTGATAAAGAATCCTAATGATCCGAACAATATTAGAGACAAACTTGTCCTAATAACTAGTCTAGAATGAAGGCTTAATTTCTTATAAGAAAGATTTTTTTTATGACTCCAAATATCATCAATAACCCGCCAGCCCAATCCACCCATAAAAACGAGAAAAATAAAAACACTATTCACCAAAAAATTTGTTCTATAGTCTTGAAGACTATTTGACATTAACGAAAATCCTGCATTGTTATATGCAGAAATACTGTGAAAAATCGAGGACCATAATCTTTCCCAATTATTTTGAATATCTACAAATCCAAAAGAATATAAGACAATTGCGCCTAAGGATATGATTATAATCGCAGTAATAGCAATGCTTTGAAAAGTTCTACCAATTCCCCCAACTCCAAATTCATCTAAAGTCTTTCCTTTGTCTAATCTAGTTCTTAGCTTTGTCCCCTTTACAACAAAGCCTTGTAAAAATGTTGTAATGGCCATTAATCCTAAACCACCTGATAAAAGCATAAAAGCTAAGAAAACTTGGCCAAAGAAATTTAAATCAACACCAATATCTATTATGGTTAAGCCAGTAACGGTAATTGCGGAAGTAGATGTAAAAAATGCTTCCCACAAACCAACCTTTGAAGATGAACATAATGGAGAGCTCAAAATTAAAGTTCCAAGGCAAATAATAAACAAACCTGTAACAATAGTAAATTGAGGTACAGATAGCTTTTTGTAAGCATCTTTTAACTTATAAACCTTACTTGTGAATTTCACGATATTACCCGTAATTTAAAATTATCAATGCTGGCACTGTAAATGACATTATAAGTGTTAATCCAGCTCCATATTTTGCAATATCAAAAAATCTATATCTTCCGGGACCATAAACCATTAAATTTGTTTGATAACCCATTGGAGTCAAGAAAGATTGACTTGCACCGAATAAAACAAGCATTATTAAAGCGATTGGTGAAATTTCTAAAACATTTGAGAATTCAATAGCAACAGGCAAAATCAAAGCAACCGAAGCAGCATTACTTATAAATTGCGTGAGAATAACTGTAGATACAAAAATTACGACTAGTGCAAAATAAAGAGGCATTCCGTTAAGGGCAAAGTTTAGATTAACTGCAATTAAATCTGCTAATCCAGTTATCTGCATAGCTACGCTAAAACACGATAAAGATCCCAGCAATAAAATGACGTCTAACCTAATTGATTTTTGTATCTCTGCAGGTCTTAAACATCCACAAGCAACCATTGCAATCACTGCCAAAAGAACTGAACCTACTAATGGAATATTAGAAACCGAAGGCAAAACCACCATTCCTATTGCAATAGCAATCGATATAGGTTTTTTTATCAAAAAAGGTAAGTCATCTTCGAATTGGTCTAAAATAAGCAAATCATTACTAGCTTGCAAACCTCTTATTGAATCTAGCGGTGCTTGCAATAATAAAACATCTCCAGCCCTTAAAACAGCTTGGCCTAATCTCTCCTGAACAGTTTGTTGACCTCTTCTTAATGCTAAAACTGTTGCATTATGACGCTGCCTAAATCTTAATTCTCTCAAACTTGCACCGGCTAAAGTTGAACCAGCTGGTAACAAGGCTTCAAAGGTCTTAGTACCTTCATCATCTGAAAAAACATTAGCCCCATCGAAAGATGTTTTGTTTTCTCCTAACAGAATAGTATGTTCCTGCTGCAGCCTAAATAAGTCTGCCCTTGTAACGCGGATTATTAATCTATCATCCGGTTCAATCTTTCTATCAGCCAAAGGAGGAAGAATAACTTTTCCTTTTCGTTGTAATTCCAGAACGTCAACGTCAAATCGTCTTTGCAATCTACTATTTCTGACAGATTGTCCAACTAATTCTGAAGTAGAGGGAATAGTAACTTCGGTAAAATATATATTCATATCACCATTTTTAATAAACTCCTTATCTCTCCCTCTATCTGGCAAAAGCATGTCAGAAACAAGAATCATATAGGCTGTACCTATAAGCCACACAGGAATTCCTATTGAAGTCAAACTAAACAATTCCAAACCTCCATAACCTAATTGTTGACTAATATCACTTACAAGAAGATTTACTGAGCTACCTAATAATGTCAGAGTTCCACCTAGTAAAGTAGCAAAAGAAAGAGGTAATAAAACTTTTGATGGTGATATATTTCTTCGTTCGCACCAACTTTCAATTAAAGGTAACAAAGATGCTACTACTGGAGTATTAGGTACAATTCCAGATATTGGAGCAATCAAAAAAGCTATCAAAGAAATTAATTTCCTTGGAGTTCGAATACTTTCAGAAGAAATCAATTCTCTTACTCTGTCTAAGGCACCACTTTTAAATAATGCTGAGGAAACTGCAAATAAACCCATAAGGGTGATTAAAGAAGGGCTACCAAATCCAGCTAAAGCTTTTTCAGGAGAAAGAACCCCAGTAGATATAAATATTCCGACACATAACAAACCAGTCAATTCTGGTGCAATAGTATTTCTAATAAACAAAATTATGGACATTATTAAAACAACTACCGTTATAAACGCATCAAAATTATTACTAACTACTGCAATTAAATTCATACAAAACTTATTTAACTCAATATACCCAAAAACAATATTTCAAAAAAGTTTAATTCGAATAATCTTTTTTAAGAAACTTTTTAAAAAAAGATTTTTTTTGGAATATCCATGAAGATGCAGATTTTAAGCTTTCTGTAATATCAGGCAACTTGGAAGCATATATAAGTCTTCTTGCCTCAAAAGCCAATTTCCCAGATAAAGTTATCCCAAGCCCAGAAATTGAAGCTTCGCCTATTCCTAAGCTAATCATTTCACCATTGTCTTGAAATTCAAAGGGTAAAAGATCTTTTCCTTGAATTAAAAGTTCTAAATTATTAGCAAGATGATTTCCTTCCTGCATAGCGACCTGAGCAGTTATGGGTAAATCCTCCATTCCTTCAATAACTGATATATCACCAATTGCAAAACAGTTTTTATGCTTTTCTATTTGCAAATTTTTGTTTACTAAAATTCGTCCAAATTTTTTTGTTATTTGATCAGTTTCTAAGTAAGACAAATTAGGTTTAACACCTGCTGTCCAAATAACAATATCTTTATCAAAGGAAGTTATTCCAACCTCACTAGAAATACTAATCTCAGTTTCTGAGACTTCTTTAACTGTAGAATTCAAAAGAACATTAATTTTTCTTTTTTCTAAAGCCTTCTCTGCTTGTTCTCTATTAAAAATTTTGTTTTTATTGAGGATTTCGTTTGATTTTTCTATTACATTAATTTCAAATTGGTCTGTAAAAATATCTTTAATTTTGCATGCCAACTCTATTCCAGAGGGACCACCTCCAACTATGAATAACTTTTTATGCAACACAGAATCTTGTGATTTTTCTAAAAAAGTATTTAATTTATTTAAATCGTGAAAATCATTGAAAAAATAACAACTTTCATCTACACCTTTTACAAAAAAACTATTTGGAATAGATCCTGTGCAGATAACGAGATACTGATAGCTTAATTTTAATTCATCGCTAAATTCAAGAATATTTTCTTTGAAAGAAATCTTGGTTAAACAATTTCTTAAAAAAGTTATACCCGCATCAGAAAAAATATTTGCAAATTTTGGAGTGGCTTCCCAACTTCTTATTTCTTTACTTAAAACTTCGTACATTAAAGGTTTAAATATAAAGTTAGTTTGAGAATCAACCACAAGAATCGGTAAAGAAGGATTAAGATTCTTTAAATTCAAAGCAAATGTCATACCTGCAAAACCTGCTCCAACTATTACTATTGGTTTTTGTATTGATTTCATTAGATAAATATTGTTATGCGTAAATGTATTATTAAACTAAACGAATAATTTTTAAATTGAGCGAAATAAAATTAAACTCATAATCGAACTGAAGAATGATTGAAAAAATCCACAAAGATATTCAAACTAACTTGAGTAAATATAATCAAGAGCTTGTAGATATGGAGCCTCAAGGAATGCTTACATGGGGTTATGAAAAGTTTGATAATCAATTTGCTATTACAACAAGTTTTGGTATACAGTCGTCAGTCCTTTTAGATATGGTAAGCAAATTATCTCTACAAAAAAAAATCAAAATATTTTGGATAGATACAGGTTACCTTCCTCCAGAAACATACCATTACGCTGAAAAGCTTATTGATAATTTATCCTTAGAAGTTGAAGTTCTGCAAAGTGAATTATCTCCAGCAAGAATGGAGGCCAAATACGGTAAACTTTGGGAAACAAAAAAAGAGAGTGATTTAGATAAGTATCATGAATTGAGAAAGATAAAACCTTTAGAAAATGGTCTAGAAAAATATGATATTTTCTGCTGGGCAAGCGGTGTTAGATCAAGTCAAACAGAAAATAGAAACAAAATGAAATTCATAGAAGTAATTCGTCAAAGACTTTCTTTAAGACCTTTATTAAATTGGACAAATAAAGATATTTTTTATTATATGGAAGATAATAATTTACCTGCCCATCCACTTTTTAACAAAGGTTATTCTTCTGTAGGAGACTGGCATTCAAGCAGTCCCGATGGCATTAAAATAAAGGGTAGAGATACCAGATTTCGAGGAATTAAACAAGAATGTGGAATACACACTAATAATTAAATTGATCATACAACAATGGTCTCAGATATAAATTTTTTATTAGTAGGCAATAGTAGGCTTCATTGGGCGAAATATTCTCAAAATCAATATAAATTCTTCCATACCAAAAAAGAGCAAAAATTTCCCAAAAATATAGATCTTGATCAATTAATTTGGGCTTCTGTTGGGAAACTACCAAATTTTTTGCTGAAAAAAGAAAATGAAATAAAAACTAAAGATATCCATTTATCAAATCTTCCTCATTATTTTGGAGTTGATAGAGCTCTTGCCTGTATTGCCGCTTTAAAAATTATTGAAAACCCTTTCAAAAAAGATTTGTTAATTGCAGATTTTGGAACAATATTATCAATAACAAAATTGAATTCAAATGGATCTATTATTGGAGGTCAACTTCTTCCTGGTTTTCTAACACAATTAAAATCAATGGAACAACATACAAAAAATCTTAAAGTTCCCAAAAAATATGATATTCCAATCAAAGATTTTTTAATTGACACAGAAGAAGCAATCTTAAAAGGAGTAATCAACTCTCTTAGTGGCGTGATTAATAGTCTATTTAATCCTGAAAAGGATATTTTAATAATCTGTGGAGGAGACTCTCAATTACTCACAAAATCTCTAAAGACTCAAACAGAAAATATTATCAATGCTCCTAATTTAGTTATGGAGGGGATGATTATTCACCACCTATCCGCAAAAAAATTAGCTTAACCCAAGGTCTGCAATTATATGATCAGCCATTATTGCTGCTTTTACCTTTAAGTAAATTTTTTCGATGTTTCCTTCAGTATCGATCAAAAAAGTATTTCTCAGCATTCCCATATATTCTTTTCCCATGAATTTCTTAAGTCCATAGCTATCGTAATCAGAAGAAACTCTAAAAGGTTCAGGATCAGTTAAAAGAATAAAAGGTAAATTAAATTTTTCTATAAACTTCTGGTGAGAGGATGCATTATCTTTGCTAATACCAAGCACAACAATATTATTTTTTTGGAGTAAATCCCAATTCTCTTTAAAATTACATGCTTCTTTAGTACATCCTGGAGTATTATCTTTTGGATAAAAATATAGTATTATTTTTTTACCTTTAAAATCACTAAGAGACACTTCTTTTTCAAAAGAATCTTTTAATTTAAATTCTGGTGCTTTGTCGCCAACCTTAAGAGCCATTGAAATTATTAAATGAGTATGAATATAAAATACCAAAAATTTGGTTTTATGAAATTAAAGGTGTGCAAGATGTTGCAACTATAAAAGAAATTAAAACTGCAAAAAATCTATCAAGTTCAAGATCAAAGATTTTTTTAGAAACAAGAGCTTACTTGCGAAAATCACTTTCAACACTTTTTGATTTAGACCCCCTAAAAATTCCAATTAATGCTCAACCTGGAGAACCTCCAACTTTACCCTCAGGCATGGGAAATATAAGTTTAAGTCATTGTAAAGATGCCATTACTATAGTCTGGCACAAAAGCAAAATAGGGATTGATATTGAGAGAACGGATAGAGATCTTAATTATGTAAAATTTGCAGAAAAATATTTTTTAAATACCAATAAATCAATCGATAATAATTATTTGACAAAAAACATGATATTAAATCAATGGTGTGCTGTAGAAGCGGCTATAAAATGGGATCATGGAAAATTAGCTAAAGACATTAACAATTGGCAATTTTTTGAAAAGCCAAAAAAGTTAATTCATAATAAGAAAAACATACATTTAAATTATTCACAGATTAACTTCCATAATTGGACTATCGCTTTAGCCTACGAAGAAAAAACTTCTTTTAATCCTGAGATTATCTGTTGTTCAAAAAATTTTTAGATTTCCTTTCTTCTAAGCAGTTCTTCATATTGAGTTTTTTCCCATCCATTATTGTTTGGTTCCCATATTTTTAAACCTTTTAAAGATTTAGGAAGATATTCTTGTGCGACCCAATTACCTGGATAATTATGAGGATTGACATAACTATTAGAATTATTTTTTAAATGAGGTGGAACATCAAAAGCATTAGTAGATTTGATTGTTTCAATTGCTTTAAAAATACTTTTCGTACTATTACTTTTTGGAGACATAGCTAAATATAAAGAAGCCTGTGTTAAAAAATATAATCCTTCTGGAAAACCAACTCTATCAAAAGCATCACAACAGGATTGTACAACTACTATGGCATTAGGATCAGCTATTCCAATATCTTCACTGGCAGATATAAGTAGTCTTCTAAAAATAAAATTAGGATCTTCACTAGCCTCCAGCATATTCGCAAGCCAGAATAAAGTCGCATCTGGATCAGAACCTCTTATGGATTTGATAAAGGCACTTATTACATCGTAATGATTTTGACCATTTTTATCGTAAACAATATTTTTCTTTTGAATTGCATCCTCTGCTATTGAGAGATTAATCTTGATTTCTTTTGCATGATTTTCAGCAGTTGTTTCTATGGCCATCTCTAGCGCATTGATTAATGATCTTGCATCACCGCCAGAAAATTTAACTAAATGACTTTTAGCATCTTGAGTTAAATAAACCTTTTTTGAATCTTTTTTTTTTGAATAGTGAGTAATGACCTTTTGTATTATTTTCTGCAAATCATTTTCTGACAAAGGAAGTAATGTAAAAATACGAGACCTACTTACAAGCGCTTTATTAACAGCAAAGAAAGGGTTTTCAGTTGTAGCACCAATAAAAGTTATGGTTCCATTTTCTATTGCAGGTAATAAAGCATCTTGCTGAACTGATGTAAATCTATGAACCTCATCGATAAATAAAATTGTTTTTCTTTTTGAATTTATTAATCTATCTTTTGCATTAGCAATTTCATTTCTTAATTCTTTAATACTTGATAATACTGCATTTAACTTAATTAATTTTGAACGCGTATTAAAAGAAATAATTTCAATTAGAGTAGTTTTTCCAACACCAGGAGGGCCAGAAAAAATAAAATTACTAATCTTATCGTTTAATATTGCACTTCTTAAAAGCGACTTCTCATTAAGAAGTGATTGTTGACCAAAAAAATCTTCTAAATTTTTTGGTCTTAATTGATCTGCCAAAGGTGCATTATTTTCTATTTGAGAATAATTAGTAAATAAATTTTCTGAATGCATATGAAGAAAATCAAAAAATCATTATTTTTTATTCTATGTAATTACCGTAGGAGTTTCCATTTGAGTAAGTTTTGAAATGTTTAATAAAGCATCTAAATCATTTATTAGAGGTTTCAAAGCGATCTGAGGATTTAACGAAAGATTCTGTTGAGGGTTGAAAAATTTCTCAAAATAAAGTCTTAATGTTGCACCCTTAGTTCCAGTTCCAGAAAGGCGCACAATTACTCGAGAATTATCATCAAGCACTAATCTTAAACCTTGATTTTCACTTGTGGAATTATCAACGGGATCTAAATATGAAAAGTTATCTGCAACTTTAACTAAATGGCCAGCAAAACTATTTCCTTTTAAATTTTCGAGCATAGAAGTTAGGTTCGCAAAGATTTGATTAGCAATATTTGAGGGAATTGACTCATAATCATGTCTTGAATAATAATTTCTACCAAATTGTTTCCAATGATTCTCCATCAAATCACTTACCGAACATTTTTTCTCAGCTAAAACTTGTAACCAATACAAAACTGCCCATAGTCCGTCTTTCTCTCTCACATGATTACTACCTGTTCCGAAACTTTCTTCTCCACATAAAGTAATTAAATTAGAATCTAAGAGATTTCCAAAAAACTTCCAACCAGTAGGTGTCTCGAAACAAGGTATATGTAATGCTCGAGCAACATTGTCAACCGCTGAACTGGTTGGCATGGATCGTGCTACACCTTTAATACCATCTTTATAACCAGGAACACATTTTGTGTTTGCTGTGATAACTGCAAGGCTATCACTAGGATTTACAAAACATCCACTTCCTAAAATCATATTCCTATCTCCATCTCCATCGCATGCAGCACCAAAACTATAAGATTTTTTATTTAATAATAAATCAGCCAAGTGGGATGCGTAAGTAAGATTAGGATCAGGATGTAAACCTCCAAAATCTTTTAACGGTTTACCATTCATAACACAATCATGAGCAAGACCCATTTTTTCAACAAAAATATTTTTTGCATATGGGCCTGTAACTGCATTCATTGCATCAAAGATTAACGAGAAGTCTTTTTTTAAAAAATCACTAATTTGATCAAAATCAAAAATTTTCTCCATCAAATTAGAATAATCTGTTAATCCATCAATAATTTCTAAAGTAGTTTCACCGTAAGGATAAGTTCCATATTCACAAAAATCAGGTAATTGAATCTTACAAATTTTATAGTTAGTTAGTAATTGTGAAGCCTTGAAAATCTTATTAGTAATTATCTCAGGAGCTGGGCCTCCATTAGAAATATTCAATTTCACTCCAAAGTCGCCATCAATCCCACCAGGATTATGGCTTGCAGAAAGAATAATTCCGCCAATAGCGTTTTCTTTTCTAATTAAATGTGATGTCGCAGGAGTGGATAATAAACCGTATTTTGGGACAATGACCTTTTTAACTTTATGAGCAATGCATATTTGGACTATTTTTTCTATTGCTTCAATATTGCCATATCTCCCGTCACCACCAACTACTAATGTTGAACCTTTTATATCTTCCAATGATTGTAAAATTGCCTCAATAAAAACTTCTAAATAATGTTCTTCCTGAAACTTTAAAGTACTTTTTCTTAAACCAGAAGTACCTGGTTTCTGATCTAGAAAAGGAGCATTGATATTAATTTCACTAACTTGAGTCATATTTTTAAAAAACTTCCAAAAATCTAACTAAATTAATGAGGCATTTCGGAAGTTCTTAACATAGCGATAAACCATATTGAAGAAATTAATAATGCACTAAGAATTCCATAGTTAACACCAAATTTAGAAATTGTAATTGGAACTATTAGTGGAAACGTTAATGCTCCAAATAATGGAGTAAAAGCTACAATTTTTTTCAGCATTAATTTAATTTATTAGAACCATTCAGTCTCAGCATTATCTTTTTCATTAGTATCGTCAAGTGGAGTAGTTCTATCAAAATTCATTGATATGCTTTTTTCTTGCTCGCCAGATAAATCAACAGCTTTAATATCATATTTTTGAGTCCCGTCTCTAAATGGAACTTGAATTCTAAAAGTACCATCCGCAGCAAGAGGTACATCTTCTCCACCTATTGTCAGCTTTGCAGAAGGCTCTGTAGCCCCATAAACAATTAATTCAGCATCAGCAACAAGCCAAAAAGATCTATTTTTAACAATTCCGCTTCCAGAATCATTTAAACCTGATGACCATTTACCAGCACCTGAATCTGTAAGATTATCATTGAGGTTTATTGAATTTACGTTTTCCATAAATTCTTCAGAACCAACTTTTCTTCTGAGAGGAATGTTAGTTGCTGCTTGGTATAATCTTTCATGCATACCACTTTGTTCTGAAACAACAGGATTAGAAATATCTGGGATTGACTCGGAAGTAGAATCTAAATTAAAAGGTACAAATTTATCAAGAATTTGCTCAGAAGGATGAGACCCAGGAACATGGCTTATCGAAGAAAATGCCAATGACATCCAGTTAAAACCATATTTGTAACCTAATTCGACTTTATAATCTCTATCTGCAAGCGGGATGGGCAAGTACCACTCAGTACTATAACTATCAACTGCTATCTCCCTTAGTGTTCCTTGATTCAAGTTACTCCCTTCAGAACCAGATGCATCAAATAATCGTAAACATAATTTATTGGCTCCCAAAGATTGTGCTTTTTCTCTATCTGAATCAGAAATTTGCCAAAAAACATAGGCCCAATCTGGATCTCGGGGTAGGAAAACTACATTTGTTTTAACTTCTTCACTACTTTTGTAAGAGTTGGACTCAAAAGTTTCTTCAGATTTGGACTTAGAAGGTGTTATGTATGTTTTTTTTGCAAATTTTTCTTGATATTTGAGAATTAAATCAACTAAAACGCTTTTTGTTTTGCGACTGTATAGCGGTACCGATAATTTACTTGCTTGTTGACGTAATTGTCTGAGGGTTAGTGAGAGTAATTGATCTTTATTCATAATCCCATCAGCCACTTTAAATTCTCCGTTTTTGTTTGGGATCAGTATGTTCTTTTTTTTTAGGAATTGTGTGTCATTTTGCCCTGTCGTCAGGATCCTCTGACTACTAACGAATTCTCGAAATTATTATTTCTCTTCAAAACAATTGGTATCAAAGAAATTAATTAATTTTCAGATCTTTTTTAAATGTAAATTAATTTTCTTTTTTTTTAATTTTTATTACCTGAATTTGTTAACGACTCAACAAAAATATATTTTTTCTTCGGGATCAATTAAATATGAATTCAGCGTTCTTCAATTAGAAGTACTAAATCATCTATCTCCAACTCATCAATGCTTTTACCTATTTTTTTTGAAAAAGTACTTAATTTTTTCGAAGTTAATTCTAACTGCTCATAAAAAAGATCACTAAATTTTTTATCATCGAATTTTTTGGATTGGTTATCACACCATTCTCTCAGGGGGTTTTTATTTTGATATTCAAAACTATTATCTACATTGATAACTTTTAAAATCTGAAGGCAATGAGCAAGAATTCTTAAATGATGTTTCTGCATTATAGTTAAATCAAGATTATCAATTTCTTGGATAGTTACTATGTTTAATGGGTTAGACAAGGGATCAAGATGATTAGACATTAATTTTTAGTTTTATTAAAGGAAAAAAACTCAATATTGGGGGTATCTTTCGTTAAAGTATATAAAGCTAATTGTAATAAGTTATTTTTGATAACATGGGCAACGAAAATTTAGTTAAAGATGTAGTAAAAGAGCCTTACAAATATGGTTTCGTTACTGATATTGAAACTGAAAAAATAGAAAAGGGATTAAATGAAGATATTATAAAATTAATTTCACAGAAAAAAGAAGAGCCAAAATTTCTTCTTGATTTTAGATTAAAAGCATTTAAAAAATGGCAAAGAATGAGTGAGCCTGATTGGGCCGGATTAGGATATAAAAAAATTGATTATCAAGATATTATTTATTACTCTGCTCCTAAGCAAAAAGACAAAATTTCTAGCTTAGATGAAGTTGATCCCAAACTTCTTGAGACTTTTGACAAATTAGGAATACCCCTCACGGAACAAAAAAAACTCACCAATGTAGCAGTAGATGCTGTCTTTGATAGTGTTTCTATAGCAACAACTTTTAGAGAAGAACTTGCTGAACATGGAGTTATATTTTGCTCAATTAGTGAAGCCGTAAAAAATCATCCGGATTTGATTGAAAAATATTTAGGTACAGTAGTTCCAGCTAGTGATAATTATTTTGCAGCACTAAATTCTGCTGTTTTTAGTGATGGTTCTTTTGTTTATATCCCAAAAGGTGTTACCTGCCCTATGGATCTATCTTCCTACTTCAGAATTAATAGTGGAGATTCAGGACAATTCGAAAGAACACTAATCATTGCTGAAGAATCAAGTTCTGTAAGCTATCTAGAAGGTTGTACAGCTCCAATGTTTGATACAAACACCCTACATGCAGCAGTTGTAGAACTTATTGCATTAGACGACGCCTCAATAAAATATTCAACAGTGCAAAATTGGTATGCTGGTGATGAAGAAGGTATTGGCGGAATTTTTAATTTTGTCACTAAGAGAGGAAAATGTCTAGGTAAAAGAAGTAAAATTAGCTGGTCTCAAGTTGAAACAGGGTCTGCAATTACATGGAAATATCCTAGTTGTCTTCTTTTAGGGGAAGAATCTGTAGGAGAATTTTATTCAGTGGCTCTCACCAATAATCTTCAACAAGCAGATACCGGCACAAAAATGATTCATATTGGTCCTAAGACCAAATCAACTATTATTAGCAAAGGTATTAGTGCAGGTAACTCAAAAAATAGCTACAGAGGTCTTGTCAAGATGGGAACAAAAGCTACAGGATCAAGAAATTACAGTCAATGTGATTCAATGTTAATAGGGGATCAAGCTTCTGCAAATACATTCCCTTACATTAAATCTCAACAACCTAATTCTGAAATTGAGCATGAAGCAAGCACATGTAGAATCTCAGAAGATCAACTTTTTTATCTCCAAAGCAGAGGTATAGAATTTGAGGAGGCAGTATCTATGATGGTCAGTGGTTTTTGCAGAGATGTATTTAATCAATTACCTATGGAATTTGCTGCTGAAGCAGATAAGTTACTAGCACTTAAACTAGAGGGATCAGTAGGTTAATTAATCAATTTCTAAACTGAAATGCAAAGTAAAATGAAAGAATCAGATCCAATTTTAGAAGTTGAAAATCTCTCTGCATCTACTGATAATCTTCCAATTTTAAAAGGGGTTTCACTTACTGTCTATCCTGGAGAAATCCATGCCATTATGGGAAGAAATGGATGTGGCAAAAGTACTCTTTCGAAAATCATTGCAGGAGATCCCTCGTATAATATTACAAAAGGCGACATAAAATTTTTAGGTGAAAACATCAACTCTCTAGAACCTGAAGAGAGATCTCAATCTGGAATTTTTCTTGGTTTTCAATATCCAATTGAGATTCCAGGTGTAAGTAATCTTGAATTTCTTAGAGTTTCAACTAATGCTAGAAGGAAATTCTTAAACAAGGAAGAATTGGATACTTTTGATTTTGAAGAACTAGTTAAAGAAAAGTTAGAAATTGTGAAAATGGATCATGCATTCCTGTCGAGGAGTGTAAATCAAGGATTTTCAGGAGGTGAAAAAAAAAGAAATGAAATTCTGCAAATGGCTTTACTTGAGCCCAAGATAGCAATATTAGATGAGACCGATTCTGGTCTAGATATTGATGCTCTAAGAATAGTGGCATCAGGAATTAAAAAAATATCTAATGCACAAACCGGAATTATACTTATTACCCACTATCAAAGATTATTAGATGAAATTAAACCAAATTATGTCCATGTTATGTCAAACGGACAAATCATAAAAACTGGTGAGAGCGATCTTGCTCTAGAGCTTGATAAGAAAGGGTATGAATGGACTGATAACTTTATAAAAGAGACCTAATTAAATGGAAATTATTGAAAAAATAAAAACCAATAAATCGATTGATAATCAAACAGAAATACAAAAAATCTGTCTAGATAAATTACAATCAAGTCCCCTCCCCAATCCTAGAAGTGAGCAATGGAGACTGTCAAATAAATCAAAATTATCAAACTTTTTAGATTACTCAGTTAATGAAAACTATTCAAAATTTGATACACCATATCCGAAAAATTCACAAAGTACTGTTAGATTAATAATTGGTGAGAATTGCCAAATTAAGTTAATTGAGAAAAATTATTCAATACAGCAATTAAGTGAGGATGAATTACACAAATATATCAAGGAACAGATATCTTTTTTTAATCAAAACGAACATTGGAGTGACCTACTAAATCTATCTTTAAGTTGCAAAAATAATATTTTGGGATTAAAAATAAATGGATCAAAAATTCCTCCTATTGAAATCTTTAGTCATGCATCAAGTAATTCTTTAAACGCTAAAACCCTGATAATATTTTTAGAAAATAATTGTAGTGTTGATTTATTACAAGTAAATCTTTGTGAAGACAACTCTTCATTATCTCAATCAACGTTCTTTTGTTTAGAAGAAAATAGTTCCCTAAACCATGGTGTTGTTTCTTACGGTGTAAACAAATCAAATCTATTAAATTCTCTCAATGTAATTCAACAAAAAAATAGCGAATACAATTTAGGATCTTTACATTTTAAATTTAATTATGCAAGATTTGAAATTCGTATTAAACAATCTGAAGGAAACGCTAAAACCAATATCAAAGGGATGCAAATAACCAAAAAAGATGAACAAATTTCTACTTATACAAAAATAGACTTTGATGGGCCAAATGGATTTCTAGATCAAATAAATAAATCACTCGCTGACGATAAATCACATGCAATATTTGAAGGTTCAATAATAGTTCCGAAAATTGCCCAGAAAACTGATGCTTCTCAATTAAGCAGAAATTTACTTTTATCAAATCTCGCACAAATAGATACCAAACCTCAATTAGAAATAATTGCTGATGATGTCAAATGCAAACATGGAGCTACAATTTCACAGCTAAATGAAGAAGAACTTTTTTATATGCGAACAAGAGGGATCACATTAACAGAAGCAAATAAACTACAATTAAGTTCTTACTTTCAAGAAATAATTGCATTTATTCCCGTTTCAAAAGATAGATGGGATTTGCTTGATAAACTTTTAAATGAAAATTAATGGAAACAATTCAAAATTTTCCTGAAATAACAAAGAAAGACTTTCCTCTTTTAAATAAGAACTTAAAAAGTAGTGAGCAAATTATTTATTTAGACCATGCTGCAACCACTCAAAAACCAATACAAGTCTTAGAAAAAATTAATCAATACTATACAAACTTTAATGCCAATGTACATAGAGGCGCACATCAATTAAGTGCTAAAGCGACAGAAGAATTTGAAAATGCAAGATATTTAATTAGCAAATTTATAAAAGCGAATTCAACAAAAGAAATTATTTTCACAAGAAATGCTACTGAGGCAATCAATCTAGCTGCTAGATCATGGGGCGAATCTTCATTAAAAGAAAACGATGAAATTCTCTTATCAATAATGGAACATCATAGTAATATTGTTCCATGGCAAATGGTTGCAGCAAAAAATAATTGCAAATTAAAATTTATAGGTATAGATAAAAATGGGAAATTAGATATAGATGATTTTAAATCAAAACTAACATCTAGAACTAAGCTCGTTAGCCTAGTACATGTTAGTAATACTCTAGGTTGCTGTAATCCCATCAAAGAGATTACTAAATTAGCTAAGCAAAAAGGTTCTTTAGTGTTAATAGATGCATGTCAAAGTTTGGCCCATCAAAAACTAGATGTTATTGATCTTAATATAGATTTTTTAGCGGGATCAGGACATAAACTTTGCGGTCCTACAGGTATTGGTTTCCTCTGGTCAAGAAAAGAAATCCTAGAAAAAATTCCTCCTCTCTTTGGAGGTGGAGAAATGATTCAAGACGTTTTTGAAGAGACAAGTACTTGGGCAGAGTTGCCACATAAATTTGAAGCTGGAACTCCAGCCATTGCAGAAGCAATAGGTCTTGCAGAAGCAATTAATTATATAAACACTATTGGATTGAATGAAATTCATGAATATGAAAAGAATATTACTAAATATTTATTTGAAAAATTAAGTGCAATAGAAAATGTTGAAATCATTGGTCCATCACCCGAGATAGATCCAGAAAGAGCATCACTTGCCACCTTTTATGTAAAAAATATACATTCAAACGATATTGCCGAAATTCTTGATTCAAAAGGAATTTGTATCAGGAGTGGTCACCATTGCTGTCAACCTCTTCACAGATACATTGGAATTAAATCAACAGCTAGAATCAGCATGAATTTCACAACCAATAAGGAAGAAATTGATATGTTTATTGAAAAATTAAAAGATACTATTGATTTTCTAAAAATTAATTCTTAAATATTCAAAGCATTTTTTAAAAATTCCTGAGATTTTTGCATTACTACTTCTTTATTTTCAATATTTCTAAACCCATGCCCTTCATTATCAAAAAAAATAACTTCTGAATATTTATTATTCTGAATCAAATTTTCTTGAATTTTTAAAGTTTGTTTATAAGAAATAACTTTATCTTTTTTCCCATGAAACAATAAGATAGGTTTTTTTATTTTGTTAATATAATTTATCGGTGATCTATTTATATAGTCATCATGATTTTTTGCATAATTTCCTACCAAAGAATTTAAATAATCTTTTTCAAACCTATGAGTGTTGTAATGCATATCCTTCAAATCAATAACAGGATATTTACAAATTGCTGCTGTAAAAATACACCCATATAATAAACAATTTAGGGCAGTTAACCCACCAGCACTATTCCCAAAAATTACCACTTTTTCACTATCTACTTGATTTGATTTAATCAATTCAAGAGCTAGTGCTTCGCAATCAAAAGAATCAACAATACCCCATTTATAATTCAACCTCTCTCTATATGCTTTGCCAAATCCTGATGATCCTCCATAATTGACTTCAGCAACAAAAAAACCCTTCGACGTCCAATATTGAACTTCAGAATTATATGATCCATCAAAAAATGAAGTTGGTCCACTATGCGCTCTAACAAAAAGCGGTGGTTTTCTAAATTTTTCAACAAGCGGCCTATATAAAAAAGAATGAGTAGATTTATCTTCAAAACCTTTAAACCAAAAAGATTCAGGTTTTGAACAATCTTTTATATATTCAGCATTTATTTCCTCAAAAACATTTGATAAAACGTCCTTTTTACAATCAATTTCAAGTAAATTTCCAAGAAAATCAGATCCATGACCTTTCAAAACTACTTTCTTCTCAAAAACACTAAAATCACTTATTGAGGTAAAAGGAGTAGAAAATTCTTTAACGAATTGAAGATCTTTATATTGTTCAACTACTAAGTTATTTTCTTTTTTTGCCAAACAAAATAAATTTTTTATATCTCCTGAAAAAAATATTATTCCTGAGACCCACTGAGGAACTCCATATTCAACAAAATTTCTCTCTACTCTTTTTTTAATAAAAATATTCTCAATTTTACTAGCATCTAAAAACAATAAGTTCCACCATCCAGAACTATCTTCAGAACATACTAAAAGAGTTTCACTTATCCAATAAGGTTGAAAAAAAGAAACGTTTTTTTTGGCATTAATCAGCTTATCTGAGAATTTTTTTATTTTTGTTATCTCTCCATCTAAGTCAATTTGAGCAAAACAAAGATCATTTTTCTCCCAGGGCATGTATGGAGAATCCCACTCGACCCAAGAAAGTAAGCTAACAGAAGTATTAGAAGATAATTCTCCAGCGAAATTTTTAAATTTTTTTATTCGGTAAATATCTTGTTTAGTTTTTTTTAAGTTTAAATAAAATAAGTAATCTCTATTATTTATTTCACAAATACCATACAAAAAATTTTTTTGAGAAATAACAAATGAAGAATCGAAATTTCCATCGATTGATTTAGATAGTTGTCTCGGTTCTTGAACTGAATCGAGATATCTTTTTTGACTTCTATAGTTTGATGCTACCTCTTTAAAAATTTGAAACCATACTGCGTTGGTAATCTGATCTATCCATATCAAATAAAAATTATTTTTAAAATATATACATTTATAAGATCTACCACCATATCCATGAAAGTTATTTTTAATATTATATTTTTTACTTGTTAATTTCTGAGGAAACGCCCCTTTTTCATTAAATGGTCTTGCAAAAATAGCATTTTCATTTTGACCTTCACTAACAAGATCAATCCAAAAAATGATATCTCTAACAATAGTTAATTCCTTAAAAGATTTTTTTTTAGATACAGTTTGCCTAACTTTTAACTTATCATCATTACTCATTTAAAAAAAATATAAAGAATGCAAATTAAAGTGCTAGTATTTTTATAGCTAAACTCTTAAGTAAAAACCTTTTTTTTTAACGTGGCAAACCATTTTTCACAACTTGCAAAAAAGTCAAGAACAAATGGAAACGCAGAAAAAATTGCAAAAGAACAAACAGGCAAGCCATCTCTAGACATTTATAAACTTGGTGATGATGTATTAAGGCAAAATTCCAAAAGAATAACTAAAGTTGACGAATCTATTAGAAAACTTGCTAGCGAAATGCTTCAAAGCATGTATGCAGCTAAAGGAATTGGACTTGCTGCACCTCAAATTGGAATCAACAAAGAACTTCTTGTCATAGACGTAAATTTTGAAGATTCAGCAGCAGAACCTTTAATATTAATCAATCCAGAAATTACAGACTTTGGAACAACCCTTAATTCATATGAAGAAGGCTGCTTGAGTATACCTGGCGTCTATTTAAATGTAGTAAGACCATCAACTATAAAATTAAAATTTAGAGATGAAATGGGACGACCACGTAAAATGAAAGCTGATGGCCTTCTAGCGAGGTGTATTCAACACGAAATGGATCACTTAAATGGAATATTATTTGTAGATAGAGTTACATCAAAAGATGATTTGAACAAAGAACTTTTAAAAGAAGGGTTTAACGAAAAAGACGTTATCTCAATTAATTAATTTAATGACTGAAACAACAATTTTTCAAAAAATCATTAATGAAGAAATACCCTGCGATAAGCTTTATGAGGATAAGTTTTGTATTGCGTTTAATGATATCCAGGCACAAGCACCAGTTCATTTTTTAGTGATTCCTAAAAAGCCAATAATCAGTTTATTAGAGTGTATTGAGCAAGATGCAAATTTATTAGGGCATTTACTTTTTGTTGGTAGCAAAATAGCTAAATCAAAAAATTTAACTAATTGGAGAACAGTTATTAACACTGGAGCAGAATCTGGACAAACAGTTTTTCATTTACATATTCATTTTTTATCTGGCAGAAAAATGAATTGGCCTCCAGGTTAAAACTCTCGAAAGAAATATTAATAGGTTATAAATAAATAAAAACAAAATGAATACTCCAGAGTCCTTAAATACAGAATCTAAAAATTTATTCAATTTAATTTCAAAAAATTGGGAAGAGCTAGATGATTCACTCAAAACTAAGTTAATAAAAATTTGGAACGTTTTAACTTATAAATGGCAATTACAAATTTTATTTAATTTACCTTTTCTACTATGGTGGGCATTGGATAAATCTTTTCCAAAAGTTCATGAATTTGATGCAACAATCTTGAATTACTTGAATTTACCTGACTGGGCACTTTCATTTATTGGCTTTAGTCAATAGACTGCTAAAAGTTATAATTTATTTCATAACACTAGTCGAGTAATGAATAAAGCAGTTAATAATAAATCCAAAATACTGTACCAATTACAAAAATTAAGGAAGCTATCTCAGCCGTTTTTTCTTCCAATAGATCAATGTAATGGATTCCAATTCATATGGCTTTTGATTTCTCTTTTATTTTGTGTAGGTGGAGTAGTACTTGTTGGTCTTACAGCAATAATAAGTTTTTTTGAAAGCTTTCAACCAATTTTTCTTGAAAAGTATTTCGGAGGTGTAGTAAGTACTGTCAATTCAATTTGGGCTGGGAGTTGGGGATTGCTTTTCTCTGCATTATTTCTAATTGGATCAGGAAGCTTTTTTAGCTTAAGACGTCAATTAAAAAACCGTAGATGGTTACATTGGTTATTCCTTGCGATAATTGTATTAATGCTTTTAGCTGTAAACGGAATAAACGCAGGTATTGGATTCATTGCAAGAGATTTAACAAATGCTTTAGTAGAAAAACAAGAAGATGGATTTTATCGGATATTGGGGATTTACGCTTGTTGTTTCGCTGTGGCTCTACCAATACGAGTTTCCCAAATATTTTTTACATATAAGTTAGGAATAATTTGGAGAGAATGGCTTTCAAAAAGTCTAGTCAAAGATTATATGACTAATAAAGCTTATTACCAGTTAAATCCTAATGATGAAGAACAAACCGATGTAGATAATCCCGATCAAAGAATCACAGATGATACACGAGCTTTTACCGGGCAAAGTCTCTCTTTCACATTAGGTATTTTTGATGCCCTACTAACATTTTCACTAAATATTCTTATTTTATGGAGTATTAGTACAACACTTACTTTTTCTTTATTTGGTTACGCTGCATTTGCAACTTCTATCCTCTTAATTGCTGGAAAAAATCTTGTAAAGATTGATTTTGATCAACTTAGATATGAAGCGGATTTTCGATATGGTTTAGTACATATTAGAGATAATGCTGAATCAATAGCCTTTTACTCTGGGGAGAATCCTGAACGAAGTGAAACTGAAAGGCGCTTAGGAGAAGTGGTTAGAAACTTTAATTTACTGATTATATGGAGAGTAATAATAGACGTCATGAGAAGATCCATTAATTATGCTGGAAATTTCTTTCCATATTTAATAATGGCAATCCCTTACTTTAAAGGTGATATTGATTATGGACGCTTTATTCAGGCAAGCTTTGCATTTGGAATGGTTGAAGGTTCGTTATTTTTCATTGTTAACCAAATCGAAGAACTTGCAAAATTTACTGCTGGTATTGGCAGATTAGAAGGATTCCAATCAAAAGTTGAATCCATTAGTCAAACCAACCCAACAAGCAATCAAAACGTTATTTCAGACTACCCCTCAATTCTTATTAATAATGCTGACCTTTGCCCACCAGGATCAAATAAAACAATCATTAAAAATTTAAATTTAAGTATCGACAATAATCAATCACTTTTGGTTGTAGGACCATCTGGGTGCGGAAAAACATCTTTACTAAGAATGATTAGTGGTTTATGGGAACCCGATCAGGGAGTAATTAAAAAACCAAAAATTGGGGAATTATTATTCATACCTCAAAAACCATATATGTTACTTGGTTCTTTAAGAGAACAATTATGTTATCCCACAGAAGTTAAGAAATTTAGTGATGAACATCTTACTTCTGTACTACATGAAGTAAATTTAAAAACCTTAGTGGATCGGTATCCTAATCTTGATATCAAACAAGATTGGCCACGAATTCTTTCCCTAGGCGAGCAACAAAGATTGGCTTTTGCAAGACTCTTACTTAATTCTCCAAGATTTGCAGTACTTGATGAAGCAACAAGTGCTTTAGATATTAACACTGAAAAAAAACTATATAGTTTACTAAAGGAACGAGAACTTTCTCTAATAAGTGTTGGACATAGACCTAGCTTAAAAGATTTTCACGAAAATATTTTAGAATTAAATGGACAAGGAGACTGGAAATTATTGACTTCTGATAAGTATAATTTTAAGGATTAACAAAAAAAATGAATTCTAAAGAAGAACAAACTAACTCAGAAGTTACTAATTTAGAGAATGAGAGTTTTATAGACGAGCAAAAAGATCAAAATCAGATCAATGAACAAATTGAAGACAATAAATTAGATGAAAAATCTATAGAAATTAAAGATGAATATAAATTTGGATGGAGTAGTTATTCTGAAATAACTAATGGAAGGTTTGCAATGATTGGCTTCCTTGCAATAGTATTGATTGAATTATTTAGTAAACAATCTTTTTTAAAATGGGCAGGAATCTTATAATTAATCATCAAATCTAGAACTGTTATCTCTTGGTTTCTTCTTATTTGTTCCAACGTTATATCTACTATTTTGATTTTTTGAACTTGATCTAGCTGAAGAGCTCACTCTACGAGATTCACGTGGTTTTTTGGCTTGATTAGCATCTTTAAATGAAGCATCTTCTACTTGAGTTGTTGAAGTTTGCGGCCTAATAGAGGATCTAGTAGGTTTCTTTCTTAATGGAGAAGATTCACTAGGAGCAGAGATATTATCTTGTCTAGAAACTGTACGATTCATTCTGGGTCTAGACCCTGTTTTAACTTCATCGCGAGATAAATTTCTTCTTTCACCAAAGTTATTTGTTTCTGGTTGTTTACTATTTCTATTTTCAGAAGTCTGTCTTCTCCTTCTCATAGGTTCGTCATTTTCAAACTGACTTATTTCCCTTGTAGATGGCCTACTTCTACTTGCTGCAGCAGAGGGTATGGCTCTTGAAACATTCCTCCTACGAGATCTCCCCTCCATATAGTCTTCTTCAAATTCATCTTCTTGAGGTTTAAATCTTCTTGATGGTCTTTCAGATTCTTCAAACCTATCATAATCGTCATTAAACCGGCCTCTAGAATTTCTCGGACCATCAGAAATAGGATCATCATCAAAATAAGATGATCTTCTAGCTTGATCAGTAGCAACTCCCCTCAATCGCACACTTTCATATGCGAAAAAAACTGTAGTTCCTGCAAGCAAAAACTGACCAAACTGAAGGATAGGATCTAACCTCCAGCCTTGAAAAAATAATATTCCTCCACACAAAAGTCCAATTGCCGCGAAGAAAACATCATAATCCCTTGCTAAGGCAGGCTTGAAGGACCTCAAGAAATAAAGGCCTCCTCCACATACGGCGAGAACTATACCAACAATACTGGCCCAATTGAGACTAGCATTGACCACATTCTTTCTCCAAAAATTTATTTTTTAAGGGTTACTTATATCCCCTATATATATAGTGTACTTAAAACTTCTACAAAAACTAGCGTCTTCCAGTAGAAGTACGATCGAGGGAATCTTTCTGGCTAACAAAAATCAAAAATGCAGAGGCTGGAATAACGATAAGTAAGGCAGCCGCAATAAAACTACCTATCATTCCAACTGCTGAATTATTTGCAACTTCAGCAGAAAAATCTGCGGCTAGTAATAAATTTGAGATTTGAAACACTTTTTAAATATTAAATTCTCAATTTATAATACGAATTAAATACGTTTCAATGGGTTATTTATTAAGATGAATTAAATAATTGTGATTTCTTGCTTGTAAACTCTCTTCAAATTTTAGATTTTGGTTTAGGAATTTCTCTTTCATATCTAACTATAGTTTTTCTAATAAGATTAATACTTACTTGGTACCCAAAAATTGATTTAAGTAAAGGTTTATGGTTATTAATTTCAATACCATCAAGCTCTATTCTTAACTTAACAAGAAAACTAATTCCTCCTATTGGAGGCGTTGATGTTGGACCCGTAATTTGGATCGGAGTTATAAGCTTTTTAAGAGAAATTTTAGTCGGTCAGCAAGGGCTTATAAAACTTGCATTACATACACATATTTCATAGAAATAATTAATTATTTCTCAGTAATTTGGCAATAATTCTTCTTCTACATATTTTGTATGTATCTTACCCTGCTTAAATTTAGATTTATTCAGTAAAGTTAGATGAAAGTTAATTGTTGTAGGAATACCAGTGACCGCACATTCATTTAAAGCCCTATTCATACGTTTAATTGCAGTATTACGATCTTTTCCCCAGACTATTAATTTACCAATTAATGAGTCATAGAAAGGAGGTATTTCATAGCCTGTATACACATGACTATCCACCCTTACACCAGGGCCGCCAGGAGGAAGCCACCCAGTTATTTTTCCAGGTGATGGTCGGAAATTGTGAGAAGGATCTTCAGCATTGATTCTACATTCAATGGCATGACCGTTTAAATGGATATCATCCTGATTAAATTCCAAATTTTCTCCGCTTGCGATTTTAATTTGCTCAGCTATTAAATCTACCCCTGTAACCATTTCAGTAACAGGATGTTCAACTTGAATCCTAGTATTCATTTCCATAAAATAAAAATTATCATCATCATCAACTAAAAATTCAACTGTTCCCGCTCCTTCGTAGCCGATACTTTTTGCAGCAGCAATAGCTGCGTTCCCCATTTTTTTTCTTAGCTCAGGGTTAATTGCAGGACTGGGAGACTCTTCTAATAACTTCTGAT
Source organism: Prochlorococcus sp. AG-347-I19 (assembly GCA_003279105.1). Taxonomy (GTDB): domain Bacteria; phylum Cyanobacteriota; class Cyanobacteriia; order PCC-6307; family Cyanobiaceae; genus Prochlorococcus_A. The sequence goes on from QCBO01000010.1 coordinate 25,815, forward strand.
GTCTTCTTTGAACTGAACAATCTCGCTCTCCTAAGTGAACAACATTACCCGACCTATCGGCCAAAATTTGAATTTCTACATGTCTTGGCTTCTTTATAAATTTCTCCATATATAAACCATCATTACCAAAAGCTGCTTCTGCTTCACCTTGAGCTGCTTTAAACATTTTTTCGAGATTATTAGAGTTTTCAACCAACCTCATACCTCTTCCACCTCCGCCAGCAGTCGCTTTAATAATTACCGGATAACCAATATCATCTGCCAATTTATAAGCCTCATCAACATTTGATAACAAGCCTTTACTACCTGGTACTGTTGGAACTCCAACTGCTTCCATAGTTTCTTTAGCTGTAGATTTATCTCCCATAGATCTAATAGCTTTAGGAGATGGGCCAATAAAAACTATGCCGTGATCGTTACACATCTCAGCAAATTTATCATTTTCCGCAAGAAATCCATAACCAGGATGAATAGCATCAACTCCTCTTGATGTAGCAGCCGCAAGTATATTTGGAATATTTAAATAACTCTTATTACTTAATGAATCTCCGACGCAAACAGCCTCATCAGCAAGCTGAACATGCAATGCTTTTTTATCTACAGTGCTAAAAACTGCAACTGTTGCAATGCCTAGTTCTCTACAACTTCTGACAATTCGTAAAGCTATTTCTCCACGATTAGCAATTAAAACTTTTTCAACCATTATGAAAATTAAAATTGAAGAAATGAAATGACTTAAAATAAAAAATTATTTGCCAAAGTATTCCACATTTTTTTTTAGTAATCAGAGGACATTTTTTACAATACAACCTCAAACGTTATATATGTATAAATATTTGTTTTATGCAATAGAAAAATTATTCATGATATTCAAAAATACTCTTTTCTAACTACATGCTTATTTCAGCCAATAATGTATTATATTTTAAGGTTTAGGTATCCCTCGGTTGCTGAAAACCCTTTGCGGACGTGGCGGAATTGGTAGACGCGCACGTCTAAGGAGCGTGTGGCTTCGGCCTTGCGAGTTCAAGTCTCGCCGTCCGCATTTAATGTATTCTGGTTTGACTGCAATGAAAAAAAAATCAGTTGCAGTAGTTATAATTTCCAATGGTCCTGGTGAATTAACTACATGGGTAAATCCTGTAATAGATGAGCTGAACAAAGTAAATAAATCACTAAGTGATGACGATAAAAACGATTTCACTCTTAGGTTAGTTCTTGTTCCTTGCCCAAATGCCACTGGTAAAGAATTTTTAGTTGCAAATTCATGGAATAAATTCGAATTAATTACAAAATCCAAAAGTTTTTGGAAATTATTAATAAAGCCACATTCTTTTGCATATTGGCCAAAAAAAGGGGTTGTTATTTTCCTTGGTGGGGATCAATTTTGGAGTATTTTATTAGCTAAAAGATTAGGTTATTTAAATATCACATATGCTGAATGGGTTTCGCGATGGCCTAAATGGACCAACGCAATTGCTGCTATGAATGTAAAAGTAAAAGAGTCAATACCTAAAAGATATAAATATAAATGTAAGGTCATTGGCGATTTGATGGCAGATATCAAACTTAATAGCGAAATATCATTAAAAAAGAAAGAAAAACTTCATATTGCATTGTTGCCTGGTTCTAAGAAAGCAAAACTTTCTGTTGGAATTCCTTTCTTCTTAGAAGTTGCAGATCATATTGCTGAAGAAAATCAAAATATAAATTTTATAATTCCCATTGCCCCAACTACTGATAAAAGTGAATATTTATTTTTTCAAAGCAACAAAAATCCAATTGCCAAATATTACTCATCAAAAATCAAAACAATAAAAAACTTCAAAGACTTTCGTTTTGATTATGTAATTGAAACATCAAAAAATACAAAGATTTATCTAATCAAGAAACATCCCTGCTATGAAATATTAAAAGAATGTGATCTTGCAATTACAACTGTCGGAGCAAATACTGCAGAATTAGCAGCAATTAGTCTTCCTATGTTAGTTGTTCTGCCAACTCAACATTTAAATATGATGAATGCCTGGGATGGTATTTTTGGAGTAATTGGAAAAATTTCATTCATAAATAGATTCCTAACTTTTATAATCAAAAATTTCTATTTTAAAAAAAAGAAATTTTTTGCTTGGCCAAATATTAAAGCTAAAAGAATGATTGTCCCTGAAAGGATAGGTAATATTTCACCAAAAAAAATTGCAAAAGAAGTATTATTTCTTATTAAAAATAGAGATCAATTAAAAAGTATTAGGAATAATCTACGTAAAGAAAGAGGTGACAGAGGTGCTGCAAAAAAACTTGCTTCTATAATTCTTAATTCAATAAAAAAACTTTAACAATTACCAGGGGTCATCAATTTCAAACTTTTCTGATTTTTTATTATCTTGAACTAAATTTTGTTCATCTAGTGGTTCAATATCTAAAGTTTCAGTTGCATTTTGAATTGGTCTTTTCGAAGCTAAATTAGTAGTTGATTCTTTCTTTTGCTTAAAATCAATATTGTTTTTTTCATCTATTTGATTAATACTATTTTGATTCTCAATCTGATCAGAATAATCATTATCCATATATAGCTTTTTTCTGTTATTTGTTTCCTCTGAAGAACCCTTTATTTCAACATATTCAAGTTCATCTTCATAATCATCTTCATAATCATCTTCATAATCATCTTGTTCAAAAACTTCTTCATTTTCCTCGACTAAATTATTTTGCTGTTCTGATTCAGAACCTGAAAGTAACTGATTCTCAACAGGCACAAGATTTGCTGTGTATCCATTTGCTTCCCTTTCATCCCATGAAGAACCGCCAACTCCAAGTTTTTCAAGTAGTCCACTACTTAGTTGCTTTAATTTCTCTTCAGCACCTTCATAAACAATAATCCGATCGGTACCGCTACTTACAATTTCCTCAACAGGTATTTCCCAAGTACTTAAAACTCCCTCACCTAAAAGCGGAACACCAACTGCACCCATAACAAGAGATATCAAATCCCCAGTCTCAATATCAAAAGAAAAGCCAAGAACTCTTCCTAAAAGTTGTCCAGATTCTGTAATCACCTGACAATTAATTACTTTGCCATATCTTTCTGGAGAAAAACTCTCACTCAAAGAATCAAGGGAGTCAACTAATATGACATCTCCAACCTGCTTTATACTTTCTAGAGGCATCCATTTTGGCAAACCTGGTAGAAATCTTGTAAGTGGATTATCTCTTAATCCCAAAGCGACCACCTCTCTTCTATCGATATCAACAACAACTTCGCCAACTACGCCTAACCGCCTCCCAGTATCAGTAGTTATCACTTGTGTTCCCATTAATTCTGACCTTAACCATAAACGTTCACTAGGAACGGAGTTAGGGAGATTCTTATTAGCAGATGTGTTAGACAAGCTCATAAATTTCTTTTTATTATTCTGACGTATAAATTTAAAAAAGTGTGTTTATGCAGCATTTGGTAACCCAAGAACTTGAGTATTAGCACCTCTTGCTTGCGCAACACCAATTGTTCGTTCAGACGCACTAATCATAGGCCTTCTATGACTGACGACTATAAATTGAGCATTTGATGACTGATTCGATATTAGTTTTGACAACCTTTCAACATTAATACCATCTAAAAAACTATCAACCTCATCTAATGCATAAAAAGGAGAAGGTTTATACTTTTGCAAAGCAAATAAAAAACTTAAAGCAGTTAACGATTTTTCACCACCTGACATAGATGCTAATCTTCTGACATTTTTTCCCTTAGGATGAGCCACTAAAGTTAATCCTCCTTCTAAAGGAGAATTAGAATTTTCAAGTTGAAGAAATCCATCTCCATCTGATAAATTTGCAAAAATTTCTCTAAAATGTTTATCAACTTCTGTAAATGCTTGCATAAAAGCCTCCTGACGCATCGTAGATACGGTTTCTATTCTCAGCAATAATTCGGATCTTTCATTAGACAGAATTTCTAATTTTTCTCGCAAACCATTTAATCTCTCAATTAATTCTTCTAGTTCATCAAGAGCCAACATATTAACAGGTTCTAAGCTTTGTAGTTTTGCGTTTATGATCGAAATTTCTGATTGCAAAGATTCAAGACTCTTCCCTTCATATTCTCCAAACTCCGGGGAAGGATTAGGTAGATCTTTTTTATAATTTTCTAATTTTATTTTCTCGCTCCTCATCTCCTCTTTAAGGGAATACATATCCCTTTCAAGATATTCAAGCTTTAACAGATAGTTATTATATTCTTGCCTTTTATTTGAAATTGAAGAGTTTAATTCATCTCTTTTCCTTCTCAATAAACCTAAATCCCTCTCTAGAGAATTTTTTTGATTATCAAGATCTAAAAGCTCTTTTTTAAATTCATCTCTTTTTTCTATCCATTCACTATGAGCAATTGCGAGTTGTTTAATAGATTCCTGCAAGTTTTTTTCTTGTAGTAAAGTAATTTTTAATGAATTATTGATACGCTCTTTATTTAAAGCAAATTGATTCTTTTTATCTAATAATGTATTTCTCTCTTTAATAAGTAATTCAAGTTTTTTATCAAGATTATTAAAATCGTCATTAAAAGCTATTAATGATGATTTTTGATTTTTTTCATAATTTGCCTTTTGAATGGTTTGTAGTTGATCAAACTTATCGTGATAAGGCTTCAATTGATTTTTTAAATGACCTAACTCGTTAACTAATAAATTATTAGCAGTATCAAGTTTATTTAATCTCGATTTACAATCCTCAATTCTTTGCAAGACAGCTTTAAGAGAATCTTGATTTACTTCAATTTCTTTATTAAATGATGCACAATCCTCAATTATTTGACTGCGGTTAGAATTTAATATATTAAGTTTATTATTTTTTAGCATCAAATCATTATTTGACTCTTTTAAAGCTTCTTCGATAACTAATAATCTTTCTTTTATAGGATTGGAATCATCAATATCATTATTAATTCCAAACCTATAAGCCAAATCTTTATTTAACTTACTGCCTCCTGTAATAGCACCACTTGCTTCTAATAATTCTCCACTTAAGGTAACCAACCTATTCTTTTGTGTAGATAACCTAGCTGAGGATAAGTCTGAAAAAACCAAAGTATCTCCAAAAACATATCGAAAAACATCTGAATAAACTTTATCAAAAGTAATAAGATTAATAGCTTTATCAATAAATCCATTCTCCCTGTTATTTTCAAATCTTGTAATTGCATAATTCTTTTTTTGACTTTTAATTCTATTTAAAGGTAAAAAAGTTAATCTTCCCGCTTTCTTCTTTTTAAGAATTTCAATTGCTTTTGCAGCAATATGATCATTATCAACAACAATTTGTCCTAACCTATTTCCAGCAGCAATTTCTAATGCATATCTATTTTTCTCACTGACCTCTCCAAGTTGAGCTACATAACCATGTATACCCTCTAACCCTGCCTCTAAGAGAATTCTGAGAGCATGTGAACCTCTAGATTCATTTAAAGCTTCCTTCCTACTTTCAAATCTAGATAAATCCTTTTCAAGCCTTAATTGCTCATTATTTAGCCTTGATTTAGTTTTAATTAATAAATCTATTTCATTTTTTAAAGAATTAATTTCTGCGCTATTACTTGCCAAGTTTTTATTCTTTGTATCGGATGTCTCTTTTTTTCTTTGATTTCCCTGAAAAAGTTTCTGCTTTTCTAAGTCTAAGGATTCGATCTGTGACAATATCTCATCTTTTTGAATATTATTTTGAATAGTTTCTTCTTCAATTTTCCTTTTTTTTATTTCCAAAGGATTAATTTGATTTTTTATACTTTCAAGCTCAACATTTAATTTAATACTTTGTTTTGAGAATTCTCCAGATTCTCCAGCCGCATCAGAAAGTTTTTTTCTGGATAGTTTGTGTTTTAGGGTGAGATCATCAATTTGCAAGTTCAATTGATTTAAAAAATTATCATCGAAATTTTCTTGTCTCATCTTTTCTGACTCGATATTCCTCTTAGAAATTGCAATTTCATCTCTATGTTTTTGTAATTTAATACCTTCTTCTTTATTTAGGATTGATATCCTATCAAGTTCTCTCAAGCTAGAGTTAATACTTCCAATATCAGAATTAACTTTTATCAATTTATCCTCTCCTTTCTCCTTAAGCTCATCAACAAGTATTTTCAAAGCATCTTCTAAAACTGATATTTCTTTTCTAATAGATTCTTTTTGTTTATTAAATAAGATTTTATTTTTTTCAATTTCACTTTCTTTTTTTTCTATAGATTCAACATGCTTAACTTGTTTTTCAAAAATAAGAACTTTCTCTAATTCTATTATTTGTAATAGTTTTGCCTTTAACTCTCTATATCGCTTTGCTTTTTCACATTCTTTTTCAAGTTTATTTTTACTAGATTGCAATTCATTTTCTAAAATTTCACATCTTTCTTGTCTTTCGAAAACGTCATTTAATTTTGCATTAGTTTGTTCTATTCTTGTATCAAAAAGTGCGACTCCAGCTAATTCATCAATAAGATTTCTCCTCTCTTTATTATTCATTGATACTATTCTTGTTACATCACCCTGCATAACAACATTGCTGCCCTCAGGATCAACACTGATATCTCTTAATATTCTCTGTATTTGTTGCAAGGTACATTGTTTTCCATCAGAAGTATAAGTAGAAGCATAAGAACCACCTGGCATAAGCCTTAATTTTCTAGAAACTAACCATTCTTTTTGACCTTTATTAAGGGCAATTTCTTCTTCTTCTAGTTCCAAAGGCGGAAGGTCCTCTCTTGGAGACCAATCTTGAATATTGAATTTTACCGATACAGATGTTTCTGATGACTTACCCTCTTTAACTTTGGAGTTATTTATTAGATCTGGTAATCTTTCAGCCCTCATACCTCTACTATTAGCTAGACCTAAACAAAATAAAATTCCATCTAAAATATTACTTTTCCCAGCACCGTTAGGACCCGTAACCACCGTAAAACCTTCTTCAAGAGGTATTTTTACATTTCCCCCAAAAGATTTAAAATTTTCAAACTCGACCTGATTGATATGTACCAATCTCAAGTCTCAATAGCTAAATAAGAATAACTAATTTGCAAAAATTCTCAATAGGAATATTACGTTTATTTATAAATGAATATTAATCACTTTTGCTCAATCTACAAGAATTAGCCGAAATTTCAAACAAGCCATAAAGAAGTTCACCATCCAAAATGAATCGATAATTTTCAGAGTTCAATTCTGTAGAAACGTTTTTAAATATTCCATGATCAATTCTTTTTACAAAACCTCTATTATCAGAAAGTTCATGTTCTATCCTGGATAGCCATATAAGTCTATGATTTGGCTGCTTAGAAATTTCTATAGAAGCTTGATTTAACAAAGGTAGTTTTAAAAATTTCCAAGTTAAACAATCTATTCCATTTTCAACAAGAAAATCATAATGAATATCTTTAGACTTAGCATTATAAACTTCATGTTCCAGCAAAACCCATTTATCCATTATGTAGTTGATAAATAAATTAAATCTTTTTGCAAAACAAGGTTTAGATAAAGATATTTTTTCTTAAAGATAGTCCCTTTTATTTAATTACCTGCATCAGGAACAAATCTTAATGCGATGAATAGCAAACTTCCAGCTCCAGCGATAGCTGCAGCTACTAATCCAAAATCTGTAGGGATTGTGCGAGATGCAAAAATTAATGATGCAAATGTAATATCCATGATGAAATTTAAACTCATTTAATAATTCCAGTAATAGCTTAACAAAAGCTTCTTGCAGAACAGAGTAGATAAATAAAATGTAAATAAACTTTTATATGTTTTTATTCTATATAAATCCCACAATTATTTAGATAAGGGTTCCAAATTAATTAAATAGGGTCTAATCTTAAAATAAATAAGTTTAATAATGGAGACTTACCATCCTCCCAAAGAAGTAGAAGATAAAGAAGATAACTCTAATCTTCCTGAAAGAGAGGTGCTCTCGGAAAAATGGTTACTCGAAAAAATTGACAGTTTAATACCTTTAATAAGAGAAAAATGGCCTAACATTGCACAACAAACCCTTGAAGCCACAAAAGGGAGTATTGAAGATTTAGTTGAAGTAATAGCAAGCCATAGTGGAACCTCAGCAATTAGAATAAAAAGCCAACTATTTGAAATAATTGATTCAATAAGAGAAAACAATTGGGAAATATCAGACAAAATTGAGCCTATAGAAAGTCAATTAGAAGAATTATTAGAAGAACTTAACAATACACTTAGACCAAAAATAGAGAGTCCTATAAGAAAAAAACCATTATTATCTATTGCTATTGCGGCTGGTATTGGTTTACTAATAGGAACGCTCCTAAACAGTGGTAGAAAATAATATGGAAAAACCAAAAAATAAAAACTTTGCAAATACCGCCTCCAGAATTTCAGCGATTGCAAGTTCAGTAATGGATTTGCATGTAAGAATAGCTCTTCAAGAAGTAGATAGAGAAAAAAGAAGATTAATTAGTGGTGGAATATTTTTGGCAATTGGCAGCACATTATTATTATTAGTACTAATTTGCATCCATATTATTTTCTACCTTTTTCTAACAAAATATAATAATTGGAATATTGAATATAATTTATTACTCATAATATTTATCGATTTAGTTCTTGCAGGCTTAAGTTTAAAACTTGGAGGAAAATTAGCCAAAGGACCATATCTTCCTCAAACATTAGAGGGTTTAGGTAAGACAACAAAAGCGGTTTTAGGCAAAAAATAAATTACCTAATTAAGTACTTTATCCATCTACAATCTATTCCCCCATTACTAACAGGAATTTTCAATGAAGATTTCATTTTCAAATATTTTGTTAGTTTTGGATTTCCACTTAGCAGCCAAAATTCCCAACCTGAAAAATTATTCTTCAGGAAGATTCCCATTTGTTCATATAAATAAATCAATTCATTTTCATCGCCTAATTTTTTGCCGTATGGAGGATTACATATGATTATCCCAGGTGTGCAACTTAATTGGAGTGCTAAAAAATCATTATTTATAAGCTCAATATAATTTTCTAATCCAGCTAATGATATATTTACAATCGCCTGCTCAAAAACCTTTTTATTAATTTCACATCCTATTATTGTTGGCAATTTTTCATAATTTATAATTTTATTTTTTGCCTTATTTTTTTCATTAAGATAAATATCTTTCCTAAAGTCCAACCAATTCTCAAAAAGATATACTTGATCAATATTTATAGGAACTCCAAGGCATTGGTTGACTGCCTCAATTAAAAAAGTTCCCGAGCCGCACATAAAATCTATTAATGGAACTTTGCCATTCCATTGAGTCATATTTATCAATCCAGATGCTAAATTTTCTTTTAATGGAGCATTTCCAATTGCGGGTCTATAGCCTCTTTTGTGTAAGCTTTCAACGCTGCTTTGAAGACTGAGAATTGCTTTATTATTATTTAAATGCAGATGAATTATAAAATCAGGATTATCTAGAGAAATATTTGATCTTTTATTCCAAACTGCCTGTTGCAAATCAGTTATAGAATTTTTTACTTCAAGAGCAGTGAAATGAGTATGACTTAAAGAAGATGTTCTCCCAGTCACTTGCACATTAAACGTTTTATCAAAGTGCAACCAATTTAACCAATCAAATGAATCTCTAACCCCCACATATAAAGATTGCTTGTCATAGCAATTAAAACTTGCAATTTCTCTATAAAAACGAAACGCTAATCTGGAATAGAAATGAACTCTATAAAAAGTTTCAAAATCACATTCAAAATTAATAAATCTTTTATAAGTATTAATATTAAAGCCGCCTAAATTTGAAATTTCATCTGCTAAAGATTTCTCTAGTCCCTCTGGAGATGATGCCACTACATTCATATACGATAAAACTTAGTAAAAAAACTATTCAATAACCATTTTGCCTGTCAGAATATAAATGTCCAATTGGACTAGGTGATCTCAACCGATGTTTCGGACAGCGGTTCGATTCCGCTCAACTCCACTATTTGGGGTTGTAATGGTTTCGACGGGGCATAAGGAAGGTGACTGAAGCCGGCTCGGTTAGAGCAAAAACACAAATGCTAACAAAATCGTTAGTTTCTCCCGTCAAACAGCACCAGTTGCTGCTTGATCCAAAAGGAGATGGGGTTATATCAGCCTTATCAACCAAATGATACGAGGAGTCTGGAAGGACTCCACTTTTTTAAATAACTAAAAAGTTGTAGTAGATAATTTATGAGTGTGTAAATATTGCTGCAATTACTTGTATTAAAAAGAATTTTTTTAATTTTATAAGTATAAATACTGAGAAGATAAGTTTTAAATTAATTTATCTTATTAAGAAATCCAATCTTGCAAAATGGAATCTAATAAAAAACTAAATGACTTGATAATAAATCTCAAACCAAAAGTTATTAGATTCACTGGTGAAAAATTTCCCAATGAACTATGGAATAGTGGTTGTCAAATCAAAAAAAATAAGAAAATATCTAGCTAAAAATTTAATTAATTACTCGAAAAAGGATTTTTCGGCATTTTTTTTAAACATTTTTTTGAAACTTCCTGAAGTACTTTAAATTCATTTTTTTTTAAATCCCAATTAAATACATTAGATACATCTATAACTTGAGATTTTTTTCGCATTCCAACAAGTGGAATAGTTCCTTGATAACAACACCAATTAATTGCTACTTGAGCTTGGGAAACTGATCTTTGATGCGCAATTCTTTTCAGACACCTCCGCAATTCATATGTTGGTTTTTTATAGTTTTCAAATAAGGAATTACGAATAAAACTTTTTTCTTTATTTTCTTCTTTATCTGGATCAATACAAAGTATTCCAAAGGACAGAGGACTATAAGCAAAGAAATCAATATTATTTTCGTCGCAAATTTTTTTTACCTGATATTGTTTTCCTAAATCGGGAGCAAGCAAAGAAAACTGTATTTGAACACTCTTTAGGTTCTGATTTCTTTTTGCTAAAAAATTAATTAATTTCATCAATCTTTTAGGGCCTATATTTGATAAGCCTATTTGAAAATCAAAGCCTTCATCTTTTAAATCGCAAAGATTATTCAACAGCCCTAATTCCTGCCAAGGATTGTATTTTGAAGTTGACCAATGTAATTGCACTATATCTAATTTGTTATTAAGTCTCTCTAAACTTTTCAAAAAAGGTTTATTAAAGCCTCTGTTACCTATTCTCCAGGGATAAGGTGCAAGTTTGGTTGCTACTTGAATTCTTTTTTTCTTTGCTGAAGGAGTATTTAGTAAAAATTTTCCTATCAACAATTCACTTCTGCCCTGAAGATTCCCAGTACCGTAAGAATCTGCAGTATCAATTAGATCGAAACCTCTTCGTAACGCTTCATCATATGTCTCACGTAAATCATCGTCATTTGTAGATTGGTAATTCCAGAAAAGCTTATTCCCCCAAGACCACGTACCTAATCCAATTCTTTTCTTCACTAGCCAATTTAAATAAGGAACTTTATAAGGTTATCTAAAAATATTAACTTCTTTAAAATATTTCAAAAAATAAGTTTTAAAGCATTAAAAATCAGTTTCTCTTGACATTAAGAAATTATTCTCCAAAGTAAGAGAAAGAAAAATAAAAAATTGTTCATTACCGTTTGCGGACAAAAAGGGGGGGTTGCCAAGACCTGTACAAGTATTCACCTTGCAAGTGTTTGGCATTCTGAAGGTAAAAAAGTTTGCATAGTCGATGCCGACAAGAATAGATCTGCTTTAGCATACGCATCAAGAGGCAATCTTCCATTTCCAGTTTTCCCCGTCAGTTCAGCTGCTAAAGCATCAAGATCATCAGAAATTGTAATAACCGATGGCCAGGCTAGCAGTGATCAAGAAGAACTTAAACACTTAGCATATGGTTCAGATTTAGTTATCTTGCCTACAACTGCAAAAGCAAGATCAGTAGAATTAACTGTCGAACTAGCTAATTTATTAAGCAACTTAAAAGTTAACCATGCTGTAGTAATAGTAAAAGTTGATTTTAGACAGCAAAAAGCAGCGCAACAAGCCAAAGCAGCACTGGAAAATTTTGGTTTATATGTTTTTGATACATTTATACCCTTACTCTCAGCATTTGATAAAGCAGAAGCCTGTGGCAATGCTGTATTTGAAGCTGTAGACGATTTAGGCAGATCAGATCCTCGTCGAATGACGGGCTGGTCTGCTTATTGTTCAATTGCCTCACAAATTCCATGCCTGATTTCGAAGCCCTCATCCGACACCAACAACTTAAACAACCAACAACCAATAAGCGCTTAAAAGTAGTTGATTCTCCTAATTTTGAAGAAGAAGAAAAAAAAGAAGAAGCAATAATTAGACAATCTGGATTATTAGTTAATTTTTTTGGAGGTTTTATAGGCTCTGTAATTGGAACTTTAACAATACTGTTTCTCTATATTAATAAATATCTACCATTAGATTTACTAAAATTTAAGTAGTATATTCGCTATTTATTTCAACATATTTTTTAGAAAGATCGCACCCCCAAGCTTTGCCTTTCGATTCACCAGAATTAAGATTAATCATAATTTTTACAATATCATCTACCAAATATCTACCTTTCATTCTGGACTTAATATAGTCTGTTACTTTTTGTGGATTATATTTATTTAACTTGCCTTTTTCCAAAATGTGGGCGTTTCCTATATACAAATCAAGGTCATTTAAATTAAATTTAACTCCAGAATTACCTGCAGCAGAAATGATTCGTCCCCAATTTGGATCACAACCATGTATCGCAGTTTTTACCAAGGCAGAATTACAAATAGATTTTGCGAGCATAATTGCATCATCTGTATTTTTTGCTCCTTGAACCAAAACTTCTAATAAACAATTTGCTCCCTCTCCGTCCCTTGCAATATTTTTTGCCAAGTTCTGACATACAATATCAATCCCTTGTTGGATAATTGGAAAAAACCTTTTTTCAATTTTCTCTCCTGCATTTATTCCAACAAAAGAATCATTTGTGCTTGTCTCTCCATCAACTGATATTGCATTAAAAGATTTTTTAACCCCAATAGCAATCATTTTGTCCCATTCTTCTTTTTGAATACCCGCATCACAGGTTAGAAAAGCAAGCATTGTAGCCATGTTGGGGTAAATCATTCCTGAACCTTTTGCAAATCCTGCTATTTTTATTTTTCTACCTTGAATAATCGTCTCTATTGACATTTTTTTTAAAGTCAAATCAGTAGTTAAAATTGCTTCTGCTGCATTTGCAAAATTATTACCCTTTAAATCACTTACTAAATTCGGTAAATTTTTTACTAAATCATTTATTTGTATTGGAACACCAATTACACCAGTTGAGCACATTAAAACTTCTTCTTCTTTTATTCCTAAAAGTTCCGCAATCTTTCCTGTAGCAATTTGAAAATGTTGAATGCCAAGATTTCCTGTACATGCATTTGCTTGACCAGAATTAATTAATATTGCTCTAACAAAACCTGAAGTTGTTTTAATCCTTTTCTCACAAATATCCACACAAGAAGCTCGAACAATTGATTGGGTAAACATCCCACTAAAAATACTTCCTTCTGGAGCGAGTATTAGTGCTAAATCTTTTTTATTAGAAGCTTTTAAACCAGCAGATATCCCAGCAAAAAGAAACCCCTTGGGTGTTACCTTACTGTCATCAACAAACGACCAATTGGAATCTAACTGGCTCAAACTTTTTGGTATTTTAATTCATACTAACTACTCTTTAAAACTAAAGAAACTAAGTAATTAGATTATTATTAATTATATGGATATTCTTCAAAAATTAAAAAACAACCAAAGAAGGATTGGTTTAACAGGAGGTATCGCAAGTGGGAAGACAACCATAACTAATTACATAAGAAAACATAAAAACATACCAATATTAGATGCAGATCATTTTTCAAGAGAATTAATCAAACCAAACACATATGGATATAGGAAAATTTTAGATTATTTTGGAAATAAAATTATTGATAATAAAAGCAATTCAGAAAGGGAAATAAACAGAAAACTTTTAAGGAACATTATTTTTAAACATTCAGAAAGCAAGGAATGGATTGAAAAACTACTTCACCCTTTAATTAAAGAAAGAATGATAGAAGAATGCAGTCAATACAGAAATAATCAAACTATAGTATTGGTTATTCCATTATTGTTTGAAGCAAAATTTGAAGATATTTGCACTGAAATATGGTTAGTTAAATGTTCTAAAGAAATACAAAAAAACAGACTTATCACAAGAGATAAAATTAGCGAAAAAGAAGCATATGAATTGATAAATTTTCAATTAAGTTTTGAAGAAAAAAGAAAATTCTCAGATATTATTTTAGAGAATTCGGATGAACAAAATAAATGGATCAATACGATAAAAGAGCTTCTTTAAGCTTTAGCTATTTAATTTTTCCATAAGAAGTTTATTTGCAAGTTTAGGGTCAGCTTTACCTTTTGTTCTTTTCATAAGTTGACCAACAAAAAAACCAAGTAACTTAGTTTTGCCATTTTTAAATGCTCGAACTTCATTTGGATGTTCATTTATAAGTGCATCAATTATTGGTGAAATACTTGAAGAATCAGATATCATTGCCAACCCTTTTTCTTCAACTAATTTTTTCGGGGAAATATTTTTTTGAATAAGTTCAGGTAAAATTTCTTTTGCAATTTTTCCGCTTATTATATTTTTTGAAATCATGTTAATCATTTCAGCAAGATTTTCAGGACTAAGCTTTAATTCACGAAAACTTAGTTTGTTTGATTTTAAATAGCCCACAATATCACTTGTTACCCAATTTGAAGCTAGTTTAGCCTCAGCACCATTTGCTACTGTTTCTTCAAAAAAGTTTGCCATGCTTATTTCATCAGAAATTACCCTTGCATCATATGCAGACAACCCAAATTGACTTACGTATTTATATCTTTTCTTTGAAGGTAATTCTGGTAGTTCTTTAAACCATATTTCTTGTTGGGCTTTTGTTATTTCAATTGGACCTAAGTCAGGATCAGGAAAATATCTATAGTCACTGCTACCTTCTTTTAATCTCATACTTTTCGTTAATTGCTTAGCTTCATCCCATAACCTTGTTTCTTGGAAAATTTTTCCTCCATTTTCATAAACTTCTATTTGTCTGGCTATTTCATAATCACAAGCCTTTTGAATTGCAGAAAATGAATTCATATTTTTTATTTCCACTTTGGTACCAAAAGGAGCATTAGGTCCTTTTCTAACTGAAATATTGACATCACAGCGTAATGAACCCTCTTGCATATTTCCGTCTGATACCCCTAGATATCTAACTGTTCTTCTAATCTCTGAAGCATATTCAGATGCCTCTTTACCTGATCTAATATCTGGTTTACTTACAATCTCACACAATGCTATTCCGGCACGATTGTAATCAACTAAAGAATACTTAGAGCCAGCTAATCTATCACTTCCTGAATGGACTAGTTTTCCGGCGTCTTCTTCCATATGTAGCCTTTCTATACCAATTTTTTTTATATAAGGTTCTTTGTCCTTTTCAATTATTTCAACCTCTAACCAACCATTTTCAGCTAGCGGCTCATCAAATTGTGAAATTTGATAATTTTTAGGAAGATCAGGATAAAAATATTGTTTTCTATCAAATTTACAATGTTCTGCAACGTTTAAATTTAATGCTAACGAAGTTTTTACAGCATACTCAAGGACAGTCTCATTCAGAACTGGAAGAGTTCCTGGTAAACCACAAACTACAGGATCTATATGGGTATTAGGTGCATCGCCAAAAGCTGTTGACGCAGATGTGAATATTTTACTTTTCGTATTAAGCTGTACATGAGTTTCCAAACCAATCACAGCTTCCCAAGATTCCAAATTGTTCATTATTAAAAGTCTCTTTATTAATATTATTGGATATAAAGGAAAAGAGGACCAAAACACATATAAAAATATTAATTTTTAAATGGCACAAGAAACCAAAAATTCAATATTAATCATTGGAGGTGGACTTTTAGGTTTATCTATTGCTTATGAATTTTCTAGAAATAACTTCAAAGTTTTAGTTTTAAGCAAAAATAGAAATGAATCAGCTGGATTTGTTGCTGCAGGAATGTTAGCTACTCATGCCGAAGGGCTCGAAGATGAATTACTAAAATTTGGCCAAGAAAGTCAAAATCTAATTCCAAAGTGGATACAAAGTATTGAACAAGATAGTAATATTAAATGCGGTTTAAAAAAATGCGGCATAGTAGTTCCTTTTAAAAACAAAGAAGACCTTGAAGAGTTTCCCACTTATGAATATGGAAAATATTTAAATCACAAAGATCTTCAAACAGAAATCAATGGAATGAATTCTATTTGGAAACATGGTTTACTTTTTGAACAAGATGGTCAAATAGATAACCGAAGAAAACTGATGCGTGCTCTTGAGAGAGCATGTTCCTTGAATGGAGTCGAATTTCAAGAGGGATCAGAAGTAGAGGATTTGTTATTCGAAAAAAACAAAATTACAGGTGCAACAGTTTTATGTGCCACTGGGGAAATAAAAAAAATTAACTGCGAAAAAGCAATTATATGCAGCGGTGCGTGGAGTAAAAAAATTTTTAATAAGATTCCAGTCTTTCCTGTAAAGGGACAGATGCTATCAATACAAGGTCCAACAAATTTTTTGAAAAGGGTTATTTTTGGTCCAAAAACTTATCTAGTTCCCCGTGATGATGGACTTATTATAGTTGGAGCGACAGTTGAAAAAGATTCAAAATTTAATCAAGGTAATACTCCTAATGGAATAAAACAACTGCAAGAAGGCATTCGCTCTTTATTGCCAGAAGCTATTAATTGGCCACAAATGGAACATTGGTGGGGCTTTAGACCTTGCACACCAGATCTAAAACCAATAATTGGAAAATCAAAAATTGAAAATCTATATATAGCAACAGGACATTATAGAAATGGAGTTTTATTTTCTGCAATCACAAGTGATCTTCTTTTGAAAATAGTTCAAAATAAAAATCTCAAAGAAATAGAGAAAAGCTTTTTAGAAAAATTTAGTTTAGATAGATTTGCGATTTAAATTTTAATTTTCAAATCGCCATTTCGAATCAGAAGTTTCCCACTCACATAATTCCTCTTCGTTAAACCATAGATCAATTTCAAATTTTGCTGTATCTTCTCCATCAGAACCATGAATAATATTCCTCCCAATATCAATAGCTAAATCACCTCTAATTGTTCCAGGCTCTGCTTCCAGAGGTTTTGTTGCACCTATTAGTTTTCTAGCACTCAAAATAACTCCCTCGCCTTCCCATACCATTGCTACAACAGGGCCACTTGAAATAAAGTCTACTAAATCACCAAAAAAGGGTCTTTCTCTATGTACTCCATAATGATTTTGAGCAAGTTCTTTTGAAGGAATTAATTGCTTTAATCCAACCAATTTAAATCCTTTTTTTTCAAATCTGCCAATAATCTCAGAAACATATCCTCTTTGAACTCCATCTGGTTTAATTGCAATAAAGGTTCTCTCTTTGGTCATTTAGTTAATAATCACTCTATGTATATTCAACTTTTGGGTGGTAACTTGGCAAGTAATCATTAAAATAAAAGATATTGTTTTAAGTTATTTTCAAAAACATTTATTAATCACTAAGACATAAATTGACCAATTTTGAGCCGAAAAAATTCAAGAATATTTGGACTATTGAAGATAGTATATCGACGTATAACATAGACAAATGGGGAGATAAATATTTTTCTATAAATTCCAAAGGAAATATATCAGTAACTAAAAATATAAAATCTGAGAATAAGATTGACCTTTTTAAGCTTGTCAAAGAACTTAAGAGTAGAGAAATAAATCCTCCATTAATCATAAGATTTAATGATATCTTGAAAGATCGAATAAATGCATTACATGACTCTTTTTTAAAAGCAATAAAAACCTATAAATATAAGAACACATATCAAGGCGTTTTTCCTGTTAAATGTAATCAACAGAAAAATGTCTTAGAAAAGATAATAGAGTTTGGTAGCCAATGGAATTTTGGTTTAGAAGTAGGAAGTAAATCAGAACTATTAATTGGCCTTGCACTTCTTGAAAACCAAAATTCATTACTAATATGCAACGGATATAAAGATAAAAAATATATTGAGATTGCTACTTTGGCCAGAAAACTCGGCAAAAATCCAATAATAGTTATTGAACAACGAGATGAGGTAAAAAGAATTATTCAAGCAGTTCAAGAACTTAACGCGACTCCATTGATAGGAATTAGAGCAAAGTTATCAAGTAAAAGTAGTGGTAGGTGGGGTAAATCTATTGGAGATAATTCCAAATTTGGATTATCAATCCCAGAAATTATGTTGACAATAAAAGAACTAAAAGAAGCAAAACTTATCAACGAAATGAAATTGCTCCATTTTCATATAGGCAGTCAAATAAGTGATATTGCTGTGATAAAAGATGCATTACAAGAAGCGAGTCAAATATATGTTGAACTATGCAAACTAGGAGCCCCAATGCAATATATCGACGTTGGGGGTGGATTAGGAATAGATTTTGATGGAACTAAAACCTCCTCCAACACTTCTACTAATTATTCTCTCCAAAATTATGCTAACGATGTAATTGCAACTATTAAGGATTCATGTGAATTAAATAATATAAAGCATCCAACCATAATCTCAGAAAGTGGAAGAGCAATAATTAGTCATTGTTCAGTTTTAATTTTTAATGTCCTAGGAACAAGTCATGTCAGTTCCAAACTACAAATTTTTGATCAAAAAAATCAACAATTAATAATTTCAAATTTACTTGATACTTTCTATGAATTAAAAAAACTTAAAAATAAAAAAATAAATTTATCTCAAATAATTGAACTATGGAACGATGCAAAAAAGTTTAAAGAAGATTGCTTAGTCGCTTTTAGATTAGGATTTTTAAGCTTGGCAGAAAGAGCTTATGCCGAAGAACTTACTTGGGCTTGCGCAAAAGAAATTTCTAATAACCTGAATAATGATGAAATCAATCACCCTGATTTAACTGAAATTACAGAAACTCTTGCATCAACTTATTATGCAAATTTATCTATATTTAAATCTATTCCTGATAGCTGGGCAATAAATCAGATTTTTCCAATAGTCCCAATACATAGGCACTTAGAGGAGCCGTTCTGCAAAGGCAACTTTGCAGATTTAACTTGTGATTCAGATGGGAAACTAAATAATTTTATTGATAATGGAAAAATTAAATCACTACTAAATTTGCATAAGCCAGAAGAAGATAAAGATTACCTAATTGGAATTTTTATGACTGGAGCCTATCAAGAAGCATTAGGAAACTTGCACAATTTATTTGGCAATACCAACGTTGTTCATATAGACATAAATCAAAATAATTCATATAAGGTCAGAAATATTATTAAAGAAGACAGTAAATCTGAAATTTTACAATTATTAGATTACAGTTCAGCTTCTTTGGTTGAATCTATAAGAATTAATACTGAATCAGCAATTGATCAAAAGAAATTAACTATTGAAGAAGCAAGGAAATTAATGGATCAAATAGAAATTAGTCTCAGAAAAAGTAGTTATTTATCAGAATGACTAGCTAATGTTTTTTGCAAATAATTTTTAGCATAATCTAAAGCATCACTTAACTTATCAATATCTTTAGCACCTGCTTGAGCAAAGTTAGGCTTTCCTCCTCCACCTCCCGAACAAATTCTTGCAATCTCATTAATTAATTTACCTGCATGCAATCCTATTTTTACTGCATCATCACCTAAAGAAACTACAAATAACAACTTTCTATTTTCTGGATTTGGTATTCCGCCAAGAATCACTATTGCTTTATTTCCCAAATGAGAAGTTAAATTAAGTGCTGCAGATTGCAAAGAATTTCCATCTAAGCCATCAATCTGATTTACTAAAATTGAAAAAGAATTTACTATTTCTGCGGATGATTTTATAGAAGAGTATTTAAAATATGCAATTTCATCTTTCATTTTTTGTATCTCTTTATTCTTATTAATAAGCTCTGCTTGTAAATTATTAACCCTTTCAAAAAGTTGATTAGGATTTGCTTTTAATAAATCACTTAGTTGATTTACTAATGCATTTCTATTACTGAAATAGTCTAATGCTGATTGGCCTGATAATGCTTCGATTCTTCTGACACCAGCTGAGATTCCTTCCTCACTAATTATTTTGAAAGAACCTAATTCGGATGTAGTTTTAACATGTGTACCACCACAAAGTTCCATTGAAACTCCTGGTACATTAACAACGCGCACTTCATCATCATATTTTTCTCCAAACATGGCGACTGCGCCCTTTTCAAGAGCCTCACTCTTAGACATATTTTTTATTTCTAGGGCATGATTTTCCATAATCCAAGAGTTAACTAAAGTCTCAATCTTAGAAATTTGATCTTTAGAAATAGGATTAGAGGAATTAAAATCAAATCGTAATTTATTAAAGGCTACTAATGAACCTTTTTGTCCAACACTTTCATTAATAACTGATTTAAGTGCAGATTGTAATAAATGAGTAGCTGTATGATTTGCAGCAGCCTTAGCTCTATTAGAGGAACTAACATTAGTCTTAACTTTTTGCCCAATAGTTAATTTTCCTTTTTTGATCGTTCCGTAATGTAAAAAAACATTTTTCTTTCGCATGACATTATCAACCAAGACCTCAACATCGTTTGAAAATATCGTTCCAATATCACCAACTTGCCCGCCAGATTCTCCATAAAAAGTTGTCTGATCAAGAACAATTAAAACTTTCTGACCTTCACTTGCTTCCTTAACTAATGTTGAATCCAAGAATATACCCTTTATTTCAGCTTCCGAAAGTAGTGACTTATAACCATTAAAAACAGTTTTGTTAAAAACATCTATTTCTCGCTCTAATGATCCCTCTAATGTCAAATCAATGTTACTTGAAGCAGCTTTAGCTCTCTCTTTTTGTACATTCATTTCTTCTTCAAAACCCTTTACATCTACATTGATACCATGTTCTTCAGCAATTTCTACAGTAAGTTCTAGAGGAAATCCATAAGTATCATAAAGTTCAAAAGCTTTAAAACCAGAAATTAATTTCTGCCCTGAAGAAATTAACTCATCTAGTAATTTCTCTCCTCTTTCAAGAGTTTCCCTAAATCTTATTTCTTCAATTTTTATCTCATTCAAAATTAAATCATTATTATTTTTTAAATCAGGATAATTATTTTGCATTAAGTTAATTCCGACAGTAGCAATATGAGGTAAAAATTCATTTGTAATACCTAATAATCTGCCATGTCTGACCATTCTTCTAATAAGCCTTCTTAATATATATCCCCTACCGAGATTACTTGCTGATACTCCATCAGAAATTAAATGAATAACAGCTCTTGTATGATCACCAATGATTTTTAAAGAAATTTTGTTTTTATCATCTGAAGAAAAATAATCAATATTTGCAATCTCACAAATTTTTTGAATAATAGGAAAAATCAAATCTGTCTCATAATTATTTTGCTTTTTTTGTAGTATTTGAGCCATCCTTTCAAGACCCATTCCTGTATCAATATTTTTAAATTTTAAATCTGTCAATTTTCCATTAGGATCACGATTATATTGCATAAAAACAAGATTATAAAATTCAATAAAACGATCTCCATCTTCTAAATCAATATTCTGCAGACCCTTTTCAGGATGAAAATCATAATAAAGTTCTGAACAAGGTCCACATGGACCTGTTTTGCCAGATGACCAAAAATTATCTTCCTCACCTAGTTTGACTATCCTATCTGGATGAATACCAATTACATCACTCCAAATTTTTGCAGACTCTTCGTCTTCGTGAAAAACACTCACAATTATATTTTCAACAGAAAGTTGATAAATATTAGTAACTAATTCCCACGCCCATTGAATAGCCTCTCGTTTAAAATAATCTCCAAAAGAGAAATTACCAAGCATTTCAAAAAAAGTGTGGTGTCTAGCTGTAACTCCAACGTTTTCTATATCGTTTGTTCTGATGCACTTTTGGCTAGATGTAGCCCTTTTTGATGGTCTTTCTTTTAAACCTAAAAAAACTGGTTTAAAAGGTAGCATTCCAGCAATTGTGAGCATAACCGTAGGGTCATCTGGAATCAAAGATGCACTTGGAATGATTTTGTGTAATTTTTCACTGTAAAATTTTAAAAAAGCATTTCTTATCTCATCTCCAGTAACTATTTTTTTAATTAATTGAGATGTCATTTATCCAGAATAAGAAGATTAAAAATTAAAGAAAAGCGTAATTTCGGTTATTTCGCAAAGATAATCACGCGAATTTATATTCTATATAACTAAAGTTAATTTATAAAGCTAATTATTCTATGATAGCCTCTGCCCAGACAAGTAATTCTAAATTGGCACAAACTAAGAACAAGTTGACGGTTCAATCTCAAAACTTTGCTGATGATTCTTGTGCCATAAGATCTTTGGATTGGGATCGCAGTAGATTTGATATTGAATTTGGATTAAGAAATGGAACTACTTACAATAGTTTTATTATTAAAGGTGAGAAACTAGCAATCATTGATACTAGTCATGCAAAGTTTGAAGAATTATGGTTTGAAGAATTACTGAAAAAGGTTAATCCGCAAGATGTTGATTATCTAATTACTAGCCATACAGAACCTGATCATTCTGGTTTAATAGGTAATCTTTTAGAATTAAACCAAAATATCACAGTAGTTGGATCAAAATTAGCACTTAAATTTATTGAAGACCAAATACATATTCCCTTTAAATGTCTAGAGGTTAAGAGCGGAGAGTTTTTAAATCTCGGAACTAATCCTAATAGTGGTTTAGAACATAATATTGAATTTATAAGTGCACCAAATTTGCATTGGCCAGATACCATATTTTCATATGATCACAGCACAAATGTTCTATATACATGCGATGCTTTTGGACTACATTATTGTTCTGACGAATTTTTTGACACTGATCAAAAAGAAATATACGATGATTTTCGTTTTTATTACGATTGCCTTATGGGTCCAAACGCTAGAAGCGTTATGCAGGCAATTAAAAGAATAGATAAGCTACCTGAATTAAAAACAATAGCTGTGGGTCATGGGCCTTTGCTCCATAATCAGGTCAATTTTTGGAAAGGAAAATATCTAGAATGGAGTAGCAATAAAAGCAAAGGCAATGATTTTGTGTCAGTTTGCTACATAAGCGACTATGGTTATTGTGATCGACTTAGTCAAGCGATATCTCATGGAATAAGCAAAGCAGATGCTCAGGTTCAGTTAATTGATCTAAGATCTTCTGACCCGCAAGAATTAACAAGTTTAATTTCGGAATCAAAAGCAGTAGTCATTCCCACATGGCCTGTAGACTCAGATAATGAATTAAAAGAATCTCTCGGTACTTTATTTGCAGCACTAAAGCCAAAACAATTTACTGCAGTTTATGATGCATTTGGTGGAAATGATGAACCTATAGATTCCTTAGCAAATAAATTAAGAGAACTTGGTCAAAAAGAAGCTTTCTCTCCCTTAAGAGTTAAAAATATTCCAGATCCGAATGTTTATCAACAATTCGAAGAAGCTGGAACTGATTTGGGTCAATTGATCAATAAAAAGAAGAATATTGCCTCTATGAAGAGCCTTGATTCAAATTTAGATAAAGCGTTAGGTAGATTAAGTGGAGGATTATATGTAGTAACTGCTAGGCAAGGGGAAGGTTCGACATTTAGACAAAGTGCAATGGTCGCAAGTTGGGTTAGTCAAGCAAGCTTTTCTCCACCAGGTATTACAGTTGCAGTAGCAAAAGATAGAGCTATTGAATCATATATGCAAGTTGGTAAACGTTTTGTTGTAAATATCTTGAGAGAAGATAACTATCAAAAAATGTTCAGACATTTTTTAAAAAGATTTGCCCCTGGAGCTGATAGATTTGCGGATGTAGATGTAATTAGCAACATCGCTGAAGGTGGACCTGTTCTCTCAGATTCGCTCGCCTTTTTAGATTGTAAAGTCAGTTCAAGACTGGAGACTCCAGACCATTGGATAATTTACGGAATTGTTGAAAATGGTAATGTTTCTGACTTATCATGTAAAACAGCAGTTCATCACAGAAAAGTTGCTAATCACTATTAGAAAATAAGTCTTTGAAATGTCAGATATTAATATAGGCTTACTTGCAGAAAATCAAAATTTATCAGAATTTGAAATTACTGAAAATTTTTCTTGTGTAAGATTCTTAGATCAAAATAAAGAAAGATTTGAACTAGAATTTAATCTTGAAAAAGGAACCTCTTTTAATACTTTTTTCATTAGAAGTCATGAGGAACTTTTTATTATTCATCCACCTGAGAAACAATATTTAGATTCGTTTAATAAAGTAATTTATAGGTTTTGCGATCAATTTAATTTAAGTAATATCAACTTCATTTCTGGTCATATTAATCCCCAAATTATTGAAACTATAAAGAACATAAGTACCCAATTTCAAAATACAACTATTACTTGCTCTAATCCAGGTTATAAACTTATTAGCGAACTTTGGAATCAAAGAAATCCTACCTTAGAAAACTTTATTGAAATTCAATTACCTAAAATAAACATAATCAAAAAAGAACTTAATTTAGAATTAGATAACATTTCATTAGAGTTAATTCCTATTCCAACAGCACGTTGGCCTGGTGGCCTGATAATTTATGAACGTAATCAAGAAATACTTCTTAGTGAAAAAATTTTCTCTGCACATATTGCATCTAAACATTGGTCTGAAACAAATCGAATTAGTACAGAAATTGATAGGAAACATTTTTATGATTGCTTAATGGCACCAATGTCTAATCAAGTTGTATCAATAACTGAAAAAATTGCAGATTATGACATCAAAACTATTGCACCATTACATGGTCCCGCGATCGAATATAGCTTAAAAAGCTTTTTAAATGACTACATTAGATGGGGAGAGAATCTCTCAACCAATAATCATAAGATCGCTCTTATATATGCAAGTGCATATGGAAACACAGCCTCAATAGGGGATGCATTAGCTAAAGGGATAAATAGAACCTCTGTAGAAGTTGAAAGTATTAATTGTGAATTTACACCTAATGATGTACTTGTAAAATCCATCCAAAATGCTGATGGATATTTAATAGGCTCACCCACATTGGGTGGTCACGCCCCAACTCCAATAGTTAGTGCACTAGGAACATTGTTAGCAGAGGGTAATAGAGATAAGCCAGTGGGAATTTTTGGCAGTTTTGGCTGGAGCGGCGAAGCTATAGATTTACTCGAAACAAAATTAAAAGACGGTGGTTTTAAGTTTAGTTTTGAACCTATTAGGATTAAATTCAGTCCAAATAAACCAAAGATTAAAGAGTTAGAAGAAATAGGAACTCACTTTGGGAGAAAAATTATAAAAAAAGCAAAGAAAAAACCCAGAAAATCAGATACTGGAATGATTACAAGCAAAACGGATCCAAAGCTACAAGCTCTTGGAAGAGTAATTGGTTCACTTTGTGTCCTGACAGCCTCTAAAGGCAAAGATGAGAATAATATCAAAGGAGCCATGCTTGCATCTTGGGTTAGTCAAGCAAGTTTTTCTCCGCCAGGGTTAAGTATTGCAGTAGCAAAAGATAGATCAGTAGAGTCTCTTCTGCAAATAGGAGATTCATTTGCATTAAATATTCTTGGTGAAAAAGATTTTAAAGAATCTTTGAAAAGATTCACAAAGCCCTTTGCACCTGGAGAAGATAGATTTGAAGGACTAAATATTGAATTAACTCCTAATGAACAGATAATAATTCCTGAATCGCTCGCATGGTTAGATGCTTCTGTAAAAGAGAGAATGGAATGCGGAGATCATTGGGTAATATACGCCGAAGTACTACACGGTAATATACTAAAATCCGATAGTCTAACGGCAGTTCATCACCGTAAAACAGGTGCTAACTATTAAATTTATTTATCTAATTTATGACTGAAAAAAAAGATCTAATAATCATTACGGCTAGTTGTGGTAAAAATCTAGAACTTTCTGAAAAATTTCTTGAAAAAAGTAATGAACTTAAAATAAGTTCTGAAATTTTAGATCTTACTACTCTTGATATTCCATTATTTAATCCAAGAATTCACAGCAAAGAAAATATTCCAAATGAAATAGAAGAATTAAAAAAAAAGCTTTTCAAAATTGAAAGGTGGGTGATTTGTGCCCCTGAATATAATGGATCTATCCCTCCCATTCTCTCCAACTTTATAGCATGGCTTTCTATTTCGGGAGATGACTTTAGGAATTTATTTAATGGTCAACCGATTGCAATTGCAACATTTTCTGGTGGCATAGGGTTAGAACTACTGACCACATTACGAATTCAATTAGTGCATTTGGGAAGTCAAGTATTAGGAAGACAACTTTTGTCATCATATAGTAAACCTATAGATACAAAAACTATTGAAGATATTATTCAAAGACTTTTACAAATGAAAAAATTAAAAACATAAACTTTTAATAGCTAAAAATTAATCTAATTTTTCTCATTCCAAACTCTTAAAATTTTTCTAGCCATTGGCAGGGCGTGAACAGATCCACCACCAGGAGTATTTTGTGCAAAAGCAACTATAAGTAATTCACTTTTTTCAGAGGGCGTAAAGCAAACGAACCAAGCGTGATCAAGACCACCTTCACCATCTTCAGCAGTTCCTGTTTTGCCTGAAACTGGAGGTAAATTTGAAACTCCGTAATTAATTGATACTCCTGTGCCAGACTCTACTACTTTCCTGAGACCACTTTTAATCAACTGAATATTTTGTGGTTCAATGTCAATTGGAATAGGTTTTTTATCTAAAAGACTTTCTACACCTTTTTTAGTCAAATGTGGGGTCACTAGATAACCTCCGTTAGCAATCGCTGCATATGCTCTAGCTATTTGAATCGGGGTAACTTGTACAACAAATTGTCCAATAGACATACTAGCAATATCTTCTGGAACCCAAGGGGTTCTTCCTGGTTGCCCCCATCCTCTACCTCCTTTAGCCCATTCACTACTAGCTACTAATCCTATATTTTCTTGTTCAGAAATTTCAATTCCAGACAAAGAATTAAAACCAAGCTTTCGTGATACCTTATGAATTTCATCAACTCCTGCACCATATCCGACTTGATAAAAAAATGTATTACTCGAAACTCTTAAAGCATCTTCATAACCTATTACCCCAAAACCTAAATCATTATGTTCCCTAAAACATTGGCTTCCATAAGTGATACATGGTTTCGTATCTAACATTGTTTCTCTAGGGAATTTTCCACTTTCCAAGCCAGCTAAAGCCGTTACAATTTTCCAAACGCTTCCTGGATCGTAGGCATTTAATGCTCTATTAAATAAAGGTTTTTCAGGAGAATTAAAAAGTGTATTATATTCTTTCTCAGATTTAAAATCCTTTGAGAAAAAATTTAAATCGAATGTAGGTTTACTTGCCATTGCTTTTATTGCACCATCTCTTGGATCCATTACTATTATGGCTCCAGCTTTTTTATCTTTAAGAACTTCCTCAGCAACTAACTGCAAATTAAGATCGATTGTTAGTTCAACATCATTACCTTGTACTGCAGGTCTTATACCCAATGATCTTTGAAATTTTCCTAATGAATTTACTTCAACCATTTCTCCACCCCATTCACCTCTTATAAAATCTTCGTAAACATATTCAATTCCAGTTCTACCAATTAAGTCATTTAATTTATAACCCTTCTTAGATAAGAATTTATATTCTAATTCAGTAATTGGT
>QCBO01000011.1 GCA_003279105.1 Prochlorococcus sp. AG-347-I19
CTTTAGGGTTAAAACTCCAAAGTCTAAATCATACAATTTATGGAATAGCAAATAATGAATTTAATGAAAAAAAAGCTAAGGATAAAAAACTTGCTAATTTTGTTAGCTGTGATCTGAGCTTATTAAAAAAATGTGAGCTAATTATTTTAGCATTGCCTATTAAAGATTTGATCAATCCGTCTCAACAATTAGTAGCATCAATACCTCAGGAAACAATACTAACTGATGTAGGTTCTGTAAAAGAACCAATTGTAAATACATGGGAAAATTTACATCCTCTATTTATGGGATCTCATCCAATGGCAGGAACCGAAAGAAAAGGAGTTGATTCAGGTTTTGAAGGTCTTTTTACAAACGCAAAATGGATTATTACCCCAACACAAAATAGTAATTTAAATTCAGTCCGAACTATTTCCAAGCTCATAAAATCAATGGATTGTGAAATTTGCCAAGCTACGCCAAAAGAGCATGATGAAGCAGTATCTCTAATTTCTCATTTGCCTATATTTTTAGCTTCTGCCCTCATAGAAACTGCGCAAACAAAAAATAATCAATCTTTATTAGATCTTACGCAAAAATTAGCTGCTACAGGATTTGCTGACACTTCGAGAGTTGGCGGAGGCAATGAACAACTAGGCTTAGATTTAGCAATTAATAATCAGATTAATGTTTTAAATTCCATAAATAATTTTAAAAACAAGCTAAATATACTGGAATCTCTTATTAAAGAAAAAAATTGGGATTTACTTTCTAAAAAACTTGCTGAAGCAAAAGAAAACAGACAAAATTTTATAAACTAAAATTTTCTATACCTTTGGAAGCCAAAATTTGCCTTGAAACCATTAATGCAGACTGACTAACACCTGCAGTCCCCTCTCCTGGATAAATCGAATCTCCACATAACCATAAACCTTCAAAGGGTGTCCTACTTGATAACCCAAATAAACCAAAAATATCTGGATTTTGACCAAGCCCGCCTACTATTCCACAAGGTCTTTTTGTCCATTTTTCAAAGCCCAATGGAGTTGCTAATTCCCTATGTAGCCATTTTTCAGGATCAATATTAAATTGACTTTCCAATTCAAGCGATATTTTTTTCATGAAACCATTTTTCTTCTTTAAGTAAGTTTGTTTATCTAGACCAAACCAATCTTTAGTTTTGGTAAAGATACTGGCAATTAAAGTAACCTCACCTTTTGGCGCCCTCCCATCACCATCATCACTAATTGATACAAATAACGAACAAAATTCTTTCGAAACAAATTGATAATGATTAGAGAATGTTTTTTTAATATGTTTCTTTTTTAATGCAGAATAAAAAACAACAGCTCCACTTGGATCTGGCAAATTTTTAAGTCGATTTTTATAATTTTTTTTTCTTTCTAATGGATCTTTCAAATGCTTGAGCAAAGATTGTGGAGGCGCGGTATAAATCACATCTTTTGCTTGGTAAATAAAGGATTTTTTTTTCGAATTAGCAGATACTTGCCAACACATATTTACATCGTCAAAAGTTATAGAATTAACTTCTTGACCAAAATTTAAATTAACTCCAGTTTTAATCAATGAACTTTCTAATGATTCACTTAAAGACTGCATAGATTTTTTAAGATGCCAAAGACCATGTGGCTGTTGACACATCTGAAGAACAGTAGATCCATATAATGCTGCGGTATTATAAACGTCCTCTTGAGAATAAAGTTTTAGCTGAAGATTTAAGAATTTAATCAAGCGATCATTCTTAGATAATCCACATATTCGCAATAAATCAAAAATAGTAGCTTTAAGTAAGATACCTGTGACAAGGTTGGAAGGTACAAGTGCTTTAAGAAGTTGAGAAAAATCCCAAAAATTACTTATTGGTAATACAGGATTATTATTAGCAAATATCCAATTACTTTCATGTATGAGGGTACAAAGTTTCCAAAACCTTTGACTCCCAGGAAACTGCATTTCTCTTTCAGCTATCCATTTACTTTTTTCATACCATATAGGTATAGGAGTACCACCATCATTTAAATCAACAATGCAAGCAGGATCTAAAATTGAGGCTTCTGGGGATGGAATATCTAAAAAATCAAAAATTCTAGAATGTATTCCTTCTTTCTCTAAACCCGCAACTTGAGTTGCACCAACATCAAAAATATAATTCTTTCTTTTAAAAGTACCAGCACATCCTCCTGCTTGAGTATGAGATTCGATTAAAGTCACTGATAAGCCTTGTTTTGATAAAATCGCTGCAGAAGTTAGTCCTGCTATACCGGCGCCTACAACAATAACTTCAGACTTGTTCATTAAAATGCAAAAATTATCCCCTATTGAAATTAACGAAATTTGTGAAGAATTAGGTGAAACCTATCCAAAAAGTATTGAACAAGTACATGGTGGTGATATTCATAGTGCCTGGCGAATAGAATTCTCAAACAAAAAGTTATTCCTTAAAAAAAACATTAGAAACAAAAAATTTCTTGAATTTGAAAAATATTGTCTACAAAATTTGAGGAAACATATTAATCAAGAAAACTTAGTTATTCCTGAAGTTATTGCATATAAAAAAATAAAAAATATAGAGATCCTTTTAATTGAATGGATAGATATGCATAACTTTGACCAAAAAAAGCTTGGAAAAGGTTTAGGTGAATTGCATTTAAAATCAGCTGAGTCTAATCCTAAAATGTTTGGTTTTCCAGTTGAGGGTTTTATTGGAACAACAGATCAGAAGAAAGGCTTTGAAGATAATTGGATAGATTGTTTTTTAAACTTAAGGATAATACCTCAACTATTAATTCTTAAATCAACGACTTTAGATAAAGAAATTATCAATAAAATTAAAGAAAAAATTAAATCAGAATTACTGAACCACAAACCAATAAATGCTCTAGTTCATGGTGATTTGTGGTCAGGCAATGCAGGGCTAGACAAAAGTGGAAGGGGGGTTATTTTTGACCCTGCATCTTGGTGGGCAGATAATGAAGTAGATATTGCTATGACCAAATTATTTGGAGGTTTTAGAAAAGAATTTTATGAAGAATATCATAAAATTTTTCCTATAAAAGAGGGATTTGAAAAAAGAATAATTATTTATAATTTTTATCACATATTGAACCATGCCAATATGTTTGGGGGAGGGTACTCAAAACAAGTTGAAGATTACGTAAATGCAATATTCAATATGTAATTTTAACTAGCCTAAATATGTCTTCTTAAGATTTTGTACCTTATCTAAAACAGCTTCACGATTTTCACTAGTACGAAGATTTTGCCAGCTCCATTGACCTACAACAATTACGCCTAGTAGTTCTAATAAACCAGGGAGAATTGGAAAAAAGTTTATCGTGTCAATGACAACTTTAATTATTATCTGAGCTATTACGACAACAGCAATAATACCTGCTGCCTTGCCATACTTACCCATTTGAGTCCAATCAACGTTACCGAGGGTTTCGTTGACTTTTCCCATAACATCAGAGTACTTCTCTGAAAAACTTTTGGTTTCTGAGCTTGTATCGGAGCCGGAGTCTTGGTTTGACTCTGGAGTGTTATCACTCATGAATTCAGTAAACTTAATATATGAACCAGACAGTATCGGAAAAAACGTCTGTTGACTACCTTTTTGTTGTGCAAAATTCCGAACCGAAACATTTTGTATTTTTTTAGAGGCGTTGGTATGCAGGGTTTCTGAAGATATTTAAACTTAAAATTGATTTATAAAAACTTCACATTATCGTCTAGTTCTAACAAAAACATTAATAAATCAGAGCAATAAGAAAAAAATAAAAGTCTAAAATTTTTATTTTAATTATTATATTTTCATAGTTTAGCTCGCAAAAATTAAAGGATCTCAATGTCCAAAGATATAAAATTTAATTTCTTAAACTCTGATGAAGAAGAAAGATATCAAAAACACTTTTGTCTCCAAGAGATTGGTTATGAGGGCCAACTAAATCTTAAAAACAGCTCAGTATTATGCATTGGAGCAGGTGGGCTTGGGTCTTCCGTTTTGCTTTATCTAGCTGCAGCAGGAATTGGGAGAATTGGAATAGTTGATAACGATCAAGTTGAAAAGTCTAATCTCCAGAGACAGATAATTCATGAAACAAATTCTATTGGCATTCTTAAAATTGATTCAGCTAGGGAAAGAATTAAAAAATTCAATCCTAATTCTGAAATATTAACCTTTTCAGAGAGAATTGATCCTAAAAATGCTCTTGAATTAATAAAGGAGTTTGATGTTATTTGTGATTGCTCGGATAACTTTGGCACAAGATATTTAATAAATGATTCATGCCTAATATTAAAAAAACCCCTAGTCTTTGGAAGTGTACAAGGGTTTGAAGGGCAAGTGAGTGTTTTCAATTTACATAAAAATAGTCCTAATTTAAGAGACTTACTTCCAGAATCACCTTCAAAAAATGCTGCCCCTAGTTGTGCAGAATACGGGGTTGTGGGTGTTTCAACAGGTTTAATAGGAATTCTTCAGGTCAATGAAATTATCAAAATCATTTTGAAAAAAGGTGAAATTTTAGATGGGAAGATTTTAATTTTTGATCTATTGAATATGAATATGAAAAAATTACACCTAAAAAGTGATCAGTTAAATAAACGAATAAAAAATCTATCTGAATTTGAGGGCTTTTATAATAGCGATGAATATTGCGAAAAAAATAATGAAATTAACAGTATTAATGCCAAAGAATTTAATAGTTTATACAAAGCAAAACCCAATAAAATTCTTTTAATTGATGTTAGAGAAAATGAAGAATTTTCTACATCTGCAATAGAGGGATCTATATCACTTCCTTTAAGTCATTTAAACCAATTATCTGACTTAAAATTTATTCAAAAAGAAAGTTTAAATAAAGAGGTTTTCACTATATGTAAATCGGGGAAACGTTCTGAAAAAGCTTCGAGAATCTTGTCTAAATTCAAAATCCAGTCAAGATCCATTAAAGGCGGTATCGAAAAGGTACAAAAAATATTGTGCAATTAATTTTTTAAGAATAATTAGTAATCTACACCTCTTTTCAAATCAACTCCCACATTTGCGTAATGCTTATGACAAACCATTTCAGAGTAAACATCAGCTAGTTCAAAGTATGAAGGTTCATTTTTACACCTCCCAGTAATGATAACTTCTGTATCTGCTGGTTTTTTTAAGAGTGTTTGATGTATTGATTCCACAGGTAGCAACTCTAAATCAACAGTTGGATTCAATTCGTCTAAAATTATTGTTTTATACAAACCAGACAAAATAGCCGCTTTAGCAATTTCCCAAGCTCTTTCAGCCTCAACATAATCAATTGGTTGTTGCTGACCTCTCCATACGATGGCATCTCTGCCTGAACGTAAATGATCAACTAAATGAGGGTAACTTTCTCTCAAAGCTTCTATGGCAGCATCTTCGGTATAACCATTTCCTCCCTTTAGCCATTGTAATATTAAAACTCTATGGCTTTTATCCTGAGATATTCCTTTACCGATAGCTTGAAGAGCCTTACCGAGTGCACTTGTGGATTTACCCTTTCCTTCACCTGTATAAATCTCAATTCCACCACTAGAACGATTTTGTCTGGTTGGTTCTGCTAAGTCTCCTATCAAACGTGGTCTCATTTCTGAATGGAGTTGAGATATTCTTACCAAAGAGGGGGGAGCTGCCCTTCCAGTAATAATTATTTCTAATCCATCTGGACGATTTTGAAGAGCATCAACTACTGCACTGATATCAAGCATTCCTAAATCAAGAACTGGATTCAACTCATCGAGTACAACGACAGAATAAAGAGAACTAGCAATTGCTCCTTTAGCAATATTCCAACCTCTTTCGGCCTCACCAACATCAAACTTTGTCACTTGGTCAGCAGTAAAGAATTCAGATCTTCCTGTCCTTACATGGTCAATTAAATGTGGGAAGCCTCTTTGTAAAGCCTCTATAGCTGAATCCTCGTCATATGGCCTCTCAGGGCCTTTTAAAAATCTTAGAAGTAAGACTCTTGACTGTCTTTTTTCACATATTCCTAATCCTATTGTCCTGAGAACTACTCCCAATGCAGCTTGGCTTTTCCCCTTACCCTCTCCATCATAAATATGTAATTGACCTTTTGATCTCTCTTGACTGTCACTTGCTGTGACAATCCCAATTCCTCTATTTCTACTCGTATTCGTCAATTGAACAAAATTAGTAAATTTAATCTAAGATATAGATAAGAATATTATTAAAGATTTAATAATAAATTCAACCTATTCATAGGTAATTTGAATTTTAAAGTAATTAGCATGTTCAATCAACTAGAAATTCTCTCTGATGAACAAAGTGAAAAGCTTTATACAATTAGAAGATACATTAAGAATCTTGATAGTGTTTGTATTGCTTATTCCGGAGGAGTTGACAGTACATTAGTAGCATCATTGGCATTCGAGCAATTAGGTAACAAAGCAATTGCTATAACTGGTATTTCTCCTGCATTAGCGAATACTCTTCGTGAAGAAGCAAGAAGGCAAGCAAAATGGATTGGAGTAAAGCATTTAGAAATTAAAACCTCAGAATTAGATCAATCAAGTTACAGTGAAAATCCTAAGGATAGGTGCTTTGCATGCAAAAAAGAGCTCCACAAACATACAACCTACCTCTCCAAAAAACTTAATTACAAGATTGTTTTAGATGGAGTCAATCTTGATGATCTTAATGATTTCAGACCAGGTATACAAGCCTCAAAACAAGCAGGAGTTATCTCTCCTCTCGCAAAATTTAAAGTCTCAAAACAAGATATTAGGGATATATCAAGAGCATTGGGTTTTCCTTGGTGGGACAAGCCTGCTCAACCTTGCTTATCATCAAGATTTCCATATGGCCATGAAATAACTAGTGAAAGGCTAAAAATGGTTGAGAAAGCAGAAGAATATCTTAAAGAATGTGGATTATCGGAGGTTAGAGTTAGATGCCAAGGCTTAACTGCAAGAATAGAAGTTCCCCAAGAAGAATTAAAGCATTTTTTTAACAAATATAATTTTAGTGAGTTAGTTCAATATTTTTCTAATTTAGGATTTAATTGCACAAGTTTAGATCTTGAGGGACTAATAAGCGGAAAATTAAATAGATAAAGATTTTCAAACAACCGTTCTGATCTGTTTAGAAACTGCTGAAGGTGGATTTCGCTCAATCACACGCAAAGAATGTTCTTTAGCCATCAAAGATTCAATTAAATATTGGCTAGCTAGTTCAGGCATCATATTTTGACCACATGTAAAAATATCGACTGCCGAATAATTAGATTCAGGCCAAGTATGTATTGAAATGTGAGATTCTGCCAGCAATGCAATTGCCGTAACCCCTTGAGGTTCAAATTTATTACTTAGCAAATTCAAAACTGTTGCATTTGCCAATTTAGCGGCTCTATTTAAAATACAGCGCAAAAAGGATTCGTCATTTAGTTTTTCGCGATCGCATCTATAAAGTTCTAACAAAAGGTGTTTACTTTGATGACCTAATTTTTGCTCATCAGT
This sequence comes from Prochlorococcus sp. AG-347-I19, assembly GCA_003279105.1. Taxonomy (GTDB): domain Bacteria; phylum Cyanobacteriota; class Cyanobacteriia; order PCC-6307; family Cyanobiaceae; genus Prochlorococcus_A. The sequence goes on from QCBO01000011.1 coordinate 7,501, forward strand.
TAACGAACTTAAAATTTGACTTTTTTTGTAGATTTCCATTTAAGAAATTTATATGAAATTAAGATTAGCTAAAAATCATGCGTTTTTTTAAAATTATAAGTGAATCATTTGTGATGAGCTTAAGAAAGACTGATTAAATTTATCTAGATGTGTCGCACTTATAAAACATTGACTATCTTTACCAACAGAATTTAATAACAAATTTTGCCTGGTTAAATCTAATTCCGCCAAAACATCATCCAATATAAGTATTGGAGGAACATTTAATGTTTTAGTTAATAAATCTAGTTCAGCCATCTTTAAAGCCAAGATAAAAGTCCTTTGCTGTCCTGAGGAACCATATTTTCTAACTGAAACATTATTGATTAGAAACTCAATATCATCACGATGAGGTCCAAAATTACATTTACCAGTCAATGCTTCTATTGAACGCTGATTTAAAAGTTGTTCTGCTATTTTTTTACTAATAACTTCTTCTTCTTCTTCTTCTGGGCTTATATTTTGTATCCCCGAAAGATAATTGATATCTATTTGCTCTTTAGATTTACTTAAATGATTATGCCAATATTCAACATATGGTTTTATTTTTAATAAAGCTCTTCTTCTACGCCTAAAAATTCTTGTACTTATTATTGACAATTGAATATCAAAGCTTTCAACAATATCTGTGGATTGGGTTTTAAAGAAACTTTCCGAACGCCAAAAATGACTTCTTTGTTTTAAAAGCCTATTAAATCTACTTATTAGGTCTAAATATACTGGTTCAAGTTGAGATACGACTTTATCAATCCATGTTCTTCGATAACTGGGCTCACTTCTAACAATATCTATATCATTAGAACAAAAACATACACTACGGATATAATTCTTTATTTCACTCTGTTTTTTTAAGATTGATTCATTCACATAAATTCTTTTAGGGCCTTTTCGGAATAAATTTAACTTTAAATCGTCTTTAAAGTTTATCTGTCCTATAACTACAGCCATATCACTTTCATTCTCTATTAAATCTTTATCGCTTAGTGCTCTATTAGATTTTAATTGACTTAAAAATTCAATCGATTCAAGTAAATTTGACTTGCCAATACCGTTGCAGCCAAGAACAATTGATCTTTGCTCTTTTAGATCAATTTCAAAACTTTTATGGTTCCGAAAATTTTTAATTTTTAATTTATTTAAAAAAATTTTTTTTGTGCATTTATTAATTAAATTAGCTAAGTTTAAAATATTTAGATTTTCTTTAAAGAAATTGAAAAATTAAAGGGCATGTAGCTCAGTTGGATAGAGCATCAGATTCCGGTTCTGAGAGTCGGGGGTTCGAATCCCTCCATGCTCGTAAAATGATTTTTAAAGTTTATATCCCATTACTCTTATTCCATTTGGATCAAGTATGAATCCATTTTCCTCTAAACTTATAAACGAAGATACTGGAGCCTGTACAGAAATACTGCATCCAGGCATTTCTCTATTTATTTTCTCAAGAGTTACTTGAAGCAATATTGAATAATAAAGTTGCTGATTATTCCCTTGTAGCGCACTTAAATTCCACAAGTTAGCATTCAATCCCCTGTCGGACGTAACCCTTACAAAGCCATATAATTTATTTTTTAATTCACTCTGTATGGTAAAAAAGAAATTACTTTTCTTAATAGCCTCAGAAAGAGGCTTTATTGGAAATGTCTCACAACCACAATTCGCTAAAAGTTTATTAACTTCTTTAGCTAATGGGATTTGAGAAGAGTTAACAAAATAACCTTCTGGAAGAACAAGTTTTTTTTTAGAAAAATATTGCAATTATCAACCTGTATTTCTCATGCCAGCTGCAATCCCATTAATAGTCAAAAGCGCCCCCCTCAATAGTTCACTTCTGCTGTAAGCTCTTCTAGATTCATCTTTATCTATAATTGATTCGCTTATTGGAGGTTGTCTTGTCTGGTCTCTTAATCTTCTTAGAAGTGAAACCTGCAAAAACCCTAATGGAATAATTGTCTTATTTCTCAAGCTTACTGATGATTTCAAGTCTCTATCAGATTCTAGGAGCTTATTTTTGCCAGTAATTTCAAGTATTAAAGATTTTGTAAGATTATATTCTTTAGAAATTACTTCAAAAATATCATCGAAAGAATTTTTATTTTCTTTACTGCCAAGAGTATCAACATAATATCTAGCAACTTCTAGATCCACCTTAGATAATGTCATTTCCACCTTAGATATAAGCATCCTGAAAAATGGCCATCTTTGATGCAGAACTCTTAATAATTCAATTTGTTGTGGATCTGAATTTAATTCAGATGACAATGCAGTACCTACACCAAACCAACTTGGCAAGAGAAATCTACTTTGTGTCCAACCAAATACCCATGGGATAGCTCTTAAACTTGACAAATCTTTTGCACCTTTTTTTCTTCTAGCAGGCCTACTAGATATCTGTAATTTACTTATTTCTTCTATTGGAGTGACCTCTTGAAAGAAATTTAACAAATCAGGATTTTCATGTACTAATTTTCTGTAATGAGACCTTGATGTTTCTGCCAACCTAGACATTAATTGATTCCATTCTGGAGTAGCGTCAAGTCTATTATTTACCAAACTATTTTGAATTACCGCTGTAGTTACAGTCTCAAGATTATATAAAGCCAGTTCTGGAAGACTATATTTAGAAGCTAAAACTTCACCTTGTTCTGTTATTTTTATTCGCCCTTTTAAAGTGCCGCTTGGTTGAGCCAATATTGCCTGATAAGCTGGTCCACCACCTCTCCCTACAGAACCACCTCTTCCATGAAAAAGTCTTAGCAATATCTTATTTCTACTTGAGAGATTTTGAAGAGCTATTTGGGCTCTATGAATCTCCCAATTACTAGAAACAAACCCTGAATCTTTATTGCTATCAGAATATCCAAGCATTAATTCTTGCAGAGGCTTAAAAGATTCTCCTACTTTTGGCAATAATGATTTATAGAAATCTAATTTAAACAACTTTTCCATTACTTCTGGAGCTCTTTTAAGGTCTTCCACGGTTTCAAAAAGAGGAACAACTAATAATTTTGACTTTTGTGAATTTTGATCAAGAAGTCCCATTTCTTTTGCCAGTAAGAGAACTTCAAGCAAATCAGATGCACTATGACTCATTGAAATTACATAAGAATGACAAATGCGACTTCCGAATTCTTGCTGAAGCCTCTTAACCATTTTAAAAACTGAAAAGGTTTCTTCTGTAGTTTTTGTCCATTTTACGTCAGATGGAATTAAAGGTCTTTTTGTATTTAATTCGTCTATAAGCCATTTCATTTTATCTTCCTCAGACATTTGGTCATATTGAACAGATAAATCAAGATAATTTGTGAGCTCTTGTATAGCATCACTATGCCTTGTACTCTCTTGACGAATATCTAAACTTGCTAAAGAAAATCCAAAAATATGAACCTGAGTAAGTAAGGTATTTACAGACTCACAATTTAAATCTGTACTAATTAAGCTGTTTTTAATTAGTTCAAGATCATAAGTAAATTCGTTGACTGACTTGTAATATAAATTTTCAACTTTGTCTAAATTTTTGTTATCAGTTTCTCCCTCCAAGTCAAATTTCCACCCACTATCAGCTAATAAATTATTTCTTTCTTGTGTTAACCTTAATTTCTCTAAAATATAACTTAATTTTAATCTGTAGGGTTCCGATCTATACCTTGTAGCTCTAGCTTCATATATTTCAGGGAACTTAACCCTATCAGTTTCGAGTGACTCTAGTAAGGAGGAACTGACTTGACTCCATTGCATCGACACACTTAATTGATCTCTAAGATTAGACGTCGCAATAATATATCTTTCCAACATCAATTGTCTTTGGTAACAAGCAGTTCTCCATGTTATCTCTGGAGTGACCGATGGATTACCGTCCCTATCAGAGCCTACCCAAGAACCGAAGTTACAAAAAGATTCTGAGGGCAACTGAACATCTGGATAATTTTCGGTAAGTGCTTCAGCGATCCTGCCCCTCAATTGAGGCATCGCATCAAATAAAACTTGCTGAAAATAATGCAAGGCATAATCAACTTCATCTAAAACTGAAGGTTTAAATTGATGCAATTCATCTGTTCTCCACCAAAGTCTCACTTCCTCTTTTAATTGAGTTTTTAGAGAATTTTTTTCTTCTTTTGTTAGAAATTGCTCAATCTGTATTTTTTTTAACAAATTTGCTACTCTTGTTTGCTTATGTCTAATCGTATGTCTTACTATCTCGGTAGGGTGTGCAGTAAAAACTAAACGAATATCCATTTCCTGTAATAACTCCTCTAATTTTCCTGGTGGTACATTTAATTTTCTCAGCCTGTAAAATAATTCTCTAAAAGTTACTGGAGCATTTTGCCTAGCCAATGCTGGGGCAAAAGGATCAAGATTATCAGGCGATTTTTGAACATTCTTATTGGTAAAGCTTTGAATATATCTATCTTCCTCAACTCTTTGTTCCAAAATATTTACGAGTTGAAAATATAATGAAAACGCCCTTGCTGCAGCTATGGATTCTGCTAGATCCATAGAATCTACAATATTAACTATTTCATTTTTAAAAGTTTTTGAACTATCACCATCAATTTGTTTTGAATAACTTAATTCTTTAAGCTGTATTAATCTCTCTGCTTGATCATCTGGGCATTCTTCTCTGAGCACAGATTCCCAGAGATCTTCAATTAAAAGACGATTTTTATCAAGTGGATCATTGTTACTTATCAGATCCACATTATTATTTTTTATCTGTCGAAAAGATTCCATATAATCATTATGTCACAAGTGAAAAAGTTCAGATCAAATATTTATTTAAATAATCAAATATTCAAGGCCTCATTACTAATCATATCTTCGATAGCAATTTTCATTATCTGCTCAATAGAAAGCCCTTGTTCATACTGATTTATCCATTTCATGGATTGATTACCTTCTTCAAGCACTTTATGGATAGGATCTAAAAGATGTTTCATACCAAAATTTTCTGCTGTGGATGATAAATCTGATAATAAGTTTTGAATCCATTCTCTACAAATAACTCTTTTGCCATCTTGCCAGTGAATTAACTCTGAATTCAAACTATCTTTAGCAGCATTAATTTCATTTTGATCACATATTTCTGATAACTCATCCATAGAAAAAGTACTAGCACGCAAAGGATCTAAGGTATTTATATTTTCAAAAAGATTTAAAATCCTTAGCTCTATCATGGCCGTTATCCCTAAAAGCAGATTAATATCGTGAACAAAATCACAAATTCTTAATTCCAAACGATCAAGAATTAAAGGTCTTTGTGGACCATTTGGTCGGATTGACGACCAAAAATGCCTAATATTTTGCATGTTTTTATTAGATATATTTTCCTCTATCCAGTCGATATAAGAATTATGATTTATAAAAAAAGGCACCCTACTTGGTGTTTTAGGAAACTGGATCCATCTCTGAGAGTGATTATTCGTAATTTTATTATTTAAAAAAGGTGAACTAGCGCTTAATGATAGATATAGAGCAGCCTCAGATCTTATAAGTCTTATAGCTGTAAAAAGTTGATCTAAATCATTTATTCCTATATTTATATGGACACTTGAAGTTGCAATAGATATTCCATAATTGTCTTGGATAAATTGATGATAGACGTTGTCAATATCAGATCTTTTAAATTGAATATCGTGCTTAAAACAAAGAGTGGATGAAGGAATGATTGTTAAATTTTTAGTATTCAGCCATTTCCTTAACTTTTTTCTTGGAGTTATTAATTTCTTATATAAAGAATCGTAGTCTTTTTCAGGTGTTGTTATGTATTCAACGTTTCTGTTATCTGGCTCTTTTACAAAATCAGGAAATTGTTTCTCAATTTCAGCCGAAACACCAATATGAGAATTTAATGAACCTGTGAAAAGTTCCACCTCGAAACCCTTATAAAGATTTTTTTGACTCATTTATTTATCCAAACAGGCTAATGCTTTAAATATCCCCTTTGCTTTATTTATCGTCTCTTGATATTCATTTTCAGGAAAAGAATCAGCAACTATTCCAGCTCCTGCCTGCACTGATACATCATATTTCCCGTCGCTTGAGGGTTTAACTATCATGGTTCTTATCGTAATTGCTGTATTTAATGCACCATTAATATCAACAGATCCGTATACACCAGCATAAGGTCCTCTAGCATCTTTTTCAAAGTGCTTAATCAACTGCATAGCTCTTATTTTTGGGGCGCCAGTTACTGTCCCAGCGGGAAAGGATGCTTTGAGCAAATCCCACACATCAGAATTGTTTTTTAATATTCCCTCAACTTGACTGACTATATGCATAACATGTGAATATTTTTCAATAACCATTAAATCCTTAACCTTGACAGTACCAATTTCACAAACTCTTCCAAGATCATTTCTCCCAAGATCAATTAGCATTACATGCTCAGCTATCTCTTTTGGATCTTTTAATAATTCCTTTTCTAATTCCAAGTCTTGTTGATTATCAATACCTCTAGGTCTTGTGCCAGCTATTGGTCTTAAGCTTGCAACAATCTGATTATTTTTGTTTTTTTCTGCTTTAACCATTACTTCAGGACTTGAACCTATCAGATACCATGAGCCGAAATCAAAAAACGACATGTATGGAGATGGATTAACCATCCTCAAACTTCTATATAAATTAAAGGGATCATTATTTACTTGAGTGTGAAATCTCTGACTTATCACTATTTGGAATATATCTCCCTTTCTTATATATTCTTTTGCTGAGAGAACTGCATCTTCAAAATCTTTTTTCTCCCAATTACTTTCTAGATCTAAATCCAAATTCTCATTTTCATTCCAATCTAAAAACTCATTTTCTTTTAGAGGAACTCTCATTAAATTTCTGGTTTTCTGAATTTTAGCAATTGAATTTAGATACAACTCTTCAATTGAGGGGTCTTTTGAAGAAGTTGTATCTGCATAAACCACTGCAGTAATACATCTTTTTATTTGATCAAAAACAACTAACTGATCAAAAAACATCCAGGAACCATAAGGGATATTGTTTTCTGGTATTTTATTGATTGGAACGCTTGGTTCTATTCGATTTATTAATTCATAACCCCAAGAACCATATAACTGTCCAATTGATGGTAAGTCATCAAGCATGGTTGACTTGTATTCCTTTGTCCAGTTTCTTAAAATATCAAAAGGATCACCTTTATGTGTTTCAGTTTTGCCATTATTCCAAGTTTTAACTATTTCTTCTCCATAACAAACGGCTTCCCAAAGAGGTTTAGTAGCAACAATACTCCACCTACCCAAATTTTCCCCGCCTTCAACAGATTCAAGAAAAACACCATGAGAATCTTTTGAAGATAATTTTAACCAAGTCGATAATGGAGTCTCTAAATCTGCTGGCCAAGTTTCAACTATAGGTATAAAATTTTTACCTTCTTTGTAAGCCTTTAAAAAACTATCTTTGTTTGAGCTGATCATATTAATAATGTCAGCCCAAATTATAATTATTATCTTGTCTTATATCAACTTTTAGGAAGTTAATCAAAAGTATTCTTAGTAGTAAATTTCAAACCAGCAGGATTAGGATTCTCACCTATTCTTCTAGGATTATGACCTACTTTCTCTCTGCCTTCATTTACTTTTTCAGGGAAAACACCATCCTTTGGGTGTAAAAATTCAATATCGCCACCCGGGAAAATTCTGTAGATTTTAAAATCTTCAATTCTGGGTTTGAAGGCTCTTAATTGTGTCCCTAATGCGAGGCATTGTTCTTTTCTTGCAAAGTACATTAAATTATCACCTTCATGCATAATAGCCGCTCCACCGGTGGGCAATTCAAATGCTTGTTCCTTTGAACTTTTCCATACAATTGCATATTTTTCTTCGGTTTCTGCTGAGTTTAATAAACCCCCAGTACTTCCTATATGCTTTGGAAATTGACCAACTAGAGTTTCAGTCATCCTAAATTTTGAGTTATTTCTAATAAGAAATTAGCATTCATATTTTGCAAAATTCAAAATTATTAGGAAATTTTCTACATTATTTAATATATGTATAATTTAATTCTCATTTCATTTGGCATCTGAAATCGGGAAAAATACTGTCAAACCTGTATCACGTCTTTGTGTAACATGCCCTCCTAAACTAGCTAACAACTTTTGAGTGGCATTTTGACTAAGTTGTAAACTTCCAGTTTGAGGGTTCCAATTTAAAACGGGACCAATATCAGAACCATTATCTTTTTTTAGAATTTCTTTTTGATTGTTATCTAATTTTTGTAATTTGAGTTGAAGTTTGAGTTTTTGACCAGCTGGCCTTAATTCTAAAATTAATGTACTACCTTCTTTTAATCCTCTAGTATTTTTATCAATTAGACCTCTTAACATTAGTTCTAATTTTTCAGAATCACTCAAAATTTGTGGAAGCTGTTTGGGGATATCTATCTTCAAAGAAATACCACGTCGGTTTAATTGTTTATTCCATAAAGGAGCAAGCTTTTTGAAAATTTCGGCTAAATTAATTTTTGCCAAGTTATTCAATGATGGCACTTCATTACCAACTAATTCTGCTGCATTAAAGATTAAACCAAACCTATCAATTTGTTCATTACATTCATTATCTATTTGAATTAAACGATTTCTCATTGATTCATCCATTTTATATTTTTTTAAAGTAGAGCTTATTAAGGTTCTTATTGTTGCCAAAGGAGTTCTTACTTCATGAGAAATTGCACGTAATAATTTTGCTTCAGTTATTTGCAAATTTTTTTCATAATTTTTTGCAAAATTCTGTATATTATGATTTGGCATATTATTTGCTAATTTTGCCGATAATATTGGCCAAAATAATTTTTCAAATTGATTATTAATACTAAGGTTACCTAAATTATTGATTGCATTACGAAATTTTACTCCTTCCTCATAATTTTCTTGATTAAGTTTTGTATGCATTAATTCAATTGAAATTTTAAGGCTCTCTTCATCACACTTCATTAATAGAATTTTCTTATCTTTTTCTCCTACAATTGATAATACGCATTGAAAATTTGGAGTGATTAACATCAAAAAAGGTTCATAGCCATCTTCTTGACAAAGATTTAAGACTTTATAATTACTAACTATATCGAAATCTTTTTTTATCTTTTCTGAATTAATGACTGGTAAAAAACCTGCATTCTCATTTTGAAAGTATGGAAACCCCTCAGGAGACCAAAGCCATCCATGCAGTTGATTTAAAAATTTTTTGTCATTAAAAGCTGGCAAAGGCGAGGCAACCCATATCCCCCCCTGTTTATAATTTTGAGAAAGGAAATCCTTCTGAATAACTTCTAGAGAAGCCCACCACATTCTTCTGGATGTATCATCATCCACATATATGGTTTGATCTCCTTTAATCAAAAGCTCTTGAATTTTTTTTATAGTTATTTGTGATTTCATCAACTTCTCAGAGATCTAGAACGTTTCAATATAGATAAAACAAATCCAATAGATATAAAATTAGTCACTAATGACGTACGACCATAGCTCATAAAAGGAAGGGGAATCCCAGTAACTGGTCCTAATCCAATAGTCATAAATAAGTTAATTATTATTTGAAATAAAAAAGTTGAAGCTATTCCAATAACAATTAGAGATTCAAAGTTAGTTCTAGCATTTGTTGCGGTATTAATAAGTTTTTTAATCAAAAAAAAGAACAATAATAAAACTATAGCGCACCCCACAAAACCTAATTCTTCCCCTAAAGCACTGAATATAAAATCAGTATGTTGTTCAGGTATAAATTGCAAATTAGTCAGCTTACCTTGTAGCAAACCAGTCCCAAATAATCCTCCAGAACCAATTGCAATTTTGCTCTGTATCAAATGATATCCACCACCTAATGGATCTCTACTTGGATCTAAAAATAAAACTAATCTATCTCTTTGATATTCTTTTAAGCCATATTGCCACAAAATTGGTGTAAATTTTGCCACTAATAAATGGAACGAAATAGCGAGAGCAGAAAAAATAATTTTCTTTTTTGAAGATCTATAAGCAAGATATCCTATAACTGGAATCCAGAAAATAAGAAGAGTTGGCAGGGTTAGATATAAAGATGATGTGATAATACAAAACACTAATATCAAAATCCACTCTATGGGCATTTGAGACCAATAGAGCATCACACCTGTCAAAACAATTAAAACTAAAGAGGTTCCTAAGTCCGGTTGAAAGAAAATTAATAACCAAGGAATTACTACTACTAAAAAGGGCAATACTAAATCTCTTATTGTTAGGATTATTTTCTTGTCGAGTACTAAAGCAAGAGTTAATACACTACTAAGTTTAGCTACCTCTGAAGGCTGAAAAGAAAAGATGCCCAAGTTTAGCCATCTTTGAGCTCCAGAAACTGAAATCCCAAAAAAATAAATAAGTAATAAGGATATTAAAGTACAAAAATAAAATGGAACCACATACTTTCTAATTCTCTCTAAAGGTATATAAGAAATAAAAAATGCTAAGAAATAACCTAAAAAACCAGTAAAGATATGACCTAAATAGTTCGATACTAAAAAATCACCCTGAATACTTTTTATCAAAAAACCCGAAATAATAACTAAAAACAGGGGAATAATAAGTAGCGGAGAAAATAAAAAACCTCTATATAAATTATCTTTTTTTTGTAAAAATCCTCTGTTATTTAATAAAAAAATTCTCTTAAACATCAATAAGTATTAACAAATTGATTCTTAATTAGTTGAGCTAAATTACCAAATGCGATAGAACTTTCTTTATTGGGTTGGCTTATTGAGATTGGTACACCTTTATTACTATCATCAACGAGAGGGATTTCAATTGGAATTTGCGCTAATAATGGTAAGTCATTTTCGTTAGCTAATGTTTGTCCACCACCTTTACCAAAAATTTCATATTTTTTACCTGGCATATCTGGCGGAATAAATACTGACATATTTTCTACAATTCCCAGTAAAGGTACTCCGAGTTGTTTAAACATTGCTAATCCCCTCCTTGCATCTTGAAGAGATACTTGCTGAGGAGTAGTGACAACTATAGCTCCAGAAATAGGCACAGATTGAGAAAGGGATATTTGAGCGTCTCCTGTTCCTGGAGGCAAATCAATAACCAAAAAATCAAGATTATTCCATTCAACTTGGTATAAAAATTGTCTGATAATGCTATTAAGCATTGGTCCTCTCCATATAACTGGCTGACCTTCTTCTATGAGAAAACCCATTGATACCATTGAAATTCCATATTTATTTATTGGTATTAACCTTTGATCACTGCCACTTCCTTCTGTAACCTTTGGATTCTGTTCGGCAACTCCCATCATTGAGGGAGTATTAGGTCCATATATATCAGCATCCAGCAAACCAGTTTTCAAGCCTAATTTAGCTAGAGAACAAGCGAGATTAACTGCAATGGTGCTTTTCCCAACTCCACCTTTACCACTGCTAACAGCTATGATATATCCAATGCCATCGATCTTCTTTAATTCAGGTGCATTACTTTGATTTTGAGATTCTGTTTTGGAAGGATTATTATCTATCTCTATTTGAACATCATCAATATCTTCAAAATCCAGTAGTACCTCTCTAACCTCTTGTACAATTCTATCTCTCTGGGAATTTGCAAACGATGGTAATGATAATGTTACGATTACTCTCGGTATATTTACCCTTACATTTTTAATCCAAACTAATTCAATTACATTTTTCTGTGATCCAGCATCTAGAACCTTTTGTAAAGCAAAATTCGCATCTTCTATTGTGGTCATTAAATTTTTAAATATTTTAACAAGGTAGTCGACTGTTTAAAAGATTAAGAACTATGTCGAACTATCAAATAATAGGCAATAAAGACCCCCTAAGAGAAATTATAAAGAGAAACTTATAATTAACCAAAAATTTTTTTTTCTTCAAGATTTACTAAATACATGTTGAAAGAACCTTCTAAAAACTCGAGAGAAAAAACTAAAAATCTCTTATTAACTCTACAAGACAAAATTTGTTCAGGACTTGAAAATGTAGATGGTAAAGGGAAATTTACAGAGGAATCTTGGCTAAGAGACGAAGGTGGCGGTGGAAGGTCAAGAGTATTGAAAAATGGTTCTATTTTTGAGCAAGCAGGCGTTAATTTCTCTGAAGTACAGGGAAAAGAGTTACCTCAATCTATAATCGCCCAAAGGCCCGAAGCAAAAGGTCATGAATGGTTTGCTACGGGAACTTCTATGGTTTTGCATCCTAAGAATCCCTATATTCCCACAGTTCATCTAAATTATCGATACTTCGAAGCTGGTCCTGTTTGGTGGTTTGGGGGAGGTGCAGATTTAACCCCTTTTTATCCTTATCTTTCTGATGTAAGGAATTTTCATAATGAACATAAAAAAGCTTGTGAGAAAATTGATCAAGGCTTGCATAAAGTTTTCAAACCATGGTGTGATGAATATTTCTTCTTGAAGCATAGAAATGAATCTAGAGGCATAGGAGGTATTTTTTATGATTATCAAGATGGTTCAGGCAATATTTATAGAGGAAATAATCAAAATGGAGAAGCATCAAAAGCTTCACAAAATATTGGCAGATCTAATTTAAATTGGGATGATTTATTTTCTTTAGCGGAAAACTGTGGGCAGGCATTCCTCCCTTCATATTTACCCATTATTGAAAAAAGGGCTTCTCAAACATATTCATCGAAGGAAAGAGAATTCCAGCTATATCGAAGAGGTAGATATGTCGAATTCAATTTAGTTTGGGATAGAGGGACAATTTTTGGACTACAAACAAATGGCAGAACTGAATCTATATTAATGTCCTTACCGCCTTTAGCAAGATGGGAATATGGATATCAAGCTAGAAAGAATTCTCGAGAGGAATTTCTCACATCAATTTTTACAAAACCCCAAGATTGGTTAAATGATAAAGAGTTAGAGAAATTCTGTGTAGAGAATAATATTTTTGATTAAAAATTATCGAATAAAATTTTAAAATATCTTAGATAGGTGTTTTAAATAAAGAACCGTCACTTTTCAATTGAAGTTTTTCTCCGAGTTCATTTTCTAAAGAGATTAATTCATCCCTATGGGCTCTAAGTCTCATAAAGGTTGAATCATTTTCATTTTCGTTGATCAACCTTAATTCAAATTTCTCCTCTCTTGCTGATTTTTTAAAATAAACAATCCCAGACAAAGGGCCACCAATTAATCCCAAAAGAATAGGCCACCAACCCAATTCAGGATATATTTGAATAATTACTAATCCCAAAGCACAAGAACCGAAACCGCCAAGAAAACCTAAAAAAATTGCTAAAAATTTACTAGAAACAACTTGACCTTTGAATATTAAAATTTTTTGTTCGAAATCTCCTCCTGTTTGCTTCCATCCCCTCAAATTAAGCCATTCACATAAACCATTTAAAACCTTAATTGGCTGCTGTGAAGATGAAATCTCAACTATGGTTGTTCTATCTTTACTGGAAGCCTTAAGAAAAAAAAATAATCCTATGGCCAAGAGAATTGTCAGCAATAATGTTGAATTTAAGGAATATGACATTAAATAATTTTTTCTAGTAACTCGAGAATAAAAATTAACGTTACATCATATTATAATTTTTTGGAATTATTCTGTAAAATATTCTCATTAGATGAAAATTCTTAATTAAATAAAAACTTAAGTAATATTCTAAATTTTAAATTACCTTAAATACTTATTAAAAATGACTATTAAAAATAAAAATATTGATCTTCTTTATAGCGATTTAACAGTAGATTTATACAATCTTTATAAAAATTCATCCTACCTAGCTATTGATACTGAAGCAATGGGTTTAATTCATGGAAGAGATAGACTTTGTTTAGTACAAATATGCAATGAATTCAAAAGAACATCCTGTATAAAAATCGAACTTAATACATCTTCTTCACCTCATTTAAAAAAACTTCTTGAAGATGACAAAATTACTAAAATATTTCATTATGCGAGATTTGATGTAGCAGCTCTAAAGTGCAATCTTAAAATTAATACAAAAAATATTTTTTGCACAAAAATTGCTAGTAAGTTGGCAAGAACTTATACAAATAAACACGGTTTAAAGGATTTAATTAATGAATTATTAGGCATAGAACTGGACAAAAGCTCGCAGAGTAGTGATTGGGGTAGCAACGAAGAATTAACAAAAGATCAATTAGATTATGCAGCAAATGATGTTAGATATTTAATTGAAGCTATGCATAAATTAAAAGTTATCTTAGAAAGAGAGAATAGATATGAATTAGCTCAAAAATGTTTCGAAACAGTTTCAGTACATGCTGATTTAGACATATTAAAATTCTCAAATATATTTGAACATTAAGAATCAATCTTCAGTTAAAAAATTATCTTCACCATTAAGAGTTTCCATAAGCTTATCAAGTATTCTTGAAGAACTTAATTTATCTCCATCATTTTTTTCACAAATTTTTAAAACATTTTGCGCAACTTGTATTTTGTCTTGAATAGTTAACGAGCCTTCTTTTGCAATTTGAATTTCTACTTTCTTTTTAGCAGAAGATAAGCTTATACTCATAAGTTTTGCAATCTCTGCACAAATTTTTAGATATTGCCGATCATTTATTGGATACATAAAAGATTTAATAAGCTAGTGCCATTTACTAAGATAACAAATGAAGGTTTATGGCATCTACAATTTTCTTACTTGCTCCGGATTCCCCCATTCTTTTTTTTCCAATTTTTGCTTGTTCTAACCTATCAACTTTTCCTTTCAAAAGTAAACTTAAACGTTTTAAAAGAATTTTTTTGTTTTTGCAAACTAAAACACTACCTCCCAATAATCTTGATTGCCTTTTTGCAAATGATTTTGTAAATTGCGGTCCAGGTCCCGGTATAGAAAGTGAAGGAATTCCAAGGCCAGCAATTTGCTCTGTAGCAGTTCCTGCATTAGACAAGCCAACTTCTGCCATATTGGCCCATGAATTGAATTTACCTTTTCCAATAACTATATATTGATCTTTCTTTTTCCATACAGAATCTTCATCAATTAGAAACTTAACTTTACTCTGTTTTATAAAACCATATTTATTTAAATAACTTTGAATTTGAATCACATTCGCATTAATGCTCAAAGGCAAAAGTATTAGCAAATCCTCTGATAAATCAAAATCTTGCAAACAATTTAGAAAATTATCAAGATTATTAAGAGCTTCAGGGTATCTACTTCCAACTAATAAAATAATCCTTTTAAAAGAAATAATATTTGATATATTTTCGTTTGTTGCATTAACAAAATCCATCATTGGATTCCCCAAGTATTTTGCATTAATATTTTTTTTATTCAAATTATTAGCTGTAATTTTATCTCTCATAATTAAATTTTTACATCTTGAAGATTTCATTAAAAAAATTTCCCATGGATCCCATTCAGAACCTTTCAACTTATGATAACAATCGCTTAAATCCCAACCTGGCCCACTACTCCAAGTATGATCACTTTTGGGAGTGCCAATGAAACTAAATTCGCATCCTGAACTCCAAGCGTAGAGTAATGGCAAGAAATCTCCTACTGCAATAATTTTGCAGTTATGTTTTGACTTCTGTTTTACAAGAAGAAAATTTCTTAAATTATCTATTAAAAATCCTGCAAAAAAATCAAGTGCAAAGCCTTTCAGACTTTGATTACTAAAACCTCCACTAGGCAGCTCTTTTAAATACCCTATTTTACGAAAGTTCTTTGATTTTATGGAATCAAATACATCGCCATTTCCTACTAACGGCAAAACTTCAATATTTTTATTTTTTATTTTTTTTAGTAATCTTTTTATTATCTCAGAAGCGATTACATCCTCTCCATGACCATTGCATATAAATAATAGAGAATGAGACACCTTACTGTTAAGATCATAAAAAGACTCAATCGAATCTTTTTCGGCGGCATGGCCAAGTGGTAAGGCAGAGGATTGCAAATCCTTTATCCCCAGTTCGAATCTGGGTGCCGCCTTATTTAATTTTTTTACGCATTTAATTATGAAGTTTTCTAAGAACTTCAATTTCAAGTAAAAGGTATAAAGTTTCAATTACTTATTGATATATAGAAAATAATCTATTATTTATTATTGATAAATAATACCTGATGTCGATTAATAAATAAAATTTAATTAATTTATTAATTATTTTCATCAGATTATTTTCATTAAAATTTGAATTATTTTAGTAATCATTATCTGCTACACACATTCCTAAACATCTAACACCATTTGATGAAGTCCTTTTGCAATGTTTACATAAAATAGGGTCTTTCTCTGATGTAAGGTTAATTTTTGAATTATTTTGGTCTTTAAAACTTATTAACTCTTGTGTTGAATCAAATAGAGTCATTCTTGGAATCATCACTTGAATCGATACTAACAACAAGTGAAGCATTAGTGTTGGAAGAGGGTATGTCCATAATTTTTACAGTTTCTTTAGGCTCATCAATAACTTGATTTTCTTCAGTAATTTCATCAACTGCACAAGCTTCAAGAGCCTCTCTAAGTAGTGAATCAAAAGTTGCTCCAGGCAATCTATGTCTAGCAACCTCAAGGAAAGTTCTCGGTAACGATTCAGATGCAGCATCTCGTAAAGCAGGATTATTCTTTCTATGTTCTTGTTCTTCTTCTATTGATTTAATAAACCTCAGTGTGACATCTCTTTTAGTAGAGGCTTTTATCAGGGTATCGTTTTCCGGATTACTGAAATTAGGTTCACTTTCGAGATCACTAAGTCTTTTTTCCAAACTATTTAAAACTTCATTAGCTTCTTTACTAATATGCGATAATTGGCCATCGGACAAATTAGGTAAATCAGCTACAAAAACTTTCCCATGATCCCTTAGTGTCAAGAAAGTTGGCCTCTGGCCTTGTGCCTGTCTACCTATTGATTCAGAATTATTACCTATTGGTCTTTTTGGAGGTGTAGGGCCAGCTGAACTACGTCTACGTGTAATTCTTTGATTATTTGCAAAGGGCATTGAATAAAGGTTAAATCTTAATACTTAAACTTCCGATATAATTCGGCGGTAATTTTATTATATTACACCTAACTTTTTCATTTGGGTATAAAAAATAATTTTTTAAAACTCATTTAAAAAAGTTAAAAAAATTTAAGTTAAAATTTCTGGCAAAAATTTACCAATTGTTGTCTCATTTTTTCTAACTATCTTTCCAATTTCCCAACTATCTATATCATAATCTTTACAGATACTTAATATCGCGTCCTTAAATTGTTTATCAATAATTAAACAAAATCCCACTCCAAGATTGAAAGTATTCCAAAAATCTTTTTCGGGAATAGATCCTTTCTCTTTAAGAAATTTGAATAAAATAGGTATTTCCCAAGAACTGGTATTGATATAAGGGATAAAATCAGAAGGCATACATCTTGGTAAATTTTCTGGAATTCCTCCTCCAGTTATATGAGACATTGCTTTAATTTCTATATTTTCAGATAAGATTTGGTTGATCACATTATTGTAAATTTTTGTCGGTTTCAATAACTCATCATAAAAATTTAAGTGAGAAATTTTTTCAAATTCTTTATCTATTTGATTATCGTTTTGGATAATTTTTCTTACTAAACTAAAGCCATTACTGTGAACTCCATTACTTTTTAAAGCAATTATTAAGTCATTTTCAGAGACTTTTTTACCATTAATAATCTTGTCCTCATCAACTATTCCAACACAAAATCCTGCAAGATCATACTTATTTTTCGAATAAAATCCAGGCATTTCAGCAGTTTCTCCTCCGAGTAATGAACAGTTATTTTCTCTGCAGCCATGTGAAATTCCCTGAACAACCCTCAATAATTGTTTCTTATCAAGCTTACCAGTAGCAATATAATCCAGAAAAAATAAAGGTTTTGCACCACTAGTAATGATATCGTTCATGCACATAGCAACTAAATCAATACCAACCTCAAAGTGAAAGTTTTTACTTTGGGCTAATTCTAATTTTGTTCCAACACCATCAGTTCCTGAAACAAGAACTGGGTTTTTAAAACTATCGATAGGAATTCTAAACAAACCTCCGAACCCACCAATACCCTCAATCACGTTAGATGTATGAGTCCCTTCAACCGCCTGTTTAATTTCAGAAACAAATTCTCGCCCAGCTTCAATATCAACACCTGATGTTTTGTAATCCATGAAATAAAAATGATAGACTTGCCTATATAGATATTCCTCCTAAGATTGCTTTTGTCCAGTAATTATTTATCAAATAGATTTATTTTTTAAAAACAAAGTGAAGAAAGTAATCATAAGGAAAACTGAAGAAATAGAAAATTGGAGGAGAAATATAAATAGTGAAATTAACTTCATTCCAACAATGGGTAATCTTCATAATGGACATATTAAACTAATATCAACAGCAAAAAATGACAATTCTAATCTTAATTTAGTAAGTATTTTTATTAATCCACTTCAGTTTGATAACAAGTTAGATTTAGAGAATTACCCTAAAACAATTGATAATGATATAAAAATCTCTTTTACAAATGGTGCAGATGCCATCTTCATCCCAAGTAATGAAGATATATATCCACCGAATAATAAAAATATTAAATTCCTAAAAGCTCCAAAAGAATTATCTTCTGCATTATGTGGATTAAATCGAATTGGACATTTTGATGGTGTTTGTACAGTAGTTTACAGATTACTTAATCTCATCAAGCCAAAAAATCTTTACTTAGGAGAAAAAGATTGGCAACAACTTTTAATTTTAAAAAATCTTGTCCTAAGAAAGAAATTAAATGTTGCTATTAAATCTATTCCTACACAAAGAGATTTTGATGGAATTCCTTTAAGTTCCCGTAATGTACATTTATCAAAAAACGAAAGAAAATTGATGAAGTTTTTCTCAAGTGAGTTATTAGAAGCAAAAAAAAATTTTCAACAAGATAAAAAGATTAATTTAAACCAAATAATTAAAAAGCTATCAGCAAAAAAAATTTCAATTGAATATTTAGAACATTTACACCCTCATACACTCCAAAAAGCAAGACTTGGGGATAATATTTCGTTACTGGCTGGTGCGATAAGATGTGGAGAGACAAGATTAATTGATCACGTTTTCCTAATGAAAAGAAGGCCGATTATTGCAATTGATGGTCCTGCAGGTTCAGGTAAAAGTACCGTAACAAAATTAATAGCTAAGAAACTTAAACTTTTATATTTAGATACTGGCGCAATGTATAGGGCATTGAGTTGGCTTATGATAAAAGAAAGTATTGATTATAAAAAAGAAAAAAAATTACACAATATTCTTAAAGATATATCTATTGTTTTCAAGTCGAATGAGAATTCACATCAGGATGTTTATATTAATAACTACTGTGTTACTGAAGAAATTAGGTCGCAAAAGATAAGTTCAATCGTTTCTAAAATTTCCTCAATAAAAGAAGTAAGAAAATTCTTAGTAGGAGAACAAAGAAAAATTGGAAAATCAGGCGGACTTGTAGCTGAGGGAAGAGATATAGGAAGTACTGTTTTTCCTGATGCAGAACTTAAAATATTTTTAACTGCTAGCATCGATGAAAGAGCAAAAAGAAGAAAATCTGATGAAAATAGTAAAGACTTACAAGAAATAGACCTTCATACATTAAAAGAACTTATAAAGAAAAGAGATTTTGAAGATTCCAATAGGGAAATTTCACCTCTAATAAAAGCAAATGACGCAATAGAAATTATTACGGATGGATATACAATCAATGAGGTGGTGGATAAAATTATTGATCTTTATAATGACAAGATTCCTAAAGAGACTGAGATCAAATAAATTCAAGAAATACTTTCCAAAAAACCGTTTACAGAGTCTTCTAAAATATCAAGGACATAATCGAAGCCCTCATTACCGCCAAAATATGGGTCAGGAACTTCTTGCTCATTAAAAACTGATCTAAAATCTTGTATTTTTTTTATTGATGCAAAACCAGCTGAAGCTGTTCTATTTTTAAAATCTTGAATATTTCTAAAATTTGAATCATCCATAGCAATAATATAATTAAATTCTTCAAAATCCTCGCTAGTAATCTGACGAGCCTTGCTTAAAATATTTATATCTCTTCTCTCTGCAGCAATTCTCATCCTAGAGTCAGCTCTTTTTCCAATATGCCAACTCCCAGTTCCAGCAGAATCTACAATAAAGCCATCGGTTAATCCCTTTTTTTCAAGTAAACTTATAAAAATAGCCTCTGCCGCAGGAGACCTACAAATATTTCCCAAACATACAAAAAGAACAGAAATTTTTTTCATATGATTTCAAATTTAATAAATTATAAGTCTTTTAAGTAGTAAATAAAACTTCTTTAATGAAAGATTCAGTAAATTCTTTACCAAACAAACTCGACAACATTGGCCTTGCTGGATCGTTATCTCTTCTATAATTCAAGTAATTATTTTGACCGTTTATTAATTCTTTTTGCAGTTCAATATTGGCTTCTTTGCTTTCGAAAAGAATTTCCAAATACAAATCAAGATATTCCTTAAATGAGGTATAAAGCTGATTAGCAATTAAAAAATCACTTCTTTCTTCTTTTGGTAATTTTGACCAGATTAATCCTGGAGAAAAAAATCTAGATACATCAGCAGACATTTTTTCAGCTAATGGGAGTGATGAATGACATTGATTTTTAAGTTTTAGAAGTTTTTCTAATAACTCATTATTGTATTGATATTGTATTTTTAATGAAGGCTGAAAATCTAATACTAATAAATAACTATTAGGTAAAGAAACAAAATCTACTCCGAAAAATGGAACATTATAATTAATATTAGGAATAATTAAAAAGTTTAAAACAGAATAATTTGGACTATTTATACACACTGCTCTTGCGAATTGAATTCTTTTTTTATGAGTTACGCCCCAAGTAAGTAGATTCACATTTTTTTTCGATTTTTTTGAACCGTAAGTTGAATCTTTATAAGAATATTCCGAGGGTATTGTTTTTTCTAAACAGTTATATTTACTTAAATTATTTGTTAAATATTTTAAAAAATTATGCCATCTCCAATCTGGCCTGTAAAAAATAGTATTTTGTATTAACATTCAATGAATAATCTCATTATTTAATGTAAATAGAAAGTTATTGATAAATTTTTTTGTCCATTTTTCTCCAAAAAAAGATTTAAACAATTTATCTGCAGGGTCTTTTTCAAAACTGTACTTATCATATTTAATTTGATTAATCTTTATTTCTTCTGCATTTAAAAATTGATTAATGGGATTCAATTTATAAATGTTCAAATAATTATTTACAAATGAATAGAATATACTGTTTAAATCTCTATCAAGATTTAATTTATTTCCTCTACATATAATCACCCATGGGGAAAAATACTTTTTTGAATCATATATATTTTTCATTTTATTATTATCAAATGCAGAATATTTTTTCTTAATACTACCCAAACTTGAACAATATTTTTCAAGATATTTGCTTTCTTGAATTAAAGGTTGATAATCAAGTATTGCTAATAACTTTTGAGAAGTTCCAAACCATAAAATATCAGCTCCTAAAATAGGCATTTCACTTTCAAAATTAGGATATGCGACCGTATTAAACACCTGCAGTTTTTTGCCACCATCTAATCGTGTTATACGCCACTTTCTATATTCAGGAGATGAATAAAGCCAATTTTTAATAATATATTTTGAGTCTTCATTGTGATGCTCTTTGAATTCGCTAGCTATTTTTACTTCATGTCCATTTAATTCATCAATATTGGTTTTAAGGAAATCAACTAATGAATCAAACATAAATATTAGGTCTCGGTACTTCCTTTCCTAACTTTTTTTGTAATGTAATTGAATACAATCTTCCCTAAAACAGCAATCAAGTTACCTTCAAGCTCCTTAAACATTTTCATATTATAAGTAAAAGCTTGATTAGCTTCATCAATAATTTGATCAGCAGTCTTTTGATTTATTGGAAGTTGATTCAAAGTAAGGGAATATTCTTCCTTAAATTTCTTTTCATCAGCAATTAATTCAAACTCATAAAAATTTAAACCATCATTTCCCTGCAAATTTAATGCTTTTTTAGCGATCCTTTTCAAGATTTGCCCTCCAGATAAATCTCCTATGTAGCGAGTGTAGTGATGACCAACTAAGAGCTCTGGTGAATTTTTTGCGACTTCTCGGATTCTTTCAACATATTCTTTTGCTGAGTGTGAGATATTAATTTCATTCTTCCAGTTTTCACCAAAATAAAATTTAAGATCATTTACAAGAGTTTCTTTCCTGAATAATGATTTAAAACCTATTGGTTTTATTACGGGATGTTCCTCATTGACCAGTCTTTCAATTTCTTCTTCCATAGCTTCATAAACAAAATATAAATCACTAATTAATTTTCTATAAGATTTTTTTTCAACAACTCCTTTTAAAAAACAAGCAACAAAGCCAGTATTTTCAGCCATAGTATGGGATTTTTTTGTCCCTTCTCTTAATTGTCCTGCAAGAGCAACTGCCATATATTTTGAATTATTTTTGTAAGTGTATTTAATCTACAAGGAAAATACATAAAACAGCTAATTTTTGTTACCAGCGGATGTTGTAGAGAATAGCTTATAAAGTTCTTTACAAACCAAAAAAAGGTTATCTTTTTGTTCCTTTTGCGGTAGATGAGTACCAGTCATTTCCCAATTACCGATGGTAGCCACTCTCCATCTCTCGGAGGGAACAATCATACCTCGCATTATTATTCCCAACAATTTCGGAACTCTGGCATTACTATCATTTTCAATTCTTAATTGTAAGAGTATTGCTCTACATTCAATAAGAGGACTCCAACCAGGGAAATGAAACGCAAAATCGATCGTATCTAACATGGATTCATTATTTGAATTTTCCCAAGGACTAAAGTTTACGCTTGCATCTGGAAAATATTTCCGAAACAAAGCTGCAGTGGAAGCAATTTTATTAGCTATTTCAACATTCCCCACATTTGAACTCGCATTCATAAGCAGCTGAGTATTTTTTTGAAAATGACATAATTTGCTTAAACTTGCTTATTAACTACTTTTTCTTTTAATAAAGATGTTGAAATGCTGATCAATAAACTATTCTCTATTCACATTTGAATAATAAATTTCTAGGTTTTAAAGAAAATAACTCTTCGCAAATTACAATACGAGGAATCTTAATGAGTTATCTTTTATTAATTCAATGCTATGCCAAAATTTGAAAAATTAACTTTACCTAATGAAGGCGAGATAATAACTTTTAATCAAGGTAACCCTAATGTTCCTAATAATCCAATTGTCCCATTTATTAGGGGTGATGGTACTGGAGTTGATATTTGGCCTGCAACTCAAATCGTACTTGATTCAGCGATTAAAAAAAGCTATGGAGATGAAAGAAAAATTAATTGGTTTAAAGTCTATGCAGGCGATGAAGCTTGTGAACTTTATGGAACATATAACTACCTCCCACAAGATACTATTGAAGCAATCAAACACTTTGGTGTAGCCATCAAAGGTCCTTTAACGACTCCCATCGGTGGAGGTATTAGATCTCTTAATGTTGCATTAAGGCAAATATTTGATTTATACAGCTGTGTTAGACCATGCAAATATTATTCAGGAACTCCAAGCCCTCATAAAAATCCTCAAAATTTAGACGTTATTGTTTATAGAGAAAATACTGAGGATATCTACATGGGAATTGAATGGGAAGCGGAGGATAATAATTGTCTTGAATTAATTAATCACTTAAATAACATTGTCATACCAAAAAGTAAAAATTTAAAAAATAGATCTATACCCGAGGGGTCAGGTATTGGAATAAAACCGGTTAGTAGATCTGGTAGCCAAAGGCATATTAGAAAAGCTATTGAACATGCTAAAAGATTATCAGGAGATAAAAGGCATGTGACTCTTGTACATAAAGGGAACATTATGAAATATACGGAAGGTGCATTTAGAGATTGGGGATATGAATTAGCAGTTAATGAATTTAGAGAAGATTGCATTACAGAAAGAGAAAGCTGGATTTTAGATAATATTCAGAAAAATCCAGAAATTACAATTGAAAATAATGCTAGAAAAATTGAACCAGGTTTTGACAAGCTTACAAATAACAAAAAAGCATTCATTTGCGAAGAAATTAAAGAAGTTATTGCATCAATATCAAATTCTCACGGAGATGGGAAATGGAAAGAACTTATTCTTGTTGATGATCGGATAGCTGATAGTATATTTCAACAAATTCAAACCAGACCTCAAGAATATTCAATTCTTGCAACCTTAAATCTTAATGGAGACTATGTTTCTGATGCGGCTGCAGCAATTGTTGGTGGCCTAGGTATGGCTCCTGGTGCGAATATTGGAGATAATGCAGCAATTTTCGAAGCTACGCACGGTACTGCTCCAAAACATGCAGGCTTAAATAAGATTAATCCAGGCTCAGTAATTCTTAGTGGTGTAATGATGCTTGAATATTTTGGTTGGGATGAGGCAGCTAACTTAATTACTAATGGCTTAAGTAAGGCAATAGAGCAAAAAAAAGTCACCTATGATCTAGCACGCTTAATGGAACCAAAAGTAGAACCATTATCCTGCAGCAGTTTTGCTGAAGAAATTATCTCAAATTTCTAATTTTAAAAATTACTTTTATTTTCAAAAACTTTCCAAATATTAACCAGTGAATCTTTAGTGCCAATATTTCCAGGATGAGTAACAATGGGAAGTTTTTCGCCATTTTTTAGGTTGTAAGTTACCACTGAAATGCCAGTTAAAATCTGTCCTTCAAGATAAACATAATCTGCATTAAGTCCTTTACTAAGAATCAAATTTGTTGTTATTCCACCTTTTGTAATCAAATATCCTATTTCATACTTCAAATCTGCGACTAATTCAGCAAAAAAACAGGCAAGTAAATTATAAAAATTAAATAGTTCAGAAGAATCTAAAGACATACATTTTCTCGAAGTAAACAAAACAGGAGTTTTTCCTTTCTCAAAAGAGAATCTAATTTCTTTCAAAAATTTATTTTTAAACAAATTCCTTTGCTTCTGATTATTATCTGATGAAGTAATTTGAAAGAATTCAAAAACATCTAATTCAACTGGATTGCAATTACTTATCTCTAATAAATTATTCAATTGTATTGTTGAAAGTTCTACATAAGATCCAACAATTATCAGTCCTGGAAGAAAACTCTTTTCTTTATTTCTTATTCTTAAAT
>QCBO01000012.1 GCA_003279105.1 Prochlorococcus sp. AG-347-I19
GATTATCTCCAACCATCCATATATTATTCTTCTTTGAAAGACCTAGTTTATTTAATACTAACTCAAAATTTCTGTAGTCTGGTTTATCAGCACCAATTTCCTCTGATGTCACAAAAGCATCAAAAGTTTCTTCTAGATTAAAATAAGTCATTTTCCGCATTTGTATATGAGAAGTTAAATCTGTCACTATGGCTATTGATATATTTTTGGAGCGTAGATAATCAAGTAATTGAGTTACTCCTGGGAAAAGAGGAGCATTAGCAAGAAATGTTCTCCAGAAAGTTTGTTCTAAGTCAAGCGCTGTCATTAATTGAGCCTTGAATCCTAAGATTTCCAAAAATCTTTGGTAATATAAAAGCCTACTATGACTGCTAGCAGTCATGCCTAATTGCTTTTTAATCTCTTTTTTTGATTGTGCATAAGTAGTGCGATATAGTTTTGAATTAACCCCAAGAAGAGCTTTGACTTTTCTCTCCACGGCCTCCTCTGCTTTTTCATTAGCTGGAGCATATTCATAAAGTGTATTATCAGTATCAAAAATAACAGCATCTGGTTTATAAAGATTTTTTGATGAATTGATTTTCTTAAACATAATTTTTTGATGAACTTGCTTTATACAACAAGTTTGATATGTGAACCAATATTATTAATTGAATTAATCCCCCATAACCATTTTCCCATGATGGATTACATATCAAAAGATCTTCGAGATTAGGTATTAATATATTTGCTATTTGAGCAATATCATCTTTTGTCGCCTCGCCCTCAATGCAAAGATAAACATCATCAGAAAAAGAAGTTTGTTCTACATCAACATACATACCACATAAACTAATTAGACTTCGAATCAGTTCTTCGTGAAAAAAACCGTTAGCCATTTTTACAAATAGTTTTAATTTAGGAATTACTATTTCTTCTTTGCTTTTCAATAAATTTGAATTTACAGGGGAAATTTTAAATGCAAGATCGGAATATTTAAATTGACTATCCTGATAATTATTAAACTCTTTTTTTTCTGACTTAGATTTAAATGAATATATACTATTATCGTTTTTTGTAAAAAAGTATTCATTGAGTTCTTGATCAATTTCAAAAAAAATCTTCAAATCAAGTCTTTGTCTTAGACGTTTAATACTTAAACTATGAATGCCATTAATGAATATAAAATCATAGCTGTCAATTTTTCTTCTACTATTGTTTATATTTTGCCAAATTGACTTGCCATCAGCTAATAAATAAAGGTCTTTTGTTAATCGACTTAAATTATAAGAATTGGGATTTAAAAAATTTTTTGATGCTTGTAAATGGTTATTATTATCTGATTTTTTATAATCTGAAACTTCTAAAAAAGATATTGATCTTGGTCCGAATAGATTCTCAAAAGACTTGAATATATCATTTATATAATCAGGTACAAAACCACTTATTCCTATGGCTAATTTATCCCCAAATCCTCGGTAATAATTATTTCTAACTATTCCAAAAAGATACATTCGAGTACAAACTATTAATCCAGTCGCTTGTAATCCTGTAAATAAAATAGACTTTAATCTTGAGTTATTTAATCCAAAGATTTTTTCCAAAGGTAAATCTGTAGGAGTATTAAAGAAAGTTATATCAGCACCAGTCGAATATAGTAAATTATATATAAGGTATATGAAAAAAAATGGAAGGGTTGATAATAAGTATTGGTCTTTTGAACGAAGTTGATAATACACCAAGAAAGGCATGATCCATGCAAACCACCCTGGTGATGGAGGTAAAAATAATAATAAAGAGAAAAATCCTAGCCCAATTGAAATTAAAAATAAATCAAGATTTATTCGTTCTAAACGCCAAACTAAATATAGAGAAAGGAAATATATAGTAGGTAATAAGAATAACTTTAAATCATATCCGTAGCTTATAAAAACACTGAATAATTTCTCTGTCTCAGAATTTTTTAGAACCATTGACTGGAAAGAACTAGATTTTATGAAAGGTAAGATTGTAAAAAAATAAGTAATAAAAATGCTTGCAAAGAAAATATTTAATTTGTTTTTTAATCTTTTGTTTCTAATTAGATATATAAATATAAAAGGTATTGCAGCGAGCATGCTAAATTTAGAAGATATTGCAAGCCCTAAAAAAATTCCAGCTAAATGTGTTTTTTCCTTTTCTAGTAAAGATAAACCATAAATTAAGAAAAAAACAGGTAATGCGTCAATTTGGCCATGCCAATAAAAAATATAAAGTATTACAGGAGAACACCAATAAGCAATGAGGATTAGTTTTGAAGAGAAATTTTTTAGAAGACGAATTATACCCAGAAAGATTCCATAATCAAAAATTAGAGTTGTTATGCTTAAACCAATTCGAGCAAAGGATTCTAAGTTAAATAATTTATCGAATAACCATCCTAGTGTTGTTAAAGGGAGATAAAATAGATACATAATGTATCCATAGGGAAAAGCTTTAATATCACCTCCTGCGTTTAAATGAGCTTGCCAAGGATTAAAGGAAAGACTATCTAGGCTATTATTTATAAATTCTAGAAACCAAATTTTTTGTATATGTGGTACACAAAAAATAATCAGCAATAATCTAATAACTAAACCAAATTTAAATAATTTAGATTTATGAACTTCATATAATAACTGCTTTTCTCTAATGTTAGAAGATGCTATTGAAGTGATTTTTTTATATAGATATATAATTTTTGTGTAATTTTCATTGATAAACATAAGTTATTCAACCATTCCAAAGATTTGGATTTTTAGTACAAACTGCATCAAAATTAATTTTCATTCTTTTTAGTTCATTTTTTAAATGATCAACTTTTTTATAAGAATGCCCTTGAACTTCGGGAGAAACAAGGCAAAGCTTAAATTTTGCCTCTTTTAGTTTTAAAAAACTTTCATAATTAAGAGGGAAATAATTAAAAAAATCCACCCAAACCCATTCAGCTTTTCCACTAAGTTTTAGGGCAGTTTCAATTGATTCATATTCAGAGACCCTTATAGATGTTCTTTTCTCGCCAATAAATATTGTTTTTATAAGAAAAGGGAATGATTGATCTAAAAAAAAGAAATTATTTATATTATACTTTTTCATCAAAAGAATTAAAGGTTCCTCTAAACCTTCTTCCTTTACATTAAGAATTAAGAATTTGTGTTTATAGTAAATTAGCCAATCTTCAAAATTTATAGATTTTTTGAAAGGATCGTGATTTATTATTAATTTATTTCCAAAACTTCTAATATCAACTTCAACTCCTAAATGAGAATTAACAGCTTTTAATGAATTTATAGTATTTCTTCTATGGTGGATAACTAGCATTTTTTATTTTTATTTATCAAAACTAAATCCTATAATTTAGTTTATTACCAAAATTTATCTTCAAAATAAGTTTAAATGTAAATTTAACAGTTCTTGCTATAAACTTGATCTTTGATAACCAATTAATATTCCAGCTAGATTGACCAAAATATCTTTTCTTAAAACCAACTTCAAAACGAATTATTTTGTAGTTATTTTTAACTGCCAAATAATAATAAAACAAGTCAAATGAAAAATCATCAGGAGCACATTTCAAATTATCAAATAATTCTCTTGAAAAAACATTAGGTTGAGCATTTATGTCCCATAAAGGTGTTAAAAGTAAAATGCTTTCAAAAAAAGACATTCCTATAGTAAAAAATTCATCACTCCATGGTCTTCCTTTTCTTTTTCCTTTAATAAATAATTTATCTTTTGAGCTACGAGTTTCAATTAAATTAAGTGCTTTAATTACATCATTGGGGTCAGTTTGCATATCAGCGTGGGTCCAAGATAAATATTTTCCTTGCGCTACCTTTAAACCAGATTTAATTCCATAACCATATCCTTTGTTTATTTTAACTTTCTCAAGTTTAACGAAAGAGTATTTTGGAATTAGTTCTTCTAATATTTTAAGAGTATTATCTTCAGAGCCATTATCTACAACAATTAATTCAATATCATCCCTATTTATAACTTTGCCAAATTTCTCAAGTACATAAGGAAGATTCCTTGATTCATTAAAACAAGGTAATATCACAGAGAGTTTTTTCAAATTAATAAAACTTCTTGAATTAATGTTATTTGAATTTTGAAGCTTTTCAATCTAAAATTAATATTAACTTCTGGTATTATTAAAAATAAACTTTTTAATAAATAAAAAATTATAAGTAGCTGATGTTAGCGTAGCTATCAAAAAAGAAACTTCATAACTCAAAAAATAATTTTTAGAAAATGTATTGAGAAGTAATGAATTTAAAACTACATTAATTATCAAACTAGTGATATGAATAATTAGGTATTTTATAAATTGTGATAATTTATTTTTTCCTGCTTTAAAAGTCCAAGTTCTATTTAATTGGTAGGAGAAAAAGGTTCCAGATAAAAAGCTTATGGTTTTGGATAAATAAACAACAATAAATTTTATTAAAAATTTGTAGATAAGAAAATCGATCAGAACAGTCGATAAACCAACTAAAATATATTTTATTAATTCTTTTTTTTTATTTTTCAATATTATTGAGTCAAGGTAATTTTGGATTTATTTCTTTTAAGTGTTCTGGTTCAAAAGCATTTGGTAAATCCTCTTTCCAAGGATCTCTGGACCATGAATATTCATGACTTTTCCACTTATGAAAACAAGATTGCCAATACTCGAAGGTTCTAAGTTCATTTGGAGTTCCCCATGAGAAATAATGATCAACATCAAAAACATGGCATTTATATCCAAGTAATAAAGCATCATTTATACAACTATCCACGTAAAACTCACCATTAACTCTCCCATTTCTTTTTATTAGATTTTGTGCACATGCCTTAAAAATTGAAGCTTTTTTAAATGTAAAAGTTCCTATTAAAATTGGATCCTTTTTAGGATTATCTAATGGCTTCTTAACTGATACTTTATTTATTTTATTTTTTGATTCTTGTACCCAACCAAACATTTCAGGCTTTCTTATTGCTTCAGGATGACTTCTTGTTACCCATACAATTATATCGATGTTTTTATCACTAAAAATTTTATGAAATTTTTGATTGTTAAATATGACTCCATGATCACAAGCACTAATGGTGACTGGTTGCTTAGAGGGAATTTCATTTATCGCACTTAAACATGATGAACACTGTCCATCAGTTATTTTATTTAATAGCTTAATCCTAATATTTTCAAAATTCGAACTTAATACTTTTTTAAAATTATTTTTATAAAATAACTCTTCTAATGCAATGAAAGAGTAAGTATTAGTTTTTGGGAGGCTTTTTACGGCTTGAATAACCATTGGAATTCCCGATATCGGTATTAAAGGTTTAGATAATTTATAGTTTTCTTTTTTAAAACGACTTCCTTTCCCTGCCATTGGAATTAGAGTCGAGGATTGAAAAATATTTTTTGAGTTTTTGTAATTTGCTAATGCGGAAAATCCATCAGACCATCTCAAATATTCATTTAGATCATCTGGGGTTCCCCATTGCATAAAATGCTGAAGTTCAAATATAGCTACTTTTAGACTTTCTTTGACCATTAAATTATAAACAACACTGCAATAATATTCGTTGTTGACTTTTAAATTTAAATTAATGGTTTTTTTAAAAAAATCTTTTAGTATTTTCCCGTTTGCGAAGTAATAGGTCCCACTAGAAGCAAATTCATTTAACTTGTCATTCGTAAATGGTTTTTTTTCCTGTATTTCTCTCATCCATCCATTCTTCTCTCTAATAAAGGCATAATTATTACCAGCTAGTGAATGTGGATGAAATCCCTTATAAGCAGGAATACATCCATCCGGATTTAATTTCAAAAGCCATTCTTTAAAGTATTCATAATTCCAATAACAGTTAAAATCACAATAATTGATAATTGTAGCTTTTTTATCATCAATTAAATCAAAGATTTTAGAGACAGCAAAAACAGGACCTGATTTATGAGGTTCTATTGTAATAACTCTACCTGTGGGACAATAATGGTTTAGTAAAGCTTCCATATTGGTTGTCTCAATATGATCTCGATTACATATAAACGTCACATCTTTTTCGCCAGGGAACATGTCTAGTACATGAGCAATTATTGGTTTATTATTTATTTCTATCAAAGGTTTAGGCTGCGAATAACCTGCTTTTTTAAACCTCTCACCTTTTCCTGACATTGGTATGATTAATTGCATTTTTTTTTAAACAAACAATTTCTTTCTATATTTTTCAGATTCTAAGTTCAATATTTCATCACAATCTTTATCTGATAAAAAATTTATATTTTTGTTTGCAGGTATTCGTAAGAAGACTTCTGCTTGAGCTTTAAGCATTTCCTCTGTCGCAATATTCGAATCCTGGAACAATACCACGCCTACTCCTTCAATTACCCCATATGTACTTTCTTTTAAACTGAAATCATTATTTATTATTAATGGCTTTCTCCCGCAAAAAACTAAATGATCTGGAAAAGGAGAATTATTTTGTACATATTTAAAGCTTTGTCTATCTGTCGCTAAACTATGGATCACTTTAAAAGCGGGGAGTCTTGAATTTGGGATTTTGTTAATTATTGAATTTAATTTTTGTATGTTTGGAGTTATTTGACGCCTAGGTTTCTGTTTTAATCTTGAGATGATTTCTTTGTGCAATGCTTCTGCTTTTTCAATTGATTCTTCTCCTATAACTAATCCATGATTAGCAAGAATCAAAACATTAGCAGGATTAGGATTATCTTGAAATTCCTTGGAAATTGCTTTAGCTAGTGTTATTCCTGGTTTGAAATAAGGTATAAATTTCCAATTAATATCCTTCATTAATTTATTCAGATAATTATGTGAATTAGAGATTAAAGTAATAGCAATCGTATCGACTGAATGCGTATGTAGTACAACCTTATATGGCATGATCGCATGAAGACTAGTTTCTATGGAGGCTCTTAAACTTGAGCCACAAATATTTTTAAAATTAAGTTCTTTTTTAGAGTTATTTATTGATAATTCCTTTGTTATTTTTTTTAAATCAAGAGAAACAAATATATCTTCATTTAATGCATTTTTTAATTTCTTTCCAGAAGCTTTGACCCATAGTTTGCCATCTAATTTAATTGATGTATTCCCCCCACTGGCTTGTATCAAAGATAAATCATTTCCTAATTTTGCAGAGAGTTCTTTTAATTTAAAAATCTCATTAGACATTATTATTAATTTATAATTGAAATAAAGGGCTTAAATTATTTAATAATATATTAAATGATTAAATGTTTTTAATTAAACTTTTGAATCTAAATTAACGTTTTACTTCTATAAATTTTCTTATGAGGATTAGTAAGGCATATTGGATATGGGGACGGTTTTCCAAAAATGACACTTTATATTTAAATTCAATTAAAGATAATGTTCAAATATCACTTAAGAGCCCAAAGTTTGATATCCATTTAACATTATGCGGTCCATATAAAAAATTGGATCATGATTTTTTATTTAATCTGAACAATTTAAGTAATAAAAATCAATCAATAATTTTAAATTTAGAAAAATTTGATTTTAGTGATGAAAAATTTAAATCATTTTTTATAAAAACGACTAAATCTATTGAATTAAATAATTTTAGAAATAGTATTTATAAATTATCTAAGTTTGTTAGCAAAAATGATTATGACCCACATATTAGCTTGGCATATGGGAATCACAAAAAATACAAAAAAGACCGTTTGATTTCAAGAATGCCTAAATTGAGGAAAGAGATTTTATTATCAAAAATATCTTTAGTATACGTTAATGAAGAATTAAACATATGGAGAATATTGAATAATTACAATTTAAGAATAGATTAAAGTTAATTACTTCCCTTGTTATTTAACTTAGATTCAGAATTAAAGTCTATAAGATTATTTCCTTATAAATCTTTTTATATAAACTTAAAATTAGTTATTTATTATTCCTTTTAAACCTCTTTATTTTGAGGTTCTATGTCCAATAGTTCCCATAATGATTATTAATTTTAGGGAAGATATATCGTCAAAATTTAGACTTTACTAAAATTTAAAGCAAAGAAAAAAAGGCAGTTCAATTAAATAGATATTTGGCTTTATAAAAGCTAGAAAATTAGTGATTAATTTTGAATCAATGTATTTTTAAGTTATTTTTAAAGTAATAGTTGCAATTTAATCAATTGTTTATTTTGAAAAAACTCACAAATATTCTTGATAGCAATGAAAAAAGAATAATTTTAATATTTATTTTATTAACATTAATAATTCATTCAATAGTTTCTTTATTTCACTTTCACGAATGTGACTCTAGCGATGTTTATAAATACCTAACTGATTCTTCGATTTTTTCTCGAGGGCATTGGATTGGTCATATATGGAAAACAGGTTCTATATTTACTCCTTTTAGATATTTATTAGCCTTAGTTGCTGAGATAATTCCTTTCGCCTTTGTTAAATCTTTACTTTTTTTGTCTTTTAAAATGACATATCCACCTTTATCAGGTTTTGTATATGGATTATATTTACCTGATAGTTTTGGAGATTTTTATGAATATGCCTCGTTTATTAATATATTCTTTTTTATTTTATTGATTTTGCTTTTTTATCAATCACTTAAATTTTTAGGTATATCAAAATATATATCCTTTATTTGTTCTTTTGGCTTGTTGGGTCTTTATTCTATAAATTCTTACACATATCATTTGGGAAGTTCTATTTGGTTTATATATGGTTCATTATTATCTATTTCTTCAACAATATTTTTTCATAATAAGGCTTCAAAATATGGTTTTTGTTTGTCTTTAATTACAAGTTATCCTTCTCTAGTACATTTTTTTTCACATAATTTATATTTTTATATAAAGAAAATTTTTAAAATCAAATTAATTTCAATAAATTCAAGAAGAAAATTCTTATTGAATAAATTAATTGCTTTAATTAAATTCAATAAATTAGGTTTTTTAACATTTTTTCTTGTAATTATATTTTTTCTACCTTTTAATAGCGGCCAAAGAATTCCATTTGACTATAGAGGCTTTTTTACTCCATTTGCCTTCTTACCGCAATATTCTAAAATCAGTATTCTTACATTATCAAATTCATTTATAATACTTTCCCTGTGTATTTTTACTTTTTATAAAAGATTTAAGGACAATATAAAAATTTCTATTTCATATCAAAAATCTCAATCACTAAAATTTGCATTAGATGTAACAATAATAAATTTAATATTTATAGTTCTTTTGATTAGTTTTGGACAACTCTCATTTGGTTTGACCAGGCATTCATTATTTATACAACCTTATATTTTCTTCTTAGTAGCAGTAGGTTTGCAAATAATTTACTTAGATTTAGAAAAAAAGTTTTCGAGATTTTTTCTTTTCAAGAAATTATTAACAATTATTTGCATCACTTTTTTAGTTATTGTGTCATGTTATTCATCCTATTTACGTTTTGATCCACTTAAAACTAATGAAATTCCGATAAAAATTAGAGAATTTTCAGCTAAAAATCAAACTAATACTATTTCTTTAGTTGATTGTGATACCCATTATTTATATAATGATTTTTCAGAAATAAGAGCTACTTATAATAAAAAAGATCCTTATACATATGTTCCACTTGATTTCATTGGTAAAAGACTTTTAATTTCTCAAAGCATAAAAGAGATTGAAAACTTTTCCTTAAATTTAAAAAAAGGTGACGAGCTTATTACCAAATATAAAAACGTTAGGATTAAGTTAATAGAAGATCCCTATTTTAAAGAAAATAATATATTTTTTGATTCAATGAATTACAATAAAAATTCTCTTGCTTATGGAAAAAGAGATAACCCATATAGTAGATCTAATAGTATATATATATTCCCAATAGAAGTAACTTCTTCTAACCAAAAATCTTGATCTTGAAAAATATAAAATATTTGCAAAAGTTTCATTCAATATTTAGACGAATTCCACTACTTGATAGGTGGATAATTTTGAAATTAATACCTATTTTATTTTTTGCGATTTCTGCTTTCACTATCGTATCACTATCAGTAGGGGTGATGTTTGATCTGATAAGGAAAATTGTTGAGTTTGGTCTTCCAATTATTGTAGCTCTAAAAATATTTTTCTTGAGCTTACCTGGTTTTTTGGTACTAGCATTTCCTATGTCAGTTTTGCTTAGCTGCTTACTAACTTATGGAAATCTTTCCTCAAATTCAGAAATATTAGCTTTAAAAAGTCTGGGGATTAATAACTTTCGTATTATTCTGCCATCTTTATCACTTGCACTTTTTATGACATTACTAACCTTTATTTTTAATGATAATTTGGTACCAATATCTAATCGTGTTGCTGCAAATATAATGCAGAACAATATAGGTAAATCAATAAAAACAGAAAAAGGAAAATATAATATCTCTTTCTCGAAATATGGCTCTATTTTAGACTCCAATACTAATAAACCGATTGATAGTGCTACTCACTTAACCCATATTTTTTATGCAAGAAGATTCCTTAATAATGTTATGTATGAAGTAACAGTCGTTGATCTATCAAAAAAAGGAACAAAAATTTTAATTGCAGCAGATAATGGGAAATTTATTGATCAATTAAATAGTTGGGAGTTTAGTAATGGAGAAATGATTATCACCAAAGATGAAGGGTCAGTATCAACCATTTCATTTGATACTTATAAATACCCTCTTGATAATGGTCCTTCTAAGTTAGCAGCTATCCCAGGTGATGCGAAAAATATGACAATCACTGAAGCTAGGAAAGCCGAGAAAATGTATGCGATGGCTGGAAATATTAAAGAATCTAGAAAAATGAAAGTTAGAATTTACGAAAAGATAACTTTACCTTTTTCTTGTATCGTTTTTTCTCTAATTGGAAGTACTTTGGGAATAAAACAAAATATTAGATCTTCTAAAAGCCAAGGATTTGGTTTAAGTATAATGATTATCTTTTTATATTATTTAACTTGCTTTGTATTTAGTTCCATGGGAGTTGTCGGACTAATAACCCCATTTTTATCTGCTTGGATT
Organism: Prochlorococcus sp. AG-347-I19; assembly: GCA_003279105.1. GTDB lineage: Bacteria > Cyanobacteriota > Cyanobacteriia > PCC-6307 > Cyanobiaceae > Prochlorococcus_A. The sequence goes on from QCBO01000012.1 coordinate 11,010, forward strand.
CCTGTTTTTATTTTTCTTGGATTTGGAACTCTTCTAGTGAGAAGATCTAATAAAATTTAGTTTTTTTAAAGCTTGTTATTCCTTAAAATAATAAGAAAACTAAAGCAGTCATTTTCTCGTATTTAATTAAATCTTAAATTTATTCAGCTTTTATCCAAACTTAAAAATAATAATTAGGCAGACTTGAAAATATTTGATTTTATGTTTCTTTTAAAGAAAGAAAAAATCTATGAATAATAAAACTATATTTAAAGATTGCAAATGTGAACATTGCATTCAAAAATTACATCAGATTAATAATTCAAGATTATATTGGGACGAATTAATTTTAAGGAAAAAATCAGCTTAGCATTCCTTGAAATCTATTCAATTCGCAGCAACTTTAAACTTGGCAAATTTTTTAATTGGTTGATAAAGAGATAAATAATAAAGTTTTTGTAGTTTAGTCAAAAACCTCTGCTTAATTTTTAAGTCACTTAGCTTTTTGATCCCTTTTGTAGAGTTTATTTTCTCTATTTAAAAGAAAAACGATAATTAAAATACAAAAAGGAATAAGAATAAAATCTAAAGACATACATTTTTTTAGTCTTTTTTTTATTTAGCAACAAATTAAAGATTTGACAGGCGTCAGAATACTTAACTTTAAATAGAAATCAATTAACAGATACACATTTACATAATTGGTTATTGCATTTTATCGATTTTAAAAATTAAAAAAGCTTGCAAGTATCCCACCGGCAAGCTCATGACGAACTGGTTAATCCAGATTTTCTGATTTAATCAGCTAAGCACTTCCTAAATGCTACTGATATTCTAATAAGTAAAATTACTCACTGTGAGTATAAATGCTCATTTCTAGTGGTTTATCTGCAAGTTTGACAATAAAAGGTGCTTTATTTAAAAAAAACGGTGAATTGTTAATTGTTTTTAAACAGAAATGTCAAATATTGACCTTCAAATACTCAGAGATTAATCATTGAAGGCTTTTAGTTTACAAAAGTTAATATATATGTTACTTTAATTAACAATTATTATATTTTTGATGAGTAAATCAGGAGTGACTACAGAGTCAGGTGGTAGGCAGAATATGTTCCCATCAGAAACTAGGCCTTATATTGATGAATCTGTGTCTTACGATGGATATCCTCAAAATGCAGAAAAAGTAAACGGTAGATGGGCTATGGTTGGTTTTGTTGCATTATTAGGTGCCTATGTAACAACTGGACAGATTATTCCAGGAATTTTCTAGTTTCTTAGTAACTGTTTTTATAAACTTTTAGTTTAAGCTGTTTTAATTAAAACTTTTAAACGGAAGATCTAAGTTTTATTTTAAATTTGAAAACAAGAAAAACCAAATAAAAGTTATGGCATTTAAGCTAAATATTATTCCTAAGAATATATATGCAAACTTTTTACCTATAAATGCCGTCTCCGGCTCAAGCTTTACTCTCATTAAATCCTCGAATTATCTGGATAAAAGATAGCATCAACTAACGAATAATTTTAGGCTTTTAAGAAGAATAATAATCAAATTAATATTCCTTTCTAAATTTTTTATACTAATTATTTTCTTATCAGCTTGAATCATTCCCGTCGGTATGAATTTTTAAAATTATTCAAAAATTCTTCGCAAAGCAAAGTCTAACAAATGTTATTTATTAGAACTAAATAATTAAAAGTAAAGTTTTTAGAAATAAAATACGATTTTTTACAGTGATTTTGGCGAAATTTTGCCAAAAGAAGTATTAAACTTCTATTAAGTAAGACTATTTATAATCTACAATAAATTTGATGAAACCTTAATTAACTAGAAATTAGGCTTTTAAAAATCAAAAAATTAGATTAGATAAAACCAGGAATAATTTGACCTGTAGTTAAATATGCTCCGACTAGAGCAACAAAACCTAGCATTGCAAATCTACCGTTAAGCTTTTCAGCAACGATTTTTTCTTTTTCAACTAATTTTGGTTCTTTATTTTTCATTAGAACCAACCCGGGATGATCTGGCCTGTAGTGACATATGCACCGACTGCGGCAACGAAACCTAACATTGCTGCCCAACCATTAAAACGTTCTGCTTCTGGAGTCATTTTGTTTGTTTAATTCGTTAATAAATATAACATAATTATTTATTAATGTAAAGAAAATCAGGCATTATTCCTCGCTTTATCAGGAAAAATTAAAAAACTGTTACATATATGTGTCGAAATATACCTTATCGATTTTTTTTTATTTTTGTTCAAATTTTTTGAATTAGAAAAAAAATATGTGCTCTTTATCTTGTTTTTTTAGAGGTACATCCTCATTTAGAGGAAATTTTAATTAATATATTACAAGAGTCAGCTAGTAGGGATACAGGTTGACTCTTCTTTTTTAGAATTTTCATTTTTTACTAAAAGTAGTTTTTAAAATTCAAATAATTGCTATTAATAAATTAGATATATATTTGAATTTATGTCATTCGCGACCTACTTCATGCATTTAATTTTTGGAAAAATTCCTTCTCTAATGAGTTCTGATTTAATACTTTATATCTTGCCTGCCCTTACAATTTCAATATTATTCTTTAGCCTTAAAATAATGTTTTTCAAAACTCCTAAATTGAGAAAGGTGAAATAATCAAGGATTTTAGAATTATTATTTTTACTGAAGCGCCCGATTTTTTTTAATTTTGGATAATAGACTTTTTTTTTCGGCAACTCAAAGAAATAAAGACTGCATTGGTGATGTACTATCCCGAATTTTAAAAAAAGGTTCAGTATTGGAAATCGGGAGTGGCAGTGGTGAACATGGAGTGTTTTTTCAAAAACGATTTCCTGGAATAATTTGGCAAACAAGTGACCCAGAGTTAGTGCATAGAAAAAGTATAAGTTCTTGGATTAAGTATGAAGACCTAACTAAGAAAATGCCTCAGCCTCTTGAGATTGATGTAGAAAAAAATCCTTGGAAAATTCCTATGATTTTAGCTAATTCTTTGCAAGGAATAGTCTCTATAAATATGATTCATGTAGCTGAGTGGTCTTGTACTGTATCACTCTTTAGAGAGTCAGGAAAATTACTCAATAAGGGACAATTTTTGATTTTGTATGGGCCATTTAAAATTTGTAATAAGCACACAAGTGTAAGTAATTACCTTTTCGATAATTCATTAAAAATGCAAAATGATCTTTGGGGTATTAAAAATCTTGAGGAAGTTTGTGATGAGAGTAAGAAAAATGGTTTTTCTCAAGAGGATATTATTAGTATGCCTGCAAATAATTTTTCAATAATTTACAGAAAAGTTTCTTGATAAGGCAAATAGAAATATCAAAAAATAATTAAAAAATCATCATATTAGATGATTAACCTGATAGTTTTTTGCTCCATTCTTTATGCTTTTGATCTAAATCTGAAATTTTTTCGCCTAAACTCAACTGTCTTTCTAATAGTTCAACTTTGGTGAGTGTTATTTTTTCCGAATAAAATTTAATAGGTTGCTTACCATGCAAATTGTCACCACTCATAGAATTACCAAATAATCATAATTTCTAGGATGAAAAATTTATTATTGCTAATTCTTTTATATTCTTTTCAGATTTGCGTAAATTAATGTGATAAAAAATTGATGCTTATTATGTTTTTAATCCACCATTTTGTATGAAGATTGCCATATATATCTTCCCCTTTTTTTATCTGACTCAACAGCAACGCAATGGCATGCAATATTCCATAGAGCTTTATGTATTGGATCAGGATTAAAAAGATATGCTTTTTTAAAGACTTTTTTAATTAAGACTGTTGCCTTTTTTGCATAATAATGAGGGATTGTTGGACATACATGATGAACGACATGGCTAGAACCTATATTATGGTGAAGAAAATTAAGGACTATACCGTAAGGCCTGTCAATAGATAGAAATGCACCTCTCATAAAGGAAAATTCCGTATTTGAAAGATGAGGCACATCTGAATCTGTATGATGAAGCCATGTATAAACTACTAGCCAACAATTAACCACTAATAAAGGGCCAAAATACAGAGCAATTACTGGAAATAATCCATACTTGAAAATTAAATAAAGAATGCCCACTAATGTAAAACCTACTCCAATATCTGATATCCAAACTTTCTTGGCCCATATTGATGGCCATAATACTTTAGAAAATGGTTTAATTGGCCAAAAATGATTTGAAGTACCATATTTAACACCTCCTGTACTCCCCGTAAGTAAATAAGCAGGCCAGCCAAATATTAGATGTAAAACAAGTTGAAGAATTCCATATTTTTTCTTACCTAAAGAATTTGAAAAATGTAATTCTTTTTCTCCTCCAACTTTTTCTGTAACTCCATTCCCTTTAATGACTAAAGGGACGTGAGTTTCTCCATTGGTTATGTTATTTGTGAATCGATGATGAACTGCATGAGAACGCTGCCAAGAAAAATAAGGCACTAGAAGTAATGAATGTAGTAAATATCCAGTTAAAGATTCCAATGTCTTGTTTTTAGAGAATGCTCCATGCCCACATTCATGGGCAATTACCCAGAATCCCATTGCAGTAGTACCTGATAGTAATGCATAAATAATCCAAATTGGGATCATTTTGGGGGTAAATGGAATAGATAACCCTATTGCAACTACTAATGATTGAATTAAAGCTGATTGTAAAAGATACCTCAAAGAAGTTTTGGTATTGGACTTAAAGTAGTGTTCTGGAATAATATCCTGAAATTCTTTTATGCTTGGAATATCTTTATCCTCTATTGCAAGCGCTTGGCCTTTAAGACCTGAAAATTTTATATTACTCAAATTTTTTGGTTAAGAATTTTGTTAAATAAAAGTTAATTTATATATTCCATTATCCATCACAAGATCTCATAATGAAAAGAATTTTTAAATTATTTTTTGGATAAAGTGTGTACGGTTTTTTAGTTTCATCTTTAAATAGAATTAAATGTGCCAAATATTTTTTATTTTATTCTTTTATCGCAATCTTTTTATTTATCTATTTAATTCTTTTTTGTACTGATTGTCTTTGCTCTATTTTAAAGCTTATTTAATTTAGAGACCGCGTATATACCTCTTAGGTAAACCAGATTGTTTACGTGGCTTTACTAGAATAGGTAAAACAATTACTCCTGCCGTAAAAAGACAGATTGGAGCAACTACCATCAATATAGATTCTAAAGACATGAATAATTTTGAATTTATTAATAAATAGCAGGATTTGTTTTTAAAGTCATGCGTATTTATATCTATTTTGTGAGAATAGATTCAAAATTTGTATAAATTATTAAGTAAAAAAGAAAAAAAGATTAAAAAAATTCAATTTTTTCATAATTCATCCTATTTATTAAATCATTATTTAAAAGAGTTTAGGTTATGGATGAAGAAAAAAAGTGGATGCTTATGACCTATTATTGTCCAACTCATGGCGATTCAGTTTTAGTAAAACCTATTCAACTAACAAAAAAAGAAATTGGTAAAACATTCTTAAAAAAAGGTAGGAGGTCTAAAAATTAATTTTTTAAAATAAGACCTAACATATCGTGAATATGTTCTAAATCTTTTTTGAAATCTGGTTATTTAAATATTGATATCTCACAAAAATCCCATAAACTGCTTTTTGTTCAGCAGTATTGGTAAATATATTTAAAAACACAAATTAATTTGTATCAGAATCGCATGTTAATTCACATTGATTAAGATCACGATATGATATCTTTTCTAAAATTCTTAACATATCAATTGCAGAAAGCTCTCCATTCGAGTTCCATTTTAAAGTTGTTTTCCTTTGAGGTGAATTTTTTTTATTCATTTTGATCACTTCCCTTTAAATGAACTTCTAAACAACGAGTAATACATTCTTGATGACCATCCACAATACTGCATTCAGTAATACACTCAAAATATGAATTTATAGAATCTATTTCTGTGTTCTGGTTGGTAGAAACAAATGAATCATTCATAATATTGTCAAATTTATTTGGAATAGAGATATAGCATGAATTTATGTTCAATAATTTAATTTATTAAGTTAATTAGAAAAAATAAGTATTATTTACTAAATTTATTTTCAACTGGTTTACCCTTTAAAAAGGTAGTAATATTCTTCTTTTAAACCACAAATGAAACAATACTTTTGATTATTTAATATAAATTTTATAAGGTAATCTTCTAAAAAAATCAGCATAAAGACTGATTTACTTTTCAGTAATTTAGTCAGAAGATAAAAAAGTACACTTTATAAATTTTCAAATGAAATCTTTAATTAATTGGCTGTCGAAAATGTTAGAGAGTATGGCAAATGCTTTTATGCATCCTTTAAAGAATGACTTGCCACCATCTATTGGTACTCATGCATATAGCAGTATTCCTCTAAAAAGAAAATTGAGAAGAAGGTTGAATTAACTATTAGCTTATTGGAATTAATTTTTCGTTTTTATTATCCCAAATAATATATTTGAAGCAGTTTGGAAAATCGCTTAATTTTAAGAACTTGGATTTTTGAAGCAAATGAATGTTTGCTTTATGACAAGCTCTTAAGTTGTAATTTGGGATTCTCTCAGAGAGATGATGAATGCTGTGGAAGGATATGTCTGCTAAAAACCAATTTAGCCAATTAGGGATATCTAAATTGCTACTACCTAAAATCGCTCCATCGATAAGATCCCAATTTTCTGTATTTTTAGCATATGCATTTTCATAGTTATGTTGCACGAAAAAAACACATATTAAAATTGCGGCTGATAAGGTTAATACCACGGAATAAAATGATAAGAAAAAAGCCAACCCCAACCATTTGCACATAAAAATCCAACCTATTATTACTAAAATGTTATTGATTATTAATTCAAATAGTTCACTAAAATTATCTCCATAATCAGAAAAAGGTGGTTTGACTCTTGAATTAATAGCTAGAAGTTGATAAATTTGTCCGTTTTTTATTTTGATAAAAGTCTCTTCCAATATATCTTTAATGAAATTAAAAATAATAATAACCAGTCCTAATCTAGGTTTTAAAACTAAGTAAAAAAAACCGCCAGGGAAAAGCATAATCCAATTTCGACTGACTTTATAAAATATTTGCTCTGTTTTTGTGAGGGATTTATAATCTTCAAGACTTAAAACATCTATCGGCCCTCTGTAAATTTCCCAATTGCCATTATTTCTATGATGAAATCCATGATCAATTGACCATGACTTTTGAGGAATACCATTAACTAAGCCAAGTAAAAATCCAAAAAAGCGATTTAATTTCCTTTTTTTAAAAAGAGAATTATGTCCGCAATCGTGCATTAATGAGAACGTTCGAGAAGAGAACAGAGTTAGAAGAATTATAAAAGGTATCAATAGGAATCCTTTAATCAATAATGAAAAAGGTTGATTTATTATTTGGTGGACGATTAACCAAATAGAAATTATTGGGAAGACGGTAGAAATAATTTGATAAGAAGCTCTAAGATTATTTCTTTTTAAAAATGGCTTTATTAAAAAATCAGCTCTATTTACTTTAAGCATATTCTTCTTATTTTTTTGATACTAACAATTTTTAAAAAGTATTGATTATTTAATAAAAACAAAAGATTTTAAAAGTCATACTAAAGAATAAATTCTTTAGACATAGTTCTCAATTGATCTAGATTTAATCTTTCTAAGTAATTTTTAAAGTCACTAAGATTCTTAGAAGAGTCATTATTTTTGCTCTCGTAAAGAAGACTATTAGAAATTAACTCAATAAGATGATCTTTATCCATAACTTCTTATAGACCAAAATTCCTGTTTAAAAAATTAAGGTCTTGAATTCGAGATCATTAACTCAACTCTATTAAAAGTAATTTTTTATAAATTTTTTAAATCTTGTTCTATTTTTTCTAATCTTTCATTTAATTCTTTTTGTTCCTTAACTAAGGATTTTTTCTTTTCTGCACGCTCTTTGTTCAAAGGAGAAGTGAAATATTTTTGGTAAGATACAAAAAAAACTGCTGTTGCGACTGCAATGCCAAGAGCACCAATTATTAAAATTGGAGACGAAGGAAATTCATAAAATGGAATTGACAATGTACTTTATAAAAAATAAATTCTAGCTATCTTATAAACAAAAAAATGAGTAATAAATACTTATTATTTACGAAGCCTTACTGGTAATAATACTTGTTATTTTCTAAAAATAAATCAAGTTTTTCCCTTAATTAGATTTTAAAATAAGTAATTGTACAGCTGACAAATAATGAATAACTAATAATGATTAAACTAGTAAAAATTTTTCATGAAGAAAATCATAAATAAAAAACGTAAAAAAAATGAACCATGGTTTAAATGGTTAACGAGAGAACTTAATTCTTATGAAGCTTTTCAGGATTTCGAATCAGGAAAGAATCCACGAGATGTCGCAGAGGATTTTATTTCTAAAAATAGAATTTCTATTTCAGAAATTTTTGAAGATTTTGATGAAGAAGATAAAGATACACTCGATCAGTTTCTTAAATTAACAGAATGCGAGATGCATGTGTTTAAGATTCTTGAAAAACAAATAGAGTTAAGAAAAAAGGTAAGATTTGTAGATTTTAAAAAAAGAAAAAATTGAGGAGTTAATTTCTATATAAGTTTATTTTTCCCATTACCAGTCTTACCAAATCCTAGCCAGATGAACCACAAGATCCATCCTAAGATAGGTATTAAATTAATAAAGATCCATTTCCAATCTTTTCCAAAATCTTTGATTCTTCTTACATCAATTGCTATTTGAGGAATGATACAAACTATGCCATAAACATTGAAACCAAACGTTTTTAAAAATATTGGGATAGTTAGGAAAGAAATTATAAGATTCGCTAGTTGAACTAACCACCAGTCCGATCGAGATGTGAATCCTTTGAAGTCTGTAGCTTTAATCCAAAACTCTTTATATGCGTTTAAAAAGTCATTAAACATAAATTAAAATTTCAAGGAATCTAACATTATCAATTTAATCTTTTATTTATCAAAATATTATTTATTTATTAAATAGGATCAAATAAATTCATATCATTTGAATCTTGTTTTGATATCTCATCTTGATTTGGTAATGAACAGAATCCGTCTTTGCAAATCATCTTTTCTTTTGCAATACTGTTAGTTTTTGAGAATATGTTTTTGTTATTGTTATTTGAAGATTCTTTCAGCATTTATAAAAAAAATTAAATCCAATATTAAATTAATAACTCAATTTATTTTTATAAGCAACAAAATTAATATTAATTATTTAT
>QCBO01000013.1 GCA_003279105.1 Prochlorococcus sp. AG-347-I19
GCTATTCTGAAAAAGACACTTTGAATTTATCTCGAGTTATAGAAAAAAATCGTAAAATAATCAAAAGATATCAAGCTATTGTAAGAACAGCTGTAACTCTTGATGCCCTGATGGATTCTGAAAATGAAGAAAATTACAAAATCAAATAAAAATATTTTCTTAAAAGGAATATTACCTTTACTTTTACTTATATCCTTTATTTTTAACCCATTAAAAGTATCTGCAGAAGTTGCAGAAACAGAAATAAATGGGGAATTTATGGATGCTAGCAGTGAGTTTTTAAGGGACTTGGACTTTGAAACTTGGCAATTAGTAGCTTATAAATCACCTCTTTTTGAAGATAAATTGATCCTTAGAGTAATAGGATATCCTGGGAATCTCAGGATTGATCATCCCACTGACTTGAGGGTTGAATCTGGCAGAAAACAGTGGATTTTAGATGATAAAACATTAATTAATGTGGAATTAGCAAATGATGGAAGGCAAGCTGCAGCCGAATTCGATCTTGATGAATTGATCAAAAATTTAGATAAAAATAGACCACTAAGATTATCTTTGTCAGGAGTTTTTTCTGAGTTACCTGTTCCTCCCTTCGTTGTTAAAGAGTGGAGATCAATCAACTGAATTTGATTTTTAGAGATGTCTGAAAAAAATGTAAGCCATACAAAATGGATGAAAAGAACAATTTATTTGGCTTCTCTAGGTAAAAATACAACGAGTCCTAACCCTAAGGTGGGAGCGGTAATACTTGATAAGAATGGAAACCTTATTTCAGAAGGGTTTCATTTCAAGGCAGGGATGCCTCATGCAGAGGCAATGGCTTTTAAAAATTTAAAAAAGGATGCTAAAGGTGGAACAATGTATGTGAATCTTGAACCTTGTTGCCATCAAGGTAAAACTCCTCCATGTGTAGATAAGGTGATATCCTCTGGTTTAAAAAATGTATTTATATCTATTGAAGACCCTGATAAAAGAGTCTCTGGTAAAAGCATTAAGCATCTAAAAGAAGCTGGAATTCAAGTGCACTTGGGATTATGTAAAAAAGAATCCTTAGATCTAAATAAGGCTTTCATTCATAGGAATATCACAGAAAAGGCATTTGGTGTTCTTAAATGGGCAATGAGTATAGATGGAAGAATAGCTTTAAAAAATGGAAAAAGTAAATGGATTACTAATGATGAATCAAGGTCATTAGTTCATTCTTTTAGAGCAGAATTTGATGCAATAATCATTGGTGGAAACACATTAAGAAGAGATAACCCAATTTTGACTACAAGAGGTTCCAAAAATCCTGAGCCTTTGCGAGTTGTTTTCACAAAAAGCTTAGATCTCCCCTCAAAATCTAATCTTTGGGATTGTAGTAAGGCAAAAACCTTAGTTATTTATGATTCTTCTACAGCAAATGAAAGCTACCTCTCAAGGATTCCGAAATGTGTGGAGGTTGAAAAGGTATTATCAGATAATCCAGAGTTAATTTCAAAAATACTTGCAAAAAGAGGATGTAATAAAGTTCTTTGGGAATGTGGTCCCAGATTGGCTACTGCCGCTATCCAATCTAATTGTATTCAGGAACTTATTACTTTTATTGCCCCAAAAATTTTAGGTGGAGAAAATAGTATGAACCCCCTTGGAGATTTTGCATTTGAAGAAATGAATGAAATTATTAAATTAAATGACTCTCAGGTTAGTTTGATTGGCAATGATATATGTGTTAAGAGTACTCTAAAAAATTAATTTAATTACTAGAGCAAGTGGGTTAAAGTACCGTACGGTTCTTACCCAAAAAAAACAATACAGATACGGAAACTCTTCATTTAGTTTATAATAAGTTAATAATTGACCATAACTATGCCAATAAGACAAGACGATAATCAACCTAATAGAAGATTTGGAATTGTAAATATCATTTTGATAGGAGTCGGAGCATTACTTCTGTTTAGCAGCCTTTTCCCTAATCAAAATATGCAAATACCCAGAGTTCCTTATTCTTTATTTATAGATCAGGTTAATGACGGGGAAGTTAAGCGTGCATATATCACTCAAGAACAGATTAGATATGAGCTAAATGGAGCTGAAGAAGGCGCTCCTTCTGTTTTGGCAACAACCCCAATTTTTGATATGGACCTTCCACAAAGGTTAGAAAGTAAAGGGGTAGAATTTGCTGCTGCTCCTCCAAAGAAACCTAATTTCTTCTCAACCATTTTGAGCTGGGTTGTTCCTCCTTTAATTTTTATACTTGTTTTGCAATTCTTTGCTAGAAGAAGTATGGGAGGCGGAGGCGCTCAAGGAGCTTTAAGTTTTACTAAAAGTAAAGCTAAAGTTTATGTACCTGATGATGAATCAAAAGTAACTTTTGCCGATGTCGCAGGAGTTGATGAAGCTAAAGACGAATTAACAGAAATAGTTGATTTTTTAAAAAAACCTGAAAGATACACAGATATTGGTGCAAGAATACCAAAAGGGGTTCTTCTGGTTGGCCCTCCAGGAACGGGAAAAACTCTTCTTTCAAAGGCTGTCGCAGGAGAAGCAGAAGTTCCTTTCTTCATTATTTCGGGTTCTGAATTTGTCGAACTTTTTGTAGGCGCTGGTGCTGCTAGAGTTAGAGACTTATTTGAACAAGCTAAGAAAAAAGCTCCTTGCATTATATTTATTGATGAATTAGATGCTATTGGTAAAAGTCGTTCTGGCTCAATGGGAGTTGTTGGAGGAAATGATGAGAGAGAGCAAACTTTAAATCAGCTTCTTACTGAAATGGATGGATTTGCCTCAGCTGATAAGCCAGTTATAGTACTCGCTGCAACAAACCAACCAGAGGTGCTTGACGCGGCACTTTTAAGACCAGGAAGATTTGACAGACAAGTTCTAGTCGATAGACCAGATTTATCAGGTAGAAAAACTATTTTGGAAATCTATACAAAAAAGATTAAACTATCAGACTCTATAGATCTAGATTCTATCGCACAAGCTACTAGTGGATTTGCAGGAGCTGATTTAGCAAATATGGTAAATGAGGCAGCTTTACTTGCTGCGAGAGCAAAAAGAAAAAGTGTAGAACAACAAGATTTAAGTGAAGCGATAGAGAGAGTTGTTGCTGGATTGGAAAAGAAGAGTCGTGTTCTGCAAGATGATGAAAAGAAAGTCGTTGCTTACCACGAAGTAGGTCATGCAATAGTCGGTCATCTTATGCCAGGAGGTTCTAAAGTCGCAAAGATTTCTATTGTGCCTAGAGGTATGAGTGCACTTGGTTATACTCTTCAATTGCCTACTGAAGAAAGATTTTTGAATTCCAAAGAGGAACTAAAAGGACAAATAGCCACACTATTAGGTGGTAGATCTGCTGAAGAGGTTGTTTTTGGAAAGATTACAACAGGCGCTTCTAATGATTTACAAAGAGCAACTGATATAGCTGAACAAATGGTTGGTACGTTTGGGATGAGTGATATTCTTGGTCCTCTGGCTTATGACAAACAAGGTGGAGGCCAATTCTTGGGTAATGGTAATAATCCAAGAAGATCAGTTAGTGATGCTACTGCTCAAGCAATAGATAAAGAAGTTAGAGATCTAGTTGATGATGCTCATGAGACTGCACTAAATATTCTGCGGAATAATTTACCTCTGCTTGAATCTATTTCACAAAAAATTCTCAAAGAAGAAGTCATAGAGGGAGAAGATCTTAAAACTCTCCTAGCAGAAAGTAAAATGCCCGCATAGTAGAATTTAGATTTCCATAGATGGTTATATGTTAAATCTAATCAAGCTTGCTAATAATAATTTTCTATCGAGCTTGGACACCTCAAGAGAAGAAGTTATTTATCTTCTAGAGCTTGCAAAAAAAATGAAAGATGGAGAAATGCAGCATATTGAGCTTAAAAATAAGGTTTTAGGCTTGATATTTGATAAGTCTTCTACTCGTACAAGGGTTAGTTTTCAAGTCGCAATGTCAAGACTTGGTGGCACCACAATTGACCTAAATCCAACAACCTCTCAAATAGGGAGGGGAGAGCCAATTAAAGATACTGCACGTGTTCTAAGCAGATATTGCGATGCTTTAGCAATCAGAACTTTTAATCATAGTGATTTAGAAGAATACGCAAAATGGTCCACCAAACCAGTAATAAATGCTCTTACAGATTTAGAACATCCATGCCAAGCTTTGGCCGATTTTTTAACTATTCACGAAGAATTTTCAAGTTTCAAAAATGTTGTTTTAACGTTTATTGGTGATGGAAACAATGTCGCAAATTCTCTTATTTTATGTGGTTCATTACTTGGAGTTGAATTAAGAATTGCATGTCCAAAAGGATATGAGCCAAGTCCACTAGTAATAGAAAAAGCTATGGAACTAAATAATAATAGTCATAACCTATTGAAAATAATGAATGATCCTCAAGAAGCTGCAAGTGGTGCGAGTGTTATTTATACCGATGTATGGTCATCTATGGGTGAGGAGCATAACAAAGAATCTAAAGACAAATCGTTCGACGGATTTACTGTGGATGAAAACTTACTTAGTAAAACAAATAAAGGTTCAATAGTTCTTCACTGTTTGCCTGCTTATAGAGGCCAAGAAATAACTGATGAAATATTTGAGAGTGAAAAAAATAGAATCTTTGAACAAGCAGAGAACAGATTACATGTTCAGCAAGCTCTCCTAGCTTGTTTAATTAATTAAAAAGACTTGCAAGATTCTAATAAAAGGGGTACAAATGTATTAGTTTTAAAAAATGTTCTTGGAAAATTATTCTGAATCGAATCTTACCACAGCTCAAAATGAACTCCTTGAATGGATAAAAAAATATATGAGCGAATTCCAACATAGCCCTACAATAAGGCAAATGATGGAAGCTATGGGACTGAAGTCACCAGCCCCTATTCAGAGTCGTCTTAAACATTTGCAAGAAAAAGGATTTATCTCTTGGCAAGAAGGTAAAGCTAGAACCATGCAAATAGTTCATGATATTTTTGAAGGTATTCCAATAAAGGGATCTATTGCAGCGGGTGGAGTTATAGAAACTTTCAGCGATATTGAGGAAAATCTAGATCTAAATGATGTTTTAAGAAAAAAGGACGTTTTTGCTCTTTGTGTTAATGGAGACTCGATGATTGATGCATGTATAGCGGATGGAGATATGGTATTAATGGAACCTATTAGAGAGAAGTTCGCTTTAAAAAATGGCACTATTGTTAGCGCATTAGTTCCTGGTATTGGTACTACACTAAAATATTTTTTTAAAAGGGGAGAAAAAATATACTTGGAAGCTGCTAATCCAAATTATGAACCGATAATATTAAATGCTGAGGAGGTTGTTTTTCAGGGAAAATTGATAGGAGTTTGGAGAAAGATCTAATAATAAATTTTAACTTATCATTTTATCTACAAAAAACCACCCTAAGATTTTATCCTTATAAATTGACAAATACTTATTGAGATTATTCAAGTTTTTATATGTTATCAAGCCTGGTTCAGATATTAAAATGACTTTTTTACAATCATCAATTTTACTAATGTTATTTGATGAGATTATTTCAAAATTCAAGTGCTTCTTGGATATCTTTAAAATGTCAGATCTATCTTCATTTGTAAAAAAATTATTTGATAAGTAGATAATTCCTAAAAGATCATTTTTGCTTTTAAAATTAATAAAATTTGAAATTAATTTTGTATTTAAATCTTCATTATCTTTGCTAATTGATTCAATATATAAAAAAGGAATTGATACTCTATAGTCTTTTAGTTCAAAAATTAATCCTGATAAAGTTTCTTTAAAAATGGCAATGAGACTTCCTACTATAGAACTTATGATTAATGTGAAAAATAATATTTTCTTTTTTTGAGGAAATATAGGATTATTTGAAATCGTTGGCACAGAAATTATTTCCCAGGCATTTGGCGTCCTAACCTTCTGAAGTTTTGCTAATTGAAGACTATTCTCTATTTGGGTTAATAATTTTTCGTTTCTTTCAGCTTCACTGCCTAATCTTCTGTATTCAAGTAATATCTCATTTGGTCTTTTTAAGGAAGAACGAAGATTATCTATTCTTCCTTTTAAAGCTTTTAGAATTTCAGAATTTGGCCTTAATTTTGAAGATAAATCTACATACAAAGCCTCGTAGCTTTCTAATTTAGCAAATTGACTAGAAAATCTTTGGCCAGCATCTAATTTGTTTTGGTTTAACTGATCTAAATTTACAGAATTAATGAAATTATCTTGTGATACAAATTTTTGAATATCTTCTAAAACAGAATTGAAATTTCCTGATAATGGCTTTGAAGAATTTCCGAGCCCCACAAATCCATCAATATTTCCTAATCCATTCTCAATAGAAAATTTATTAAATTCTTTTTGCGATTTTAAATATTTTTCACTAATTATAGATTTTTGAGAATTTAAAAATTGGATAGTTTTTTCAATATTTTTAATTTTATCCCTTTTTGAATAATCTTTATATTTAATAGCTATGAGATCTAAAGTATCAATAATTAGGGTCTTATCTTCATTAGCATATTTGACACTTAAAACACTTGATTCATTTTTAAACTTTATCGAAAGTTCACCATTTACCCATTGATTGAATGAAGTCTTATTTTTTACAAAATTAGGATTTTTCTTCTCTTTATAATTTTCTACAAATTCATATACTGGTCTAAGTACTGAAGGACTCGTTAATATTAATCTTTGAGTCTCTTTTTCATCATTACTTGATTGATTTATAAATGAAGGAAGATTCGCAATAAACCTATTTGATGATTTTGTCATATCGTTTTCTTTTACAACAATGTCTAAACTACCTTCCCAAATTTTTTTTACTCTGAAAGAGTTAAATGTAGTTATTGTGGTACTTAAAAATATAACTAAAAAAATTACAGCCTTTTCTCTTATTATAACTCTTAAAAGTTGATTGAGATTTAATTCATCATTAGGATTAATTTCTTGATTTATCGAAATTTTATTTTCTAAGGCCATAGTTATTTAATCAAAAATTTTGTAAACACCGTATGCATTGATTAGAGGTGTTGTGTATTCATTTAAAGCAGTGCCAAACTTTCCTAATAAATTTCTTCTTACATAAACAATATCCCCATTAATTAATATTGGATTATTTTTACTACCTTTTCGGGCTTGGAGATTTGAGTTTATTTTTCTTTTAATAACCTTACCATCCTGGGTTAATCTAATAAATTCTATCCTACCAGATAATGCTTGTTTACCTCCTGCAGTTGCAATTACCTCAGTAAGACTTAAACCCTGTCTAACAATTAAACTTCCAACTTTTGGGACGTTTCCATTTATAAAAATTTCTATTGTATCTGGAGTTAAGTTACTTTTGTTTATATCTATTAGTTGCTCAATCATAACTTTTTCAGTCCTAGGGACGAAAACATGATCTCCATCTCTGAGAATAATATTTTGACTTTGATCACCTTCCTTTAATAGTTTAATTAAGTCAATATTTGCTTGTATTTTTTCGTCTCCAAAGCTTTTAGGAGTATTCCTTATTACAGTAATATTAGATAAATCTGCATTAGATGTAATTCCCATACCTAGTTTTATTAGATCAAATAATCTAGGAGGGAGATCTGCATCTTCTAATACAGTAATATTATTTATTGGTTCAGAAATTGAATTTTTTATAAATCCTCCATTACTTTCAAAGCCTTGTGAACTTAAATTTTTGTAATCTAAATCAAATAAACCAACTTTATTAACTTCCCCCTTTAGTGTTACTGAGATTGGTCTGCGTTTTTTTATTACTATTGATATTTGTGGATTTATTATATATTTTTCATATTTGTTTTCCAATAATTCTCTTAATTCTCTAATTGTTTTACCTGTTGCAAAAACATAATCTAATTCAGGTAAGAATAATTTTCCTTCTTGATTGATTTTGTAATTATTAGTAAATAAATTTAGGCCTTTAAATTTTATAAATAAAACATCTCCAAACCCTAGTATATATTCATTTTGATAGTTTCTTAAATTAATTGATTCTTCTTTTTTATCGATTGCTTTAGTGATATTATTTTGGAAAAATAAAAGGCCCAAGACTATAACCACTAAATATTTATGTACTTTCAAAATTGACATTTATTTAATTTGTGGCTTACTCAACTATATCTAAATTATTTAATAATATCTGTAAATGCAAATTAATGGCATTATCATTTTATAAATATTCAACTTATTTAAATTTATGGTAAAGTACGATTCGCATGATAAAGAATGGGATGAAATTATTAATAACATAGATAAAAAAAATATAGGTGATTCATGGAAGAAAAATGATACACTTGACTCTTATGCACATGATAGACAAAGAATAATTTTCTATGAAATTTTAAAATGGTACAAAAACCCGTATCTGTTAACTTTAGGGGATGGTAGATATGGAAACGATAGTATTTTTTTTATAAAAAAAGGCATAAAAACTCATTCTTCAGATTATTCAGATAAACTTTTAAAGATTGCTTTCGAGGAAAATTTATTAGAAGAATATAGTGAGCAAAATGCTGAAGATATTTCTTTTAAAGATTCTAAGTTTGATTTTGTATTCATAAAAGAAGCTTTACATCATTGTCCAAGGCCAAATCTTGCAATTTCTGAAATGCTTAGATGTTCCAAGAAGGGTATTTTTATATCTGAACCTAGAGATCTTTTTATAGATATTAATCCCTTTTTTAAAATTATTTTATTTTTATACAGATTTATAAAAGGAAGATCTTATCCTAGGCATCTACATGAGTCAGTAGGAAATTATGTTTATTCTTTATCGGAAAGAGAAATTGAAAAAACAGCTTTAGGTTTAAATCATAATATTGTTGCCTTTAAAAATATGAATACAACTTATATTGAAGGGGAAGAGTTCATAAATATGAAAACAAAAGATTTTTCAAAAAAAATTCTCATAAAGTATTGGAAATTAAAAGTTCTAATTTTTGATATTCTTTGCAAATTAAAAATAATGAAGAGTTTAATATTAGCTGCTGTAATTTTCAAAGAAAAGCCAACAAAAAAATTAAAAAAAAATATGAGAGAAAATGGATGGAAATTTTCAAATCTTCCTAAAAATCCCTATTTATGAAATAAGAAATTTTGAATTTAACTTTATAATTAAATTTTTGAAAAAATACTCCACCAATTTAAATTTTTTCATTAAATTGATTAATCAATCCTAATAAAGTATTATTAAATTTACTAAGTAAATATCTAATCTTTTTAGATCGATTTACTAGAAGCAATTTACGTATGGGGCCATAGCTCAGCTGGTAGAGCACCTGCATGGCATGCAGGGGGTCAGCGGTTCGAGTCCGCTTGGCTCCAGTTATTTTTAAGAGATTCAAGGATACAATTAATATAATTAACAAATAATTTAGTAAGGTATCTACTTAAAATTTAAATATTTAAAAAAATTTTCTACAATTAAAAAAAATTAAAAAATAAATCAAATATTTAATCTTAATTTTTTTTTAAAGTAAAATTTTAAAAAATCTAAAAAATTGCGATAAAAGGTTTTTTTTAAATATAAGGTTTGTAGTGGACTTAACCTATATAGTTAAAATTCTGATTATTTTTTTTTAAGTATCTCCTTAAGATTTCTAATTGAAATATATAGTAAAATTTTGATAAATAATAAATCCATTCCTAAGCTTAAATCTAAAGTTTGTAAAGGTGTTTTGGAAATTAAAACTTCTTTAAATAATTCTAAAGATTATATGGATAAAACCATAAATACTCAATCTTCAAGATTTTCAAAATACTATAAAGGAATCTAACATTTTTTATAAAATGAAAGGTATAGTTATTCTTTTAGAAAACATAAATTATAAAAACTTCTTTAAAAAGCTTTTAATACTTCTCTTCTTTTTTTCAATTACTTTGACTAATAGTTTCCAAACCTTCAAATATTTTGATATTAAAGATTCAACTGATCCAAAGATTTACATCAAAATGTCTAAAGGAGATTATAATGTTAGCCCTACGCATAAATATAGGTGGGTAGTACCTAAGACTGTTGAAATCATAAGACCAATAGTATCTAAATTTAATTTGCCTATTTATTACGATGAAAAACAAGACGAAATTTCTATTAAAAATAAAAACGATAAATTTCTATTCTTTTTAGTTAATCTGAGCATCATATCTTTAACAGCATATTTTACTTATATTTTTATTTTAAATTTGGGTTTAGGCCATTTAAATGGTTTAATTGGAGGAGTCTTATTTTTATTAAATAGATATATTAATTTAAGTGCAGCCATTCCAATGGTTGATAGCCTGCAATATTTTTGTATAATTTTATATTCAATTTTTTTATTAAATAACCAGACTATTAAAACTTCTTTACTCATGCCATTAATGGTAATTTCCAAAGAAACTTTGATCCCTTTGATTTTTATCCCTTTAATTAATAATAAATTAAAAAGAAATTTTATTTTTTTATCTATTTTATTGTCAATTTTTATTCTAATTTTTGTTAGACAACAAATTTATAATCTTAATGATGATGTATCCATAAACTTATTTGAGAATTTAATATCACATTTTGGTTTGTCTTTGAAAAGATTATTAAAGTTTTTCACAATAAATGGATTTTTAAGATTTTTCTCTGGTTATGGAATAATACTTCTTTTTGCTCTATTAGGTTATTTAGAAAACTTTAAAAGGTGTGATTTTTTTATTCCTTTAAAAATCAATTTATTGGTCCCTTACTCTCTCTTTCTATGCTTGTTTTCCAATGATTCAGGAAGAATGTTGACAATTTCTTTTCCCGTTGTGATTTCTTATTCGCTTTATTTTATTAATACAAGATTATTAAATATAAAAAAAATTAATCTAAATTCCAAAAAAGTTTAATTTTTTAATCTCACTAATAATTAGATTTATAATTTACCTGGTTTAAAAATAAGAGACCCAATAATGCTGGTACAATATATCTTGATGTAAAAAGAATGCCAAATAAAAGTGGTTTGGTTTCCCCAAAAAATGATTCAAGCAAAATAGTAAGAGTAAGTTCTCTTGTTCCAATACCAGCAAAAGATATTGGAATTAATCCTGATAAGATAGTTATAGCTATAACTAAAATTCCAGAAATTGAGAAAAAATTCATATTTAGCGCCAATCCATATATCATTAATTGAAAAATATTCAAAATCCAAAAAGTTAAATTACAAATTTGATAAATAAAGAATTTTTCTAATTTATTTTTAAAATAAAAATTTAAATTTTTTCTAACTCTAATTCGTTTGAAATTTATATGCTTAGTTATTAGTTTAAAATTGATAAAAGGATTAATTATTAGCAAACTTACTAAAAATATAATAATGAGAATATATATAATATTATTTTGAAAAATAAATATACTGCAGGAGCTGTTTTGAGAGAAAGAAATACAGCTATTTTTAAATTTTAAAAATAAAAGAGACGATAATGTTATACAAATAAGAGAAAATAATTCACTGAGCTTCTCATATAAGGTATAACCATGTAGAGTTTCTGGATAACATGTTTTATCCAACTTATTACAAATTATACCCTTTCCAAAATCAGCTAATTTTGATGGTAAAACTATATTAAATGTTGCTGCTATAAAAAAGCTTTTGATTGAAGTTATAATGTTTGGATGTGGTTTTATGCCAAAGGATCTAGCAAAATAACTATATTTTAAACCACTTATAAGTCCTAATAGAATATTTATAAAAACTCCAAGAATTAATAAATAAATATTTGAATTCTCAAATATAATTTGGAATTCTTTAATATCGATTCTCTGATATAGAATAATTAAAATAGAAATTGAAAATGAAAAAAGAATAATAAATTTAAAAAATTCTGATTTTTTCTTTTTCATTTTATAGCTCTTATAATTTCCAATATCTTTTTATCAAAAGATTATTTTCTTTAAAAATTATTTTTTTTTCATTAGGGTCTTTTATTAAAAGAAAGTATGGATGAAATATGCGACTCATTATTACATGTCTATAAGTACTAAATGAGGTTTCTATGGGTTTAATAAACTTCTTTTCCCCTTTGAAAATTCTATAGTCATCATTAACAGTTAACCCATTTTTAGAAAATTTGAAGACTCTAATAAATTTCCTTTTTTGAGAGGGTGTTTTTTCAATTAAGATACTTTGTATTATTTTTCTTATTAGATTTGGAAAAAATCTACCAATTGACCACATAAATAGTCTAAAAATAATCAATTTTGTTGTAGACATTAGTTCAGAATTACTTTTAACCATATAACCTTCAATTTTTAATTCTTTGTCACTAATCCATTGGAAACTTATTTCGTTATTTAATAGATTTGCGACATAAATTTTTTTTTTAATTTTTAGTGCATTTTGTGTATCTTGGAATATAAAATTATTATCTTTATACAACCTAAATAATCCACCCATTTTTATTGATAAATGGGTTGTTGCTCTGCCATGTTTTATCCAAATATGTCCAGAATTAGGATAGCAATTAAATTGCTTTAATTCTTTATTTTTTTCAAAAAAATATAAGTCATCTTTCTTATAAGAAATATCATTATATGACCAATTTTCTAAAATTTTGTATGTTAAGATGTCACTCCATAAATGATGTTGAATAATGTAATCATCTTTTATTTCATATGGATTTAACAAAAATTTTGACTCTAAAAGTTTTATCACTTTATTTATTTGCTTTTCATTATTATTTTGTATTGCATAAGAGAGTATTCCATGAGCGAAACAATTCCAGGTACCTCTAGCGTATAATTCACCCCCTAAACTGCCATCAGGTTCGATGGAATCGATAATTATTTTTGCTTCAGCATTAATCAAATTATCTAAAAGTTCTTTTTCTTGATTAAGAGTTTTTTGTAAATTTAAAATACATGCGAAAGTTAAGGTCTCATAACCAATATCTAATCCGTTATATTCCTCAAACCATCCTTCATTATTTCTCCATGAAATTAAACGTTTAAGCCTTTTTAAGGATGAAAAGTAATAAAAATCATCTTTAAACACTTTTGCTGCTTTAGCCAATACTAGACAAATTAATGCTTCATGATTAGATAATTTCCCTGATTCAAAATTTCCTGCTAACCATTTGATCCTCTTTTTTAATAAATTAATATATTTCTCTTTTACTAGTTTTGTATTTATTTCAATAGAACTAAGAATTGCGAAGGAGGTAAATGCAGTTGCTCCTGAAGCTTGTTCAAATGGA
This sequence comes from Prochlorococcus sp. AG-347-I19, assembly GCA_003279105.1. GTDB lineage: Bacteria > Cyanobacteriota > Cyanobacteriia > PCC-6307 > Cyanobiaceae > Prochlorococcus_A. The sequence continues at coordinate 13,200 of QCBO01000013.1, forward strand.
TAATAATCATCAACGCTACCATTACTGTTTTGATTTAGCAATGAAAATTTTGTTCCATTCTTAATAATCTCATATATATTATTTTTACTTTTATTACTTAGTTTTCCATAAATATTATTTTGTAAAGCAAGAGAAATAGCAAATACTGCTTCTTGTGACATGCCTGAAGGGAAATCTTTTATTTTATATTGCCAAAATTGTCTATCAAAACATCCGTATGTTTTTGAGGAAGGTGATGTGTCAACTAAAGTTAAAAGGTAGGTTGATCTCTCATAAAGATTTTTTTTTAAGGCAGATTTTATTTTATCTATTTTACTTTTCACAATTAATATATTATTGATTAATAAATTTAATTATCATCCTTAAATTATAAACTTTGATTTTTGATTAAACAATTCAATATAAATTTATTTTGAAAAAGATTTTAATAACTTCTATAAAATTATAAATTTAATGATTAGTAAAATTAAAGAAAATAGTATTAAAGTCAAAATAAATTTTTTATAAATCCTTTTTAAAATAATAAACCTATATTTTAATATTAATCTGACAATTGTTAGTACAGAGGCAGTAATATATTGAGAATTACTTTTGATTAGCCGTGATTTTCTAGTTGATTTATTTACTCTTATAGGAACTGTTGTTATTTTTATACCATAAAAACTTGATTGAATAATATTTTCTAGTGTGTAGGTATATTTTGCTGTAATGTTAATTTTCTTTGCTGCATATCGATTAAATGATCTGAAACCACTTGGAACATCTTTTACATTTGTATTACTTATTTTTCTTACAACATAACTACCTATAAAATGAAGTTTTTTCTTTATAGAACTAAATTCATCTGATTTTAATATTTGTCTATCTCCTATTACCATATCAGCTTTGTTTTCTAAGATTGGAATAATTAATTTTTCAATATCCTTTGATTGATACTGATTATCGGCATCAGTGTTAATTATTATTGAGGCTCCTAATGATAAACATTTATCGATTCCTTTTTGAAAAGTGTAAGCTAAGCCTCTATGCCTACCAAGAGAAACGATATGTTCCACATTTAGTTTTGAAGCAACTTTCAATGTTTTGTCAGTACTACCATCATCTATTATCATTATTTCCCAATTAATATTTTCACTACCTGAAAAACTAAAATTTGAAATTGCAGATTTTATTTCATAAATAGTTGTAGGCAGTTGATACTCCTCGTTATAACAGGGTATTTGGATGATAATTTTCAAAAAATAAGTATAATTTTTTTTAAAATAATATATTCAAAGATGTTTTTTAGAAAATAGTAAAATTATTTATTACTTCCCTTTTTTTTAATAGAAGTTTTAGTTTTCAAACAATCTTATATTAACTAAAATTAGAACATACTTATTGGATGATTTTAAATATAAGAACCAAAAAAAGTAAGGTATTATTTTTGAGATATCATTTTGCTGTAAAGTATAAAAAACTATAAATATAAATGATTGGGGAGAAAGTCATTAAAGAAAAATATAGGCCAGAGATTGATGGTCTTAGGGCATTTGCTGTTATTGCTGTAATTATTAATCACTTTAATAAGGAGTTGCTTCCCAGTGGATATTTGGGGGTGGATATATTCTTCTTAATATCTGGGTTTGTAATTACATCTTCTTTATCAGGAAGAAAAAGTGTTAATTTTGCTGAATTTTTAAGTAGCTTCTATGAGAGAAGAATTAAAAGATTAGTTCCGCCTCTTTCTTTATTTGTCATCATAATAAGTATTACTATATGTTTTTTTAATCCTGATCCACAACTTTCATTGAGAACAGGTTTTTCTTCTTTATTTGGATTATCAAATCTTTATTTGCTAAAACAATCTACTGATTATTTCGCTCAAACCACTGAGCTTAATGTTTTTACTCATACTTGGTCATTGGGTGTAGAGGAGCAATTTTATCTTTTTTTTCCGTTCCTTATTTGGTTTTCAGGATTTGGAAGCCAAACCAATAAGGGAGCAAGAAATTTGTTCATAATAGTTTTATTCTTGACAATAATTTCTTTAGTTTCTTTCATTTATCTTTATCCTTCTAATCAATCTGCGGCATATTTTCTAATGCCAACAAGATTTTGGGAAATGTCCTCAGGTTGTCTTTTGTTTTTGTTAACTAAAAAGAGATATTTTCTTTTTAAGAGATTAAGAAAAATATCACCTTCTTTTATTTTTTTACTAATTGTTGGTATTTTATTTTTACCAAAATCTTTTGCGATAACTTCAAATATTTTCATTATCTTTTTGTCTGCCTTATTAATAATTTGTTTAAGAAAAGAAACAGCATTATTCAATTTATTAACTCAAAGGAAAGTCATTTATTTAGGATTAATTTCATATTCTTTATATTTATGGCATTGGGGTATCCTTTCAATTAGTAAATGGACAATTGGCGTTCATTGGTGGACTATTCCTTTTCAATTATCTTTAATTTTTCTTCTATCAATACTTTCATATACTTATATTGAAAAACCACTTCGAAGTAAAGAGTGGTCTATCAGAAGTTTTAAAACGATCCTAAAAGGTATTTTAGGATTAATATTTACAGCAATTTTGTTAATTGGTTTAGAAAGGCCTCTAAAAAATAAAGTTTACTTAGGAGATATTAAAGTAAAACAAATTGATAGGTGGGATTATTACGATTTAAATAATGATGATGAATATTGTAATCCTACATATAAAAAATATGATAGTACCAACCATCTTTATTCTGCAAAATGTATTCAAAATGGCGATAATAAAAATTTGTTTTTTGTTGGCGACAGTCATACAATGGCATTTCTTAGTGGTGCTGAATTTATTGCGAGTAATACAAATTCAAATCTTATTTATGAAAGAACAAATATTCATATGCCTTCCAAAAATGCTTTGAAAAGATTTGTTGGAATATCTAAAGTTGGTATATTCCCCCTTTCTTATGGAAAAGATTTGGTTTCTTTGAAAATAAAAGAAATTTTGAAAAATAGTAAACCTCAAGATATTGTATTTATTACAATTCGTATTGCACGATTTCTCGAACCTGAATCAAATTTACAACAGTGGTTAGAGGCTCTTAGTAATTTTTCTGATGAATTATCCAAAAAAGAGGTTAATATTGTATTATCGTTACCAATTCCAGAGTTTCCTTTAGCAAGTTCTCAGAAATGTAAAGGTCAAAACGATCAATGGTTTAATAAATTTAGTAAGAAAATT
>QCBO01000014.1 GCA_003279105.1 Prochlorococcus sp. AG-347-I19
TGTTAAAGATGAAATAATAGACGTAGAAGTTAATTCTGATAATAAAAAAGATTTAAAATAAAATAAACAATACTATGAAAGCTTGAACCCTAAAACAAGCAAATTTTAAAATAATTTGCTTATTTTTTAATTAAATATAAAAAGTTTCAATTTTAATATTTTAATTTGAATTATGAGAAGTTTGTTATGAATCTAAAGCTACTTCTATAGCTGCTATTAAGTTTTCGTCAAACGGTTTAACACCTGGCTTGAATCTTGCAATTACTTTACTATCTTTCCCTATTAGAAACTTCTCGAAATTCCATTCAACATCTCCTTCAGGTTCAACTTTGTTGAGGGTTGTGTATGGTTCTGTGGTATTGCCTTTGGCATGAACTTTTTCATAGATTTCAAACTTAACTCCATATTTTGTTGTGCAAAAATCTTTTATTTCAGAAAGAGAGTCGGGTTCTTGTTTTCCGAAATCATTACAAGGGAATGCAAGTATTCTTAGGCCTTTGCTTGAATATAAATCATGTAGCTTTTGAAGATCCTCATACTGAGCAGTATTCCCACAATAACTAGCTACATTAACAACTAAAATTACTTCCCCAGAATATTCCCCTAGTTTTATGGATGATCCGTCTGCAGAAAGAACAGTAGTATTTTGTACGTCAACTTGCATGTCTAAAAAAATTCACCCTTTGAAGATAGCATTGTATAGCCTTTATTGTGTTTAATTTATATGGTGATTTTGGTTATTTCTTTTATAAGTTTTAATTTTTCATTTATTTAACCCTTTATAATTAATATTGTTATTTAATTTAAATTTGGACCCTTTAGACCCACTTACTGAAATTATTAATTCCGGTCAAGGTTTTTCACCTGCAATTGCTTTAGAAAGAATTATTTGGGCAATGATTGGAATCTTTTTTTTAGGAGCGATTTCAAGATCAATAACTAATAGCATGCGAAGTCAAAATTGGTTTGGTAGAAATTTTTTATTTAGTTATTCTAAAGAAAAAAAAATTACAGATGATACCTCATCAAAACCTTCTGGTGATGACGAATAAGTTTTATATATATGAAAGAATCTATTTTTTCTAAAAAGAGAATTTTATTGCTTGGTAGCGGCGAGCTTGGAAAAGAATTAGTAATAGAATCCAAAAGATTAGGATTAGAAGTTATTGCAATTGATCGATATGAAAAAGCTCCAGCAATGCAAGTTGCTGATTATTGGAGAGTAATTGATATGGGAGATAAAAATATTTTAAAAAATGTTATAAAAGAATTTAAGCCTGACTATGTTGTCCCAGAAATAGAGGCACTTTCAATTGAAGCCCTAAAAGAACTAGAGGATGAAGGATTCAATATTGTTCCTAACGCCAGAACTGTGGAAATTACAATGAATAGAGATAAAATTAGAGACTTAGCTTCTAGAGATTTAAAAATAAAAACTGCAAGGTTTGATTATATTTTTGAATTTGATGATTTAGAAAAAAAAGCAGATGAAATTGGATTCCCACTTTTACTTAAGCCTTTAATGAGCTCTTCAGGAAAGGGACAGAGCTTGGTTGCAACAAAAAATGATTTACAAAATGCTTGGAAACATGCACAAGCAAATTCAAGAGGAAAGGTTAAAGGTGTAATTATTGAAGAATTTATTAATTTTGATTTTGAGTTTACTCTTTTAACTGTAAGAAAAGAAAATGGTGAAAATATTTTTTGTTTACCAATTGGACATCTTCAATCTAATGGAGACTATCAATGTAGTTGGCAACCTATAGAGATCAAGGAGTCATTAATTATTGAAGCTAAGAGAATGACAAGTAAAATATTAAATAATCTTAATGGAGCTGGATTATACGGAGTAGAGTTTTTTATAAAAGGAAGTGAGGTTATATTTTCAGAATTATCTCCAAGACCACACGACACTGGTATGGTTACATTAGTTAGTCAAAATATTAATGAATTTGAATTACATTTAAGGGCTTTTTTAAATTTACCAATACCGAGTATAGATCTAATAGAACCCTCTGCAACCAGAGTTATACTCTCTAATCAAGAGTATCTAAATCCTATTTATGAAGGTCTTAATGAAGCATTAGAATTTGAAAAGACTAAAGTGCTTTTATTTGGCAAACCACTCTCCAGAAAAGGCAGAAGAATGGGTGTTGTTCTCTCATCAAATTCTGACGTTAATTTGGCTAGAAAAAATGCAGATGAAGCTGCTCGTAAAATAAAAGTCAGTACTACATAAATATTAAATAAAAATAACGAAAAAAATACTTATTTCCTTTGTTTTTGTTCTATGTCTCTCTAGGTATTATTTAAGTATGCTCTATATTACGAAATGATAGAAAATTATAAAGGTTGGGACATAACTTTAAATTGGGATAATAAAGATTATCTCGAGAGGGATAATACTCAAAGTAATTTTTTTAATCAAAAGGAAAAATGGATTGGTGTAAACTTAAATGGTAAAAAAATCTATGGTTCTTCTCTTAAAGAAATTAGACATATTATTGATTATCCTAGTTTGCATGCAAAGTAGGTTAGAAGATTTTTTTAATTATCCTGATTATTTTCATTATCTTCAATAAGTTCATTAGCAAGTTTTCTCAAATCTCCTTTAATCGAGACCCATGTAAAGGCGATTATAAATATTGAAGCAGATATTGCAACAGTGATTTTTTCGACAGGGGACATTCCAAGTGCAATAGCAAACATTTCAAACCTAATACTAATTTTTCATTATATTGAATTTTTTTAAATAGTTAGAATCAAAAAATTTTTTGCAACGATATTTAATTATTAAAAATATAATAAATAAAATTAAATTACTCTTTTATTTATTGTTTCTGATTTCAATTTTATTCAGTAAGATTAAATTATGAAAAAAAAAAAGTGCCCCCAATGTAAAAATTTAATTTTAAAAACTTCCCCAACATGTTTATATTGTGGCAGACCTAATAAATTTATAACTAAGGAATACGTAAATAAAAAGTGGAATAATGATAATAATAAATATGGAATTGATCATATTTTTATTAATAAGTATCTTGTATTTGTTTTATTTCTAATATTCACAATTGTTATTATTATATTTAGTAAATAACATCAATTAATCACTCTATTATTGCATCTAATACTTCTTTAGTATTTGTTGATAGTTTATTTTTTTTTATCTGCTTTATTGTTTCTACCATATTATTTTTGTAAGGGTCTGAATAATAATTGTATCTACTAAATACTTTTACAAATCGGGAAATTACGATTGGATTTAATTTATCAAAGTCAATTATCTTTTTTGCAATATATTTATAACCAGAACCATCCATTGCATGAAAAGTACTATTTCTGGTTACGAAAGTATTTAATATAGCTCTTAAAGTGTTTGGTGATTTTGAATCAAAAAACTTATTTTCAAATAATTTTTCAATGCTGTTTGTATTTTCATCAATTTCTATAGATGCATTGAATGAAAACCAACTATCCAAAACGACACTATTATTTTTCCATTTATTGAAGAATATATTTGAAATAATTTTTCTTTCAGGACAATTAATCCTACTGAAAGAATTCAATGCAGCTTTTGCTAGCGTCATCGAATTACTATCGACATAATTAATTATTTTGCATTTAATTTCCTCATCATTACCGTGCAAGAGTAGTTTCCAAATAGTTTCGATTAGTTTTCTTTCACTTTTACCTTCTGGCCAAACTTTATCTAGATTTTTCTCTATTTCTTGGAGCTTAAAATATAATTCTTCTTTTAATTTGGTACCGAATAAATAATTTAATTCGTCAATAGTTTTATATATCTTTAAAGGATCTATATTTTCCATCTCTGATTCAATTTCAGCAAATGTCGGAATACTTAGTAATTCTGACAAGAGAGACAAATTTATATCTTTATTTTTTATAAATGATATTAAAGTGCTTATTAATTTATTTTCAACTTTGTGATCTGGCTTTTCATCTAATCTGCACAAAATTATTTTTTTAAATAATTCTCTTACAGTATTAGATAGTGTAAAAAAATCTTTTTCATATTTTAAGATTAAAAATTTTTCATAGAAGGTAGTGTCAGATTTCCAATCAACTGGTGAAGAGAATTCGCGAAAATAAGTTACTAAAGGGATTTGGAGGTGAGATCTAACATTCCTAAAAATAAATTCTTGTTTTTTTTCTTTTAAAACAACTGTTTTTTCTATTGTTTTATTGTCTCCAAAAAATATAGCTAGATTTATAGGAATTATTAGAGGTAAATCATTATATGGGTTCTTCTTTATTGGATTATATTGAGAGGCTTCAATTGTGAGTTTTTCGTCTTTTTGATCCCATATTCTCTTGAATTTAACTTTTGGTGTTCCATTTTGCTTATACCAGACTTTGAATTCCTCAGGATCAATTTGCTTATTTTGCTCTAAAATTTTATCGACAAATTGGTCTATAGTTGCTGCCTTTCCATCATATGTTGAGATGTAATTACTAAATCCTTTATAGAAATTTTCATCTTTTACAAGCTTGTTAAGCATTCTAATTATTTCTGATCCTTTTTCGTATATCGTGGTCGTGTAGAAATTGTCTATTTCTTGGTATCTTTCTGGCATTACAGGATGGGATGTTGGACCAGAATCCTCTCTAAATTGATTTCTTCTAAGAAATTTTGCATCCTCAAGTCTCTTGATTTCATGATTATGAAGGTCTGCTGTGAACTGTTGATCTCTGAAAACTGTTAAACCCTCTTTAAGAGATAATTGAAACCAATCCCTACAAGTCACTCTATTACCCGTCCAATTATGGAAGTATTCATGAGCGATCACACCCTCTATTCTCTCTAATTCCTCATCAGTTGTCGTTTCGGAATTAGCTAGTATGAGTTTTGAGTTGAAAATATTGAGACTTTTATTTTCCATCGCTCCCATATTAAAGTGCCTGATTGCAACTATATTGAACAATGATAAATCGTATTCAAGGTTATATTTATCTTCGTCCCATCTCATGGATTTCTGTAAGGAACTTATTGCATGTTGGACATATTTTTCATCACCATACTCAACATAAATATTTATTTTTATTTTTTTATTCGATTTTGTTATGAAATTATCTTCTACGCATTTAAGTTTACCCGCTACCAATGCAAATAGATATGAGGGTTTCGGATATGGGTCTTCCCAAATTATTTCATGTCGATTATTTGTAAGATCATTTTCTTTTACAATGTTACCATTTGAAAGTAAAACGGGATAATCATTCTTGTCGGCTTCAATTCTCACAGTGTATTTGCTTAATATATCAGGCCTATCTGAGTGAAAACTTATTCTCCTAAATCCCTCAGCCTCACATTGCGTAGTTATAATTCCATTACTCTCATACATGCCTAAAAGGGATATATTTTCCTTTGGCTTAATTATTCCTTCTATTTTTAATAAAAAATTATCTTTATTTATATTTTTAATTTTTAAGTTATTTTTTTGCTGTTTGTAGTATTGCTCTTCTAGTAATGAGTCATCTATAAATATTTTCTTTATTAATATATCCGTACCATCAAGAATTAGATTTCTGGTATTCTTATTTTTTTTTACTAATTTTAGTTTGGTCGTAACATTTACAGCATTTTTCTTAATTACGAAGTCCAAAAAGATTTTTGGAATTTCATAATCAAAAACTTTGTAATCTTCAAGTTTTACATATGTTGAAATATTCTTTTGGTTTATTGGATTGTTCATATTTAAAAAAGTTAAGAAGTTAAAAATATAGAATAATTATTTTGAAATTATAAGTTTGGCTTATTTTCTTCTGTTTCACAAAAATGTGTTTTAATTTCTCCAGAAGGTAGTAGTTCATATAAAGAGGGATTATTAATATCAGGCGATCCTTCCTTATTAAATTGGTACCTCCAGTCCCATTTTTTATCTGTAAAGGAAATATAATCTTTTCTTAGAGAATATGGAAGCATAAGCTTTTTATTATTCCAATTAATATTTATAAATGCTCCTGGCTTTAACTCAGATATCTTTTCTACTATGGAAAAGTCACCATTAATATTATTTCTCATAACAAGATCAAGCTTTAAATTTTCACATACATAGCTACTATTTATAGCTAATAAAAGTATTGAGGTAATAAAAAATGAATGAATTTTTAAGCTCCTTTTAAAGTAGATTTACTTTCAAGCTAAATGAGTTAATTAAAGATCTTTTTGATCGATTTAAATCATAATAGATTGCATGCTCTTTAGATCTACAAGATTACAATTTAATTCATCTTCGAAATCCTGAACTGAAATAAAATTATTTAAAAAACCTGAATATTTTGCATCTCCGCCTATGGTGCTTGAAAGTATGTATTTTGGATTGAATTTGTTAATCAATTTAGGGATTACATCAGCACCTTTGACAAAAGAACCTACTAAGGGTAATTCTAAATTTTTTGTAGGAGTAATTACTGCATCAAGACTTTGCTTGTTTAAATTTTCATCAAGATATCCATGGGGTTCTATATAAAACCCATTATGTTGATCGTCTTTAACAATATATCCGTTTTCTATTTGTGGCACTGGAGCCCCAGCAGTGGCTTCAAAACTTAAATTAAAATGATTTGTCTTTTCAGTTGGCTTAAGCACTTTAATTGAATTAAAACCAATTTTTTTTAATGTTTCAACAGCACTTTTAGAGCAAATTATAGGAATATCCTTTCTGAACATTTCTAATGTTGGAATATGACAGTGGTCAGGTAAACCTTGGGTTAACAATATAATGTCTATTTTTTTATCTATTGAAATTTCTTTTTCTAATGATCCTTTAAAAAACCACTCACCTGGAGGAAATATTAAATCTCCTTTGAGCCAAGGATCAATAATTAAATTTGTTTTTTTAAAATTTATAAGCCAACCATTTGAACCAAGGTAGGTCGCTTCAAAAGTCATTATCAATCAATTGTTTTATTAGACTATAAGGTAATTTGGGCTTTATCGAGAAATATCTAATTTATATTAGTTTGCTTCATTTAAGATTTGAAATGACTTTCTTTTTAGATTAAATATTAAAACTTGATTATCTTTATAACTAATCTCAAAGTTTTCTTTTTCTAGCATTTGTATTGGTATTAGAGCTAATCCTCCTGTTCCTGAAAATATGATTGGCATTGTGCTATTTTTAGTCCCATTCATTTTTTGTAAATCAATAGCTTGAGAAACTATTTTTCTGGCTTTATCAAATCCGTAGTCTTCTATTAATTCAGGCCATAAAAAGTTAACTAATTCATATTTCGAAAACTCAATTTGTACTGTTTTCATTAAAAAATAATAGATATTTAGTGTTTAATTACGATATTTACTTAATTACTATTTTTAAATCTATCCATGACTAGTTGCAACATATCCACTACATCACCATCAGTTAAATTTAAATCCTTCTTTAAATCATTGCAAGTTAAATTCATTTCAAGTGCCGCTTCAGCCATATGATTAACTTTTTGGTTATCACCGCCCAATGAAATAAATGGATTGAAATTTTCTATCATTTAATACTTGTTGTTACCACCTAGTTCTAGCTAAGAAATAATTAATTATCATTTATTGATACAGAAGCTTATAAATATGTTATTTAAAATTTAGAAAGTTTTTATTTTTAAACTAGGGATATTGATATACCTTTTGATATCAATGCGAATCTTCTAGCTCTGACTAGTAAAGGAAATATCAAATTTGTTCGTTTATTTGATTTAAACACTTTAGAAAGAAACAAAAGTAAACTACTTGAGGGATTATTTATCTGTTTGCAAATAGTATTAATTGCATCTGCCCCATGAAAGATCTCTTCATTTTTCAGGAGAATAGCTCCTTTATCTAGGTCATAACCTTTATCTAGGAGGGATTTAATTAGAGTTAAATTTTTACGACCATCAAGAATTTTAATGTTTTTTAACTTGCTTTTGATCTCAAGTAGCTCAGCAAAATGATTGCAGAATGGGCATTCTCCATCATAAATAAAGGTATATTTGTAAGTCATTTGAAAAAAAAAGTTTTGAGGGTCTTAAAGTACGCCACCAAAATAGTTATGACCTGATAATAAAACAAATTATAAAAATTTAGTGGATTTTT
>QCBO01000015.1 GCA_003279105.1 Prochlorococcus sp. AG-347-I19
AATATTATTTTCTTCATCATTTAGCATTTCGATATCTGACAATAAAAGATTTTGAATATCTTCAAAGTTTATTTGCGATTTACTCTGCTGAAATAAAAGATTCTTGACATTACTTGTCTCATATCCAAAAATTTTATCTGTTGCAAAAATTGTTTGACTAATAGGAGTTTTATCAACAAAATGAGATCCATTAATTGTTAATCTTTTACCCTCTATGAAAGCTGGAATATGAAAAGTAGCATCAAAAGGACCTAAGCAACTATTTAGAGCAATTGGCTCTAAATAGTTATGTCCTCGAAGAGTAGAGTCTCCTCTACTTATAAAAATAATTTCATCTTCATAGGCTTGAGAAGTAATTACAGTCTTAAGATTTTTGCAAATTTCCTCTATTGTTAATTTCGCATCATTTTCCGATAGTGACCTTGTGTTCGCCAAAATAAAAAATAAATTAGATTTAGATTCAAAACCTTTTACTAAAGTTGAGCAGTCCCACTTAAGCAGTAATAAGCAATCGTGAACAGTTTGAGAGCCTGTTGGATCATCATCTATAACGACAAATTTCATAAGTAGTGCAAAATTACTTAAGAGATTTTATTTGTATTGAGGCATTTAACCTTTTACTATCATTTGAAGGAATCATAATGTTTCTAAATCCATCAATAAAAGAATTTCGGGGACTAGTCCAAGGTTCGAGACATATCATTCTTCTTGGAGGATCACTCCAAATAACGCCCAGATCAAAAGGATATGGATGATTTAAAGTTACCTCTCTTTGAAAAACTTTATCTCGAAAAGAGCTTTTACCGGAAGTATACATAAGTAGATCAACTCCTAAATTAATTTTGTTTAATTCATCCAAAGTATTACTTATAGTATTTCTTTCTTGATCCTGACAATTAAGTGGATTATCAACAAACTCTAAATTTTTGAAATCTGAAACATTAAAATAAGGATGCAAACCAAAATTAATAGGCATAGCAAAATTTGTTTTGTTATAGATTGTAATTTCAAATTCTAAGAAGTTAATTTTTAAGATAATTTTTACTTTTAGTTCAAAATCGAAAGGAAAATATTTTTTGGTTTTTTTTGATGCTTTTAAGAATAAGCATAAATATTTTTCATTAAAGGAGTATTGCCATTGCAAATCCCTAGCGAAACCATGTTGTGGTAATTGCAAATAACCATTTCCAAATACTGAATTAGAGGTATTGAGATTTCCACAAATTGGAAACAAGATTGGAATACCTCCCCTAATACTTTTTGTCTTTTCCATAAATCTTGTTTCATCGAAATAAAGTATTTCATTACCATCCGAAACCCAATTTGTAATAATGCCTCCTCTTTCAGGACAAAATTTAATATAATTTTTTTTATCAAATTGAAAGACAAAAATTCCTTGGTCCTTATTAGATAATTCAAGTTTCACGATTATTACTTAAAGAGAATCAACCCACTCTAAAATATGCTGATTAACTAATTCAGGTATCTCATCATGAGGACAATGTCCTGCATCAAGAATAATTTCTTTTGTATTCTTTGGTGTAAATTTTTGATATAGATTTCTTTTTTTTGGAGTGTTCATCCATGGATCTTTCCCTCCCCAAAGAAGTAATAATGGTGCATTTAATTTTGCGAATAACTTATCCAACGGCAATCCCTGAGGACCTGATGGGTTAAATACACTTCTAAAAACATTAAAAGCTCCATAATCTAGAGAAGGCTTTCTTATTGACTCGACTAAGAAATCATCAACATTTTTTTTATCAACATAAACTTGATTCAAAGTTTTTTTAATATTTTTTGGATTTCTCATATTCTCAAAAATCAAACGTTGAAGAACAATATTTTTCAAAAATATGCCTGCAACTGTTTCGATTGAAGTTTGCAACATATTTTTTTTGATAGTTTTTTCTTCACTAAAATATCCTGCAGCATTAAGTAATATCACTCCTGCATTAAGCTCATTTAATTCCGAACCAGCTGCTAATGCTGCGTAACCACCTAATGAATTTCCTACAACAATTGTAGGTTTTTTTATTTTCTCTTTTACATAAGCTACAACCTGATCCTTCCATAAAGATCCAGAGTATTCAACATCTTGGGGCTTCGGACTTTTTCCAAAACCGAGAAGGTCCATCGCATGAACTTCGTATTTTTTACTCAAAGTAGGGATATTGAATCTCCAATGATCCGTTGAGGCTCCGAAACCATGAATTAATAAAATGGCATATTCTTTTGATGTTGTCTCAGGCTTAGCAGAAACCGTATGTATTGGGTAATTTAAAAAATTCCAGTCATAATTTACATTACTATCTATCAGAGCTGACTTTTCCATTCATTGAAAATTCTATCTTAGTTGATTCTAATAAACTTATTTCCTAAAGAAGACCCACAGGATCAGCCGCAACATCATCTGAAATTTTGTTGCCATCATTTGGGGGCTTATCTTTTAGGACAATTCTTAAGAGAACAGGTGCAAGAAATGTAGTTCCTATAACCATTAACAAAATAGCTGCTTCAAGAGAAGGAGTTAATAACTTAGCGCTTGTTCCCAGCCCTAGGAAAATTAAACCAACCTCACCTCTAGGCATCATACCCAAGCCTACAACTAATCTATTTGTAGGTTTATCACTTGAAAATACCCATCCGGCTGCAATTTTTCCAATAATCGCAACAATTAATAAAAATCCTGCAACTACAAGAGCTGATCTGCTTGTTGGATCAAGTGGATTGATAACAGATAAATCCATTCCAGCTCCAACTAATACAAAGAAAATAGTTGCGAATAAGGAAACTAAAGGTAAAACAGATTGTTGTATTGCATGATTATTTTTAGAACTACTAAGTATCAATCCAGCTGCAAAAGCCCCTAAAGCTGCTTCTAATCCAATAGCTGTTGCGACAAAACAACATAATACAAGTATTACAAAAGATGCCACTACTACAGCTCCTGGAGCTTTCAATCTATCTAACAACCAATCAAATCCTGGCGCTGCTGTTCGACTTAGTGCGATAGCAGCAATAACAAATACCACTGCTGCCGCAACTAATTTAACAATAGGTGCAATTTCTAAAGAACCTCCGGCAGCGAGCGCTACAACAACTGCCAGAATAACAATTCCCAAAATATCGTCTAATACTGCTGCACCAATAACAATCTGTCCTTCTCTAGTTTTCAAATATCCCAATTCACCGAAAACACTTGCAGTAATTCCTATACTTGTTGCTGTCATAGATGCTCCAGCAAAAACTGCAGGAATTAGATCTACTTGGAAAATAAACATTAATCCAAGAGTTCCAAACGCAAACGGTAAAATTACGCCAGCCATAGCAACAGTAAAAGCCTGAGCACCCACAGCTACCAGTTCCTCTAACTCACTTTCTAATCCTGTTAAAAATAAAAGTGCATATAAACCAAGTGTTGCTACTGCTTGAAGCGAGGGAAAACTTTCGAAATAAACATCAGGTACTGCTTCTGGGGGAATTGAAGCTAATGAACTAATAACATTTACGAGTCCTTCATTTAGTTCAGTCCCAGCTGAGGGCGGTATCAATAAATGGAAACCTGATGCTCCTATTACAACCCCTGCAAGAAGCTCACCTACAATAGTTGGCAAACTTAATCTTACTAATACTTCTGCTAATGCTCTTGCTGCTAAAAAGATCAATAAAAATCTTATAACTCCGATCAATGTTTCAGCAACCTCTAAATCATGTGCATTTAATTCAGCAAGTAAAGAGTACATTTAAGTGTAAAAAATAAACTACCTAATTGGAAGATAGTTTATTGAGGGCCCACTTTAAGGAATATGTAAGAAAAAAGCAAAAATACTCAACAAGTGTGGATCTGAAGTTACAACAAAGAAATTTTCCTAAAAATGGCTATTGTCTGTTATATGTCTAATCCAATGAATTCCAACCAACCCTTTGATCTGCGCTTGCCTACACCAGGTTGCTATTTAGATCCTGAGAAAGCTGGGATGGATTCAGATGCTGTTTTTCAAGGAATGACAGCCCATCTTTTCTACACACTTGGAAAGTTAGCAACCTCTGCAAGTCCTCATGACTTATATATGGCTTTGAGTTATGCAGTGAAAGATAGGCTAATGACAAGATACCTGGCCAGCCAAGAGGTCATAAGAAAAAAACCACAAAAAACTGTAGCTTACTTATCGGCAGAATTTTTAATAGGTCCTCAATTAAGTAATAACCTCCTCAATCTTGGCATAACTCAAGAAGCGGAAGATGCTTTAAAAAGATTTGGTATTGAATCTTTATCAACAATACTTGAAGTAGAGGAAGAGCCTGGATTAGGTAATGGTGGTCTTGGTAGACTTGCTGCATGTTATATGGAATCATTAGCATCTCTACAAGTACCAGCAGTTGGTTATGGTATTCGCTACGAATTTGGCATATTCAATCAATTAATCAGAGATGGTTGGCAAGTTGAAGTTACTGACAAATGGCTAAAAGGTGGATGGCCTTGGGAACTTCCACAACCTGATGAATCATGTTTTGTTGGCTTTGGAGGAAGAACTGAAAGTTATAGAGACGATAAAGGAAACTACAGATCAAGATGGATACCTTCTGAACATGCAATAGGTGTTCCTCATGATGTTCCAGTCTTAGGATACAGGGTAAATACATGTGACAGATTAAGATTATGGAGAGCTGATGCAACGGAAAGTTTTGACTTTTATGCTTTCAATATTGGTGATTACTATGGAGCAGTAGAAGAAAAAGTTGCCTCTGAAACTCTTTCAAAAGTACTATATCCAAATGATGGAACCGACGAAGGTAGAAGATTAAGACTCAAACAACAACACTTTTTTGTAAGTTGTTCACTGCAAGATATGTTGAGAAGCCTTGAGAAAAGATCAATACCAATAACAGAATTCCCTAAGCATTGGACAGTCCAATTGAATGATACCCATCCTGCCATAGCAGTTGCAGAATTAATGCGACTTCTTATTGACCAATATCAAATAGGTTGGGATAAAGCTTGGAATATAACAACTTCCTCAGTTGCATATACAAACCACACATTACTGCCAGAAGCTTTAGAGAAATGGGATTTAAATTTATTTAATGATCTTCTTCCTCGACATTTAGAAATTATTTATGAAATTAATTGGAGATTTCTACAACAATTAAGGCTACGTTATCCTGGTGACGACAAAATACTTCAAAAGCTCTCAATAATTGATGAAGAAGGCTCCAAATCTGTTCGGATGGCTCATTTAGCTACAATCGGTGCACATCATATAAATGGTGTAGCAGCGCTTCACTCAGATCTAATCAAAAGACAACTTCTGCCAGAATTCGCAGCTCTATGGCCTGATAAATTTACAAATGTAACTAATGGAGTCACTCCAAGGAGATGGGTTGCCCTATCTAATCCATCACTATCGAACCTTTTAGAAGAAGAAGTTGGTCCAAACTGGATAACAAATATGGAACTTCTTAAGAAGTTAGAAGAAAAAAAAGATGACAACAATTTTTTACAAAAATTTGAGGAAACTAAACTAAGTGGCAAAAGAAAATTAGCTAGCTTTATTCATTCAAAAACTGGAATACTGGTGGATCCATCAAGTTTATTTGATGTTCAAGTTAAAAGAATTCATCAATATAAAAGGCAACATTTAAACGCTCTACAAATTATTGCCCAATATTTAAGAATCAAAAATGGTACAAACAGGTATGAAGTCCCCAGAACAATCATATTTGGAGGTAAAGCTGCACCCGGTTACTTTATGGCAAAGCTGATGATTCGATTTATTAATGGTATAGCTGATGTAGTTAATTCTGATCCAGATATGGATGGCTTATTAAGGGTTGTTTTTCTACCAGACTACAACGTTAAACTTGGTGAAATAGTTTATCCCGCAACAGATCTTTCAGAACAAATTTCAACTGCTGGAAAAGAAGCATCTGGAACTGGAAATATGAAGTTTGCAATGAATGGTGCGTTAACTATTGGAACCTTAGATGGAGCAAATGTGGAATTAAGAGATCTTGTGAAAAAAGAGAATTTCTTTCTTTTTGGTAAAACTGAAAGTGAAATTATGGATTTAAAAAATAATAACTACTCTCCCAAAACTTATATTGATCAATGTCCAGAGCTTAAAGAGGTTATACGTTTAATTGAAATTGGGCACTTTAGCAATGGGGATAA
>QCBO01000016.1 GCA_003279105.1 Prochlorococcus sp. AG-347-I19
TTCGAGTGTCAAAAACCCAAGCAGGTTTTCTCATTGTTGAGGAAAGTTTTTCCCAATCTAAATTTTTGTAACCTTCCCACTCGGTTAGAATAATAACTGCATCTGCATCATTAATATTCTTCTCGATTTTTTCATTAAATTCCCACTTGCTTTCCACATTGATTTCATCAAAATTTTCTCCAATTTTTAAATCTTTTGCGATTTGTTTCTTACTGACTTTATAGTCATGTATGGAAATAAAAGCTCCTTCTTCTAATAAATCCTTAACAATATAAATTGATGGAGATTCTCTAGTATCATTTGTGTTTGCTTTAAATGCAAAACCAAGTATTGCTAATTTTTTGTTTGCAAGATTACCCAACAATTTTTTTACAATTAGCTTAGAAATTCTTTTTTGATGCCAACTATTAAAAAAGATTATTTGTTCCCAATAATTAGCAGAATTATTTAAGTTGAAATATCTGCACAAATAAACAAGATTTAGGATGTCTTTTTTGAAGCAACTTCCTCCAAAACCAGGACCCGAATTTAGGAATTTCTCGCCGATTCTGCTATCTGTTCCTATTGCTTTAGAAACTTGACTAATAGCTGCTCCTGTAGCTTCGCAAATTTCAGCAATTGAATTAATAGAGGATACTCGTTGAGCTAGGAATGCGTTTGCTGCAAGTTTTGATAGTTCACTACTCCATAAATTAGTTCTTATGATTTTATCTTCAGAAACCCAGCTTCTATAGATTTTTGCTAAAGCTTCTATAGAATTCAAGTCTTCTCCACCAATTAAAACTCTATCAGGTTTTAAAAGATCATCAATTGCATTTCCCTCTGAAAGAAATTCTGGGTTTGACAAAATTGAAAAACTTTTATCTTTAGGCTTTTCTACAGATTTACTTGCATTTAAGATAGCTTTAATTACTTCGGCAGTTTTTACAGGTAAAGTACTTTTTTCTACAATGATTGTATGCCCTTCAGCATAATCTGAAACTGTTCTGGCGGAAGCTTCAACAAATCTTAAATCACTTGAAAAACCTGCTCCAATTCCCTTTTGCTTTGTTGGGGTATTTACAGATATAAAAACCATATCAGCTTCTTTTATCTTGGATTTAATATCTGTAGAAAAAAATAAATTTTTGTTTCTTACTTTTTCAATTATTTCATCTAATTTTGGTTCGAAAATTGGAAGTTCTCTTAGATTGGTTTGATTCCAAGCATTTATTCTTTCTTGGTTTATATCGACTACATTGACAGAAATTTCAGGACAATTTTTAGCTATTACAGCCATTGTTGGGCCACCAACATAACCCGCACCAATGCAACAAATATTTTTTATCTTTATCGACTCATTCATAAAACCTTTTAAAATATTTAATTGTTTTATCTAGGCCAGTATTTAAGTCAACTAAAGGATACCAATTCAACTCCTTTTTTGCTAAATCTATGTTTGGTCTTCTTTGTAAAGGATCATCTTTTGGGAGTGGTTTATTAACAAAGCTTAGGTTTTTGTTTATTTTAGCTTTTATGATTTCAGCTAAATCAATAATTCTGTACTCTTCAGGGTTACCTATATTGACTGGTTTTTTATAATCTCCTTCCATTAATTTTATTAGCCCTGAAACAAGATCGTCTACATAACAAAAAGATCTAGTTTGTGTGCCCTCTCCATAAATAGTAAG
Organism: Prochlorococcus sp. AG-347-I19; assembly: GCA_003279105.1. Lineage (GTDB taxonomy): Bacteria > Cyanobacteriota > Cyanobacteriia > PCC-6307 > Cyanobiaceae > Prochlorococcus_A. Next base: position 1,671 of record QCBO01000016.1, read on the forward strand.
AGGTTCATTTTTAAAAGCTTGATTTATGAAATTGCTAACAACTCTCCCATCATCTTGAAGCATATTCGGTCCATAAGTATTAAAAATCCTAGCAATTCTTATTTCAACGTTATGGATTCTTTGATAGTCATAACATAGTGTTTCTGCTATCCTTTTTCCTTCATCATAACAGCTACGAATTCCAAAGGTATTAACAGATCCCTTATATGATTCTGTCTGTGGATGAACTTCAGGATCTCCATATACTTCGCTTGTGCTTGCCATTAAAAACTTTGCTCCTACTCTTTTTGCAAGGCCGAGCATATTAAAAGTTCCAAGAAAACTAGTTTTTGATGTTTTTATTGGATTAAATTGATAATGAATAGGCGAAGCTGGACATGCTAGATGCCAAATTCTATCAACTTCAATTTGTATTGGGTCAGTAACGTCATGACGAATTAATTCAAAAAGCTGGTTGTCTATAAAATTAGATATATTTATTTTTCTACCGGTGAAATAATTATCCAAACAAATTACTTCTTCACCATTATTTATGAGTCTTTTGATTAAATTAGACCCTATAAACCCAGCCCCGCCTGTCACAAGATTTCTCAATTTACATATTCACATATTCGAATCAATATAACACAGAACTTATAAACAATACCCTAATTCAGGCTTATATTTTAGTTATTTAACTTAGGGTAAGTTATTATAAAATAACTTTTTATAAGCATAAATGAATACTGTATTAGTAACAGGAGGTACTGGGTTTATAGGTAGTCATACCTGTTTATGCTTACTAGAAATGGGTTTTTATATCTTGATAATTGACTCAAATGTAAATAGTAGCAAAAAGGTTTTAAACAAAATAAAAAAATTGTCAAAAATCCCTAAGGAAGATGATAATCGAGTTGATTTTCTTAAGTGTGATATTAGGAATGAGGATTTATTAAATAGAATATTTAAAAAAAAATTAGAAGAAAATAAAAAAATAACATCTGTAATTCATTTTGCTGCATTAAAATCCGTAAGTGAGTCTGATCAATTTCCTTTAAAGTACTGGGATACAAATGTAAGCGGAACAATTTCATTACTTAAAGTTATGACGGCAAACGACTGTCATACTTTAATTTTTAGTAGTAGCGCTACAATATATGGCTATTCAAAAGATGGATTTTTAAAAGAGAGTACACCCATATCACCAATAAATACTTATGGCAAAACTAAATCTACAATTGAGCAGATATTAAATGAATTATTTCACAGTCAGCCAAATTTGTGGAGAATCGCTAATTTACGGTATTTTAATCCAATTGGTGCTCATCCAAGCGGTTTTATTGGAGAAGATCCATTTGGGATGCCAAATAATATTTTCCCTTTAATTATAAAAGTTGCATCAAGAGAAATAGATTACTTGAAAATTTTTGGTAATGATTATGATACAAAAGATGGTACCGGGGTAAGGGATTATATTCACGTAATGGATGTATCTGAAGGGCATATGGTAGCCTTAGATTTCTTAACAAAAAATGAACCTCAAATTATTCAAGTTAATCTTGGGACTGGTAAGGGAACTAGTGTTTTAGAACTAATATCAATCTTTGAAAAAGTAAATAATCTTAAAATACCTTATAAATTTGTAGAAAAGAGAAAAGGTGATGTTGCGAAATGCGTGGCAGATAATTCTCTTGCACAAAAATTATTAAAATGGTCCCCAAAGAAGACTATTGAAGAAATGTGTCAAGATGGATGGAAGTGGAAAGAAAAAAGATTTTAAACTAAAAAGTTAAACCATTATTTAGGTTGCTTTCTAATGTCATCTTTATTCCTTTATCTAAATCAATTTTAGGCGACCAGCCCAATTCTTTAATTTTTGTTATGTTCAATAATTTTCTTGGTGTGCCGTCCGGTTTGGATTTGTCCCATAATATTTCACCTTTATAGTTTGTTAATTTCGCGATCTTTAAAGCTAATTTTTTTATAGATATATCAGAACCAGTTCCGACATTCAAGAATGTTAGTGGTCTACCATTATTATCTTTGGGAGCTCTTTGAGCAGATGGGTCCCATTTCTCTAAACAAAAAACCGCTGCTTCTGCCAGATCATCAACATACATAAATTCACGTAAAGCACTGCCAGAGCCCCAGCAAGTGACTTCTTTCAGCTTTAAATTTACAGCCTCTTTAAACCTATTAATGAGTGCAGGTAAGACATGGCTATTTTTGGGATGATAATTATCATTAGGGCCATATAAATTACAGGGCATTAGAGATATAGCATCGAAACCATATTGATTTCTTAATGCTTCGCAGAGTTTAATACCTGCAATCTTGCTTATTGCATACCATTGGTTGGTATCTTCTAGAGAACCATTTAGAAGTTCTTCCTCAGATATTGGTTGATTTGCAAATTTTGGATATATACAACTACTTCCTAAAAATAAAAGTCTTTTTACTTCACATTTCCATGCAGCTTCAATAATATTTAATTGTATTTTGAGGTTTTCCATCATAAAATCTGCAGGAAAATTTGAATTTGCTAGGATACCTCCCACTTTCGCCGCTGCAATAATAACTACTGTTGGCCGATTTTCTTGCATCCAATTTTGTACAGCTTCATAATCTAAAAGGTTAAGCATTTTACGTGTTGGCATAAGTAATTCACCATTTAGGCTTTTTGATCCATAACTTTTACTTATTAAAATCTTTTTGATTGCACTACCTACCATCCCAGATGCGCCTGCTAAAAATATCTTTTCATTTTTCTTGATAAGGCTTTCCATTTTTTTGAATTAAGAACGGGGAGGCTCAAAATTATTATTCATAGCAAATCCCTTTTTTAAAAGTATCGACTCCTGATAGGCTATTTTAGAATCTTCCTTAATCATTTCTTCAATTAAATCTTCTAGGGTTATTTCAGGGACCCAACCAAGTTTTTTAAAAGCTTTGGATGTATCACCTACTAGTAAATCAACTTCTGTTGGCCGAAAATATCTTGGATCAATTCTTATTACAATTTCATCATTATCTGCTCTTCTCCCAATCTCATTTATACCCTCACCTTCCCAAATAATGCCAGGCTCATTTGTGTTTTTAGACCATCCTAATTTTTGTGCGCTTATTTCTATAAATTTCCTTATAGTCTCGCACCTCCCAGTTGCAATTACATAATCATCAGGTTTTTCTTGTTGTAGCATTAACCATTGCATTTTTACATAATCCTTAGCATGTCCCCAATCCCTTTTTGAATTTATATTTCCTAGATAAATGCATTTTTCCAAGCCAAAATTAATTCTTGTAAGCCCTCTTGTAATTTTTCTTGTTACGAAGGTTTCTCCCCTTCTTGGGCTTTCATGATTAAAAAGTATCCCATTACTAGCAAAAATCCCATATGCCTCTCTGTAGTTAATAGTTATCCAATATGCATATAATTTTGCGACTCCATAGGGACTTCTTGGGTAAAAAGGCGTAGTCTCTTTTTGCGGAATATCTTGAACTTTGCCATAAAGTTCACTCGTACTTGCTTGATAAATTTTGGTTTTTTTGTTTAACCCCAATATTCTTATTGCTTCAAGAATTCTTAATGTACCAAGTGCATCACTGTTTGCTGTGTATTCTGGGGACTCAAAGCTTACCGCTACATGACTTTGTGCTCCTAAATTATAAATTTCATCAGGTTTAACATTTTGAATAATCCGAAT
>QCBO01000017.1 GCA_003279105.1 Prochlorococcus sp. AG-347-I19
ATGGCCAAAAATCATAATCGCAATTCTTAGCACTATAGGCATAGTTGATACAGGTTCGATTACTTTAAAAAACTGGGGATTATTTACTTCCCTTTCATGCCCAGGAATACAAAATGGTTGTGAAACAGTTTTAAATAGTCCTTGGGGTACTTTATTTGAAAATAATCAAGTTAATATACCTCTCTCATTAGTTGGATTCATAACATATTTATCAATATTAGTTATCACAATAATACTCTCGCTTAATTTAATTTCCCCAAAAGAAAAACTAAATAAGTTTTTATGGTGGTTAGTATTTCTAATTTCTTGTGCTTCATCAACATTTAGCTTTTTATTGATAAATATAATGTTTTTTAAGATTCAAGCATATTGCTTTTTTTGTATACTTTCAGCAATTTTATCGTTTTCTATCTTTATAATTTCTATGATTGGAGCAAAGTTCGAAAGTAGAGAACCTATGATTTTTAGAGGTTTTATTGTAGCCATTAGTGTCCTGCTGGGTGGACTTATTTGGTCAACAAACGTTGACCCCTCTAATGCTGTAGATGTTGCAAACCCCACTGAAAATGTATCGCCAATAATTACCACTTCAAGCTCTCCCCAGAAGGTAAAGTTTGCAAAATTTTTAAGTGAAAACAATATTGTTATGTATAGTGCATACTGGTGCCCGCATTGCCACGATCAGAAACAATTATTTGGTAAGGAAGCAGTTAAAGAATTAAAAGTAGTTGAATGTGCTAAAGATGGTAAAGATAATGAGTATGAGCTATGCCAAACGAAAGGAATTAGTGGATTTCCTTCTTGGGAAATAAATGGAGAAATTATTAGTGGTACGCGTGACTTAAGTGAATTAGCAACAAAAACCGACTATAAGGGAGATCTTAATTTTTAATAAATCTTTTTTGAATTTTTTGATCTAATTGTTGTCTAGTATGGCATTCCCAATTTTTATCTTTTTCAGGGAAATCATCTCTATAATGCCCTCCTCTACTCTCTTCTCTAAATAGACAAGCTTTTAGCAAAGTTATGGTGGTTATTTGTCTATTCTTTAAATCAAGTAAAAGATTTAATGCTCTTCTATTGCGTTCACTAAGTTTTATTTTTTGATAAAATTTTATTTTTTCAAGACTATTGAGTAAATCGTTTTCATTTAATTTATTTATATCATTTTGAATAAAATTTAAAAATTTACTCATATTTACCTTATTTCGTGATACCCCTAAATTTAACCAACATAGTCTTCTTAGTTCATCAATTTTTTCAGCAATTATAGAAATTTGATCTTCTTTAGGATCCTGAATATCAAACTCTTGAAATGATCTATCAAATTTTTCAAATTTAGAAATCTCATTCAAAACAATTGAAGACATTTTTCTTGCGAAAACAAGACACTCCATCAATGAATTACTTGCCAATCTATTAGCACCATGCACACCTGTAGAAGCAACTTCTCCAACGGCATATAATCCTTTTCTTGTTGAAGATGCATTTAGATCAGTTTTAACACCTCCCATCCAATAATGAGCTGCAGGAGCTACAGGAATAACCTCATTTAAAGGGTTAACGCCATAATCCTGACATCGACTTAAGATGGTGGGGAAGCGCTCTACAATTTTTTCTGGGTCAATATACCGAAGATCTAAGCCAACATGGTCTAAATTATTTTTATGCATATTTTTCATAATTGCTCTACTTACCTGATCTCTAGAAGCTAAATCACGATTTTCAAGATTTTTAACTGGACTTTCACCATTTTTATCAACTAAAATCGCTCCTTCCCCTCTAAGTGCCTCAGATATTAAGAAGCAAGGTGCACCATAAAATTTTAAAGCGGTTGGATGAAATTGCACGAACTCTAAATCTTCGATAGCAGCTCCTGCTTTCCATGCAAGAGCAATCCCCTCACCAGAAGATTGAGCAGGATTTGTTGTATTTGTAAATAAGTGCCCACCCCCACCTGTAGCCAAAACAACAGCTCTAGATTTAATCCAATATAAATTTGCTCCATCAAGAACCTGAACTCCTCTGCATTCTTTATTTTCAATGAGAAGTTCAGTTACTCTTACACCCCTGCAGTGAAGAATATTTTTTTGATTCTCAATATGATCTTCTAGAACTTCAACTAATGCTCGTCCAGTACGATCCTTAACATGTAAAACTCTTCTTCGTGAATGGGCTGCTTCCAAGGTAGTAGCTAGTTGATCAGAACTTTGATCAAAAATCATCCCTAAATTCTGCAACCTTTCTACACAACCTGGAGCTTCTTTAACTAGCATTTCTACAGCTTGAAAATCACATAGTCCATCACCTGCTTTTAAAGTATCCTCAGCATGAAGATCAAATGAATCATCTTGTCTAACAACAGATGCAATTCCTCCTTGAGCCCATCTACTTGAAGATACCTTACTAGTATTTCTATTTAAAAGAAGCACTTTTAAATTTGAGGGTAATTCAAGACAAGTCATAAGGCCAGCAGCTCCAGCGCCTATAACGATTACATCCCAATTATTTATTGGTATCGGCTCTTGCGAAAATGGAGGCCTTAACATTAAACTAAACCACTAAAAGTCGGTTGCAGAATTGCTAAAACAATAAAAATTCCATCAACAATTAATGTCGTTTGAATTACGTAACCTGAAACTAAGAGTGCTTTACCATTAGTAGTATTGATTGTGGCAGAATCTAAAATTTCTTTTGAAATAAACCAAAGTATAAGAGCAACAAAAACGATAATAGATAATGATTTTATTTGAATAAGACTCTCAGTGGTTTTTTGAAGAATCAGAGGTGCCTTTTCAGAATCTGCTGTAATTACCTGCCTCCATTGATCCATGATTCCGATAAAAAATATTGTTATGTCGGTAACTGCGGTTCCAAATAAAGAAGAGATATAAAAACTTGAACCTATTTTCCAATTAGTACCAAATCCAATTAAAGCTAATGGGAGAACTACAGCTTCAACAGGTATATGTAGGATAGGAAATGGGCTTAACCATCCCCAGAACAAACATCCACCAAGCCAACTACCTGATACACCAAGTAATAATGAACTGACAATAAACCACTTATTTGATCCTTTCTGATTCAAAACAATTGCCACTAAGACAATAACAAAAGTAAAACAAAGAGCACTTATTGGTTCTAATCTAACCCAAGGGGCTTGAACAAAAATAGGTAAAATTACAAAAAAAGAAGACCACAATCTTAAAGATGTAGGATTTGATAAAAAAATATTTTCGTATGAATCAAATGTCTTATGAGATTCATAGTTGAATTTATCTTTTACTTCTAAATTTTTTGTAATTAATTCTTTCAATGAAAAAGGTTATTTTAATTAATCTAAATCGTGTTTTAAAAAACTGCGAATGCCATATTTTAATAAATAAAAGGCCCATAATTTCACACCTATATTTAGTTTTTTAAAAGTATTTAATACACTTTGAGTCATATATAAGTTTAGAATAATTATAAATAAGTGTATTTGGCCTTAAATTGTGTGGCAAGAAATTAATTACACGGAAGCTCTCAATGATCTTTTGGTTCCTAATGTTGCTTATAAAATAAATCCTGCAGAAATTGAAAGCATTGAAGCTAATTCAATTGCTGAAGAAATAGGATTTGAATCAGGTGATTCAATTATTAGTATTAATGGGAAAAAACCAAGAGATTTAATTGATTATCAGATTTTAATTAGTGAAGAAATTTTAGACATATCCGTTTTAGATAAAAATCATGAGATTCACAACATTAATATTGAAAAAGATCAAGACGTTAATTTAGGTATTAATTTTAAAGATGCATTATTTGATTCAATCAAGCAATGCAATAATAGATGTCCATTTTGTTTTATTGATCAACAGCCAAGTGGTAAAAGAAAAAGCCTTTATATAAAAGATGATGATTATAGATTAAGTTTCCTATATGGCTCTTATTTAACTCTTACGAATTTAAAAAAAGAAGACTGGGAAAGAATTGCTATGCAAAAACTATCCCCACTTTTTATTTCAGTTCATGCTACTGATCCCGCCACAAGAGAAAAATTATTAAAAAATAAAAAAGCAGGAGTGATACTCGATCAAATTTCGTGGTTTGAAAAAAACTCTATTCAAATACATGCTCAAATTGTTGTTTGTCCAGATATAAATGATGGGGATATTCTTGAGAAATCAATTTTGGAACTTGCTAACTTCTACAAAAAAACCTCTAAGACAGTACTTTCAGTTGCAATAGTTCCCGTGGGACTTACAAAATTTAGACCTGCAAATGATGGATTGAAGTCTATAAACCCAGAATACGCAAAAAAAACTATTCAACAAGTAGAGAGAATTCAAGCCTCTCTACAAATTACTCTTGGTACTCGTTTTTGTTGGCTAGCGGACGAATGGTATTTAATTGCTGGCACAAATTTACCTAGTTACAAAACCTACGAAAATATGCCACAAGAATCTAATGGAGTTGGGACTATTAGAAACTTTCTAGAAGCATTAAAAGAGAAGACTCAAAACCTACCCCAAAAAGTAAAAAAGCCAAAAAAAGTTAGTTGGATTGTTGGTAAATTAGTTTATGAAGCCCTAATTCCTACAGTTAAGAAATTAAACTTAATTAATGGATTAACAATTAATTTATATGGTTTGCCAAGTATTTATTGGGGTCAAGATCAAGTTGTTACTGGTCTTCTTACTGGACAAGATCTAATTTGCGGGTTGAAAAATAAGGATTTAGGAGAAGCTGTTTACATACCATCTATTATGTTAAAAATTAATACTGATTTATTTTTAGATGATAAAAATATTCAAGAAGTTGAGAATCAAATAAATACTAAAATTCACGTTCTTGATGATTCAAATGATATTATTAATACTCTGATTGGTTAATCGAATATTTTTGATAATACAAAACATGCTTAGAAGAGTAATAAATCCTTTATTATTATTGCCGCTTACTCTAAGTATGAATACCTTTAATGTTTTATCGAGCGAAACAAAAAATTACATTGATATTGTTTTAGAAGAAAAATCAAATATTACTTTTATTGATTATCAAGAAATAGAAAA
>QCBO01000018.1 GCA_003279105.1 Prochlorococcus sp. AG-347-I19
AACCTCTTACCTGAAAAATATGTAATTCTAAAAATAAATACTGATTATAAAAAAGTTAGCTGTCCAAAATCTTCTTTTATAATTGGATACTTTGGGCAAAGCAATTCAGCTAATTATGTTAATCAAAAAAGTAAAGCAACTATCCCAAAAAACTTATATCAATATAATTGGAAGAATAATAGCTGTTATCAGTTTAAAGAACCGCTATTAGGTTCGAATGGAGAAGGAGGAAATTCTATTACAAGCTTTGCTACCTCAATTGCTAAAAATTATAAAGGCAATATATTAATTGTCCCTTACGGAATTGGTGGTACGACAATCGAATCATGGGCACATGGGGAATTAAGTTTAATTAGTGAACAGATATATAAAGATTTAAAAAAAAGAAAGTTAAATGTTGATCTTTTTCTTTTACATCAAGGAGAAACAAATTCATCACAATTAATTTATCTAAAAAGTGTCGTTAAATCCAAATATTCAAAACCATATTTGAAAAACTTGTTGATGGTTATCGATCAAACTAAAAAATACTTTCCTAGGAGCTACTTTGGGGTATCATTGGTTTCATTTTGCGGGAATACAAAATCTAGTAAATACATTGTGAACGCCCAAAAAAAAGTAGCTGAATTAAGGGAAAATGTATATGTTTCAGCAAATAGCGATTCTTTAAATAAGAAAAAGTATAGAACGGACGGTTGTCACTTTAATCAAAAGGGAGTTAGGTTATTAGGAGCTATGTATGAGAAATCATTCAAGAAAAACATTTTTAATTATTAGCTATTTCTTATTCAAAAGTAATATTTGTAATATCTAATAATAATCATAAAGAATAAATGTGAGATTCTTTAATTACAAATAATTTTTTAAATCAATAAATTTATTCTAATAAAGATAAATTGTATTTTTTTTTATGTTAAATTTGAAATCACGCGAATTTAATTAAAAATGAGCTCAAAGAAGAGTGAAGCTATTAAACACTACAATAAAATTTATTATGATTGGCAAGAGGAACAAAATATATTTGGAGCTAAAGCCAATAGTTTCATGTTTAATAAATTTATAAAAGAGAATGGAAAAATACTTGACTTTGGTTGTTCTGGAGGAAGCTTTTTAAATGAATTTGAGAATATTAAAAGATTCGGAGTTGAAGTAAATCAATTTGCAAGATCAATAGCAATAAAAAATCATATCGAATGTTTCGAATCCTCTGATTTACTTCCAATAAATTATTTTGATCAAATTATTTCACATCATGCTCTTGAACATACAGAAAATCCATTAGGGGAATTGAAAAAATTGTATAAGTCGCTTGTGCCTGGGGGTAGTATTTGTATTGTTGTTCCTCTTGAGACAAAGTATTCGAAGTATAAAGAAAGAGATATCAATTACCATTTATTTACATGGTCGCCGTTAAATTTAGGAAATCTATTAGATTGCGCAGGCTTCAAAGTTATAGAAAGCAAAACCATTTACCATAAATGGGTTCCAAAATATGAGACGATAGTGAATATATTTGGTTGGAAAGTTTTTCATTTACTATCAAAGGCATGGTCTTTTATTGATAGAAGTAGTTATCAAGTAAGAGCAATTGCGATAAAACCAACCTAGATTTTTTATGGTCGATTTTACTTATGTATTTACTAAATTTTAATTTGCAATTGTTTAATCAAATTCATGAAAAATACAAATCTGAAATTAAAAAAAGAATTTACTAGTAGATAAGATTGTTATGAAGTTTATTTTATTCCTAAAGCAAATAAAAAGGAAAATTAAAACTGTTCTTTTCAAAAATAAGAGTAAATTTTATTCATGTAATGCCTGCGGATGGAGAGGAAATAGATTTGGGAGCGATAATTGGCATAAATTTTCAAAATGCCCCTCTTGTGGATCAGAAGTTAGACATAGACTTTTTTTAGCATGTCTAGAATACTCAAAAGATATTGGAATAGATCTTTCATTAGAAGGCAAAAGAGTTTTACATTTTGCCCCTGAGATAATTATTAGTAAAATACTCTCTAAATTAACCGATTCATACAAAACTGCTGACTTATTGAGAAAAGATTGTGATTTTAATCTTGACTTGTGTGATATGAGTATTATGGGCGCTTCTAGTTTTGATATTGTTATTGTATTTGATGTATTGGAACACGTTCCTAATTACAAAATTGCAATTAAAGAAATAAGAAGGATTTTAAGTAAATTTGGGATTGCTATTTTGTCAGTTCCACAACAAGATAATCTTCCTGAAACCTATGAAGATAGAAATATAGTACTTCCTAAGGATAGAGAAAAAGCTTATGGTCAGTGGGATCATTTAAGAATGTTTGGAGACGACTTTGCTAAACTTATTTCAGAAGAGGGTTTCAAAGTAAAAGAAATAAGTTATAAATCATTTAATGAGATTATATCTCTGAGGCATATGCTAAAGCATCCTATACCAAGTAAAAATAAAAATGCTACAAATAATAGAAGATTATATTTATGTATGAAAAATCAAATGAAGTAATTGCAAAATTAATTTTATATCAAAAGAGTTCTAATGTCTTAAAGCTAATTTTAGATTTTAGAAAAATTAAGAAAGAAGTTAAAGAATTAATTTATGCAAGACGATATAGGCTCATTTTCTTTGACGGCCCAAAAATCATTAGTATCCCATCTTTGAAGTTGGTATGAGTCATAAATATTCTTTGAAGATGCCATGCCTACTTTTGATGTTAAGCCAAAATCAATATTAAGATTTTTATTAATTTTCAATGTATCTTTATTATACCCCCCATATGGATAACAAATAAATTTTGGCAGTGAAGCATCTAATACATTGAGTTTTTCAAGTATTTTAAAGCTCTCATTGATCTCTTTATATTGTTCTTTATAACTCAAAGTATCTAGCCAAGAATGATTTAATCCATGACTTCCAAATAACATTCCATTGTTTTTCATTTCAATAATGTCTTTCCTTGTAAGGTAGAGTTCTTTAGCAAGTTTTTCAGAAGTATAATTTGTAAAATTCTTAAAGGCTTCGAATAATAAAAATTTTCTATTATTTGAATCTTGAATATCTCTTTGCAAAAGTCTTTTAATTATCAATGTATCTTTATTGTCTAATCTGCTTTCAAATTTATTTTTCAAATAATAATCTATTGAGATTGGTTTTTGATTAAGAGTTACTTTGAAATCTTTGATTTTGATCTGTTCTAGAATAAAATTTAGTAAACTTTTAATATTAATATTTCTTTGACCTATCAAAAAATGAATGATGTTTACATCTAGCAATTCTTGGTTTAGAACATTAGAGGGAGGGAAAAATATACCACTTAGATTAAGAGACTTTAAAAAATTAGAACAAAAAACATGATCTTTGTATCCATCATCAAATGTCAAAATGAATGTTTTCTTTTCTTCTGTCAATAAATGATAATTTATTGCATCTATATCGTATGGATTTAATATTTCAAAGTTTTTTTTGAAATAATTTACTTGTCTTATAAATTCTTCTTTACGT
>QCBO01000019.1 GCA_003279105.1 Prochlorococcus sp. AG-347-I19
TCTGAGTATTGCTTAACTTGAAATGACAAACTAGGAATTATTTGTTGGCGATTTGTTGGCTATGTGTATAACCAAAAATATTTTTTTATAAATTAATTTTTGAAACTAAATAGATCTTGAAAGAAATTAGTTTTTATTATCTCTAAACCACAAAAATCATCATTGGAAGTGTTGTTTAGTTTTATCAAGCCGCTCTCTGCAAGAATATTAGAAATCTCTCCTGCGAAATAAATACCTTGTATTCTTTGGTCACTCAAAATAAATGTAGATATACCAACAACTGCTCCATATTTATTTAGCAATGGTCCTCCACTATTGCCTGGATTCATTGCTGCATCAGTCTGTACAAATAATTGTTCATCAACAAATCTCACACTACTAACAAGACCACCAGTAATTGAATTTTCTAAATATCCTTTCTCAACAATGGCCGCTCCTGGACTTCCTAAGACATAAACAGGGTCTCCTGTTTTCAGACTACTATTCCTGCAAACTGGCAAGGATTTATATTTATTTTTGGGATTAATTTTTACTAATGCGAAATCGTATAATTCATCATTATAAACAACTTCGCCTTCATAACTAGCTTTGTCATACGCAATTACTGAAATGCTCTTAGCCCCACTTACGACATGACTATTGGTAGCAACTAAATCATCATCGATAAAAAAACCAGAGCCAGAAGACCCTCCACCAAGTTCAATCGTTACGAGACTCTCAATAGAATTTTTGAATATTTTTGAGCCATCCTTAGGTTCTGAAGAAATTAATACTTTAGGTAACTCTCTATTTAGCAATGCTTCTGATCTTGTCTTCCATTCTGATTTCTTTGCGAGAAAATATTCATTAATAATGGGTATTTCCCTAACCACAGCCCATTTTATATATCCTGGATCTAATGCTAATTCAAAAGAGTTTTCAAGATTTTTAAAAGCTCTTATTACACTCTTGTTTAAAACATACTTATTCGTATAAGGGCTTATATTTTTAGGGTTAAGCTCATACTCTTCTCCATCTAAGGAGATTAGTCTAAATGCGTATCCTGCATGTGGCATTGTGAAATGCATGAAAAAAGCAGCTTGATTTTCAAAAATTAGATAAGACGAACCAAATAAGGATTTATATCTAGAGATTAGGAGATATTTCTTCTGCCCTTTTTTGTTTATAAAAACTATCTTCTCTTCAACAGGTAAGCATTTAAGTGATTTGAAAAGATTAGTACCTTTATACGTTTTTATTTTTAAATTATTATTTTCTACTAGTAAACATTCTTTCGCCTCAAAAATTTTATTTTGCTTCTTTATACATTTGGGTTTGTTCTTCCAAACTGGAGAATTACAATTAACCTCAGCTGATAATGCAGGAAATATAAATATTGGATTTATAAAAACTAAATTAATAAGGTATGAAATTACAATTAAAAAATTTTTCATCTACTTTAAGATTAATTTATACATTATAAATGCAACCAAATTTTGCAATTATTTTATTTAATTTGAAAACATTAAATAATTTATTAATTAAAAGTTAATGTAATTTGTTGGCTATTTGTTGGCCACTTTGAGCTAACAAGTTAATGCAATAAAAAAGCGAGTCTGGGTAGCTCGCTTTTGTGACTTGGTTTTGATCGAGTCGGGGCGACAGGATTCGAACCTGCGACCTAGTGCTCCCAAAGCACAAGAGATGTTTTTTAAGAGATTTGTAAGAACTATTGCTATTATTGAATTTTTATATGATCGTGGGGCATTCTTTAGACAGAAAAAGTGGCCTAGATATTGCTTGAAATTGCATGATATTAGTCAGGAGGGGCTCTCGGAGGGGCTCTTCAAAGACCTAGTTTTGGGTCGATAATTTTAATGTAATTATTTTTTGAGTTTGTTTTAATTGTTTAATAAATTCTTTCTATGAATTATATACACAGTTAAAGTTTTATTAATTTCTAAAAAAAAATAAATGTTTAATTATTGTATAAAAATTATTTCTCAGGCAACTAATTTACGCCTTATAAAGGCCTATGGTCTTTATTACTTGATATTAATTGTAGGTTTTTCTTTTTTAGCAGAATTAACGATATCAGTTCCCTTTTTATATATCATCGCAATTATTGTTGGGACAATAGCTTCTTTCATCTATAAAGTAATTTTTATAAATAATATTCGTTTAGATAATTATGAAAACCCACCTGTCATTGAAAAAAATAAGAGGAAGTTACTTTTAAAATCTTGGTTATTGTTTAGAAACGAACTTGTTGCTGCTTTTTTTGCGGGTTTGGGATTAATCTGTTTTATTTGGCCAGGGATAGTTCTTTTAAAGAGATATCAGTATGTAATTTTTATTACAGAAGATCTTGAATTAGGTCCTATAGAGGCTCTTAGATTAAGTAGAAAATTAAGCGAAGAAAAAGGTTGGCAGGCTTTTAATGCTACTTGGATTTCAGGTTTGTTGACTGCTTTGCCCGTTATAGTTTTTTTTATTTTTAATCAATTTATATATAACTTACTCTCAATTATTTATTTGCAGTGGATGACTCAAACTTTATATGTCCTTATCCTTATGCCAAACTATAAAATTTATAAAGAAAATTTTGATTTTGATCAGAAGAAGATAATCAACAAATCTGCTTAAATCATTCCTTCTTTAGACAAACGGATATTTGATTTTTATTCGAAATACGTTTTTATATATATAGAGAAGTTTTTAAGGGATTGACGATTATGGAAATTCCAGACGAAATGTTGAAAGAAATTAGAGAAAGTGGATACGATCAAGAGCTTGTATATAACTACATAAGAGAACTATTAAACAGCGATAAACAAATTAAAGAAAATAACAATCTAGAGCTTATAGACAATTACTTATTAGACAAAGATCTACAAGAACCTGCTGCTGAGATACAGATGGCAGCAGAGCTTATAGACAACTACATATTAGATAAAAGATTTATGAGAGAGCTTGAAGATAGGGATGAATATGATGCTGCTTAAAAATAACTATTAAATGATGCAAGATCGAAAAACTATAGCTATCTCCGAGATAGTAAAAATAATTGAAGAGTGCAGATATAATGATGAGCTTGCTGAGGGTTATAAGAGGGAGATATTAGACCAGGAGAAAGTATATGACTAGAGGGGCAAAAGGAGCACCAATAGGTGCAAGTAATAGCAAGCTATAGCTCAGGAGGGGCTACTGGAGGGGC
>QCBO01000020.1 GCA_003279105.1 Prochlorococcus sp. AG-347-I19
AATACATTATCTAGTACATTTTCAAAGGGAGACTCTCTAGTAACTAATATCGACTCTGAAAAATCTGGATCTAATTATACAAATACCATAAGTCTAAATTTTGCATGGAGTATTTTTGATGGAGGAAAAAATAAGAACTCCTACAAATCAAAAATAGCAGATGCAGAAGCGGAAAAATATGCTTATGAAAATCTAAAAAATGTTTTAACCACAAATATTAGTAAAGCCTATTTAAATCTTAATTTAAATGAAGAAAAAATAATCTCGTCTCGTAAAGAAATTGAATCTAGCAAAGAATCTGTAAGGCTTTCCAGACTTAGATATGATGTCGGAATATCAACTCTAAAAGATGTTCTTGTAAGGCAAAGTGAATTAAGTAATGCGAAATCAAAAAATATTAATGCAATATATAACTACAATTTGAATATAGATGAATTAGAAAGATTAACTTTCCTTGATCTAAGTAAAAATTGTTTAGGTAGTAATAATACTAAAATTAAAGATACAGAGTATATTTGCAATTTATAAAATGAATCTACCAAATTTAACTAAAAAGCAATTCAGTGAATTAGATTCTTTATTTGAATTAGTTTGTGAACGTCAAAAAAAAGATTTTGGAAATATTAGTGCAAATAATAAATCAGATGGATCATTAGTAACAAGTTGTGATTTATGGAGTGACAAAACAATAGCAGATGGCTTAGCTTCAATAGCTCCAGGTGAGGGTGTCCTTAGTGAAGAAGGGCAAAAGTTAATTCCAAACTCAAAAGCTTATTGGGTCGTCGATCCACTCGATGGGACAACAAATTTTGCTGCAGGTATTCCTTACTGGTCTATATCAGTGGCAAGGTTCGTTGATGGTAAACCGCAATCCTCTTTTTTAATAGTTCCTACATTGAAAAAAAAGTTTGTATCCATTAAAGGTATGGGGGTTTGGTTAAATAACGAGAAAATAAATCCTGGCCAAAATAATCATCAAAGTGAATGCATTTCTTTGTGTAGTAGATCAATTAAAATTTTACAAAGAAAACCAAACTCAGTATTCCCTGGCAAAATAAGACTCTTAGGTGTATCGAGTTTAAATCTTACGAGTGTAGCAATGGGACAAACTTTCGGAGCAATAGAATCAACTCCTAAGATATGGGATATTGCAGCAGCCTGGCTGCTATTAGAAGAACTTAATTGTTCTATAGAGTGGTTAGAAACAGATCCTTTAAATTTAGTTTCAGGACAAGACTTGAGCGATGTTAATTTTCCATTAATTGCTTGTAGATCTAAAGAAAAAGTTGAAATTTTAAAGCCATGGGGCAACTTATTATTGGAAAAATAATTGCATGATAAATCAATAATTGCTTGAAAAATTTCTTAATCCGATACAATAAAAAATAAGTAAATGAATAAAATATTTGAAGAAAATTAATATGCAGCGAAGTTCAACATGGATACTGAAAAGTTTATGGGGAGCTTGTGAGCGATGGAGCAAATCTGATTGTGTTGATTTAAGCGCTGCATTTGCATACTACACACTTCAATCATTTTTTCCTATTCTTCTAATTTCTCTTTCAATAGCTTCATGGTTCCTAGGAAAACAAGAAGGATTAGATCAACAAATAATTGCTATTGCTGCTCAGCTTTTACCTCCTTCAGTAGTTGAGTTAGTAGAGACAACATTATTTAATTTGATAGATCAAGGTTTTGGAGCAGGAATTCTTGGGGCTATGTTTTTACTTTTTACAGCAGGAAATGCATATCTATCTCTTCAAAGAGGTTCGGATAGGCTTTGGGAGGACGAAATTCCTTCTAAAAAAGTTAATGCTGCTTGGAGAGTGCAAGCTTCGAAGTTTCTCCGAAATAGAGTTGAAGCCTTTTTAATAGTATTCTTTATTGGTTTTTTAATGGTGCTAGATCAAATTAGTGCAAATCTTAGGATGATCCCAAGTAACGTTTTAGAAAATCTTTCAAAATCTAATAATCTTATTTCTGATTTATTATTAAAGTTGCCGTTATTACAAGTTGGTCAGTTTGCAATACCGCTAATTGGCTTTTCTTTAATGGCTCTTTTATTACAAGCACTTTTACCCAGTAGAAAAGTTCCATTGAAACCACTCTTACCTGGATCTTTTCTTATTGGAATTGGCCTAACCACTTTGAACCTAGCAGTAAGTAAAAGTATTCTCTCACTTGGAGTAAGATTTCAAGCATACGGTTTTATTGGAGGTTTTCTAGTACTTACTTTATGGGTATGGCTACTAGGAGTGATTTTATATTTTGGACAGTGTTGGAGTGTAGTAATTGCTAGTATGACTTTAGAAAATAAAAAAAGAAATTATAGATAAGGCTAAATAAGGTGAATTATTTTCTTAAAGCTAATAAAAATCTTCTTACCTTCTCATTAATCATGCTTATCGTTATTGCAATTTTTGGATTTAACTTTTTCATTAGCTTTGTTGGAAATATCCTACTTCTTTTATTTTTAATTCCTCTTCTATTTTTAGTTTAAGTACTTCCAGTTTTAAACAAAAAAAATACACAATACATCCAGAACTCTTAGATAAATCAGGTAACATAACAGAAGAGGAGTTACTAACAGTAAGGTTTTCGAACGATAATGACTCTACGTTAGAAGAAAAAGGTTCAACAACTGATTAATCAAAATACATTTAAGGAAAAAAATTGGAATTAAGAACAAAAATTGTTTCAGCGGTAATAAGATCTCTCAAATTGCCACCAAGGTTTCGTTTGAAAATTGTTAAAGAAGATCCAGTGAGACTTGAACTAACCCTTACTCCTTCTTACGGTAAAAATCCAGTTATTGTTGGTATAGTTGAATCTTTAGACTT
>QCBO01000021.1 GCA_003279105.1 Prochlorococcus sp. AG-347-I19
TGATTTTGATTATTTAGATATTTCTAGTCAAAATATTCATTGGGAAGATCAAGGAGCATTTACTGCAGAAATATCTCCAAAAATGCTTCTTGAACATGGTGTTTCATATGCAATCGTTGGACATAGTGAACCAAGGAAATATTTTAGTGAAAGTGATGAACAAATTAATAAAAGAGCAGTTTTTGCTCAAGCTAGCGGACTTACTCCAATAGTTTGTGTAGGAGAAACATTAGAACAAAGAGAAATAGGAGAAGCTGATAGAGTTATTACTAGACAGGTTGAACAAGGATTAGAAAATACAGATCCATCTAATTTAATTGTTGCCTATGAACCAATATGGGCTATTGGAACTGGTAAAACATGTGAAGCAGAAGACGCTAATAAGATATGTTCTTTGATTCGGGAATTAGTAGGTTTTGATGATCTGATTATTCAATATGGAGGATCTGTTAAACCTAATAATATTGACGAAATCATGTCAATGAGTGATATAGATGGGGTGTTAGTTGGAGGGGCTTCATTAGATCCTAATAGTTTTGCGAGAATTGCAAATTATCAATAAGAAAAATCCATGGCCAAAAGACTGGGGCCAAAAAACTTCAATTATGGGAGTTATTAATTTAACTCCTGATTCATTTAGTGATGGTGGGGAATTAAACTCTTCAAAAAAAGTTTTAGATCAAGTAAATCATTTCTTGAGCAATGGTGTTGATGTTATTGATCTTGGTGCTCAAAGTACGAGACCTGGGGCTGAAGAAGTTGGATCTACTATAGAAATAGAAAGATTGATCCCATATCTAAAATTAATAAAATCTGAATTTCCAGATGTTTTAATTTCTATTGATACTTTTAATTCTGAAGTGGCTTACGAAGCTCTTTTAAATGGCGCTAATTGGATAAATGATGTCACAGGAGGAAGAAGAGATATAAAAATTTTGGATGTTGTATCAAAATTCAACTGTCCATTCGTCATAACTCACAGTCGAGGAAATAGTCAAAATATGAATCAACTCTCTAATTACCAGAATGTATTGAGCGATGTTAAGTGCTCGCTTGATAATTTAATAAAGAATGCTTTAGAAAAAAATATATCCGAAAGAAATATAATAGTGGATCCTGGAATTGGTTTTTCAAAGGATATCATTCATAATTTGGATATTTTGAGAAACTTAGATGTATTTAAAAATTGGAATTTGCCAATTTTGATAGGTGCATCTAGGAAGAGATTTATAGGAGAAATTTTGGGTGAGAAAAATCCAAAAGAAAGGGATATAGGAACACTTGCAATAAGCTGTCTATGTTCTCAATTTAATATTGACATTGTAAGGGTTCACAACGTAAAACTTAATTATCAAATCCTGAAAGTAGCTGATAAAATTTACAGAAAATAATAAATTTATTATTCCTTAACTCCTTCGATTTTATCCTCTACTTCTTGGTATAGTTCTTTCAACTGTTCTATATTCTCATCTGAGGTTTCCCAATATCCCCTACCATTGACTTCTAGCAATGTTCCAACAATTCTTCTGAAACTATTAGGATTAAGATCCATTAATCTTTTCCTCATCTCTTCGTCATTTATAAATGTTTCATTAGTTTCTTCATATACAAAATTATCAACTTGACCACTTGTCGCACTCCAACCAAGAGTGTAATTAAGTCTGTTAGAAAGTTCTCTAACTCCTTCGTAGCCGGATTTCAGCATACCTTCATACCACTTAGGATTTAAAAGTTTTGTTCTTGAGTCTAATCTGATAGTTTCTCCAAGTGTTCTAACTTGAGCATTAGAAGTGGTTGTATCAGCTATGTAGCTACTTGGTTCTTTTCCGTCATCTCTTAATGTCTTTATCAATTTTGTTGGATCCGAATCAAAATAATGACTTACATCTGTTAATGAAATCTCTGAAGAATCAAGGTTTTGAAATGTAACATCGGCAGTTTTCATTACTGACTCAAATACCTCTCTTTTTTGATTCATCTCACCTGGATTATCGGCATTAAATGCATATGTTTTGCGGGATAAATACATTTCTTGTAATTCATTTTCTTCCTCCCAGGTTGAATTTTCTACAGCTAAATTAACATTTGAACTGTAGCTACCACTTGCATTGGAAAATACTCTCGCTGAAGCTTCTCTGATAGAAGTGCCTTCTTTTTCTGCTTGTTCTAATGAATGTTTTCTTACAAAATTAGATTCCAATGCTTCATCAGCTTCAGCTGCTAATTTGACTGCCTGATCTATTAATGCCATTTGATTAATAAATAGATCTCTAAATACTCCTGAGCAGTTAACCACTACATCTATTCTTGGCCTACCTAATTCTTCTAAAGGGATTAATTCTAGTTTGTTAATTCTTCCAACAGAATCTGGTTTTGGTTTTACCCCAACAAACCATAAGATTTGTGCCAGTGATTCTCCATAGGTTTTAATGTTATCAGTACCCCATAAAACACAAGCTATTGTTTCAGGCCAAGTCCCTTGCTCCTCCTTTTGTCTTTCAATTAATTTGTCAACAACAGATTTCGCTGCAGCTACTGCTGCTGTAGTTGGGATTGATTGAGGATCAAGTGCATGGATATTTTTACCACTAGGCAAAACACCTGGATTTCTTATGGGATCTCCACCCGGTCCGGGTAAAACATAATTCCCATCTAGTGCTTTAATGAGGCTTTCCATTTCTTTGTCTGCGC
>QCBO01000022.1 GCA_003279105.1 Prochlorococcus sp. AG-347-I19
AAAAAATTGAGAGTTTTTGCGGCCTCTTTGCTTGCTCTGATATTAGCGATTTCATTAAGTACATTATCAAGTCCTGCCGCTCCAAAAGGAGAACCTATCACTTTGGGATACAGTAACTGGGCAGGATGGTGGCCTTGGGCGATAGCGGTTGATCAAAAAATGTTTGAAAAAAATGGAGTTAATGTTCAGATGAAATGGTTTGATGGATATGTTCAATCCATGGAAACTTTTGCTGCTGGAAAAATCGATGGAAATTCGCAAACTCTTAATGACACTATTTCGTTCTTGCCAGGAGAGAATGGAGGGGAAGTAGTTGTTTTAGTTAATGATAATTCTGCAGGGAATGACCAAATAATTGCAGATAAATCAATTAAAAGTGTTGCTGATTTAAAAGGTAAAACAGTAGCAGTAGAAGAAGGTGTTGTAGATGATTTTTTACTTGTTTTAGCTCTGAATGATGTTGGATTAACTAGGGATGATGTCATTATTAAAGGTCTTCCAACTGATCAGGCTGCAACTGCATTCGCAGCAGGAAAAGTTGATGCAGTTGGTGCATTCCCTCCATTTACAGGAACTGCAATGAAGAGGCCTGGAGCAAGAGTTATTGCTAGTTCAAAAGAATATCCTGGTGCAATCCCTGATTTATTAGCAGTAAGCGGAGATTTGATTTCTGAAAGACCAGATGATGTTCAAAAAATTGTTAAAACATGGTGGGATGTAAGAGAATTCATGGAAAAAAATCCAAGAAAATCTGAAAAGATCATGGCAAAGCGAGCTGGGATCCCAACACGCGAATACAAACAATATAAAGGTGGAACTAGGTTCTTTTCTTTGGAAGAAAATTTAGAAGCTTTTAGTGATGGGTTCGGTATGAAATATATGCCTTATGCAGCGAAACAAATGGCAGACTTTATGGTAAAGGTAGGATTTATTCCTGAAAAACCAGATATGAGTAAATTATTTGACTCTTCGTTCGTTAAAAACATAAGTTAATTAATACAAAATTAAAATGGTTAGTTCGAAATTAATCAAGAGGGATAAATATTTTTTATCCCTCTTTTCATTTGGTAGTGAACCGAAAAAATTAAATAAAATATTTCTTCAAATAGCCTCACTTTTGCTTCCACTTTTAATTTGGACATTAGTTTGTCAATTAAAACTTGTAAGTGAAATGTTTTTACCATCACCTTTAGCGGTCTTTTATTCTCTTTTGGATATGGCTGAAAGTGGAATATTATTTGAAGATATTTTTGCAAGTACTGGTAGGGTATTTGCTGGTTTTATAATTGCAACAATTTTTTCAATTCCTTTAGGAATTTTAATGGGTTCTTTCCCTTCTTTTTGTGCGTTATGTGAACCATTAATTGCGATGCTTAGGTATATGCCTGCCGCTGCTTTTTCTCCTTTACTTATTATTTATTTAGGAATTGAAGAGGCTCCAAAAATTGCATTAATTTTCATTGGTACTGTTTACTTTAATGTTTTGATGGTTATGGATTCAGTAAAATTTGTACCCAAAGAACTCATTGAAACAACGCTTACTTTAGGAGGTAATACAAAAGATTTATTGATCAGAGTTATAGCAAGATATTCATTGCCAAGTATTATAGATACTTTAAGAATTAATATTGCAACTTCATGGAATTTAGTAATCGTTGCCGAGTTAATTGCAGCAGAAGTTGGTTTAGGTAAAAGGATTCAACTGGCTCAAAGATTTTTTCGCACAGATCAAATATTTGCAGAATTAATAGTGCTTGGATTAATAGGATTTGCTTTGGATATGAGTTTTAGATTGCTACTTAGACGTACATGTAAATGGGCTGTTTAAATGAAATTAGATGTTAATAATATTTCAAAATATTTTGGGGAAGGTTCAAATAGAAAAAAGGCAATTGAGGGAATAAGCTTTTCAATAAGTTCTGGCGAATTTAAAACTCTTGTTGGGAGCTCTGGATCAGGTAAAAGTACTATATTGAGGATTATTGCTGGGCTTGAGAGTCCATCTAAAGGGAACGTAAAAGTAGATGGAAAAATAGTTAGTGGACCAGGATTGGATAGAGGAATGGTTTTTCAGAAATATAGTCTTTTCCCTTGGCTCACAGCATCTGAGAATATTGCCTTTGGAATGAATTTAAATTCTTATAAGTTGAAAGAAATAAAATATAGGACATCTTATTTATTAGAAGTAGTAGGTCTTCAGGATTCGGGAAATAAGTATCCAAAAGAATTATCTGGAGGAATGCAACAAAGGGTTGCAATAGCAAGAGCTCTAGCGACTAACCCTAAAATTCTACTTTTAGATGAACCTTTTGGAGCCTTAGATTTACAGATAAGAGAATCTATGCAGAAATTTCTCTATGAATTATGGGAAAAAACTTCATTGACAGTTTTACTTATAACCCATGATATTGAAGAAGCATTAGCTCTCTCTCAGCAAATATGTATTTTGGCACCTAATCCTGGAAGAATCATAAAAGAAGTTAAGGTAGATCTA
>QCBO01000023.1 GCA_003279105.1 Prochlorococcus sp. AG-347-I19
CAGTTTAGACATTGACTTGGTCATTAATTTTAAAAGTAATTTTGAAGAAAAAAAGATTTCATTATATATACCTTCTAAACAGTTGCTTCCTAATAATCCTCTTTTTACCAATTCAATCTTGGATAAATGCAAAAAGTTAATACTTTTTAGAAAGGGTTTAACTTTAGTTTTGTCTGATGATATTGATTTAAAAACTAATATTGCTACAGAATTAGCTTCTAAGCACGGGAAGAGGGTATTGCTAGAGACGATTCCCTCTGGTAAAAATCAAATTCTTTGCTCTAGTTTTGACTGGTGGATTATGAATTCTTATTTAATTCAAATTCCAGAACAAATTATCATTCCTTTACTTCCTATCCCGAATATGTCAGAACCTATCAATGCAATTACAGTCTCGCATAAAAAGAAGCTTTCTCAAGATTGGTTTAGAGACTTCTTTCTTCCTCAAGCTAGGATTAAACTTGAAAGATCTATTTCTCCTTTAAGAAGAAATTCAGGTAAGTTAATAATCTTAGATGGAAGAGTAAATAAAAGAAACTGGGGAAGATTGCTTTTGCAAAACATTCAACCCTCAAAAAAAATTAATTACATGCTACCTTTTGAGTAGTTTATGATTTTGTAAATAACCAAAGAAATATGGGAGAAGCAAAAAGACGAAAAACACTTGGTTTACCTCCAAAAAAAAATAATACTAAGACTAAAATTGATGAGTCTCCAAGATTATTTGAATGGCTTCCCTTTACAATCAATCAAAGAGATAACCTAATTAAATTAAGTATTAAGGCCAGTTGGTTTGGAATCGGAGGGTTAGTTATCTTATGGATTGTAGTGAGATTTATAGGCCCTGCTGCTGGGTGGTGGACTTTAGCTGATTCTTTATAAATCTAAGCTACTGTTTTTATATCATTAACAGCGATTGTATTAGCAGGATTGCTATTTAATGCTTTCATTGAATTAGAACTGACTTCAGTTCCCTCTGTTAATTTCGCTTTAACCATAGATTCTACTTTATTCCTGATTTCTAAGTTTTGATCAAGCCAAATAATTGTATTATCTCTTCCTTGTCCAATATTTTCTCCTTCATAACTATACCAAGCACCTCTCCTTATTATGATATTAGTCTCTTCTGCTAAATCTAATAAACATCCTGTTGTACTAATACCTTTTCCGAAGAGAATATCAAACTCTGCAATTCTAAATGGTGGCGCAACTTTGTTTTTTGCTACTTTCACTTTTGCTCTTATGCCATATTCTTCAGTACCTCTTTTAAGAGTTTGAATTCTTCTGATATCAAGTCTCACTGAGGCATAAAATTTTAATGCATTACCTCCTGTGGTTGTTTCTGGATTGCCGTATGTAACGCCAATTTTTAGGCGTAATTGATTCAGGAATATTACCGTGCATCCCGATTTACCAATATTTCCTGTTATTTTCCTCATTGCTTGGCTCATTAGCCTTGCTTGGCTTCCAATTACGTGATCTCCCATCTCTCCTTCTATCTCAGCTCTTGGGGTTAGTGCTGCGACCGAGTCAACAACCACAAGATCTACTGCACTTGATCTTATAAGTTGGTCAACTATTTCCAGAGCCATTTCACCTGTATCTGGTTGTGAAACTAATAAATTTTCAACATCAACTCCTAAAGAGGCTGCATAAACTGGATCGAGTGCATGCTCAGCATCTACAAATGCTGCTACTCCTCCATTCTTTTGGACTTCCGCAATCGCGTGCAGTGTTAACGTAGTTTTTCCTGAACTTTCTGGTCCGTAAACTTCTACTACTCTTCCTTTTGGATAGCCTCCTCCTAATGCTAAATCTAAGGTGAGCGCTCCAGTAGATATTGTTTCTACTTTCATTCTTGAGGCGTCACCAAGTCTCATTATTGATCCTCGTCCAAAATTTCTTTCTATTTGACCTAAGACAAGACTTAATGCCTTGTCTTTTTCTTTTGATTCAGTTTTTTTCTTTTCTTCAAGGCTCATTGTTTGATTTATTGGTTAAAGTTCTTGTAATTATTCTAAATTTGGAAATTTTTATTTAAACCAAACTTCATAAATACAAACTATAGTACATCTGTACTCTAACTGATTATCTTTAATGTGCAACTAATTCCTCAAGATTACTTAATTTTAATAATTTGATTTCATTACCTAAAGTATACTTATCTGACCCTTTCAAATATCCCCAATCAGCTAGGAAGCATGGAATGTGAGAAGTTACTGAATTTTGTTTAATATCTACTAGAGTTTTTTTTCTATCTTCTATAAAGCCTAAAATTTCATAAGTTTGTGTAAGCTTCTCAGCTATTTTGACTTTTGTTCCGGATTCATA
>QCBO01000024.1 GCA_003279105.1 Prochlorococcus sp. AG-347-I19
AATAGATTCAATATTTATAATTATTTCTAAATTTATATTTCTTCCATAACCTTGATAAGCCAGTGTGGAATCGGAAAATCTATCGCTTATTACCCAATCATTGTTATTTAAAGCAGGTGAAATAATTTTGGAAACGTGTTCAGCTCTATCCGCTGAATAAAGCAATAATTCTGCAAGAGATGAAGGCTTGTTATTTTCGTTATTATCAAGAATCAGTCCTCTAAGTTTTTTCCCTAAAAGACTGCCTCCAGGCTCTCTAGTTGTGACTAATTTAGATCCTTTCTTTATTAGACCACTATTAGGAAGCCATTTAGAAAGTTCATCTATTTGGGTAGTTTTACCACATCCATCAATACCCTCAATAACGATAAATTTTCCTTTCATTTAATCCAAAGATAAAGCATTAATTACAACTGTAATAGAGCTAATCGCCATCAATAATGCTGCTATTGAGGGAGTAAGAAGAATACCGTATTTTGGGAATAAAATTCCGGCGGCTAAAGGTATAGCTATTAAGTTGTAACCAAAAGCCCATGTTAGATTTTGCTTTATTTTTCTTATAGTTTTTTTTGCAAGATTTAAGGAGTAGGGTAATCCATTTAGTTGATCTCCCATTAGTACTACATCTGCATTTGCCTTGGCTATTTGAGTCCCTGATCCTACCGCAATTCCCAAGTCTGAGGATGCTAAGGCTGGGACATCATTAATACCATCACCGATCATTGCCACTTTATTATTAATTTTTAAATTTTCTATAGTCTTTAGCTTCATTTCAGGAAGAAGATCCCATTTTACTTCTGTTTCTTTACAACCAATTTTTTTTGCTAAAGCTAAAACTGTTTGTTTCCTATCGCCACTTAAAATGTTAATTTTAAATTTGTTCTCTCTCAAATTTTGAACTGTTTTAATTGAATCATCTCTGAGTAAATCTCCTAGCAAAATAAATCCTAATAACTTATCTTTGATACTTACTCCGATGATAGTGTTCGTTTTTGTTTCTTCATTTTCAATAACTTTTTTTGCATCACTATCAAAAATTATTCCTTTACTTAGTAGCCATTCAATATTTCCAATATTAATAAGTCCATCAATTGACTCAAGTTCTCCAGAAATGCCTCGTCCTGAATGAGTAAAAATTTTTTTTATTTGAAATAAACTTAAATTTTGTTTTTTTGCCTCTTGAATTAAGGCATCTGCGATTGGATGTCTGCTTTCCTTTTCTAAACTGGCAGCTATTCTTAATAAAAATGAATGATCATCATTATTTTTGTAATCAATAATGAAAGGCTTACCTTTTGTTAAAGTACCCGTCTTGTCAAAAATAATGTGATTAATTTTTGAAGCCATTTCTATTTTATCCCCACCTTTAAATAAAACTCCTTTTTTTGCAGCTTTTCCTGATGCGACAGTGATTACAGTTGGGGTGGCTAAACCTAATGCACAAGGACAAGCTATCACTAAAACGGCAATTGACAGTTGAATTGCTAAACTCAAGAAATTCTCAGCATCACTACCAAGTGAACTATGAAGTGTATGGCTTGAGTGAGTGATTAATTCATGATTGTGACTTAATAAATCAGGCCATATGTTTATTGCCCCCTTCCACCAAAAGAAGAAGGTTAAAGTAGCAAAAATAAGTACAAAGTAAGTAAATTTACCTGCAATTTCATCAGCAATGCTTTGTATGCGTGGTTTTTTAGAGTTTACAGACTCAATAAGATTTACTAGTTTTGCAAGAGAGGATTCTCCTCCGACCTTTCGTACTTTAAGTCTAAGAGTTGAATTAAGATTTAAAGAACCACTTAATAGATTTTCGCCTTCTTTTACTTCTATAGGTTTGGATTCTCCAGTAATATGTGAAACATCAACATATGAATTACCTTGGGTAACAATGCAGTCAGCAGGTACTCTGTCTCCTGCTAAAACTTGAATCTCTTGATCAGGCCTTAAAGTGTTCACTCTTATTGACTTTATTTGATTGTCTTCTGTGTAGACATTTGCCATTTCAGGTTGAAGATCTAATAATTCTCCAATGGATGAACCAGTTTGATATCTTGCTCTTTCTTCTAAGTAGCGCCCAATCAGTATGAAGCCTAACAGCATAACTGGCTCATTAAAAAAACAAGGAAAACCGGTAGAAGGAAATATTAAGGATAGAAGGCTTGTTGTATATGCGCTAATTACTCCAAGAGCTACTAAAGAATCCATATCG
>QCBO01000025.1 GCA_003279105.1 Prochlorococcus sp. AG-347-I19
TAATACAAAAAGTTTGCTAACTAATTGATAGATTAATTTTTGAAAAACATCATCTTTCATACTTGATTAATAAGTTATTTGATTAGAAGCTGAAACTTGAGAAATTTTTAAATCTTTCATATGTCTTTTTGCTAAACCACCAAGCACATTTGATGGTCCAACTTCAACAAAATGAAGATCATTATCTTTTGCCATTAAATCCATAGTCTCTCGCCACCTTACGCCATTACACATTTGATTTTCCAATCTAATTTTAAGCTCATCAGGATCATCACATAATGAAGGTTCATAATTACTGATCACTGGGAAAGAGGGCTTTTTAAACTTAATCTGTTTTAAATACTCAGAAAATTTAACTGCAGGCTCATCCATAAATGGTGAATGGAATGCACCCGAAACATTTAATTTTATGAATCTTTTACAAGAAATTTCTTTCGATAAATTCTCTAACTCTTCATTAGATCCTGATAAGACAACTTGGGAAGAGCTATTATCATTAGCAATCACAACATCTTCACTTTTTTTGACTAATAAATCAAGTTCATTTCTATCAAAACCAATTACTGCTGCCATAGATCCTTGCCCAGTACTTTCCATTAATTGAGATCTTACTTTTATTAGTGATACGCAGTCTTCGAATGAAAAAACATCCGCACAATATAATGCAGTTATTTCTCCCAGACTATGCCCAGCAACATAAGTTGGTTTAAAACCATTTTCTTTTAAGGCATCTAATAAAATCGATTCAACCAAAAAAAGACAGATTTGTGTATTTCTTGTATTATTCAAATCACTAAGAGGATTTGTTTGATCAGAATTTAACTCGCAAATTTCAAATAAATTTCTCTCAAATATCTCAGAAGCATAACTAAACCTCTCTTTTGTGCTCGGCAAATTTTCAATTTGTTTTGCCATTCCAATTTTTTGCGAACCCTGTCCAGGGAATACCCATGCAACTGTCATAATGTTCATATTTTGTTTTTAACCCCATTTAATTAGGGCTGCACCCCAACTTAACCCAGCACCGAAACCACTTGTAGCAATAATATCATTTTTTTTAATTCTATGATCTCTTACAGCCTCATCCATCATTAGTGGGATTGTTGCCGCTGACGTATTGCCATATTTTTCTAAATTGCTAAGAATCTTTTCTCTGGGAATTTTTAACTTTTCTCCTACAGAATCCAATATTCTTTGATTAGCTTGATGCAGCAAGAGCCAATCAACTTGATCAGAGTTAAAGTTCATTTTTTTCAACAATTTTTCAAGAATTAGAGGCACTTCTTTAACTGCGAATTTATAAACTTCCTGACCATTCATCTGAATTGGAGAAAAACCTCCACTTAAAAAGTCAATTTCATCAACTATTGAATCCTTATTCTTTTTTGATGGAAGATTAAGAAAAGAACCCCTTCCCCCATCAGTTCTCATATCAAAACCTATAAAATTATCAAATTCATTTGTGGCTTCAATTGCTAACGCACCGGCACCATCTCCAAAGAGAATACAACTTCTTCTATCGTTCCAATCAACAAAACTTGATAATTGATCTGCTCCAATAACAATAGCTCTTTTAAAACTACTCCCTTTTAAATATTGTGAGGCTGTTATTAAGGCAAATAAAAAACCACTACAAGCTGCAGTCAAATCGAAAGCTACAGCATTAGCTGCCCCTAATTTAGCTTGAATGGATGGAGCTGATCCAAATAAATCATGCGGAGTAGAAGTAGCTAAAACAATCAAATCAATCGTTTTTATATCCCAATTAGCCATTTCTATAGCAGTTAGAGCAGCCTTATAACCCATCTCAGTAACATTATCTTCTACGCTAGATATTCTTCTCTCAGAAATTCCTGTTCTAGATTGTATCCATTCATTGCTTGTATCAACCTTTTGACTAATTTTTTGATTGGTTAGGATTTGTTCAGGTACATAACTTCCACTTCCCTTGAATGATACTCCAGTCTGATTAAAATTTATTCCTTCCAAAAGAGTTTTTTATTTACTTATATTAGTCAAACATAAATTTGACTCAATATGTTTTATGAATTTAAAACTTGAAGCTTTTGCAGTTGATTTAAATTGTCCATAACACCATGATTTACTGCAGA
>QCBO01000026.1 GCA_003279105.1 Prochlorococcus sp. AG-347-I19
AGTGTTGCCACAGCTTCTTCTGCTGTTGGGGCTTCTCCAATAGTATGAAGACCGCATGGTAATAATCTACTTTCAATTTCCATCAATTGTTTATAGATATTACCTACAAATAAATCTCTTTCATCTATTGAAAGTTCTTCTACGTCTTTTGAAGGGAGCTCTACATCTTTATCAAGGTTACATTGTTTAGAAGTCTCAACAATCGCATTAACTATTTGAATACCCCTACTATTTTCTCTTAGTTGTTGATAAGAACCAACGAGTTCACTTAGTTCTTTAAGTCCTTTATAGAGTCCTGCATTTTCTGCTGGAGGAGTCAGATAACTAATAGTTGAAGCATACCCTCTTCTTTTAGCAATTGTTGCTTCAGAAGGATTATTTGCAGCATAGTAATACAAATTAGGCAATGATCCAATTAAAGAATCGGGATAGCATGTTTCACTCATACCCATCTGTTTCCCAGGCATAAATTCAAGTGAGCCATGAGTTCCAAAATGAAGAACAGCATCAGCACCCCAAATTTTTTCTACATAGGTATAGTAAGCAGCAAAACCATGATGAGGACTAGCACTTCTTGAATAAAGTAACCTCATTGGATCACCTTCATAACCGAATGTAGGTTGAACACCTATAAAAACATTTCCAAAATGTTTTCCATAGATGAGAAGATTTTGTCCGTCACTATTTAGGTTGCCGGGAGGTTTTCCCCAATTCTCCTCAAGTCTTTGTGAATATGGTGTGAACTCTTCGTATTCTTTAACTGACATCTTATGAGCAATATTCAACTCCGGCGAACCATCCATAGCTTCAGGGTTGTTAATTACTTTTTCCATTAATTCTTTTGAATTACTTGGAAGTTCATCTATTTGATATCCTTTCGATTTCATTTCAAGAAGTACTCTATAAATTGAACCGAAAACATTCAAGTATGCTGCAGTGCCGACATTTCCTTTGTCTGGAGGAAAACTAAATACTGTAATAGCTAATTTTTTGTCTTTTCTTTGCTTTACCCTTAACGTTGACCATTTTATGGCTCTCTCAGCAATTACATCAACGCGATCTTGGAGCGTATGTGCCTTACCAGTAGCATCATCACGACCCGAGAGAATAATAGGTTCAATAGCACCATCAAGCTCTGGAATTGCAATCTGAAGTGCTACCTGAACTGGGTGTAAACCTAGATCACTATCTTCCCATTCTTGTGTTGTCTGGAAAACTAATGGTAGTGCAACCATATAGGGTCTGTTTAGCCTTTTTAGAGCTTCAATAGCTCTAGGATGATCTTGTCTTGCTGGCCCGCCAACTAGTGCAAATCCTGTTAGAGATACAACTCCATCTACAATAGGTTGATCCTTATTTATGGAATCATAATAGAATTCATTAACAGGCTTAGAAAAATCTAAACCCCCACAGAAGATAGGAAGAACTCTCGCACCTCTGTATTCCAATTCTTGGATAACGGCAACGTAGTGAGCATCATCTCCAGTAACAATATGACTTCTTTGAAGAACTAAACCTATAGTCGGAGTTTTGTCATTTTTAGGGTTTATATCTTTTCTATTATTCTCCCAATTTTGATATTCTTTAAGACTTTCAAACATGCAAGGAGCGAGAGGATGCCAAATTCCTAAATCTGGGAATGTTTCAGGTTCTTGAATTTTGAATTCCTCTATTTGATCTTTTATGTTCTCTGAAACTACATACTTTTCAGAAATCATTAACAAGAAGTTTTTTAAGTTCTCAGTAGTTCCACCTAACCAGTACTGAAAACTTAGAATGAATGTTCTAGCATCTTGAGCTTTTTCTACTGGTAGGTATTTAAGTATTGAAGGAAGTGTATTTAGTAACTTCAACATTGAATCTTGGAAACTTGCCCCATCAGATTCTTTTTTCTTTTTTATTAAATCTCCAATAATACTTTTAGATTGACCAAGTTGGGCCATGCTAAATGAACCTAGCTTATTTAATCTCATTACCTCTGGCATGGAGGGGAAAACAATTGAGGCTTTAAGTTTGTCTTTAAATGGTGATACTGCATCAACTACTTTTTGAGCAAGATCTTCAATGAAAATTAGAGAAGCAATG